>CAZVJY010000001.1:0-247376 GCA_964626685.1 uncultured Flavobacteriaceae bacterium
GCCCTGTCACGGTCCCGGCACAGCCGGGACGGGTTCGTGCCCTCTCGGCTGGGCCTAGACAAGCAAAGCCCCACATTGGGGCTTTTTTGTTATGTTTTACGTATACATACTCAAAAGTCTGAAAGACGGAACTTACTACAAAGGATTTACTGAGGATTATAAAAAACGGCTCGAAGAGCATAACAGCGGGCTGTCCAGATTTACTTCCGGTAAATTGCCATGGCAATTATTTTATGTAGAAGCTCATTCCACCAAAAAAGACGCACTTATTCGCGAGAAAAAACTCAAAAAATGTAAGTCAGATTATTTTGAATGGCTCGCTTTACAGAACTCAAACATACTTATATCAGAATGACGCCCTGTCACGGTCCCGGCACAGCCGGGACGGGTTCGTGCCCTCTCGGCTGGGCCGAGACAAGCAAAGCCCAGGGCTTTGCTTGTGCGTTATGTTTACAGATTCAAAAGTGCTGGGGAATTGATTTAATTTGTCTTGCTCAAAAAATTTCCGTATATTCGTTCAACTATGCTCGCACCCTTTCTCATCGTCTTGTTTATTATAATTCAGGACAGGCGTAACGCCAACTGACAAACTTTTGCCACCGTGCAAAGTTTGCTTATTTTCGCAGTTCCCTTTATGAAGAAACTTCTCCTTATTGCTTCACTGGCACTGGCCTCCATGCCAATGTCTGCCCAGCACAACGACCTGCTCTGCTACCACACCGATCCCGGAAGACACGAACGCAACCGCAATGTAGATATTATTCACATGAAACTGAATGTGGCATTCCAGCCTGCGCAGGCCAAGGTATTGGGAACCGTTACCCACCAGTTTCGCTGCCTGCAAGACAATATTGATACTATATTTTTTGATGCACCCGGTATCATCGCAGACAGTGTGTGGCTGAACGGGAAATCCATCCCCTTTCGCTACAACGCCGCCGGTCTGATATGCAATACCAACCTCAAACAGGCCTACAACAGCCAGCATAATTTAACAATAAAATATACCGCCAAACCCAAAAAAGGCATCTACTTTATTGGCTGGAACGTGCCTGAAATTGACGATCCCGCCCACCAGACCCGCCGCCAGATATGGACGCAAGGTCAAGGCATTGACAACCGCAACTGGATCCCCATGATTGACGACCGTGGCGACAAATTCGTTACCGAAGTGCAGGTGACATTTGAAAAAGAATACAATGTTCTGTCAAACGGCCAGCTGCTATCCAACAGGGAAAACAAAGACAAAAAAACCCGCACATGGCATTACAAAATTAACAACCGCCACGCGGGATACCTGTTGATGCTGGCTATCGACAAATATGCCATCAAAAAAACCACTACCAAGCGCGGAACACCCATTCAGTTCTGGTACTACCCCGAACACCCTGAAAGATTAGAGCCTACCAGTCTCTACAGCGAGCGTATTATTGAGTTTCTGGAAGATGAAACCGGCGTAAAATATCCCTGGGGAAGCTACAGCCAGGTAATTATCCAGGATTTTATGTTTGGTGCCATGGAAAACACGGGTGCCACCACCCTGGGTGATTTTTCATGGGTTGACAGCCGAACTTTCCTCGATCGCAATTACATTACTACCAATGCCCACGAAGCCACCCACCAGTGGTTTGGCGACCTGATTACCGCCCGCAACGATGCCGACCACTGGCTGCAGGAAAGTTTTGCAACCTATTACCCCGGTTTATTTGTGGGCTCGGTTTACGGACCCGATGAAACCGCCTGGTATTTCCGCGGCAACATGAACAGCGCCATCGCCGCCGGCGAGAAAAACAGCCTGCCCGTGCGCAACAGCGAAGCCGGAAGTGCCCGTCATTACCCCAAAGGCGCGTCGGTGCTGCACATGCTGCAACACGTGATGGGACGCGACAACTTCCGCAGGGGCATCAAATTGTACCTCGACCGCCATGCCTTCGACGGTGTAATGACCGTAGACCTCGAAAAAGCCATGCTGGACGCAACCGGCATGAACATGGACTGGTTTTTCGATCAGTGGATTTACCGCGGCGGAGAACCCCATTATCGCGTGAGCAGACAAACCACACCCGCCGGTACCGAATTCACGGTTGAGCAAATCCATAAAATGGAACCCACTGTGGGCACCTTCCGCATGCCTGTGGATTTTGCGGTATACTATGCGGACGGCAGCGTATCGCGCCACACAGAAATCATCGACAAGGCCTTCCAGAAAGTAATTATTCCCATCCCGGGCAACAAAACAGTGGCATTCACATTGTTTGATGAAGGCAGCCATATCCTCAAGAAAATCACGTTTGAAAAGAGCGCAGAGGAGTATATGGAGCAGCTGTTAAGGGCGCGCGACATGCTGGACCGCTACGATGCGCTGCTGGCATTGTCAAAAGTGCCTTTTGAAAAGAAAAAAGTGGTATTGCAGGCAGCCTTTTTCAAAGAAACCCATAAAGCAATTCGCGCAGAAATCACCAAACAATGGTTGCAAGGTAATGAAGACATCAACTTTGCTAAAAACGCTTTTAGCGTGAGACAGACTGAAGTTCGCAGAGCTGTTATCAATACTTTGCCCGTTAATGACAATACCCTGCCTATTTTTGAATCCGCTCTGAATGACAGCAGCTATTTCATTATCGAAACCGCCCTGCTAAAACTCTGGGATGCCGTGCCCGATGAGAGCAAGAGAACCCGCTACCTGCAGACCATTACAGGAATTGACGGCTATACCCACAACCTGAAAATACGCTACCTGGAACTCAGTACGGAGGTTTTCCCCGACATGAAAGGCAATGCCATTATGATTCTCACAGATTACTGCAGCGACAGGTACGAATTCAGAACCCGTGTGCTGGCCATGCAGGCCTTGCAGAGACTCAATATCTGTAACGAAGCCGTGGTTAAAAACCTGTACACATGCATTCTGAACTTCAATACCAGACTGTCCGGTCCTGCCAAAGAGGTGCTGCAATATTTCAAACAACAGACTACCTGTCAGAGAATTCTGAAGAGCACCCTTGAAACAGGTGGCTATACCGCTGAGCAAAAACAAAGCATCCGACAGGCTATAGGTATTTAATCTGGCACACCGTTTGCACTGCAAAGGGCATGAAGGCCCTGAAGTTTATTTTCTTCGCTATGCTCGTTTTCGCGGTTTCTGCCGCAAAAGCAGGCGACATTCGCATGGGCATCACTCCCAATCCGGCCAACAACCAGATTAGCATTGTCATCGAAGGGATCCCGGCAACTGCTCAGCAATATCCCGAAATCTACACCGTACTGGGCGAAAAAGTCGTTTCCGCTCAGTGCCGCAAGGAAGGCAGTACTTACATTTTTAACACTTCCGCGCTCCCGGATGGCGTATACCTGGTTAAATACGGAACCGGAAATCAGGCTGTTGTGAAGCGGCTTAAAATCCAGCATCAGTAAAGCACTGCTGCAAGATTGGTCAATATTTTTTTGCTATTTTCTGCGCTTTTCTTTTCAAGTTTGAGAGATATTGTATTATTTAGCGTTTTATTTAGCACAAAAAGGCATGATGAGGTTCGATAAGACCAAGGTAAACAATCCTTCCAAACTGACAAACTACCCCACATCCGGTTGGTTTATTTTAACCGGGCTGGCCATTGGCCTGATAATCTCAGGTTGCGGCGGAGCAAGCTATAGGGAAGCCATGAAACTCTATGGCCAGGGCTATTATGGTCAGGCAGCAGAAATGTTTGAGGCGGTTTCCAAAAAGGCGAAAGACAAAAACCAGAAAAAGGACGCAATATTCTATGCTGCCGAAGCCTATCGTATGAACAACAACTACGAAAAGGCAAACAGGCTTTACGAAAAAGTGCTGAAAACCGACCCTAAAAACACGCGCGCCCTGCTGATGCGTGCCAACATGCTGAAGAAGATGGAAAAATACCGTGAGGCTTCAGAGGCATACACCACCTACCTCCAGGAAGTACCCGGTGACAGCATTGCCATGAATAAAAAGGCCGGCGCAGAACTGGCATTGCGCTGGACTCCGGACAGCTCACGTTTTGTGGTTGAGAACTTCAAAGCAGCCAACACCAAAGAAAACGACTGGGCACCCATGATTGCCAGCAAAAAAGACAACCTCCTGTTTTTCTCATCAGACCGCGAAGGTGGCAAAACCAAACGCATTTATGCAGGTACAATGAACTTCTGGAGTGATATCTGGTACATCGAAAAAACAGGCAAGAAAAATAAAGAAAAATGGGGCGCTCCCGTATTCGTTGAAAAAACCAGCTCCAAATACAACGAAGGCGGCATCACCTTCGATTCACGCTACGCAAACATGTATATGACCCAGTGCGGCGGTTTTGACGGGAAAGCAGAGAAATGTGCTATTTACCAGATGAAAAAAGTAGGTCAGGACTGGGAAATGGGCGATCCCCTGGATTTTTGCAAATCAGATACAGCCCATAGCTATGGCCACCCTGCCCTGTCACCCGACGGTACCAAAATGTACTTCTCCAGCGACCGCAACGGCGGTTTCGGGGGCTTTGACATCTGGGTTGTCAATTACAGCAAACGCTCTAAATCCTGGGGCGAACCCGTTAACCTGGGTCCCATGATCAACACCGCCGGAAACGAATATTTCCCTTACGTGAATGAGCACAACAAACAACTCTACTGGTCATCGGACGGATTACCCGGCCTCGGAGGTCTTGACCTCTTCACAGCCATCCCTACCGATGAGGTAAGTGTTTGGAAGGAAGTAGAGAACCTTCGTGAGCCAATCAACAGTGGTGGTGACGACTTTGGTATCACTTTCACCAACAACAATTCGGAGGAAGGGTATTTTACCAGCAACCGGGGCGATCGTAAGAACAATGATGACATCTACCATTTCACCATCAAACCCCTGGTGATTACCATTCGTGGTGTGGTTACCGATTGCAATACCAAAAAAGTACTGCCCAACGCTACGATTTACATTACAAACGATAAAGACACAACCAAGCACGTGCTAAAAGCAGATGCACTGGGAGGTTATTTCCAAAAGCTGAAAGCCAATTATAACTACACACTGCAGGCAAAGTATCCCGAAGAATATTACTTTGACGGCGCACCCGTGGGTCGCACCACCAAGGGTATTAAGTTCAGCACCGAACTGATACAGGATTTCTGTCTGAAAAATCCGCTGGATGAAATCATCACGCTGCCCATTTTCTATGACCTTGATTCGGCCCGTATTCGTCCGGATGCTGCGCGTGTTCTGGATACATTTGCAAGAAATGTACTTGCAAAATACCCTAAACTCAATGTAGAATTGGGCTCACATACCGACTGCCGCGCAAGCAAGGAGTATAACGAAAGACTGGCGGGCCGCCGTGCAGACAGTGCCGTTTCTTACCTGGTACGTGTATGGAAGGTGGATCCCAAGCGCATTACCGCCAAAGGTTACGGTGAAACCAAGCTTACCAACGACTGTAAGTGCGAAGGCGCCGAAGTTGCAGGCTTAACCCCCTACTACGATTATGTGGATTCTAACGGTATTCGCAAGAAAACACGCAAAGCGGTTATTACCAAAGACGATCGTGGCAATGTTATCAAAATGGAATACCAGGACTACCAGCCTCAGGAAATCAAGGTACAGGGTGGAAAGTACTACGTTGCCTGCGACGAATTCCAGCACCAGCAAAACCGCCGTACCACCGTTCTATTCTCCCGCGAAGGCCTCTCATCGCGTGTGAAGGTTGATACAAAAATTGACGGCAACAACACCAACGGTCCGGGCGCTGACAAGGCAAACCCTGCCAAACCCAATACCCCCGCAAAACCTGCCATTGATGAAAGCAACGCCGTAAAAGTGCGTATCTTCAAGCAAGGCAATGTAAATATGGTTTCTGCTATGGTGCAGGAAACTGAGAGCGTTCAGTTTGCCTTTGACCTGATTGGCAAAAACACAGCTGTTCCCGCAGAAGTAGCCGCCCAGTGGATGAAATCAAAACTCATCAACAAAGGCATGTTCCTGGAAGGCGAAAAAATCAAAGCCGGTGACGTTAAACTCCCCAGCAATAAGTTTGAGGTTCCCAAAATCACCATCGGTTCTTATGTAGTTGAAAAAGTACAGTTCACCATTACGGACAAGGTGGAACAGCCCACCCTCGGAAAGAGCTTCTTCAAGCCCTTCAAGGCCGAATCATACAAAACAGATACCGAACTGGTACTGTTGCCGAAAAAAGTGGTTAAAAAGCCTAAGGCAGACCCTGCAAATGATACCGATAAAAAGAACAAGTAATCTGTTACTATAACGAAAAAGGCCGCATGAGCGGCCTTTTTTTATGGTTAACCATTTTATGTTTACAGAATTGCCTGACGAATTTTCAGGAGCTTTTGCAGCAAGGCTTCCAGCTTATCCAGGGGCAGCATATTGGCACCGTCGCTTTTGGCCACCGCCGGATTGGGATGGGTTTCAATGAAAAGACCATCGGCACCTACGGCAATCGCCGCTTTGGCAATGGTTTCTATCAACTGAGGCTTACCGCCTGTAACACCGCTCTCCTGATTGGGTTGCTGCAGGCTGTGGGTCACATCCATAACCACAGGAACACCCATCGCGGCCATCTCCGGTATATTGCGAAAATCCACCACCAGATCGGTATAGCCAAAGCTGTTGCCGCGATCGGTAAAAATCACATTGCCGTTGCCACTGTCTATGCATTTCTGCAAAGCGTGTTTCATGGCGCCTGCTGACGCGAACTGCCCTTTTTTAATGTTAATACATTTGCCTGTTCTAGCGGCCGCCACCAGCAATTCAGTTTGCCTGAAGAGAAAGGCCGGAATCTGCAGAACATCCACATAGGCGGACGCAATTTCGGCTTCATGCGATTCGTGGATATCCGTGACGGTAGGAATGCCAAAGGTGCGCCCTACCTCTGCCAGAATCTCCAGCGCAGGGATATCGCCTATGCCTGTAAAGGAATCGATGCGGGAGCGGTTGGCTTTGCGGTAAGAACCTTTAAAAACAAGGGGAATCTGGTAGGCATCTGAAAGTGAAACCAGTTTTTCGGCAATCTGAAAGGCCATGTCGCGGCCCTCGATGGCGCATGGGCCTGCCATGAGAAAGAAGTTGCCCGAATCGGTGTACTTCAGGCCGGGAATGCTTGGTAGTGGCATACTGCAAAGTTACAGCCTGCGCACCAATCCGCATCAGTTGCTGAAAAAGGTGTAGCTGCTGCGGTTGCCGTTGCGGTCCATGCCATCAATGCGGATGCGGCCTGTGGTGGTTTCCATCACACTGATAAGCTCTTCGGCTTCCGTATAACTGCGACCATTGAATTGCAGAATGATGAAGCCATCCCTCAGGCCCATACGGGCAATGTAACCACCCTGAGCCACATTAAGCAGCCTGATGCCGGCAGAAATTTTATATTTACCCAGATCGGCTGCACTAAGGGGCTGAAAATCTGCACCCAGCACCTTGCTGTTCACCGCGCCTTTCATGGTTAGTGCACGGTTATCATCCTTGCTAATGAGTTTTAATGTCACATTTTTCTCCTCTCCGTTTTTCCATAAAACAAGCCTGGCTTCATCTCCCGGACGCAGGTATGAAAGATACTCATCAAACAAAGCTTTGGACGCAGTAGCATAGCCGTTCACCGACAATACGATATCTCCTTTGCGAATACCCGCATTCCAGGCAGGACCGTCTTCAAGCACTTCCCTTACCTCCACGCCTTCCCGGCTTAGTTTGGCCGCCGCCGTTTTGGCTGCGGTTAAATCCACAATATCCATACCCGGAAGGGCACGTTTTACCACGCCAAATTCCACCAGATCCTTCACAATTTTCTTTACAATATTCACAGGAATGGCAAATCCGTAGCCGGCATAACTGCCAGTATTGCTCTGAATGGCGGTATTAATACCCACCAGCTGCCCGCTGGTATTCACCAGAGCTCCTCCTGAGTTCCCGGGATTGATGGCTGCATCGGTTTGAATAAAGCTCTCAATCGGAAACTGATTCTGCACAATGTTGATATTACGCCCCTTGGCACTGACAATACCTGCAGTAACCGTGCTTGTGAGGTTAAAAGGATTTCCCACTGCCAGTACCCAGTCGCCCACCTGCACATCATCGCTGTTGGCCATCACGATAGCCGGCAGATTATCGGCTTCTATTTTAAGCAATGCCAGATCGGCTCCGGGTTCTGTACCCACCACCTTGGCGGTAAACTCCTGTTTTTGTTTATTCAGCACCACCGTAATCTTATTGGCGTTGGCTATTACGTGTTGGTTGGTGACAATGTATCCGTCTTTGCTCACAATTACACCGCTGCCGGTAGAGGTAGCCTCTCCACGGCTGCCAAACGGATCAAAATCCCAAAACCATCCAAACGGACTTTGCATCTGAACGGTACTTTGGGTTTTAATGAACACCACAGAAGGCGTGCTGATAGCAGAAGCTTTTACAAAGCCATTGGGCAATTCTGACAGGTTAACATTGCGGTAGGCACCGGAAGTTGCCGTATTGGCATACATTTCAGCCTTCGCTGACCTGCTCACAAAAATCCAGGCGCCGCCAAAACCGCATGCAATGGGCAGCAGCACTGAAAAAACCAGTATGTTGGAAAATCTTTTTCTCATGGTTTACACGATTGGGTGATTTATATATGATCAACAAAAAATGTGCCTGATGGATTTAGGTTGATTACATTTGCATTCAATGCGAAGTTTACCTGTCTTCATTTTTTCGGCTGTTTTGCTTTTTATGGCTGGCTGTAACCGTGAGTGCCGCAACCTGGATAACACCGAATCCGGTGGCATTGTGAAGGCCTATAATTTTGGCGATTGCTTTCTTTATACCGCACTGGACAGCCAAAATGTCATAGACGATGCCGTAAAATGGACGGAGTTCAAACAGAAAAACCTCAAGTTTTGCGACACCCAAAAACTGGAAAACATTGATTTTTCGCAACACATGCTGGTGGGATATAAACTAAAAGTATATGCGTGCAATGTTGCCTTTCACAGAAAACTGATTATTGACGACAACGCCAAAACCTACACCTACAACATAGAAATGGAATTGTGCAGGGGCTGTAATTCAGAACTGAGCAGTCCTAACTGGGTTATCATGCCTAAACTGCCGGCGGGATATACGATGGTGTTTAGGAATAAGGTGAGGTAGGTAGTGGTTTTTTAGGTTCCGTAAGATTGGTCTTTGCCAGGCGAGACCAAATACGATTCGGCATAACAACGAACCCCTAAACACAAAAGGCATCAGCTTTTGTGTTCAGGCCAAACACGTATATCAAATGATGGTTGATCAACAAAAAGTTCCAATTATGTAAACCATATGTAAACCGGTCAATACATTCATTGTTATTCAGGCATGAATAAACTGCTGACGCTGCACTTCTAATTTTTAACTCAAGCTGAGGGTTACTCGCTCGTCGCCCTCGCTCGTGAACTTTAGAGGGTGGCCTCAACCACAAAAGCCAAAAGCCGCTGCACGTCTCCAGGCTTTTACACGCACTGCCTACGCTTACTCCATGCTTTGCCAGGGCAGACTGGGCCATGCGATTGGTTACTCGCTCGTTGCTCTCGCTCGTGAACTTTAGGGGATGGCCTCAACCACAAAAGCCCGGGCTATCGCCCCGGCTTTTATTTTTCCGCCCTTCACCTTCAAGCAAGCTTGGGATCGGGCGGAAAAACAAAAGCCCACACTGTCGTGTGGGCTTTTGTGGTTGGTCGGGATGACAAGATTCGAACTTGCGACCCCTTGCACCCCATGCAAGTGCGCTACCGGGCTGCGCTACATCCCGATGTGTTTCTTTTTTCCGGTATCTGCGACACTTTCTGCCGCCGGCATGGGATCGGGTCTCCCGTTAAGGGGCTGCAAAATTAAGGTAAAGTTGCCAATTGCACAAAAGTTCATTGCAGTTTCATTCGGTATACAACTGTTTTCCTATCTTTGAACTATGTACACAGGATTCTTACACATGCACAAAACGGCCGTTATCCTCTTTCTGGCCCTGTATCTCTTTAAATGGATTGCCCTCACTTTCAATGTGGAAGGATTGAAAACATTCTTCGCCAAAAAAGGCCTGCGCATCTTTGAAATGGTCATCAGCACCCTGTTTCTGTTTACCGGCATCTACCTGATGGCAAACCTGGCTCCCGAAATACGATCAAACCTGCTGTGGATTAAAATTGCCCTGGTGCTTACCTCCATCCCCCTTGCCGTTGTTGGCTTCAAACGCAACAATAAAATTCTGGCTACCCTCAGCGTGCTGCTTATTGTATTTTCCTACGGCCTCGCCGAAATGCACAAAAAACGCCCTGCCGGCAATAAAGAAGAAATCGCAGCGGCTACCACAGGTGAAGAAATCTACAAAGCCAATAACTGTGCGGTTTGCCACGGCGAAGACGGTAAACTCATGCTGAATGGTGCTAAAGACCTTACCGCATCTACCCTCAGCCGTGACGAAACGAAACACCAGATTATGAACGGCAAAAACGCAATGCCCGCTTACAAAAATTCACTGTCATCCGAACAACTGGAAGCACTCACCGACTACGTGGAAACGCTCCGTAAAAAGTAAATCACATTAGGATAATACTAAATCGCAATATTGCGATTTAGCATACCCATAGGATTTTACAGCTTATACCAGATCGGTCAAACTCAATTCCAGGCCTTTGGCACTGATACCCGTTTGTTTGGGATTGAACTGGTGCAGACGCATCACCGATCCGTGAATAATTTTGCTCACATCCTTAAAGATAGCCACATCGGTTACTTCGGCATCTTTCTTCATGAGATAGGCAAATACACGCGCCATACCACAGTTGGCGATAAAATCGGGAATAACCGCCATGCGGCTATCAGCAAGCCTGCTGATGGGACCCATAAATATTTCCTTATCGGCAAAAGGCACATTGGCACCACAGCTTACCACTTCCATGCCGGCTGCGGCCATGCGGTTTACCTGGTCTTCGGTAACCAGCCTGCTGGCAGCACCGGGGATGAAAATCTCCGCGGGTAAGTCCCAAATTTTGGCATTCACTTCTTCATAACTCAGCATATTATCCGCCACCAGTTTGTTGCCATCACGGTTTAAAAACAACTGCCTTACTTCTTCCTCACCCAGGCCGTTGGGAGCAATGATGCCACCCTCGCGGTCGATGATACCGGCCACACGCACACCATACTTGGTCAGGTAATAGGCAGCGGCGGCAGCCACATTGCCCCAGCCCTGAATGATGGCCAGCTTGCCGTTCATAAAGCCGCCGTATATTTCATAGTAATGGCGTACGGCTTCACATACGCCCCATCCGGTAATCATATCGGCTACGGTGTAGCCACGGGCCACATCCGGACTAAGCCTTTCATCGGTTATGGGCAACACCACACCTTCCTGCAGGCGGGATATAGCACGCAGCCGCTCTTCGGCAGTATAATGCTTCAAATGCCCGTTTACCGTGCCTTCCTGGGGGTGCAGCAATCCGTTGGCTGCAGTGTAAGGAATAACTTCGTGAATTTCATCCACGTTCAGGTCGCCTCCTGTGCCATAGTAATGCTTCAGTAAGGGATGCACGGCCTTATACCAGCGTTCCAGCACGCCTTTTTTGCGTGGATCTGCGGGATCGAAATTGATGCCGCTTTTGGCACCACCAATGGGTGGACCGGCCACGGTAAATTTTACTTCCATGGTTTTGGCAAGACTCTCCACTTCCCTCTTGTCAAGCCCTTTGCGCATGCGGGTTCCGCCGCCTGCCGAGCCGTTTCGGAGCGAATTGATTACCACCCAGCCTTCGGCTTCGGTTTCGCTGTCTTTCCATTCAAATACAATTTCGGGGCGCTTGCCTTCGAATTTGGCTATCAGTTGATCTAATTTCACGTTGTGTAGGTTAAAATAAGTTTGAGAAATCGCCGTCCAGCGAGCCGCTAACGCAGGCGCGCGAGGCTCCGGTGGCCGAATGGCGAATATTGGGCATGTTTTTCACACGCATGGCGCCCAGCAGGGCAAAAATGAGGGCCTCTTTATAATCAACCAGGGATGCTTCGGGAACCACAATCTCCGCCTCGGTCTCAGCGCGCAGGTGATCTATGAGGGAGGTATTGTGCGCCCCGCCGCCTGTCACCAGCACCGCACGTCCGGCACCGTTATCGCCGTGCAGGGCATTGAGTGAAGCACCAATCTGACGGGCAATGTGCACCACCAGGGTTTTCATGCGGTCTGCTGCGGGCTCTTCGTCAAAATCGCGCACAATATGCCAGAAACCTTTGTTGATCCACTCTCGGCCCAGGCTTTTAGGACCGCGCTGCCTGTAGTATTCAATATCATTAAGGCGGTTCAGCAAGGGAAATATAATTTGTCCGCTTTCCGCGATTTGTCCGTCTTCATCGTAGGATTGACCCAGTTCGCGTGCCACACGGTTCAGCACAATATTGCAGGGCGCGATATCGTAGGCAACGCGGCGGCCATCCGCCTCGGCGCTGATGTTGCAGAAACCACCCAGGTTCAGGCAGCTATCGTATTCCGGGAATAACAGTTCATCGCCAATACCCACAAGCGGTGCACCCTGACCGCCCAACGCCACATCGGCACGGCGAAAATTGGAAACCACGGGAAGGCCACATATAGCACTGAGGGTGGCACCATCACCCACCTGTGCGGTTAGCCGGTGTTCGGGATTGTGAAAAATGGTGTGTCCGTGCGAAGCCACCATATCGGGCTTTACACCGGTTTCCTTGCAGAATGTATTGACCAGTTCACCCAGGTAATGCCCGTAAAAGACGTCTGTTTTGGCATACAGTTCAGGATTCTGGTATTTAAGCTGTGACAACCGAACCCGCCACTTTTCATTGTAGGGATAGGTTTTGGCGGTTTCAACCCGGGCAGTCCATTCACTGCCGTTGAATTGCACATCACAAAGAGCCAGATCTGCACCATCCATGCTGGTCCCGCTCATTATTCCAATCACTTTCATAGCCGCGAGGTTTGTGCCGCAAAAATAGGGGTTAAACTGCAAACCCGAACGACAGGGAAAGCCGGCAATTTTTGTATGTTTGTATTGATTACAGGCATGAAACGAAAATCTTTCCTCACCGCAGCAGCACTTATGGCAGCTGCAGGCAGCAAGGCGGGCATCCGGGATGTATTTTCAGTGATACCCGCTGCCACCGACGACGAACAATACTGGTCGGCCCTACGGGCCTCGCTGTTTCC
The DNA here is from genome assembly GCA_964626685.1 of uncultured Flavobacteriaceae bacterium. GTDB lineage: Bacteria > Bacteroidota > Bacteroidia > NS11-12g > UBA955 > RGEC01. The sequence continues at coordinate 13,182 of CAZVJY010000001.1, forward strand.
CATTGAAAACGGCCGGATTTTTCTGAATAACGGCACCATGGGGATTACCCCATATCCTGTGCTTTCTGCCCTGCAAAACGGGTTTGAAAATGCCGCCACCAAAGGCGCCTACCCCGGGCATACAGACGATTTGCAAAAAGCCATTGCCGAACTAATTGGCTGTGATTTTGAAGAAATTGCCATTACCAAAAATGTGAGTGAAGGCATCAACCACGCTTGCTGGGGCATTCCCATGAGCAAAGGTGATGAAGTGCTGATGACAACCCACGAACATGCCGGTGGCTGCATCGCCTGGCTTCACCGGGCTAATGTGGATGGCATTGTCATCAAAACCTTTCCGCTAGGCAAAACCGCCGATGAAACGCTGGCCAACCTGGAAAAAGCCATTACCAAGAAAACCCGGGTGATTGCCGTGCCTCATATTCCCTGCACCATAGGGCAAATTTTGCCGGTGAAGGAAATCTGTGCGCTGGCCAAAAGCCGCAATATTGTTACCGCCATAGACGGGGCCCACCCGCTGGGTATGATCCGCTTCAATGTGCACGAAATAGACTGCGATTACTACAGCGGCTGCCTGCACAAATGGGCCCTGGGGCCATTGGGGATGGGCTTTTTCTATGTGCGAAAGGATATGCTCGCAAAAACCCGCTGCACCCATGTGGCGGCCTATTCCAGCAACGAATTCAATATGGCTGCCAATCCCCCTACGGGCGGCAAACTGGTGGACACAGCCCACCGTTTTTACTACGGCACCTTCTGCGGGCCCATGTATGAGGCCGGTTTGGAGGCGTTGAAGCTCTACAAAAAAATCGGGCCGGAACGCATAGAAAACCGGGTGCGTAGCCTGGCTAACTATCTGCAGGAATCGCTGATGGCACTGGGCGATAAAATCACCATGCTCACCCCCACGGAAGCCAAAAGCCGCGGTGCACAGGTGGCATTTCGCATCAACAATGGCAACCCCAAGGCGAGTTCGGAGTTCGTGACTGGACTGTACAGCAAAAAAATCACGCTGCGCTATGTTGGAGAAAACAACGTGGACTGCGTTCGTGTGAGCACCCACTACTACAACAGCCGCGAGGAGATTGACACGCTGGTTTCCGAAGTTAAAAAAGCATTGGGATAAGTGCTTACACAGGAAGCTGAAAACATCATCCGGCAGTGGCGTTCAGGGCAAACTGAATTCCCTGTGAGCAGCAGCGGAACCACCGGCGAACCGGGCTTGTTTCTGCTGAAACGCAACCTCATTGAACTGAGCTGCAGCATCACTGGCGATGCACTGTCCGTGAACGCTGAAGACCGCATCCATTGCTGTTTGCCCTTAACCAAAGTAGGCGGACTGATGCAGCTGTTTCGTTCTGAAGTCTGGGGCGTGCCAACAGACGTTGCAGAACCTGCAGCAAATCCATTGCTGAATTACGAAGGGACCGCCACTATCATATCCCTAACACCCATGCAGCTTTCGCATATCTGGGCCCATGAAAGCAGCCGCAATGCTTTATTGAAATTCAGGATTGTGCTGCTGGGCGGGGCAGGTATAGCTGCAGCACTGGAAAAAGAAATTTCGGCACTCAAAAAACCCCTGTTTTTGCATACCTATGGCATGACCGAAACATACAGCCACGTAGCCTTGCGCAGTATAGACGAACCGGGTTTCCGGTTTTTGCTTCCGACCACAGCAACCCTCAGCGAAAATGGCTGTCTGCAGTTCAGCAATGCGATTACGGAAAATCGTGTATTAAAAACGAACGATGTTGTGGTTTTTGCAAAAGACGGTTCGTTTTCCATAACCGGACGTGCCGACAACATCATCAATTCCGGAGGCGTAAAAATCGCGGCAGAAGTAGTGGAAGCCCTTATACAAAAGCATTCCGGATTGACAGAAGGTACTTTTTTCTGTGCGGGTGTAGCCGATGAAATACTGGGAGAAAAGCTTGTTTTGGTCATACAAAAGGGCATTTCACCCCCCGATTTGCAAAAAATACCATTTGAACCCTCCTACCTGAGGCCGAAAGCCATTCTAACTGCAAAACAGTTTTTATTTACGGAAACGGATAAAATTAAGCGCAAAGAAACGCTGGCGCTTATTTATAAATAACGGGTGAGACCCGGTAACCGAGGCGCCTGAAGCTCGCTACCAGTCCATCCTCCCGCATGAGGTGTGCGGCACCAACGGCCACAAAACAGCGTTCTTTTTCAAGCAATGTCTCCAGCTTTTTAACCCACATACTGTTTCTCTCTTCCAGCAACTGCCTGTTCCAGGCCAGCTCTTCCGCATCGCCGGTAACGGCTAAATCCACAATTTTGGAAATGCTGTCTGTAGCCTGCTTTTCATAGTATTCGGGCAACTTTAAACTGCGGCTTACATACACCTGCATGGCGCTGTCTTCCTCGCCATTCAGCAGGCGCCGCAAAGATCGAAACTGCAGGGAAAGCGAGGGCTTTACAAACATCAATTCGAACTGGCTTTCGGCAGTCTCCAAATAATCGCGGGCAAACCCGTTTTTGAAGGCATAATCGTCAATTCCCTGATCCATGGGAAGGGTATTGTCCTGCCCAAATTCTTTATATACATCGCCATACAACTTTATCACCGCCACAGACTCTGCCAGGGCTGGCTTAAAATTTTCATACACAGAAGCGCTCACGGGTGGATCTCCCTTTTGCAGGAGGCTGTCCAATCTGCGCCACTGTCTACGGGTTAAACTGTCGGAAAGCTTTATCCCTTCGGGCATGGCGGCATAGCGAAACATGGTAAACATGGCTCCGCGATCACTCATCTCGGCCTCTGTGATAACCCGGGCGCATTTCTTCAGGCTGTCCAGCGGAGCCGGATGCTTTTCAAAATAACTGAAACCTGCCAGGTGCATGGTTCCGAAGAGAAAAGACGATTTCTGCGTAACCGGATGGGTTACGCGCCAAAGCAGCTGCGCGTTGACAGTATCGGCAAACCAGGCAATACAGAACAAGGCGGCCAGTACCTTCTTCATCGCGAGGCAGTAGGGTTGTACTTATACATTTCGCCCAGCAGAAAGTTACAAAATACATCAGCCTTCTCTGAGCACTGTTTGGAGTAAATCCAGGTAAAGGTCTTCTCCAAACCCTTGTTGCACCATACAATGGATTTAAAGAGATTATACGGCAGATCTCTGAAATAGCCACAGGCAATGCGACCCGGCATGGGGTTTAGGTGAATATATATTGAATCAAACTGTTCTCGACGGTAAATTTCACCATTCGGAAGCATGTAAAAATGGGTATATGCGCCCGTAATACCGCCACCTTCGCCTATCATCAGCCACTTCTTGATTTTGGCAGTATTGGTAATGGAGCAGGATGCCAATAGAGACATACAGATAATTCCGGAGATAATAATGCAGTACATCACAGCGGAAATTGACGGGTTTGAATCAGGTAAATAAATCCGGCCGCCACCAGGATTATGGCCACTATTTTTATTACGGAGGATGCAATAAACTTTTTTATAAAAAAATCGGGCATACCGGCCGCTTTCAGCTTGCGTAAAACCATGGCAACAATAACCCCGTTATTGAAAAACAGCAAAGCACCGATATAAGATCCGAAAAGTAAAGCGAAGGAAAGATTACCGGCACGTGAAGCAAACAAGAACAATGCGATGATACCGATTAAAAAAATCAGAGACCATTTCCTAACGGATAGGCTAATTTCAAGAAAACGGCCTTTATCCTCCGCACTCAGGCTATCAAGCCCTTTATTGAGGACCGTTCTGGCATATATGAGCGCGGCGAGGTAGAGCCCAAGACATATGATTAACCCTGTCATCTACTGCAAATTTGCACGTAATTGAACGGAATACCAAACTGGGAGGGAGTTAGGAAAAGCCCAGCGCGTGCGAACTTTGGTGGTTCCACTTTTCAGAATCACAAAGGCGGCAGATGAGATCAAATTCCGGGGTGCGCTGATTCAGCAGAGACTGCACAGCCAGCTTGCGGGCTATATTGTAAATTTCTGCAGCACTCAGCCTGTAGCGGATTGACAGATGCTCTGCCTCATGCAATTTGAGGGATGGCACCGCCTGTTTCCATAACTTAACCGCCACGGTTGTTTCAGGCAATTCAAACTGAATCTTATACAGAAAACGGCGCTCAAATGCATCATCCAGGTTACGGGTCATGTTGGTGGTGGCGATGAGGATCCCATCAAAGTTTTCCAGCGCTTCCAGCAAAATATTTTGCAGTGCATTGTTCATCTGATCAACGGAAGAATTGACCGCCATGCGGCGCATCAGCAAACCATCGCATTCATTCAGCAGCAGGATGGGCTCGGGGCTAATGTAATGCAATGCTCGGCCATAGTCATGAAAAAATGATTTAAGGTTCTTTTCAGAATCACCCACCCATTTGCTCATGATGTGCGTTACATCCAGCCTAAAAACCGCACGACCTGTTTGTCTTGCCAGTTGCAGTGCCAGCTCTGTCTTGCCTGTTCCCGGGGCTCCGTGAAAAAGAATCGTCAGACCGCTCATACGTCCTTGTGAAGGCATTTTGCGTTTAAATTCCCTGAATTTACCGGGGCGAATCAGGCGGTGCAAATCGCGTACCTGGCCTTCTACATCCGGATTGAACAGCAAGGTTGCCGGCTTTATCTTTTTGGGATCAATGGCGTTTGGTGGCAGCGTTTTGAAGCGCTCCTTCAGGCTTTCTTCCAGTTCTGCCTTAACTTCTGGCAGCAATGTCTCAATCCCTTTGGTGGTAAGCTCCAGCTCCATATCATCATTCATGAGGGCGCTGCCCGCGTGCTGCACCATCCCTGCCTTGATGGGCCCCCAGGCATTGGATGCAATCTGTTGCTTCAGTGAGGCAAAGCCGGCTCCGGCGCGAACAAACCGTTCTATGTAGCGCAGTTCAAACGGCCGGTTTTCAATCAGGAAGCGCGCCACAATAGCACACAGCACAAAACGGTGCAGCACATTCAGGCTGCTGCGCATCTTCTTTACCAGTGTCAGGTTTTCATTCACGGCAAAGAGAAACTCAAGCTCTTCGTGAAGCTCCCGCTCATTTAAAAAATCGTGATCCAGCAGGTTGAAACGAAAATACTCCATCATGCGCATCACGCCGATGGGCTTGAGTTCACGTATAAAATTGATATCGTTTTTGCGTGCAGCCGACCATACCGCACGCTGCAGCACAATCTTGGGCTCCGACATCGGATGATCTGCCTCGGATACCACCCTCAGGCGTTTGAAGCTGTATACCACGTCAAAAGCATCTCCGCGATTGCCCATAAGCCTTTCGGCAAGGTCATACAGGCGGTTTTCCTCAATGGGTTTAATACGGAACTGATGGTGAAAAATCAAAGCAAACACCACCAGCTCATCGCGGGTCATGTTCAAGGTTTTGGCATATACATCCAGTTCATTATCCTGCTTCAAGGATTGGGCATCTGCCTTTCCGGAAACGGTTTTTCGGTATACGGCAGCAAAACAATCTGCCAGGGTGGGGAATTGTTCTAAAATCGGGTTGTTTGATTTCATAAGGCAAATTTTTAAGTTGTAATCGCAACCTATTCGCGAAGTGAAAAATGATTACGACCAGATTAATTCATGCTTTTCATTATTAATTCACCATGGCAATATTAAAACCTAGCTTTTTTTCTTAGGTAGTCATAAATAACTAAAATTGGGTATCATTGCAGGCATGAGCAACCCACATGAAATAACCCTGGCCGAAGCCATCACCATGACCCATGCATACCAAAACGACACCTTGTTTACCGGCCAGACCGTGGCAGCTAAAATTTCTGCCGATGCCTACCGGGAAATCATAAACCAGCAAGATTGCGAAGCGGTAAGAACGTACTTTGCCAAAAATGCAACAGGCGAGTTAACCCTGGTGATTGTGGGTGTGGACAGTAATGGCAACGATATGACTTCCGGGAAAATTATGAACAGGGCTGTCAATTGCCCTATAATTTGTTCTCAAAATTCTCCGTTGCTTTAATCCAATCCATTTTTTCATTGACATACAGCTATTTAGCTCTTTTGTTATTTACCGTTTTTTCAGGGGTAAGGAATCTTTTAAAAAATGGTATGCATCGCTCCACATCTACGGTTCATATGTATGTCTATACATGCCTTATTTTTGATTTTTTATTTGCTCAAAAAAACGATCCGAATTTAAATTTTATTTTTAGCGATAATAATGATTCTTCTATTGAGTTTCTGTACAACATATTCTTCCCAATTTGCCTTTCAATAAGCGTCATTGCGAGATTAACCGACCATTATATTAAATACATTTTTGGCTTTTTAACAGGAATGGCAGTGTTATTTTCTTTGTTAGACAACATACTTTTTTTTAATATCAACTTTACATTGTGCATGGCCGGCATATTGCTGCTGCTGATTAAAACGGCTAATCGGAAATCACTTCGACTTGTTAATTTAATTGATATATTAATATTTTTGGGATTATATTATCAATCTTTAATGAATTTAATGATAAATTCAAAAATCAACTGGCACGAATCCTTGCTGTCAAGTAAGTTAAGTTTTGTTTATTGGCCTTTAATGTACTCAACTTTAATTCTCATCAATGTTAAACTGCGGCGACCTTTTACTCAGTGAAATCTTTTTCCTTTTACTGCCCGGTGCAATGATGCTTTCGGGCACGCTGTTGATTTCTTATTTTTACATCAAGAGATATATACGGATTTTCAGAAGGTATAAAATCCGGGAATTGGAGAAAATTGAAACTGAAAGAAAGCGCATAGCCAACGATTTGCATGATTTTGTAGCGGGCAAATTGCTGAAGATTAAAAGCGAACTGCATGACAGCCTCAAGAAGTCTGGCGAACCCGTTATGTATAGCCATATTTCGCAGGGAATTTCAGATTTGAACCGGTTTCATGATGACCTGAGATACCTGGTGGAATACATTTACCCAAAGGAACTTATGTCGGGCAATATCAAACAGGGGTTTTTGAGGCTGGCCTCTGACATGAGCACATCTGCCACCGAAATCATCATGGATATTGAATTTGAAAACCAGCATTCACAAGAGAGCATGCACCAGCTGTACAGGCTCATGCAGGAGAAAATATCCAATATTGCATCGCATGCAAAACCACCCAAAATCTTCATAGGCCTGTTTGAAAATACCGATGATAAAGAGGTTTTGATTTCCATCTCATATCAAAACGAGACTGAGGGCAAAAGCAGAACCCGAAAAACCCCAAGGGAGGGCCGTGGGGTATCCACCATTCGGGAAAGATTGAATCTTCTCAAAGCCCGCGTTCAAACAGAATACAAGGATGGTTTTTACAAAGAAAGCATTATCTTCCCGATTCATAGGAATAAATGAAAATACTCATTCTGGAAGACCACCCCGGCATTGCGCACTTGCTGGAAATGATTATCAGGGAAATTGCAAATAACATAGAAATAGAATTTTTTACTGCATGGGAAACTGCACTGGAAAGCATAAACCGGGCCTCACCCGATTTTGTTATTACCGACATACAGATAGGCGATTACAAACAGCTGGAGCTGCCGGAAGCATGCCATAAAAAGAAAATTCCGTTCATGGTTTTTACCGGTTTCATTAATCCTACTATTATTGACCATTGCGATCAATTCAAGGCCAGGGTGGTTGTCTCCAAGTCTTCAGACATGGAGGACCTGAAGCAGGGAGTGAAAAGCCTGATAAACAACCTTTATTTCCGCTGTTCTGTTTGCAGCGATATTTCCCATTCAAAAAGCCGTATCTCCGAAGAAACCCCTAGGTTACTGTTTAGCCCTTCCGAAGAATTTGTTATCCTGGCTCAGATTGAGGGAAAATCTACAGTGCAACTATCTCAGGAGACCAAAAAATCAAAATATACCATACGGAATCAACGCATGAAACTGATGGAGAAAAACGCCTGCACAATGGAAGAAATTGCGCGCAGGTATTTGTTCTGGTACACCAAAGGCTGAAAATCAAGTAAGCGTCAGGCTGTCGCTGCAGTTGCGCCACGCGCTTAAATCAATGTGAGCGCGTGCACGCACATGCACAATTAATATAAGCCAATTTTTAAAAACCGCTTGTTTTTGTCAAGGTTGACAGAATGGAGCCCGGCATCCTGAACCGCTGAATATTTGTGCTCAATTCAAATTTTTTATTCACCTTTTAAACATCCAAAACACCATGACAAATGCTCAAAACACCCAGATTGCAAACGCCGTAAACCTTTTTATCATCGACGAAAGCGGCTCGATGGCATCCATGACCCAAAGCACCAAAGAAACCTTTATCGGCTTGCTCGAAAAAATCAAAATGGAACAGACCGATTTGCCTGAACTGCAGCAGTATGTGAATCTGTGGACTTTTGCCGACAACCGCTTCAACGAACGTCTGATTTTTCAGGAGGTGCAGCGCTGGAACGGAGAAGCACCGCAATACAGGCCCATGGGTGGAACACCCCTGAACGATGCCATAGGCGGCGCACTGAAAAAACTGGAAAACTACCTATTTGTAAAGAACCTGTCAGCAGAAAACACCCGCATAAGTGTATTTATTCTCACCGATGGAGAAGAGAACAGCAGCCGGGAATGGACCATATCCGGCATTCGGCAGTACATCACAGAGTGTGAAGCAAAAGGCTGGGAGTTTACCTATTACGGTGCAGACCATGATGTGTGGCGCGCAGCTGAGGAGCTGAATATCAAAAATTACCGCAATTTCAGCAAGAGCAGTGCCGGTATGAAAACGATGATGGACGACTACAACAATGAAGCCTACAACGGGAAAATGGCTTTCCTGAGCCGGTTCAAAAAACCTTGATTAACCCGGTAACATGAATTTCCTATCGCAGGCAATGCGATAGGGCTGGTTCCGCCCCCCGGAAATGATGTATGGCTTAATGTTCCATTCGCTCATCCGGGAGCGGAACCTTGCTTTTATTCGGGAAATCGCCTGATTCATGCTTCCGTTGTCTTTCGACAAAATAAACATAGGCTCAAGAACCGCATTGATTTGGGTATCATCATTACCGGTCACATTGCGGTATAAAACACGCATCTCATCAAGGTAGCGCTGACGCTCACTGAGCCGAAAACCCTTGGGATGATTATAAAACAGCCGATACAGGGCAAAATCCAGTTTTTTAAGGGGTATGACAATATCCAGTTCCGGAAAATCCACACTGTTATTAAACGGATTGATGCGCAAACGATGGGGCTCTTCACGGTCCTGTCCGATAATATTCGCAAGGTATGGTGCCATTCGGTATGCCTCATTTGGCATTTCGTAATAAACTTCCTGCAGCAATCCGCGTATGATTTTGAAGAAACCCTTCTCTGTTTCAGTTTGCTGAAGCGCCTGCAAGGTGTTTAGCACATCCTGATCCTGGAGCAAAGCCTGCCTGTCCCATTGTTCAAAATCGGGATCCTCTTCCTGCTGCTGTTTAAATTGCAGCCCAAACAGCTGTAATAGTTTTAGTCTGGTACCGGAAGATTTAGCATTATAGGACTCCTCCGCCGACTCATTCATACTGTAGCTAACGGCTAAATTCCGCTCATTGTAAATCCATGGAAAAATGCCGGTATGGGAAACATGAATCATCAGATTGGTCATGTTTACCTCTGACTGAAATTCAGATTCATTGCAACACCAGGCCCCGTCATGCCCAAAATACAGCAAATAATGTTCTTGGTTGGCCGGAATATTCAGTTTACGCAGTATTAGAAGCCCGGCCATTTTTAAATCAACCCCACGCAACAGCTCACCCACCAGAATACCCTGTTTGCGTCGGTGGAGGTTTTTCAAACCGGGAAAATGGTAGGTCCAGTAATCCTCATCAGACCTGGATAGATCCAATGTATCGTTTTCCAGATCGGGGGGAAATGCCAGCGAAAGGCCGCGTTGTTCTAACTGCTCGCAAAGTGAGAAACGCCTGTTGGCAGGCAACCGACCAGTTGATTCTGCACTTAGGTTGATGTAGACAAAGCTGTCGGGGGGGAATAAAAAGTTGAGCCTATCAGAAACATTTTTAAAGACGCGGCTGGGTATCATGAGAACGTATTTTCCCAAAAATACAATCACCATTGTTAAAAACCATAGGGATAACCCTAAAAAATAGCATGATCCACAATTTAAATATGGCCATTGAAATCATTTAGCTTATTATGACAGCTCAAACAAAGGCAATAATGGCGAGCTATGGCAAAAAATACCATAACCGTTTTAAGATTAAAGTAAATGGACAAGTATAGCCCACAAGACAAAAATGTATCTGTCTCAGGGATTGGGATTGGTACAGTCGCATTTGCTGTAATCTCTCATGAGCCTTACTGCTCCTGATTCCATAATGGGGGTAACCGATACTATTTTGCGTTTTAAATCAGGAATAACAAGCAATACGTAATAGTGCTGTCTGGGCTCTGCATTTATACTCAAAGACGCTTCTCTCATTTCCTCACCGGCCCTCAAAGATTTATTAAGTACTGCAAAAACAGTGTGCTCGCCCTGATTAAGCGCGAATGTTGTATAACCTGCATCGGGGATGATACACGTTTTTTTACCGTTGATGTACAATTTCGGTTTTTGAACTTTCGATTTTGGATCCGCATTGCGAATTATGGTAATAAGTGCTGCGTTATCTGACTGCTGCGCCATCGATGATTCCGGATAAATAATGAGCAGTAGCAACGCAGTTATTACCCATGATTTTATGGTGAAATAAAATGAAAACATAATTTTGACTGGGTTCAAAAAAACAACCACCTACATACACAACTTATGGACTAAAGTCATATTAGGCAGAAGCCATGATCATGCCTTTTACATTATAAAAAGCCTGAAAAAGCTATTATTGCCTGCTTCGGGCATAAAAGCGGTGCATAGCCCAAACGTGTGGTAAACTCAGGCAAGCCAAGAAAACAAAGAAAACTGAAATCCAATGATTATTTAACCATGGCAATACACCTTTATAAACAAGCAAAAACAACAACATGAGCAACAGCAACGCACCCATTGTGAATGGAAGTGCCTTACGAAACAAGGTTATACCTGCTGCCCCCATCCCTTTTTGCAAATGCGACCAACCGTTCAGGCTGTGCTGACCTATAAAATACAGCCCAAAAGCAGAAAGCAAGGGCAACTGTATGCCTATTACGAGCATTAGCAGACTCCAAATAACATTAGGCTTTTTCTCAAACAATGCCCAAATAAGTGTTGCCAAAATCAATACATATACTAAATTCCCTACAGGAATAGTCCCAGCAATAGCCACGCCCATTCCTTCAATCACAGCCATTGCTTCCACGGGGTGCGAAAACAGGATGATGCCAAGTATACCCGTCCCCCATAAAAACGACTTCAGGTGGCGGTATTGGCTAATTTGCCACTCCTGAATATCCGACTGTCCGAAATGAAAAGCGGAATACCCTAGAAACAAAGCCATTGCAATTACAGGCTGCAGCCACCAAAGCAGGAGATACAGCAACATAATTCCCAGGTATTTTGCAATAAATACTGGTTCAGGTCTTCCCTCTACCCTCCGCGTCTCCAGTAAATAATCCAGTGCGCCATGGGGAATTCCTACAATAAACAGCCCTACCGAAAGCAAAGCCCACTGCAGTGGAACAAAAACAGCAGGAAACAAGGCATAAGCAAACCACAGCAACAGAGACAGCAACGTTAGCATGATAGGCTTTGAAATGGCTGGCGGATTGTATCTGAGATCTTGTCTAAGAGCACCTAAAAAAGGGCGAAACGGCAAGCTCAGCAGGATACCCGCATCCTGAAAAAAGGAGGTTTTCTCATCCAGAAACTGAAGGATTCGCGGGGTGCTGTTTCTTCTGAATAATTGCTGGAATATAGGCTTACCCCTGCTTGGGCTTGTAGCGAGAATCCAAAGTAGCAGGCGATCATAGAATTTGAAGCGCACAGCATTAAAGTCAGTAGTAAAAAACTGTTTGTCCTTTAACTGTGTGGTTATTTCAACGGCCTGCCTGTGCATGTTTTTAAACGCATATCCTGTTCCGGGCTTAATCGCGCCTGCCCTGCTTCCCAGTCGGACCACCCCTTGCAATTCCTTGACTTCAAGCAGAGCAGAACACATGGGAATGCAACCGGTCTCTGTTTCCAGAATCTGTGCATTTCCAAAATGCTGCTGTATATAATTCTCCAGCACCGGCGCAGCTTCCTGTTCGGTTATCTTATTTACCCCAAAACGGGTAAGCTCCACGAGCGCTTTTCTTTCAGATAAGGGAAGCACATACATAAACTGGGTGGCACCCTGTTGTTCAACACCAAAATCCATCATATCCATGGAATCAGTATTCTCAATGGGGTGCTCAGGTTCAATCATGTATCCGATAAATGATTGAAACAGGCTGCTTTCATTGGGTTTTGGAGCCGAAAAACCGGCAGGCCTGCTATCGAATACACGGGATGCTATATAGGAGCCGATACCGGTAAACACTACCACACCCGAATCGTCCGTGGCAATGGATGTAACCGCGGCTTTGACCAGCTCTATGCCATTGCGCGCGGCCAGGGATTGCATGGCATCCTGCATTTGCATCCCTGATATGTAATGGTACTGAAGGGGTTTAAGCGGTGTTTCAGCGCCTCTGTCGATACGCAGATGATTCCATGTTTTTTGAATTAGCCCTTGACAATCCTGCACAATATCGTCTTCGGGATTTGCCCAGAAACAAAAAGTTTTGTGGCTCAATGATTCGAAATCAGTATCCACAAGCACCACTTTCTTTCCGGCGAGTAAACCTGCCTTTTCCATCCGCATAAGCAGCAGTGTGGCAGAAGCACCGGCACCGGCGAAGAGATAATCACAGTTTATGTGGCTTTTTTTCATCATTTTGAGCTTAAAAAAAGGGGTTCATGATTGCATCAGAACCCCTTTTTCGTAATGAGTGTATTGAATTAGTCTTCGCTTCTGCTCAGGGCATATACAACCAGACCAAATCCGATTTTGTTAACGGCATCACCAATGTTGTAGATGATGTCCATGTTCAGGTTCCAGTTCTTGCAGAACTCATACCACTGACCATCGGCAGTACCTACCAGGTAACCCAAGGGATAAATACCCCATCCGATAACAACAAATTTCAACAAAGAATCAATGGCTTTCTGCACAGCAGGGCTGCTGGCTTTGGACAGCTGGGCAACTTCGCCTTTCCATACCATCCAAACAATCCAGAAATAAGCCAGACCTGAAACCAGACCCCAGAAGGCAGCCTGATTGCGGGCAACTGCTTCACCCCAGTAGCCAGTAACCAGCATGATTACAGAGGCGAGGATGAGTTTCCACAACAGACCTACTTTGGCACCCGCCTTTTTAGTAATGAGGTAGAATTCTACGCACATCAAAGGCACAGTCAGCAACCAGTCCACATAGCGAAAGAATACGGGAGATTCTCCACCGGTTTCGAGGTTGTAGCCACGCATGTAGTAGTAGTGCACAGCTGCAATGAAGGTAATAATACCGGAAACAAGAACAGAAGTTCTCCAGTCTTTTGAGGTGTTACCCAATTCAAAGAAGAAGAACACAGAAGCGGCCATCATGGCCATGGTGCCGATGAAAAACGTAAATGCTACGTAGTTGTCGGCTGCGATGACGTTAGACGTCAATAGGTTGAAATGTTCCATACGTGTATGTATTTTAATGATGTACACAAATGAACATAGAAAAGATAATTGTGTTTGCCTTGTGCAGATTTTTTTTGTATATTACGAACCATCTTCCACAATTATCAACACAAAAAAGAGCACAATAAATTCAGATAATCGAATCCGATAAGAGCATTATAATTGACTTTCAATGACTTTTACCTCGGAAATAAAACCCAAAACAGGGCGGATGATTGTTTTTCAAAATGTGGATAACTATACTTGACAAAAAGTCGAATTTATCATGTTCATGCATCAGAAAGTAGTGATAATGATATTTTTGAATTTCAGTAAAAAACAAAGAAAATGGCGATGTAAAAACCACCATTGCAATCACACAGGCACCTATTTTACTAAAAAAATTGATATGCTTTTAACAACACACACGACATAAAGCAATGAAAAGACCCTGTGCTACACATTCTGAAACTTGGCTCCAAGACGCTATCAGCACCGGTTAAAACTAAAAACAAGGTTACGCGGATTAAAATATAAATTCGCAGCATGGGGTTTAGCTGCCAAAATCAAGAGTGCTCAATGGCCATCGCAAAGGCCGTGTTCCCTTCGGAGATAAAAAATTGTCCTGTTTGCAGTCTGCCATTGTTCGATCCTACAGCCTTGAATGATGAAGAAATTCAATTAATACGGGAATTGCCCTATGTCATTGCCTACCCCCTGAGACAAGCCCTGCAGGAAAAGCACGCATGGACAAAAATAAACCTGCTGAAGGATACATTTCTTAATTATCTGAAATACACTGGCCTGATCACGGCTTCTGAATTTTTTAACAGCCAGTTTAAGGACAGAAATATGGTTGCTCTTTTTCACAAAACCATTGCAGAGCCCTCCTTTGGCTCTTGGAATGAGTTTATCAGAGAAACCATCAAGTACCTAAAAGAAGAACAACACACCTTTTTCGACACAGGAATTTTCAACCACTACGAACGGGTTGAAACCGGCAAAAGAAGAAAATTATTCAATGGAGAAATTGAATACTCTGATATCAACGGCGATATTCAATTGAAGAGACAGGAGGCCACCGGCATTGGAATGCTCATCAACTTCCGCAACAGATACCTGGGCCATGGGCTAACACTGAATGAAATTACATCTCAAAAAATCTGGCAAGAATACTATCCAATCTTTAAATACCTGCTAACAGACTTAATCCAATCAAAACCCTTTCCAATGTTCAAACATGAGCACGGAGAAACATACCTGCTAAAGTCAGCTGAAATTCACATTGTGGAGAAAGGACAGCAACAATCCGCAAGGGTATGGATTGAAAACCAAAATAATGAACAGTTTGATATTCTGCCTTTTTATATCGTCCCAGGCGAAGTGTCTGTTTCTAAAGAAGACAAGGAACAAATATTCATTTACGAATCCCACACCGGTAAAACCATCAAATTTTTCAGCCCGGAAGGCACCGAAAAACAGACCTCAGGCAAGGTGCTGGAAAGGCTTAACCTGCTACTCAGGGAAAAACGGAATGAAACAAGCTATTCTTCCGGAGAATTTGACAGGAACACCTTTATCAATCGTATTGCAGCCGAAAACAAGCTGGTTATTGAAACCCTCATCAATGAAAAGAAAGTACTTCCGGAGGTTTACGTAAATCGCAAAGACCTGGAGGCAAAACTCCATGAATGGATTGGTGCCCAAGCAAGCATCTTTTTTATAGCGGCAGAGGCTGGTAGCGGAAAAACCAATCTGCTTGCTGAAATCCAACGGCAATACAACAAACTTGACCTGCCCTGCCTGCTAATCAGGGCTGGCAGAATGGAAAAACAAACACTGACCGAGCAAATAGCCTTTGTTTTAAACATCAACCCAACGACCGGACTGGAAGAATATCAGGCTATAGCCGGCAGCCAGGACAAACCCACTGTTGTTTTGATTGATGGACTCAATGAGGCAATTAATGCAGAAGAAGTGTGGGAGGAAATCCTTGCTATAAGCAAAATTTTTAATGGCGGGACTTTAAAATTTGTAGTCACCAGCCGGGCCAATACAGGGGCCGATATTCATCGTTTTAAATTAAATGAAAGTGACCAGGAATTGCTGTTTGGCGATAATCCGGAAGGGGAAACCGGCCTTCATGCCTACATCAATTGGTTAACCGCCATGAACATGGTTGAATTGCAAGAAGCCTGGAATATTTACACCAAGAAAAACAAAAACAAATTCAACCCACGATTTACCTTTTCGGATATTGCAGATTTTGACCGTTCCATTTACAATCAAATCAACAACCCTCTGGTATTGAGGCTTTTCCTTGAAACCTACCATCAAAAAACGCTGCCAAAAAACAGCAACAAATACCTCAACATCTGGCGTGACTGGCTTGAATCCTTTTCTGCAAAAGAACGTGTATTCATGGAGCTGCTGGTAGAAGCTGTATGGGAAAAAGGAGAAAATGAACTGTTACTGGACGATTTGATCAATTCGGATAGGCTGAAACCTTACTTTAACTCAGATGTTCAAAATGATCCATATCCCCGTCTAAAAAATCTGGGATGGCTGAGCCGTTACACCAAAGACTTGCACGGCTATGTTTCATTCACAGTTGAAGGTGCGTTGCTTTACATGCTGGGCGAGTTCCTTCGAAAACAGAAACCTGCCATAACTCTTAATAGTGCGCTGACCTTACTGAGTAAAGGAACAAAACTTAAACGGTTTGCATTGGAAGCCATGCTTTGCGAACAGGCTTTGGATGACAATTTTACCCTAACAACGGAACTCATTGATGCCGGCAACAATCATCTGGAAGTTTGCATTAAACCTTCACTGCTTTACTTAAAAACCTTCGGGGTGTCAAAAACCCTGAATAAATTACTGCAGCAAGGAACAGCAAACGACTGGAAAGTAATGCTTGAAATAGACAGCAACCTCTCAAAATTGCGGCTGCATACCTTGCGGAAAGAATTCCTCACTGAATTAATGAAGCAAAATGAATTCAGGCATATAGAATCTGTATGGCTCGGGTTAATTGCAATCATCACCTATTTTGACAAAAAACAGGCTGTTCAATACCTAGCCGAAATTCACAAATCACAAGCCCTTATTGAAAGCGATCACAACCTGTTAAGTTTACTTGGAAAGTGTGTTGCAAAATATGGCAAATACGACCAGGCACTTGTATTTTATCACAAAAGTCTGGACATCAAAATGAAACTCCTGGGCGAAAACGACCCCTCGGTATCTGGATTGCTGAATAATATTGCCTTAGCACTTGTAAAAAAAGAAGAACTGGACAAAGCCTTGGAATTCTATCAGAAAAGCGTTGATTTAAAGTTAAAACGACTTGGAGGAATGCATCCTTCTCTGTCTGCTTCCTACAGCAACATTGGTGCGGTGTGGCGAAAAAAAGGAGAATATGAGAAAGCCCTTTCCTATTACGAAAAGAGCATTTATATTAAGTTAAAAGTACTTGGCGAAGACAACAATTCATTGGCACCCGTATACAATAATGTGGGTTTTTTATGGGCCGACCAAGGAAAATACGACCTGGCACTTGAATGGTACTCAAAAAGCCTGAAAATTAAAATAAAGAACTTTGGTACAGACCATTTTTCACTTGCCTCATCCTACAGAAACATAGGCTCTGCATGGCGAAAAAAAGGAGAGTATGACAAAGCTGTAGAATTTTACGAAAAGAGCCTTGACCTTAAAAAGAAATTCCTTGGCAACGACCATACAGATGTAGCAGATATCTTGTATTCTCTCGGAGATTGTTATCAGGCAACAAACCAGCATCCAAAAGCGATTGACCATTTTTCGGAAGCTTTTGAATTGCAAAAAAAGGGAAAACACCTATTGCGTATTGGAGAATGCCATGAATCACTAAAAAATGCAAAAGAAGCGCTCAAATTTTATATTCTGGCAGCAGAGACATTTAAGAATGATCAGGAATTTACAATCAGTCACAATCTGACGCGAAGTTCAATTGAGAAAGCCATGCAGCTGTCCAAAGAACTGCAAAGTGAAAATGAATTGCCTGTTTGGATGCTCCAAAATTGATTTTGTTCTCATCGGTGGATTTCAATAACATCTGAATCTTTCAAAAAATTGCCTTTTCTTTTTATACCACACTTTGAAAGAAAAGCATGTACATAATCAAAAGTGATAGATACAAATTGGTTTCTTACTGGCTCTGTCAATGTAATTCCAGGTAACCACTTTGTTTAGGGTAATTCAAAACCGATAACTGATTCCTTTTGCAACTTTCAAAGCCATAGATTATCATTGAACGTTTTTAAAATGAATACGCTTTCCAAAAATTTTTGCCATCCAATTTACTTTCGCATTTGCACGCTTGTAGCCCTCATAACAGTAAACATAAACCTTAATGCACAAATCCTAAATATTGACAGTGAACTGCAGGATTCCCTGACCAAAACGCGCTATTTGCTCCTTTCAGGATCTTTCAGCCACGACAAGCAAAAGAGAAGTATAAATGATGCTGAATGTTACGTGGAGATGCTGCAAAAAGCCAAAAACCGCTATGCAGGTGTTTTTGTAGGGCAGCTAAATACAGTGTTATCCGGCAGGGAGATTGTGCAGAATGAAGGCTTTTTCCAATTGCGATACCGTGATCTGGATACGCGAAAAACCAGCATGGAAGCGTATCTTCAGTATCAGTGGAATGGCTTATGGGGCATGCAGGAGCGCAAACTGGCAGGCATGAATGTGCGGCAGAAGGTGCTTGACAAAAAAAGCGGCGATTTTTACGTGGGGCTAGGCGGATTTTATGAAATGGAAACATGGAATTACAAAGGCGTTGAGGACACAAGTAAATACAAGCCGGGCACACCACCGGTTCAGCAAAACAGGCTGCGGGCGAATAGCTATATAAAAGTTGCCAAGAAGCTATTCCGCAACTGTGATGTAATCGCAGAGTCATTCATACAGGCCAATGCGTTTTCACTGGCCAATAACCCTTCGGTGCGCTGGTTTTTACTGGGTCGAATCAATTACAACCTGACCGAAAAATTACAGCTATCAGTTAATTATGACCACATATATAACCAAAGCCCGCCGGTTCCGGTAAAAAAACTATACGCAGGATATGCGTTTAGATTCAACGTGAAACTATAACTTTATGAAGCAATTACTTACGCTGACCATTCTGTTTTACCGGTGGGCCATTAAACCATTTTACAAACGCACTTGCCTTTTTTGTGTCAGTTGTTCACAGGAAGTCCTCAACGAAGCCAGACAGAATGGCTTCCGAGCAGGAATTAACACGCTGAATACAAGGTTGAAGTACTGCAGGCCGGGTTTTCTTTGGGGTAAAAATCCAGTAACAGGCAAACAAAGACTTATCTTCCCGGATGGAAAATACCTGGAAGAGAAAGAAATATCATTTGAAATCCTCAACCTCATACAAAACCCATAATCACCCTTATCATAAAACCATTTATTTAATATGAAAATTCCTTTTTCATTACCCGGAAGTTTTGAGAAAACCATACATGAGCTGGCCAGAACCAGAGAAAAAGCAGCCAAACAAAAATACCTGCTGGATCTGGGCGAAAGCCTGGTAATGCACCTATGTTCCTTTATACTTGGAGAATACAAGGAAAGCAAGCTTGTATCTATAGAACTGGAAAAATCGTTTTTAAAGAATAATAAAAATATTAGCTTCGGCATTTATCTTGGATGGCTGAGGGAATCCTCAAAATTTTTATACAAATCCAATACCCCATCCCGCATCCACAGTCTCATTCATGGAAGTAACGAATGGAGCGAAGTATGGAAATTCATCAAAGGTTTTGAAGCGCTAAAATCGCAGATTGACAAAGGTGCTTCTGAAGGATTTGAAACCATGGTTCAGGACGCTCTTCGCAACAACCCATCCAAGGTGAACATTATTCAGTTTTTTGACACTTTTATACAATTGCGGAACCGGGTTGCCCATCCCCATAAAGAAGTGAACGGAATCAACATTAGCTGGCCATTTTCCGAAGATTATTTCGACACACTGAACCCCCTGCTTGAAGGGGCACTGCAAAGAACCATGCAGGAACTTAATCAGATTTGGGAATACAGAAAATACACCATTGAAAGCAATGAGGATGGCATTCTCCTGCTGTTGAACGAAGACTCCGGAGAATTTGAAGAATTTGCGGTAAAAACAGACATCACCGATGGCATAAAAGTATTTGCCAATGCCGAAAACAATATTCTTATCTCTGACTGGAAAGTTTTACTGAAAGCCGGAGACAAGGCATTGGAAGAAATACGAAAAGAGGAAGAAACACTTCGAAACAAAGCCAGCATTGAAGAACTGAAAGAATCTATCAAAGCTGCATTGGATGACGGCCAAATCAGCCTGGAAGAATTTAACTTTTTTGAATCGCTGGGTAAAACCAAACTGGGGCTGAACAGGCAAGACCTCAAAAATCTCATTATGGAGGTTGCTTCGTCCATGCAGATTGAAGATCCATTTCCTGAAGTAGACAAGCGATTTGTTGCCGCAATTGATGAAGCCATCCGAAACAAAACCTACAACGACTTTATTCTAAAACTTACAGGACAACAGTATGGGGTGGATGCCGAACAGTTCGAAAAGGTTTTTGCGGAGAGAGCAGCTGCGCTGGGTGCAGATCCGGAAGACGTGAAAAAAAACAGAATCCTTCAGTTCAGCCATGATGAACTTAAAACCTTTCAGGGCCTGCTCATGGCATGGCAGTGGCTGGGGAATATTTATTTGTTCAACAAAAACAACACTGAGAGCCAGTATAAAATTACCGGCGACTCTCATGAATATGGCACAAAAGAATACTGGCACAGGAATGCGTTTCAGGCAGTAGATCAATTTGTGCAATCAAGGCTTGCAAAAATCGCATTAACAGATGACACCATATGGGACACAAAGCAAAACAACTGGCAAATAGGGGTAATGACAAGTTATGCATGGTGCTCTGCCTTTCCCAAGGATGCAGTTTCCCTGAGAATTCTGTCATTGCACTTCAGTCTGTATGCAGACAGATGCGCCGCAATTGGTTTTCTGCCTGACTGGAAAGATTACAAACTGCTGGAAAAGTATGGATTAATGCTGGATGTGTTTTGCAGACACCTAAAAGATTTTACAGTTGAGTATGAAAATGAGCTAAGGAAATACAACAACCTTTTTCTATGGGATGGCGTGAACAACAAGCCCCTACATTCCTTTAGTGAGATGATGCGGTCTAATGAATGGTATTTTCAGCATATGTATAACTTTGACCAGATTCAGTTCTATTATTCAGGAAAAGAAATAGAATCCAATCCGGCAATACTGCTGGAAGGATTTGACATTGTTTTCAACCTGTTTGGCGGATTGTTTGAAAGAGTAAATCGGGATTATTTAAACCTGTTAAATGACACAACCGAAATAGAAACCAAAAAAGAAACAGTAGTTAAAAAACTGCAAGGACTTATCGCCACCCTCGCTAATTTTGGATTAACAACAACGGAGGGAGCTATTGCTACCAGCAACCCCGATGAAGTCATCATTCCGGAGGACAATTCCGAGCACGGCACCCATGGCCTAAAAGGCAACAGCCAACTGGGTTATTACGCTATTGAATTTAAAGAAAAAATCAAAGGATATCCGGTCTTGCTTGTCTTCCAGTTCAGGCAAAATTATATATCAGGGAAACTAAACTTCAACACCATTATTTCGGTTGCCGGCGATTCGGAAAACACCATTCATGTGCCGGCTGCACATGTATTGGAGAAATTAACAGAACATGCTTTTACAGGTTGTAAAGCGCACCAATACAAAGGCAAATTTGTTTTAAACTGCGAAGTAGAGGATATCATTGATTTTGATCCAAACCCCATTGTATTGGTTTTTATGGAAAAATTCACAGCATTGCTTGCGGAATATAAACTCGATGTTCTGGGTATCAGCATTCACGACCCTCTTTTTGAGAAAGAAAAAGAGCAAATCAATGAAAAGCTGAATGCACTGCAAGTAAATATAGCTCCTCATTTTTCAAACCAGATATATCAGGAAAGAAACATCATGAAGGGTAAACGTTACATTGATTACGTTTACTCAAATAAAAAAGTAACACATTACCTGGGATGGGGCAATGAGCTTACACAAAATGGCCTTAAGGACATATTGATTTTCCACGTAAAAGACACCATTAAGGGAGCTCATTTGGTGCAGCTGATGCAGGATTTTGCAAAAGACCGACCGGAATGGGAATATCGTGAAACCGATAGCGCAGAAAGAGAAGAGGCAATATGGCTGGGTGAATGTATGCGTGAACAGGAATTGACGGCATCCTCGGAATACAATCGCAATTATGCTGCCAGGCATGCCGTTATTGATAACCCTAAAAACTACTGGTGTGCCAAAGTGAAAGACAACAAACAGTGGTTTCAGGTAAAACTGCGTGAAATTGCTGAAATAACTGCCATCAAGCTGCAGGGATCTCCAAATCAAAACGCATTCATTCAGCAATTTGACCTGATGCATTCCATCAATGGAAAAGAATGGAAAACCCTCCACGCCATAAGTGGATTAGACCCCTCAAATACCGAAAAGGAAATTGTTCTTGAAAAGCCGGTTAAAGCCGTTTTCATAAGAATTATACCGACAGTGTTCAGTGGCTATCCAGCCTTAAGAATAGATGTAAAAAAGCGTAACCTCACAGCTGGAGCTGCCGAATTGTGCTATCGATGCCAGAGGAACGCAGTCGAAGACAATTCTATGCCCAACATTGAAAAGCAAATTGAGGTGTTTTTGCCATTGTTCAGAAACCATATTGGCTTTTAATCCCACTTAAGGATTCCATAAAGGGCTGAACAACCCTTTATCTTTTTTTCAATAGAATATATTGATCCCAGAAAGCCACTGCCCTGCTTAACTCTTCCGGCTCCATACCATTGTGGGGAAAGGCAGGTGCATAACCACCGGGAAACACCGTTATTAAAGTGCAAACATCGTTATCTCTGCTACAAATGACGGTAACCAGTGATGTGGAAGGAAGTTCTTCCGCTTCTGCGTACTCCACAAAAAGTCCGTTTCGGTTCTCCTTAACTATTTTTTGGTCAGCATATTCAGCTTTAAAACCCAAACCTAGACTACCACATGCCCCAATATCTGACAAATTATAGGTATGTGCCTCCCTTCCGGCAGCCTGCAGAATAATATCATGCGGATTCCTTTTCTCAAGGGTAAAGAGCAAATCATCTACCGCAGGAAAAACCTCCGGATAAAAACAACTTCCTGCTTTTTCCTGTTTTCCGAAATGGATGGCGATGTGCTGCCTGGTTTCAGAGCTCAGCAAATACTTCATTTTTTAGCTTTTCCGCTTATCCCCCTTCTAACCTTTTTGGCATGCTCAGGAAATAAATATGCAAGTGCCGGAATTGCCAGAATTATTAACAGAAGAACAAGCAAGGTATAAAACGGCGTCGATTCCAAGCCTGTGTTAGCTCTGAATTTTTCAAGCAAATCAAAAATATCACTGACCGAAGAAAGACCGGTGAGAACTGAAACTATACCTAGCAAGGTAGCCTGTCTCTTCTCCTGATCTTCCTGAATGCTGGTTGCAAGGCTTCCCAATCGTTTTTCAAAATATTCTATTTCATTGTCGATGTTGAGTGCGGCATGAATTTTCTGATGAAATATATTGGGCAGAAAATTGAATGATATATGCGAGAAATTATATTCATTTAAAAACTGCTGAAACTCTTCACGGGTTTTTACCGGATTGCTATTAAATATAGCATTAAATCTAAATATATTGTAGCGTATATATACATTAAATATATAAATAGCAAAATACACCCTGTTATATGTATTATACGACAAATAGTTTTCAGCCCTTGATTTCATTACACCTTGACCTATTATCGTAAATGAATCCAGCAGGGCAAGGCCGGTGTAATTATTAAACACCTTTATGCTGTTTTGCATCAGTTCCTGAAAATATTCCTCCGATGGCGAATTAAATCCGTTGCTACCCATGTCCCCAATCCGGGAACCTGTGCCAATTTCATAAACAAGCTTATCCCTGCTGTAAGTGGCGCCATCATCCGCATCTTCCGTGCTGATAATGGTGTAAATTTTAAATTTCGACCCGCTATAATCGTCAGCTTGCACATTGGCTCCCCGCAGTGGAATACCTGCTAATAATTCTTTGGAAATAAATTCATGAAATGCCGATTGCTGACCCTCAAATTCCATGGCTGTGTCGAAGGACTTTAGCGCAACGGTTAAATCGCTGATTTTATAAAAATCAAGCTCTTCAGGTTCAAATGTGAGCGAAAGCATACCGATTTCATTATCAAATAAAAACAACTCCTGATTAACGCATTGGCCGGGTATAATTCGGCGATTACCTGTTGGTCCCAGTAAAAATTTCAGATCGAAGCATTGTTTCCTTTGTAATGCCTTCATTGGATGCCTGTCATCATCACCCGTAAACATTAATGCCGCAAATTCTCGGTAATAATTATCCCTGTACCATTTGCGGGTTGATTCAACTGCCTGTTGAAGATTCTTTTCATATTCCGGCTCATCATTGCCCGGCATGTTATCGACAAGTGGAATGGCCTCATATCCAATTTGTGCAAATTGAGAAATCCTTTTTTTGCTAAAACTGAAAACACCGGTAACCTTTATCAGAGCTGCATTAATAACAGGTAGCTTTTCCATAGAAAGCAAATATATAGACGTTTTAATCAACTATAGTAATTTCAGAGATATCCACTATGTTTGTTTTCAAAAATAAAAAATGAAACCAGTAGAAGACTCCAAAACTGAATATACTGAACTAATGATTCCATCCTATGCCAATTTTGGAGGCAAAGTGCACGGAGGTGTTTTATTGTCTATCATGGATAAGGTTGCCTATGTGTGTGCCGCAAAACACAGCGGAAGCTATGTGGTAACCGTGGCTGTTGAAGGTGTCGAATTTCTGTCACCCGTAGAAGTAGGAGATTTAATTACGGTGAAAGCATCCGTAAACTATGTTGGCAAAACCAGTATGATTATCGGGATGCGTGTGGAAGCCTTCAATCCGCGCACCAGTCAATCCACACACACCAACTCCTGTTATTTCACCATGGTAGCCAAAAACGATGATGGCAGTTTGAAAGAAGTACCCGGTTTGCTAATACAAAATGAAACCGAACTAAGGAGGTTTTGTGAGGGGAAATGGCTTAGGGAAAACGCGAAGTTAAAAAAGGAGACACTGAAGGGGGATTTAGTACAATTTACAGACATTCAACTTAAGAAAATGCTAGAAACAGATAACTGCAAAATCACCAACTAAAATTACGGCTCCAAAAAACTAAATATTTCAAACTGAAAAATGAACTATTTAGTTTTATGCAATTAAATTATCGATCCTCAAAAAACATCAATTAATTAGTATTTTTTGTTTTTATTTATGGAAGTTTTTGAATATCATTGCCATTCTTACTACCCTTCCTCATCTCATGGCCAGCTTGTATGTCATTCCTTTGCTCTGCCTCATTCTGGTATTCTACCTGGCTGGCTTTGAATTGCAATACAAATCCGGAGGCGCTTCAGAATATCTTCCGGACAAAAATCTTACGCTTATTGAGTTTCTGACCCAGCACAAAACAAAAACCAAAGAATATCGCAGGCCTCCAAAAGAATATGGAGCCTACCAGCATTTTATCAAAGGTACCCTGGAGGGAAACAGCGCTTCATTTGTTTATGAATACCCACTGATTCAAAAGATAAAGGGGCGCTCACACATAATTATGGAACCTGTGGAAACTTCACGTCAAGTAGACACTTACGGACTTCCTATGAGACTGGTGAAGTCCAACGGAGACGGTTTTAGTATAGCACCGGGTGTAACAAAAGCAGAAGTTGACCTGCATTTCAACAGCAACGGCTGGTATTACGATACAAACAACAAAATGGGAGTGGACTACCCCAAATTAATTCATCAGTTTGATTCCCTCACAGGTAAAATTGCCGCAGACCTAAAAGAACAATTATCTGCGCACAGCAAAGACAGCTATTTTAACCGGGTGCAGGCAGCACTGAATTTTGTTCAATTCATTCCCTATGGCCAGCCAAACTTTGATACTGCTGACTGGTACTACCATGAACTTAGCCTGCCCCCCGAGAGTTTTGTATTGGGCTATGCAGATTGCGACAGCAAATCGCTGTTTTTTGCATCCATTCTAACTCACCTGATTCCAAAGGAAAATATTATTATTGTGCATTGCATGGTTAAATCTTCTGTCAGCAGAACAAATGGAGGCCACGCCATGGCTGCCGTTTCTGACCTGAATATCTCAGGAGAAAGCATCCTTCACAACGGCAAATCTTACCTACTGCTCGAAACCACCGCACCCAGCGCCATTGGCAGTTTTGACTGGATTTCTTTTCAATTAACAGAAATTAGACCACTGGCATAATGCATAGTTTTTTTGAATGGCTCAGCGAACTCGACAAAAGCACACAACTGCTGCTTTTTCTGCTGGTAGCTGCCTCTATGATCATTATCCCTTACGCATCCTTAATTAAAAATTACATTCTGCATTTGATAAAACCCGAGCCGTTGCACATTGAATTTTTTGAATTGGAATCCTCACCGCACCTGCATATAGGCAAAGACAAGCAGGGAGCCGACCTATATGCTGAGGTTGCCGGTGAAGGTATCTTTATCAATGGTTGTGCAGCTACCTTAATCTGGAAAGTAACAGGGGCAAAAAACATCGACATCCATCCGGTTGGGAAATCACTGAACGGAAATGCTGCTACCATCATCATTGATGTTTCACAGCCACAATACACCCTTTCCGCTAGAGGATTTAACGGTAAAACCCTAACAGCTACCATTCGTATCCCGGACCGGGATTTGTATCATCTGGATGTGGCACCGCTGGGAGATCTGGCAATTACCGGAAAAAACAGATCGCTGGCCACCGAGACAATAACCGGGTCCCTTCCGACAAACCGGCATTTTACCAAAGACCAACCGATTGTTGGCAGCAGAAACTCCCTGATCAATCCGAATGTCAGCCGCCTCAATCCCGAGCCGGTGGCCCTGCGCAATGATAAAAGACGTGAACTACATACCGCACTGGACAAGCGAAGAATACTGGCTGTATACAACTACAGCACTACCAAATACAATGCTATAAAACATTTCTTCAACGAAAACGAAACCAACTACCCAAATACAATCAAACAATAAAAAATAATTATACATCATGAATGAACATGTAGACTATTCAGCCAAACCGGCAAACGGAGCCACCCGATTTTTGTGGTGGTGCGCCGGTGCAGACAAGGATATTTTAAAATATTCGAGTTATGCCGATCATGTAAAGTACGTGGGCATTGGTGGCATCGTGCTAGCAACAGGCATTTTGGCTGCCCTTTCCATGTTTTTTGCCATCAACTATATTTTTGAAAATGCAGCCATTGCCATCCCCGTTGGATTGTTGTGGGGCGCCATTATTTTCAACCTGGATCGCTTTATTGTATCAAGCACAGGCAAAGGCGATGGTACAGACACAATAACACTCAAAGAATTGGGCAACGCAACCCCACGTCTGGCTATGGCAATGATATTGGGTTTCACCATTTCAGCCCCATTGGAAGTGTACATTTTTCAGAAAGAGATTGATAAACAGTTTTATAAACTGGATCAGGAAGAACAAAAGGCAGAAATCAAGAAAATAGAGGACATTTACACCAAGTCACCGGAATTTAACAAGCTCAATAAAGACAAGGGCTTACTTGAAGAAGAAATCCGCAATTTGGAGAAAGAGAGAGAAGACTATCAAAAACGGGCGGCCAAGGAGAATGCGACGGAATTTGGCGGATGTGGACCCAAATGCGAAGAATTCAAGCGCATGGCGACTGAAGTGATGGGCAGGATTGATGAGCGCAAAAATAAAATTAGTGCGCTGGACAAAAAACTACAGGTTTATGAAGATGAGAAAACAGCAAAAATCAAAGAACTCAGCTCCGTAAACAATTCGTCACACGGTCTGCTGGATCGCCTGCTTGCCCTGCATGCTATTCCCGGCTCTTCAGTTCCGGCATGGATGATTCGCCTGATGTTTGTGTTTATTGAAATTGCGCCGGTGCTGCTGAAACTGATGCTCATCAAATCGCCCTATGACTACATGAGTGAAAACGTAAACCAGATTCTGGAAACCAAGCAGGGCATCAACCGCGAGCATATCATTGACGAAAACAACAAGCTGCACACCATGAAAGGCTTCTACAATCCCAAACGGATTATTGCCATTGTGGAACACCAAAATGCCAAGGAGGAGGAGAACGCCAAGGAAGCCATTACCCTGTTTGCCAAACAGGAAAAAGATGATATTCAGAAAGACCCCGCCTCTTTCGTAAAACCCGATAACCAAACGTAAGTAAATCGACTGCATGTCGCTTCCATTTCTTTTTGTTCAGGGCACCTTCAGTGGTAACTACTTCACCGATCAGGGCGGCACCCTGGTGGATGGACAACCCATGCCGGGCCCCGACAAACACCATGTGCGTCTGTATCGCGGTGAATTGCACGACATCGTTCCGCTGAAAGAATTCAAACCGGAAGACCACCTAAACCGTGATGCCCTTTACCTGTATAACGTTACCAACATTCAGCTGCATCCCGGCAACAAGCAGTATATACAGGAAAAAATCGTTTACGATTTCGAACAGGTTATCATAAAAAACGCGCGGGTAAAAGATTCCTGGGAAATTGACGGCAAAACCTACGGCATTGTGGAAGGTACTTTTTTAGGCAAAATCAAGGTTCCTTCCAATCCCCCTGACCCAACAAAACCACCGCCACCCGATCCTGAACCGTGTGTTCCCGAAAAACCTCCCATATTCCCGCAGTTTAAAGGCTGTTTATCCAAATTGTGGGATATTCTGAAGTGGTTGCTATTGCTGCTTATGTTGTTATTGTTGCTCAAAAACTGCAACCCCAGCGGCTGTAATCTGGGACTGAACAATTGTAAGGATTGCCAGGAAGAACTGGCCCGGTTACGCAAGCAAATAGACAGCATAAATGGCGACAACACCATGGGATGCAGCCAGGCAGCCAAATCAGGAGGTCGAGGCATTACCGAGAAAAAGCATATACTCGGTAATCAATCGGGGCGCGTTATCATTCAATACGACATGGAAAGCGTGCCCGATAAACTGGAAGTTTTCTATGAAGGCAACCTCGTCGCTTCCACAAAACAGGTGCAAGGCAATGTTAATGGTTTTGTAGGCGGGAAAAATGCTGCCAAATGCTGCGGAGCCATCACCTTCGACTTTCAGTACAACAAAAATGACTACTGTGAGGTACGGGTTACTGGCGGCAGCAGCGACACCAAATGGAAATACACCCTGTTCTGCCCCCAGCAATAACATCAATAAAAAAATGCGGCTCAGCGACCAAATAGGAATAGACAGTGACATTATGCAGAAACTGCCTGCAGATGTGGTGAAGCGGCAAGTATTTATTTTTAACGGCATTTCGCTGATGCTGTTGGTTGTGGGTCTCATCAGCGCGCTTTCAGCCACCGTGTATGCGCTTATCCTCTTTCACAGCTGGTTAATTGCCATTGGCGTGGGAATATTTATTGGGGCTGTAGTGTTTAATCTGTACCGTTTGTTTCTGATGACCGGGCTGGACCTGAAAGGCAGTACCCTTGCACATTATCACACCAAACACGAGAACCACTACCGTGAGCACAACCTCTATGCACTCGATGGCACCGCCTATCAGCATGCCGATGAGGTGTTGAAAGGCTGGGCAGTTACCGCCAAAGACAAACTGCGCAGCAAAATTGAAGTAAACCCCACTGCCCCGCGCAGCCTGTTCACCATTGCCGTTCGGGTTTTTGTAATGGCCCTGCTTGCCGTGATTTTTGCCAACGGGCTGGAGATACTGATGTTTAGCCAGCAAATCAACATGGCCCTTGCGGACCTGAAACAGGTGCTTCCTGCGGAAGACTGGACAAATAAATACATCCTGACACCCGATCCTGAAGACCCTTTTATCCTGATCAACGCCAATTCGCTGCTGCTTACCTTCGATGCATTGGCATCAGGCCTTGGAAAATGGAAGTTGTGGATGGATATCATGGTGCTGGCCATTTATATGATTCCCCTATTGGTTATATACCGATCCCAGGAGGTTAGACACGGCGCTTACGTGCAAGAACTGGCACTACATGAAATCAATAAAACCACCTATCATTATTTAATTACCCAAAAGTACTGTCATGTTATTTTCACTGAGATTAAAGACATGAAATTGTATTTCAACAAATACTCAAATGAAGCCCGTCGGCAAATTGTGACAGAGCAAAAATGACCCGTGAAAAGAAATATTTCAATGTTTCCCAAATGTTATTTTGGGCGCTGATTGTATTGCTGATAATATTGACGTTTCTAAAATCGGACCTGGGCTTATTTAATGAAAACGAACTCACCCGCCGACATTTGGAAGCAGACTCTTTGAATAAAATTGCCCTGCAGGAAGAGGAAGAACAGGATGACAACATGCAGGATAGCAGCCCCGACAATACGATAAAGAGAACCTGGAAATGGGAGTCTTTTGATGGGAAAACCTATAGACTGGAGTTTTCCATTCCAAAAAAAGCCTATGAATCGGCGCGTGAAAACCGATTGAAACAATCTGCGGGCCCAAATTGCTGGATTGGCATGTTCAGACACGACAGGGCGGGCCTAAAGGACATGGTAGAAGGTTACCGCAATATTATTGAAGAACAAAAACTGGATTACCGGCAAGCCATGCAAATGGTGGTTTCCAGCGCTCAAAACTTCGATTACACTTATATAACATGGGCACAGGAGCCCTGTGGCAGCGGAGGCAAGCCACCACAGGATTGCAGACCGAAATCAAACCCCTACGGATGTTGCGATAATGTGGAACCATTTGCCGTATACTCACCGCTGGAATATGCGGTTAACGGAGCCGGCGACTGCGATACCAAGTCTCTTTTTGCCATGGCTATCCTCAAGTATCTGAACATGGGCTTTGATGCAGAAATGCTGATGGGACAAGTTGAAGCAGGATACCACGCCATGCTGGGCGTATGTGTTCCCAACCCGCCCTACAGAGATCTTTCTGTGCGGGATATGCGAACCGGGAAACGCTATTATGCATGGGAATGCACACAACGTAGTAATACTTTCGAACTTGGCGCACCGGTGTGGCAAATGTTTAAAAACTGGGAAGTAGTACCTATAAAATAATCAAAATAAAAACAATGAATACAGGATTAATGAACCTACTGGTGCTGATGATTTTGGGAATCGGATACATGTTCGGATTTACCAAACTGCAGCAGCGCTTTTTTGCCAAATTCTCCAGTCCCTCCAAGAACCAGGCGGTGCTGATTGTGTTTGTTTCTTCCCTGCTTATGGCGGGAATAAACCTATACCATGTGGCCGACCTGACCAATCAGGCATTCACGTTTTTCATTTCGAACAACCAGCTTTCGAGTGCCATTACCTATGCCGTGGGATACTTTGCAGGAATGTGGATTTTTTCGCTCATTTTTTTTAGAATGAGCTATCTGGTGGTAGGTATGCTTACCCACGAAAACGAAGATGTGGAATTAACAAAAAATAATGTAGAGCTGGCCTGGACACATGCCATCATTATTATTGTGCTGGCTTTTGTAATTGCCCCTGCTCTGATCAACATTGCCGCCGGATTTATTCCATATCCCAAATTTCCGAGTGCGTAATTCCGGCAAGGCTCTCGGACGGAATCGAACCGCCAACACAAGGTTTTACAGTCCTTTGCTCTAACAACCGCGCCTGACTTGCACTTTGCAATACCAAGTCAGACACGGACTACCGAAAAACTGCAATAAAAAAAGCCCCTCTTTCGAAGGGCTTTTTCATCTGGTGGTTCGGGGCGGAATCGAACCGTCGACACAAGGATTTTCAGTCCTTTGCTCTACCAACTGAGCTACCGAACCAGACCATTTTGGAAGACAAATCTTCCAAACGAGGGTGCAAAAATAACATCTTTACCCCAAGCTTGCAAAAAGGATTTAAAAATAATGATGCAAATCCGCTATTCGGCCCTAATCACCAGCATCATACACAGTCCACCCCAAAACAGTATGTACAGCCCGGAACCCGCTCCGGGCAGCCGCAACGACCATCCCCGTCCGTGCAACTCCAATATAAATGGCCTCTGCGAGCCCGACAATCCCATGGTCGGCTTGCCCAATGCCGTTTTATAATCCTGGTTGCTGTTGTTATCCCAGCGCCAGCTATCCTTCTGCAGTGTAGGAATGGCTTTGCATATAGCATTGAGACGCCGCAGATGCTGGTGCACCTTTTGGTTAGGTGCATGGACCATGTCATTCCCAAAATAGCCCTTGCCGGTGATACCCCTGGACAAAGGCGTCGCCTGACTTATGCTATCACTTTCCGATACAGAATTTACCAAAGATGCTTCCCAGCAGATCCTCGGTTGTGATCTCACCGGTAATCTCACCCAGCGCAGCCAGGGCTTCTCGCAAATCAAAAGCAAGCATTTCTTTGGATATGCCAGCTTCAATCGCTCCTAAAACGCGCAATAGGGCTTCCTCGGCCTTCATAAACGCGTGAAGGTGCCGATGGTTGGTTATCAGTGTTTGATCGCTTAAAACAGCTTTATATGCCGTATTCTCATGCAAATAATCACGCAGTCTCTGCCTGTCATTTCGGTTTTTACCGGAGACGCCAATTATCCCTGACGCACCGCCGGCCATTGCCGCCGCTTGCCATTCACTGTAATCCCAATCCTGAATCAAATCGGTTTTATTACCAACTACCCACACATGCTGCACCTTGCCGGTAAGTTTCCTAAGATCTTCGGTAAGTTCAATGTGAGTAGTAACAGAAACATCTGCCACATAAAGTACCATGGCACTCCCCTGCATGTACTGCCAGGTTCGTTCTATACCCATACGCTCTATCGTGTCTGCAGCCTCGCGTATGCCGGCCGTATCAATTAGCCTGTAACGCATTCCTTCCACCATCAACACATCCTCCAGCGCATCGCGGGTAGTGCCGGCTATATCTGAAACGATAGCCCTTTCCTCCTGCAGCAACAAGTTAAACAAGGTACTTTTGCCTGCATTGGGTCTGCCAGCAAACACCACCTGCACGCCTTCCTTCACGGCATTGCCTAACGCAAAGGTTTCCAGCAACGCCCTAATTTTCTCCAGTGCTTCATTTACCTGAGCAATCAGCTCATCCCTGCGGGCAAATTCCACATCTTCCTCGCTGAAATCCAGCTCAAGTTCTATCAGTGCAGCAAAATCTATCAGCCGTGTACGCATGAGGGATATTTCTTCTGAAATACCTCCCCTCAACTGCCCCAATGCAGCCTTGTGCGAAGCTGCAGATTCTGAAGAAATCAAATCTGCAACTGCCTCTGCCTGTGCCAAATCCAGTTTTCCATTGAGAAAAGCCCTCAAAGTAAATTCACCCGGTTCAGCAGGCCTGGCACCCTGCCTGCATAGAGACTGAATCAGCCTGTCTACTATATAGGGCGAGCCATGCGTACTGATTTCCACGGTATCGTCGCCGGTATAACCATGCGGAGCCCTGAAAACCGTAAGCAAAGCCTCATCCAATAATCCTTCCTCATCCCACAATGCCCTGAAATGAGCAGTGTGGCTGTTTACTGAAGAAACAGGTTTTTTCAGCAACCGGTCAACCAGAGATAACACGCCCGGCCCGCTCACACGCACCACGGCCACTGCTCCTACACCGGCAGGTGTTGCCCGCGCTACGATAATATCCTGTCTGTTTTTCAACGATACAAAGGTACAAACAAAAAACCCCGGCGGGTGGCCGGGGCTCTTTGTTTAATGACTATTTTAATTAGTTGGCACGTATCAGGTTCACTGATCCGGATACATACTTCTGTTCTTTGCCCTTGAAACGATAGGTCAATTGATAGAAGTAAGTGCCTTCAGGAACCTCAGGGCCATCGTTATTCACTTGACCATTCCAGCCAATCTTGGGATTTTCGGTGCGGAACACACGCTCACCCCAGCGGTTGAAGATTTTAAGTTCGAAGAGATCCTGGCCCTGGATTGGCACTCGGTAGGTATCATTTTTACCGTCGGCTTTTCCGGGAGTAAATACGTTAGCCAGATAGATGAACAAATCAACTACAACCGGCTTACAAATTGTATCTACACATCCTGAGGCATTTTTCGCAATCAGACACACCCAGTATTTACCGCTGCTGTCATAAGAGTAGCAAACCTTCTTGTCGTTGCTGTTATTTTGCTCGAAGAAGTCTTTAGGCAGGGTGTTCTTGATATCGTTTGCGTGAGAGAAGCCCCAGCGCCACTGCGTGCCATTTACATCCGTGCGGGTAAAGCAGAAGTCAGGCTTACCACTCGAATCTATATCAAAGTCCGCTTTTACGCTGTCAACCAGGAAGGTATCAATCACAGCTGGCGTGGGACAGTAAGGTTGAGGATGGGTAATTCCGTAATCTGCCAAATGTGTAACCCGATATTGGCCTGGCACAGTAAACTGGCGTTTGTAATTTTTCGTAGTCACCGTTACAGTATCAACCTTACCTGTGCTCAGGTTTTCAAACCGCCATTTGTAGGACTTAAAGATGGTATCCGAATTGTCAACAAATTCGTTTGAATCATTAGGACAAATAGCAGGCTTAACAATAAATCCTCTAACCGTGTCGCGCTTAATTACATTCACGATAAAAGCCTTTTGACCACCGGCGGTATCAGGGAAAGTAGCGGGGCAGAAACGTTTCAGGTTTGGCGGAATGAACAAGGTATCATACTGCTCAAGGAATACGAAGTATTTACCAGGCTTATTGTAAACATGGGTAATAAATGTATCCTTTTTGTTGGCAACAGCACCATCACCAAACAACCAGTTCCAGTCAGCACCATTGGTAGCCGAATCGGTCATATTTTTGAATCTAACAGGGTTTCCTACGCAGATGGTGATCTCATTTCCTGCAAAATCTGCATATTCAAATCTGGGACGGGGACCTGGAATTTTAATCCAGCGCTTGATGGTATCTGCGCAACCCTGGTCAGTTGTGGCAAACAGGGTTATCTGGAACCAGCCATTTCTTGTGTACTTGTGCGCAAGACTTGGTGGCAACAGCTCGTCAGAAGATTTTGAACGGGAGAAATAGTTTGTTTTTCCATCACCCCAGTCAATAAAATACTCACGAATAAAATCACACTCAATCGGAGCCGGACCGTTACAGTTCTTGATAGCCCAGTTACATGGATCAAAAAGTTTAGTACTGTCAAACAATTCTATAATTGAGTTACAGGATGGAACTGCAAGATTCAAGGCAAAGTTTACATCCAGACGGCTTATGAATAGGCGACGAGTCAATGTATCACGACAACCAGTTGAGTCACCCACAGCCACACGGAATGTATAAACACCGGAGTCATTCTTGTAGTAAATGGTCTTGGGATCAGTAGGACCGCCACCGAGCTGGAACCAAGGAGAAGTCAAAGTACCTACCCCTACTGCGCCGTAAGGAGCGCCACCGAAACGGGTAGCTGCATTATTGGGATCATCATCCTTTTTGCTCCAATCCCAGCGAGTAAATGACTCACGGTTAGGCACACCGGCAAAGATATCTGCCTGACGCTTTGCATCACGCCAGTAATCAAATGGATCCCAGGTTCCTACTTGCGGATCGGGGTGGAAATAACGAAGGTCCAGCCTTGCACTCAGGTTGGTTGCCTGATCCTGACATATAGTTGAGTCAGGTAATTCAATAAAGGCGGCAAAACCTACTATCACAGGAAGCGCGAGGAATTCATCACACTTACCGTTTGCAGATGTCATACTCAATTCAACAGTATGGAATCCAGCCCAGGGTGAGCGGAAAGTGTATGCCTTCAGTTTATTACCGCCAACAACAGCAGAATCCAAAGGACGGATATTGGTGTCTCTGGGGTGAATAATTTTCTTAAAGTTGGTATCAGGTCTAAGGTAGAAGCGAATGAAACGACCGAAACCATTGGTATCGATACAACCTTCAGCGCCGGTGGCAGGCTGACCGATGATCCCTTTGTTGTTCCAAATCATGCGGGTAATCTGGGCTGCATCGAGAGCAAATGGATCAAAGCCACGTGATTCAACACGTTCCTTAATTCTATCCCAGACAGCAGAAACATCGGCTGCGGTGTCCCATTTGCCAATAATGGCTGTAACAATGGTATCAGGGGTTTTATCCAATTTCCCGCCATGTTTTCCGTCATCCCACGCAACTGCACGGTCATTTCTGGAGTCATCCTGCCATTCCATTGAACAAGGAACGGGCTCAGGTCGGGTTTCGAAACGGCTCTGAATAAGTATGTTGTAAATCTTATTACTGCTTGAATCTTTAAGACGAATACCTCTTTGATAATCTTCAACAATCTGGTAATTCCACTGCTTGCTGTATGAAGGACTAGCATTGCCGGTACCAAACTGCCAGCGCAGGCTCTTCAAATCATCGGTCTTGGTCTTATTATTGGCTACTGGTCTAACCACCACGCGATCGTTCTTACAAATCTTGCGAACGCCGGCAGAATTAGGAGTAGGAGTAACAATCTCAAATGAAGGATCAATTACGGGGAAGCAGGCAAACTTATCGTAGTACTGGGTATCAGCACACAAGGGAGGATCACCAACGGTTCCACCTTTGGCCACACCATTACCTACGATAATTCCTACCGTAATACAGCCATTGGGGTTACATACCTCAGCTGCTGTATATTGCTTGGAGAACCTTGAAGGCGGGTTTGATGCTATCTGATAACCCATGTAAGGCATACCGGGAGGCCTGTTACCTGGTGTCAAACCGGATGTCAGGGTAGTCCAGGTGGTGGGCTTGCAGAAAGTATCATAGTTGATGCCTACATAAGAGAAAGTACAACCCGGTTTTAGGTCACTCAAAATAAACGTGATACCGTACTGCTGGTTTTTACTGCCAAGACACTCGATCGCATCTTTCACCAGACCGGATCCTACCCCGCCGGCATTGGCATGAAGCATAGACAACTGTTTGGTGGCTTCAGAAGTACACTTAAGCGGGTGGCAGGTATCGTAGTGCGTCAGTCTTACGTTGTTACACTGGGGAATTCTTGCATAGTAAAGCTCTCTCCAGCGCTTGTAATCCACTTTGTAATCCAGTCCTGCTGTTCCGGGGAAGGTACGTTTGATAAATCCAACGATTCTGGGATTTTCACCTTTCTTGGTGCGTATGCGCAGCAAGGGTGCCGGCAGGGTATCCTTTTTCAGGAAAACGGTAAACAGGAACCGGAATGAATCAGTTTTGCTTGTCAGTTTTATCACCTGTCTTGGTGCTAGACTTAAAGTTTTGGGACCTATGTGACGTGTAAACGGACCATTTTGGGGACCTACAAAAGCGGTATCACCAGCCTTTAGCTCCACATCTACATTGTTCGTAATAAAGCGTTCTGCCGGACCTTTAATCCCTTTTTCCCAGAGGAAGGTTTTTGTCTTGTTGGCAGCATATTTGGGCTGGTTCGCCAGAATACTGTCAGCCATACTCTTGGGAACCACCAGCAAAGTATCTTCTATGATAAAGTTGGTGTCAGAAGGCCAAATATTGATACGCTTACAAAGCTTGCTGCTCTCGATAAAAATAGCATCCTCCATAGGCGCATTTTTAAAGTCGGATAGCATTACCAGATCCCAGCTCTTGTAGTAATGTGAGGGGAGCGAATCATGACTGTATTGACAGTTAACATTTACGTTTTTGTTATTCAAACGGTCAGTGGTACATCTCGGAGCATAGTTGTCTCCAAAATTCCAAATTCTCACAGCGCATACTCGCTGACGGAACAAGGGATCAACAAAACCACGGGGCCTAACCCAAGTTTGGCTGTTGTCAAATACATGTCCGGGGTGATTGTTTCCTGGCCACTTTTTGAATGTACTGTCATCATTCCACATGTTTTTATCGTTGTGATAGAACTTGGAAAAGTTCTTAAAGTGAACCGTATCCTGTACATCTTTGGGACACTGGAAAACCTCAAACTCAGCAATGCGGTTAAACGGAATTTCAATAGTCGATTGAGGACCAATAATCATTATTGTATCGAATGCCCTTTTGGTTCTGGTTCTTCCACCACATACAATATCATAGGTAAATGATATTTGAAAAGGACCGAGCCCGCTGAAGGCATGCTCAGCAGAATAGGTTCGGTTGTTAAAGTTTAACGGACCTGTGGGGGGATCTCCGAAATTCCAGAGGAAACTGGATATACCTACCACAGGCTGAGGTACCAGGCTGAATTTAATATTGGGATCGGAAATACAGGTAGAATCTCTGTCAGCCACAATCTGATACTCCCCTTTAAGCACCTGCGCAGCCGCCTTCATCTCGAATGAATCAATACAACCATCGGTGGTTTCAATAATCATTTTGATATTGTAAACACCGGGAGACGTATACTTCTTCTGAATAT
The DNA here is from genome assembly GCA_964626685.1 of uncultured Flavobacteriaceae bacterium. Lineage (GTDB taxonomy): Bacteria > Bacteroidota > Bacteroidia > NS11-12g > UBA955 > RGEC01. The sequence goes on from CAZVJY010000001.1 coordinate 51,317, forward strand.
TGGGGCCCCATTGGTTACTGGTTGTACCATCACCCCAAAACCAGGTGATTGTCTTTACCTTACTTTGGGCAATCCTAGAAATATTTCTGATTAGCGCTGTTACTGAGTCGCAGTCTACAGGCTTATTACTGGTAAACGCCGGACCGATTGCTTCACGCACTTTGGCTGCACAGCTGATGGTATCACTTGCCGCGCAACCATTGGCATCTGTATATTCCACATAGAGATCAAAACAACCTCCGCGTACATCCTTGATCGAGTAACAGAAAGGATTAATAGCACTGCTGTTCTGGAAAAACTGACCGTCACCCACAACATACTTGGCAGAACGAATGGGAGATCCATTGGGGTTCTTGGTTGAATCACTGAAACAGAAAAGGTTGCCCCGGAAACACTGTTCGGGCTGGCTTATCAATTTTAAATTGGGCACAGGGCTTGTCTTGATGGTAAGCTGAATAATCGAAGTACATCTTGAACCGTTGATGGTAGTAATGTACCGGATATTCTTAAGTCCTGGAGTTTTAAAGGCATAATTCAGGTTTCTGAGGCCTGAAGATGTATTTTCACCATTAAAATCCCAGTCATGGGTTGTGCCTGTACTTGCTCCTGTAAAAGCGATAGGCGAACCAACGCATAATGCCCCACTGTACTGAATGGTGCACTGTGCCGTGGCATAGCTGCCTGCAAACAGCAGGGCAATAACCGGCACAATTTTTTTGAAGATGGCTGTATAACCTTTCATAATATTTGTTTTCCTTTTTTGGGAAGCCTCAAAAATATCGTTTTTGGAGGAATTTTCAACATTCACACCGATATTTTTTTGGTCATCTTTTTGTTTTATCGCATTCATCTGCATGGTAAAATTTTCTGTTAATATTCATTTATCTGTTTAAAATCACGGACTTGGTATACGTTACAGATTGCTTTGCTGTAGCCGTTTTGTAGGTCACAAAAACCCTGTATGTGCCTGATGGACAATCATCTGAAGCACTTTTCCCGTTCCAGCGATGCGCAGGATTATTGCTCGTAAATACCTGTTTTCCATTTTTGTCCGTAACAATCATATTGAACTGCACTGACTCCGGCAGGGTAATCACGAGTTCGTCATTTAACCCATCTCCATTGGGTGTAATTACATCGGGTATGCTGAGTCCTTTGTGTAGCTGTCGAGTTACAACCCTGTAAACACCTGAATCCATACAGCTCGCAGACCTAAATACCAGCACCTTAACTTCATATTCTGCATTCACATCGGCATACTGGTGCTGTACCGGATTACCGGTTCCTGTTTCACCATCACCGAAAAACCAGGAGCAATGCGATCCGGCAGGCACAACAGGAATACTGAAAGACCAGTTATTATCACCACTGGCTTTTCCTGCCGCAACTTTCAAAAGCCTTCCACACAAAGGGATTGAGTTGACACTATGTTCCTCCACCAGAAGCGGACCAGCATTTTTTACCTGGTCTGCAGGTTGGATAGCCTGATCTCTACCGTCCGCTGATACTTCGGCAGAAACAAGATCTGATTGGGTTGTCATTTCGGACGGTTTGCTTTGTTCGTTGTTTGCCGGTTTTAACGGAATTGACTGCTGCACCTTTGCCTCTTCTCCTTGACTGATCTGCATATTTTGATTGGCAGCATCTCCTTTGGCAGGCAATTCAGCGGAAGGTGTTTTAGCAGTTTGCTCTACAACAGCCGGGGATTCCTGCTTTTCAGACGAAAAAACTGCAACCAGACCACCAACAAGAATACAACCCGAAACAACCCAGGTCCACACAGATTTTACCACCACGGAAATAAGTCCGGTCGGGGCTGCGGCGGGCAAACCTGCAGAAACAGCCTCCCATACACCCGAAGGAGGCGTCAGTCCGCCATCTTTTAATCCGTTCCGGAACAATTCATCTATGGGATTTTGTTCGTTGGTCATGATTTATCGGTTTCCGCTGAGTTTTAACTGCAACATTCTTCTGGCCTTAAAAAGCTGGGTTTTACTGGTGTTTTCGCTAATGCCAAGGAGTTCTGCAATTTGCCCATGGTTGTAACCTTCAATCGCATAGAGGTTAAATACGGTTCGGTAACCCACGGGCAGTGTCTGCAATATATCAAGAAGATCTTTCAGACCAAGTGCCGGAAACACAGAGGCATCCGCACCCATCTCTACGTGATTGTCAAGCTCATCGGTATACGGTTCCTGTTTTAGTTTTTTAATAAAATCAAGACAGGTTGTTACGGCAATACGTTTTGCCCAACCCTCGAAAGAGCCCTGAAATCTGAATTTACTCAGACTTTCAAACAACTTTATGAAGGATTCCTGCAACATGTCTTTGGCGTTATCAGCAGATCCGCAATACCGCATACAAATGGCGTACATTACCGGTGCATACTTTTGATACAGCGCTTGCTGGGAACGGGTATCCCCACCCAAACAGGCCCTGACCAGTTCGCTCTCCGTGATGTCCGCATTCAATGATGCCATGCAGGTATTTCATAGACCCTGAATACCCTAAAGAAGAATTGCGGTATCAAAGGGTTGCTTGCGTTTGAAAATATTTTTAAAACAGCTTACTTATCTTGAATGACAAATCGGTAAAGATCATTTTGATGTTGCCATTTCGTTCTACTTCATAAACAGCAGCATCCAGTGCCTCGAATATGCTGACTATTTTTTTATTGGATAAAAGTTTACCCAGTTTTGACACAAACTCTTTTTCACTATCATTGAGCCCGTTTCTTTCACCGAGGTAATCCATCACAGTGATTGCTCTCATAATTTCGATGCCATAAAGCAGTAGTCCTTTTATGTATTCCCTGCCTCTCCCGCTAATCTCCTCTGTCCATTTGGACGACTGGTATAAATTCTTCTTATAGCAATAAAGCATCCACTGCCTGAATGGTTCCATATACGGACTTTCGGCATTGGAAACCAGTTCCAGGGCTTTAAGCAAATCACCTCCCGACATCATGGAAAAACGGGAAGCATCTTCGGTGGAAATTTCCAGGGTAGCTGATAAATGGCTGGCCAGATCAGACTCATCAATGGGAGGTACACGCACGAGCTGCGTGCGCGAAACAATAGTGCTGAGCAATTTATCCGGCTGGCTACACACTAGTAAAAACAAGGTGTCCGGAGGAGGTTCTTCTAAAAATTTCAGCAGCACATTGCCTTCCTTTCCCAGGTATTCCGGCAACCAGAGCAGTAAAATCTTGTACTTGCTCTCATATGCTTTCATGGAAAGGTTCCTGATAATAGCCCGGCATTCCAGTATGGGTATATTTCCTTGCTTGTTTTCAGCATTCAGCTGCCGCATCCATGATTCATAGCTAAGGTAGGGTTGTGTCTGCAAAGCCTTTCTCCACTGGGGATATAAATCCACACAGGTATCCCCCAGCGTAGATGGAAACGGAAATGAAAAATGCAAATCGGGGTGGGTAAAAGATTGCATCTTTTTGCAGGCATCACAGGTACCACAGCTGTCTTCGGGTGTGGGGTTTTTGCACAGCAAATAGGATGCAAAGGCCAAAGCAACGGGTAAGTTTCCGGCACCGGAATGGCCGAGAACCAGCTGCGCATGTGGCACCCTACCGCCAGCGGCGATAGAAGCCAGCTTGGCTTTCAGTGCATGTTGTCCTGCAACCTGATTAAACTGCATGCGTTTTGATGGTTTTACGGTAACGCCAGATGAAAACAATCATACAAACGGAGAATACTGCGATAGCAATCGCCTGGCTGTGGCTGAGCATTCCGTTCAGCACAAATCCACGCTCCTCATCACCACGGTACTTCTCGGTGAAAAATCTGCCGATGGCATAAACCAATCCATAGATTAAGAAAAGCTGACCGTCAAACCATTTTTTTCTTTTCATCCCTATCATCAGACCAATGGCAATAAACAGTATCATTGCATCCCACAGCTGGGTAGGATATAACGGCGTATTCAAAGGGGAGGCATGGCAATTGGGATCGGTAAAAATTATTGAATTGGGACCATTGCTTACCTTTCCATGGCAACAGCCCGCCAAGAGACAACCCAGTTTCCCAAACGCATGCACCAGCGCCCCGGCGATACCTGCGTAATCAAAACCAACCCAGGGATCTATATTTTTTCTTTTAAACCAGAGAATTAGCACCGGGACAGTAGCCAGAAATGAGCCGTAAAAAACAAAGCCATTGCCAAATGACCTGAAAAGTTTTGCAGGTTCGTTCACATAGGCACCTGGATCTTCAAGCCAGTAAAATATTTTACCACCCACAATCACCGATGCAAAACACCATAGAAACATCTCACTTACTTCGTCAGATTTGAGGCCATGGTGTCTGAGATTAGCCAGCATGTATGCATAGCCAAGCATTACCCCGATAAATATCATTAAACCATATCCCTGAACGGTAAATGGGCCCAGCGAAAAAATCTCGGGATACATGAAACAAAGATAAAAAACAATGCCTTAAGCGGCAGTATGTGTGCGTATTTTTTCTGCAACAGACGTCAGTTCTTCCTGCGAAGGTTTGAGTTTGGGTCTGGTAAAATTGATATCCCCGATCTCATTCATGGGCACGAGGTGAATGTGTGCATGCGGCACTTCAAGCCCAATAACAGCTATCCCAATTCGTTTACAGGGAATAGCACTTTTCAGTCCTTTTGCCACTTGCTGCGCAAAAACCCATAAGCCTTTGTATTCCTCTGAATCGAGATCAAAAATGTAATCTGTTTCTCTTTTAGGAATAACGAGTACATGTCCATGGACCAGTGGCATCACATCTAAAAATGCGAGAAAATTATCTGTTTCGGCCACCTTGTGACAGGGAATCTCTCCCGAAACGATGCGGCTGAAGATACTGGCCATCGTTTACAGCGTAATATCCAGAATTTCCAGTTTCACTTTTCCTGCCGGAACGCTTATCTCTACTACCTCACCTTTGGCTTTACCAAGCAAACCGGCGCCAATAGCACTCTTCACGCTGATCTTATTTTCTTTCAGATTCGCTTCTGTTTCACTCACCAGCTGATATACTGCTTCTTTACCTACATTGTGATTCATTACTTTCACCTTGCAAAGAATTGAAACCTTACTTGTATCAAGCTGAGAACTATCGATCACGCGAGCATTGGCTATCAGTGTTTCCATCTGTCTGATTTTATCTTCCAGATGTCCTTGTGCTTCCTTGGCAGCATCGTACTCCGCATTTTCACTAAGATCGCCTTTATCCCTTGCCTCAGCTATGGCCTGTGTTATACGGGTTCTTTCTTCTGTTTTCAGAAAGTGTAATTCCTGCCTGATTTTCTCAAGCCCTTCTTTGGTAAAATATTGAATCTCGCTCATAGGTATGTTCTTAAAAAAAAGGTTGCACCCATGTTTTACAAAGGTGCAACACTGCAAAGTTAATAATAAATCCTGTTTTGTTCTTAGTCTTCTCCGCCGCCAAGTCCGATACGCAGTCCAAATGAATGGGTACCATTAAAAGGATTGGTAGCACGGTAGCTATAGTCCAAAGAAATAACGTTGGATTTTGATTTGATATCATAGCTCAAACCGCCGCAAAGTCCGGTAAAGGCACTGGTACGGTTTTCCGCATCAAATGCTCCTTCCTGGTAAACAAATGCTGTTCTTACAGAAATGAAGTTCTTGTAAGAGTACTCAAGACCAAGGGTTGTTTGGTTGGTCGTAAATGCATGGTTGGTAAAGCCAAATCCAATAGTAAGCTTATTGTTATATGCATCAGCGTCTTTATCCAGCCTGATATCATAAGAACCACTGATGTTCAGCAGCGATGGAAGCTTGATTTTGTCCACTTTGGGCTGCATAGTTTTGGTAAAATCTCCGTTTGAGATAATAGCCTTATAGCTGAGACCATCCCCTTGGTGACGCATATCAGGTCCGATATTCTTCATAGAAACACCAAACTTAATATCATTCTGCTTAATCTTGTTGGCAGTTGGTCTAAGGGTGGTTGTGTACTGTACTCCCGCATCCAGGCTCATGCCCATGGCTCTTGCATCGGGAATCCCTTCGTTGACAGCCCTCACAACCAAACCGGCTGAGATATTATTGCTGAATGATTTACTGTAGGCAAGGCCGATGTTTGTCATGTTCACGCGGTATGTACCTATTCCACCATAGGGATTGCTTTCGGTTGTGATTTCAATCGGTTTGATACCAAACTGCATTACGCTAACACCAAATGTGCCCTTGTCGCCGTCTTCACCCATTTTTTGGCTGAAACCAAAGTTATTGATAGCGATACCGGAACCTACCAGCCACTGGGTTCTGTGAAAGGCGAGTTCGGTTCTGCTTGCACTGCGATCTAGGCCGGCTGCGTTCATATACATGGCTTCTACGCCACTCACACCGCCACCGTTGGCCCAACCCCAGCCGCTGCTACGAGCCCAACCATTTATGGTTAGTTGCATGGCTCCTGCCTGACCCTGACGCTCAGGATTTCCTGCACGCAGGGCAGAAAAACCTGCCAGCATGCTTATGGTTATTACTGCTATATATTTAGTTTTCACTGTGTTTTTCATTTAAGTTTAGTAAGTATCCAGGTCTATGGCGTGCATAATACCATACCAGCGGACAATTTTCTCTCCAAGGCCGGGTGCTTTTACATGAATCAGATATAGACCACTGGCAATGGGCACATTGCTGCCATTCTTCAAATCCCATTCGAAGTAGGTCTTTTCATCAGCCTTGTTGATTTTGCGGATAAAATTACCGGCCATATCATATATTGTGATGGTACAGGTTGGAGGCAGGTTGGTAATTTTCACCCTGGTGTCGATGGGGCTGTTTTCGTATTCGCTGTAGGCCCTGTATGGGTTTGGAACCACATTAACCAAATCCAGGCTCTTTTTACCTACCTCTTTGCTAATAGTAGGTGCAATATCAGCCGCATCAAAGGTGTACATTGGTCTGCTATTATTCAGTGTGCTTCCGGTATTGAAAGTTGTGTAAGCCTTCTGGATATTGATTTTGAATTTCACATCGGTTGGCGGCACACCATTGGTCATGCTGTAACCCGGAGCCATGTATGTAGGGATAACCCACATTGCCTGGCTTAGGAAACGGCGCTTTTCCAATGTTCCGGTAGGCACGTTTGCAAGACCTGTGCGGAAGCGGTTGAAATTGCCATCGTCTTCACCATAGTAACGTTCACCTTTGATTGCACGGTTGGTCATGGACAAACCTGTTCCGAACACGTATATGAAGTGCTTGCCACCCAAGGCAGGATAGTTACCATTATCATTGAATAACTGATCCGTTGGGTTCCAAATCATATCACGGCCATTTTCACCTGCCAGATAGCTGTCCTCGCTGAATGCAATGTTAAGACGCTCGCCTGTTTCCATGTTAATGGCATATCCGGGGAACCAGCTGAGTCCGGTGCTTCCTGACTGGGGATTCAGGTTGCGGTCGCGGGAAGTACCGGCACGCATTGAGAACTTGTAAATAGACCCTTCATTGCTATTTCTTACTTCGTCATCAGACATTTCAAGTACAGCACAACGGGTCCACTTGCTTCTGTCCTTGGTTATAACCAGTTCGATGCTGGCAATTTCAGACATTGGGTTATCCGTGCTACCGCTGCTTGCCCAGGCAAAACCATAGGTATTGCGGCCGTTGCTCGGGTTGAATGCGGTACGGGCTGCGAGAGCGTAAGGAGCTATACGACCGTTCCAAATTCTTTCATAAGCCTGACCCGGATCCAGTGGGTTTCCACTGGCATCGGTGAAGTCATGCAGATGACCATCGAATGTTGAACCGCGACCATTGGTTCCAGAACGAATCCAGTTTTGCCAGAGTGCACCGCTGGTGGCAGTACTTTGCGCGTCGTTATCCGTCACGGCAGTAAGCCATTGTTTGCCATTATCTTCCCATTCAACAGACCATGAAACCATGCTGTTAGAAGGATCCGCTTCTGCATTTTCACCCGGATTTTTTACCTGATTAATCTCGACACTGAGGCCCCAATCGGCAAGGGTTACTCCGGGATTGGCGTTATTGAAACTACGACGATTCCCTTTATTGACAGCAATTTCAAATCGACGACCTTGCAACGATTCAAACTTTGTTGCAATGGTTGTATCGCCTGCGATGGTGTCACCGGTAGTTTTGTTTACCAGCACCCAGTATGCATTGGCCGTCATTGAATCGCGGAGCAGTGTTCCGTTGGAAGCGCTGCGCTCCTTGAAGAACAACTCGAATTTAGCATTGGGAACCTTCAGTGGATCTACCACTTTTACAGTTACGGGTCCCATTCCACCCATGTAAGTTGGATTGTTGCTGATTCCGTTATTCAAAATCTCATTGATTGTTTCTTTGGTAAACTCCAGCACATTGCCACCGTTTCCGCGTCCTTCAATTCTGGTAAGTTTAGGACCGCTGCCATAGCTGCTGTTAAGAGCAGTACCAAAGTTCTCAGGCTCGGTTTTGTGAGGAACTGCCCTGTAAACCCTGATATTTCTGCGACCTGCCAGGAACTGATTAGGATCAACCTGCAGGGGATCATCCGAAATGATTGCATAGGAAAGTACCAGATAATAATAGGGTTTGAAGTCTACAAGATCTGTATTGGAACCGGTAGCAAACAAATCCGTTTTGATGCTGAAGCTATGCTGCACACCTTTATCGGCACCATCTACCTTTTCTACAGGAATTAGCGTTGCGAGCTTGGGATCAAACACTTTATTTATAATTTGTGCTCTGTTGTTTTTCATATCACACTGGAACAACAGACGGGCCTTATCAATATTTTCGAGATCACCGGTATTAACGGTTCCGTCTTTTAATTGATAAATCATGTATCCCTCAAATTTGTATGTTTTGGTTTGGTTATTGGCATCCTTGTACGTTTCCTGGTATGCTTCAACTTTGTCAGAACCGGTATTCAACAGTTTCATTACCAGTTGCTGGTTAAGTTCCTGAATTTCCACATCGGGAGCATTTGGTCCATCAAGAATTTTAAAGTTGTTGTTAAACAATGTCTGTGCCTTGTCTGAAGCAAGTTTTAGCAGATTCAGAGAACCCAGGGCACCGCCGCTGGTTGTTCTTGCCCAAACCACGCCTACAGTTATGCGCTGCACCTGACCTCTTTTCAATTCGAAAGGTCCTGTGCTTTGAATGAAACGACGGTCACCAGGTTTGTTTCCGCTTGATTTTTCAGTCCAGCTGCTTCCCAGGTAATCCGGATCGGTATCATCGGGGAACATATATTTGGCAGGTTGGCTGCCACCAAAACCGGTTCCGCCTCTGGTTACGGTCTGACCACCAAGCCACTTACCCTGCAGCAGGTTATAAAACTCAGGGGCGAGATCCGGGTTACCGCGAATGGGGTCATTATCATTATTATAGTACATAAAGTGACTGAGGCCCATTTGTTTACCTGCAGTGTCGGTTGGTCCTTCAAAGTAATCCACACCGATAGTAGGAGGATTTAATCCATAACCCAATACACCTTCATCGTCATCATCACCGTTGTAGCAATAGCCAAGGCTTCTGTTTACGTCACAACCAACATAATCATCTGCATAGTTACCCAAATCGGCATCTACCCACTGACCCATGTAGCAGTCATTCAGGGTTGTGAAACCGCGGTTGATAATTTTGGTTGTGTAAAAGGTCATGTTATTTACTTCATCGTTGGTAGCAAAAGCAAAACCGGTTGTCTGACACTCTACACCAATTGGCTGGCCCTGGGTTTCCGAGTGAATATTACCACGGTCATTGAACACCCACCATATAAACATATCTGGCTGCCTGTCAACTCCATTTTCGCTTGCAGGGCGTCTTTCATCCAGCACAGGATGCTCACCCAGATCCGGTTCATAAACACCGTCATTGTCAATATCCTTGAATGGGGCCAGGTAACGGGCTTCATTTCCGGTCTTGGTTGCACGGTCTCTGCCGGCTGGCCACTCACGTATATCATTGGTCTGAGATATGAACTTGCTCTCTTCGAACTGTTCCAGGTCATCGCGGGTAACCTTCCACATACGGTTGTAGTTTTTACAACGCACGGGATCTGTTGCCGCAGTTGTTGTATCCAGTGGGCCAGGCCAGAAATCTGAACCGCGCTGACGGTACGTCATTGCAGCTAGTTTAAGGCTTCCGCCGTTATCCCTGCCACCAATCCATATGGCACCTGAAAACAAGGAATGTTTACGCACTGCATTGGGATCGGTAACCTTGGGTATTTCATACTTGGGGTTATTTAAATCCCACCACATATCACCGCCATTGAGCAGCTTGGTTCTTACGTTATTTATATCAAGGTCAGCGCTCGTTGAAGCCGGCTCGCAGGTATTTGCGAACATAATGAGGCGCTGGTCGTTGTTTTGTGTAGGACGAATCCTGGAGGTTCCTACCACGGGTCTGGCATCAACAGCCGCAGACAACAGGGCGGTCGCTAAGAACAAAACACTTTTCAATTGCTTGGTTTTCATTTATTTTCTGTAATTGAAGTAAAACATTAATTAAAATTCATACGTATACCTAAACGGGCATTTCTGGGGGCACCAAAATTACCGGTTTGTGAATTCAAGAGGATTTTGTAAAGATCGGTGTAGCTCTGTGCATCAATCTGGTTGCGCACAAGCAGCTGACCGGCCTGAGAGTTAAGGAATCCGTCATCCATAGGCTGACCGGTGAAGGGGAACACACCCACAACGTTTCTGGTGTTGAGTATGTTCTGCACCCACAGGAAGACATTCAACTGCAAAGGATTGTCTTTCCCGGAGCGTTTCAGGCTGAAACCTTTGGTAATATTGATATCAATGGTTTGCTGCCATGGCAAACGGGCACCAAAAGGAACACCTTTAATCTGAGCCCTGTCAACCGCACCAATCTGAACAGGACGGGTTGTTGGGGTGTAAGGAGCGCCGCTGTAAGCGTTGGCAATGATATTGAAGCTGGTAAACTTGAAGATCTCTTTTCCGCCTACAATGGGTCCGGTGTAAAGGTTCTTCTTGGTTTTAAAGTCTTTACCTCCACCCCAAGCCCAGGTTGCTGATAACTTCACGTTGTGACGAATGTCCAGTTCACCGAGCGGAATTACATTTCTGAGGTTAGGCTGGTTGCTGGCAATCAGTGCAGCCTGCGAGTTGATATTAGAACCGGTACCGTCTGCAAACTGCATCATGTAGCTGGCGAGCAGGCTCAACGGACCTATTTCTTCCATAACGAATGTTCCGCGGAATCCGGTGATGGTTGCGAAATCGATATTACGGAAAGTAGTGTAGGTAACAGGGAAACCTTGCGCAATCTGGTAAAGACCAAAGTCGCGGCGAATTTCTGAATAAGAAGCAGCCATTTCAAGACCTTTGTTCTTTTTACGTCCAAACAGTTGTTTGTAACCTACTTCGTAGTCGGTTTTCACACGGCTCTTCAGATCACCGTTTGAAATGGTGGCACCTTGACGGTTTTTGAGGTAATACAATTCATCAATGGTGAGGAATGATGCACCGCTGTTAGGTCTTTGTGCCAGCACGTCATAGCTCACATAGAATGTTTTGCGACCGGGTTCCAGCGGGAAGCTAAACCAAATACGGGGCAGGAAATTCAGGGCCGGGGTAAAGTCACGAAGAGCTTCTTTACCCAGCACGAGGCTATCGGTATTGGTAGCTACTAGATAAGGAGCAATACGGCCGTTTGAAGTCTGGTTCGCCAGGAATTCAGGGTTGCGCTGTTCGCTTCCGTCGGCATTATACCAGCGGTCTCCGTTGCGATAACCCACAATTTTGGTAGGGGATTTCAGGTCATTTACATAAACGGCATAGTTGCTGCCAATATTGCCAGGGTGGTTTACATCCAGACCATTGATCTGCTTAACTTCAGCAGCCGTGCGAATAGGGTGCAGGGTGTAAGGATCTTTCAGCACAAACTGGTTTGCATCGTAGCTCTCCATACGCAGACCCAAACGGAATACCAGATCCTTGAACTGGAACTGATCCTGTATCCAGGCAGCCATATAAACAGGCCTGAAGGCACCGATGGTGCGCATGGTTGGATTGTTAAGAAACTCTTCGATAGCAGGCTTTCTGAATACTTTGTTACCCATGTGGTCGTAACCAAAATAGTTAACCACTCCATTACCATTGTTAAGCAACTCATCGGCTGTAAACATGTCAATAGAGAAGTCTCCGGGTTTGTAGCTGTTTATGTCTACAAAAGTGCGCTCATCCACTGAGTTGCCGTACACGTCGCGGGCTCCCTGCGAAATCAGTTTGTTTCGGAAAGAGCGGTCAAAATTGCTTTGGTCTGCAACGTTAACCAGACGATTGTAGCGAACCGTGTCGGTAAATATACCATTGGCATCATAGCTCAATATAGGATTGTTGCGGTCCAGTTCAGAGATATGGCGGTTCATCAGCTGGCCCATCAGGATCCAAAGACCATTGGCACTAAGGCCATAGCCGCGTGAAATCTGCTGTTCGTAGTAGATACCGGCCTGAAGGTCATGTGGAGTGCGTTCACGGCCACCTACAGTTTTGGGTTTAACCTGCATCTGTCCAATCGCAAACAGCGAGAAACGCTGGGACTGGTTTTTATTGTAGCCGCTGGTAATTCCACCCGGAGTGCCCCATAGAGAATAAATGTTGTTGGGATTAAAACCGTTCATCAAACCCTGGCTCTGAATCACCTGAGAGGAATTTCTCACGCTAAAACCGCGGCTTGCATAATAATCATAAACATTTTGGGTATAGCGAGCCCTTACAGGGTTAAGATTACTGGGGGTAAATGTCATCAAAGTATCTGAATAGCCCACAAGCTCCCAGTAGTTTCTCAGCTGTACTGTGTTGCCAAACTGATCTGTAACTGTGCGAGGTTCTTTGTTTGGATTTTGCTGCTGGTCGTAATTCGAGAATTGATAAACGGGCATTGGGTATGACTGGAACGTTCCCACATACCCATAATCGAAGATATTGTCCAGGTGGTTGGCATCGCGGCCCATACCTGATGCATCCTGATATTCAAGACGGGCGGTGTAAAAGGCACTCTTGATGCTGCTGTTTTTGTCTACCTTAAAGTTTTGGGTAAACTGCAGGTAACTTCTGAAAGTAGTATTGTCTGAACGTGCGTTGTTCTTATAGTTCATAACAGAGTTGCTGGCAGCAAGACCCTGGCTGTAGAAATACGAAGCGTAACCCGTTACAGTTACCTGATTGTTGGGGCGGAATTCAAGCTTACCGATGAAGTTACCTTGATATAAAGGAGAATTGGGACGGGCTTTCAGACGTTCAAAATCGCTTTCGCGCAGGTAAGAACCGCGGTGTATGAAGCCACTGGGGGTCATCATCAGTGGATTTTCCTCCAGCTCGCGGAGTTTATCTTCCTTCACGACGTATACACCGGTGCGTGTAGGTGCTGGATCCTTGAAATACCCGAGGTTACCGTTCAGAACAAAACCCAATTTCACGAGTTCTTTGGTGGTACCTGTTTCGTCCTTGTATTTCTTTTTCCAAAGTGGACCCGACACAAAACCTTCCAGTGTATTATATCCGAAAGGATCAAGTCCCTGAGAAGTAATTCCTTCAACTGCTGTAACCAATTTGGCTGTAGCACCGCGCGAGGTATAGCTGAAAGCACCACCGGTAAGGTCACCGTACATGGCAGGAATACCGCCAATGTTGGCAGCAATCGCATCTGTTCCGAGTGTGGGCAATGCACCTGAACCAATCACACGCATACCATCAATAAATGTTCCGTTACCATCGGCACGTGTACCCCTTACGGATACACCCTGGGTAGTAGCAACAACAGCAGCGTTGGTAGAGATTACCGCATTCAGACCACGCTGACTGCCTTGCAGCAGTTGCTTGTTGGATACGGAACGCTCGTTTTTGATGAGATCTACCGGAGATTTCTTGGCAACACCGGTAATTACGAGTGTTCCCATTCCCTGGGTAAGAGATACATCCTGCTGTGGGTTAAGACCTACAGAGAGAGGTATCTCGAGTTTAACCGGGTTGTAGCCGCCCTTTTCCACTTCCATTTCGTAGGTTCCGGGATCCAGGGTCTGGAATACACAATAACCATCGCTGTCTGTGGTGTCGGTTTTTACCAAAATGTCATTTTTGGACATTTTGATAATGGCACCTGAAACAGACGCCCCTTTAAAAGTCACTTTAACACGGAAGTCAGCAAAACTGGTTTGTGCTTTGGCCGCCGCCGCGCTGAGACTGAGGATGGTTACAAAAAGAAACTTAAGTATAGTTCTGTTCATATGTCTTTTTCGTTTGGTCGATGAAACCGGGCTTTTTATCCGGAGTTTCGTTTGCAAGTTTACCCAAAAAACAACGATTAAACAAACCAATAAATCAAGGTTGCCAAAACCTGCTTTTTTTATGACAAAAAGATTGATATACAGGCCTAAAGCAACAATGCTATGACAAAACAATATGTCCCTTGACTTTACAATGTCATTCTGCGACACACTTCGGCAGCGAGTACCTCTGAAATTTTGCGGTAGCTTTCATGGGTCCATCCCCCAATATGTGGGGCCAGCACTACACGCGGATTCCGAATCAACGCATTAAACCATCTGTTTTCGGTCTCTGTAAACTTAGGCAGCTGCTCATTCTCCAGCACATCAGCTGCAAATCCGGCAATATGGTTATTTTCCATAGCTTCAACCACATCGGTAGTTTTGACAACCTCTCCCCGGCTGAGGTTCAGCAGATAAAAGGGCTTCCGGCATTCAACAATGAAAGACTGATTTACCATGAAGCGGGTTTCATCGGTCAATGGCACATGCAGGGTAATGATATCTGCTACCTCTTGCAACTCGCTCAGTTCCACTTCTTTTACTCGTTTACTGCCAAAATTTTTCTTGTACTTATCATAGGCTATTATGTTTACACCAAAGCCTTGCAAGCACTGCGCCACAGCACTTCCTGTATTCCCATAACCGATAATACCAACGGTTTTCCCCTTCAACTCTGTTCCGCGGTTTTCTTCCCGTCGCCATATGCGTTGTCTTACCTCGGCATCTGCCCGGGCCAGGTTGTGCAGCAAGGAAAGAAGCATTCCCACGGTGTGTTCAGCAACGGCATCCGCATTGGCCGCAGCTGCATTAAACAATTCTACACCCAGCATGGATGCTGCCTTTTCATCCAAATTATCCATGCCTGATCCTCCGCGTGCCACCCATTTCAATAGCGGTGAAGCTTGCAGCAATTCTATGTCTACGGGTGTTTTACTCCGAATAACCAGACCGGTAAAAGCCTTCGTAAGCAATTCCAGAATGCGCGCTCTGTCGGCCTCCGGTTCGTAAACAAATTGAATCCCCTCAGATGTGAGAGTATCGGTCAGAAACGGATGAAAATCATCCACAATCAAAACGGCATGCTGTGCGGGTTTCATGCCTGACAGAATTAAGAGTAATAGCTTTTACGGTTTTTCAGCCAGGCGCTTTCCGAAGAAGCCGTGGCAGAAGCTTCTGAAGCTGCTTTTGATCCCTGAAAAAAGCCTACTGCGGCCATGGCTGCTGCGCTTTGCTCCTCAGCAGAAAGCACATCGCCTGTTTGATCTTCAGGGTTGTAATGTTTGGCAATGAAATGGGTATCAAATTTGCCTGCCCTGAAGTCGGGATGATTGAGAACAAATTTTCCAAAATCGAGTGTGGTTTCAATACCTGTGATTCTGTATTCATCAATAGCGCGAATGAGCCTGGCAATGGCTGTTTCACGGTCTTCGCCCCAGGCAATGAGTTTTGAAATCATGTTGTCATAGAAAATAGGTATTTCCATGCCGGCTTCCATACAGTCATCCACGCGCAATCCGGGGCCTTTGGGTATGGCGTAATCGGTGAGGGTACCTACACTGGGCAGGAAGTTGTTGCGCGGATCTTCAGCGCACACGCGCAATTCAACCGCATGTCCATTCATTTTCAGCTCATCCTGTGAAAAGGCCAATGGCAGCCCTGCAGCCACCCTTATCTGCTCTTTTACCAGATCCAGACCGGTTATGCATTCCGTAACAGGATGTTCCACCTGCAGTCGCGTATTCATTTCCAGGAAATAAAAATTCCCGTCATCACCAAGCAAAAACTCCACTGTTCCGGCACCGGTATAGTTGCAGGCCCTGGCGACATTTACAGCCGCTTCACCCATGCGATCTCTCAATTCAGGCGTAAGAACCGCACTGGGGGCTTCTTCCACCAGTTTCTGATGGCGGCGCTGAATGCTGCACTCGCGCTCAAACAGGTGGCAAACATTCCCCAGCGTATCCGCCATAATCTGAAACTCTATGTGTCGGGGGCCACTTACATATTTTTCAATAAAAACACTGTCATCGCCAAAAGCACTTCTTGCCTCGCTGCGGGCGGTTTGAACTGCCTGTGCAAATTCATTTTCAGCATACACCACACGCATCCCTTTTCCGCCGCCGCCGGCACTGGCTTTTACCAGCACCGGAAAACCTACCTGTTTTGCAATCTGCAAAGCCGCGCCGTCATCGGTAATGGCATCATTGATTCCGGGAACCAGCGGAACTCCATACTTCTCAACGGCCTGTTTGCTGCGGATTTTATCTCCCATCATATCCATACTCTCAGGCGAAGGACCAATCAGGGTAATGCCGTTTTCACGCAAGAGACGGGCAAATGTGGCATTCTCACTCAGAAAACCATAGCCGGGGTGCACTGCATCCACACCGGCTTTTTGTATAACTTCCAGAATTCGGTCCTGCCGAAGGTAGCTGTCTGCTGAAGCTGCAGTTCCAATACAATAGGCTTCATCGGCGTACCGCACATGGAGGGCGTTTTTGTCGGCCTCGGAGTAGACCGCCACGGTTGGGATGCCAAGCTCCCTGCAGGTGCGCATGACACGAATGGCAATTTCACCGCGGTTGGCAATCAGTATTTTCTTGAAGTGAGGCATTGTATAAGGTATTGGCGCAGGTTCGTTATTATAATGAATGATTGAATTACCTTCGCGAAGGTAAAACAGAATTTCTGCATGCAAAACGGTATTCGAAGGTTTTGGATTTTGGTAAACAATGAGATTGCTGCCGATTTGCGCAAGCCCTTTTTTCTCTCTGCGACAGTGCTTCAGCTGCTCACCATAGGCATGCTTTGTTACCTGGGGAATAACAACATACAGATAAAAACCTGGAATAGCCTGTTTTGGATCTCGCTCATTTTCAGCACCTTTCAGTCTATTTCACGCGGATTTACAGGTGTTTCCCGCAACCGTTGGATTTACCTGAATCAGCTTGCTTCGCCGTTTATGACGGTAATATCCAAAATCACGTACCATGGCCTGCTCATGGCTTTTTTCAGCATACTAAACCTGCTCATTTTCTCGCTGCTGCTGGGCTATCCGGTACTACATGGTGTGGTTTACATGGCTGCTCTGTTTCTTACCAGCCTGGGCATTTCTACCATTTTCACCATGATCTCTGCCATTGCAGGTAAAACGCATCAACCCGGAATTATAGCACCCGTGCTATCACTCCCTGTCATATTACCCCTGATTCTGGTTGGAATGCAGGCAAGCCAAAAGGCATTGCAACCTTTGCTGGTCAGTTCCGTATACAAAGATTTAATGCTGCTGGCAGCCCTGAATTTTTTGGTTCTGGTGCTCGCCGGCATTCTGTTTACGCCACTCTGGCGCGACTGATTCGCTTATTTCAGCAGATCCTGCATCATCAGAATAGCCTGATCCAGCCAGGCATCCTTCGCATACATCTTCAACCATTCCTTGCGCTGGGCTTCGCGTACTGCATCCCCTTTCACTTCTTCCAAATCAGAGAGCAGCGCTTCAATCTTTCGTTCCATAGGTTTGTAGGCACTATCAGAGAAGCGCTTTTCCTCATCCTTGAGTGACTTTTGCTGGGCCGTATATTTCTTCAGGTTCAGGCTCCATGTATAGCTATCGCGCATCGCTGCCAGGCTCTTCGATCTTTTTTGAACGTTGTTGAAGTGTTCGGAACCGGCAATCCTGTTTTTCGCGGCCTGCACGGCAGCAGGGAACTGTGCCGTGTGGGCAGCGGTGAAAGGTGCGTAGGACGCAGGTTTGATTTTATCGAAAGCCAGGTGGTGCTTCATTTCCCGTTCACCCTGAGGAATTTCATCGTATAAATCCGGGATAATAACATCCGGCGTTACCCCATTAAGCTGGGTGGTTCCACCATTAATGCGGTAGAACTTCTGAATGGTCACCTTCAACTGACCAAATCCACGGGGAAAGTCTGCAGAGCTGCCACCGCCTATTGGAATAAAGGTTTGAACAGTACCTTTCCCAAACGTACTTTTCGATCCTACAATCAGGGCTCGTTTGTAGTCCTGCATGGCTGCTGCCAAAATTTCGCTTGCAGAAGCGCTGTAGGTATTTGTGAGTATGAGCAAGGGACCGCTGTATACAATATTGGGATCGGGATCACCGGGAGCGTCAACCCCACCGCGCGGCTCGCGCACCTGTACAATGGGACCCTCCTTGATAAACAAGCCGCCCATATCGATGGCATCGGCCAAAGAGCCGCCGCCATTGTTGCGCAAATCGAGCATAATGCCCTCAGCACCTGCATCTTGCAGCTTAAGCAACTCCATGTACACATCCTGTGATGAGTGACGGCCGCGGCCCTTCTCACTAAAATCTGCATAAAAACTTGGCAACTGTATGATGCCCATTTTTTTACCGCCAAATTCAATGATGGCGCTGCGCGCATAGCTTTCTTCTATAACCACCACTTCGCGGATGATTGGAATAACTTTGACGGATCCATCAGGTTTTTTCACGGTAAGGCGCACTTCTGTTCCTTTTTTGCCTCGGATGAGCTGAATGGCATCATCCAGTTTCATATCTACCACATCCACCGGTTCGGCTGCACCCTGCGCCACTTTGATAATCAAATCGCCGGCCTTCAGTTCGCCTTGCCTGTAACTGGCACTGCCGGGCACAATCCGTTCTACTTTGATGTAACCATCGCGCTCAGACAGTGTAGCACCGATACCTTCCAGTTTACCGGTCATGCTGATATCGAAATTGGCTTTGTCTTCGGGTGGATAGTAATTTGTATGGGGATCGTACAGTTCGGTTATGGTATTGACGTAAAAAGAAATTTTATCGCGTTTATCCATTTTGCGCCAGCGCTTAAACCAGTCTGTACAGAACTTACGGGTTTCTTCACGGGCTTTGGTTTCCAGTGTATCAAAGGGTTTACGGGCACCAGCAGTAGAATCCTTGGCATTGCGCATTGCCTCCTGCTTTCGGTAAAGCCGGTCAACGGTCTGATACTGCAGCCATAAGGTCCAGTCATCTTTCAGGGCCTTGATATTCGGCTGGTATTTTTCTGTCGTTTCACGAACTGTGTAAGTGGCATTTTGCTCATAGTTAAATGGCTTGTCCAGTGTGGCATTGAAATGGGCCTCCAGTACAGCAAGGCGGTTCATCAGAATATCCCATGCAGAGTCATAGAAATCATAGCGACCTGCCTTAATCTGATCATCCAGTGAATACTGGTACTTTTCCAGTTTCCTGATATCTTCCTGGGTAAAGAAATGCTTATCATCGTCCAGCTTTTCCAAAACATTGTCATACAGTTTTTTGGAAAATTCATCGTTGATTTTAACAGGAGCATAATGCTTCTCCGCGAGTATGCCGGTAACGCGCACCAGCAATGAATCGCCGGCAGTGAATTTTTTATTGCTGCAAAAAACCAGCAGGGTTAATGCGGTACCTACTGTAAAAAAGGAAATCCAGGATTTTATTCTCATTGATTTATCTATCTTGTTATTAATTATCTAGACCCAACACATCTGTTCCCTGTTCAAAAATAAGGTCTACGGGAATGCCCGCTTTTTCAATGGCGGACAAATCTGTCTTGAGGGTATCTGAAATAACGGCCCGGGTATCCAGCATATTGGATACACCCTGCATATTTCCATCGCCCTGAAGCGTGAGCAGTTCGGCAGCAAGGCTGCTGATGACCTTTTTCATTTCCGGCACTTTCACGGTGTATTTCCCATCTTTCTGACGGCTGACAGCTCCTTTGGCAATCAAGGTATTGAAAATGATCATATTGGCTTTGCCATGGGCGCTTGCGGCACCAAAACGTACACTGCGAAAGGTTCCTGCCACAAATGTGATGTAAAAGTCCTCCACATTGCCATCCAGGTCGCCGTTTTCCAGCAACTTGGTTACCATGTAAAGTCCAAGCACATCGGCCTTGCACTCTTCAATGGGAGAAAAACCGGCACCCAGTACTTCCCTCACCGTTCCTTTTCCATTCACCGTATTTTTCACACCCAATCCGTGCGCCACTTCATGAAACATAACATTGTTGAAGAAGGCATCAAAGTTCACCTTCGCTGCCTGTGCTTCACTTAACATGAGGTTCGCAATGGGTTTTACCATGTTATCAAATTTGGCCTGCATTACATTTTTCAGCTGTGAGCGGCGGGTTCCATATTCCTGCTGCAGGGTTTCATCATTTGGCAAATTCACAGCGATGGTTTTGCTGCCTGCGTTATTGTGTCCGGCGTAATAAACCACATCAAAAACCGCAAGTGAGCTACCCGGCCTGGCAGCCTGAGCAGATCCCACCGGATTTACCTCAATTGCCTGAATGGCAGCACTCCCCTCGGGAACAACCGGTTGCTGAGAATTCATGGCCAGTGTGGGTTTGTAGGCAGCTGCTACCGGCAAGCTTTGCTGCAGGGAAGGCAGTAGCGACACGTATTTTTCAAGCTTTCCGGTCCAGGCCATATCGCGTATCAACACATATGACTCAAATGCGGTGCGGGACCCCTGGAATTCATCTTCATAATTTTCAATTGGCCCGATGATAATATCCAGCCTGTTTTTGAGCAAACCCAGCCAGGCTATATCACTTTTATTGTAATCGCTTTGCGACAGTGCATTGCAGCGCTCTTCCAGAAAACCGGCAAATTGTTGGTCCTCCGGGCGAATTGCATTGGCAGCAAGTGAAAGATATTTTACCATTTCCCGGATTTTCTCCTCATATGCCTGGTGGTAAGGCACCATCACCAGGTTGCCTCTGACATCGCGCTGAACAATCGTGTAGGGATTGTTTTTATCCAGGTGGTCCCAATTATTCCATTCCTCCCTGGTAATGTCTTTGGGATAAAAGTTTGCACCTTTGGGCTTGTCTCCAACCCCTTTCACAAAAGGAACATTGTCGTTCAGACGGTCCCAAGGTCCGTAGTTAAGTTCTATAAAACGTCGTACAGTATCGTTTTGGGCATTATTGAGTAATCCTTGCTTATCTCCCCAGGCTTGTATCCAAAAAATTTCATCAGCCTTTTTGGCAGCTTGTATGAGGTGGCGAAGGGTTTCTTTTTCTCCATCGGTAAGCGAAGAAATATCCGTCTTGAGCGGCAGTGTTTTATAGGTTGCCAGCTGCCTGGCTACAGGATATCCTTTCCATATTGCTGCATTCTTTTCAGACTTCTGTTTGTCCTTTTGGGCCATTGCTGTGGCGCATGTGATCAGGACACACAAAACAAGAACTGTTTTTTTCATCATAGGATAAGGATTCAAATATCGTGCAAATTCTTTTTGCTGTGCTGCCGCTTCGCATAAATCGGCCGTAAGGGTCCAACAAACCGATTAACAAACCAATCACCACAACTTTTGTTAGCTTTGCACCATGTCTGCATTTTGTTTCATCCCCGGATTGGTTTGCGAGCGCACCGCTATTGCGGAAGAAACCACACTGGGCAAGAGACTGCAGCAGGATTTTACGCATTCAGGCGATATTCAGCTCTACATTCCCGAGTTTAGTAAGCCCACGGGCAAATATGTTTCGCGGCTGCTTCTTCGCATTTTCAACGCTTCCCTGCGGAAAGGGAGCTTGGTGTTTGCCGGAAATCCATGCACGCCGGGCATGTCGGTTCTGGAACATCAAAGGGAGACTGAAGCACGATCCATACTGCAGAAAGACCAAATCCGCACCGTTGTGTGTAACTTCAGGGATGTACCGGAAAGCACGGATGGCATTGTTTTTCAGGCAGAACCATTTATGTGCCTGAAGCTCAGAACTGAATGGAAAAACCTTGAAGATTACAGCCAAGCCATGCAAAGCAAATACCGCATCAGGGTAAATAAGGCGCTTCAATGCAGCATGCATCTGGATTCTGTATGGTTTGACGGCAGTAATCTGACCGATGAACAGATTGGGTGCATGTCGGAACTTTTATCGGCAACACTGGCCAAAAAAACGCTGGCACTGCCCCCCGATCTATTTGGATTGATTAGAGGTTTTTGCAAAGAGTATGGCCGGAATTACGAAACGGTATTTTGTCGTGATAACCATGGAAATATTATGGGTTTTCTCAGTTCGGTAACTGCCGGCAACCAGGTTTTTGCCATGCATATTGGTTACCGTGCCGAATATGCCAGGGAATGGCACCTGTATCAAAGGCTGATGCTGGATTTAATTGGCAGAAACGTAGGTAGAGATATTCGTGAAATTCAGCTGGGCCGCACTGCCACCGAAATCAAAAGCACGCTGGGTGCAGAACCCGTAGAAAACAGTATAGTAGTGTATACACGCAGTTTTGTGCTTAAATCCATACTTAAAGCCTACAAACGATATTTCTTCAAACCCAAAACCTATGTTTTGAGAAGGCCGTTCCGCAATCAGTAAGCGGCTGTTACATCCTGATTTACTACATTTGCGATTATGAGAATCTTGATTCCGGCATTGCTGGCTTTTTCGCTTTCAACACTCAACGCACAGGAAACCGTTACCAACAAAACGGGCAGTAAATACACATTTAAAACCCTTTGCGACCTGCAGGTTACAGATGTCAAGGACCAGTGCAAAACAGCTACATGCTGGAGTTTCAGCACCCTTAGCATGCTGGAAAGCGAATTGCTGCGAACAGGCAAAGGCAAACACGATCTCAGTGAAATGTACATCGTGCGATGGGGCTATGTTGAAAAAGCGATTAACTACATTCGCATGAATGGAAAATGCAACTTTGACCAGGGCGGTGAAGGACATGATATTCCCTACATCGTAGGCAAATACGGCATTGTGCCTGAAGAAGTATACAAAGGACTGGAATACGGACAAAACCGACACAACCATGATGAAATGCTTGCCATGCTGCAAGGCATGATGGAGAAGCTGAAGGGCAATCCCGGCGGCACCTACAGCAATGTTTGGATTCGTGCTGTGGAAGGGGTACTTGATGCGTATCTGGGCAAAATACCCGAAACTTTCCAATACCGCGGCAAGGAGTACACACCCGCAACTTTTGCAGAATCGCTCGGACTAAAAATGGATGATTACGTTGCACTGACCAGTTTCACCCACCATCCCTTTTACAAGCCATTCACCCTGGAAGTTCCTGACAACTGGAGCATGCAACAGGCTCACAACCTGCCACTGGATGAACTTACAGAGGCAACGGTACAGGCGCTGAAAAAGGGTTACAGCGTGGCTTGGGCGGCGGATGTGAGTGAAAAAGGTTTTTCTTTCAGGGACGGACTTGGAATTGTACCGGTAAACGACACGCTGGTAAAGAAAAAAGGGGACGATTCCCGATTTTTCAACGATGCCGGCGCCATCCGCAGCGGTTCGGCATTTGACCAGCCCTACCCGGAGAAAACCATCACCGCCGAATTGCGTCAGGAAGCATTTGACAAGCAGCTAACCACTGACGACCATGGCATGCACATAACCGGAATGCTGACCGACCAGAACGGGACGCGCTATTTCAAGGTAAAAAACAGCTGGGGCGTCGGAAATTATTGCGGGGGTTACCTGTATGTCAGCGAAGCCTATTTCCGGCTAAAAACCATATCAGTCATGCTTCACAGGGATGGGATTGACAGGAATATCAGGCAAAAATGCGGCTTGTAAACAATGCTTTCATCAACAAACAATTTTTATCCTTTCTTTTGCGTTATTAGGTAATGAGAAAACACACATTCAAATGGATTGCAGGATGTCTTCTGGTCCTGATGGCAATGTCTTCCTGCGGGGCAAGCCGCAGCAAATGCAACACCAAAAATAAAATCCGCACAGAGATGGGCTGGATGTAATTTTGGCGACATGACGCAAGCGAAATTCAAGGTAATATTTGTTTGCCTGGGGAATATTTGCAGATCCCCGCTGGCAAAAGCCTTGTTTGAAAAACATGTAACAGAAAATGGGCTTGAACACCTGTTTCACGCGGACAGTGCGGGCACCAGTGGCCACCATACCGGTGAAAATGCCGATAGCCGCACCTTGCAGAATGCCCGAGAAAACGGGCTGCTTTATAAACACAGCGCAAAACAGTTTACCCGTGACCACTTTGAACAATTCGACCTGATTGTAGTAATGGACAACAGCAATGCACAGAACGTTAAATCCCTGAGTTCAGATGCAAGGCATAACGAAAAAGTACAGCTAATGCGCACCTGGGACCCTAGCAATACCGGCCTGGAAGTACCCGATCCATGGTATGGTGGACCGGAAGGATTTGAAGAAGTTTTTCAGATTTTAAACCGCAGCACAGCAGGGCTGTTGCACGAATTAACGCTTCGCTGAAGTTTTCTTGGATTTCCCTTGCTGCAGACTTCCTGCACCCGTTTTGGCTACTAAAAGAAATATGCCGCTTACCATCAAAAAACCCAGCAGTTCCCAAGAAATTCCCTTTTTGACAGTAAAAACATGCCCCAGGGCCAGCAACAATATCCCGGATATATTTAGCCAATACATGATTTCCGCGGAAATTAGCCAGGTTTTTTTACCGAAATAAAGCAGGCGCAGGGTATTCACCATGTTTAACAAACCACCCGAAAGCATAGCCATTCCTACATAAGCCCACCATCCGCGGTCAAGCAGTGAAATGCCACCCAGAAGCAACAGAAACCAGCCGAGGTTCAGAGCATACTTTTGAAGCCAGTTCGCGTTCACAGGGCAAAAATAGGCAATATTTTACGGAACAATACACGGGTTTGTGAGAGATGCTCAAAGGTGAGTATCTTTGCGGCACTTTTACTTATGATTATCGGAGTACCCAAGGAAATCAAAAACAACGAAAACCGGGTGGCTTTAACGCCCTCAGGAGCAAGCGAACTTGTAAAAAACGGACACACGGTATATGTGCAGGCAAGTGCAGGTATCGGCAGTGGTTTTGACGATGCAGAATACACGGAGGCCGGCGCAAAGCTGTTGCCTACGATTGAAGACGTGTATGGTATTGCCGAGATGATAATCAAGGTAAAAGAGCCTATTGAAAGCGAATACAGCCTGATTAGACCAAACCAGCTGCTGTTTACCTATTTTCACTTTGCCAGCTACGAGCCCCTCACCCATGCTATGATAAAGAGCAATGCGGTTTGTTTGGCGTACGAAACCGTAGAAAAAGCGGATCGCAGCCTTCCCTTGCTGATCCCCATGAGCGAAGTTGCCGGACGCATGAGCGTGCAGGAAGGTGCCAAATATCTCGAAAAACCGATGGGTGGCCGAGGCGTACTGCTGGGAGGTGTTCCCGGTGTAAAACCTGCGGAGGTGCTGGTACTGGGCGGTGGTATTGTGGGAACCCAGGCTGCCAAAATTGCTGCCGGCATGGGAGCGCATGTTACCATTATGGATATCAGCTTGCCGCGTCTTCGCCAACTGGACGACATTATGCCCGCCAATGTTGACACCCAGTTCAGCAGCAATTACAACATCAGACAGGCTGTAAAAACTGCGGACCTTGTCATTGGTGGTATACTGATACCCGGAGCGAAAGCACCCAAGCTAATCACCCGAGACATGCTCTCTACCATGCGTAAAGGTGCCGTGATTGTGGATGTGGCCATTGATCAGGGAGGATGTTTCGAAACCAGCAAACCTACCACGCACGCAGAACCTGTTTATGAGGTGGACAATGTACTTCACTACTGCGTTGCCAATATGCCTGGTGCGGTTCCCTACACCAGCACACTGGCTTTAACCAACGCTACCCTTCCTTATGCCATTCAGCTGGCCAACCAGGGCTGGAAAGCCGCTTGCAGCAAGAGCAAAGAACTTTGTCTCGGTTTGAATGTAGTAAACGGCAAAGTCGTGTACAAAGGTGTTGCAGAAGCATTCAACCTGGACTACACGCCGGTTGAAACTGTATTGAATTAACTAGCTAAATTTATAACATAAAAAAAAGCGGCATCAGCCGCTTTTTTTATGATTATACTTTTAATCAGATATCTTCGTAAATGCCGCAGCGTGGCTCGAGTTTGCGGAGAATAATTCTTACAAAATCGATCAGCCACCAAATACCCAGACCACCCAGGGTAAACAATTGCACCCATCCCTGCCAGTTATAACCCAGATAAAAACGGTGGATACCCAATAAACCAACAAAGAAGCAAAGCACCAGCGTGAGATACCAGCTTTTACTAGTTCCCTTGGCTTCTGCAGTGATAGCCGGCAATTTGAAAGATTGGGCTTTGTTAGCCATTTTGGAATCAGCGGTCACATTATTTTTGATTGATTTCAGCGCGGAGGACGCAAAAACCCTTGCCATTGCGCTTTTTGCAGCTATTGGTTTCATTGTTGCGGCAGATGAAACCATATTTACCTGTTCTTGAGCTGTTTCGGCTGCCAGTTCCTCAACTGCTGCAGGGTTTACCAACGGTGCTGAAAGAGATTCAGTAATTGTTACTTTTCTGGTGGCACTTTTTTTGGTGCCGGCCACGCCGGAACCCAGACCATAAGAAGATTCCCCGCCGCGGGAAACGGCATTTCGTTCTACAGAACATGAAAACAAGAGCATTCCTGCAGTAAAGAACACCCCCATGCGCAATGATATTTTCTTCATAGTTTGAATTTGATTACAATTATATATGCACTGCAGCGAGTTTCAATGATTTCGAAAAATTATTCTTGGCGAAAGTCAAGTCCATGACGATAATGAATTAACATCCCGTCTGTGCATAACTTACTTCCACACTCCTTGTAAAAGACAAATTTGACAGATAGTATTGTACTACCAATCATAATACAATATGAAAAACAAATTTATGACTTTAATGGCACTCGCCGCAGTAGGTATTTTTATGTCAAACTGCGCAATCACCATGCCTGTTAACGCTACCAGCAACCCCGTTGGAAGCAAAGTTGGAACGGCAAAGGCTACCGGCTTTCTCGGTATTTTATTCTTTGACCAGGACGCCAGCATTGCAACCGCAGCCAAAAATGGTGGTATCAGCAAAATTTCTACCGTTGACATTAAGCACACCAGTTTGCTTAATTTAATTGTCACTTACGAAACCATCGTTACGGGAGAATAAAACCTCTAAAAAAACCCCGAAAAAATTTTCGGGGTTTTTTATGCCCTTTCCCTATGAAGAAATATTTTTTTTTCCTGATTACACTCTGCTTTGCCTGCACGGGAAAAAAGCCTGATAACATCACCCTGTTTAATGGTGTAACATTTGAAACCAAACAGGGGGAAGAAATTCCTGCCATCGATCAGAATATCAGCAACGAATACAAAAAGTATCTGGGAGCAATGAGTGACCATATACCATTGTTCAGATACGTCCACCATAAAGATTATGGGGTATTTATTGGCCTGCCATTCAGCATTTCCAAAGACTCACTGATGCAGATTAAACCTTCGCTGCCTTTATTGAATCCAACAATTGAAACCACAGATTCTGCAACTATGGTTTACCGAAAATTCACTACCCGAGAAGGATTACAGCTTCACACCCTTTTTTACGAAATCAATAATAGTAAAATATTTATCATAGGACGCACTTACCAAAGCGGATTACCGGACAGTCTGCTGTCAGAAAAAGCTTTGAAAAGCCGGATTAAAATCACAACTAATCCAAATGTTAAAAAACCGTAATTTACTCCTATTAAACTTCTTGCTGCTCTTAACCTCAGGCTGCATGATGATTAAACCGGGCTCTGTCAAATCCGGGAAAAATCTTTATGAATCTTATTTCATGGGCAATGCCGGGGTGCAGTATTTTATAAAACCCATAGTATTTCGGGATAAAAGCAACAGCATTTTTGAAACTGATTTCACATTCAAATATCTGCAGAACATGGAAGATTCTGCCTTAATGAATTTCTCCATCAAAGACGAATACAAGGTTTATAAAAGCATAGATACTTTATTAATTTCCAACAGCAATTTAACTGTTTCATTGTACCGGCACACACTACTTTACAAGGAAAAGCGCAGCAAATACTACATATCAAGGTTCAGCACAAAACTAACCCAAAAAGACCTTCGATTGCTTTTCAATGACCACAATTGGGTGATACGCACGAAGCAATATTGCTTCAATCCATCTAAAAAAACAAGAAAGAATATTGATAAGCTGAACTCTTCTGTGTTTAAGCTGTTTGATTAATTTATTTACACTTCGTTCATGCTTACCAATTACCGCATATACGGCGATTCAGGCCCTGCAGTTTACATACTTCACGGCATTTTCGGCATGCTGGACAACTGGCATTATGCCGCCGGTATTTTAGGCAAAACCTGCAGGGTGGTGACCTTTGATGCCCGCAATCACGGGCGCAGTTTTCATGATGACGATGCCTCATTTGAGGCCATGGGTGAAGATTTACGGCAACTCATGGTGCATCTCGGCGATGAAAAAGCCATCATTATAGGCCACAGTATGGGCGGCAAAACCGCCATGCTTTTTGCAGAACGACATCCTGAAATGGTTGAAGGCCTTATTGTAGCTGACATTGCTCCAAAATCATATCCGGCGGGCCATGGAGATTATTTCAAGGCATTCCGTGAAATAGATTTTAGCGCAGCACAAAGCCGGAGAGAGGCTGAAATCCTTTTTGAGCCCTACGCGCCTGATCCGGCGGTGCGGCAATTTCTGCTAAAAAACCTGGAACCCACAACCGGTGGAGGGTATCAGCTAAAAATCAACATTGAGGCGCTGGAGAAACATTACCCGGATATCATCGGAGACTTGCACCTGTCCAGAGGCTATGCAGGACCGTGCTTGTTTATCCGTGGTGAAAAAAGCGGATACATCAAAGACGAGGACATGAAAAACATCCTCAACTTTTTCCCCAATGCCGTGCTGGAAACCATTCCTGCAGCAGGTCACTGGGTGCATGCAGATAATCCGGCTGCGTTTATATCCACAATATCTGACTTTATTGTTGCACGTGCTCAGCCATAAATCGCGTAGATTCGCAAAAGAAATGCGCATCATTCTTGCCATTGCCTTGTCTTTTCTCTGTGCCTCACTGCCTGCGCAACCGGTACAGGGCCCCGCGCCTGCCCCCGGAAGCGGTTCGTTTCTGCTGTTGCGCGTTGGGGGCGGTTTTTACCTCACCGGGGCTGATCTGGCCAAAGGGTTTCCGCAGTTTGCAAGCCTGCCTGTGGGCTTGTATTACAAATCATCGAGCAACATAACCCTAGGGATTAACCACATGCCCTTTTGGGGCAACAAGGTAAAGTATAATAACCTGTTCGGTGACGTGATTGGCCCCAGCGGTGAAATACTCGACCAGAATGGCTTTCCCACTATCATTCGGTATTACATGCGCGGCAATTCCACCACCTTCACCGCAGGGAAACTCTTTGGCGGAAAACCGGGTAAGCCAGGCCAGTTTGAAGTTGCATTGGGTGCGGGATTCATGCAACATTACGTAAAAATGCAGTTTGATGCCGGCAGAACGCCGCAGCTAGAGGGTGAATACACCAAAGGATATGACAGGCTCACCAACGGCTTGCAGCTAGTGCAGCATTTCCGCTGGCATTACCTGAATCCGGAAACCATAAGTTTGTTTGCAGGACTGGATGTTTCGCAGGGTTTTACAAAAAACCGGCGCAGCTGGAATTTCAGTGACTACGGACCGGACAATAGCCTTCATTTTGATTTTTACACCGGTATATCCGCTGGCATTATCATTCCACTGAGTCTAAAATCACAGGCACAAGACAACCCCAAGTATTTTGACTGATGTTTTACCCGCTCTTAATTTCACTGTACTTACTGGGATTAATTATTGCATCTCCTTTCCACCCAAAAGCACGAAAAATGCTGAAAGGACGGTGGCAGTGGCGGAAAAGAATGCGCAGGGCACTGCCTAAAAAAACCGGTAAACGTATTTGGTTTCACTGTGCCTCCCTTGGGGAATTTGAAATGATACGGCCACTGCTGGACGCACTTAAAAAAGAACAACCGGAAACCGGAATTGTCATTTCATTTTTCTCTCCGTCGGGCTACGAACAGCGCAAAGATTATCCCTGCGACGGGGTTTTTTACCTGCCTTTGGATTTTGAAAGAAATGCAAAGCGCTGGTACCGCTACATTCAGCCCGACATAGCTGTTTTTGTAAAATATGAATTCTGGCTACGCTACATGCAGCAAGGCCTGAAATACGGCTGTAAAATGGTGGCAGCAGGATGTTTATTCCGCGAAGAACAATTCGTATTTGAGCCCTGGGCAAAACCCTGGAAACACTGTTTGCAGGATTTTGACCGGGTATTTGTGCAAAATGAACAAAGCGCGGAAAAAGCACGTGCGGAAGGCCTTCGTAATATCAGCATCAGCGGAGACACCCGTTTTGACAGGGTACTTGACGTAATTCGCGAAACCGAACCCATGCCGGAAATTGCATTGTTCAAAGGCGAAAGCGTTCTCTGTGTGGCAGGCAGCTGCTGGCCGGCAGAAGAAAAATTGCTGCAGGAATTTTTCACAACCAATGGCATGCCGGTGAACCGAAAATTTGCGCTGGTTCCGCACGATGTGAGCAAAAAACACATTCAGGAAATACAGAAACGTTTTTCAGCGTATCCATGTGTTACATACAGCGAATGGCAAAACGGTGCTGATGTATCCAAGGCCAAAATCTTGATTGTGGATTGCATCGGAAAACTAAACGGCATTTATGCCTATGCGGACGTTGCCATTATCGGCGGGGCATTTGGGAAAGGCCTGCACAACATGCTGGAAGCCGCTTCCAGGGGAATCCCGGTTCTGTTTGGCCCAAAACACCAGAAATTCCCGGAGGCACAAGAAAGCATAGAATCAGGTTTTGGATATGAATGTGAAGATTATAACACCTTTGAAAAACACCTGAAAAGTGGACTGGGCAACCCTGAATTCAGGGAATATGCCGGTAAAAAAGCGAAAAACTATATTAATTCAAAAGCGGGTGCGACAAGACATGTGATGGAGTATCTGAATTATATTCTTCAGAAATCCTGATTACATTATTTTTCTTTTTCTGAACCAGATAAAAATGGCAATACACACCAGTGCCATTAAGGAAAGCGCATAATAATACCCGTTTTTCCAGAGCAATTCAGGCATATATTTAAAGTTCATACCATACACACCTACGATAAAGGTTAAAGGCAGGAAAAACGCAGAAAAAATAGTCAGCAGTTTCATCACGTCATTGGTTTTCCGCGAATTGATTGATAAATACGTATTCAATAAATTAACCGAATTTTCCATAGTTTCCTCATAACCCAGAATCAAACCAAACAACCTGTCTTTCACATCCTGAAACGCTGTCTGCTGTGCATCCCTGAACTTTATTTGATTTAAAACTCCCTGAGAAATCTGCAGCAATTTTTTTATTACGCGGGTTTTACTTTTATGAAAATACAGATCTTCCAGGGAAATACGTGAAAAATTGCGGAGAAAAATGATTTTTTCAATGTTGTCTACTTTGTCTGACAAATGCTTGAGTGGCGCATCATATGTTTGAAAAATGCGGCTCATTACCTCAATGATAAACTCCTCCGGATTACTTAAATCTTCGGGAAAAGGAATTTCCATAAAGGCGAAATGGTGCCTGCAAATGGTAATAACTTTTTCTCCGTTGTAAAAAAAGGAAACCTTACCGGAAACCTGCCCTACCGTATTGTTACGCTCCGGAATCTTGCTAAGCAAGGCCCTGAGAATTAAGAATTGGTACTTTTCCTGGTGCTCAAATTTCGGGAGGTGTCCGGGCTGCAAACTATCGGTTAGCTGATAATCATTCAGGTTGTATTTTTCGGCAAAACGCTCTATGTTTTGCAAATCCGGATTGATAATGTGAATCCAGGTAAAGCCGGAAAACACCTTTTCTGTAATCTGCTCGGGATGTTGCATTATACATGCAATTAACACAAAAAAAGTACAGTAAGGGTAGCACTGTGTATTAAATTTGCAGGCATGTCAGCAACCATAGAAACGGATATCATTATTATCGGTGCCGGACCGGTGGGTTTATTTACCGTTTTTGAGGCAGGTCTGTTGAAATTGCGCTGCCATTTGATTGACGCTTTGCCGCAGCCCGGCGGTCAGCTGACCGAGATTTACCCTAAAAAACCCATCTATGACATTCCCGGCTTTCCATCGGTGCTGGCGGGAGATCTGATTGACAACCTCATGGAACAGATTGCGCCATTCAAACCCGGCTTTACGCTGGGCGAAAGGGCTGAAAAAATACAACAACTGGAGAACGGGCATTTTGAAGTCATTACCCATAAAGGTACGGTGCATCGGGCTCCCAACATTGCCATAGCGGGCGGTTTGGGCTGCTTTGAACCCCGTAAACCTCCCATTCCCGAACTGGAAAAATATGAAGAGCACGGGGTGGACTACATCGTGAAGGATCCCGAGAAATACCGTGGGAAGAAGCTGGTGATTGCGGGAGGTGGCGACAGCGCCCTGGACTGGAGCATTTTTTTGGCCGACCTGGCTTCGCACGTTACACTGATACATCGCAGAACCGAGTTCAGAGGACATCCTGATAGCGTGCAGAAGGTACTGGATATGGCTGCAATCGGGAAAATCAGCCTTATCACCAATGCGGAGGTAACAGAACTGAATGGCGTTCAAAATCTGGAATCGGTTCTGGTAGATAAAGACAATGACGAATCGGTTGTACTGCAGGCAGATTACTTTTTGCCATTGTTTGGCCTGTCCCCTAAACTGGGCCCCATCGCAGACTGGGGGCTGCAGATCAATAAAAATGCCATTGAGGTAAATACAGAAGACTACAGCACGCAGATTCCGGGCATTTATGCCGTTGGGGATATCAATACCTATCCGGGCAAACTAAAGTTGATTCTGTGCGGTTTTCACGAGGCTACACTGATGGTTCAGAGTGCGTTTAAACGCATATATCCGAATAAGAATGTGGTGCTGAAGTACACCACGGTGAGCGGCGTACAAGGGTTCTCGTAGGTGCGACCCCACCGGGGTCGGGAGTTTGTGGGCCTTGCCCACCCGTCGCTATCGCATCGGGTTAATGGCATGTGACCCCTCCGGGATCAGGCGTGGTAATACCCGAAATATTGATATGCCTTAAACATTTGGAATCGTTATCTCTGTCAAATAATTGACTGACTTACATAAAATAGACAATGGTGTTATGATAATATGTGACCATACGGATTTAAAGAAAAACCTTTAATTTTTTCCGTGATTTTTTATGAGATGAGATCCATCATCAAGCAGTCCCATTTTGTATTGAAACATAATGCCCAGTTCATTGCTTTTATTTATCCATTTTTCAGCGTTGAGGCCCTCGTATTTCTCTTTGATTGCGGTGTGCAAATAATGCAACCACAATTCAAAATGCTTAGCTGTCAATCCCATTTTGGTGTGAGGCTCAAAAGCACTTCCACGGTAGGGATTATTTGCAGCATCAATATCCAGAACAAAGCACCAGAACATAAAAATGCGGGGTAAATGTTCTTCTAAATTTAAATGCGAAAATACCGGGGCCGTAAATTCATCCTCCAGCAATTTTCCATACTGCTCGCGCACCACCCATTCTACATCTGATTTATTGGTTATATCGGGCATTTGGGTTTATTGGATTATTTGCCTTCGATTTCATTAGATAGACCAATGAATAAATGAAGGAGTGAAATAATTAATGATTTATTCGTTAATAGTTTATTGCTGATTTAAATGAAAACATTTAGCAAATTATTTTACAAATTAAAAGATTGATTAATTAGTTTTAACGCATTGTAAGAATGCAATTTAAACTATACTGTAAACCATATACTGCTAACTGACATCAGTGTGTTCTCGTCATTTCTTCCGGTGTTACAATGATAAAATCCGCCAGGCCTTTATTTTCGGAATCCAGCGTTTTTAACTGCGTTTGCAGGGCTGTGCTGATGGTTACGATTTTCAGGGCAGGATTAAGCTTTTTCAGGTACCAGTAAATGCTCTGGTAATTGTTGCTGTGATAGGCCCCGTTGTAGTGAATGAAGATTTGTCCGGGCTTGTAATTCTTAATTATAAAATGCGCCATGGTGGCATCTTTTATGGCCTGGGCTTTTGGCAGATTGGGTCCACCGTGCATGCCCACCGCTTTTCCAATATCAGCATAGCAGGGTAAGGTACTGTCATACATTGGTGGCAGAGGCGCTATCCAGCTTTTTTGCAGGGCTGAAAGCGTATCCAGGGCTTCAAAACCGCCTCGAAATACCGCACTGGCAAACTTCCGAGGAATATTGGTTGCCACAAACTGCATTCGTTTCTCACGGGCAAAATCCAGCAGGGGCTTATAATCTGTTTTGTAATTGGGCCAGGGCCTGGCGGTTTTTTGAAACTCTTTTTCAGGCAGGCTGTCGAATACGTAGCGATCCACAACCGTTTGCACATCGGCTTCAAACATTTCGGCGCCCAGCACCATGCTGGGGCGTTGTGAAAACACATCGCGGGTGCTTTCATACTGCAACCAGTGCACAATGGGATTATCGTGGTATTCACCAAAAAGCACCACATCCGCTCCCTGCATGGCTTTTAGCATCTGGCCATAGTTCGCTTTTTTGCCCTTGCCGCTAAACATGGCATAGGCGGGCTTGTCCTGCGCCCTTGCTGCAAAGGAACCAAACAATAAAGCGCTAATTATGAAGAGAGGCTTCATATTACCAACCCAATACCCAGGCAAAAATCAGCGGTGCCACAATGGTAGCGTCGCTTTCTACAATAAACTTGGGTGTATTCACATCCAGTTTGCCCCAGGTAATCTTCTCGTTGGGCACCGCACCGCTATAACTGCCGTAGCTGGTGGTGCTGTCGCTGATCTGACAGAAATAGCTCCAGAAGGGCACATCATGCCATTCCAGATCCTGGTACATCATAGGCACTACACAAATGGGGAAATCGCCGGCAATACCGCCACCAATCTGGAAAAATCCTACACCCTTTCCGCTGCTGTTCTGGCGGTACCAGTCGGCCAGCCAAACCATGTATTCAATGCCGCTTTTCATGGTGCTTGCTTTCATTTCATTTTTAATGATATAGCTGGCAAAAATGTTGCCCATGGTGCTGTCTTCCCAACCCGGAACGACTATAGGCAGGTTCTTTTCAGCGGCAGCCAGCATCCAGCTGTTCTTGGGGTCTATTTCATAATACTGCTCCAGTTCGCCGGAAAGCAGCATTTTATACATGTATTCATGCGGAAAGTAGCGCTCACCTTTGTCGTCTGCATCTTTCCATACACCATGGATATGCTTTTGCAAACGGCGGAAGGCCTCTTCTTCGGGAATACAGGTATCGGTAACACGGTTGTAGTGGTTTTCCAGCAAATCCCATTCGTCCTGCGGGCTCAGGTCGCGGTAATGCGGTACCCGCTTGTAATGGCTATGGGCCACCAGGTTCATGATATCTTCTTCCAGATTGGCGCCGGTACAGCTGATGATATCAATTTTATCCTGACGAATCATTTCAGCAAGGCTTTTGCCAAGCTCTGCCGTACTCATGGCACCGGCCAGGGTAACCATCATTTTCCCGCCCTCGGTGAGGTGTGTTTCATATCCTTTGGCAGCATCTACCAAAGCTGCTGCGTTGAAGTGCAAATAGTGTTTTTCTACAAACTGAGAAATTGGACCTTTTTGTGTCATGTCCGCAAAATTACGATTTATTACACAGCAAATTGGGGGTAAAGTTGTTACTTTGTGGTATCGTTATTTATGCGGTTAAACAGAATAGTTCTTGTACTGGCAGCGATACTATCGCTCATGCAGACCCAGGGGTGTAAACACGAGCCTGTGATTGTGTTGACTGCTGCCGATTCTGCCATTTGTTTTGAGCGGGATATCCTACCCATTTTCGTAACAAACTGTGCAAAAAGTGGCTGCCATGATGCCGTTACAGCAGAAGAAGAATTGATTTTAAATTCATGGCAGGGCATTATGGCCGGAGGCATTAAACCCGGCGATCCTTCGGAAAGCAAAATATTTGAAGAAATAAAAGGCCAAATGGGTGGACCCAAGTACGGGAACCTAAACCGTGATCAAAAAATCCTGATTCAAAAATGGATTATGCTGGGAGCCAAAAACACCACAAACTGCACAACCGATTGCGATAGCTCACAATATAAATTTTCAGCAAACATTCAACCGTTAATTAACAAATATTGCATCGGTTGCCATTCCTATCCCAATGCTTCGGCTTCTGTGGAACTTTCATCTCATTTAGGGGTTGCATTCGTAGCTAAAAACGGCACTTTGCTTAGCTGCCTTACACGCCCCACCAACTGGATGCCCAAAGGCGGAAACCGTCTTAGCGAATGTCAGATTAAACAATTTGAGAAGTGGATTAAAGCCGGCGCTCCCAATGATTAAGCCATTAAATTACTTTGTAATTATTGCTGCTACTATCTCATCGTGTTATTACGATAACAAGGAAGAACTATATCCTGGACAGACAACATGCGACACAGTTAACGTAAGTTTTTCCAAAGATATTAAGCCATTAATTGATGCCCAGTGCGTGGGTTGCCACAATACGCAATCGCCTACCGCAGGAATTTCACTCTCTACCCACCCCGAAATTCAGGTGTATGCCAAAAGCGGTCAGCTGTATGGTGTTTTATCCTGGATTACGCCCTTTACCGGCAGCAAACAAATGCCACCCAGTGGGCCCAAATGGAGCAACTGCAATTTGTCTAAATTAAAATCGTGGATTGATAAAGGTGCGCCGAATAATTAACTATATCATTTTATTGCTTTGTCTTTCTGACACAGCTTTTTCACAAACAGATAGTACTGTAAAATCAGATGCGGTTATTATAGAAGAGAATGATAACTTCATTCATGATGTTTTAATTCTGCGCAGAACCATTCACAACAGTTTTCGCATTATCAACGGTCACGGTACTCCAACACTCAATAAAAAAGAGCTTGAATTTTGCATACAACATCGTTTTGGCTTGATGAGTTCGGGCTATGAAGGTGCCTGGGGATTGGATCAAAGCAACATACGCATTGGTCTGGATTATGGACTAAATCGCAATATTACGATAGGTATGGGTCGCAGTGGTATGGGTAAAACGAGCAATGGCTACATCAAATGGGGTATTTTAAAACCCGATGGCACCGATCAGTATAAAACAGTGGTTACCTGGCTCAGCGATATGGCGTATGTGTTTGAAAAAAACGCTACCGGCCTCAATCCATATTACAATTCCCACCGCATAAACTATACCCATCAATTATTGGTAAGCCGTAATTTTTATTTGGGAAGGCATATGTTCATGCTTCAGCTGGCTCCTACCCTGGTGCATCGCAACCTGGTCGAAACTGCAGCAGATGCCAACGATGTGCCCTTGTTGGTGGGAAATGTGCGTTACCGTATTAACGACAGGATTCATCTTACAGGCGAATTTGTGCAGGT
The DNA here is from genome assembly GCA_964626685.1 of uncultured Flavobacteriaceae bacterium. GTDB lineage: Bacteria > Bacteroidota > Bacteroidia > NS11-12g > UBA955 > RGEC01. The sequence continues at coordinate 88,895 of CAZVJY010000001.1, forward strand.
TTTCAACAACCGTGTGGCCCAAAGCAGCAAACCTGCAGCAGGTGTGGGACTTGAGTTCTGGACGGCGGGACATGCATTTCAGCTCACCTGCAGCAACGCGAATGCCCTGAATGAATTTCGCTACATGACGGGTGATAACGGCCGTTTTGGCAAAGGCGATATTCGGCTGGGATTTAACATTGTGAGGCGCTGGTAATTATGTGCCGCACGTCGCTGGGCGCACTCACAATCCCGGAGGGATTTCATGTCACTTTTCGCCCAGCCACCATAGCGGCTTATACTTGCGTCGACGGGTAGCAAAGGGCCTCACCTTTTCCTCAATAAAACGCACCGCCTCTTCGGGATCGTCGGTAATGCAGAGCATATCATCGTCTTCGGGTGATATGGTTTTCATCTTGTGCATCAGGGCAATCTGATCAAGGTTGTTTTGCCAGTATTCCTTACCCATAAGCACCACCGGAAACCAGGGCATCTTTTTGGTTTGAATGAGCGTGAGCGCCTCATACATTTCATCAATGGTACCAAAACCGCCGGGCATGATGACAAAGCCAAAAGAATACTTAAACAACATCACCTTGCGCACAAAGAAGTAGCGTATTTCCACCCAGCGGTCCAGATAAGGGTTGGGTTTTTGCTCGAAAGGGAGTTTAATGTTTACTCCAATACTATAGGCTCCGGATTCTTTCGCTCCGCGATTGGCCGCTTCCATAATACCCGGACCTCCGCCGGTCATGATTCCAAAACCCATTTCGCCGATTCGGGCGGATGTTTTTTGGGCCAGTTTGTAATATTCATGGTCTTCTCCGAAGCGAGCAGAGCCAAAAACCGTGATGCATGGACCTATGAAGTGCAGGCGACGGTAGGCCTTTAGAAATTCCATAAACACGCGGAACAAAAAACCTAGTTCATAGAAGCGACCGTGAGGACCTTCCAGGTAAGCCACGTCGAGGCCGCCATTGCGGGGATTTTGAGAAGATGCGTTCATAAAAAATGCCCACCAAAGTTAGCAGGCATTTTGAATGATTGTTAGGGATTTTTTAAAATCGCTCGAACTGCGAGAAAAAGAAGTTGCCTTCGATTTCGGCATTTTCATCGCTGTCGCTGCCATGGATGGCATTGGCATCGATGCTTTTGGCATAGAGGTTACGGATAGTACCCGGCTCGGCCTTTTGAGGGTCGGTGGCACCGATGAGTTTACGGAAATCCTCTACGGCGTTGTCTTTTTCAAGGATTGCGGCGTAGATAGGTCCGCTGGTCATGAAGCTTACCAGCTCACCGAAAAAAGAGCGCTCTCGGTGAATGCCATAGAAATTGCCTGCCATTTCGGTGCTCAGGCGTGTGTACTTCAGGGCTACGATTTTGAATCCGGCCTGTGTGATGTGATCGATAATTTTACCCGCATGTCCGTTGGCAACGGCATCGGGCTTAATCATGGTAAAAGTGCGGTTGGTTGCCATAGTTAGTCACGGCCTAATAAGCAAAAAGCGTGCCTAAGTAAAATACTGACAACAATTCCTCAGCGGGCTCTACTTTTCTTTGTTTTACGTTGACCTGTGATGCTCAAAACCAAAGCAGTGATCAGCAAAACCAAAGCTAAGAACCAAAAAAGCACCAGCAGTCCAACACCCGTGAAATCTGATTCAGAAGTAAACAAAATAAGACTTAACACTCCCAGCAACAAAAGCAGCAAGGCAAAATTCGCAAGGATGCGGGCCCAATTTTTGGATTTATCACCTCCATCTTTGGACACATCCTGCACAGCCTTTTTCAATTTTGCGATATTCGTTCCGGGATTAATATTTGCATTGGCTTTCAAAACAACTTTAAACCCTTCTCTCATAAATCTGCTCTTGTCCAGACACTGTAAACACCTGCCTGCAGGCTCGGAACCAGCAAACTCTTTCGCAGCAGCACAAGTTTCAACACTTTGGAAGTACTGGTTTTGTTTTTTGTCTTTCGTGGCTAAAGAACTTATTTCAACTCTGTTATCTATAGATACTATTTGTTTACCGGAATTTATTCCACCGCCAAAACGATCGTAATGACAGGTTTTCTTTGTTCCGCAGGAGGCCAGAACCAAGCACAATAAAGACAAAGCAAAAAACAGCCTGCGTATTTTAATCATTTTTGTGTTTGCAATGATAAATCCATTGGAGCAAAGCATCAAAACGGGCTATACATACCACCGCTGCTGCTTCCCAATAAAACAATTACCAAAATTATTAAAAACAACAAAAACAAACCGCCCAACACATGCCAGAATGTAATTTTTTTGGAAGATTTATTCTTTTTTAGTTTATTCAACCAACCGGTCAATGCCATGATAACTGATATACCAAACAATATATAACCGAGCCCCATTAAAACTGATCCGACATTGAATATTACATAAGACCCAAGCACTTGAAAAAACCATCCCAGCAGCAACATTGAGGCTGCCACCCCAAAAACCTTTTCGGCCTGTTTTAGTATTTCAGGCTTCTCATTTACATGCGGCTTATGGGTTGTTTTATTTATTTCAGCGTACACAATTTTATTTTTATTTAAGTCAACCATTAACCCAGGCACTTCCTCCATTATGGTTTTTATTTTTTTGCTGATGCTTATCAGACGCCTGATGCTGACTGGCCATAATCTCTGTTTCTTTTTGCGTAGGTTTTTCAGAAGCCAAAACAGGCATTCTTTCTGCTATTTTTTTACTAAATTTTTGTACAGGTTTATTGCTGCTTATTCCACCGCCAAAGCGATCGTAATTAATGGTTTTCTTTACGGTACAGGCACCTAAAAGAAAAGCGATGAGGAAGAAGAGGTTACGGGTTTTCATGTTTTATATATTTTTTGGAAGGTAAATTCTCAAAGGTATTTTCTACAAAAAGCTGATACAACAGCGACAACACCAAATATGTTATCAGCAAATAAATAACAGTGTTTTCAGTGAAACCGGCCCATGGCAAAAAGACTATAAAAATTAACAGACGAAATATTTCCCAACGGCTAAAATGAACGTATTTATTGTCTTTATAAATGAGTGCTGTCTGGGTAATGGAAATAATGCAAAGCGACATACAATACCACAATGTTGTGGGCAATAAAATATCTTTATAAAACAAAATAGCAATAAATCCCGGAACACAGCACAGCAACTGCCACAATGCATAAAAGCGCTCTGCATTACATGATTTTTGGGCGTGCCATGTGGACTGTGGCGAGAAATCGTCCTCTGTCCGCGGCTTCCATTCCGGTGGCATGATTAACAATTTAATTTTATTCAATACTCCGGAAGTGTTTTTTATTCCCTTCCATAAATACCGATAGTGATAGGTTATCGCATTAACAGGATTATTATCGGAATAATTTGCTTTCACACCATATTTCACCTCTTCGGTTTCTTCCTGAAAAGTACCGAATATTTTATCCCAGATAATCAATACCGAACCGTAATTTTTATCAATATAAATATCGTTTTTACCGTGATGCACCCGGTGATGGGATGGGGTTACCAATACATTTTCCAGCCATCCCAATTTGGGCACATAGGTGGTATGTACCAAAAAATCCCACAGCCCCGACACCTTCAGCGAAATGAGCAACAACATGGGATCAAAACCTACAACTGGCAGTAGCATCCAGAATGCGATGCGGTTAATTCCCTGAAACAGCGAGGTTCGGAAGCCATTGGAAAAATTGAATAGTTCAGAGGAATGGTGTGTAATGTGACCGGCCCACAGAATATTGATGCGGTGCGAAAACCGATGATACCAGTATGACAGAAAATCGATGGCAAAAAAGGCATACACCCACTGCTGCCAGTTCATTGGCAGTACAAACAACCGAAAATGGGTATAGGAAAATTGCAGGCAGACAAACAGCGCTCCGAAATAAAACAATGAGCCGAACTGATCGAAAGCGCCGATAGCCATATTGATAATCGTATTGCCTGTTTGGTAGCGATTGTCCTTCCTTTTAAGACTAATCCACCATTCCACCGCCACCATGAGCAGGAAAACCGGAATAAGCAAGGCAGTGTAATTGAGCATAATCAGGTTACCGTTTCACACAAAATAAATGTGTGCTCGGACCGGCCCGTTACGATTTTCGTCATGTAAAAAAGATCTCACAGACGATTAATGCCAACAAAAGATCAAACCCAATCATCCCATGGTCTATTTTGCAATTTGTCCATATTACGCATGATGTTTTTGCGATTTTCCGTAAAGCTCTTTTTGCGATTTTGCAAAATTCACAATAATCAGCACACTCCCTTGCTATCTTTGTAATCCTGCATGCATCCAACCAAACCGCAAATTCACCAACACTGCCTTCATGAACTGAAAAGCCGCCTGCAAACCGCCACGGAGGCTATGGCTTCCCTGCGCGAATCGGTAGCCTCCGACACCAAAAGCAGCATGGGAGACAAATACGAAACGGCACGGGAAATGGCCCAGCAGGAACAAAGTAAAATCGGAATGCAAATGACCATGTTGCAGCAGTGGCAGGGCATTTTTGCACGAATTCAACCTGCCCAAACTCATTGTATTGCCGGCATTGGAGCGCTGGTAGTAACCAACCGCGGTATATTTTACCTAGCTGCTCCCATGGGGAAAATGGTTGTAGAAGGAAAAGAAATTATGGTTATTTCCCCTCAGTCGCCTGCAGGCAAGGTCATGCTGGGAAAGAAAAGTGGCGAGTCGTTCGAATTGAACGGCACCCTTTTCACCATTGAATTGGTGGCTTAACCATTCACGTAGTCCTGTAAATAGGTATACGGAGCCGTGAGGCTGCCCGCTTCGGTAATCGTAGCGCCTGTAATCATGCGGCTTTGCGCAGCCAACAATTCCGGGAACACATACTGCAGCATGTGCTCGCCAAACTCTTCGCTTGCATCGCAGGGCAGTTCGTTGGGCAGGTTGCTCACTGCCATCACATCAATACTGTCTGCCGTCCAGGGCTCGCATGGCTTTTGCCCACTGCGACTCCAACCAATCACCGGATCCTGTATGGTGGTAGCCTTCCAGGTAATTGGCACACTGCCTTCTACATCGCAGCTAATATCGGCTATCACCTTGATCCTAAAATCAGACCTTGATGTATCTTCTTTGGTAAACAAAGGTGGCAAATCAGCAGTCCAGAAAATGCCGTTCATCAGTAAATCAGTGTACGGCAGAAAATCGCGAAAACTGCTTTCGTATTCTTTATGATTGGTATAAAAATACTGCGTATCCCAGGGTTTTCCTTCACTGTGGCGGTATATCTCAGGGCTGTTTAGATGCACAAATACGGGCTCATCATAACTGCGATGAATGAACTGATAGGGCGTTACCTCACGGATGCGCAGGTTTCGCAGAAAATCCAGCGATCCGTTTGCCACGCGGCCTCCACCAGTCAGCACAATTTTGATATTCCCAATATCCACGCGGCTTGCCTGCTGCAGCAGTTCGCGGTAATCTTCACACTGCCAGGCGGGTTTGAGATTAAATAGTCCTGTTTTTTTGCCCCAAACAAGCAAGCCATTGTAGGCCCCCACAATGCCAGCAAATCGCCCAAAACCCAAAACCCGTTGTCCGTTTTCCCATTTCAGGGTTTCATAATCTACCAGCCGTATCCCCTTGCGGATAATATCCTGCAGCATTTTCAGGTTGTAGGGCTGTTTTTTAATGGTATGCGAAAAGAAAAAATAGGTTTTCCCCGGAATCAAAAATTCCACGGGCACTTCCTTCACCCCCAGCATTACATCGCAATCCGAAATATCTTCCTGTACCGCAATGCCCGCACTTTCATACTCTTCATCCGAAAAGCAACGCTCCGGCGAGGACTGCGCCACCACGACAACCTGCGGGAAGCGGTTCATCAAAGCAGCACATTGCACAGGGGTGAGGGCTACCCGCACATCAGCAGGTAATTTACGTTCGCGGATCAGGGCTATTTTCATGCGCTGCAAATGTCGGGGATTTTGTAGATTTGACAACCGGGATTTGCAGATTTGACAACATTCAAAGTTGCCAAATCTTGGCAAACCCCAACGAACCCCAACCATGTGTTTCTCCTACTCTGTCAATTTCAAAGCTGAGGCACTGCAAAGCCGCCTGAGCCTCACAGAGGCCGTGCAGGTGCCGGAACCCGGGTACTTCATTTCGGCGTTTACCTACCCTGTTATGCCAGTGATTGCTGCCAATACAGAGCTCCATGCAGAAAACATGCAATGGGGATTGATTCCGGAATGGGTAAAAACCCCTGAAAAAGCCGCAGAGCTCCGCGAATACGGTTTGAATGCCAAGGGCGAAACCCTGCACCAGAAACCCATGTTTCACCATGCCTTCGAAAGCCACCGTATTCTGGTACCCATGGCGGGTTTTTATGAATGGCGAGAGTTTAACAAAAAGAAATATCCGTATTACATTTTTCCGGCAAACGATGATTTCTTCCTGGTGGCTGGCATTGCCTCGCACTGGATCAATAAGGAAACCGGAGAAACAATGGGCACCTTTGCGGTCGTAACCTGCCCTTCCGGTCCGCTGCTTACTGAAATTCACAATACCAAAAAAAGACAGCCGCTGATTCTGGCCCCCGATGACTGGCAAAAATGGGTTTTTGGCGCCGATGATCAGGCAATGGAACTGGTAAAACCCTGCGATGACATCCTATTGGGGGCCCATACGATTAGCCCACTGGCCAGCCGCGTGCGCGAAAACCGCAATATTCCGGCAGTGCAGCAACGCTATCACTATCCGGAGTTTTCACCAACTTTGTTTTAAAATCATGCAAAAACAACTCAGTAACGTTTTCGCGCTTGCCCTATTGCTTTCGTTTTGCGGTTGTCAGGCAAAAAGCAACACAATAAACGATAGTGCAGAAAAACGGGATATACTATCGTTGAAGCGCGATACAACCCTTACTGTATGCAACCTTGAATTTTTAATACAGTTTCCTCAAAAAAACACCCCCATAAAAGGCGATTTATTGTTGTTGCCAGGCTGGGATTTCAGCAATACCAAGTGGTGTGACAGTACCAATGTATGCAAAACAGCACTGCAAAAGGGGTACAGGGTTATTGCACCGCAGATGGGACGCAGTGTGTATGCCACACGCTATTATACCCAGACACGCAATGATTTCCGCAAATTCCCCACCCTTCCCCAGCTGGACTCGGCTCTGGAATGGCTAAAAACAAACGGCGGTTTATTCTCACAAAAAAACCTGATTCTTGGCCTGAGCACAGGTGCACGGGGTGTGGTACTGCTTTGCGAACGCAAACCCGAATGGTTTCATGCAGCAGCTGCCCTCAGTGGCGATTACAACCAAACAACCATGCCCAACGACAACCTGATGCGACTAACCTATGGACCGTATTCACTGAACAAAAAATTATGGACAGAAACCGACAACCCTCAGACCAATGCAGACATGCTTAAAACCCCGATTTACCTGGGTCACGGCATAAATGACAAGGTGGTTGCGTTTGGCCAGACCAAAGATTTTGCCGGAGTATTGCAAAAAAAGAATCCGAATTCTTCGGCTGTTGTCTTAAACCTCGACAAAAAGGCCGGACATAATTTCAGCTACTGGCGGAGCGAGTTGCCCGCCATCTGGCAGTTTTTTGAAAACCACTCGGAGTAATTACTGCAGCACATTTTCCAGGCGGGCAATATCATAGCCCAATTCCCGCGCGGTTTTGAGATAATCATCATAAATCCCCGCAGGCATGGTCTTTTCACGGCACAATACCCACAAATAATCATTGCCCGGTCCTCCCACAAGTGCATAACGATAATCTGCATCGATGCGGTGCACCCAATATGGAGCCCTGAAAGGCCAGAAGAACTGCACCTTGAGCTTGCCGGGCTGCGAAGTATCAGGCACAAACGCCTTCCCGTTCACTTCTTTCCATTTGCCTTTGCCATTTTGTCCGCGGTTGGTAACCTTTATACCTCCATTTTCAAGCAGGGTATAGGTGGCAGTCACTTTCTGCAAATCGCGCTCAAAGCGGTGCGGAAAGCGCGCAATTTCGTACCATACACCTGCATAGCGCTTGATGTCGAGGCTGGGGACGGTATATTTTTTTGAATCCTGCATGCAGGCTATCAGTGTGGTGCTGATAAGCAATATTGTTAGTTTCACCCGGCTAAGTTAACAACCCTAATCAGATTTGGTTGTGAGGCAGGTCACAATGAGGCACTGATTTATTACCTTTGCAGGGTAACTATGCGATTTATTTTTGCCCTGCCGGTAATGCTTTCACTGGCCTCCTGCGCCGGAAACAGCCGGGAGTCGGAAAACACCGATACACTGACTGAAAAAACTTCTGTAAAAACAGCCGATACGGCGCAAACACCTTTGACGCCTGACACCAGGCTAACCGAGTTCTCTCGGTTTATTGCAGGTATGCCCAATAGCCTGCAGGCTTCCAAAAGATCGGCAACATGGACAAAATCTACCCTCGGTAATGATGAAAAATGGAACACTCTGCAGCAGCGAATTGGCAAGCCCATTGAAAACTGGATGAGCGCTTCAGGACTGGAGCAGCCCGGCGATCCCAAAACACTGTTTTATCCTTTTGCCGGTGGTGATTTTTATTATGCACATCTTTTCTTTCCAAAAGCCGACACGACTATCATGATAGGGCTGGAACCCACGGGAACCGTATTTAATCCCGATGAACAAACCGACAGCGCACTGATGGTCTATTTGCAAAACCTGCCCAACAGCCTGTTTTTCCCGCACCGCCTTGGATTTTTCCGCACCAAAAGTATGGCGGTGGATTTTCGCAAGGGACTGCTGAACGGTACCCTGCATACCGTTTTGTTTTACATGGCCCGTTTCAATGCAAACATCCACTACATCCGGCATTTCAACCTGGACTCCGCAGGCAAAGAAATCAACCTGAAAACCCAAGGCATTGCCTACCGTGTGGGTTATTCGCTAAAGGGAGATAACCGTGTACGCGAACTGGTGTATTTTAGTTATGACGTAAGCGATGCAGGTCTTGCACGCCAGCCCATGCTAATGAAATGGCTGAACAAACGGGGGAAGGTACTCACATTCTTCAAAGCAGCCAGTTACCTGATGCATTACGCATCTTTCAGTACCCTGCGCGAATTTGTGAATACCCATACAGTCAGACTGATGCAGGATGACAGCGGCTTGCCTTATGCATATATGCTTGGAAACGGCTTTGATGTGAAATTGCTTGGACGCTACACACGCACGATTCCGCTATTTGCCAGAGAATTTCAACCCGACCTGAGGGCTGCCTACAGCAAGGGAGCAGCCGACTCACTGCCGTTTTTGATAGGCTACAATGCGCAGTTTAAAGAATGCAACCTTCAATCAGCAAGGAAAAAGCCATGAGTGGCGGACAGTTTCTACAATTAAAGGCCTTCGCGGCAGAACCATACCAACAAAACACGGAAATCTTGCTGGCCTTGCTGGGAGAATTTCCCTTTGACACCTTTGAAAGCCATGAAGACTATGTGCTGGCTTTTGCCAAAGCAGAAGACATCAATGAAGATGTACTTGCTGAGATAACTGAAATACTGAATCCCTTCATCAGCAGGCCTTTTGAGACAGAAATCATCGAGAAACAGAACTGGAATGAGGCATGGGAAAAGCAATTTTTTGACCCCATCACCGTTGATGAAACCGTGCACATCCGTGCTCCTTTTCACCCTGAAGGACCTGAAATCTCCCATTGCCTAACCATCGAGCCACGCATGAGTTTCGGCACCGGCCACCATCACACCACCCAGATGATGATTTCGCTGATGTTGAAAAAAGAGGTAGTTTTTAGAGACAGCAAGGTACTTGATATGGGCTGTGGAACGGGTGTTCTGGGCATTCTGGCTGAAAAACTGGGAGCCAAAGAAGTGCTCGGCATTGACAACGAACCCTGGGCGGTGGAAAATGCCATAGATAATGCCTCGGCAAACAACTGCCTGATATTCACAGCCCAGTTTGGTGATGCCGGCCTGCTGAAACCCATGACCAATGGTTGTTTTGACACAGTGTTGGCCAATATCCACATGAACGTACTAATGACTGACGGTGCAGCATACCTGCGTGTGCTGAAAAATGGCGGTTTGCTGTTCGTTTCCGGATTTTACGTACAGGATTTACCCCTCCTGACTCAATATTTTTTGGGACTCGGAGGCAACCTCGTAGCAGACACCAGCCTGGACGGATGGTGTGCCGCCGTTTTTCAGAAATAATCCACAGCGGTTGGTTAACAAGATGTGATAAGGGTACGGAAAGCGGGTTGTATATTTGAAGTTCTTGTCGGACGTAATCAAATTATTACCGGATTCAGTAGCCAACCAAATTGCAGCAGGTGAGGTAGTTCAGCGCCCCGCCAGTGCTGTAAAAGAACTGTTGGAAAACTGCCTTGATGCGGGGGCAACCGATATTCGGCTGCTCATCAAAGATGGCGGATCTACCCTCATTCAGGTTATCGACAATGGCCGTGGCATGAGCGAAACCGATGCACGCATGTGCTGGGAACGGCATGCTACCAGTAAAATCAGCCGTGCTCAGGACCTATTTTCCCTGAACACCTATGGTTTTCGGGGTGAAGCCCTGGCCAGTATTGCCGCCGTAGCGCAGGTGGAAATGAAAACCCGCCGCGAACAGGATGATGCCGCCGTATTTATTCGCATAGAAGGCAGCACCGTCTTGGAACAATCACTGACAGCCGCGCCTGTGGGCACTTCCATCGCGGTACGCAACCTGTTTTACAACATCCCTGCCCGGCGAAATTTTCTCAAATCTATCTCCGTAGAAACCCGGCATATCCTGGAAGAATTTCAGCGACAGGCACTGGCACACCCGCAGGTTGCTTTCAGTATGTTTAACCAGGGATCGGAAGTGTATGACCTGAAACCCGGCACCCTAAAACAACGCATTGCAGATGTGCTTTCCGGCAAAAAAGCCGATGACCTGCTGGCAGTAAATGAAGATACAGAACTGGTGCAGATAACCGGCTACGTGGGCGCTCCGGCTGCCGTGCGCAGAACCCGAGGGGAACAATACCTTTATGTTAACGGCCGCTTTATCCGAAGTCCCTATTTTCAGCATGCTATTCAGGCTGCTTATGAAGGACTGACCGAAGAAGGCAGCTATCCGTTGTTCTGCCTGTTCATCCATCTGGATCCAGCCAAAGTGGATGTAAATGTGCACCCTACCAAAACTGAAGTGAAGTTTGAAGATGAAAAACACATCTACAACATCATCAAAGCCGCGGTGAGGAAGGTGCTGGGGCAATTTGTGGTACAGCCCGATCTGGATATTTTTGGTGGCATGGGCGGGCTGGAAGACTTTCTGAGTTCGACTGCGCCCGTACAGCGAAACCGCCAGGATTTTCAAGAGTTTCAACAGCCTCAGACACAAACCCGCTACAATCCATTTGAGGAGGGATATAACCGTCCGCAAAGCCAGGACTGGCAAAAGATTTTGGGTTCAATAGAACAAACTGGCAGCATTACTGCCGGCAGCAAAGGCATACCGGAAGAAGAAAGCTTACTTCCTGCATCCTCCGAATGGAAGATCGAATCTGTTTTCAGCCTCAATTCGGGTTATCTGGTAGCCAAAATCAATGGCTCGTTGGTGCTGATAGACAAACGTGCAGCGCATATCAAAGTACTGTATGAAGGATTTCTAAGAGGCCTGCGCCAACAGGCAGGGCATTGCCAGCAACTGCTTTTTCCCATGACCATAGAACTCAACCAGGCTTGGCTGCATACCGCCCTGGAACTGATGGATGATTTTAAGGCACTGGGATTTGATGTGGGGCATTTTGGCGGCAACACACTTATGATCAGCGGTATTCCCGCCGAACTGGAAAGAGGCAGTGAGAGCAGGGTAATGGAAGCCTTGCTGGAAGATTATATACAAACACAGGGAGACATGAAACTGAGTCGCCACGAAAGCCTGGCGCTTTCCATGGCAAGGCAGGCCGCTGTTTCAGCAGAAACTCCCATGAATAGCCAGGAAGCAGAGCAGCTTATCATCCGGTTGTTTTCCGTGCAGGAAAACCAATGGTCTCCGGATGCAAAGCCTGTTTGGATTAAATTTGGAGACGAATTACTTTTTGAGTTGTTTCGCAAACAGAAACGCTGATGCTGCAAAATATTCCCACCGGACTCCGAAACCTCGTCATCCTGATTGGTTTGATGGGAATGGCCCAGATTGCCCTGCCCAACGCAGGCTTTGACCCAATTCAGCTCTATCTTTTTTACCCCGACAGCGACGCGTTCCGCCCCTGGCAGCTCATCACGCACATGTTTGCCCATGGCGGTTTCACCCATTTTCTGTTCAACGTAATTGCGCTCGTTTCTTTTGGAGGCATCATCGAATACAAACTGGGTACACGGCGCATTCTGACCCTGTATTTTCTAAGCGGACTGGGTGCCGTGCTGCTGCATTTCATCAGCATTGGCTATGAAGTTTACCAGCTTACCGGAACGCTGCTTCCCAACCACAGCGGACTCACAGACAATTTCACCTTTGGTATTCAAATTGGCAGCAGCAGTGTTGGCTATCGTCCCATGCTGGGCGCCAGCGGAGCCATATACGGCATCATGGCGGCGTTTGCCTTTTTCTACCCCAACGAGGAAATGGTGTTTTTGTTCATTCCCTATCCCATCAAGGCTAAATATCTTGTGCCTATTATTCTGGCGATAGACCTGATTTTTGGCTTCACCAATTTAGAGAGTGACCCGTTTGCCCACTTTGCGCACCTGGGTGGCGCAGTCACCGGATTTTTGGTGGTTAAATTCTGGTTTAGAAATTGGATTCGCAGCAATTGGCGTTAATATGGCAATGACTTTCCTAGGAGCAGACCTTAACCCCTTTAACCGGCGAAATCCGGCAGTGGTAAATCTGGTGCTGATCTGCTCGGGAGTTTGGATTTTTACAGCATTGCTGGGGCTATTCTGGCCCACAGGGGTAAGCGCACTGATGTTCATGCCCCACCTGCATTTCTTTGTCTTTCAGCCCTGGTCTGTTTTCACCTATATTTTTCTGCACGCGGGCTTCTGGCATCTGCTAACCAATATGCTCTGGCTGTTTTTCATTGGCAGTATACTGGAAGACATGACCGGTAAAAAGCACGTATGGCGCCTTTTTATTGGTGGTGGGATAGTCGGGGCACTGCTGTTTATGCTGCTCAACAACACACTGGGAATTGGCGGAGACATGGCGCGCATGGTGGGTGCTTCCGGCGGCGTAACCGCTGTGATTGTAGGCACTGCCGTAATGTTTCCGTCCTACCGCATCATGCTTTTTGGCATTCTGCCCATAGAACTGCGTTGGATTGCTGTTTTCAGAGTAATAATGGATTTTCTGGGAGCCTCCGGCCCAATCAATCAGGGAGGCTACATTTGTCACCTTGGTGGGGCAGCCTTCGGATTTTTATATATGATGCACACCAAAGGCACCTGGCATATTCCGGCGGTGGATGCTATCGCTGATTTTATCAAGCATCTTTTTTCAGGCAAAAAATCGAAACCCATGCGCAGTGCAAGGGTAAATATCAATAAAGACCGCGGTTCATTTTCGCAAAAATCCAGCGTTTCCCAGGAGGAAATTGACCGCATTCTGGATAAAATCAATGAAACAGGCTATGACAGCCTGACCAAGCAGGAAAAAGACAAATTGTTTAAGGCAGGCGAATGAAAGTGATGCTCGGAATACTGAATATGCTGGTATTTCCGGTAACATTGCTTACGGGGCTATCGCTGGCTGTATCCATGCTGGCACCTCACCTGCATCCTTCGCTTTCTTCGTGGATTCAGCTGCTGGGACTTGCCTTTCCGGTTCTTTTTCTGCTAAACCTGCTATGGCTGGTTTACTGGTGGGTTCAGCTCAAACTCAAACTTATATTTCCGCTGGGCATGGCCATACTCAGCTTTTTCCAGACCGGAAAATACTTTCAGTTTGGCAATGACAGCAAAGCGAACAACACCGACAAGTTAACCGTTTGTAGCGTAAACGCACAACTGTTTGGCGCCTACCAGAACCGATGGTTCTTCGACACTGTTGCCGATGTACTTGTTGCCAAAAATGCTGACATCGTGTGCCTTCAGGAAGTGTATGCCCGCAAAAACATTGATAAAATGGCTGCACAACTCAAAGGAAAAACGGGCTACCCGCACATGCAGCTATTCCGGCTGGTGCCTGAGCGCAATTACGGCATGCTTATTCTTAGCCGCCATCCCATCGTGGAGAAGGGTCGCATTGATTTTCCGGGCAATACGGGAAACATGGCTGTATTTGCCGATATTCAGGTGGGTTCTAAGACACTTAGGGTATACAATGTGCATCTTCAGTCTATCCGCTTTCGCAAAACCGATTATAACTTTGTGAATGGATCAGACAAGGAGCAAGGCTCTAATCTTGAGCAGGGAAAAGGCCTGTTGCAGCGCATGCGCGACGCTTACGGAAAACGCGCTGAACAGGCCGATGCCGTGGCCGCCCATATCAAGACCTGCGAACTGCAAAATGTGCTGGTTTGCGGCGATTTCAATGACGTTCCGCTTAGCTATGCTTATCATACCGTATCGGCGGAGCTGAATGATGCATTCAGCGAGGCAGGCAGTGGACTTGAACGGACCTATCTCGGACCATTTCCCAGTTTCAGGATTGATTATATACTTTCTTCAAAAAGCCTTGGCTTTTTAAGCTATAACAGCTCCGATGAAATTCCCGGCGACCACAAGTTACTCTGGGCAGATTTTGTTTTCCCTAAAAATCCTGAAAACGAATAACACGGGGTTCGTATATTTGCGGCACTTTTTATTAAACCACCATGCCGTATTTTTTCACCTCAGAATCTGTTTCAGAAGGCCATCCGGACAAGGTTGCCGACCAGATTTCAGATGCCCTTATCGATCATTTTCTGGCCTATGATGCCGAAAGCAAAGTAGCGTGTGAAACGCTGGTAACCACAGGTCAGGTAGTGCTGGCCGGCGAGGTTAAATCCAAAGCCGTACTGGATGTGCAGCAAATTGCCCGCGAAACCATTGCAAAAATTGGATATACCAAAAGCGAATATATGTTCGATGCCAATAGCTGCGGTATCCTCAGTGCCATTCACGAACAAAGCCCTGATATCAACCAAGGTGTGGATCGCAAGAGCAAACAGGATCAGGGTGCCGGTGATCAGGGTATGATGTTTGGCTTTGCCTGCAAGGAAACCGACGAATACATGCCGCTGGCCATTCACATTGCACACCTGTTGCTGGAAGAACTGGCTGAATTGCGTCGCGAAGGTAAAAAAATCAAATACCTGCGCCCCGATGCCAAAAGCCAGGTGACCATTGAATATAGCGATGACCACAAGCCTCTGCGCATCGATACCATCGTACTCTCTACCCAGCATGATGATTGGATTAAGCCTAAATCAAACAAGGCTGCCGATGTAAAAAAGGCGGATGACGAGATGCTGAAAGCCATCGATGCCGATGTGCGCAATATTCTGGTTCCCCGCGTGATGAAACTTCTGCCAAAGCGCGTACAGGCCTTGTTTGGCAACGACATCAAATACCACGTAAACCCCACAGGCAAATTTGTTATTGGCGGACCCCACGGCGATACCGGCCTCACCGGTCGTAAAATCATTGTAGATACTTACGGCGGTAAGGGAGCCCACGGTGGTGGTGCTTTCAGCGGTAAAGATCCAAGTAAGGTGGACCGTTCTGCTGCCTATGCAACCCGCCACATTGCCAAAAACCTGGTGGCTGCGGGCGTTTGCGAACAGATCCTAGTTCAGGTTTCCTACGCCATCGGCGTAGCCGATCCCGTTGGCTTGTTTGTGGATACTTACGGTACCTCGAAGGTTAAAATGACCGACGGTGAAATTGCCGCTACCATTCTCAAGATGAAGGAATTCAGCCTGAGACCCTACAACATTGAAACCCGCTTTAGCCTGCGTACTCCCATTTATCTTGAAACAGCTGCTTATGGACACATGGGCCGCAAAACCGAGGTGGTTACCAAAACCTACAACAAAGGCAAGGATAACGAAAAAACCGTGAAGGTCAAGTTGTTCCCCTGGGAAGAGCTGAATGCTGTTGACGCAGTTAAAAAAGCCTTCAAATTGAAATAAAATCTTTTATCGATAGTAAAAACCCGGCTTGTCCGGGTTTTTTTATGGATAGCACAGTATTTAATTCCGATGACCTCAGAGGGGTCGAACCAAAACAACATCCTGTATTTATTCCTGTACACCTTGGGGGCCTGTGCCCCAATTTTGGTATACCTTGTATAACTTTGCAATTCACTTATGTGCGGAATCGTAGCTTATATCGGCCATCGCGAGGCCTACCCCATCATCATCAAAGGACTGAAACGCCTTGAGTACCGCGGTTATGACAGTGCCGGCGTTGCCCTGCTCAATGGCGATTTACGGGTTTTTAAACAAAAAGGAAAAGTAGCCGACCTGGAAAAAGCCACCGCCGGAGAATTCACCCAAGGCAATACCGGCATGGGACACACACGCTGGGCCACCCATGGTGTTCCCAATGATGTGAACGCACACCCCCACCTGAGCCAAAGCGGAGACCTCGCCGTGATCCACAACGGCATCATCGAAAACTACGCCACCATTAAGGAAGGCCTCATTCGCCGTGGACACAAATTCAGCAGCGATACCGATACCGAAGTGCTCATTCACCTGATTGAGGACATCATGGTGAACGCAGGCCTAAACCTGCATGAGGCCGTGCGCGTGGCTCTGAAACAGGTAGTGGGCGCCTACGCCATTGTTATTCTTAGCAAAAATCACCCCGAACATCTTATTGCAGCCCGCAAAGGAAGTCCGCTGGTGGTGGGCATAGGCAAGGAACGCGGTGAATTCTTCATGGCCTCTGATGCCACGCCCATCGTGGAATATACCAGGCAGGTAATCTACATGAACGATGGTGAAATCGCTGTGGTGGAAAACGACGAGCTAACCATCAAAACCATCGACAACGAAATTCAGACTCCCTATATCCACGAGCTGGAAATGAACCTGGAGCAGCTGGAAAAAGGCGGCTATCCGCATTTTATGCTCAAGGAGATATACGAGCAACCTAAGAGCATACTGGATAGCTTCAGGGGCCGGATAGATCCCACGAGTGCTGAAGTTATCATGCGCAGCATCCGCGATTATGAGGAAAAACTGAAAAACATCAACCGACTCATTCTCATCGGATGTGGTACCAGCTGGCATGCCGGTCTGGTGGCTGAATATTTGTTTGAAGAATTTGCCCGTATTCCAGTTGAGGTAGAATATGCCAGTGAATTCCGCTACCGCAATCCTGTTATTTACGGCGATGACCTGATACTGGCTATTTCGCAAAGCGGCGAAACCGCCGATACCCTGGCTGCCATGGAACTGGCCAAAAATAAAGGGGCTACTGTGTTTGGCGTTTGCAATGTGGTAGGCAGCAGCATTCCCCGCCTAAGCCATGCCGGGGCCTACACCCATGCAGGCCCTGAAATTGGCGTAGCCAGCACCAAGGCATTTACCGCCCAGGTGACTGTTCTTGCACTGATTGCCATGGCCATGGGCAAGCTTCGCGGTGCCCTCACAGGCGAACAACTCAGAGCGCTAATGTACGAGCTGGAAAGTATTCCTGCCAAGGTGGAAAAGGCGCTCAAACTGAATGATGAGATTGTGAAACTGAGCGAAATGTATAAAGACGCGCAGAATTTTCTGTATCTGGGCCGCGGATACAACTTCCCCGTAGCACTGGAGGGAGCCTTGAAACTTAAGGAAATCAGCTATATCCATGCAGAAGGTTACCCTGCCGCTGAAATGAAGCACGGACCCATTGCCCTGATTGATGAAAATATGCCCGTGGTGGTGATTGCCACCAACAGCGCACACTATGAAAAAGTGGTGAGCAACATACAGGAAGTGAAAGCCCGCAAAGGGAAGATCATCGCGATTGTTTCCGAAGGCAACACCGGTCTGAACGACCTGGCCGACCACGTGATAGAGGTTCCCGAAACCGAAGAAAGCCTGAGTCCCCTCATCAACACCATACCGCTGCAGCTGCTGAGCTACCACATTGCCGTGATGCGCGGCTGTAATGTGGACCAGCCGAGGAATCTGGCGAAGAGTGTTACCGTGGAGTAATTCTTCCTTTCACGTTAGGATTTACCGCCAGCCACCGCCCAGCGATTTATACAAGTGGATGTTGGTGATAAACCTTTCCTTTCTAATCCTAATCAGGTCTATATTTGACTGCAGTGCATTCTTCTGCGTCATGAGCACCTCCAGGTAATTTGCTTTTCCGGTAAGAAACAGATCGTTTGAAATTTTTACTGATGCATCAAGTGCAGCTGCCTCCTGCGTTTTCAGGGCCTCCATATCGCTTAAATAGGTAAAGCTTGATAGCTCTGAAGACACCTCCAGATAAGCGTTAAGTACCGTTTTCTGGTAGCGGTAGAGTGATTCCAATTGCTCTGCATTAGCCTTGTAAAAATGCGCTTTAATGGCACTTCTGTTTATGAGCGGGCCCGTTACACTGCCCAGAAAATTGTATGCCACAGATTGCGGAAAGTTAAATAGAAACTGGGTGCTGAAGGCCTGAAATCCCAAGGTACCAAAAATATTGAAGGAGGGATAAAAAGCCGCCTTAGCCGCTTTGACATTCAAACCTGCGGCGCGTAAATTCAATTCTGCACTGCGTATATCCGGGCGGTTTTGCAGCAGCGCAGAGGGAACGCCCGTACCCGCAATATTGAACGAATCCAGATTAAAGAAACGGGTGTTGCGCTTAATGGGCTCCGGGAACCTTCCTAAAAGACCGTTGATGGCGTTTTCCAGCAACCGTATCTGTTTCAGGCAATCTACTTCAATGCTTTGCGAATTAAACACCAGAGCCTCAAATTGCTTGATGGATAACTCCGTAGCATGGCCTGCCTCTTTCTGAACTTTCAGAATTTCCAGGGCATTTCTTTGAAGGCTTAGGGAACCCCGTATCAGCTCCAGCTCTTTATCGAGTGCCAGCAATTCATAGTAGTAAGCAGCAACCTGATCTACAATACCCGTCAAAATCACGTGTTTCCCTTCCGCACTTTCCAGAAAACGAAGAAAAGTGGCTTTTTTTCTGTTTTTCAGTTTTCCCCAAACATCTATTTCCCAGTTGGTTATAAATCCCATGTAGTAATCCGGCAGGTGTGTGGGAATCAAAAAACCGGGGGAGAACTCGGTCACCCTGTTTCCGGCATCATCCATGGTATAGTAGCCAAATTTGCGCTGCTGAAAGGCTGTATTTGCATTTACACTGGGGAGCAAAGCCCCTTTTGCCGAGCGAAATTCAGCCTTGGCATATTCCATCCTTTGTAAAGCCATTTGCACATCGAAATTGTTTTTTACTGCTGTATTGATGAGGCTTACAAGCAAGGAATCCTTAAAAAACAAGAGATAAGAAGGCAATGTGTCCTTAAATGAAGCCTGCACAGGGGTTTTTAGCAGGGAATTATTTTCCGGATCTTCCTTCAGTGAATCATTGAGCTGATAGCTTAACGGAAATTGCTGATTGCTTGCGGGACGGGGCGTATTGAATTTGGGTATGCAGGCATGGATGCTGACCAAAACAGTCAGGTATATAAGTTTTTTCATGTTGTTTTCTTATTGTTTTTTATGGATGCAAACAGGTAGTACAATCCCGGCACGATGATCACACCAAAGAGGGTTCCAAAGAACATTCCGCCGGCGGCGGCTGCGCCAATGGTTTTGTTGCCAATGGCACCGGCACCGCTTGCCATCACCAAGGGAATCAGTCCGGCAATGAAAGCAAAAGATGTCATCAAAATGGGCCTGAGACGCAGCGTTGCTCCTTCGATAGCCGCATCGAGCGCCGCAGTGCCTGTTTTCTGTTTTTGGATAGCAAACTCAACAATCAGAACGGCATTCTTTCCGAGCAGCCCGATAAGCATAATCATGGCCACCTGGGCATAAATATTGTTTTCAAGACCCATCAGGGAAAGCAGCAGGAAAGCACCAAAAACACCCGTAGGCAGTGACAGGATTACAGGCAATGGAAGCAAAAAGCTTTCATACTGGGCAGATAGGATTAGGTAAACGAAAATCAGGCATACCAGAAAAATATACAGGGCCTCATTACCTGCATTCGCCTGGTCACGGGAAGAACCGGCAAAATCAAACCCAAAACCTTTTGGCAGCTTTTCTTTGGCAAGTGCTTTGATTTCGTCTATCGCCTGACCGCTGCTGTACCCCAATTCCTGCTCACCGTTCACCATAGCTGAAGGATACATATTGTAGCGGGTTACCTGCTCCGGGCCATACACTTTTTCAATACTGAGAAAGTTTGACATGGGAACCATTTCGCCGTCTTTGTTTTTCACCTGAAAAAGGAGTAAATCTTCGGGCTTGGCACGAAACTCAGGCAAAGACTGCAACATTACTTTATAGAGCTGTCCAAATTTGATGAAATTGGTTGCGTAATCACTACCCAGCAGGGTTTGAAGTGTAGACAGCACATCCTTTACTACCACGCCTTTCTGGGCAGCTTTGGCATTGTCAATATGAATAAGGTATTGCGGAAAGCTGGCATCGAAAGAAGAAAATGTGTTACGAATGACCTCAGACTGATTCAGTTCTTTGGCAAAATTGATAGCAACCTCCTCCAGTTTTTTCAAATCACCCTTGCCTGTTTTATCAAGGATGCGCAGTTCAAATCCGCTGGAATTTCCGTATCCCGGAACCGGTGGCGGGGTAAAGAATTCAATTTTTGCATCCTGAATATGACGGGTATTTTCTTTGATTTTTGCAATAATTTCCTGGTCAGTTAAATCTCTGTCTTTCCAGTTTTTCAAACTGATCAGGTTCATGCCGTAGTTCGCCCCCGTTCCATCAGTAATGAAATTGTAACCCGCCAGGGTAGAAACTGAGGCCACTCCATCAATTTTGGAAACCGCCTGCTGTATAGCATCGGTAACCTTTTCAGAGCGCTCCAGCGTGGCACCTGAAGGACTGCTGATGTTGGCATAAATCGTACCCTGATCTTCATTGGGAATGAAACCCGATGGCAAAACCCTTCCCAAACCGATAACAGAAATGATAAAAATCAGCACCGATATCAGGGTGAAGCTCTTTTTAGGCGCAATGCGCTGCAGCAGGTTTGTGTATTTTCGGGTAACATCGTTGAACCAGCTGTTAAATTTGGACAAATACCTACCCACAATACCCTGTCCGGTGTTGTGTTGTTGTTTTAACATCAAAACACTCAGGGCTGGCGTTAATGTGAGGGCGATTACCCCGGAAAGCACAATGGAAATAGCCATGGTAATGGAGAATTGGCGGTAAAACACACCCACCGGACCTGAAATAAAGGCCACCGGAATGAACACAGCCGACATCACCAGAGTAATGGCAATGATTGCGCCACTCATCTCCCTGATTGCCAGGGTGGTTGCGGCAAGAACACTATTTCTGTGGTCTTCCAGCTTCGCATGAATGGCTTCAATAATCACAATGGCATTATCTACCACAATACCAATGGCAAGCACAATGGCAAACAGGGTTATCAGGTTGATGGAATAACCCAGCAAATGCATAAATGTAAACGTGCCTATCAATGATACAGGCACCGTGATTGCGGGTATGAGTGTCGAGCGAAAATCGCCGAGAAAGATAAATACCACCAGAGAAACCAGGATAAAGGCTTCTATCAGGGTTTTCAGTACTTCACTGACCGATGCATCCAAAAAAGCAGAAACATCATAACTGTAGGTATAGGTTATCCCCTTGGGAAAACTCTTTTCCAGCTCCTCTAATTTGCTCTTAATGTTTTTAATAACCTGACTGGCATTACTACCTGGCCTTTGTTTGAGTATAATGGCGGCAGAAGGCTTCCCGTTTTCTTTGGACAGCACATCATAGTCGAGCGAGCCAAATTCAATTTCTGCCACATCCTTCAGTTTCAACAACTGACCGGCCTCATCCTGTTTCAGTATGATGTTTTCATATTGTTCACGGGTGTTGTATTTACCGGTGTATTTGATCACATACTGCAGGGATTGTGCTTTTCTGCCCGAGCTTTCGCCAATTTTACCGGGCGCTACTTCTATGTTTTGCTCTTTTAGGCAGCGTTCAATATCCTCCGTGGAAAGCTGGTAAGATGCCAATTTCGCAGGGTTCAGCCATACGCGCATGGCGTATTCCCGCTGGCCCATGATATCGGCATACCCGACTCCCTCAATCCTTTTCAGCTCAGGCAGAATATTGATGTCTGTGTAGTTAAAAAGAAACTTCTCATCCAGCTCAGGGTTGTTGCTAAGAATGTTGAGGTAAAGCAGCATACTGTTTTGCACCTTTTCAACAATCACCCCTGCTTTGATTACTTCTTCAGGCAGTTCGTCAAGGGTTGATGAAACCCTGTTCTGAACATTGACCGCTGCCAGTTCCGGGTCGGTTCCGGCATTAAATACAATCTGAATGATACTGGTACCGTCATTTCCGGATACCGACGACATATATGCCATTCCCGGCACACCATTGATGGCTCTTTCAAGGGGAGTCACAACCGCTTTTACACAGGCTTCTGCATTGGCACCCGTATACTTTGTGGTAACCGTTACTTCCGGAGGTGCAATTTCCGGAAACTGGGTCATGGGCATTTGCGTCATTGCAATCGCACCCAGCATCAATATAAAAATAGAGATAACGATTGACAGAACAGGTCGTTTGATGAATTTTTCAAACATGATTTTCCGGGTCCTTAATTATTGATATTTAGTTGATTCAGCGGAACAAATCTGGGTTCAATCTTGTCTCCGTCCTTGATATTTTGAAGCCCTTCAAAAAGGATTTTATCAGATGCACTTAAACCGCTTTCCAAAACAAAAAGATGGGGAAGTCGCTGTTTTATTTTAATGTTTTTTGAAACCACTTTTGCTTCTTGGGTAACCACATATACATATAGTTTATCCTGAATTTCATACGTTGCTTTCTGGGGAATAATCATGGCTTTTTTTAAGGGCCTGTTTAACCGGACTTTACCTGTGGAACCGTGTTTAATTAGCAGCTCAGGGTTGGGAAACTTTGCCCGGAAGGCAATATTACCCGTGCCACGGTCAAATTCTCCGTCCTGATTTTCAATGATTCCAGGGTATTTGTGCGGCTGATTGTTTGCCAGCAACAGGCTGATCTCAGCATCCAAATGCATGTTGTTTGACTGGGTCAATGACAAATACTCTTTTTCAGAGACATTGAAATATGCATACACCTCCGTGTTGTTTGACAGGGTGGTGAGCAAAGTACCATCATTGATCAGGCTGCCCAACTTGAATGGAATACGGTGAATTACCCCGTCAAAAGGGGCTTTGATGGTGGTTAATGACAAATTAAACTGCGCACTTTGTTCGTGGGCCTGGGCTTCTTCTATTTTAGCCTGAGCCAGCTCCAGCTGTATTTGTACCTGGTCTAATTCAGCTTTCGATACAATATTCTTGTCATACAGCTTCTGAACATTCTGCAATTCTAGTTTGGCCGATTTTGCCTGAGCCACAGCAGATCTCAATAATGCCTGCGATTTTCGAACCTCCTGCTGAAAATCAATGTTGCTAAGTTTAAATAAAACCTGCCCTGCTTTCACATGAGATCCTTCATCTACATATATTTTCTCCAGGTAACCATTGATTTTTGATCTGATTTCTACATTTTGTTTGGATTGTATATCTGCAATGTAATCGACCGAAAAAGTGGTATCTACCAACATTGGGGCCGTAACGGTGAGTTGTAAAGGCTTCGTGGCGTTGTCTTTTTTTGATTGACAACTGAATAACAATGAAACAAAGGCGACTGTGTATAGTAGTTTTTGCATTTTTAATTTAATGGGTTGCGTGTTTTGGGGTTTGATAGAAGTTCTTAGGGGTTTGAAAAACAGGAAGTACGGACATAATGCCTCTACAGCATATACAGACCGTCAGCTCCACTGAAGTGGGATAATTAAAAAATAGATTGCTATGCCTGCGGAGGCGGATAGCTGATTTCAGGAAAAACCTTTGGAATCCTGATGAATGGTCGAAATACAACTGTTCTGTGCAGCCTTTGACGGGTTGTCTTTATTTGAATTACATCCGTTTCTAGAAACTCAAATTCAACCTCTGACAAATCCGATTCCGGCATTTGTTCACGGGTATTTTCGGTTTGTACTGAACATTCTGCAGGAAACGCAACAATGGATTGGTACAAACCGAGCATCATCGCACCAAATACAATCATCCAAAACCACTGATTTCTGCGTTTCATAAAAGCGATGCAAAATTAAACAGAAAATCAACGGGAATATAGTCTTCCGGGAAATAACCGATAGGTATAGAAGCTGATGACACAAGCATGCAATAGCGCATTTTCAGGCACATGATTCACTAACAAAAGAACTGGTTTTATGTTGATTTGTAGGGTAAATATCCATAAACCCATGTAGGTATATTGACATAAAAATCTTGAAACCAAGCAATCCCCGCCAAGCCACACCTTTACCAAAACAATGATTTTAAATACATGATGAGAGTCTGTATCTCAATCAAGAATAACTTTGCTCCATGAAATTCGCCCTCAATCTTTCCCGCATCATCGCTGCATTGTTTGCAGGCAGCACCATCAATATGTGTTTTGTTTGGCTCGGGCAACAATGGTTTCCTGCGTCTGACGGTTTTAAAAACGCCCTGCCCCTGCATTTTCTCTTCCCTTTTCTCGCCCATGCTTTTGGAACCCTTAGCGGCGCTATGCTGATGTGCTGGCTAAAACCCAAAGAAACCCGCAAATACAGCCTTATTATAGGAAGTGTTTATTTAGTGGGGGGTATTGCTGCCTGTTTTATGATACCGGCACCTGCATGGTTTATAGCCGCAGACCTTTTGCTGGCATACATTCCCATGGCCATGCTGGGTGAATACTTCTACCACAAATTGGCAAAGCCATAACGGCATGATTTATGTAGCTTTGTCTTCATGAATCCTTGGAGGATCTTCGGAATAATTGGTTTCCTGTTTTGTGCAGAGGCTCACGCGCAATGCATATCCGGAGATTGTTCACAGGGTATCGGCACCATGCTCTGGGCAGGCGAAATTTCTCAATACAGCGGCAGCTGGCGCAATGGCAAAATGCATGGCAGCGGCACCATGACCTACGCCAACGGCTCCGTCTTTAAAGGCAACTGGATTAACGGCCGTTTGCACGGCAAAGGAAGCATGGCTTTTGCGGGAAAAAACCGCAACGGAACCGGCTTTCGCGACACCTTAAAAGGTTTCTGGTATAACGACTCTGTTTATCCCAATGGTTTTACCAAAGGCAAACAACAGGCCTCCATGTTTATCATGAAAAAAGGAAGCATTGATTCGGGATTTGGAAAAATTTACTGGCTGAATGGCAACCGCTATGAAGGCGACATCCTAAAAGGACAGATGCACGGAAAAGGCAGGCTGTTTATCAGCAAAAACGGCGATTTACCTGTTTTTGACATCACCGGAGAATGCCTGTATGAAGGCGATTTTTACAAGGGATGTATGCAAGGCAGCGGCAAAATTACCCGCGATGGAATTCTGGAGAAAGAGGGACAGTTTGAAATGAATGTGTATCTGGGGGATGATTAGCAGTGTCAGGCAAGACCTTTCACTACCTGTCCGGTGTAGATTTTCCGGTATACCGACCGTCAAAATCATAATATTTCACCCATGCACCATCTTTTACCAAAATGGCAGCACCAGAAACATTCTTGATGTATTTATCATTGCCCAGGGAAATTGACTTGCCGGTATATTGGCCCTGATCATTGTAAATCTTCGCCCACATACCATCTTTAACAACAATGAAACGGCTGTTATAACCTTCCAGGGTTTTACTTCCTCCTACTGAAATACTTTTACCAGTGTAACGGGCGTTTTCATCGTAAATTTTAGCCCAAACACCATCTACTTTTACTTCACCGATTTGCGCATTCATAGCAGATGCTACGATTAAAAAGAACGAAAGAAGAAACTGCTTTTTCATCATAACAAATGTAAGCAATCTGTTCAATATTTATGAGTATTAATTGAAATACCGCGCCAAAAACAAAACCATGATATTCCCTATATTTGAACCATGTTACACGTTAAAAACCTAGTCCTTGCAGGTCTTTCACTCCTCAGTTCACCACTGTTTTCCCAGCAGATTAGCGGTATTTCCCCTAAACAAATCATTGGTGGGAAAGGCGAGGTTCTCACCATCACCGGAAATGGTTTTGGCGCAAATCGCGGTAGCTCCTACGTGTCTTTTTTTCAAGAAGGAAATACTTACACAGACGCCAGTACTGGCAATGGTTTCAAATACATCAGCTGGACCAATACCGAAATAAAACTGGAAATGCCCGTGGCGTTTTCAAACAAAATAAAAGTGAATATCGGCGGAACCAATTTTACATCTACGGACACCCTGAAAGTGAAGGCCAACTTAGGTTACAGGCAAGCTAATCCCCTGCTGTATGACCTGCTTACGGACAACAATAAAAAGGGGGGCGTAACCTGGCTGGTGCATCCAGTATACTGGAATAACCCCGAAATCAAGCAGGCCATCGCCGATGTGGTGCAGGAGTTTCGCTGTAAAACGGGCGTGAATTATGTTTTGGAACCGCTCACGCAGTGGGTCCCTCTAAACCTTGGACAAGGCAAACACATTATCGCTCCGGATTCTTCACTTGCAGTAGTCGGCTTCAATGACCGCCTCTGGGCCTCATGCATTGTGGGTGCAGAAACTTTTTACCATAACCAAACCCAGCTGCTGCGCTTCAACACCCAGCAAAACTGGTACTATGGAAAAGGACAGCCTCCGGCCGGCGCCTCCAAATTCAGGTATGTGATGTTCCATGAAATGGGACATTCACTCGGATTGGGTCATGTGAATGAATGGGGCGAAAGCATGTACCCCACCGTTACTTTGCTGCCTTCAGACAACTGGTGCAGGCGCGATACCATTACGTCTGCTGAACAAAACGCCATCAAACACTACATATCCCTAAGCCAAAACTTCGCCTTCCGTGGTTGCGGCATAACACCCATGAAACCCAATCTTGACTGTAAGGATGTTTTTGGACAAAATCTGCGTACCGCAAATATTGATACCGAAGATACCTGGATATTTCCAAACCCCGCATCAACTTCTGTACAGTTGAAACTTTCAGCCATAGCGCAGGCTGAATTTAGCCTTTGGGACACCCGCGGGCAAAGGATTATATGCAGCTCTGTAAGCGGTAAGGAGCTATTAACGCTGCCACAAAACCTGGCTGATGGCATTTACCTCGTAAAGCTTACCACCGAAAATGGTGTAAAAACCACACGCCTGATTATTCAGCGGTAATTCCATTGTTAACCAAAAAGAAATTTGAGCCTGGCTTGAATTTCTCAGACCTTTGTACCCATGAATACCCAAACCCTTGAGAAACTGCAAATCTGCAAAACTTTTATTTTTGATATTGACGGCGTGCTTACCACCGGCAATGTGCTGGTAACCGAGGAAGGGCATATGCTGCGCAGCGTGAATATCAAGGACGGATTCGCCCTGCAGCATGCGGTTAAACAAGGATACAACATCGCCATCATCAGCGGGGGCAACAGCAAAGGCATGCTGCATCGCTTTCAGGGACTGGGAATTAAGGAAGTTTACCTGGGTCAAAACAACAAAATGGCTGCTTTTGAAAAAGTATGCTCCGATTTTGGCGTAAGCGAAAAAGATGTGGCCTATGTGGGCGATGACATGCCTGATTTTCCCATCCTCAAAAAAGCCGGGCTGGCTGTTTGCCCCGCCGATGCCTCCGGGGATATCAAAGAAATATGCCACGAGGTACTTTCTGTAGCAGGAGGTCAAGGCTGCGCCCGTCTGTTGCTGGAAACGGCCATGAAGCTGCAACAAACATGGCACAATGAAGATACCCATACGTGGTAAATATTGTGTAATTTTTACCGTTAATTCGATGCAGTGTGTAACAAAAGCCTCCCCCCTTTCGTTATTTTTGTGAACAGATGATAGCCGGTTCCCTTATACATGATTCTCTGTCACCACTGCGACTCAGCGATACCGTTGCAGCCGCGCTGGAATACATGCATGCCATGCGGGTTTCCGAACTTCCCGTGGTAGACAACAACCGCCTTTACAATTACGCCAGAGCCATAAACCTCCTGCAAGAGAGGCCTGATACGCGCTTGTCCGAAATTGTCGCCTTCAATCCCCATGCGCCGGTTGTGCAAACACAACAGCACATTTACGAAGTGATTCCTCTGATGGTGGGAGCCGACCTTGAAGTGATGGCAGTAGCCAATGAACAGGGACAAATTATCGGGATTATTGATCAGCGTAAAATCCACGAAAATATTTCACAATCCCTTACCTACAAAGGCATGGGCGCTGTATTGGTGGTGATGGTTGAACCCCGCGATTTTGCACCATCCCACCTCATGCGGCTGGTTGAAGAAAATGGAGCTAAAGTACTTGGCATGATGGTGAACCAGACCGAAGCAGGAAATCTGCTGATAAGTCTAAAACTCAACACCACACTGGTGAAAGGTATTGTAGCGTCCTTATCCAGGTTTGGCTACAAAACCGAAGATGTATACATGTCTGAAGATTTCAACAGACAGGACAACAACGAGTACGAAAGTGTACTGCGTTTTTTCGATATTTAACAGGGTTAACCCTGTGGAAAACAAGTAACCGTTACATACAATATTCAGGTAATGCCGCCGTTTTGTAACTTTGTCCGTTCAATATATGAAATTTCAACCCGGTTCAACCGATAACCTCATTCAGGCAGAAGACGTTCAAAAGCCCATCCACTTTGCCGATGTAGTCAATTTCTTCTGGCGCTGGCGCAAAGTTATTTTTGTGGTTTGTCTTATTGCAGGCCTGCTGTCTGTGCTGATTACCAGCCCGCTGATTACCAAGCCCAAATACAAGGCCACGCATGTCTTCTACCCCACTACCAACAACTCCATTTCCAATGCGCTGCTCACAGAACTAAACCAGCGGCAAAAAGATCCACTGGAGTTTGGAGAAGAAGAAGAGGCCGAAAAAGCCTTACAGGTGCTGCAAAGCGGAGAATTACTAAGCCGCCTGGTTCGCAATTTCAATCTGTTAAAACATTACGGAATCGACCCAAAAACAGAAACACACCCCCAGACTGCCCTCGAATACAAGATTGAGGAGAATATTCACTTTAGCCGTACCAGATACCTCAGTATTAAAATTGAAGTACTCGACGAAGACCCGCAAATGGCTGCCAATATTGCCAATGGCATTGCTGCGTTGTATGACACTGTAAAAACTGAGATCCAGAAACAGGTAGCCGATCCGGCGCTTGCCATTGTAGAAAGGGCTTTGAAAGAAAAGCAAAATAAACTGCAGGGACTGAAAGATCAGCTGCGCGGACTGGGGGAAAAAGGGGTTACCAACTACGAAGAACAGAGTCGTGCACTGGCCGAAGAGATTTACAAAGCACAGGCAATGGGTCAGCTTGGTAGGGTAAAAGACCTGATGGAGCAGCAGAAAACGCTTATCAGCCATGGTGGTGACTTTATTGCCCTGAATGAACTTATCCAGCGGGAGGCGGAAAAAGAAAGTGACCTGATCGCCCAATATGAGAAGCGTCTGGTAGATGTGAAAGAAAACCTCTCGCATAAATTCACTGTGAGCGCGGCAGCCAAACCTGAAATCAAGGCATGGCCCAAACGCACACTCGTGCTGCTGATGACTTTGCTCACCACATTTGCGTCTATTTCAGTATTGTTGCTCCTGTACGAGGTATTGTACCTGAACCGCAAAAAGAATCTTGCCTGATACGCCGGTTACATCGCACAAACCCTATCTCATTTACCTGCTGGCGCTGCTTACAGGCCTGGCAGGCATGTGGGCCGCCATGTGGGGACAGTATTTTGTTTTCCTTATTCCTGTTGCCACAGCGGTATTGTTGCTATCCATTTACAAAACAGAGAAGTTTATACTTCTTACGGGTGCACTTGCTCCGCTTTCCATCAATGTAAATGATATTGGCGGCGGATTGGGACTGGCTCTGCCCACCGAGCCCCTAATCATCTGGATATTCGGTTTGCTGTGTGTGCGATTTTTTCTGCAAGGCAAGGCAAATCTCACACCCCTGAAACACCCGTTGGTTTTATTGGTGTTTGGGTATGCTGTATGGCTTTGGCTTTCATCGGTCTACAGCAGTATGCCTCTGGTAAGCTTTAAGTTTAGCCTGGCGCGCACCTGGTATATTGTGGTGTTTTTCATCGGCAGTATTTACCTTTTCCGTAAGATGCAGAACATACACTTCTTCTTTTCCGCGCTGGTGTTCTGCACGCTGATTCTGGTTATCTACACACTCACCCAACACGCTGCATATGGATTTATCCGCAGTGCATCCTATGGGATCAGCTGGCCATTTTTCCCGGATCACGGCATGTATGCCGCGGCCATCGCATTTTGCGTGAGCATTCTCGTTTTCTACACCTTCAATGGCGCTGTTTTCGGCATCAAACCCGGCTGGGCTCCCCTTCTTGGTTTCTTTCTGGTAGTATTGCTTCTGGGCATAGTAGTAAGCTATACCCGTGCAACCTGGCTTAGCCTGATAGCTGCTTTAGGCGTATACGTTCTCATTCGATTCCGTATTAAATTTTACTGGATTATGCTGGCTCTGCTGGCCCTGGGCACATACGGCATCATCAATCAGGACAGATTACTATACAACCTGGAAGCCAATAAACAAGGAAGCAGCGACGAATTGGAGGGGCACGTAAAATCTGTGAGTAACATTACCACAGACCCCAGCAATCTGGAACGGATCAACCGGTGGAAATGCGCTGCACGCATGGTTTCGGAAAGGCCTGTTTTTGGTTTCGGACCGGGTACTTTTGTGTTCCAGTATGGCCCGTTTCAGCAAAGCAGCGAAATGACCATCATCAGCACCAATACCGGTGACCTGGGTGATGCACACAGCGAATATTTCAGTGCCATGAGCGAAACAGGATTCCCGGGAATGATTTTGTGGATAGGCATCACCCTGCTTACGATGGCTATCGCTTTCAGGGTTATTTACCAATCGGAAGACCGGAAAATTAAAATTACAGCACTCATGGCTTTGCTGGGGCTGGTAACCTATCACACACACGCATTTCTAAATAACTACAGCCAGTATGATAAGATTGCGGTACCACTTTGGACGTTTACTGCAGTAATTGTAGTACTTGATTTGCAGCGATTAGAAAAAAGAAAAGTTCTTTAAAAGGGGCCGTTAATCAGATTCGTGGTTTTTTATGCAACAAACACCACCTAAATCTTACATACATTTGTAACCATGCTGCGCAGGCTCTGGCAAAAAACCGCGTTTAAAATTGGTCTCATCACCACCGCAGTTTTTGCGGTGCCTGCCATGCTCGGCTACCTCATCACCCCGGATAATACACGAGACTGCAACCGCATTATCCCCGAACTGGCAAATCAGCCACCCGGATTCACCTTCACCTACATCATTGCGGGAAAGCAGCTGCCTACTTCGTTCACAGATTATTTCTTCGGTGCTCCTTCGGAAGGGACGGTCATTCCCTGCAAGGTAACAAATCAAAGTAAAGACAGTATTTATTACATTCCTTATGCAGAAATAAATACCAAAGCCATAGCCAAAAGCAGCCTCATACCGCAAAATGAAGACCGGTTTGAATACCGTCAAACTGCCCTGCTGGGGACAGACAGGTTTGGTCGTGACATGCTGAGCCGTCTCATTATCGGTGCACGTGTTTCATTGCTCGTAGGGCTGGTAAGTGTCATTATTTCGCTATTTATCGGCACCACCATCGGTATGGCAGCCGGATATTATGGCGGACGTACCGACAGCGTTCTGTCGTGGCTTATCGCGGTTTTCTGGTCCATCCCTACCCTGCTCATTGCCCTTGGGCTGAGTTTTGCCTTCGGCAAAGGATTGTGGCAGGTTTTACTGGCAACCGGACTGAGCACCTGGGTGGAAGTAGCCCGCGTGGTGCGTGGACAAACCATGCAGCTGCGGCAAAAAGAATTTATACTATCATCCATCATCACCGGATTCAAGCCCTTTTATATCATGCGCAGGCACATGCTGCCCAACCTGAAAGGCACCCTGACCGTGATGGCCACAACCAATTTTGCGGCTGCTATTTTACTGGAAAGCGGTCTCAGTTTTCTGGGACTGGGACTGGCGCCACCCACACCCAGCTGGGGCATGATGGTGAAAGAACACCTGGGCAATCTGGTGCTTGACAACGCTTACCTGGCACTGGTACCCGGAATGGCTATTATGGCGCTGGTCATGGCTTTCAACCTCATGTCAATGGGCTTGCGCGACGCACTGGATACACGCATTTCTTCCACCACCTAAAAGCATATTTTGAAAATGGGATTTAAACAGCATAAATGGTGGATCGTTGCCGCAACAGCCGTCATTGCAGGGCTGTTTATTTTTTGGTGGCTCAAGCCAAATAAATCCCTGCAACTGGCCGATTATATCCCCGAAAATGCAGCATTTGTGCTCAAGTTTAAGGCAGACAAACTTACCGATGCAGAAATGGACACCCTATCACGGTTTGGATTTCCGCCCAACATGCTCAGGCAGCTTTTTGGCAACCCGCAACAACCCGGCACGATTATAAGCCAAAAAATGATGCTCTTTGGGGAACTCACACCCGGCGGACCCGCTTTGGGATTGTTGTTTGAACCGAAAGACCTTTCTGAATTTCAGAAAATTGTGGCAGAAACCCGATATACAGGGTCAACCCTGAATAAGAAGGGTGAAATTAACTTTATTGAAATCAATACCGGATTATACCTCTCATGGAATGAAAACATTGCCCTGCTGAGCTACCAACTTACCGCCGGTGATTCCTACCCGGCAGGCTTGCTTGAAACACAAAAGAAGGTATCCGCTTTGCCCTCCTGCATCACTTCCGATTCCTTTTCGTGCATGATGAAACCCATATCCATCCTGCAGATGCTGAATTATGAAAAACCCTCCTCCGTTTTGACGGCTATTGCAGGCATACTGCCTGAAAAAACAACCCTTTGCGGTGTTCTGAAATCCGAAAAAGGAAGGATTTCTATCAACACCAACGTTACCGAAGGCGCAACTGAACTGCAAGCCCTGTTAAAGCCTGAAGCAGGCGGGGAAATATGTGCCGATGGCGTTACAGACCAATCCAACGGCACCATTATTTACCTGGCGCTGCAAAAACCCATGATTGGCAATATTGCTGCACTCGCCGGACAAACCGGTAACCCACTGCTGGACAAACTGAACGGCAATGCCTGCCTGTGGCTAAAGGACAAAACCAACGGGACGGATACGCAACCCTGGCTGTTGTGGCTGGGCGCAACATTCAGCGAAGCTGAAAAGATTCTACTCAAACAAATGCCGGCCGAAGCCAATTATGCTGCCATGCAAGGCCTTACAGTAGAAAGTGCGGGCAACTGCCTGCTGCTGAAACCTGCCGGGCAGGGAGAACAGCAGCCCGGCTACCGGAAGCCAAGGTTTCCGCTTGAGTTTCACAGGCAAAATACAGAAAACAGCCTGCACCTTGCGGGTAATAGCCGCTCCATGCAACTTACTTTTGAAGCAGGAACATCCGGGAAAAGCAACCTGCTGCTACTGCTAAAAGCCTTGGGCAACACCATCCCAAAAGAAAACCATCAACCCTGAAGCAAATAGCCTTGCAACTCATACACTTTTTCAACGTCATCCCCGAGCCCCTGGCCGATAGTCCGGGTGCAGGGCGCATCTGGCGTCAAAACAGGGTGTTTTTCAAAGAAAAAAACTATGTCATTCTGGCGGGTTCCGGCAGGGGAAAAACCACACTCATCAACATTATTGGAGGCACGCGCAGCGATTACCGAGGCGATGCTTTTTTTGACGAAACAAACCTTCGGGCCATTAAACCGGATGATTTTGCTCAAATACGGGCAACACAAGTGTCTATTATGCACCAGGACTTGCGTTTGTTTGCGCAGTTAACAGCCAGGCAAAACATAGACTTAAACCCCGAAAATAACCGCGACACTGCCCACATAGAGAAAATGGCTGCACGCCTGGGCATTCTCCCACTGCTGGACAAACCCTGTGGCCGCCTAAGTCTGGGCCAACAGCAGCGGGTAGCATTGATTCGTGCACTCGTTCGGCCATTTGAATGGGTGCTGCTGGACGAACCTTTCAGCCATCTGGACGCAATAAATGCAAAAATTGCTATGGAGTGTATTGCAGAAACTGCAAAGGAACGCCGTGCCGGTATCATTGCCACATCGCTGGGCAACACCGAAATGTTCAATGATTTTGAAATACTGGAACTATGAAGACTGTGCTGTTCAATAAACTCCTGCTCAGCAAAACGCGTCCCGGACAGCTCTGGCTTTCGGTTATCGGATCCGGCATTGGTTTGTGCATTATGATGCTGGGAGTGCAACTGTGGGTGGATGTAAGGGCTCTGATGCAGGAAAAAGAAATGCTGGGGCGAGATTTTGTGGTCATCAGCAAAAAGATAACGCTTTTGCATACCATGGCACCCCGGTTTTCCGAATCCGAAATAAAAGAATTGATGAGCCTGAAATCGGTGGATGACGTCGGACAATTTACACCATCGCGCTTCAAGGCATCTATGAGCATGAACGCCCAACTGGGCGGATTTGGAGGGCAGCTGTTTAAATCAGACATCTTTTTTGAGGCTGTTCCGGATCGGTTCGTAGACATTGAAGGATCATTATGGCAGTGGAAACCCGGTGATAAGACCATTCCCGTAATTGTACCTTCATCATTCATCAAGCAATACAACCATGCTTTCGCCTCCGGCCAAAACATGCCCGTTATTCCGGAAAACCTGCTCAAATCGATCGCCTTTGAACTGGAAATATCAGGCAATGAAAAAACCGACCGGTTTAAGGGTGTTATCGCCGGTTTTTCCAACCGAATTCAGGCCATACTGGTACCTGAAAATTTTATGCGGTATGCCAATGATCGCTATGCTTCCAGCGGTAAAGCTGAACCCACACGGCTGATATTGCATGCTGAAAATCCAGCCGCCCCTGAATTGCTGAACCACCTGAAAACAAAGGAATTTGAGACGGCAGAAGAAAAGATAAAAGAGGGAAAAACCCGATTGCTGCTGGAACTGATTATGCTGCTGATGGCCTTCCTGGGTGGGTTTATTGTAGCCTTATCCATGCTGGGATTTCTGCAATACAACCAGCTGCTGGCATTCCGATCAGCCTACGAAATTCAAACCCTGCACCGGCTGGGTTATGCGGCCAAAAACATGATTTTGCCCTATTTCCGCTTTGCTTTGCGTAACCTGGCAATAGCCCTGCTGATATCAACGGTTTTGTTTGCTCTGCTTGAACTGGGCATTGCACAGCTTTTCAGTCAAAGCGGCCTAAACCTGACCCTCACCGGCTGGCCATGGTCTTTGTGCTGCGCTCTGATAAGTACCATACTGATGGGCTGGCTCAGTTATCGTTCCATAAAATTTCAAGTTGGCAGATTGGCAAACTAAACCCAAATTTGCAGTATGCAAGGCCAAACCCAACACGCACAATTTGACAACCGCTGGTACAAGCCCGGAAGGAACGCGGTGACAAGGGCAATCTGGCATAGTTGCAATTCACTTTTACTAATGTCATTCCTGCCCGGTAATGCCTGGAGAAGAAACTTACTGAGGCTGTTCGGCGCCCGTATTGGAAAAGGTGTGGTTATAAAACCCAGGGTAAACGTAAAATATCCCTGGAACCTCAGTATCGGAGACCACTCATGGCTGGGAGAAGGGGTATGGATTGACAATCTTGGGAAAATCGCAATTGGCAGCAATTGCTGCATTTCGCAGGGGGCATTGCTGCTTTGCGGCAACCATAACTACCTCAAAGCTACATTTGATTTGATGGTGGGAGATATTACCCTGGAAAACGGCGTCTGGATTGGTGCAAAAGCCCTTGTTTGTCCGGGGGTGACGTGCCATTCCCATGCGGTACTCAGTGCCGGCAGCACGGCCACCAGGAATCTGGAAGCCTATACAATTTATAGCGGCAATCCTGCAGCAGCCGTTAGGGAAAGAAAAATAGAAGCGTGAAGGTTTCCATCATCACCGTTTGCTACAACAGCGCCCGCACTTTGCAGGAGACCATCGAATCGGTACTGGCACAAACTTATGCTGATGTTGAATACATCATTATCGATGGTGGCAGCACCGATAACACACCTGCCATTATCGAACGTTACAGAAGCCGCATAGACCGCGTTATAAGCGAACCCGACCAGGGTCTGTACGATGCCATGAACAAAGGCATTGCGCTGGCAACAGGTCAGATGGTTGGCATATTGAACAGCGATGATTTACTGGCCCATGCGCACGTAATTGCAGATATGGTTAAAGCGATGGACCGCCATACAGATGCTGTTTGCAGCGACGTGCATATTTTCAAGGACAATAAGGAAAATGTAGTACGCAAATACCGCTGCACGCGCTGGAAACCCTGGATGTTCCAAATTGGCCACCAGCCGCCGCACCCCGGCTTTTTTGTTCGCAAAACATGCTATGAACGTTTCGGGGTATTTGATTTGCAATTCAAACGGGCAGCCGATTTTGAACTGCTGTTAAGATTTATCGGTGTTCATAAAATCAACACAAAATTCGTTTCCTATACTTCTGTTTTGATGCGCAGCGGAGGCAGCAGCCAGCAGGGGATAAAGGCCATTTCGGCGGCCAACCGGGAAGACCACCTTGCATTGCGAAAACACGGATATTTCAGCACAGTGCCACTGATTTGGTGCAAATACTTCCTAAAGGTTTTTCAGTGGATCTGAGAAAAATTTAAAAAAGTAGTACACAAAATTTTACCGCGTATCCAAATCATCAAATAGGAATACCTGTGTACACCTCACGAATTTGCTCCAGTATCTCGTAAACCTCAGCAGGCGTGCCGGCGTTTACCAGCTGCGCGCGCCAGGGTTTGAAATCGGGTAAACCCCGGAAATATTGTGCGTAATGCCGGCGCATTTCAAACACCCCTACTTTATCGCCTTTCCAGGCTACGCTTTTCTCAAAATGGGTGCGGCAAACGTTCAGTCTTTCTTCAAACGTAGGGGGAGGTAAATGCTGTCCGGTTTTCAGAAAATGCTTTACCTCGCGAAAAATCCATGGATAGCCGATAGCAGCCCTGCCAATCATCACGCCGTCCACTCCATAACGGTTTTTATAGTCCAGCGCTTTTTCGGGATGGTCAATATCGCCGTTGCCAAAAATGGGAATTTTGATGCGCGGATTGTTTTTCACCGCGGCAATCAGCGTCCAGTCTGCCTCGCCTTTATACATCTGCGCCCTTGTGCGGCCATGAATTGTGAGGGCCTTGATGCCAACGTCCTGCAGCCTTTCGGCCACCTCCATGATATTTTTGCTTTGCTCATCCCATCCCAGCCGGGTTTTGACCGTAACCGGCAAATTGGTGCTTTTTACCACGGCATCCGTTAGCCGCACCATCAAATCCACATCCTTCAGCACGCCGGCGCCAGCTCCTTTGCACACCACCTTACTCACCGGACAACCATAATTGATATCCAGCAAATCGGGGCCGGTGGCATCCACAATTTTGGCCGACAATGCCATGGCTTCCTCGTCTCCGCCAAAAATTTGAATGCCGATCGGACGCTCGTAATCGAAAATATCCAGCTTTTGTCGACTTTTAATCGCATCGCGGATAAGCCCCTCCGAGCTGATAAACTCGGTATACATCAGATCGGCGCCTTCCTGCTTGCACACATACCTGAAGGGCGGATCGCTCACATCCTCCATGGGCGCAAGCAAAAGCGGAAATTCCCCCAGTTCTATGTCGGCAATCTTCACCATCTGACTGCTGCAAAATTAAGGCAGCATTGCGGATGAATATTCCTTGCCCAAAAAAATGTAGGTTTGCAGTAAATAACGTGAACGATTCTCTTACCGATAATTCCGGATCCGCACCAAACCCATTTTACAGCAACTGGGGCTTGATGTTTGTCCTGATTTTTATTTTTCTTTTCAATATCATTTTTTCTGTAGCTGCTTCCTTTATTGCCGGTGGGCTATATGGAATACCCTTCAGCGAAGCCCGCAGTTTGCTCCACACCCCGGATGGGACCGCGCTGGCCATCAACATAAGCCGGGTTTACCACCTCATCTCTTTTGTGGGATCCATGCTGCTTCCTGCTTGGCTTTTCTCGGTTGTAAACCGAAGTTCGTTGGTAAAGGAAGGGGGCCTAGCCAAACCCTTCAAAAGTTCTTTCCTGTGGATGGGGCTGGTTACGGCCGGAAGTGGATTCATCGTTGCAAACAGGCTTGACAACCTAATGCGCAGCATATCCTGGCCGCAAACTTGGGAATATTATGCGCAGCAGCTGGACAGCAGCAGGCAAGAGCTAACCAATACCCTTCTGGATATGCAGGAACCCCACGAATTGTTTGTCTGCCTCTTTCTGGTGGCGGTTTTGCCGGCTTTTATCGAGGAATTGCTCTTTAGGGGTGTGCTGCAGAATATTTTCAAAGGCGTTACCGGCAGTATTGTTCGTGCTGTTGTGCTCCAGGCATTCGTATTTGCAACACTGCATTTCAGTTTTTATGAGATGCCCGGTATATTCCTGATGGGCATGGCTTTCGGTTATCTGAGAGGCGCATCCGGCAACACTGTTTATGGCATGATTGCCCATTTTGTTTTCAACGGTATTGCCATTTGTCTTCACTACCTCAGCCAGCTGCATTTTAAAGAAACCGGCGTGAGCGGCGCTTTCGACAACCTTCAGTTTGGCAATGTGCTGTCGGCGCTGGCACTGATTCCTCTCATTTACAGCATCATTTGGTACCGCAGACATTTAAAATCAACAGCAGTATGAGTAATTTTTGGGTAAGGGCAATCTGGGGGGCTGTATTTGTGGCAGTGGTCGTATTTTCATTGCTGCAGGGTTTCTGGGGGCAATGGATTTTAACCCTCATTATCAGCAGTTTTTGCATCAAAGAACTGCTGCAGCTGCGCAATGCGGGCTCTTTGTTTAATCTGACTGCAGCCTGGGTACTAAATGGCATCCTGTTGTGTATGCATCCTGTCATCCCCAATCTCCTCGGGATTGTGTGGACAGGCAATGAATTTACACTCTTTCTGCTGGCGCAATGCATGATGCTGGTGATCGTGTATTTCGGCATACAACTCTTTCGCAAAGGGATCAACCTGTTTGAAGAAACGTCCGCACTGCTTTTTGCATTGATATACATTTCTGTGCCCTCACTGCTGTTTCTGCATATTTCAGGCAGTTCGTATCAGTGGCATTTACCCTTGCTGGTTTTCATTCTTACCTGGTGCAGTGATACCTTCGCCTATCTTACTGGCAGGGCTTTTGGTAAAAACAAACTGTTTGAAACCCTCAGTCCGAAAAAAACAGTGGAAGGATTTATAGGAGGAACGGTTCTGACGGCAGCTGCAGGTTCCTTTTTGGGTAACCTCTGGAACCTGGGTATTTGGCAGCTGGCCTTACTGGGCGCTTTGGTGAGTGTAGCGGGCACTGCCGGCGATCTTTTCGAGAGCGCATTGAAACGGCAGGCCGGCATTAAAGACAGCGGGCGTTTCATCCCCGGACACGGGGGAGCCTTGGACCGGTTTGACGCTTTTTTGTTTGTATCGGTTGTTGTTTATTCGTGGAGCGTTTTCAAATGAAAATAATGGCAAAGAAATCCTTGTTACAGCATAGTGCTTTTGCGATAGTATGTTTGATCGCCTTCACAACCGGGCTATGTGCAAAAAACCATGTCATTGAACACGCTTCAGGAGACAGTATTCCAAAAATCCATGTGAAGGGATTGACCGTTAACAACTTGTCTCAAAAAGAAAAGTACAGCATGAAGGCAGCCGGAACCAAAGATACTGCATACTGCAGTTATGATGTTACCTATCAAACCTTCAATGGAAAAGGAAAAAGGAAAAAGCTGGCAGCCGGTCTGAATATGCTGATGCACAATGCCATTACCACCGATACAGCACACCTGGAGCTTCCCCTGGAAAAACGGGTGGAACAGGATGCCCGGGAGTTTAGGGAAGAATGGCAAAGGCTTAATGCGGACCCCAATGCCCGCTGGACTTTCAACTACACAAAAGAACAGAAGTTTGCAGCCATCCATGCAAACCGTCATTTTGTTTCCGTAAAAGACCAGGCTTACTATTTCACCGGTGGCGCCCATGGTTTTCGTGTAACCGTTTATACACTCATTGAAAACAAAACCGGACAGCCCGTAGACAACTGGCACACTTTGTTTACAGACACCAATGCAGTGCTGAAAATCGCAGAAAGTACATTCCGCAAAGCCAAAAAGATTCCTGACGGAGAAACCATCAACCAAAGCTGGTTTTGGAATGGAAAATTCTATCTCCCCGATAACTTCGCCTACACCGAAAAAGGCATTTTGTTTTTCTACAACGTGTATGAAATAGCCCCATATGAACAGGGCGAAACCGAACTGCTGCTGGATTATGAATCGCTTGGAAAGCTGCTGATTAAACCCAATGTAAAGTGATCCGCAAGTTCATTGCGATAGCGTTGATCTGCCTATTTTTACACAGGGGAATAGGCCAGCAACTAAGGTATACAACAGACTCTTTGTCGTTTAGCGTTTTGCGCACAGTTGCCACCGACGACGGAGGTATTGATACGGTCAGCTGCAGCCGGTATCAGCGATTTATATGGTTTGAAGAAACCAGCGAGACAGCGCAGAAACTGAATCGAAAACTCTATGCAGATCTCTCGGAAGCGCCGGTTAGATCCATCAGCGAACTTAAAGATATTTACACCTCCGATTTTAACGACTGGGCTGAGGAATGGCAGTCGCAGTTCACGGCCGAAGACAGCTCGCCTATTGATTTTTCATTCAATCTAAACTGGAACGAGGAGAGCAGCACAGGAATTTCACACCAAACTGCATCTACCCTCTGTGTCTATGAATCGCTGGACGGATATTACGGCGGGGCGCACCCCAATGGCGCAACGCACTATCGGGTTTTCACCCTGCCGGAAGCCAAACTGGTAGAAAAATGGACCGATTTGTTTGACAACAGTGATACACTGGCTATCTTGAGAATTGCAGAAGAACTTTTTCGCAGTGAAAAAGGGCTCTCAGCCAAAATCAGTCTGGAAGAAGCGGGTTACTGGTTCAACAACAACCGGTTTCACCTGACGGATAATTTCGGGTTCGATGCCGTGGGAATTTTCTTTCTTTTTAACCGCTACGAAGTAGCATCCTACGCCGAAGGTCCCATCTTCATCACCATTCCCTACAACAAACTCAAAAAGTATTTAAAAAAGCCCCTGTAATTTGTTGTGCCAAAAATGGGGCGCAGTGCTTAATTTTGCGGTTAAATTCGCAATATGAGCCAGCCCGATGATTCCTACCTTCTGAATGCCGATCCTTCGGCGATAGACCAGTTGTATGAGCAATACCGCGCCGATAAGGAAAGTGTTGATTTTGGCTGGAGAAAATTTTTTGAAGGCTTTGACCTAGGCGCTGGCAAAGCCGAATCCGGCGGACCAGTGAGTGAGGATGCCCTGAAAGAAATTCAGGTACTGAACCTCATCAATGCCTACCGTCAGCG
Source organism: uncultured Flavobacteriaceae bacterium (assembly GCA_964626685.1). Lineage (GTDB taxonomy): Bacteria > Bacteroidota > Bacteroidia > NS11-12g > UBA955 > RGEC01. Next base: position 130,533 of record CAZVJY010000001.1, read on the forward strand.
AGGACACTTATTTGCCAAAACCAATCCACTGCGCGAACGCAGACAATACTCTCCAAACCTGGACATAGAAAACTTCGGCCTCAGCAAAGCCGACCTGGAAACTTCTTTCAGCGCAGGCATTGAGGTTGGATTAGGGCATGCCCCACTCAAAGATATCATTCAACTGCTGGAGCAAACCTATTGCCAAAGCATCGGCTGTGAGTTTACCTACATACGCGACCCGCGCCGCAGAGGCTGGCTGCAGGAGCGTTTCGAAAAAACCCGGAATATTCCTGACCTCACCACAGACGAAAAACGCCATTTCCTTAAGAAACTAAACCAGGCTACTGTATTTGAAAGCTTTATCCATACCAAATACATCGGTCAGAAACGCTTTTCGGTAGAAGGACTTGAATGCCTGATACCCGCGCTGGATGCGGTAATCCAATACGGCGCCGGATTGGGTGTAGAGGAATTTGTAATGGGGATGGCCCACCGCGGTCGCCTGAATGTGCTGGCCAATGTATTCAACAAGCAATACAGTGCCATTTTTGGCGAATTTGAAGGTAAGGTTTTCCAGAATGAAGAAGATGAAGACTTCGAAGGGGATGTGAAGTATCACCTTGGCTACAGCACCGACGTGGAAACCGCAAGCGGCAAAACCGTGCACCTGCGTCTGGCAGACAATCCCAGTCACCTGGAAGCGGTAAACCCCGTGGTGAAAGGCCTTGCAAGAGCCAAGCTCGATACCAGATACGGCAACGATGTTAGCAAAATTTGCCCCATCCTGATTCATGGCGATGCCGCCGTAGCAGGCCAGGGCATTGTATACGAAGTGGTTCAGATGAGCGGCCTGGAAGCTTATTACGTAGGAGGAACCATACACGTGGTAACCAACAACCAGATTGGCTTCACCACCAACTACAGCGACTCCAGAACCAGCACCTACTGTACCGATGTGGCCAAAGTTACCCTTTGTCCCGTGCTGCACGTAAATGCGGATGATGTGGAAGCCGTGGTACACGCCGTAAAACTGGCCATGGCCTACCGCCTGGAGTTCAACAGCGATATATTCATCGATTTGCTGGGCTACCGCAAATATGGACACAATGAAGGCGATGAGCCTCGCTTTACGCAGCCTCTCATGTACAAGCTCATCGACAAACACCCCAACCCACGCGAGATTTACAAGAAAAAACTGCTGGAAAGGGGCGAAATCGATGCCGAACTGGCCGCCGAAATGGAGTTGCAGTTCAAACAGCTGTTGCAAGAGAAATTTGAAGAAGCCAAAGGCGATCTGAAGCCGGGTAAAAAGACCGTAAAAGACCGCTGGGATGGCTTCCGTCACCCAACTGAAAAAGATTTTAGCAAAGAGGTAAAAACCGGCATTAAAAAGAAAAAACTGCTGGAACTGGGCGATAAAATCACCAGCATACCAGAAAATAACCTGCCGATCAAAAAAGTACAGAATCTGTTTGCCGACCGCAAAAAAATGCTCCAAAACGGCACACTGGACTGGGCTATGGGTGAATTACTCGCATACGCTACACTGCTGGATGAGGGGCACCCCGTGCGTATAGCCGGACAGGACGTAGAACGCGGCACTTTCAGTCACAGGCATGCGGTTGTTAAAAAAGAAGACAGCGAACAGGAATACATTCCGCTTCAGCATATTTCAGATAAACAGGCCCGTTTTGGCGTATACAACAGCCTACTGAGCGAATATGCCGCACTGGGATTTGAATATGGCTATAGCAGCATGTTACCCGAAGGGCTGACCATCTGGGAAGCGCAGTTTGGAGACTTTGCCAACGGTGCGCAAATCATGATTGACCAGTTTATTGCCAGCGCAGAAACCAAATGGGGCAAATTCAGCGGTCTAACGATGCTGCTACCTCACGGCTACGAAGGCCAGGGTCCTGAGCACAGCAGTGCCCGCCCAGAGCGTTACCTGCAACTTTGCGCAGGTGGCAACATGCAGGTAATTTATCCCAGCACACCCGCCAACCTTTTCCATGCACTGCGCCGTCAGCTGAACCGCGATTTTCAGGTTCCGCTGATTATCATGAGCCCCAAGAGTTTGTTGCGCCATCCGCTTTGCACCAGCAACATCGCTGATTTTGAAGGCTCCTTCCAGGATATTTATCCCGATACCGAGGTGGTAAAAAAGGCCCGCAAGGTGTTGTTCTGTACCGGAAAAATATATTTCGACCTGCTACAGGCCCGCAATGAGCGCAACATCAAGGATGTAGCCATTGTGCGCGTGGAACAACTGTATCCCCTGCCCGAATGGAAACTGAAAGAGATATTCGACCAGTATAAGAATGCTGAATTCTGCTGGGTGCAGGAAGAACCCCGCAATCAGGGTTACTGGTTCCACCTGATGCGCTACGACTGGCCCGTGGCCCTGCGCTACATCGGACGTGGAAACAGTGCCAGCCCGGCTACCGGATACAAAAAGACCCACGACAAAGAGCAGGCCGATATCATCGCACTCGCGCTTTCTTAAGGCTTACTTAAATTCAAGCCGGATCATTCCCAACTGCAGGCCTGCCCAGCCGGCCTGATTCACAATTACATTGTTACCTTTTTTATTATTGACAATAACAGGTGCATCAAGAAAAGTGTGTGTATGGCCTCCCAAAATTAAATCAACTCCATGCGTTTCGGCAGCCAGCTTTTTATCGCTGATCTGGTTTCCGGGATACTCAAACCCAAGGTGTGACAATACGATAATGGTATCGCAGTGCATTCTCTGCTTTAGAAAATCCACTTGTTCCTGCACCGATGAAATGGGGTCATTGTATCCTAAATTTTCACACAGGTGGGCGGGAATCAACCCCTCAGGATTTACACCCACACCGGTAATGCCAATTTTCAACCTGCCCTTTTTCACGACCCAATGCGGCTTGATCAGTCCATTAAGCGGGGTGTTAATGACACTGTAATTGCAATTTATAACAGAAAACCGGGCATGGTTTCTTATCAAATCAGCCAGGTGTTTCGTCCCCATATCAAAATCATGATTACCAAGCGTGGTGGCCTCGTAACCCGCCATATTCATCCATCTGTATTCGGGCACACCACCAAATCGGTTGAAGTAGGGTGTTCCCTGAAACACATCCCCGCAATCCAGCAACAAGTTGTAATCACCATTCCTGCGCTGCTCATCTATCAGAGTTTTCAGTCTGGCAATACCACCCTGACCAGGGTATTTGGGATGGTTGTCAGAAAAAGACTCCAGCCGGCTGTGAAAATCGTTGGTATGCAGAATCACCAGTGATTGCGCCTCTCGTCTGGCGAACAAAGCATCCGGAGCCAGCAGCATCCCGCCGGCCAGCAAACTGCTATTTCTTAGGAATTCCCGCCTCGTTGGCATACACTATTCTCCTTTCTGTTCTTTTACGGACCGCCCCATAAAGCCTGGTTTCCGACTGCACACCCCCGATCAAAACATCACGGACTGTTTTTTTGAGATAGATAATCTGCATGGGGCTTTTGAACATGTAAAAACCATCGCCGCCAAATGCCAGGTAATCGGATGTGGCCACCCAGTAATCGCGGCGGCTGTCGAAACGACGCTGACCCAGCCATGCCGAATACTGCAACTTTTCATTCACCTCCAGTTTCAATCCGGAAACCGGCTCACCACCGCGACGGACAATGTGCTTAAACAGGCTATCCATCATGCTGCCATTCAGTTTAAGCACAACCACACTGTTTTCAAACGGCATTACCTCATACATATTCCCCACGTTAATCTCACCCTTCGGCAAAGCAGTCCGAAGTCCGCCCAGATTCAAAACCGCAGCATCTAGACCAAAACCGACTTGGGATTTTAAACATGAATCCGCAAAAACAAACACCAAATCAGAGCACAGGTTACCCAAATTGCCTGAGGGTCTTTCCGGAAAATATCCGGTATCGGTTTTTCCCACAATGCCGGCGGTAAAGGTTTTCAGTGAATCTTTATAGGGAGCAATAAATGCAGCCATTTCGCTGTCTCTTGTTATATTTGAAGAAACCGGCAAAGTCAACCCCTTGTAAACAAATTTCTGCGGGCCGCAGGCCCCACCCAGAACACTTATTACCAAAAGAAGGATAACCCGCAACAACTGCAAATTAACAAACTTTACGGCTATGTGCGTAAAATGACATCTTAGCTTAGCTATTTCTTAACCTAAATATGCGAAATTTGCAGGATATTAGCTAATGAAAAACACCTTTTTTGCACTTATCGGATTGTTTACCGCCGTTGGCGTTCAGGCACAATGCAATGAACTCTTCATTTCTGAGTATATCGAAGGAACACACAACAACAAGGCAATTGAAATTTATAATCCGGGACCTAACAGCATCGATCTGAGCGGCTACCGTTTCACACGCTGGCAGAATGGTTCAGCCGTGTGGGGAAACCAATTCAGCGATGCGCTGTCCGGCACCATTGGCAGCAACCAGGTAAAAGTGCTGGTGCTGGATCGCCGCGACACCACACAGACCGGCCGGGACACACTCGTAACCTACAACCTTCGAATCAAAGCAGATTTATTTCTCTCCAAAGATTACAGCACTTCATTTTCCATGAGCTTCAATGGTGATGATGCCCTGAGCCTTGACAAATTGACCCCAGGAACCAATCAGTGGGTTCCCGTAGATATTTTTGGCAAAATCGGACAACAGCCTCAGCTGCCATCCAATCCAGGCCGCACCATCGGCTGGAGCGATTCATTTCCGCACAACACCGGACTAGGACTTTGGTGCACCATCGATAAAACCCTAATCCGTAAGGCATCGGTAACCGGCGGTGTTAGAACCAATCCTGCCAACTTCAATCCCCGCAAAGAATATCAAGTTTATCCCGTAAACACCTTTGATTCACTTCGCACACACAATTGCATCTGCAACAAGTTTCCTGCCAAGGTAAAAACCCTCTCTGCGGCCACACTGCAGATTTTCCCCAACCCAACCACAGGCAACATCAACGCATTTGTAGATGCGCCTCTAGCCATGGCTTACGCAACGGATGTACATGGCAGAAAAATCACATTGTCCTTTGACATGCAATACCCGAATGGATACGCCATTGCTTCGCTAAACACCACCAATTTGAGTGCGGGCATTTATCAGTTACAGGCTATTACCACAAGTAATAAAACCTACACCACCCGATTCATAAAACAATGAGAATTGCGCTGTTACTGGCCACCTTGTGCTTCTCTCTAATTGCGAAAGCGCAGGTGAAAGTAGTGGGTAAAGTAACAGATGCCCTTACCGATGAAGGACTCAAGGGAGCCGTTATCAGTAGCAGGGCTGTTTCAGCGATCACCTCCGCAGACGGTTCGTTTACCCTACAGCTGGTAGGCGGCAATCACACCCTGATAGCTTCACTGGAAGGCTACAGCAACGACACTATCAGCCTCATCGGCGACCGCAGCCTCATCCCCAACATTGTTTTCAAACTGGAAAACCTGAGCACCGATGTGCAGGCTGTACAGATTACCGCATCGGTTGCCAAAGACCGCAAAACGCCCATTGCCTACAGCAATCTGAATGGTAAAACCATCAGCGAACAGCTGGGTAGTGCAGACCTGCCTATGCTGCTAAATGCCACACCCGGAGTATATGCAACCCAACAGGGCGGAGGTGCAGGTGATGCCCGTATTACCATCCGCGGATTCAACCAAAGAAACATAGCCGTAATGATAGATGGAATCCCTGTCAATGACATGGAAAATGGGGAGGTTTACTGGAGTAACTGGTTTGGTTTGAGCGAAGTAACTGCCCTCACACAGGTGCAACGTGGTTTGGGGAGCAGCCGCATTGCCAACCCGGCCGTAGGCGGCACCATGAACATCATTACCCGTGGAGTTTCACCCAAATTTAAAGCTTCTGCAAATGCAGAATTCGGAGACTCCCGATACCAGAAATTTTCGGCCACCATCAATACTGGCAAACTTCCAGGCAACTGGGGTGCCATTTTTAGTTTTACAAAAAGAAGCAGCACCGGTTATGTGGATGCATTGTTTGATGACATGTATAGCTACTACGGCCGTATTGAAAAGAAATTTGGCAAAACACACACGTTGTCTTTCACGGCTATCGGCGCTCCACAAAGCCACGGACAGCGCAGTTTCAGGGCCCGTTTAAGTTTATACGATGTGGGACTGGCCAAAAAGCTAGGAATGGATACCGTAGTAGGTGGAATGCCAGTAAATCAAGGAAGAAAATACAACCAGCACTGGGGCTGGCTGAATGAAGCCACAGTTGGAGATGCAGGCGACACCACCTGGTCTCAGGCTTACCGAAAAAATGAACGGATAAATCAGTTTCACAAACCCCAGATTTACCTGAAACACGACTGGAAACCCTCAGCCAAAACCCTTGTAAGCACAGTTGCCTATGTATCTGTAGCAACCGGGGGAGGCACACAAAGTAACAGCATCAGCCAGGTTAAAACGTACGGCTCGTTCAATATGCAGGGAACCTGGTGGGCAAATACGAGAGGATCGGCCTTTGTACCAAACCCGGATCCCAATTTCAGCGCAACTGAACTGCGGTCTTATGGAATTTTACACCGCAACGTAAACAGCCACCGGTGGATTGGCGCGTTAACCACGTTAAACCATAAAATCAACAGGAATTTAACGTTTACCGGAGGATTGGATTTGAGAACTTACAGGGCTCAACACTACAGAGAAGTGTATGATTTGCTGGGTGGCGATTACTTTATTCCGGATAACGGCGAACTGGATCCCAGAAAAAAGAGCCTGATTTACCGCAAAGGCGATAAATTCCGCTACAACTATGACGGACTTGTGCGCTGGGCCGGCGGCTTTGCCGAAATGGAATACACGCAGGGAAGAACTACTGGCTTTATCAACGCCAGTGCCACGCAGTCCTCTTATCAGCGTATAGATTTCTTCCGTTTAGACAGCCAGGGGAATGACCGTAAATCAAATTGGGTAAACCGCCCCGGATTCACATTTAAAACAGGCATCAACCGCAACCTTAACCGCCACGTGAACCTTTTTGGCAATGTTGGCTATCTGAACAGACCTACCCGGTTCAACAACATTTTCGACAACAACAACAACGAAGTTAAGGATGCACGAAACGAAAAAGTGTATGCCGCAGAGCTGGGTACAGGCTATAAAAGCCGTGTTTTCAGCCTCGACGTAAACGCTTATTACACCTATTGGCAAAACAGACCGGCTAATTTCCTTCCTTCCTACCGCGATCCTGACGGAAATTTATTCACTTACAACATCAATGGTATGAAAGCGCGTCACATGGGTGTCGAATTTGCAGGCGTGTTGAAACCCGGAAACGGCATGACCATTCAAAGTGCGCTGAGTCTTGCCGACTGGCAATGGAAATCCGGAGCCAGAAGTATCATTCGCGACGATGCAGGTGACTCTGTTGGAATCGTTGACTTTGATGCCAATGGTGTGCATGTAGGTGATGCCGCTCAGTGTCAGTGGACGTGGAGCATTCGCTGGGAACCCACACTGCTTAAAGGCGCCTATATCTCAGCCCAGTATATCCGCTTCTGGAAACACTTTGCCGATTTTGACCCCTTGTCGCTGACCGGAAATTATAAAGGAAGAGAATCATTCAGAATTCCTTCATACTGGTATATGAACTTTTCGGCTGGCTATAACTTTAAGGCTTACAAAGACGGACAGCTGTCAGTATACGCAAACTGCCAGAATATTACAGATAATCTCTATATCAGCGATGCACAGCACCGCAGTGTTGACAACAATCCTGCCAACACGTTCAGACCAACAAACCTCGAAGTTTTTGTCTCACCTGGGTTCCGCTACACCACAGGTATCCGTTACACTTTCTAAACCCAAACCCTCATGAAAAAATCGATATTTTCAGCCTTCATGCTCTTCTGCACCGGACTGTTCGGGCAAGCATCCCTTCCTACAAGCTGGGATATGAGCAACGTAACCGCTCCACCTTCAGGATGGAGCTACAACCTCAGCATTGTTTCCGGCAACCTGACCTATACCAGCCCGGGTTTTTTTAACTCAGCCCCACAGTCACTGCGACTAGACGGCAGCGGTGAGTTTTTGCAAATATTCTTTGCAGGAAGAGCCGATACGGTTGAGTATTTTGTAAGAACCAATCCCGGTACGGATCCCGGAGCTGTATTCAACATTGATGAAAGTGCAGATGGCACGAGCTGGACCAATGTGCGCAACTACAATAAATCCCTTCCACAAACACTAACCCGTCACGTTGTTAGACTGAAATCAAGCAGCCGTTATGTACGTTTCTTCTACACAACCAAGGTTACAGGGTTCAACGTCGCACTGGATGATGTCGTTGTGAAACCTGCAGGCCCATCGGCCAGCCCTGAAATTGCCGTTTTTGACGGAACAACACCGCTTATCAATGGCGGAAGTTTCCAGCCCGGTAATTCAGGATTGTTTCCTCTGACACTGAAAAACAACGGACTGGGAGATTCACTGAGAATTGATTCTATACATTTCAGCGGTGCTTCAGCCCAGTATTTCAAAGTGGGTGGTGCACCAAAAGCAATCGCAGCTTCCAGCCAGGCCAACATATTGGTGCAACTAACCGGAGCACCTGCAGGTTCAGCCAAAGCAACCATGAAGATTTACAGCAATGATGGCGTAGGCAATCCGGTATTCAATGTAAATGTTTATGCCATCAGCGGAAATTATGCCACAGAGCCCAGTGTGGTTCCCAGCATCAACTTTTCTACAGTAAGGGCGTGGCAGTTGCGCGTCGATGCCAATGCGACCAGTGCAGAGAATGTCCTCGTATTGGTTTCCAAAGACAGTATAACGGAAATGCCTGTAGATGGTGTTTTTTACGAAAAAGGCTCTTACCTTGGTAAAGCCAGGGTAGTAAACAGTGGTAAAGCCGGCAATTTCCGCATTGACCAGATCATAGCCAATACCCGCTATTTTGTCAAGGTTTTTGCCTGGAACGGGTATGGTAAGTTCACCAACTACAATCAATCGGGTTATGCCATCGACAAGGTAACTACACCCGGATTGAACGCAGGAAGTTATTACAGCAATGTAAGCCCCACTGACAGCATGTTTATTCCTAAACTCAGATCAAGGCTTAGGACAAACCACTTCCAGATTTTTTACAGCAATTTTGGTACTACCATGGTAGAAGATTTTGAGGCCTACGATACCACGGGAGGCAAGCGTGTACTTACCTGTAACTATTCCGGTTACAAGCATCTGTACAACCCACCCATTATCTGGGATACACTGAGCCGCGAACATTCATATCCAAGAAGCTGGATGCCTATACCTTCCAGTGCGGCAACAGACAGCGCCTGCGGAACTGATTTATTTGCCCTTTTCCCAGTGCACCAGAACAAGGCCAATGCCGTTAGAAGCAATGTTCCATACAACAACCTGAAAACCGTTACTTTCCAGTTTCTGGATGGCAAATACGGTCAGGACAGCGCAGGTAACCTGGCCTACGAACCACCCGATCGTGCGAAAGGCATGATGGCACGCGCCTGTTTTTATATCTGTGCTGCTTATCATACTGCAGCCAAACCATTCACCCTGCCCACATCAAATCAATTCATCTCTGATTTGCAGGATCAAAAAGTACTGAAAAGATGGAATCTGCAATTCCCTCCGTCCAAATATGAAATGGCCAGACAGGAATACGCTTCCTTTAAACAAAATAGCCGTAACCCATTTATTGACAACCCCAACTGGGCATGCTACATTGATTTCAGCAATATGAAATACAATGCATCCGGAGATTGCGGCAAAGTGAGTGCATCTGCCCCCAAAACCGGCAGAAAAACTGTTTCCATTGCAACCATGCCAAACCCAGCCACAGATAAAGTTTCCATAGATCTGCGCGCTTTTGGCAACCGTGAAGTATCAATTTTGCTGATGGACATTACCGGAAATGTTGTACTGGAAACCAGTGTAAATGCAGGCAATGCTTCATTGGATCTATCTACTGTGGCATCGGGTATTTATATGCTTTATGCCCACACAGACGGGGCACATGCCGCTGTAAAGGTGGTTAAACCATAACATCAACGCTTTAAAACCGCTAAAAAGGCCCTTCACGGGCCTTTTTATTTGGCACTAGACCCTTTTTGGCATAATATTGGCAACACACAAAACAATGTTACCACCCATTTTTGCTGCAGTGGCGGCTGTATTTATCTCTTTCACTGCCAGACCGGCCGAAGACGCCAACCGTCTTACGCGCCTGTTTGCCGATGGCAACTCAGAAGAAATTGCTGCTTATTTTAGTGCCAGTGTGCAGCTCACTACTCCAGGAAAGCAAGGTGTTTACAGTAAAAGCCAGGCCAGGATGATTTTATCGGGCTTCTTTGAGCAACATGCACCCGCTGGCGCAAAGTCACTGCAACAGGGTAAAAGTGAAAATGGTGCACACTTCCTCGTAATTTCGCTTTCTACCCAAACAGGCGAGTATAAAACCACCGTGTTCTACAGGGGAAGCGGTAAGGCCATGAGTATTCATGAATTAAAAATCGAGAAATAAAACCAAACATTAAAGGCATGGATTTCAGTAGCCCTGAACTGATTCGTTTTATTCAATCCTGTATTCAGGAAGACCGCGGAGATGGTGATCATTCATCCCTGGCAAGCATCCCAGCCGGAACGCAAGGACATTCCAGGCTTTTATTAAAAGAAGACGGCGTTATTGCAGGCATTGAACTGGCTAAAACTATTCTGAATATCATAGATCCGGCTATCGTTTTTAAGCCTTACCACATAGACGGTGAAAATCTGCCTTCGGGAACGCTACTTGCAGAAGCCAATGGTTCGGTGCATAGCCTGCTGCTGGCAGAACGCCTTTTGCTCAATTTTATGCAACGCCTTTCCGGCATTGCCACCCAAACGGCAGCCATGGTAAAATTAACCGAAGGCTGCAATGTAAAAATTCTGGATACACGCAAAACCACGCCGGGACTGCGCCTGCTCGAAAAATGGGCAGTAAAAACCGGAGGTGGTGAAAACCACCGTATCGGGCTATATGACATGGTTATGCTGAAAGACAACCACAACGACTCCGCAGGTGGCATTACAGCCGCTGTAAACCGCACGGTTGAATACCTAAAAGCAAACCGAAAAAATTTAAAAATTGAGGTAGAAACACGTAACCTCGATGAGGTGAAGGAAGCCCTGAATACCGGTGCCGTAGACCGAATCATGCTGGATAACTTTACCCCTGAAGCATGTAAGGAAGCCGTGGATTTTATTGCCGGACGTTGTGAAACCGAAGCCTCAGGAGGCATCCATGCCGGCAACCTGCGCGATTATGCAGCTACGGGCGTAGATTACATATCGCTCGGTGCCCTAACCCATTCGGTAAAAAGCCTGGATATCAGTATGAAAACCCGCAGTATCTGAAATGAAGAGTAACATTATTCGTCTGATTGCGGCATTCACGCTATTGTCCTGCAAAGCCCCAAAACCTGCCATATCTACCGCGGTTAAAGCAGCTGAAACAGCATCTGCTGCCAATCCAAAACCTGTCATTTCCCGTTCTGAAGTTCCTGCGGAAAAACCGGTACCTAAACCTTCTAAAAACCTTGTATGGCTTGATTTTGAAAGCGGCTATAAAAAAGCAGTTGCCGAAAATAAAATCATCCTGGTAGATATGTATACCAACTGGTGCTATTGGTGCAAGGTAATGGACCGCGAAACGTATACCGATTCGGCCATCATTGCTGAAATAAACACGCACTTTGTTGCCGTGAAAATGAATCCTGAAGTGGATGCTACTTTCCGCTTTGGCGATACCGTGATGAACAATGCAGAACTTTTTCTGTGGCTGGGCCACGGAAAACAATTCGGCTTTCCAACCTCCTACTTCTGGCTGCAACCGGGCAAATCCGACGAGCGTTATTGCCTGGCCGGCTACCACGAACCCTCAGCATTTATGCAGATTCTTAAACAAATAGAAGCCAAAAAAGCAGCAAAATGAGACGCAAATTCAAGAAACTACGCCTCATTGAAAACCTGGAAATACAAGCTGCTGTTGCCGAAGGCAATTGCATAGCCCGCACCGACAATCAGGTGGTTTTTGTAAAATTTGCCGCCCCCGGCGATGTGGCCGATGTACAGGTGGTGGCCAAAAAGAAAAACTACCAGGAAGGCCGCATCGTAAAGCTGCATAAAGCTTCCTATAAACGTGTAGAGCCCTTTTGCCAGCACTACCAAACCTGCGGCGGCTGCAAATGGCAACACCTGGACTACACAGAACAGCTGGCTTTCAAACAACAGCAGGTAATTGATGCCTTTGAACGGCTGGCAGGCCTGAGTGACTTTGAAGTACTCCCTATTTTCGGCGCACCGCAAACCCGTGAATACCGCAATAAACTCGACCTTACTTTCAGTAACCGCGGATGGATAACCACCTTTGATCCAACCGCCGATACCAGACCCAATGCACTGGGTTTTCATATTCCTGGCCGGTTCGACAAGGTTATGGATATTGAGAAATGCCACCTGATGACAAATTATGTCAATGACATACAACGGGGAGTGAAAGCATTCTGCGATGCAAATGGTTATTCTTACTATGACCTTATTGCCCAGCAGGGGCTCATGCGCAACCTAATGCTGCGCTGCAACCGCAAAGGCGAGTGGATGGTACTGGTGAGCTTTTTTGAAGATGATGCCGAAAAAAGAGCAGCGCTGCTGAATTACATAAAGGATACGTTCGATAAAGTAACCTCCCTGGTTTATGTGATTAATCCCAAGAAAAACGACACCCTGCAGGACCTTGAAGTGCAGTGCTACCATGGCAATGACTATCTGATAGAAGAACTGGGCGGTTTACGGTTTAAAATCAGGCCGCAGAGCTTTTTCCAGACCAACAGCGAACAGGCCGAAAACCTATATGCCATAACCAAAGAATTTGCCGGCCTTACCGGAAAAGAACTGGTATACGATTTATATACAGGAACCGGCAGCATAGCCTTGTATGTAGCAGATAAAGCCCGTGAAGTAGTGGGCATAGAATACGTACCTGAAGCCATCATGGATGCCAAAGAAAACATGCAGATGAACGGGATGAGCCACCTGAAATTTTATGCCGGCGATATGAAAGAAATACTCACCGCAGAATTCATAGCGCAGCACGGCAAACCCGATGTACTCATTACCGATCCGCCCCGCGATGGTATGCATCCCGATGTGGTGAAACGCATTCTGGAAACAGAGCCGCCACGCATTGTCTATGTGAGCTGCAACCCTGCCACACAGGCCCGCGACGCTAAACTATTGGATGAAAAATATAAACTGGTTAAAATTCAGCCGGTAGACATGTTTCCGCACACCCAGCACGTGGAAAATGTGGGGCTTTGGGAACTTAAAAACCATATTATGGAATAAGAATGTGACACAAATATTAAGCATCCCAACAGACATCCAAATTAAATTTGCAAAAACAAAAACACACCCAATATGAAAAAGTTGACCTTAATCCTCGCTCCGGTAGCCCTCGTTACTGTGGCTTTCCTGATGTATTCCTTCTCAGGCAAGGAAGAAAAAAACAAAGCTGCCCAATATGAATTTACTTCATTTACTGTGGTTGAATCCATCGTCCCCAGCGGCATGGGCCGTTCCAGAATCATTTATGCGCTGGAACAACGCGACTACAAAACCTTCACAACCACACGCACGGAAGAAGACAACGAGCGCAACAAATCCGATCGCAGTGAAATCCGCGTAAAGAATTTTGAGGAAACCAAACTCTTAAACTTCTTTAATCTTGGCGGTATCCGTTTTCAGAACATTGCTGCCAATGATGCTGTTGTAAATAGCAAAGTAACCGCCATGCTCAATGAAGGCTGGGAAATCGTAAATATTGTGGCCGGCGTGGAATCTTCCACCAGCGTAAACGGAGATGACGGTATTTTCATCAGCCGCTTTTACTTTAAAAGAGCCAAATAAATCTATTTCAGATTAGATGAAAAAAAGCCCCGTTGCACAAACGGGGCTTTTTTTATGTGAGCTAATTTTCTGCTACACGGTGAAAATATACAGGCCGACAAAGGCCAAAATGAGATAAGGCACCAGCCCCGCTGCACCCGCATAGTCTCGTGCAATGCGCTGCCCGGCCAGTAAACCGGTTAGGATAATTACCGACAGTAAAAAAGTATAATAACCAACGGTTTCCACACCCTTTGAAGCTGTCACGAAAATTCCAGTAGGTAAGACTGTCAACAAAAATCCGACTATCGCCAAAGCCCCTGTAATCAACTCCATAATCAGCAAAAGATAAAACAGCATTCCAGACATTGGCTTTAAAAACGTACGTGCAAACACTGCGTTGATATAGTTTTTATTCTCATCAAAATTGAAAACCTTGTCCAGCCCCGATTGTAAAAAAATAACTGCCGGAAACACAAGCAACAGGCATTGCAAAACCATTGTTTTATCCATGCTCGCAATATAGCCACAAATCCCAACAAACACATTTTGATGCCCAACGGCCATAATGAACGTAACTTCGCAGCGTGGAAGAAGAAATCCTGAACGACGACGGCGCCCTTTTTGAACATTACCACTTTGTAGCCGACCCCGGTCAGGAGCACATGCGCATTGACAAATGGCTGATGAACAAGCTTCAGAATGCCAGCCGAACCAAGGTGCAGGCCGCTGCCGAAGCGGGTTGTATTCAGGTGAACGGCAAGCCCATTAAAAGCAATTACAAAATCAAGCCTGGCGATGATGTGCGCATCCTGCTTCCCGAACCGCCCCGCGATACTGAAATTTATCCAGAAAACATTCCGCTGGATATTGTTTACGAAGATGAACACCTGCTCATCGTAAACAAACCTGCGGGCATGGTAGTACATCCGGGTTGCAACAACTATAGCGGCACACTGGTGAATGCCCTTGCCTATCACGCAGGCACTTTACCCCAGAAAGATACCTCACACCGCCCTGGCCTGGTGCATCGCATAGACAAAGACACCAGCGGCCTGCTTGTGGTGGGCAAAAATGAATTTGCACTCAGCCATCTGGCCAACCAGTTTTTTCACCACACCATTCACCGACGCTACCTGGCGCTGGTTTGGGGCGAATTTGAACAACCCGAAGGCACCATCCGCGGCTACATGGCCCGTGACCCGGCGGACCGCAGGCGCAGCAAGCATTTTGAAAATGAGGAAGACGGTAAAATTGCCATCACCCACTACCGCACACTGGAAAACTTCTATTTTACATCATTGGTTGAATGCAGGCTGGAAACGGGAAGAACCCATCAGATCCGCGCCCACATGACTTCGCAGGGTCACCCTATTTTCAGCGATGAAATGTATGGTGGAAGGCAAGTCCGCAAAGGTTCCGCATTACCCAAGTTCAAGCAGTTTATCGAAAATGCCTTTGATATGATGCCACGACAGGCGCTGCATGCCGCAGAACTGGGCTTCATCCATCCCGTTACCGGAAAAGAAATGCTATTCACTGCCCCGCTGCCGGAGGATTTCAGCAGTGTGCTGGAAAAAATCAGGCGTTACCTGGCTTAACCCAGGGATTTCAGCCAATCGGCCAGTTCGCGCTGCGTAGAAAGCGTTTTATCTTTGGCATACCAACCGTGCAGCAACTCAGCCTGCTGTTCGTAGGGCATCCCTTCTTTCAGCCAGCCCATGCGCAGTTCCTGCAAAGCCACAGGGCGTGGGCCCCATTTCTCACCGAGTACATTGCCATTCGCATCCAAGGCAATAAACACGGGAATGCTGCGGCCTCCATTGGTGAGGAACTGATCAATCAATGCGGTATCGGTATCGCGAAGCACATATCGGGTTTCCAGTCCCAGCGCCTTAAACATCAACTCGGCGGGCGGACAAACCTGTGCGGCATCGCCACACCAGCCTTCGGCAATCACCAGTATTTTCAAGTCTTCGGGCAGGTTTTTCAACGAATCCAGGACTCCGGCATCAAGCTCGGTGCGGGTTTCCAGCCTGCGCATGCGGGCCTGATTCAGTTTTGCGTATTCCAGCAAGGCCGCGCTGTTATCGGCACTGGTGGTTTTACCTTCCAGCAATAAATCGTCAATCTGTTTGCGGTAGGATGCCCAGGTCATGCCGGCATCCCAGTAGTTTTGTAAATTTTGCATAAAAATTACTCGAAAGACAATTCTATTTCTCCACTGCGCGGTACCGCCTGGCAGGTAAGTACATAGCCCTTTTCAATTTCATCATCGGTCAGTCCCTCGCGCTCCAGCATGTGCAGTTGGCCTTTGGTAACCTTGGCCCTGCAGGTGGTGCAAACGCCCACGGTGCAGCTATAAGGCGGATCAATGCCATTTTTCATGCAGGCCTTGAGGATGGTGGTGTTTTCGTCGCAGGTTATTTGTTGCGATTTTCCATAAACATGCACCGTCACACTGGCAGTTCCTGCAAATGCGGCCGCTTCTGTCACGGGCTCTGCTTTGGGCTCCGAAGAGGTTGGGGCAGAGAAATATTCGGTAAAGACATTGCCTGCTGCCACGCCGGCTTTAGACAGGCCTTTTTTCACCACATCCATCATGGGTCCCGGACCGCAGATGTAATATTTATAATCGGCGTAAGAGCCGCCAATCTTGGATTGCAGCACGTTCACCACTTTATCTTCGCTGAGGTGGCCTTTCATGCCAAACCAGGTCAGTGGCGCCTGATCGTAGCTGTGAATAACCTTGAAACGGCCGGAATATTGCTTTTCCATGTCGGCCAATGCCTGCTTGAAAATCACACTGTCTGGGTTGCGGTTGGCATACACCAGCGTAACCTTGCTTCCGGCCTCGTGCATGAGCACCGCCTTGGAAATACCCATCATGGGTGTGATACCGCTGCCACCGGCAAAAAGCACATAGTGTGTGCTGCGGCCCGCATCGGGAATAACGGTGAATTTGCCCATAGGAGCCATTACCTGCAGCACATCGCCTTCTTTTACGGCGGTATTCATGTAACCGCTCATGCGGCCCTGATCCACGCGCTTGATGGTAACAGCAGGATGGGCATCGGCGGGTGCATAGGTGCACAGCGAATAGCTTCTGCGCACTTTTTCGCCGTTGATTTCGGCCTCAAAGGTGAGATACTGCCCGGCAGTGTATGAAAATGTTTCGGTAAGCGAAACAGGAATATCCAGGTGAAGGGTTACCGCATCGGCGGTTTCTCTTACTACTTTGTGTACGGCTATGCCGTGAAATCCTTCTGACATTTGGTTGCAAAAATAAGTCCTCCGGAAGAAAAGTACATGCAGAAAATGTTGAACATGGGTCAGGATACTGCCTGAGTTGACTCCCGGGGTTACAGAAGTAACAAACAAATGTGAAGAATGTTGGCAGAGAGCAGGAACAGGCCGCGTCTTGTCCTTGCTTATGGCAGCGTTAGAAGTTAGGAGTTAAGAGTCATGAGTTGAGGCGATATGTGAAGCCCTACAGAAATACTAGTGTACAATTAAACCAAGAGACTTATTTCCCGTGGTTGGTCTTTGCGCAGCAAGACCGACCAGTATGCCTACAGTCCGCAGATATAAACATGTCCAATAAGGGTTGGTCTCACTTCACTGCGTTGCGCAAAGACCAACCATGGGAAAACCACAATCACATCAACCGCTGATAGGCCCTCCACCAGCGGTCGGGCATTTCATCGTTGCACACTGTTTCGTAATCTCGGTAGCTGCAACCGATAAAAAAGGTCTTTTTGTCGTAGGGATGCGGAATTTCCATCCACCAGCGGTTGCTTTTGCGGCTCTTGTAAAAAATAATTTCATGGCCGGTGCTGCTCAAACGGTTTCGGTATATGAGAAAATCCTCGTGGTTGTGAACGGGGTGATCGTTGAATCTGGCACAGAAACCATCCAGAAAATACCAAATCATCTGCGACAGCAGCACATGGTCTGCGGGCTGTGGATTTTCGGGGTTTAATCCATAAAAATATGCTGAACTGAGGGTATTGCTTACCCCGGCATACCGGGCAAGTTTGGCAGCCTCTTCTGCATACAACCCATTGGGGCTTTGCAGCATCGTACCCGGCACATCCGCATAGCGGCAGGCGTTCATGTCAAACATCAGCAGGTGGGCGCTGCGCAAAATGGGTTCGGTTTCTTCCATGCTTGCCCGTATTTCTCCCAGGCGGTGGTTTTCGAAATACATTTTATCCAACACCGCTGCCGTTTGGTTGTTGATGTAATAGCTCTGGGTGGCCAGAAAGTCAATGTTGAAAAGGTAGCTGGGCTTTTCCACCAGAATCTGCCTGAGCGGCGTGCCTTCGTCCAGATCCACATCCGGACTCACCTTCACCACCTCTACGGGTTCTTTGGTTTGACGGTAGGCCTTGTAATAACCGTAAAGCAGCAAAGGATCGTGGCCAATGATAAGCACCTTCATGCCTGCGGCCAGCAATTCGCCGATGGCTTCGCTCATGGCAAACTGCCTGCTGTTGGCGTCGCCGTTCAGTTTCAGGTTGCCCAGATCGGCAACACCTAAGCTATCGAAGCGCCAGCTGAGCGAATAGAGCTTGCGCCTTACCTCATCGGCCGGATAGCCTGCACCCACAATGGCGACCTTACAGTTTTTGAGTTTGGGAAAGGAATTTCCGTGTATATGGATTTTGCCGCCCAGCAGTGAATCGCTGTTGCGAAAAGGGGCCCACACCGATTTATCTACCGGCTCGAAGAATGCATCCAACATGCCTGCAAGTTCGCACCATTGTTGTGTTCCGCACGTTGCGATTCTTGCACATGTACAAAAAACCACACGCAACCCCATCTTTGCAGCATGCCGCGGGTATCTGTGCTGATTCCAATTAAAAACGCCGAACCGTTTCTGGATGCGTGCCTGCAAAGCATACAGCAACAGTCATTCACAGATTGGGAATGCTACCTGCTGGATGACGGCAGCAGCGATGATTCCCCGGCCATCGCCCGCACATTTGTGGCTTCGGATGCGCGTTTTCGCATGGTTTCACCTAATGGCCAAGGCCTGATTGCCGCAAACCGCAATTTGTTAGCGGCAGCCAAAGGCAAATTTGTTACCCGCATGGACGCAGACGATATCATGCCGAAGGATAAACTGGAAAATTTGGTACAAACACTCGAATCGGCCCCGCCCAAAACCATTGTCACAGGCAGGGTTCGGTTTTTCCCGGAAGAAAATTGCAGAACAGGCACCCGTTTTTACGAAAACTGGCTGAACGAACGCTGCGATAAAAATGACCACTGGCAACACATCTGGCGGGAATGCGTGATACCCAGCCCCTGCTGGATGATGCGCACCAATGAATTAAGAGAGGCCGGCTGCTTCGACGATGCCGTGTATCCCGAAGACTATGATATGGCTTTGCAGCTGTTTGTAAAGGGTTTTTCAGTGCAGTCCGCCCCTGGTATTTGCCATCACTGGCGACAACACGATAACCGTTATTCCGTTAACAGCGAAAACTACAGTGCTGCCGCTTTCATGCAAATGAAATGGAATTACTGGAAAAAGATGTTTGTGAAAAGCAATGCCCCGGTGATGATTCTCGGCACCCTGGACAAAGGCAAACTGCTAAAGAAAATGGTGGAAACCGATGGCTATGAAGTTGGCTGGCTGGCGCACAAAGCCCACATTGCAGGCAATGTGATTGACCATAAAACCATTTTACACTATCGCGATTATCCCTTTTCGGAAGAGGATGTTCTTATCTCGACCCTGTCATCTATTGATAACCACAGCGAGATTTACGAATACCTAAAAAATCTTGGGGTACGGGTGTTTTGTTTTTGTTAGGTGGCTAACAGAGTTTGCTATCACACCGCCACCGGCGCCTTGATCGCGGGCCAGGGATCGTAACTTTCCAGGATAAAATCGCTGTAATCGAATGCGAATAAATCCTTCACCTCAGGGTTTATTTTCATAGTAGGATATGGTCTGGGTTCGCGGCTCAGTTGCTCTTTCACCTGCTCAAAATGGTTGCTGTAAATGTGCGCATCACCAAATGTATGTACAAAATCGCCGCACTGCAGCCCGCATACCTGCGCCATCATCATGGTCAGCAAAGCATAGCTGGCAATATTGAACGGCACACCCAGAAACAAATCTGCACTGCGCTGATACAGCTGACAGCTTAATTTGCCGTCTGCCACATAAAACTGAAACATGGTATGGCAGGGCATCAGCGCCATTTTGTCTATTTCGCCCACATTCCAGGCATTCACCAGTATACGGCGGCTGTCGGGATTGTTTTTAATGAGGTTTATCGCATCCGAAATCTGGTCAATCACACGTCCGTCTTTTGCCTCCCAGCTTCTCCACTGTTTGCCGTAAACAGGTCCAAGCTCTCCGTTCGCGTCTGCCCATTCGTTCCAAATACTCACCCCGTGCTCTTTCAGATACGCAATGTTGGTTTCACCTTTCAAAAACCACAGCAATTCATAAATGATACTTTTTAAATGGACCTTTTTGGTGGTAATCAGCGGAAAACCTTCCTGCAGGTTAAAACGCAACTGTCCTCCAAAAACACTCACCGTGCCTGTTCCGGTGCGGTCGGTTTTGGGTGTGCCGTTTTTCATAACATACTCCAGAAAAGCCTCATAGGGAAAATGTGCAGCCATGATGCGAATGTAATTCAGTTACAATGAATGCTGTCAACATTTCAATCACATCCGCCGGGGAAAACCGCCCATAGAAACAAACCCTATCATTTTGGCAAAAAACCTTACACACCGTTATCATCCCTTGGATTAATCAATCTTTAATTTTCATATCTTTGCGCTCCGTTATGGCTGAAGCAGTTAAATTGCCCAAAATGAGCGATACAATGACCGAAGGTGTCATTGTAAAGTGGAACTACAAGGTAGGTGATTCCGTGAAAAGCGGCGATGTACTTGCCGAAGTGGAAACCGATAAAGCCACCATGGATATGGAGGTGTATGCCAAAGGCAGCATTCTGTACCTGGTAGATGAAGGCAGTACCGTTCCTGTGGACGGTGTTATTGCCGTAGTAGGCGCTGCCGGTGAAGATTATCAATCGCTGCTCGGCGGTGCTCCTGCAGCCCCTGCTCCCGCAGCAGAAACACCCGCAGTAACGGTTGCAGAAACTCCTGCTCCAGTCGCACAGGCCCCGGCGCCCGCGGCTCCTGTTCATGTTACAAACAACGACGACCGCTTAAAGGCTTCTCCATTGGCTAAAAAACTGGCAGAGGAAAAAGGCATAGACCTGAATCAGGTTCAGGGCAGCGGAGAAAACGGCCGCATCGTGCGCCGCGATATTGAAACCTTTGTTCCCTCAGCTACGGCACCTGCCGCTGCATCACCCGCAATATCGTATGTTTCCGGTACAGAAAGCTTCGAAGAAGTGTCTGTTAGCCAGATGCGCAAAACTATTGCGGCCCGCCTCAGCGAAAGCAAATTCAGCGCACCCCACTTCTACCTTACCATGGAAATCAACATGGACAAGGCGGTGGCAGCACGCGAACAAATGAATGCCGTGAGCGAGGTAAAAATCAGCATGAACGACCTGGTAATCAAGGCCGCTGCTGCTGCGCTGCGCAAAAACCCCAAGGTAAACAGCAGTTGGCTGGGCACCAAAATTCGCTACAACCATCATATTCACATCGGCGTTGCCATGGCAGTAGACGAAGGTCTTCTGGTTCCGGTAGTTCGCTTCGCTGATCAAAAAGGCCTCAGCCAAATCAGCGCAGAAGTAAAAGACTTCGGCAAACGTGCCAAGGAAAAGAAACTGCAGCCACAGGACTGGGCCGGAAATACTTTCACCATCAGCAACCTGGGCATGTTTGGCATTGAAGAATTTACCGCCATCATCAACCCACCTGATGCCTGTATTATGGCTGTTGGCGCGGTGAAGGATACCGTAGGCGTGGTTAACGGCGAAATCAAGCCCGTGAAAACCATGAAAGTCACCCTTAGCTGCGACCACCGCGTCGTGGATGGTGCCATTGGTGCGGCGTTCCTCAATACTTTCAAGGAATACCTGGAAGAACCGGTAAAAATGCTGGTATAACCCGATACCGTATTTTCACGGCAGGCTTTTCTGATGAAACTCAAATTCAACAACATCCGCGACCTTGCCGATGCGCGCTATGCAGCCGCTTCCATGGCTGATTACATAGGATTTCGTATTGGCGGCCAGGATGAGCTTTCAGCCTCCGCCATTCAGGAGATTATTGGCTGGTGTGCAGGTCCTTCTGTAATACTGGAGATTGCTGACCATGTTGACATTGACAAAATCAACGCCTTGCTGAATACCCTGCCTGTAAATGGCATTGAGACTTCCGAACATCGCTTTGCAGAACTAAAAGAAGCCATTGCAGCACCTGATTTAATCTGGATTTTGAATACAGACAACACCGGAGACTGGATTTCCCACAGTAAATCATTATTGAACCGTATTAACCACTTTTCGCAGGTTGAACCATCTGCAGAAATGGCTGAATCCGTTGCCAAAACGGAGCCTTGGGGCATCAGCTTAGATTGCTTTGAATCAGTATCAACCGGCATCAAAGACTTTAGCGACTGGAATGATTTTTTTGAAGCCCTCGAAATTCTTTAATTTTGCCCATATGAAACATTTTTTCCTTTTGATGGGTGCTGCTACCCTCTTCTTCTTTGCTTCCTGCTCAGGTGAAGGAGCCTACTCCGAAGAAGAAAAACAGGAACAGGACAGCACCGACAGTGCGCGTCAGGATGCTGATTTCGAAAAACTGGAAAATGAAAGCGGAAAGAGTGCAGACACAGCGTCCAAGTCCAAACTGCCAGATCCCTCAAAAAACCAGCAAGTAGCCGAACCCACGATATTAAAGGTTGAGGAGGCCAAGTAATCGTTGAAAATTGCCGTAGTTGGGGTCACCGGTCTGGTGGGCTCTAAAATGCTGCAGGTTCTTGCCGAACGGAACTTTCCCGTTACAGAACTTATTCCCGTTGCCTCTGAAAAAAGTGTAGGCAAGGAGATATTTTTAAACAATAAATCCTGGAAAGTAGTTTCCATGCAAACCGCCATCGATGCTGCACCGGCAATTGCCCTGTTCAGTGCCGGCGGCTCTGTAAGTAAACAATATGCACCGCTTTTTGCTGCCAAAGGCACTTACGTTATAGACAACAGCAGTGCATGGCGCATGGAAAAAGACATTCCGCTTGTGATACCGGAAGTCAATGCACATGCTTTGCATGCAAACTGCCATATTATTGCCAACCCCAATTGCAGCACCATACAAATGCTTGTGGCCCTGAAACCCCTGCACGATCGCTATGGGATTAAACGCATTGTGGTGAGCACTTACCAGAGCGTAACGGGCACAGGACAAAAAGCCGTTGAGCAGATGAATGCGGAACGCGAAGGACGGCCTGTAAACGCAGTATATCCGCATCCCATAGACCGGAATATACTTCCGCATATTGATGTTTTCCTCGAAAATGGTTACACCAAAGAGGAAATGAAGATGATAGTGGAAACCCGCAAAATCATGGAAGTACCCGATATGGCAGTTACAGCCACCACAGTGCGCGTTCCTACCACCGGCGGACATAGCGAAAGTATCAATGTGGAATTTGAAAATGATTTTGACCTGGCTGAGTTGCGCACTTTACTGAGCAAAGCACCCGGTGTGGTAGTGCAGGATGATGTGCAGCACAACATTTACCCCATGCCTATCTGGAGCCACGATAAAGACGATGTTTTTGTGGGTCGTATGCGCCGCGATGAAAGCCATGCCAACACCCTGAACCTGTGGGTGGTAAGCGACAATTTACGCAAAGGCGCTGCCACCAATGCTGTTCAAATTGCTGAAATGCTCATTCAAAAAGGTTTTGTTCTGGCATAAGGATTTTTTCCATAACAGCCATATGTTTATAATTTCATAACTTTGCTCCTGCATTCGGGGTGCTTTCCCAAAGGAAACGCTGAGACTATACCCGTAATACCTGATCAGGATAATGCCTGCGCAGGGAAATGTGTTGCCTTCAAACAGGCCTCCCGGATGCTAAAACCCATATGCATCCATGAAAAAAACACTCATAACCATCGTTTTTATTGCAGCTTTAGGCCGGCTGTTTTCAGAAAGCAGCTATGACAGCATCCGTTCATTTACCGACACCCTTCCCCGCAGTAAAAGCATTGAGGAAGTAATGGTCTCGGCAACAAGAGCCACATCAGGCACACCGATTGCCCAAACCACCGTATCACGCAGGGATATTCAGATACAAAATACAGGACGCGATCTTCCTGTGCTTCTGCAGTTTCAGCCAGGCGTAACCGTTACTACCGATGCCGGTGCCGGTATTGGCTATACCGGAATCCGCGTGCGAGGCAGCGATGCCACACGCACCAATGTTACGGTAAACGGGGTACCCATCAACGATGCAGAAAGCCACGGAACATTTTGGGTGAATATGCCCGATATGGCCACAGGACTGTCCAGCGTGCAAATTCAGCGGGGTGCAGGAACCAGCACGCACGGTGCAGGAGCCTTTGGCGCTACCGTAAACATGCAAACTTTTAGTTCTGAGAAACCGTACATGCTGTTCAGTAACACTGCAGGTAGTTTTGGCACCCTGCGCCACTCCATTTCGGGCGGTACCGGACTCATCAATAATCACTGGACCGCTGATTTCAGGCTGTCTTCCATCAACAGCGACGGCTTTGTGGACAGAGCCTCAAGTAAACTGCGTTCCTACATGGCAGCACTGGGCTATCAGGGCAAAGGCTGGTCGGTAAAGTGGATGTCTTTTGGCGGTAAAGAACAAACCTATCAGGCCTGGTGGGGTGTACCCAAGGAAAAACTGCAGGGTTCTGAATCCGATTTGCTGAACCACTATTACCGGAATCTGGGTGTAACATACAAAACCGCAGCTGATTCTGTGAACCTATTCAGTTCAAACCCAAGATCCTATAATTATTACACCTATCCCAGGGAAATAGACGATTACACCCAAAACCACCACCATATTTACTTTACGGCCAAAACCGGTGAACAAAGCTTCCTCAACGCAACCCTCTATTATACCCGTGGCTTTGGCTTTTTCGAACAGTTCCGCCACCGTGACAGGCTTTCAAATTATCTGCTTCCGCCCACCATTATAGGAAATGACACCATCACACGCAGTGATATCGTTCGCCGCCGCTGGCTGGATAACCATTTGCTGGGAAGCAACCTCAGTTGGAACCACAGAACGGAAAAATCCGAATGGATACTCGGACTGGGCTTCAATGAATACCGCGGAAAACATTACGGTCGCATTGTATGGGCTTCGCAGGCGCCACAGGCCAATCCCGATCAGTCCTATTACGATGGTACCGGATTTAAAAGCGACGCCTCCGTTTTTGTTAAAAACACGCGTAAATGGAATCAAAATCTGCAAACATGGATTGACCTTCAGTACAGGAAGGTTTACCACTCCGGCAGAGGAACCGACAACGACCTTCGTAATATCGATTTCACCGGCAATTTCGGCTTCTTTAACCCAAAAGCAGGATTAACATACCAAATCAACAACCATAGTTTTTACAGCAGTGTAAGTATTGCCAATAGAGAGCCTTCGCGCAGTGATTTTACTGATCATAAAACCGGTGATATACCCAAACCGGAAAGGCTCACAGATTGGGAAATCGGCTGGAATCATACCGGCAAAACTGGTTCGCTGTTTATAAATGTTTATTACATGAATTACCGAAATCAGCTGGTGTTAACCGGTGAAGTAAACGATGTGGGATCGCCGCTGAGACGCAATGTGGATGAAAGTTTCCGCCGTGGCATTGAAATGGGTTTTGAGCAGAGATTAGCATCAAAGCTGAAAACAGGCGGCAACCTTGCTCTCAGCCAGAACCGAATCAAACGCATTGTGAATGTAATCCCCGATTATTTTACTTACCAACAAAATGACAGTGTATTCAACAATGCACCCATCGCTATGTCTCCAGGCATAAATGGAGCAATCTGGCTCGAATACGCCTTCATGAAAAATACCAGTGTGCGTTATATTCACAAGTATGTTGGCAGGCAATACCTCGACAACACCGGCGACAAATACCGCAGCCTGAATCCCTACCATTTTGGTGAGCTTTGGCTGCAAAAAAGTTACACCCTGAAGTCAGGCGCATCTGTCGATATTCAATTCCAGGTCCTAAATGTTTTCAATGCGATGTACGCGTCAAACGGCTATACCTTTATGTACACATATGGAAGCCGCGACATTACCCAGGAAGTATTTCTTTATCCGCAAGCGGGAAGGAATGTCATGGGAGGCATTACGTTGCGATTCTAATGGATTCCAAAGGGTGATTTACCCCCAGGTATTACATACTTCCCTTAGAAACACCTGGCTAATAACACCCACAAAAGAGATGATTGTGTGCTATGAATTCATTCCTCGCTGCCGTACCACCTCGTAGAGTGCTATGCCTGCGGCGACGGATACATTCAGCGAACCCACACCTTCTTTCATCATGGGTATGCGGAACTGCACATCACATAATTTGCGGGTATCGGTAGCAAGTCCCTTTTCTTCATCGCCCAGAATCAATGCTATGGGCCCAGTTAGAGTCGCTTCATGCAGGGAGACTGTGGCTTTTTCAGTGGCTCCGGCCAACATTAAACCACTGTTTTTTATCAGTTTCAGTCCGTGATACAGGCTTTGAACCCTGCATACGGGAAGATGCATTAGCGCGCCGGCTGAGGTTTTCACGGCATCTGCATTGATGGCCGCACCGCCTTTTTCGGGCACCACAATGCCGTGGGCCCCTGCACAGTAGGCACTGCGCGCTATAGCTCCAAAATTGCGAACATCTGTCACTCCGTCGAGCACAATCAAAAACGGGTCTTCACCTTTTTCATAAGCCATGGCCACAACCTGATCAATGGTAGCAAAATCAACTGCAGACAAAGCTGCTATAATGCCCTGGTGATTACCATTGATCATTCGGTTCAGCCGCTCGGCAGGAACCTGTTTCCACAGTATTTTATGGTCGCGCAACAACCCTAAAACCTCTCTCAGAGCGGGATTTACCGTACCCTCCTGCACCCAAACCTTGTCAATTGTCTGACCGGAGCGGATGGCTTCTTCAACCGGGTGAATCCCGTAAATAAAATTACCTTTCTTCATGATAAAAAAACCCCGCCAAAGCGGGGTTTTGAAAATTATTGTGCAATGCTTTGCAGCATGTTTTTATACTTGGTTTCCAGATCCTTCATACCTTTTTGGCCTGCAAACAACATGGATTGCTGAATCAGGTACTGGCTGTTTCCGATTTCACGCTGAGCCCATTCCTCATCATCCCAGCGGCTGAAATATTTGGCAAACTGAACACATTCTTCCATTGCCCTGTTTAACACCTGTTTGCCCTTTTCAACCTCACCCAGGTTAATGAGCGTGATTCCCATTTCCGTTTTAATATCGCGGCGAATAGGACACACCTTTTCGGGCATCTCGGTAAGCATTTTCTGAATCACTTCAATGCCGCGTTTCCGGTACACTTCCACGCTGTCACCCATTACTTTTTCAAAGGTGGCCACATCCCTGAATCCGGGAGGAGGTACAGTGATATTAAGACTGTCCTTGGCTTTCATGTAGGTTTTATAGTTATCCACCTCAGAATAGTAGTATTTTGCCAGCATTAGCGACATTTGCTGTAAATCGCCGGGCACATAGGCTGCTTTGTCATCCAGGTAGAAGTTCTTTTTCTCCTTCATGCCATAGTAGCGGTACTTGTGCACCAGGTTGCGGTAAGTGACATAATCATTGATTTTGCGCGGCTGTCCACCGTCAGCACCACCGTTCACAGGCACAAAACGATATACAAGGCCTTCCAGCTGCAGGTAACTATTCAGGAAGTTAAAATCATACCCACTTACCGAGGTGAAATAAATAGGACGCTTCCAGCCCTGTGCAGCATTGGTGGCAATAAGATCATAAACTACTATATCGCCTTTGGTAATATAATTTCCTCCAATATTGAATTTCAGCGTATCTACAATCAGGTTTTGGTCTTTGGGGCTAACCACTCCGGCTTTGATAACGGCTGCCTTATCAATAGGCAGATAAGCCGAGAAACCATTGAGCTTCACGTTTTCAGAACCTTCATTTCTGTTGGCCTTCACCAGCTCATCAATCATCGCTCTCAACGATTTGGGACTGGCGTTGGTGCGGTCTATTTCTACGCCATACTCAAAACTGCCGGTTTGCAGATCGCGCTTGGTAACGGTGAGCGGAAGCGGTTCTGAATCGTATACTTTGTCCAGCAGCACTGAACTATACCATTCTGTAGGCAGCAGGCTCTGGTTGATAATTCGTACATCAGTACGGATGCCTTCCACATTCTGGGCATACCAAAGCGGGTAGGTATCGTTATCGCCGTTACAAAACAGAATGGCATTGGGCTCCAGCTGATTCAGGAAGTTCTTCGCCATATCTATTCCTATATACCGACCGCTGCGGTCATGATCATCCCAGTTTTGATATGCCATGTTCACAGGCACTAGCAGGGTGCACGCAGCTGCAGAAACGATAGCTGCGTTCTGTTTCAGGCGCTTGGTTAGCAAATCCGCCACAGCAATTACACCCAGACCCACCCAGATACAGAAAGTCTGGAATGAGCCTACCAGCGAATAGTCACGCTCGCGCGGCTCATAAGGAGGCTGGTTCATGTATACGTTGATGAGCACACCGGTGAACAGGAACAAAGTCATCACCAGCCAAAAATCTTTGCGTCTGGCACTATAATGGGCAAGCAGACCCAGAATTCCCAGCAGCAAAGGCAGGAAATAATAGGCATTGCGGCCTTTTTGGTCTTTGTAGTAATCAGGTAAATCCTTTTTGGGACCAACCACCAGTCTGTCTACAGGACCGATACCGGAGAACCAGTTCCCATCAAAGCGGGTGTTGCCGGTTACAGCCTGCTGATCGTTGAAGCGACCCACAAAATTCCACATAAAATAACGGATGTACATATGACCAATCTGGTACTTGAAGAAGAACTGCAGATTGTTTCCCATCGAGGGTATTTCATATTCCAGGTACTGCAAATCCTGCTGTTCCTGAGGAGTGAGTTTTCCTTTGCTTCTTAGTTCCTCAATGGTTGCCTGCACTTCTCCCATGCCGCCCCATTCGCGGAAGCCTTTGGCATCGGCCGGCTTGTTGCTTTTGCCCATACGGGGAAACAGGGTCATAAATTCTTCATCATACACGGGCTCATAGTTTTCGCCACCCTCTTCGTATTTGGTCTCACCTTTGAAATACTTTTTGTGGGTAGTTTCAAAATCTACCTGGGGTGCATTAAAAAACGGACCTTTAACCAGCGGGCGGTCACCATACTGTTCACGGGTAATGTAACCGTAGAACTTGTAGGGATCTTCCGGGTTGTTCATATCGATGGCAGTATTGGCCATGGAACGGATAATAACCATGGCATAAGAAGAATAGCCCACAATAATGAAGGTAATACTCAGCAGCAGTGTATTCCAATTCTTCAAACCCTTTTTGTGGGTATACCACAACAGGACAGCCAAAGCCACAAAAATGGCAAAGACAGAGAATATGGCACCGCTATAGAAGGGCATTCCAAAATCGTTCACAAACAGTTTATCGGTTCGGGAAATGAGCCATGGAATACCGGGATAGATTACTTTCATGACAAAACCAAGGGCAAGAATAGCAGCCCCGAATGCCAGCAACACCCCTTTGGTGGTGGTTTGGAAACGGCGGAAATAATACGCCAGGCAAACTGCAGGAATTACGAGCAGGTTAAGCATGTGCGTGCCCAGGGCAAGGCCCGTAACAAATCCGATGAAAACCAGCCAGCGGTCTGCATTCGGACTGTCAGCCTGCCTGTCCCAGCGAAGTATAGCCCAGAATGTGAGGGCGGTAAAGAATGAACTTAATGCATATACCTCTGATTCCACAGCGCTGAACCAGAAGCTATCGATGAAGGTATTGGAAAGCGCAGCAACCACACCCGCAGCAATGATGAGAAAATTGCGGTTATCTCTGTCGGCTGAAACAATCCTGTCGGCAAAGTGGGTGGTTATCCAGAAGGTGAACATTACGCAACCTGCACTGGAAACAGCAGAAAGCATATTTACCCAGAATCCTACCTTTTCCGGGGTATCGGCCAACAGTGAAAACAGACGGCCAATCATCAGAAAGAAAGGGGCACCGGGCGGGTGAACCACCTGTAACCGGTATGCGGCACTGATAAATTCACCGCAGTCCCACAAACTCACAGAGGGCTCGAGGGTCAGGGTATACACCACCAAGGCTATGGCAAACATAGCCCAGCCACCAATCAGGTTCATCAATTTAAAGTTCTTCATTATCGTTTATAGTTTCGAAAAGAGATATTTGGCGAAATTAACGGATTGCTCAGGGTTTTGAAAATGAAATTTTACTTATTGCATTTTCCAGCCGAAGCAGAATATTATTCCTCCCGATAAGTGCAATCATTTCCCAAATTGGAGCACCGGCACCTTTTCCACTCACAGCAAGCCTCAGCGGCTGCAATAATTCACCGGTTTTTAATGCGTTTTCTTCACAATATGCTTTAAATGCATTTTCATAATCCAAAGCGGTTGCGTTTTCAGCAAGTGCAGAAAACTTTAGCCTGATACCATCGATGTGGGTTCCGGTTTCCGGTTTCCACTTTTTGGATACCACATCAGCATCATATGTTTCCGGAGTGGCGAAGAAATAGGTGCCTTCCGATATGATATCACGGGCAAACTGCACTTTTTCACGCATCAACACCACCACCTGTTCCAGGTAAGCATCGGTGGCTTCATACCCGGATGCCAGCATTTGGGGTTTAATCATTGACGCAACTTCTGCCGTAGATTTCTTTTGCAAATACTGCTGGTTGAACCAGAACGCCTTCTGCACATCAAACTTGGCACCGCTTTTACTCACTTTTTCGAGGCTGAAAGCTTCAATAAGCTCATCCATGGAAAACAACTCACGGTTATCACTGGGATGCCATCCAAGCAGTGCGAGCATGTTGGCCACCGCATCAGGGAAATAACCACTCTCGCGGTAACCACTGCTCACCTCACCTGTTTTGGGATCGGTCCACTGTAGTGGGAAAACGGGAAATCCAAGGCGGTCCCCATCCCGTTTGCTCAGTTTTCCGTTGCCTTCAGGTTTCAGCAGCAATGGCAGATGAGCAAATTCGGGCATTACTTCTTCCCACCCAAGGTAGCGGTAGAGCATCACATGCAACGGTGCGCTGGGAAGCCATTCTTCACCCCGGATAACATGGCTGATACCCATGAGGTAATCATCCACCACGTTGGCAAGATGGTAGGTGGGCATACCATCGCTTTTCAGCAGTACTTTATCATCAAGTTGCGCGGTGTTCACGGTAACCCAGCCACGGATTATGTCATGAAACCGCACTTCTTCTTTTCTGGGTAATTTTATTCGGATTACATAAGGAGCCCCGCTTTCAAGCCTTGCCTTCACGTCGTCTGCCGGCAATGTAAGCGAGTTTTTCATGCTCATGCGGCTGATGCTGTCATAAGCAGGCTGCATCTGGCTTGCCTCTAGCCGTTTGCGCATTTGTTCCAGATCTTCTTCTGTATCGAAGGCATAATAGGCAAATCCACGTTCCACCAGATCATAAGCATACTGGGCATATATTCCCTTCCGTTCGCTTTGCCTGTAAGGCGCATGTGGACCGCCATGCTCAGGACCTTCGTCAATTTCAATGCCAACCCATTTCAGGGCATCAATGATATATGCTTCTGCACCGGGCACAAAACGGTTCTGATCCGTGTCCTCAATCCTGAGAATCATGGTGCCATTGTGTTTGCGGGCAAACAGGTAATTATACAATGCGGTGCGCACACCACCAATGTGGAGCGGACCCGTGGGACTGGGGGCGAAACGAACTCTTACGGGACGGGACATAAAGGGCGCAAAAATAACGAATTCCGCCCGGATTTGGGTTAAATCAGGCTGTAGCGGCTTCTACTGCTTTACGCACACTGCCATGTTTCAGCAACATGGCCCTGGCATCGGCTTCAGACAAACCCGCTGACTGCATGACCATGCGTGTTCCGCGTTCGATAAGCTTGTCGTTGCTGAGCTGCATATCCACCATTTTATTACCCACTACGTGTCCCAGCCGAATCATCACCGATGTTGTTATCATATTTAGCACCATTTTGGTGGCCGTGCCTGCTTTCATACGGGTGCTTCCGGTCACAAATTCAGGGCCGGTGACCACCTCAACAGGGGCATCGCAGGCAGCCGCAATGGCAGAATCAGGATTACAGACGATGCAGCCGGTGGCAATTCCTCTTTCACGGCAGGCATTCAATGCACCCAATACATAAGGCGTTCGTCCGCTGGCAGATATTCCAACCACAACATCATTTTCATTGACTTCATATTGCTGCAAATCCCTGATGCCCTGCTGCATATCGTCTTCTGCGAACTCCACTGCTTTTCGAATGGCGGTATCTCCGCCGGCGATAATGCCCACCACACGGCCGTGTTCCACACCATAGGTTGGCGGGCACTCACTGGCATCCACAATTCCCAGGCGGCCGCTGGTACCGGCTCCCATGTAAAATAACCTTCCTCCCCGGCTCATGCGCTCATGAACCATTTCACACAGCGTCGCGATCTGGTTTAGCTTTTCCTGAACGCTGAGGGCAATGCCCATATCTTCGGTATTAATTCCCGTCAACAATTCGGGAAATGAAAGCGTGTGCAGATTCTGGTGATTGGAATCCTTCTCTGTTATGTTCATGACGATGCTTGTTTTCCGGGAACGGCTTTCACATGATCAACCCAGTGCTGATATAAATTATCTGAAAGAACCCTCGGGAATTTGCTCTGTCCACCCAGTTTGAGGTGTTTTTCCAAAAAATCAAGAAATACTTCTTCGGGCAATATATGCAGATACATACCGGTCAGAACGTGATTTCGCTCGGTATGGTAATCGTCATTCAACTCACGCAAATGCTGATCCAGCTTTAGCCTCACGTCCTCGGGATTGAGATTGGTTTGATTGCTGGCAAGATACCAGTGATGAGCAAAGGCATTTCCTTCCTTCCGGCCTTTTACCGTAAATTCGGTGAAATCGGTTTGAAAATGTTCGGCTGTTCTGCGGAGCCCTTCCATCATATTGTCTACGCTCAGGTGCTCCCCTGTTATGCTCAGAAACTGCTTGGTACGGCCGGTAATCTTGATTTCGCAGGTGTCGGTATTGGTAAAACGGATGGTATCGCCAATCATGTAGCGCCAGGCACCTGCCGGTGTTGTTAAAATGATCGCATAATCCATGTCTGGCACTACCTCTTCTAGGTCAATTGCGGTGGCTGTTGGCTTAAGATTGCTATCCGAATCGAAGTTGTCCTCATTGAAGGGTACAAATTCGAAGTATGTATTGTTTCTGAAAACCAGCCTCATCCCGGATGTGTCTGGTCTTGTCTGGTTCGCCACATAAGCCTCACTGGCCAGGTAAGACTCCATATAAGTAATGGGTCGGCCCATCATAGAATCCAGCGACTGTTTGTAGGGAGCAAGCGCAACCGCACCCCAGCAATAGATGCTGAGATTCGGCCAGATTTCATGAATATTGTTCACATTGTAGCGCTTGATAATCCGCTCTATGAGCAATCGCATCCATGAGGGAGCACCTGCCAGCATTACAATATCCCATTTGGGTGCTTCTTCAACAATGCGGTTTACCTTCTCCTCCCAGTCCTTGATGGCCGTTATCTCGGGGCCCGGCCGGCTGAAACGCTCAAACCAGTTTGGGATATTGGCGATGGTGATTCCACTGAGATCTCCGCTGTAACTAACGCCATTATAGTTTAAATCGGTACAGCCTCCGAGCATCAGGTAGTCTTTGGCAAGAAAATCTTTGGGAACATCCGTGAGCGCCATAGCCAGCAACTGGCGGCGCGAGGCCCTGATCATGGCTTTGAGCTGATCGTTGGTAACCGGAATGTATTTGCTCGCACCTTCTGTTGTACCGGAACTCAGGGCAAAATAGGTGCATTGTCCCGGCCAGGTGATATCTGCTTCTCCATTATACTGCCGCAGCCACAAATCGTGCATCTGACTGTAAGTTACCAAAGGAACCCGTCTGCGGTATTCCTCAACAGGATTTTTTGAAATCAGAATATCATCAAATCCATATTTGCGGCCATACTCCGTATTTCTTGCCTTGTACAGCATTTTCTTGAGCGTAGCCTCCTGCCATTTAACGGCCTTTGAACGGTTGAAGTTGAAAATATCCGTGATTTTTCTCCCTCTGTTCATTAACTGTGATAAAAAATCCCTTCCGTTCATTGTTGTGGCAAAAATACGAATTTGCAAAAGCATATGTAATTATTGTACCAATCCATAACAAAAGACCGAAATTTGCAATGTGGAAAGTGGAATGTCCCTCAACGATGAAATACGCCTGAAATGGTCTCAGGTAATGGATTTTTTCGAAAATCAATTC
This sequence comes from uncultured Flavobacteriaceae bacterium, assembly GCA_964626685.1. GTDB lineage: Bacteria > Bacteroidota > Bacteroidia > NS11-12g > UBA955 > RGEC01. The sequence goes on from CAZVJY010000001.1 coordinate 164,947, forward strand.
GAAAAAAAACCTGATCTGAATGCCATTTTGTTTCTAATTGGAATCCGAGAACTGGGGGAGTTACCAGAGAAAAAATTCACGAAGGAGGAGAAAACCTACCTCATGCACATGGCGAATTGCAAGCTTTTCAGCTATTCGGGATTTTACCACATGAACGGCCATGACAAAAATGGCTGGCCCGTATGGGAAAATGTGAAGCCTCTGCCCAATCTGACATTAATTGAGCAGGAACATGTATTGAGGCAACACATCATTGAGTATTTTGAAAAAGAAGAAATCATCACTTTTACCATATGAAATGTTATTCATACATAGCTGCATTGCTGCTCGTAGCTTTTACGGCCTGCCAGCCCAAAAACAATGCTACCGACCAGGTAGACAGCACCCGCAAAGCCCTGGAAGAAAACTTCAAACCGCTAGCCCCGGATACGGCTGCCATGGCCAAATACACAAAGGTTGAAATGGTAACGGACCTGGGCAGAATTGAACTGGCGCTTTTCGATGCCACACCCAAACACCGCGATAACTTTCTGAAACTGGTGCGAAGCCGTTACTATGAAGGCACACTGTTTCACCGAATCATCAAAGAATTTATGGTGCAGGGCGGCGATCCTGACAGCAAAGGCGCAAAACCAGGGATGATGCTCGGACAAGGCGGACCGGGTTACAACCTAGAGGCTGAAATATCCGATACGCTTTACCATTTCAAAGGAGCACTGGCAGCTGCCAGGCAGGGCGATGAAATTAACCCGGAAAGAAAAAGCTCCGGAAGTCAGTTTTACATTGTTACCGGGAAATCAGTAAGTGCCAGTGAAATGAAGGATGTTTTGAAACAAAAAGCATTTATGAAATTCATGCAGGATCCTGAAAACATGTCCTATCAAATGCGGTATCAGGTTGCAACACAACGTCAGGATGGAGCAGCACTTCAGGATTTACAAAGCGAACTAGACAAGAAAGTAGGACCCATGGCAGAAAAAGCCTACCAGAACCTTCCCCAGCGGGTAAAACAAATCTATGCGACATGGGGTGGATCGCCTTTCCTCGATCAGGATTATACCGTATTTGGTTTTGTAACCAAAGGCTATGAAGTTCTGGAGGCGCTTCAGAATGCCGAAACCGGAGAAGGTGACCGCCCGCAAAAGGATATCCGCATACTGTCCGTGCGGATTTTGCCCTGATTACTTGCATAATCCAAAAATTTGACGTACATTTGCATCACTTTCCTAAACAAATAACGGAAGGGGACAAGCCGAAAGCAGTCCCCTTTTTTATTGACTATGGCAAATTTGGAAACCAAACTGAAAACATTGGTGGAGCAGGAAGCACCTGACCATGAACTTTTTCTGGTTGCCCACACCGGCAGCCCCGCGGGTTTCTTCCGTTTTTATGTAGATGGCGAGCAACCCGTTACCATGAACAGACTTTCAGCCTTCACGCGTCACATTTCGCAACAAATTGACGAGGGTGATTTTGGCGAGAGAAAGTTCACTTTTGAAATTTCAACTCCGGGTGCAGACAAGCCACTGACAGACATCAGGCAGCTGCCCAAACATTGCGGTAGAACCCTGGAAATTGAAACCGCCGAGGGAGTTAAAATGGAAGCCAAACTGATTGCCCTGGAAGGCACAGAACTGCAACTGGAAGAACAAATCGTGCTAAAAGGAAAGAAAACGGAAACCCGGCCCGTTCAGATTGCCTGGGAAAACATAAAAACTGCAACCATAAAAATAACTTTCAACTGATATGAGCAAAGCCAAAACCAAAGAGCTGGGCATGAGCCTGATTGAGAGTTTCTCAGAATTCAAAGAATTCAAGAACATCGACAGGGCCACTATGATGCGTGTACTCGAAGACGTATTCCGCAGTATTCTGCGCAAGAAGTACGGTCCCGAGGCCAATTTTGACATCATCATCAACATCGAAACCGGTGATATTGAAATGTACCACCTCCGCCTGATTGTGGAAGAGGGTGAAGTGGAAGATCCCAACCTGCAAATCAGTCTTAGCGAAGCTCAGCAGCTGGAACCTGATTATGCCGTGGGTGAAGATTGCATTCAGCAAGTATTTTTGGATGACTTCGGTCGCCGCAGCATACTCAATGCCCGTCAGACCCTGATGAGCAGAATTATTGAGCTGGAAAAAGACGAACTGTTTCGCAAATACAAAGACAAGCGCGGAGAAATTCTCAGCGGTGAAGTCTACAATGTATGGAAGCGCGAAATCATGGTATTGGATGATGAAGGCAACGAACTCATTCTTCCTAAAGAACACATGATTCCCCGTGACATGTACAAAAAAGGCGATACCCTGCGTGCCGTGATTCACGAGGTGAACATGGACAAAGGTGCACCCCGCATCATCCTGTCACGCACCAGCCCTGAATTTTTGGAGCGTCTGTTTGAACTGGAAGTTCCTGAGATTCTGGACGGTCTGATTACCATCAAGAAAATTGTAAGGGAACCCGGAGAGCGCGCCAAAGTGGCTGTGGAAAGCTATGACGACCGCATTGATCCGGTGGGAGCCTGTGTTGGGGTAAAAGGGGCCCGTATTCACGGCATTGTGCGTGAGCTGCGGAACGAAAACATCGACGTAATTAACTACACTACCAACCTCTCACTCTTCATTCAGCGTGCTTTGCAACCCGCAAAAATCACACGCATGGAGCTGGACGATACAAACAAAAAAGCCGATGTATTTTTGGATGCCGATCAGGTATCACTGGCCATTGGTAAAGGCGGACACAACATTAAACTGGCCGGTAAATTATCGGGCTACCAGATTGAAGTATACCGCGTGAATGTGGAAACACAGGATGAGGATGATGTGGAACTGGATGAATTCCTGGATGAAATTGATGCATGGATCATCGATGAATTCAAGAAAATCGGACTGGACTCTGCACGTTCTGTGCTGAGAGCCAGCAGCGAGGATCTCGTTCGCCGCACTGAACTGGAAGAAGAAACCATTCAGCAGGTGAAGGATATTCTCAGAGCTGAATTTGAAGACTGACCGGTGATGATGCTTTTCATTCCATGAAAAATATCGTCGCCACAGCGGTGGAAATATGCAAAGCAATGCCGCATATAACCGCCGACATAGCGAATAGAGAGGTATAGTTCCGCCGGCCCGCATGCCGACGGAACCATACCCAATATTCCGAATTGGCATTGCAGAGGATAAAACGTAAATTTGAACACGAAACATGGCGGAATACCGTTTAGCTAAAGTTGCCAGCGAGCTCAATCGCAGTTACCAGATTCTGGCTGAAACCCTTAAAGGAAAAGGTTTTAGCGTAGAAGCAAAACCCACAACAAAAATAACCGAGGAAATGTACCAGGTGCTGGTACAGGAATTTGCCGCGGACAAAAGTGCCCGGGAAGAGGCCAACAAACTTAAGTCGGCCCGGGATGGCAAACCCACACCTCCCCCACCACCGACAGCCAAACCGGTGTCAATAAAAACTGAAGAGCCGGAACCGGAAAAACCAGCACCCGTAAAAATAGAAACACCGGTGGTTCCTCCGGTAGAAGAAACTGAGAAAATTGAAGCCCGCAAGGAAGAACTCAGCGGACCTAAAATTCTCGGGAAAATTGAAATCGCTCCTAAAAAAGGTAAGACACCAAAGGCTGAAGAGAAAGAGAAAGTTGAAGAGACAAAACCTGTAAAAAAGGTAGAAAAACCTAAGGAAGAGCCCGTTAAAGTCCCTGCGACCGAAGCCCCTGTTGCTCCTGTTGAAACAGTTATACCCGTTGCCCCAGTTGCTCCTGAGGTTCTGGAGGAGGATGAAGTTGAAAAAGTAGAAACCAAATTCGAAAAACTATCTGGACCTAAAGTTCTTGGAAAAATCGAACTTCCCAAAGACTCACCCAGCGGTGTGAAAAACCTGGCCGATGAAGCCCGGGATGATTTGAGAGAGAAGCGCAAACGCAAACGCAAAAAGGTAGGCGGCGAGAAAGTTGCCGTTCAGGATAAAATTAAGGAAGAAGAACGCATCGCCAAGGAAAAGGAAAAAACCGGTGATGGCAAAACCGAAATTTCTCAAAAAGACGTTCGCAACAAGGTTAAAACCACCATGGGCAAACTGGGTGGCGCAGGACAAACACGCGGTCTAAAGCAAAAACTCAAAACCCAACGCAAGGAAGCCCGCGAATTCGTCCGCGCAGAGGAAAGAGAGCGTCTTGAAAAAGAAAGCAAAATTATCAAGGTTACTGAATTCCTCACGGCCAATGACCTTGCAAGCTTGATGAATATGGCTGTTACCAAAGTAATATCAGCCTGTTTCTCTTTGGGTATGATGGTAAGTATCAACCAGCGTCTTGATGCAGAAACCATTCAGCTGGTAGCCGGTGATTTTGGTTTTGAAGTAGAATTTGTGGATGCAGAAGCACAGCTGGAAGTGGAAGAGGATGAAAATGACGCTCCCGAAGATCTGCAGCACCGCCCACCTATAGTGACTGTTATGGGTCACGTAGACCACGGTAAAACTTCATTGCTGGATTATGTTCGAAAAGCAAACGTAATCGCAGGGGAAGCCGGTGGTATTACCCAGCACATTGGTGCTTATGAAGTAACACTTTCAGACAACCGAAAAATCACCTTCCTGGATACGCCGGGTCACGAAGCGTTTACCGCCATGCGTGCCCGCGGTGCCAAGGTTACCGATATCGCCATTATTGTTATTGCTGCGGATGACAGCGTAATGCCCCAAACCAAGGAAGCCATTGCGCATGCCCAGGCTGCCGGGGTTCCTATGGTTTTTGCCTTTAACAAAATAGACAAGGAAGGAGCCAATGCCGATAAAATACGTGAACAGCTAGCCGGCATGAATATACTGGTAGAAGACTGGGGCGGCAAGTTCCAGTGCCAGGAAATATCAGCTAAAAAAGGCCTGAACGTAGATAAACTGCTTGAAAAGGTGCTGCTTGAGGCAGAGATTATGGAGCTGAAAGCCAATCCCAAGCGCAGAGCCAAAGGCACTGTAATTGAAGCCACCATGGAAAAGGGCCGCGGTATTGTATGCAGTATGCTGGTACAAACCGGAACCCTGCGTGTGGGCGACAACATGGTAGCAGGACCCCATTATGCCAAAGTGCGCGCCCTGTTCAATGAACGTGGACACAAAATAGAGTTTGCGCCGCCAAGTACACCCGTAAAAATGCTGGGCTTTAGCGAAAACCCTACTGCAGGTGATGTTTGGGTGGTAATGGCCGAAGAAAGTGAAGCCAAAGAATTGGCAACCAAACGTATGCAGCTGGTGCGTGAACAAGGCATTCGCACCAAGCGACACATTACACTGGATGAAATCGGACGCCGTTTGGCAATTGGAAACTTCAAAGAGTTGAAAATCATCGTGAAAGGTGACGTGGACGGTTCTGTGGAGGCCTTGTCGGATGCACTGCTGAAACTGAGCACAGAAGAGGTTATGGTTTCAGTAATTCACAGTGGTGTAGGTCAGATATCAGAAAGTGACGTACTGCTGGCTTCTGCTTCAGACGCAATTATTGTTGGCTTCCAGGTGCGACCCAGCGCCAAGGCCCGTCAACTTGCCGAACAGGAAGAAATTGATATACGCCACTACTCCGTTATTTACCAGGCCATCGAAGAGGTTAAAAGTGCCATGGAAGGCATGCTTAGCCCCGAAGTGGTTGAAAAAATTGTGGGTAACGTGGAAGTACGCGAAGTCTTTAAAATCAGCAAAGTGGGCAGCGTAGCCGGTTGTATGGTTACAGACGGTAAAGTGGAACGCAAGAATAAGATCCGCGTTATTCGCGATGGTGTGGTTATTCACACCGGCGAACTCTCATCGCTGAAACGCTTCAAAGACGACGTGAAGGAAGTGTTACGCGGATTCGAGTGCGGCTTGCAGATAGAGCGATTCAACGACATAGAAGTTGGTGATTATCTCGAGGTATACACCGAAGAACAGGTGAAGCGGACCTTGTAAATAAGGCTTCCATGAGGCTTTTACCCTTAAGTGTCTTTTCTTTAGCAGTTTTTGTAAACGGCTGCGTTTGCGATGGCCCTGTGAGCACACAGTATGTAGGTGGTGTTAACCAGGTCTATTTTGCCGATTCTGTAGCGAATATAGTGGAACCTGTTATCCAGTTTACCTACGAGGTTGAGAACCGAAATGAGAGCAGCCCGGCTAAAAAAACAGGTTGTATTGGCTACAGAAAACGTCTGGCTATTCACATCCACTCATTTGTACTTGCTGATAGCGTAAAGGTTACCTGCAACAAAGATTTACCCGGTACGCCGGCAGGTGCCAGTCTGGAAGGCAATCCTTACATAGAGCTTGTGAAGATTACCGACGACCCGATTGATGAACACCAGCTCAGGACGTTTTCTTTCCTATCAAACTGGACCGTACCATCATGGAAAAGCATGCCTGATTCGGCTGAGCTCACGTTCCGATTCAAACTGAATACCGGTGAGGTTATTACAAGAAAGAACAGCATTGTATTTGCGAAATAAAAAAGGCCGCTTTGGGCGGCCTTTGAAGGTTTTCTTGTTCATAAATTACAACTCGTCCTCGTTGAAGAAGTAATCTTCATCCGTAGGATAATCGCTCCAGATTTCCTCGATGCTCTCGTAAGGTTCACCATCATCTTCCAGTTCCTGTAGGTTTTCGATTACCTCCAGCGGTGCGCCGGAACGAATGGCATAATCAATGAGCTCGTCTTTGGTAGCAGGCCATGGAGCATCATCCAAATAGCTTACAAGTTCTAATGTCCAGTACATAATTTTATTAATCCTATTGTCTCGCGAAAGTACACTTTTTTTTGAAATCTCAAAATTTTTTCATTTTTGTTGAAATTATACCTATCAAAGGTGATTGTTTTGTGTTTATATGTTTGATAATCAAATTATAAGAAAGTTATATTTTTTTTATATTTAACCCGAACTTTGCATCATGCACCCCGACTGGCAGGATGACCTGCATCAGTATTGTGAAAAACACAGCAGCTCCGAGCCCGAATTGCTGCAAAACCTCACAGCATACACATGGCGCAATACCACCAATCCGCGTATGCTGAGCGGACAGCTGCAAGGCAGGTTTCTGGCAATGATGGCTTCTTTGACTAAGGCAGAATGCATTCTTGAGATTGGAACTTTCACAGGGTATTCTACACTTTGCCTCGCGGAAGGACTAGCTCCGAATGGTGTATTACACAGTATAGAGGCCAATGCAGAAATGGCCTGGAAAGCACAACAGTGGGTGGCAAAACACCCAAATCACAAACTGATTCAGATTCATGCAGGTGAAGCCCTGCAGGTAATTCCGGGTTTGCAGCTTACACCCGATTTAATTTTTGTGGATGCAGACAAACAGCAATATGCAGAATACCTGGATTGCTGCCTGCCCATACTGAAACAGGGAGGCTTGATGCTTTTTGACAACACGTTATGGAGCGGCAGGGTACTAAATGAGGAAGACTGCCAGAATGACCCTGATACACGCAGCATGCACCTATTTAATCAGAAAGTAGCCAAGACATCCGGTGTTGAAGTGGTATTGTTGCCAATGAGAGATGGCCTTACACTGATTCGTAAAAAGTAGCGATTCACTTCTATGGGCGGGATTATAGCTTAACCCTTCCTGAGACAGCGTGAAACGCGTTAACCCCGCAGCCTGTCGAGCAGATCGCTAAGATGCTCTGCTTCGGCATCCTGAAGGTGAACCATCATTTGCTCAATTTTATGTATTTCCGGATCAATCTGTTCAAGTACTTCAAGGCCTTTATCCGTAATGCAAATATTCATTTTTCGGCGGTTTGCCTCATCTATGGTTCGGCTAATAAGTCCCTGAACACACATGCGGTCACAAAGCCTTGTTAAATCAGGGTTTTTGTCCAGCATTACAGCCTTTATCTCACCGGGATTGGCCCACTTGGGATACTTGCCCCGCAGAATGCGTAGCACATTGTATTGCTGCAGGGTAATATTGTGGCTCTTGATGATGTCACTCAGCCTGGCATTTACCCAGTTGGCAGTAAAGATGATGTTCACCAATACCTTTTGTTGGGACGAGGTGAATTTACTTTGCTTTATTTCATCTTCCAGTTTCATACAATGCCAATAAATTGTTTGCGAGTTTAATGAATTTATGGGAGTTCACAACCATGCATCTCCCTAAATTTGCCAGCATGAATTTTGCCAATACACCTGCATTTGCTGAAGACCAGGATAAAGCCGATGCTTTGGCTCCCTTCAGAAATGAATTCTTTTTCCCCTCAGACGAGAACGGCAAATCGCTCATTTACTTATGCGGTAACTCACTGGGGCTGCAACCGAAAACCGCTGGTCAGTATTTGCAATCAGAGCTGGAAGACTGGCAAAAATGGGGCGTTGAAGGCCACTTCCATGGCAAAAAACCTTGGTTTCACTACCACAAATTTTTAACCGACAACACTGCAGAACTGGTCGGTGCCCTGCCACACGAAGTAGTGGTTATGAACCAGCTGACCGTTAACCTTCATCTGCTTATGGCCAGTTTTTACCGGCCCGATGAGGAAAAATATAAAATCATCATGGAAGCAGGGGCATTCCCCAGTGATATGTATGCGGTACAAAGCCAGGTTGAGTTTCATGGCTTTGAATATGATGATGCGGTCATAGAACTCAAGCCCAGAGAAGGAGAACAAACCCTGCACACGGAAGACATCATCGCCGCCATTGAAGAGCATGCCGATCAGCTGGCACTCGTGTTTTTCAGTGGGGTGCAATACTATACCGGCCAGTATTTCAACATCCCCGCCATAACCGCAGCCGCACACAATGCCGGGGTTCCTGCAGGATTTGACCTGGCACACGCTGCTGGCAATGTAGCACTGAAATTGCACGAATGGAATGTGGATTTTGCCGCATGGTGCAGTTACAAATACCTTAATAGCGGACCTGGCAACGTTTCCGGTGTTTTCATCCACGAGCGTCACGCTCTAAACCCAGAAACGCCGCGTTTGTCAGGCTGGTGGGGCTACCGCGAAGACAAACGCTTTCTGATGCAGCGCGGTTACGAACCCGAACCCGGCGCGGCAGGCTGGCAATTATCCAATGCGCCCGTATTCGGCATGGCCGTTCACGCCGCCAGCCTGGATATTTTCCACCGTGCGGGCATGCAAAATTTGGCAGACAAGAGCCAAAAACTCACCGGATACCTGGATTTCATTCTAAAAGACTGTCGAAATCAGAACCCAAGTTTGCGATTCAGCATCATTACACCTGACAACGAGCGCGGCTGTCAGATAAGCTTATTGACAGATGAAAACGGGAAAAAACTTTTTGAACACCTGACAAAACAGGGCATTGTGGCCGACTGGCGTGAACCCAATGTCATTCGGATGGCACCGGTGCCTTTGTACAACAGCTTCACTGATGTTTGGAAGCTGGGTCAGGCACTGCTTGATTTCAGGATTTTTTAGCCCGAAACTGCTTCTTCCACAACTGTTTAACCATACCATCCTTGAGACCCACATTCGGGGCATAAATCTCATGGATATGACACTGTTCCATTATTTGAATAAAAATATTACCGGCATGGTTGATCACCTCCGCCCTGTCGGGATTTAGCTTCAGCTCATAAACCCTGTCGTGATGGTTAAGTGATTCAATATATGCATTGGTGCTTTTCAGATGGTGCAAGTTCATCGCCTCTCGTGAGGCTGTGCCGGCAAGGGCATGTAACTTTACGATATTACCGCCGGTACCAATTGCCTTGACGGATTCATCGGGTAGAAATGGCAACTCTGAGAGCCATTTGAGCATACGCTGGGTTTCGGATGCCTTAACTTTGCCCTCCCTTATGCGCACGGTCCCGATATTAAAACTCTCGTATTGTTTTGTTTTACCGTTGCGGATTAAACTGATCTCGGTGCTGCCTCCACCCACATCAATATGAAGGAAAGTGCTTTTGCCCGGCAGGCTGTCCAGAATGGCAGCCTGTACAAGCCTGCTTTCCTCTTTACCTGAAATGATATCAATTTTCAAACCCGTGATTTTTCGGATGTCCTTAGCCAGTTTTTCACCGTTTTCGGCATCTCTCATTGCGCTGGTAGCACAAACACGCACAGCGTCAACATTATAAATCTCCATGAGCAGTGCAAACGACTGCATGGCTTTCAATAGCAAATCCGATTTTTTTCGGCCGATTTCCTTATCCTTGAACACGTCATCACCCAGACGCAGCGGCAACCTGGTAAACTCAACCTGCTTAAAATCCGTATCCGGCAAATCTTCATGCAGCGGCCGTGCTATATACAACCTTACGGCATTGGACCCAATGTCTATGGCAGCAATTTTCACCCCTGCAATTTAAAAGAGTCTGTAAAATCATTTACATCATGTTGCCCACATTCTGTTCTCTTTTTAGGTCAATAAAATAGCTATAAAAATTAAACGCTTTAAAAAGTTGTTGTTGTTTTTTCATTGAGATAGTGTACATTTGACACACCGAGTTTCTTTATGAAAAAACACATACCCATTCTTTTGATTCTGTTTTTTTCGGGAATAATTCCTGTACTGGCGCAGAATCCAACCCTTACCGGCAAGGTAAAGAATCAAAGCGGCAAAGCCGTGGAAGGTGCTATTATCAAGACTTCTACCGGTGAAACCGCCGCAACTTCAGATGTGAACGGCAATTTTTCCATTGTACTGCCTGTTGGGAATCACACACTAACCATCTCGGCGAAAGATTACCAGGAAATCACCGAAACCGTGAGTGTAAAACCGGGACAGACTATCCTTCCCGATATCACCCTAAATCCAACATCTGATGTGGGTGAAGTGGTAATTATCGGTTACGGCACCACCACCAAACGCGATCTTACCGGCTCAGTAACTTCACTGAAAGGGGCCGATGTACAGGACATGCCCACACCCAGTTTTGAAGCAGCCATACAGGGTAAGGCACCCGGTGTGCAGATTACCACTGGAAGCGGTGTGGCGGGTTCAGGCACACTGGTACGCATTCGCGGTGTAGCCTCTATTTCGGCCGCAGGTGATCCGCTTTACATTGTGGATGGTATTCCCATCTCTCAGAATTACTTCGTAAATGGCAATAATGGGGGCTTCAACAACAACCCGCTTGCCACGCTAAACCCCGAGGATATTGAATCCATAGAAATATTAAAAGATGCCGCTGCCACATCCATTTATGGTTCGCGCGGCTCAAACGGTGTAATTTTAATTTCCACCAAGCGTGCCAAAAAAAGCGGTTTGAAATTTGATTTCACCTCCCGTGTCGGTACATCACAGCCTACATTCCGCCCACAAATGCTAAACAGCAAGCAATTTCTTCAGCTGTATCAGGAAGCCTGGGAAAATGATGGCGGAACCGGCCGCGCTCCACTCCCCAACAATATATCCTGGGAAGAAGCAGAAAAAACCAATACCGACTGGATAGATGAAACTATGGGTATGGGCATCAAACAGATGTATTCTTTGGGAACCACCTACCGCAAAAACAAGCTGGGGGCTTATCTTGGTCTAACTTACGACAACAACGGAAGTTTTGTTATCGGAAGCCGCTACAAGCGCAGTTCTGCCCGTTTGAATGTGGATTATGAACCTATCAAAAACCTGACCCTGAATTTGAGCTCATCCTATACACAAGGTATCAATAATCGTGTGGACGGTGCATGGAGCGGTGGCTTTGGAGCGGCTATGAGTACTGCCCTCCCGATCTATCCTGTATATGATACTTCGGGCAACTTCTGGAGGCCCGGCGCAGGAAGCCTCAATCCGGTGGCTGTCCGCAATCTGAAAGACTGGAGAACTACAGAAAACCGGACCATCAACAACTTCAAGGCTTCCTACAAAATTTCAGACAAATGGGTAGTATCTGCTTTTGCTGCAATGGATAACATGGACTTCTTTGAAGACATTTACGAGCCAAAAGCCCTGATCAACACCAACCATGCAGGGATTGCAAAACGTTCACCACGCAGCACGTTCAACTACAACTATAACCTGATTACAAACTACAACATCCTCAACACCGAAAAACAAACGCTGGATGCGATGGTGGGTACAGAATTTCAGAAATCCATCGTAAGATCCAGCTATATAGAAGTGAGCGATATGAGTCACGGGCTTCATAAAGGCGAACAGGGCGGTGCCGCTTCTACCCGATTGGAACGGAAAAATGCCACCGAAGCCTTCGCTTTTGCTTCCTACTTCCTCCGTATGAACTACAAACTGCAAAACAAATACATTCTGCAGTTTACTATGAGAACGGACGGATCCTCTCGTTTCGGTCCCAATAATGCCTATGGTTTCTTCCCGGCCGTATCTGGTGCATGGGTAGTGAGCGATGAGAACTTCATGCGCAACTTCCGCCGCAACAACTTCCTGAAAGTGAAAGCCGGTTTTGGCCGCACCGGAAACACCCCGAATGAAAATTATGCGTGGCGTGGTACTTTTACCCCACCTCAGAATTCTTTTGGATACAATGGCTTACCAAGCATTTTCCCCACCCGTTTGGAAAACCCCGATCTGAAATGGGAAACCTCCGATGTGCTTGACGTTACCTTAGAAGGCGGCCTGATGAAAAACCGCATTACCTGGGAACTTTCATATTACAACAAAACCACCAACGGTGTAATCCTGGACCTTGCTGTGCCTCGCTCACTCGGATTCTCGTCATACTATGACAACGTGGGTGCGGTTCGCAACACCGGTATTGAATTTTCGTTTACCTCAAGAAATATCGTTAAAAAACTGTTCTCCTGGACCACCCAGTTCAACATTGCCAGAAACTACAACGAGATCCTGAATATTGGTGTTTACACCCAGGATGCCGTATCTGGCGGCACCAACGATACCCGTGTGGTGGTAGGACAGCCGATTGGCACCAACTACCTGGTGCGCTTTTCACATGTTGACCCCGCAACTGGAAGACCTGTTTATCTTGACAGAAACGGCAATGAAACCTTTACCTGGACCAACAATGATCGCGTAGCGGTGGGTAGCGTACTGCCCAAAGCTGTGGGTGGATTAACCAACAACTTCACCTGGAAAAACTGGAACCTCAGCTGCCTGTTCGTTTATAAAATTGGCGGCAACATCTATAATTCCAGTGGAAAGCGCCAGAATGGTGTGGTTACTGACTGGAACATGACCACAGACTACTTCGACCGCTGGCAGCAACCCGGCGATGTGGCCAAATACCCAAAATTGTCTATGCAAACCAATCAGTACGGATTGCCTCCTGATCCTTTCCAGTATAACACCACTTTGTTCTTGGAAGATGGAAGCTATCTGCGTTTGCGCAACCTCTCTATCGGCTACCGCATTCCTGCCAAATGGTTTGGAAAGGCCATTCAATCCAGCCGCATCATCTTCACCGGTACCAACCTGCTAACCTTTACCAAATTCACCGGTGGCGATCCTGAAATTGCCCGCGATTTCGAAAATCCGGCCGACAGAAACATGAGCTCGAATATCACCTACCTGACCGCACCTCAGGAAAAGTCTTACAACCTAACCCTTAATCTCACCTTCTGATGAAAAACATGCTAAAAACATATGCCATAGCTGCAGCCATCGGTATCAGCGCTATTGGGGTTTCCTGCAAAAAAATGCTGGATCTGAAACCCGAAAATTTAACCCTGGCTGAGGACGCCCTTAAGACCACGGCCGATGTTCAGGCCTTGCTGAATTCATGCTACGACGAATTTGCCAACCTCATGAATGGCTCGGTACAAAACATTCACGAACTGCTGGGTGAAAATGTGGCACAGCCTCAGAACTCAGCAGGAAGCCTGTATTATACCATCTGGAACCGTGGTACTTTCTCGTTCAGAACCGCAGACCGAGAATACCTGGATTTTTACAACTGCATACTCCGCATCAATACCATTTTTGAACGTATTGACGCTGTTTCGGATATGACTCCGGAGAATAAAAAGCGAATTCTGGCAGAAGGGCGATTCCTGAGGGCATGGTGCCACTGGGAGCTTGTAAAATTGTGGGCCCAGCCTTTCGGTTATACTGCTGACAATTCTCATCCCGGTGTGCCCATTCGCCTGAAAGCCGACAAAACCATAGAACTGAGAGCCAGTGTAGGTGCGGTTTACAATCAGGTTCTCGCAGATCTGGATGCTGCCATTGCAGATTTGCCTGCCAGCAATAACAATTATGCAAACGCAGCCGCAGGAAAAGCTCTCAAGGCCAAGGTGCTTTTCATGATGAACGATTTCAGCGGTGCACAAACTTTAGCCGATGAGATCATTAACAGCGGAACCTACACCTTCTCTGACTCATTTTCGCGCTTTGTAAAAGGTGCCCCTGAAGAAATCATCTTCCAGCTAATCAGCACAGGTAACAGTGACAACCGCGGCAGCTCATTCATCAATAACTACCGCTCGGACAACAACCCCAATCCCATTTTGAGACCTTCAGCCGCATTCGCTGCTGTTGCCATGCAGGGCCACGATTTGCGCAGCAAGTTTTATGAAGTGAAGAACAAGGGCAAAGCCAATGAATTCTATTTGTGTCACAAATTTGACAAAGATTTTTTCAATGTTCCCTTAATTCACTTGTCAGATATATTGCTGATGAGGGCTGAGTGCATTGTTGAAAACGGTGGCGACAAAATCAAAGCCATTGCAGATGTGGACAAGATCAGAAAGCGCGCCTATGATACCAACTGGATTGCCATAGACCCGCTGATCAGCACAGCTGCCCTGAAAGACTCCATCCGTCACCAGCGCCGTCTAGAACTGGCTTTTGAAGGAGACTGGACACTGCAGCTGCGCAGAAGAGGTGCCAAAGGAGAGAATATTAAAATCAGAAACAGCGATTGGAACTGCCCCGGCATGCTGATACAGTTTCCCCAAAGCGAAAACACGGCAGGATTTATCTTTAACACTGAAGGAGGATGCAACTAATGAAAAATATGTTTATCACGGCCGCAGTGGCATTCCTGCTAGTGCTGCCAGCCTGTAAGAAAAACAACCTTGAACTCAACGATGCTTCCAGCAAACTGGAAGGCATACAGGACGTGTGGGTGCTGGATGAAGTGAAACAGTTTGATCCCGCCAACAAAGACCTGGTACTGGATGTGACAGATGTTTTTAAAGGAGTTACACCCATTGAACTGAATGTAAATTCTAAGGATCTAACCTATGTGTTTAACCAGCCCAATCCCCTGTTTCTGGGAAGCAGCGGAACTTGGAAATTTGACGACAACAATTTCCCTACCCAGATAGAGATGACCGGCGATGCCGGTGTTCAAACCGTTAAGCTGCTCAGGACTGTAAGAACCGTAGATCAGAAACTCAGCATTCAGCTCACCCGCTACTGTGGTGGCGGAACCCCAAGTACCATCTATCAATTTAGCTTTGTAAGAAAATGAAAAATAACTGGATTCAATATGTGGCCGTTGCCCTGGTAGGATTGTTTTCGGCCAATGCATACGGGCAGGCTGCTTACCTCGATAAACCTGAAGAGTTTGATCCTACCAAGCCCTGCAAAATCATGGTAAACCTTAAGTTGACCAAAAATGACTGGGGAATTGTAGACATTGCCACCACCGAAGATATGTATATCTGGACCTGGAAGCCCAAAGAACACCCTGCAGGTCACCCACTGGCAAACGGAATAGGCTCTCAGGCATGGAAAAGCAGCAATGATGCTTTGAAAATGACCAAGGAATCTGAGGGTGTTTACAGTTTCACCATGATACCTACGGTATTCTACGAGTGTGATGCGGCCACGGTTTACAAAGAGGACTTTCATTTTCTTGTTAAACCCAAAGACGGTGGCGGATACGGTGATCCGGATAAAAAAACGGAAGATCTGACCATTGCGGTGGATCCCCCCTCCGGTCCTGTGGTAAAAATTCAAACTGTACCCATCGGTAAAGGTTTGAAGAAAGACACCATGATTACCGCAACAGCGGATGTTTTCAGCGTGATATACAACAACAACGCCGAAGAAAAATTAACCATGCAGAATGCTACTGAATTGTATGTATATCCCATCGCATATGACTCGGCAGGAATGGCATACAAAATTGCCGCAAATGCGAAAAGAGCCGGAGATTTCCCTCAACTGAAGATGAAGCAGACAGCCAAAGGTATTTTCCAGTTCAGCATTATCCCCGAGAAGTTTTTCAATATACCCGCAGGTAAAAAAATCTACCGCATTGAATACCAGATTGTGAAACCCAACCTGGTAAACACCGATGACGCTATTGATGATAAAATGATTTATCAGTTTAACCAAGGCGGTTGCTAACAAAACTGAAGCATAAAAAAGGGCCGGAATTCCGGCCCTTTTTTATGCTTTTAACGCTTTACTTTCTTTGTATTACAAGATAACCCCACGGCGCTACCTTTTCATCCTTGTAGCATTCATTGCCCAGTAAAATTTTGCCTTTAGGTACCTTCACGGCAGGTTTAACAGCATCACCCCCCATATTCATATAGATCCAAATGCAGTTTTTCTTTGATTTACGTTCAATCACAAGCTGATCTTTCCGTTTCGTCCGCAGGGCTTTCCATTGATTCAGTGCGGCAGAGGTACCCAAAGCAGGTTGTCCGGTGCGCAATTGGCACAACTGGCTATAGAAGGCAAAATAATCTTCATTGTCACGCATTTGCACCGTGTCTTTCTCGAAAAACCGCAAACGTCGGTTGTTTCCGTATTCCTGGCCTGTATACAGTAAAGGAATACCGGGAGCTGTGAAGGTGTACACCGCCATCACCTTCCACGCCGGTCCCATGCGTTCAAACTCAGTACCGTTCCATGAGTTTTCATCGTGGTTGGTAATGAAATTCATCATGTATACGTTTGCAGGGAATTTTTTCATCTTTCGGGTCATCACACTGTCTATGTACCAGGTTGTTTTGGTTCCACGCGAAACTTGATTCAGCACGTGGTGCATTTCCCAGCCATAAAAGGCATTGAACGCTCCTTTAAACTGGCCCATATCATGCTCCTCTGATTCTGCAAGCATAAAAATGGGTTTTACCTTCTCTATTTCTTTGCGTGCAGCATCCCAAAAATCAGCAGGAACACTCATGGCTACATCGCAGCGAAAACCATCCATATCACACTGCTCTATCCAGAATTTCATATCCTGAATCATGGCTTTGCGCATTTCGGCGTTGCCATAGTTCAAATCGGCAACATCAGTCCAACCCATGCTATTGCCCTCTTCATTAAGCGGATCGGTAATATTGCCATTTTTGTCTTTTGTATACCATTCAGGATGGGCACTGATCCAAGGATGATCCCACGAAGTGTGATTTCCAACCCAGTCCAGGATTACCTTCATGCCCATACCATGGCATTCTTTCACCAACGCTTTAAATTCATCCATACTTCCAAAAAATGGATTCACCTTGGTGTAGTTGCTAATAGAATAAGGGCTGCCAAGATAACGGCCTCTCTCTGCCGGATTCGTGATATCCTCTACAAAAAGATCCCCTTTGGCTTTGCGTTTCTTTTCGCCGATAGGCTGCACGGGCATAAACCAAAGTACATTTACCCCCAGCTGCTTCAGCCTGGGTAAATCCCTGCTGAACGCAGCAATGCTGCCTTCCGGGGTGTGATGACGAAGGTTAACTTCGTAAATAACAGGATTTTTTGGCCAGTCTGACGGCTGTGCCCATACCATAGGCAAACCCAGTGACCATAAGGCTGCCAGAAGGATGATATTCTTTTTCATATTATTTTTTTCTGTAAATAAAGATTCCTGTTTGTGACGGCTGAAGGAATAATCCTTTACGCATTCTAACCAGATCTGCCTTGTCAAAACCCGAAGTCCATAAAGCTGTCGGTGTGCCACCAAATTCTTCGATCAATGGAGTTAACGATGTCGGCTCCAAAGCCGCTGTGCTGCGGTTTATAGCCATCACCGCCAACTCATTGAGATACCTGCGGCAAACCACGACTTGCGAATCATTGCAGGCAACAACTTTGTAATCACCATAACACAGTGCCATGCTGCCGGTTCGCAGTTTTGCAAGCGCTGCAACCTTGTTCTTTAATTCGGTTTGCTGACGGGTTAAGCCGCTAAACTGCATCATATTGCGATTACCCGGGTCATTGCCACCCGTCATTCCAATTTCATCTCCATTGTAAACAACAGGAATACCCGGCGCGAAGAAAAGCCAGGTATAGAACTGCAAAAACGTATGGTAAGCCGAATCGGATTTCAGGGGCAGATCGCCAAGATGCCCCATTTTTTTTGCCTCATTCCACCCGGTTTTAGGTGTAATGGTTCCGTCTGCATATGACATGAACCGGGGTTTATCCTGATTTCCGGTAATATTCCCCATCAGGTGGTGAAAACCGTATTGACCCAGACTGCGAAGTTGCTCGGTTACCAGGCCTGTCAGCGGAGCATTCCAGGCAAAGGTTCGCATCATGGCATCATACAGGTTAAAATCAAACTGGGCATCCAGCAGGCCATGACCCAGATACGAGCCTATCAACCCGGTATTGCCATAGGTTTCGCCAATCTGGTAAATACGCTGCTTCCGCTTAGGCTCAATCTCTGTGCGTATTTTAGCAGTAAGCAAACGGGTGAAATTGTCCGGGATATGTTTGGTGGCATCATGCCGAAACCCATCAAATTCAAATTCCCTAAGCCAGTAAAGTGCTGAATCTACCATATAGCTTGCCACTTCCGGCCTGCCCAGATCCAGGGTTGGTAAAAATGTATCAAACCAGGTCGTTAAACGCTGTTCATCCCAAAGTTCTGTATTCATGCGTCCATCAGGCAGGTACAATGGCGTTACCCAGTCCGGATGCTGCTTGTAAATCGGATGTTCTTTGTGCACGTGATGCGCCACATAATCAAGGTAAACATTGCTGTTGTGCCTGTGCGCCTCATCCAGCATATCCTTCAGTGCTTTTGTATTTCCGAACCTTTCATCAATCAGTGTATTTGAAACAGGCCAGTATCCATGATACCCACTGAACTTTACATGCGGATCAGGGAAATCGCCCCAGGCTCCTTTTGGGTTTTTGGAGATGGGACTAATCCATAAAGCATTCATTCCCATACTGTCCAGGTAGCCCTCTCTCAGTTTTTGGGTAATTCCCTGAATATCGCCACCCTGAAAATTGGTTCTGTGGGTCACCCGCGGATGATCCACCGGCTTATCATTGCTTTTATCCCCATTATGGAAACGATCTACAAAAGCAAAATACATGACCGTGCGCTCCAGATCTTCCCGGTTCAGCAATGTTGGATCGGTTATCGGCTTTCCATACTCCAGCGGAATAAGCAGATCATTTCCATGAACATATTCTGTTGCACAATACACCCTGATGTAACTGCGCTTGACAGATCTAGCTTCAGCAGGAATTCCCACATTCAGTTTGTTTTCACTTTTCAGTGACTGATGATTGATTTGGTTATTCCAAAGCGCAAGTATGTTAAGACTGTATGAACCCAGATTTTCAGTTTGCTCGATGAGGAATCCCTGTGCGGTGGAAGTGGCCGTGATATGGGGCACAGGGCGTGTTTCTTGTACCAGTAAAACGGAGTTTTCACCGCCAAAGCCGTTGCTTCTCCGGGTAGGATTGCCCGCATCTGCAACCTCCCTGCCATCCACTACAAACTGATATCCGTATTCGCCCGGATTTAGTTCAAGCCGGGTCTCATACACACTATCAGTTATTTTTTGCAGCGGATGCAATTGGGCATTCCAGGCATTAAAATCTCCTTTTACAAAAACCCCTTTTTCACATTTACCGCTGTACCGAAAGGTTACAGGAATTTGTACCTGCTTTTTCAGAATCAGATCGCAGCGGGTTTTGTCACTATGATTGAGAACGGGCAGACCAAATAAAACCCGGTTATTCCCACTTTTTGGAAAGATAATCTTTAAATCAGGCAAGTCATCGGGAGCAAGAACCGTAAGTTGTGATGAGCCCATCCCGGTATTTAGACCCGTCACATCTGTAAAAATACCGACCTTTTTCCCTGGAAATACATCCGCTTTTGGAAGTCGGGTGGTATCGCCAGTCAGCCATACAGGCATTACCGGAGCGGATAAATCAGCATAAGCAATGACAAACTTCTTGTTAATATTACCACAAGCCCCGAGCGCCGAGGTCAGAATACACAAGAATATGCGCCAGGCGGTTTTCATCCAATGAAAATTTCGCCGGAGGCGTCTACAGTATAGGGCTTTGAGCAGCAAATAATTTCTGTTTGTAAACCCTCAAGATTCTGCACAGTAACGCCTTTTTTGTCTATGCTAATACCCAGCAAATTCCCCCTGAAGCGCAGGTTAAAACGCATACTGGTCCATTTTGCCGGCAGTGCAGGATTTAAATGCAGCTTTCCGTTGCGAACACGAATACCTGCAAATCCTTTACTGATAGTCATCCACGTGCCGGCCATGCTGGTTATGTGGCAACCATCACAGGTATCGTTGTTAATATCATTCAAATCCAGGCGGGCCGTGCGCAGGTAAAATTCATAGGCTTTATCCTCGTTGCCTATCTTATTGGCCAGAATGCTGTGAATACATGGCGATAATGAAGATTCATGCACGGTAAACGGCTCGTAAAAATCGAAGTGCCGACGGTGCGTATCCATATCAAAATCGTCTTCAAAAAAGTAAAAACCCTGCAACACATCGGCCTGTTTAATATAACAACTTCTGAGTATGCGATCCCAGCTCCAGTGCTCCACAATAGGTCGCTGAGAGGCTGGCAGCTGCGAAACAGGAATCAGTTCTTTGTCCAGAAATCCATCCTGCTGAAGAAATACATTGTGGTCAGCATCAAACGGGAAATACATGTTGGACTGAATCTTGAGCCAGTTTTGTATTTCGCTGTCATCCAAACCGGTTTTCACTTTAATCTCAGTCAACCTATTCCCTGCTGACTGAGCCATTTTTTCATATTGCTCCGCTGCATAGCGCATGCACCATGAAGCGACGTAATTGGTGTACCAGTTGTTGTTTACGTTGTTTTCAAACTCATTGGGACCGGTCACACCCAGCATCACATATTGCTTTTTGTCCTCGGACCAATTTACACGCTGCGCCCAGAAACGGGCTATACCGATAAGCACTTCAAGCCCGTGAGAAGCCATATAATCCTCGTCGCCCGTGTAATTTATATAATCATAGATGGCATAGGCAATGGCCCCGTTTCGGTGAATTTCCTCGAACGTAATTTCCCATTCATTGTGGCATTCTTCACCGTTCATGGTAACCATCGGGTACAAAGCCGCGCCGTTTTTAAAACCGAGTTTCTCGGCATTTTCAATGGCTTTGGGTAATTGCTGATAGCGATACAGCAACAGGTTTTTGGATACTTCCGGCGAAGCCGTTCCCAGATAAAAAGGTATGCAGTAGGCTTCCGTGTCCCAGTAGGTACTGCCACCGTATTTTTCACCGGTAAATCCTTTAGGACCAATGTTCAATCGGGCATCGTCGCCGGTGTAGGTCTGAAACAGCTGAAAAATATTGAAACGTATAGCCTGCTGGGCTGATGTATCCCCTTCAATTTCAATATCGCAGTTTTTCCAAACAGCCGACCATGCATCGGACTGTTCTTTTTTCAGCATATCAAAACCTGTGCGGTATGCATTCTCCAACTCCGGCATGCCCTGCAACTCAAATTCCTCGCGCTTCACGTATAAATCGCTTAGTATGATGCAGTATTTTTCGAATGTCAGGGTTTCTCCAGCCTTGAGTACAAATGTATAATCCATACCCGCATACAAATCCGTTTTTGCGGAATCTGACTTAACGGGAGCCTGCCCCTCATTCCAGCTATGGCGACACAAGGCAAATACACCAAAGTTCGTTTTGCGGGTTTCCTGCGATAGCCATGCTATGGGCTGATCAAAAAAACCGGTTTGGGTATTTTGCCAGAAAAACTCATCGTAATTGGCATCCTGGTTTCGCGCGTCACCGTTCAGTCCGCTGCTGATGTTTAGTGTACAATCTTGGGTGGCCTTGATGCTGTAGCGAATTACCCCCAGGTTCTTACGCTCCATACTGCAAAATCGCTCAGTCTCTGCCTGAATAACATTGCCATTAATCATAACCTCAAATTGCCTTTTTAGCAATCCGTTTTTCATATCCAGCTCACGGCGAAAAAATGCCGGAGCTGTTTTGGCCATATCAATCGGGGTGCCGTCAACAGCCACTTCAATGCTGTTCCAGTTTACCGAATTCAGTACCTTGGCAAAATACTCGGGATAGCCGTTTTTCCACCACCCCACGCGGGTTTTATCAGGGTAGTAAATGCCGGCTATATAAGATCCTCTTAAAGTGGGACCGCTGAAAGCCTCTTCAAAATTGGCGCGTTGCCCCATTCGGCCATTTCCAATACTGAACAAACTTTCTGAAACTTTATTTCTGGAAGAATCAAAGCCCTCCTCAACAATGCTCCAGGGATTTATCTTTATGTAATCCTTCATAGGTTATCGATGATTAAGAAAATTGTGACTGAAGAAAAGTCAGATCAATATTCAGCAGGTTCTGAACACAAACATCAGCCTCCGTCAGTTGTCCGTGTGCAGTAATACCCAGTACACGCATACCGGCGGCTCTGGCTGCTGCAACGCCTGCATCGGCGTCTTCAATTACAAGGCAACTATCCACAGGAAGGCCAAGCAGTTTGGCCGCATTTAGAAACACCTCCGGATCGGGTTTGGTTTGCCTGACCATATTGCCGTCTACCACAGCATCAAAGTAGCTGGCAAGCTGTAGTTTATCCAAAATAAACGTTGCGTTTTTGGAACTGCTTCCCACTGCCGTTTTCAGCCCTGCTGATCTGATATTCTCCAAAAAAGCTAACACACCTGGCAAGATATCTGCTGAAGACAACGAGGCAATCAGTTCAAGATAATGGTTGTTTTTTTCGGTAAGCAAAAATGCCTTCTCCTCATCGGTGCGTTCAGCTCCTGCCCAATTGAGAATGATATCCAGGCTTTCGGATCTGCTTACGCCTTTCAACTGTTCATTGTGTTTTTCCGTTAATTCAAAACCCGCACCCTCAGCAATTCTTCGCCATGAGTGATAGTGATGCACGGCAGTATCAGTGAGCACTCCGTCAAGATCAAAGATCACGCCGCGAATCATGACTTCTCTGTATTGTTGTATGCCGACTCTCTGGCCAAGTGGTATTTCAGCAGCGACATACCGGGATTCTTGTCAATTTCCCCCAGGGTAAACCCCTTTTCCACAGCTACCTTTTGCAAAATTTCGGTGAAATAATATGCCACCGACCCTACAAAATGAACCGGAACCTCGCGGAAGTTGGGGAAGCAGCAAATATGGATTTCCGCAAACCTGGATAGGCCCTCATACACCAGCTCCTTCATATAAGGATGATCCTTGTGAGGTACAATAAAACGCATAAAGGAAGCCAGGAAAACATTGGCTTTATTGGTGTTGTAAACCTGGTGAAATATTTCCTCTTTTTGAAGCTTGTACTGCTCGTAAAAGGCAGTTTGCAACTCGGCAGGCAGACGCTTGTAAAGATAATCGGAGATGATTTTCTTACCAAAATAAGATCCACTTCCCTCGTCCCCCAATATGTATCCCAGTGCAGGAACCTGCTCTGAAACCGCATGGCCGTCATAATAGCAACTATTGCTCCCTGTTCCGATAATACAGGTAATGGCGGGTCTTCCGTCCCAGGTGGCAAAGGCAGAGGCATTCAAATCGTGATTCACCTCGCAGTGGGCACGGGTAAAAAACTGCCTGAGTGCAGTCAGTATCACTTCATTCCTTTCCGAACTTGAACATCCGGCACCGTAAAAATAGACCGCATCGGCCTGTCCGGCAACATTGCTTAAATCAGGGTTTGCCTTCAGGTGGGTTAAAATTTCATCAGGCTGATGAAAAAATGGATTAAAACCCATTGTGTGGGTTTCAAGTACATCATTACTATGATTGCTAATCAGCCAATCGCATTTGGTAGAACCACTTTCAGCTACAATGATCATCCTTTTCGTATAAGTGCAAACTTAGTGTAATTATTACACATAGCCAAAGGAACCTTGATGATTATTGATACAAAAAAAACCAAAGTTACTATATTTGTGAACCCCATTTTTGCTATGCCCCAACAGGCCATAAATCCCAATGTTTCCGTAGACTGTGTCATTTTCAGTTTTAATAATCAGGAACTGGAAGTACTGTTGATTGAGCGTTCAGCCGGCAATACCGACAAGATAGATGAAATCAAGGCGTTGCCCGGAAACCTGATTTATGAAGATGAAACCCTCGATTGTGCGGCACAGCGCGTTTTAACTGAGCTCACCGGTCTGGAAAACATTTTCCTGGAGCAGGTTTATACTTTCGGTGATCCTGACAGAATCAGCAAAAAACACGACCAGGACTGGCTCAGAAGTATTCGAGCACATCCCGAAGCCAGGGTAATTACTGTGGCCTACACCTCGCTCATCAACAAAGAAAGATTCAATCTCACACCCTCAAGTTTTGCACGCAATGCCGTTTGGATAAAGGTAAAAGACGTGCCCCAACTGGGATTTGACCACAACGATATTCTGGAAAAAGCACTGGACCATCTCAAGCACAAAATATACATTGAGCCACTGGGTTATGAGCTGCTACCGGACCGGTTTACCCTTGCCCAGTTGCAGAAACTGTACGAGGCGATATTGGATGATACGTTTGATAAAAGAAACTTCCGCCGTAAAATCCTGCGAACCTTATTCATTGTGCCCCTGAATGAAAAACAGCAAGGCGTTGCCCACAAGCCGGCCGGACTCTACCGATTTGACAAATCCCTGTTTCATCAGATGTAATACTTCTCAATAGTGTTTGTTTGACACTATGAGCCGAATTCCGTAGATTGCGGCCCCAACCTTATGGAAAAGAAACCCAAACTTACGGCTGCACAAATCACCTGGATGAGCTTTGGCTTCATGGGAATTCAGTGTGGTTTCGGCCTGCAAAATGGGAATGCAAGTCGCATCCTTGAAGATTTTGGCGCCAAAGTGCACGAGCTCAGTTGGTTTTGGCTGGTGGCACCGCTTACCGGCATGCTCGTACAGCCGCTCATCGGATATTTCAGCGATAAAACCTGGACACCGCTTGGCAGACGAAAGCCTTATTTTCTGGCCGGCACGCTGCTTTGCTGCATTGCCATTGTGATGCTGCCCAATAGTGCTGCCTGGTTTGCGGGAAAATCCGCCCTGCTTTTTGGCGCTATTTTTCTTGCCCTGATGGATGCCAGCATAAACGTAGCCATGGAACCGTTCCGCGCTTTGGTGGCAGACAATCTCAATGATGAACAGCGCACCCTGGGCTTCAGCATTCAAACTTTTTTAATCGGTATTGGTGCTGTACTGGGCAGCTGGCTCCCCTGGATGATGACCAACCTGTTTGAAATCAGCAATACTGCTCCTAAAGGCTTGGTTGCAGACAATGTAGTGTATTCCTTTTACGTGGGTGCAGCGTTTTTTCTGGCTAGTATTCTCGTAACCGTGCTTTTTGCAAAAGAATATGACCCTGAAACATATGCCCGCTATCACGGCGAAAGCAGGGAAGAAGAAAAAGCGGGCCTGTCTGAAATTTTCAGGGATTTTGGCAGAATGCCGAAAGCCATGCTGCAGCTGGGGTTGGTGCAATTCTTCAGCTGGTTTGGTTTGTTTTGCATGTGGGTTTATACCACCAGGGCCGTGGCAGACAATGCTTTCGGCTACGATGGCACCCAAAAAGATATTCTTGGCAAAGCCGGCGACTGGGTTGGAATATTGTTTGGCATTTACAATGGCGTGAGTGCCATATACGCGCTGATTCTCCCGGCGATTGTGCGGAAAATCGGCCGCAAACAAACCCATGCATTCTCGCTGGTTTGCGGTGGCATTGGCCTTATCTCCATGTTCTTCATCACCAATCCTGATATGCTTGTATACAGCATGGTGGGCGTTGGCATGGCCTGGGCCAGTATACTTGCTATGCCCTATGCCATACTGGCAGGAAGTATACCTGCAGGGAAAATGGGCATATACATGGGTATCTTCAACTTCTTCATTACCATACCACAGATTGTGAGCGCTTTGCTGGCTGGCCCAATGGTCTCTTTTCTCTTTGACAATCAGGCGATCTATGCGCTGGTAACCGCCGGCCTTATGATGCTGCTGGCTGCCGTTTCCATGATTTATGTGAACGATGGCAAACTGATTAAAATGAAGTAATTGTCGCCTTTGAGTTTATTGGTTGAATGGGAAACTTTTGCCTGTCTTCCACAGAAAAACCATTAAACGGTTAAACCCATACGCTATTTACCCTTCTTTGGATAATGCACCACCGAAACACCCATAGGGTCTACTGAAGAAACCTGCAAAACCCTGGTTTCGGGATTCAGCAAGACAATGCCTTTTTCCCATGTGGCTTTAATGTCAGGGTAGCGGCGGCTATCAACATGCTGCGGTTTTTCTGATTGGTTTACAAATACACCAATTATGTCTCTTTCACCCTCTATAAAGAATGCATACAATCCGTTGTAGGGGATGTACTGTGTACGTCGACCCTTCTCAAACAATTCGGCATAGCGTTCACGTATTCCGGCCAGGCCTTTTATGCAATCAAATATTTCACGCTGATCGGAGCTAAGTCCTTCTGCGGTAAAACCATTTTTTTTATCATCCTTCCATCCACCGGGTGCATCCCTGCGAATTGCACCATGGGCCCCCGTATCGGTCATCAGCCATTCAGTGCCGTAAAAGATGCAGGGAATTCCACGGCTCAAATACATTAATGCCAGTGCCATTTTGGTTTTGGATAAATTCTTTCCAAACGTAGCGTGCATACGGTTTAAATCATGATTATCGGCAAAGGTTACCAGCATTTCAGGCTTTTGATATACATAATCTGAAGCCATGAGGTAATACAATCGGCTGACACCTGTATTCCAGCCAAAAGGCTCGTTCAACGCCTGATGCAGACCGAAACAAAATTGAAAATCGGTTACCGCATCCGGTAACCCCATACTCGTAAAAAGCCTATTGGGAGCAAAAACGGACTGCGCCGCCAGGGTATGTTCCCAGGTTTCACCAAACACAAACAAGCCGGGAAACGCTTTTTTAAGATCCAAATTAAGCATTGTCAAGAAACCCGGTTTTGAATATGGATATGTATCTACCCTTACGGCAGAAGCAGATGTGGTTGCCACCCACCACAGCGTATTTTGAATGAGATACCGCGCCACGTGCTGATTTTCCTGATTTAAATCCGGCATGTGATGATCAAACCAGCCTTCCAGCATCGTTTTCACTTCAGAGGGCGCTGCATAAGGATCACTTAAAGCCGAAACCCTATAATTGCTCCGAAAGAAAGTATCCCGAATGTGAAACCAGTCATCTGAAATCCGTTTTTTGTACAAAGGATGTTCATTCCCTACATGGTTGTACACCATATCCAGCACCCACCTGACACCTTGTTGACGGCTTTTTTCGGCCAGTTTAAAATATTCTTCATTGCTGCCAAACCGCGGATCGATGCGGTAATGATCGGTGCAGGCATACCCATGATAGCTTTGGGACGGCTGGTTATTTTCCAGCAAGGGCGTCATCCAAAGGGCATTGAAGCCCAGTTTTTTTATGTGATCAAGGTTTTTTGCCACACCGGCTACATCGCCACCATGCCTGCCGTGCAGGGCGGTTCTGTCTGCCTTTTCCAGCATACCATCAACATTATCATTACTTTCATTCCCATTGGCAAACCGGTCCGGCATAAGCAAATACATGCGGTCTGCTGCGCTCATCTTAGCCCCGGAAAACGGTTTTTCCCTTACCTCATATTTTAACGTTTGTTTTCTGCCAGAAAGAGTAGTTTCAAGAAAAAAATCACCCTGTCCCTGCTTGACCCGCAGGTATAAAATTCTATATCCCGCATTTAACCTTTTTACGTCTGAAATTAGCCTGGGACCACCCTTGATTCGGATTGAAGCCATGTGAACCGAATCTCCATACAACAAAATCTGGAAGCTTTCCTGGCCCATATTTTTAAACCAAAACGGAGGATCGCAACGCCTGATGTGCTGAGCTCCGGAATGAACCAAAACAAATGTTTGGATCAATAAAAAAAGACTGATTTTAGGTCTTAAAAACTTCATAATTTGGTAAAAATATTTCAACAAAGAAAAAAAATATCCTTCAATGTGTCCAATTTACACTTATTAATTTTTATTTTTGCTTCTAGATCTAAACTTATCAAACCAACCATGATTAAAAATTACCTGACCATTCTTGCATTTTCGGCATCAGCGGGCCTTTATGCACAAGCAGCGGATGTAACGCTCAAGGTCGACGATCGAAACAACAAAACCAAAACCGCTATTAAATTCAAAGGTCAGTTCAACAATTGGGCCGACGTCTCTGCGTATGATGACGGAACCAATGGTGATGTTACTGCCAATGACAACATTTGGTCTCTTAAGGTTACTGGTGTTGCTCCCGGAACTTACGAATGGGGTGCAACAGATCAGGACGGTGCCTGGCTGACACCCGGTGTTCCCAATTACCAGTTCACCGTGAACCAAGGATCTGTTTCAGGACAGACTGAAATTATTATTCCAAAAAATAAACCGACCCACTCGGTTGTTTTCACTGTGCGCGACCTCGCAAAAAAAGAAACCGGCATTAAACTGAAAGGTTCTATGTTCGGCTGGTCTGCCAAGGATATGTTCGACAATGGAACCAACGGTGACACCACCGCCGGCGACAATGTATGGACTCTGAAAACCGATGTAGAAGAAGGCAGCTGGTCGTGGGGCATTGAGAATGAATGTGGCTGGAAGCTTGTAGGTCCCAACCGCGACTTTACAGTAGCCGTTGGTGGTTCCGTTTCAGGCTCTATCTCATACAGTATTCCTGCTCTTAACACACCCAAGAACGTAACATTCCGTATTTACATGGGTGATGTGATTGTTAGCTCTGCAGGCCTTTATGTTGCAGGAAATTTCCAGGATGCTGTAGCCGGCAAGA
This sequence comes from uncultured Flavobacteriaceae bacterium, assembly GCA_964626685.1. Classification (GTDB taxonomy): domain Bacteria; phylum Bacteroidota; class Bacteroidia; order NS11-12g; family UBA955; genus RGEC01. Next base: position 193,895 of record CAZVJY010000001.1, read on the forward strand.
AACTCTGCAACTGGAGCAAAGACACCCTGCGCCTCACCGATGCCAACAATGACGATGTTTATGAACTCACTGTAAGCCTGTCTCCCGGCTCTTACCAGTACAAGTATTTCAACGGCCGTGGCGGTGATCCCGATGGTGAAAAAGGCGATTTCAAAACAGGCGGTTGTGGCTCTGACAACGGTCTGGGCGGATTCAACAGAAACCTTGACCTGAGTAGCCTTACCAAAGACACCGTTTTGGTTGTTTACAAATTCGACAGCTGCTCAGTATACAAAATGCCAACTACCGGCATCAAGAAATCAAACACTGTTTTCAAGGGTGTTTATCCTAACCCTGCTACAGCATCAGCGAATGTTTCATTCACTAACAAAAGCGTTGCACACGTAGTAGAACTGCTTGATATTTCAGGAAAAGTAGTATCAAAAAATAACTTCGCTGCAGGTGCAAATTATGGCACTATCATGAAGCCTGCTTCAGGAACTTATTTTGTGAAGGTAACCGCTGCAGATGGAACAACTGCAAGCACAACCCTCGTGTTTGAATAATTGATATTTCCCCTACAAAAAGGCAACTTTCTCAATAAAAGTTGCCTTTTTTTTTGCTAAATTCGAGAACAAAGCCATGTTTAAAATATATACAGTAGTTTTTTCATTCATGCTAAGCAGTGCTGCTTTTGCACAAATGACACTGGATCCTGTTTTTGCTTCACAAAACGACAGTGTAACTATCATTTACGATGCTACCAAAGGTAACGGAGCCCTCAAGGATCTCGGGCCTCCCGATGTGTATATCCATACCGGAGTGATAACCAACCTCAGTAATGGCAACTCTGACTGGCGCTATGTTAAAGGGGTTTGGGGCACTGATGACGCACCCCGAAAAATGACCTATAGCGGTAACAATATTTACAGAATCAAAATTTTCATTCCCACTTTCTATGGCGTCCCCGGTACAGAAACCATCAGAAAAATTGCTGCAGTTTTCCGGGATCGCACAGGCAACAAAGTTGGACGCAATGCAGACGGGACAGATATCTATGCCGATATCTTTCCTCCCGGACTGAAAATTAGTTTCACAAAACCCTCGGAAATACCGGGCATTTTTGAAACCTCAGATAACATTACCTTCGAAGCAAAAGCCTCTGAGTCAGCACGGATTGCATTTTTTGAAAATGGTATTCAACTGGACACCCTTACGGCCGTTACTTTCAGCAAAACCCTAACAGGCAAGGCCCCTGGACGCTATATGTATGTTGTGCGAGCCCAAAAAGGCAGTATGACAGCCAGTGACACCTTGTTTGTTTCAATTAATCCGCCAGTTACAACTGAAGCCTTGCCTGCAGGTATGGTGGATGGCGCCAATTACATCAACGATACAACCCTGTTGTTTTCACTGGCTGCACCAGGCAAGAAATACGTATATCTCATTGGCGACTTCAACAACTGGCAGCCTCTGCCTGCCTATTTCATGAAAAAGACCCCCGATGGCAATCGCTGGTGGCTCATGGTTTCGGGTTTGAAAAAGGGACAACAATACGGGTATCAATACCTTGTTGATGGCCTTTTGAGAGAAGCAGATCCACTGAGTGAACTTATTTTGGACAACTGGAACGATGGTTTCATCAACAAAGCAGACTTTCCCGGCTTACCAAGCTACCCCTCAGGCAAATCTACGGGGCTGGTTTCTGTGGTCCAACCCGGCAAATCTGCTTATGCATGGAAGCACGATACCTTTACTGTGCGCAATGTTGGTTCCTTAAACATATACGAACTTCATATAAGGGATTTTATAGCTGCTCACTCATACACGGTATTGAAGGACACACTCCCTTACCTGAAAAAACTGGGTGTAAATGCCATCAAGCTCATGCCAGTAAACGAATTTGAAGCTAACTCAAGCTGGGGTTATAATGTTTCCTACCACATGGCCCTGGATAAGTACTACGGCAATGCAAATCAGCTCAAGGCCTTTATTGATGAGTGTCACAAGCAAGGTATAGCTGTATTTCTGGATGTGGTTTTCAACCATGTATTCGGGCAAAGCACCCTCTGTCACCTATACTGGAACAGTGCACTAAACCAGCCTGCTGATAACAATCCCTGGTTAAACCCAGTTGCAAAACACGATTTCAACGTAGGCTATGATTTTAATCATGAAAGTCAGTTTACCCAACAATATATGGATCGCGTCATTAGATACTGGCTCACCGAATTCAAGGCTGACGGATTCCGATTTGATCTTTCCAAAGGATTTACACAAAAAAACACCCTGGGGAACACTGCAGCATGGGGACAGTATGATGGCAGCCGAATCTACCTTCTAAAGCGCATGCGTGATGTTATCAGGAGTTATGACAACAACGCCGTATTGATACTCGAACACTTTGCTGACAACAGTGAAGAAACCGAACTATCCAACGAAGGATTTCTTTTTTGGGGTAATGGAAATAACGCATTTACGGAAGTATCCATGGGCTACAACTATGATCTCTCGTGGTTCAGCAACTACAAAAGCCGCGGATGGAGCAAACCTCACCTGATTTCCTACATGGAAAGCCATGATGAGGAGCGTATGATGTATAAAAACATCACCTTTGGTAATAGCAACGGTGGTTATAATGTAAGACAGCTTTCTACTGCACTTAAAAGAGGTGAAATGGCTACCGTTCTTTTCTTCAGCGTTCCCGGTCCAAAAATGATATGGCAATTTGGCGAACTGGGCTATGACGTAAATATCAACTTCAATGGTCGAACCGGAGAAAAGCCCATTCGCTGGAACTACCTAACTGAGCCTGACCGCCAGGGCCTGCATCAGGTATACGCTACCATGATGAACCTTAGAAACAAATATCCTGTTTTTCATACCACATTCAGCAATTTTAACCTGGGTGGACGGGTTAAAAAAGCCTGGCTGCAACACTTTGATCACTATGTGCACGTAATCGCCAATACAGATGTGGTGCCTACCAGCACAACCTACGATTTCCATGATACAGGAAAATGGTATGAAGTTTTTTCCGGAGACAGCCTGAGGGTTACCAATAAAAACATGCCCATTACCCTCGCACCGGGTGCATACCGAATGTTTACCAACAAACGAATGGAGTTGCAGCCCAAGGTTCAAATCCCAAACAGCACTGATAAACTGGATAATCATTCGGAAATCCTGGTGTATCCGAATCCTGCTTCTGACGCGTTGAACCTGATGGGACCCGTGAACGCCCGTATTCAGGTAAGAGATGCTTCAGGACGGTGTGTTTACACCGGATTTATGAAAGATAAATTCATGCAAATCCATACCCGAAACTGGCCTAACGGAGTGTATGTAATTCATGGCCAATCACAGAATGGTACCTGGTCTGTGAAAACGCTGATACAGCACTAAAATCCATTCCCGCACAGAAAACCCTGCTAAAATGGCAGGGTTTTTTTTATGCACAATAACACAAATTCGGGGAAGTGTGGTATTTGGCAGGTATAAATAGTAGCTTTGTAGTGTAATTCTGTTTGGCTCAGCTTTTGCCATCAGATAGTTAACTGCATAATGAGCGAAAATAAAAACAACAAACCCAAACCCGGTGGTTTCCGGTTCAACCCTTACTGGATTTATGGCATCATCTTTATTGTGATGCTTGTTCTTACCTTCTTGCCCCGGGGTTCGGGCCGCAGCACCAACTGGGCTGAGGTTCGTCAGATGATAGTTCAGGGTGATATCGAAAAACTTACCATTGTTAATGAGCAGATTGTAGAAGTATACCTCACCAAAGAAGCAAGCCAAAAGGAGGAACATAAATCCAGCGCGAAAAAAGAAGACATGCTGGGTGCCAATCAGCCTAATTACTACTTTGAAATAGAAAAGGGTTACTTCAACAATGAAATCAAGGATTTGAAAGAGGAGTTGAAGGAAAAGAAGACTGAAACTCCCATACCGCCTATTTCCTATGAATCACACAGCGACTTCATGGGCCAGTTGTTTCAATGGCTTTTCTTCATAGGTATTTTCCTTATTTTCTGGAGCATCCTGTTCCGCCGTGTGGGCGGTGGTGGTGGTGGAAGCGGTTCAAACATATTCAGCATAGGCCGCGCCAGAGCTCAGCTTTTTGACAAAGACACCAAAGTTAACATTTCTTTCAAGGATGTGGCAGGTCTGGAAGAAGCCAAGGTAGAAGTAATGGAGGTTGTTGACTTCCTTAAAAACCCTAAAAAATACACTAACCTTGGAGGTAAAATTCCTAAAGGCGTGCTGCTTGTAGGCCCTCCCGGAACAGGCAAAACCCTGCTGGCTAAAGCCGTTGCCGGTGAAGCCGGGGTTCCCTTCTTCTCTCTGTCAGGTTCTGATTTCGTGGAAATGTTTGTGGGGGTGGGTGCCAGCCGTGTACGCGATCTGTTCAAACAGGCCAAAGAAAAGGCCCCCTGTATTATCTTCATTGATGAAATTGATGCCGTAGGCCGGGCCCGTGGTAAAAACCTGGTGCAGGGCAGCAATGACGAACGTGAAAACACACTGAACCAGCTTCTGGCTGAAATGGATGGCTTTGGAACCGACAGCGGTGTAATTATCATGGCTGCCACCAACCGTCCGGATATTCTTGACAGCGCCTTACTGCGTCCGGGCCGTTTCGATAGACAAATCACTGTAGACCGACCTGATTTGGCAGGCAGAGAACAAATTTTCAAAGTTCACCTGAAGCCCCTTACCAAGCTGGCAGGCGATGTAGATGCACATAAACTGGCCGCACAAACGCCCGGATTTGCCGGTGCAGAAATTGCCAATGTTTGCAATGAAGCTGCGCTCATCGCCGCACGCCATGGCAAAGATCACGTAGATATGCAGGATTTTCAGGATGCCATTGATCGCGTCATCGGCGGACTGGAGAAAAAGAATAAAATCATTTCACCCGAAGAAAAGCAGATTGTAGCTTACCACGAGGCCGGTCATGCCATCGCAGGCTGGTTCCTCGAAAATGCCGATCCCCTGCTGAAGGTGAGCATTGTTCCCCGCGGTGTGGCTGCTTTGGGATACGCACAGTATCTTCCTAAAGAACAATACCTGTACCGCACCGAGCAGCTGTTGGACAGTATGTGTATGACCTTGGGTGGCAGGGCTGCAGAAGACATTTTCTTCGGAAAAATAAGTACAGGTGCACAAAATGACCTGGAGCGCATCACCAAAATGGCCTACAGCATGGTTACCATTTATGGCATGAGCGAAAAAGTAGGCAACCTTTCGTTCTATGATCCGCAGGGCGAATATGGCTACCAAAAGCCTTACAGCGAGAAAACCTCCGAACTGATAGATGAGGAAGTGCGCAACATCATTGCAGGTGCCTATAACCGCTGCAAGAATCTGCTGACCGAAAAGAAAGAAGAACTGAAAGCAGTAGCTGAAGAATTGTTGCAAAAGGAAATCTTGTTCCAGTCAGACCTCGAAAGAATTATTGGAAGAAGACCTTTTGACCATAAACCCGCAACGGAGGAAGTTCCTGAAACTACAGAACCGAAAGCAGAATTAATAGAACCGGAAACACCTGCTGACGATACCCCTGTTATTGAACCAGAATCATAAAAAGTGGATTAGCCGACTTGCGATTGTTGCCATTCTCATTGCAGCGTGGTATCTGCGCGGTGTCATCGCATACTTTCTTGTCGCTGCGCTGATTAACTTTATTGCAGCACCCTTGATGGCTGCAATGGAAAAACGCATTACCTGGAAAAAGAAACCCCTGGCGAGGTGGGTTTATGCTACCGCAATCATTGCTCTGCTGATTGCCGCCATGTTTGCTCTCCTGCGCTTAATCGTTCCGCCTTTGCTGGAACAGGCTGACCGAATCAGCCATATCTCAAGTGAAGATTTTAAACGCAGTTTTGGCCCACCTCTTGCCGATTTACAGCACTATCTCTCCACATGGGGCATAGATGGCCAGCTGTTTAGTCCGGAGCACATTAAACAGGATTTTATGCATTGGATACAAACAGCAGATATCCGTAGCACAGTGACCGATATCCTGGGAGGCGTAAGTACCGCGGGTGGCTGGATTTTTTCAGTGCTTTTTATCTCATTCTTTTTTCTGAAGGAAAAGTTTCTTCTGTACAGGGTTATTCACACCCTGACACCCGATACGATTGAACCCCGAATGCAAAAGGTTCTTAGGGCCATTGAGAAATTGCTGGGAAAGTACTTTAGAAGCATATTGCTACAGGTGCTGGTATTTGGAAGCTATATATTTGTTGGATTAAGTATTGTCGGTGAACCCTATGCGCTCACCATAGCTGTTTTCTGCGGGTTAATCAATCTTATCAGTTATGTCGGCCCGATAATGGGACTGTCTGTAGCACTGATGTTCAGTATTGGCGGGCATATCGGTGCAGATTTCTACACTTCCATACTACCCCATTTAATGGAGGTTTCTACTGTTTTCGGAATAGCCATTCTGCTTGACAACATGGTTTCCTATCCCCTCATTTTCTCCAATTCACTGAAAGTGCATCCACTGGAACTGTTCTTTGTGGTTTTGGCAGGGTTTCAGCTGGCCGGATTAGGCGGTATGATTGTGGCGGCTCCATTATACACCATGCTAAAAATCATTGCCAAAGAGTTTTTACAGGGCTTCGACGTGGTGCGCAGCATCACGCGGGGGGTGTAGCAGCCTTTTGTAAACGAAAGAAATAAGCCAATCCCAGAGCCATAGATATTCCGCTCAGGATTAACAACCATGTCAAATCACCCATGCGGGTATACAAGGTCATTTTGCGGCTGCTGTCTATGTCTATTTCAGCAGAGATAGCCGTCTTTTCCCACCATTGTGTAGATTTGATTATATCACCGTAGGGACTGATAAAGCCTGAGATTCCTGTATTGGCACTGCGCACCAGCCACCGCCTATGTTCTATAGCCCGCAATTGTGCGAAGGCAAGATGCTGTTTGTAGCCGGGTGTGTTGCCCCACCAGGCGTCGTTCGTAATCACGCACAATAAATCTGCACTGTCTTTCACAAAACGGCCGGTATAGTCACCGTAAATGCTCTCGTAGCAGATAATGGGTGCCACTTTAAGTTTACCCGCGTCAAACACTTTTGGTGCAGGGCTTTTACCTAAACTGCCCGATATGGAGTTTTCATCCAGCTCTACCGCCAGTTTGTCAATCCAGGGGAAATGCTGCACAAAGGGCATCTGCTCGGTTCCCGGTACCAGTATGCTCTTGTGGTAATATTGAAATGGGCTATCGCCAATCAACACTGCGCTGTTGTATGCATTCCACCAGAGGGTGGGATCCTGCGTAGGACGTGCCGTGCCGTTGGGACGAACTTTGCAGTTTTCGTAAATCTGCTGCATATCCGCTCCTGTTAGAACATGCAGCGAAGGAAAGTCCTTACGAAAAGCAGCTATGGCATTAACATCAGGATGCTGCTGCGGATGGTCTGTGTCAATGGAAGAAGTAATACTGGTTTCAGGCCATACCAATAGAAATGTATTATTATCTATAGCCTTTTTGCTAAGGGCTATCATTTCGTCCACCATTTCAGAAGAGGGCCTCGAAAACTTTTCATTCCAGGGATCATAACAGGGCTGGCAAACGGCCACTTTCACAGTCTTATCAGGTATTACGGTCTGATTCCATTTCCAGCCATTGAATACCGAAGAAGCCCAAACAAAAACCAGCAATCCGGTGGCAGCCACTCCATAACTCCGGCTGCGGTATTTCCATGTTTTCCAAATAAGCACATTCATGGCCAGCACAAAAGCCGAGCCTCCCAATGTTCCGGTTATATCATACCACTGCACCAGCCACGGTGCCGAGGCTAATCCATTACCCAACGTAAGCCATGGCCAACTCAAATCCCAGCGGTGATGTAAAAATTCATAGGTAAGCCAGAAAACCACAAACAGGTAAACAGCAGGATCACCCAGTTTTTTGCGGCTATAGCGATACAAAACCCATGGAAGGGTCATAAACAGGGTATTCAGCAGCAGCATGGCTACTGCACCTGGAGCAGTGCTGTTCCATACCCACCAGGTGGTGAAAAGATTCCAAAAGAATAAGGCGCCATATAACCGTGTCCACCACTTCATTCCACTTCGTTCCTGCCATTCTTCCTGCAATTGAAGCAGGGGCACAAACCCTACAAACAACAGCACAAAAATGCCAATGGGCGGCCAGGCCAGCCATAGACAAATCCCGGGTGCAAGCAGGTAATACAGCCATTTCCACTTATTCATCTGTGTGGTCCTCCTCAGTATAATCCGTTCCCTCTAAAACCACTACAAATTCACCCTTGGGCGCGTGCAGGGAAAAATGACCAATCAGGTCATCCACATTACCATTAATGGTTTCTTCAAATTTTTTGGTTAACTCTCTGCTAACACTGATTTTACGTTCTCCAGCTCCAAGGTCTTTCAGTGCTTGAAGGGTTTTCAGCAGTTTGTGGGGACTCTCATAAAAAACAACAGTACAAGGCTGTCCAAGCATCTGCAGCAATTTGGTCTGGCGGCCTTTTTTTGGGGGTAAAAACCCTTCAAATACAAATCTGTGCAAGGCAAAACCGCTTTTCAGCAAAGCCGGAATAAAGGCGGTGGCGCCGGGAATCACCTCAACAGGAATATTGTTCTCTACACAGGCCCTTGCCAGTAAAAATCCCGGGTCGGAGATACCTGGAGTTCCTGCATCGGAAATCTGGGCTAAAACGGCCCCTTTCTTCAGGCGATCGATAATTCCGGAAAGCCGATGGTGCTCATTGTGCTGGTGAAATGATTCAAGAGGCGTTTGTATGCCATAATGATTGAAAAGCACTTTGCTGCTGCGGGTATCCTCCGCCAATACAGCATCGGCTGTTTTAAGCGTTTCCACCGCCCTAAATGTCATATCTGACAAATTGCCAACCGGTGTGGCGACGATGTAAAGTTTGCCGCTGCTCAACTTTTGCTGATGAATAACTTTTCGGTCTTCACAGGCTTTCGGGTATCGGCACGCTTGAGCTGGAAGATGTAAACCCCGGGAGCATAACGCGCCGTGGAAATGATTTCCTCATTGCGCCTAACAGGCATGTCTTCCACCATCAGGCGGCCTGCGGCATCATACACACTCAAGGTTAAGGTATTCAGTAATTCTTCATTGGTAACCTCCACCACCGCAGACTGGTTGCTATTTCTGGCAAAAATCTTTACCTCATTGTATACAAACGTGTCAAAAATGCGCATTTTCTGCACAACCTCTACCTTGATGGGCAGCGCAGTGCGGTAATCTTTTATTGCAGAACGCATTACCTGAATTTGCTGACGGCTAAACATATTCTGACAAGTCTCGGAGCTATAATCCATGTAATTCTCTATCATATCAGGCAGGTCATCTTTAGTATCAGTACAAGTATTTACACCCAAGTTACAGTTGAAGTTACTGCGGGAAGCCTGATTAGGCGTATCAAAAAGATAATCATCCACAGAACAGCCAGGGGTAAAGAAAGGTGGATCACCCCAGATATGACGTAACCCAAAATAATGACCGAACTCATGCGTTGCAACCCTGCCCCGGCGGTTGGCAGACAATGTTCCTGCAGCCCTGGGATTGTTGCGGCCAAAAACCTGAAAATGAATGACCACACCTTGGTTATTGTTTCCAACCCATGATGAATTCGGCCAGTTGGGATGTCCAAAAGGAGGGTATGCATATCCCAGAACCAAACTGCCCTGATTCGGTACCTGCAAATCACCTACCCAAACATTCAGATATTTCAGCGGGTTCCAGGCATTATCTCCACCTTGGGAAGAGAATTTGATATTGTCATTGTTGAAAGAGAAATTGGTCAGGGTTGTACTTTTGCGAACAATACCCGTAGTAGGATTTCCTGAAGGGTCAGTGGTGGCCAGTACAAATTTGAAGCGGGTACTTCCTGCCCTGCTTTTGAAAATACTTCGCGTATTTCCGGTATCCGGATTTAACCGACTGAAATCCTGGTTCAAAACCTCCAGTTGATTGTATATCAGACTATCATGAATATTTTCATTCGAATTATTGTAAAGAATATGAAACACAACCGGAATGGTATAAATAGTATCAAAGAAATAGGTGGTATCACGAATCTTTAACTTCCTTGGCAACACCTTGGGCCCATGCACACATTGAATATAGGCTTTATCGTATGAAGCCCTGAATCCAGGGTATTGTTTCTCCAGGCTTTCCATCACATGGTCGTGTCCGCAACGCTCTATACCTGGCGTTTGGGCTTTTGTCGAGATGGCTAAAAGGGTAAAAAGTAACAGGTAAAGGTATTTCATATGACTATTTTCCTTTGAATTCTGGTTTTCTCTTTTCATTAAATGCAGTTACACCTTCGCGGTAATCTTCGCTGCGCCCTGCAATCTCCTGGCAGTAGGCTTCATATTGCAACATGGTCTCCAGATCAGAATGTGTGGCTTTATTCAGCATCTTTTTAATCATTCCAATGGCCAGTGTTGGGGCATTTGCATAATAACCGGCTGCTTTATCTACTTCTTCGTCCAGCATTTCAGACGAGACCACGCGGTTGATTAAACCCCATTCAAGCGCCTGCTGTGCAGTCACTTTCTGAGCCATGGTGCACATTTCAAAAGCACGGGCGGGCGAAATGGCCTTGGGCAGGAAATAACTGCTGCCACTATCAGGAACCAGACCAACATTCACAAAAACTTCAATCAGTGAAACATGCTCGGCTGCAATGATAAAATCACAGGCAAGTGCCAGTGATGCTCCCGCCCCCGCTGCCACACCATTGATTCTGCCGATGATGGGCTTGGGCATATCCCGCATGGCGCGGATAATAGGATTGTAACGCTTGTAAAGACTTTCACTCAGGCTGCGGTTTTTACTGCCTGCGATGGCTTTTAAGTCCTGACCACTGCAAAATGCCTTTCCTGCTCCGGTTAGCACCAGCACACGAACCTCATCGTCTTTGGCAGCCTGCTTCAGTGCATCCTGCAACTGATAGCTCTGGTCATCATTGAATGCATTAAAAACGTCGGGACGGTTAAGTGTAATGTGGGCAACATTGCCCTTTTTTTCATATAAAACTGCAGGAGATTCCATAGTGGGTCAGCAAAAGGCTAGCAAATGCAAATGTAACAAATAATCCAAGGCAAAAACCGAGTAATAGTTCAAAATGGCTGTGTGCAGACAATCCCTTTCGTGCCACATATACAGCCAACATCATAATTAATGCCGCAAACACAGGCGCTGCGGACATTTGAAGGCATATTATCCAAGCCAGCAAACCAGCAACACCAGCCATATGTGCCGATGCCTTATAACCCAAAAAATTTATCAAAAACAGCAGTGCCAGCACCGCCGTATTGCACACACTCCAAATCATGGAAGTAAGGGCATTTTCCCGAAAAATTAACCATGTAGTTATAGATGAAAACAAAATGCCGAGTGCGTACAAACCATGCCGCTGTTCGCGCCTGAAAACAAATATATCAGACACCTTTCCGAGTCTTATAAACAGCAACAGCGAAATCAAAGGGAAAATGACTGCTCCGCACAAAAATAAAACCCACACCTGCGACGAAACAGGCTCTACACTGTGCGTAAAACCCAAACCCATAGCTGCCATAGTGCCCGGATACAACAGGTAAGAAATTCCGCGATAGACAGACTGCATGTGCAGCAAAGATATACCAGGGCTATAAAGGTTTTTTTCTAAAAAGACTAAATCCTAGGCCAAAGTTTACGCAAAACCAATCCATCCGTAAAACGCCATTCCAAGATTAAAAATCCGTTGGGCAGATCTGCAGGCAGTTTTGGAGCTCCTTCGTATACACATTTCCCCGAAGAGCTGAAAACCATGCATTGCTGGGGCTGCGGACCTCCCTTACAGTGCCATTGTGCGCCATCAAACACCATTTCCCTTACTACAGACCTCACTGAAACTGACGGTGGTGTTCGGCGAAAATCATAGCGGGCATAAACGGGATAATGATCGGATGTGTTGTTACCATAGCCTGAAATGTATGCATCGGCACGGAAAACAGCCTCAGAATTGGCCACATAATATGGCCTCAAACTGCGGTTCACCATCTGGTGATCAATCATATTGCTGAATGAAACCGTACTGCGCTGCCCTGAAAGTGTAAGGGTGCGGCTTGGGAAAAAATATGCAGCCGTATCAGCAAGAATGCGTGCAAATGGTGTAGCGAGATTGTTGTAAATACTCACATCCAGATCGTCGTTCCAGTCGCCGATAACCAAAAACTTTCTCGACTTTCGGGCATCCATATAATCTTTCAATGCCTCGCTGCTGCGCTTGCGAAAATCATAGGATTCGGCTCTCTCAGACGTGTTGCCGGTGTTGGCCTTTAGGTGAATCACTATGACATAGACTGTGTCCTTTTTTAAACCGGAATTTACTTCCAGCATTACTTCCAGCGGTAAGCGTCCCGAGGCAAACTCGCGCTCATACACCGCCAGAATGTGCTGGGCATTGAGTACACGAAACATACTCTTACGGTAAATCAGTGCTGTTTTCTGGGTTTGAGACCAGGTTGAAATCACACCATCAAAGCCAGGAAGCCTTGCCCTGAGTGTATCCCAGGCCGCGGGGCTGCTCACTTCACACATGCCCCACAAATCCAGATCCATACCTTTCATGACGGCCACCACGTTTTTCATTTGGGTTACCTCATTCGATGGTCCAAACTGTGAATTACCCAGCCACTCGGTATTCCAGCAGGCTACGTCTACGGTTGTGTCTGTGCCGATTTTAGGAATACTCTGGGCACCCAGCCCATAAACAAAAAAGAACCCGATAACGACAATTACTTTTTTCAATTTCGCTTGTCAAAACCCCAGCTGAGTTTGTTTCTGAGGGTATCCATAAAATGATCGCCATGCAGGCGCAATATTTTTAGTTCATGATCGGCTTTGCGAACAGCCATGTGGGTTTCGCCGCTAATGGATTGGCTTCGGGCATCCAGTGATGCCAGATAACTGCTCGCCCTGCCTTCAATCTCAAAACTGATTACCAGGTTGTCGCTCACCACCACCGGCCGCACATTCAGGTTATGCGGGGCAATAGGTGTAATGACAAAATTGTCCGACCCGGGAAAGATAATGGGGCCACCGCAGCTCAGCGAGTAACCCGTAGAACCCGTGGGTGTTGAAATTATCAAACCATCACTCCAGTAGCTGTTCATGAACTCCCCGTTCAGGTAAGTATGAACAACTATCATGCTGGAGGTTTCTTTTTTGTGTATCACAAAATCGTTGAGCGCAAACGCATGATCAAACAACTTGGTGGTAGACTCCAGTTGAAGCAGGGTTCTGCTTTCAATTGTATAGTTTCCGCGCTCCACGTCGGTAATTGCCTTGTCTATGCCTTCAACAGAAATACCTGCCAGAAAGCCCAAGCGACCCGTATTCAAACCCAAAACCGGCACATTGCTGTCGCGCACCAGAGAAATGGCATCGAGCATGGTACCGTCACCACCCACACAGATAAGCAGATCAAGCAAAGGTTCTTTGGCAGAAAGATGCTGAAAGGTATTCAGCTTGAATTCGGTGCCTCCATGCATTTGCACGTAATCCACCAATGACTGGGTACACCAAACTTCGTGTCCACGGCGGTTCAGGGTATCGAGCAACAGGTTAAAACCCGACTCATGCTTATGATCCCTGACAGATTTGGCGTATACCCCTATTTTCATGCTTAAAAAGCGTTAGTAAAAGACATATTAAATACCCAGTTTCCCCAGTGGTTGCGGCTCAGTTCGAAGCGCGACATGGCTGTGTACCACACAATCACATCCAGGCCTACCCCTGCACCTGTCATCCAGCGGGAATTCAGGGTGTTTTCAGGCAACATTACCGGTCTGATAACGCGGCCTGCATCCGCAAAGATAGTACACCACACACTAACAGGCAGTGTTCGGTAATTTTCAAAAGCTGAAATTCCCGGCACCATTTTCCCGGAATGCCTGTAAACAGGCCTTCTCAGACCGGTTTTACCCAGTATAAAACCCATTCCGTCGGCCACATATGGCTCATAACCCCGAACATAGCGGTTTTCATAGCCCAGCTGACGGGCAAAAACGTAGGGCAATGTTCCCACCAATAAAGCATTCAGATCCGCATTGTATGAAGCCTGCAGGGCATTGGTAAACACCCAGCTTCCCATGGGTTTAAAATAATTTGCCTTCATGTAACCCTGTGCGATGACCGGTGAGCGTGACAGCGGATTTAGCCTGGTATAAGTCACCCCAGTTTTAACATAATAACCATCCATTGGATAATGACGTTGCCTGCGGTGATCCGTGGTGTATGCAAATCCAATACCCGCGTAATCTCCTTTTTGTCCGGCCATGTATTGCTTTACAGCCCGTTCATTCTTTTTAACCGCCGAATCCGAATAGCGATAGGTTCCATAATTAACCTGCCATTCCAAAAAGCTGTAGTAACTAAGCCGTTTTCTCAGCATACCATTTAGCCAGGTATTCCGCTGCACGGGTTCCGATTCTACCCGCAAAAACTGCAATCTGTCACCGGAAGTTTGATACCACAATTCGTGGTTGCTCCAGTAGCCGGCACCAATAGAGTAGGCAAACCCTCTGTTATAAGTTGGAAACGGCCTGCTGTACTGTACAGCATAACTGCGGTTATATCCATGGATGGCCTTTAGTGCCAGCGTCTGGTTCCGGCCTCTGAGGTTATTCAAAAATAACGTTCCTCCATAAATTAGACGAGACAGGTCTTTCCCTTGCCACCAGACATTAAAATTGCGATCAGCCCAGGTAATTTCAGGCAAAAACCAGGTGTATTTTTTTTCTTTTAGCAGAATAAAAACAGAGTCATTGGCCAATTGAATTTCTACATGTGTAAACAATCCCAAATCGCTTGTACGCTGTATCCAAAGAGTTTTCAAACTATCATTAAACAGGGTATTCTCATTTTTATCAAGGCCCAATTCCCTGAAAACAACTTCTTCTTTGGTAGTACGATTTCCTATTATCGCTATATTACGATTAGGTATACTATTTTGAGCAAATAGGATGTGAATTTTAAAACATAACAATAAACCGATATATCGGTTAAAACTAGGCATTTTTTCTTTCCAGAATCACAAAATCAAACGCGTATTTGTGTTTTTCATCAATGGAATGATGCTCTCTGAAAACCTCATTCCATAATATTTTTTCATACGCAGGGAAAAATGTATCGGCACCCGGAAAATGTCCATCTACTTCCGTGATATATAATTTATCAAGCATGGCTAAAGACTGTTTATAAATTTCTCCGCCACCAATAATAAATATCTCACCGTCATGTTGCGATTTAGCATATCCCAATGATTTTTCAAGGCTATCAACTGCGTAAAATCCATCAATTACATTTTCAGGATTTCGGGTAATCACAATATTAAGTCGTTTCTTAAGCGGCTTGCCCAGGCTTTGCATGTTTTTTCTGCCCATAATAACGGGTTTACCGCGGGTATGTTGTACGAACCATGAAAAATCATCTGGCAGATGCCACAGCAAATCATTGCCTGCGCCCAGTTCCAGGCCTTTTCCAACGGCAGCAATGGCCGAAATACAATGAGAAGACATGGTACAAAGGTAAGCCCTGAAAATTAAGCTGTATCTTTGTACCTTATTATGAGTCGTTTGGTAGCTATAGTAGGGAGGCCCAATGTGGGTAAATCAACATTGTTCAACCGTTTAACAGGAGAACGCAAAGCCATTGTTGATGATATGAGCGGCGTTACCCGTGACCGCCACTATGGCACTTCTGAGTGGAACGGTATTGAGTTTTCCGTAGTGGACACCGGCGGTTTTGTACCCGACAGTTCGGATGTGTTTGAAGCTGCCATTCGCGAGCAGGTTCACATTGCCATAGAAGAAGCTTCCGTATTGCTTTTTGTGGTGGATGTGATGAGCGATGTGCATCCGCTGGACGAAGAATTTGCCCAGATTCTGAGGCGCTCCAAAAAACCCGTGCTGCTGGTGGTAAACAAAGTTGATAACGAAAGACTGAGCATGGATGCTTCCGTATTCTACACCCTCGGTTTCGACCAGTATTTCGAAATTTCATCCGCAAATGGTCACGGTACCGGAGATTTGCTTGACGAAGTGGCTGCGCGGCTCAAGGAAGAAGCTCCCGATACCAGCATTGACGAAGACCTTCCCCGCATTGCCATTGTAGGAAGACCCAACGTGGGCAAAAGCAGCCTGGTAAATGCCCTCACTGGAACCCAACGCAATATTGTAACCAACATTGCCGGCACTACCCGCGATTCGCTGGACACCAAATACAAAGCCTACGGCAAAGAATTCATCCTGGTGGATACCGCCGGTATACGCCGCAAAAGCAAGGTGCATGAAAACATTGAATTTTACAGTGTAATGCGCTCCCTGCGTGCGCTGGAGAATAGCGATGTGGTGGTAATTGTGATTGATGCCACCCAAGGCCTGGAATCGCAGGATTTGAACCTGTTCTGGATGGCACACCGCCTGGGGAAAGGGGTTGTGATACTCGTAAATAAATGGGATCTGGTGGAAAAGGACACCAATACCCACCTCGCATACACCGAAGATATCAAATCCAAAATATCACCATTTGTGGATGTGCCGATTTTGTACATCTCTGCTGTAACCAAACAGCGTATTTTTCAGGCCCTGGAAACCATCCTGCAGGTGTATGATGGCCTGACCATGAAAATTCCCACCCACAAACTCAATGAATACCTGTTGCCTATCATGGAAGCGTTTCCGCCACCCAGCCGCAAGGGCAAATTCGTGAAAATTAAGTTTGTGACCCAGCTGCCCTCCAAAAGGCTGGCTATAGCGCTGTTTTGCAACCTGCCACAATACGTGGCCGACAGCTATTCCCGATTTATTGAAAACAAGCTGCGCGAAGCATTTCCGCTGACCGGTGTGCCGGTGACGTTGTTTTTCCGCAAAAAATGAGTACCGCTCAGGATATCCGATCCCTTACCCTTCCGCAACTGGAACAGGCCCTCAAAGACCTTGGGGAGCCCGCATTCAGGGGCCGGCAGATTTATGAATGGCTGTGGAAGAAAGGGGCCCGGGATATAGCAGGCATGACCAATTTATCGCTGGCACTGAGAGAAAAGCTACAAAGCCATTTCTGCCTGCTGCCCGCGCAAATACACACCCAGCAAAAAAGCAAAGACGGAACCATAAAATGCAGTTTTGTGCTGCACGACGGCAACCTGATTGAAGGCGTGCTAATACCCACCGAAACCCGCGTTACGGCTTGCGTTAGCAGCCAGGTAGGATGCAGCCTGGACTGTAAATTTTGTGCAACTGGCTATCTAAAACGGCAGCGCAACCTCGAAGCAGGCGAAATCTATGATCAGGTATGGTTGCTGAATGAACTGGCCGAAAAGCACTATGGCAAAGGGCTTGACAATATTGTGTACATGGGCATGGGTGAACCCTTACTCAATTATGCAAATGTGTGGCGCAGCGTGGAACTCATAACCGGTGAAAACGGCCTGAACATGAGCCCGCAGCGTATTACCGTGAGCACTGCAGGCATTGTCAAAATGATTGTGAAAATGGCCGATGACGGTGCCAAATTCAACCTGGCACTGAGCCTGCACGCAGCCAACGACGAGAAACGCACCGCCATCATGCCGATCAACGCCAGCAACAACCTGGAAATGCTGGCCGAAGCGCTGAAACACTGGTATGACAAAACAGGCTCCCGGCCCACATTGGAATACACCGTTATAGAAGGTATAAATGACGATGGAGAGGAAATGCGCGAACTGATTGCCTTTGCCCGGAAATTCCCCTGTAAAATCAACCTGATAGAATACAACCCCATAGGTGAACTGGCTCCTTACCTTCCAACCCAGGAAAATAAACTCGAACGCTTTGCCAACGGACTATCCGCTGCAAAACTGATTGTGAATGTGCGCAGGAGCCGCGGTAAAGATATTGATGCAGCCTGCGGTCAGCTGGCCAACAAACTGGGCAATTAACGCTTCAGCAGCATTATAAAGTCATTCATAAAATAACCGTCACCGATGTCAAAATCGGCCACCTGCTCTATCACAAAACCCATTTTAAAATAAAAATTAATGGCCTTGTAATTCTGCCGGTTTACCTGCAGGCGCAGTTCGCGGCAATCCCTGTAATTTTTCATGATTTCATGAATAACATAAGATCCCACACCGGTGCGCTGCTGGGTGGTTTTGATATAACATTTATTCAGAAAATAGTTTCCAGGCCCCTTATTTTCTAATGCAGCAAATCCAATGGGGGTTTCATTTTCCAGCACAAGAAAAAAAAGCTGTCCGCTCTGCATTTGGTGCAGCATGGCTTCTTCGGCATACATGCGGTTCAGCATATAATCAACCTGCGCCTGACCAATGATGGCGGGATAATGGTCGTTCCATATTTCGCGGGCCAGTACCTGAATGGTGGAAATATCTTTTTCGGAGGCGGCTGATAAATGCAAATTCACAATGCAAAAATGCGCAAATTTGTGGGGCAATAACGATGTTTAGGGCAGAATCTCTGGAAAGTGGCTACGTACAAGAAAAAAAATCCTGTGTATTGCACGGCCCTATGAATTTTGACATAAAACCGGGCTCACTGCTGCTGCTGGCAGGCAAAAACGGGGCTGGCAAAAGTACACTGATGCAGATTCTTGGAGGACTGGAAAAACCTTTATCCGGCAGGGTAATCATCAATGGCTCCGATTTGCACAAAGTGAGCACAGAAACCCGCGCATCACTCATCAGCCAGGTTTTCACGCACCCGCCCAACATGCCATTAACAACAGCCAAAGAAGTTGTTTTCAGTAGTCGCCTGCGCTTTGTATCCGGCTGGAACGGCAACATCAAGGACCATGAAAAAGAGCTGCTAAAAGCACTGGAAATGTGCGGCATGGAAGCTTTTGCCGAAAGACAATTCAACACCCTCAGCGACGGCGAAAAACAAAAGGTAATGATTGCGCGCGCACTGGCTCAGGAAACTCCGGTATTGCTGATGGATGAACCTTTGGCCTTTCTTGATTATCCCGGCAGAAGAGAAATGCTGGCGCGCATGAAAAAATGGTGCAGTGAGCTGGGCAAAACCATCCTATTCAGCAGCCATGACCTCGAACTGGCATTGAAAAGCGCGGATGCCATGCTGCTGTTGCAGGATAAAGGCAATTACAGATGGGAATGGGATCAAAAAACGGTAGCTCACACGGATCCCGCGACGTTGTTTGGCGCATGAAAACCCGCAGGCCATTTCGGTTTAAACAATTTGAAGTAGCGCAGGAAGGCGGTTGTATGCCCGTAACCACCGATGCCTGTATTTTCGGCGCCCTGGCAGACATTGGAAATGCCAGAAGTGTACTGGATATTGGGACGGGTACCGGATTATTGTCGCTGATGCTGGCACAACGGTTTCCCGAAGCGCATTTTACGGCTGTTGATATTGATGAAGCAAGTGTGAACCAAGCAAATCAAAATTTTGGCAACTCACCATGGAAAGGCCGTCTGCATGGCATCATAGCCGATATCCGAGAATGGGAACCGGGCAAACAATTTGATGCCATCGTGTGCAATCCACCATTTTTTGAGAATCAGTTGCAAAGCGAAAGTGACGCCAAACGCAGGGCCCGGCACACAGTGACATTGGATTATGAAAAACTGTTACTTAGTATAAAAAACCTATTAAAATCCGAAGGTAAATGCTGGCTACTTTTACCCTATATACATATGGATTTTATTGATACAGCACTTAAAAAGCACAATTTATATACCATTCATAAAATACCAGTGAGATCTTTTGACAAATCGAATCCACATGTATATATTATTTACATCAGCAAAACCAATGCTGAAGGATTTTACAGTGACTTTATAGTTTACGAAAGAAAAGGCGTTTTATCCGCAAATATGAAAATCTTAATGAAAGATTTTTACCTGGATTTAATTACCGATAAAAAGCAATATAAATAGGATATTTATTTTATTTATTTTTAGAAATAAATAACAATTTACGTACGGTCAACCCCTTGGTTTCAATGGCCTGATTTCGAGGTTTACAGGATGGTAGTTTGCCGGGCTTTCCAGCGCATATATTATTTGTGTCGCAACATCTTCAGGCATAAGCATATTGTCGTGCGCCTTGATATTGGCACTGTGTCTGAAAAAATCGGTTTTCACACTGCCGGGATACACACAGGTAACCTTCACCCCAAAATCGCGCACTTCCTTGTATAGCGCATCGCTGAAACCGCGCACCGCAAACTTGGTGGCGCAATATCCAGAAACCTGCTGATACCCTTCTAGGCCTGCAATGCTGGCAATATTTACAATATGCCCCGAGTCTTGCTTCTTCATGCCCGGCAACACCCTGCGTGTAAAATAAAAAATACCGTTCACATTGGTATTGAACATCTCCTGCCACTGTTCCACGCTCAGTTCTTCGCACGCACCAAAATAGCCAAGTCCGGCATTGTTGATGAGGATGTCAACAGTACCGTGCTTTTGCAAAATACTATCCATTACCGCATCTGCTTGCGCCTGATTGCCCACATCGGCATGCAAACAATGGTATTTCTCATGCTGCAAACTGCAACCGCTGCGGCAAATGCCATATACCTCAGCCCCTTTTTCCAGCAACATTTTCACACACTCAAGGCCAATACCTTTGTTAGCGCCGGTAACCACGGCAATTTTATTTTTCAATTCCATAAGATTTCAGTTTTTTCATTAACAATTCAAGGCTGTTTTCGGTTTGCTGCCAGTCCCAAGCCTGAGGCTCAGAACGAAATCCGTTTTCCGCCACAAAATAACGGTACGATTTATCATAGTAACCCATTAATATACGCACCCACGTTGTTTTTGCGCCACTCAGGATAGCCTCTTTTGCCTGCTGGCACAACAATCCTCCCAGTCTTTTTCTGAGCTTTTCGGTCTTTTCTGCCAGTATTTCCGGGTCAAAACCGGCATATTCTTTTTCAAGCCGCTCCATGCGCTGATGCTGTGGCACATCAATTTCAAGCACAGAACTTTGCAACATATTCTGCCAAAAACCTTCCGGCATAACACAGGCTCCTATCTTGCGACTTTCATTTTCCAGAATGAGTGTTTGTGAAACAGGGAAAGCCGTAACCGCTTCGTGCAGCAGATTCTCAAACATTTCCACCGAGGGCTGTGCAGGCATGCCTAAACCGCCCAGGGCACTGCCTCTGTGAAATGCAAGCCCTTCCAGGTCAATCACAGAATACCCCTTCTCTGCCAGCATATGCAGGATTTCTGTTTTGCCCACACCTGTCATACCTCCGAGCAACAGCATTTTACGCGGATTTGACAACGTAGTTTGAACCCTATTTCGGTAGGCTTTGTACCCCCCGGAAATAAGGCTCACAGGCTGTCCTCCCCACGAAAGTATTGTGGCGGAAATATGGCTTCTCAAACCACCCCGCCAGCAATAAAAAAGGGGATTGGCGCCGGCCGCCTTAAATTCCTCATAAAGTATGTGAAACCGGGGACCGAGCAGCTTAAAACCCAATGCCACAGCTGCGACTCTGCCCTGCTGCTTGTAGATAGTCCCTACCTGCACCCGTTCATCGTTTCGCAACAACGGAATATTTACCGCTCCGGGAATGTGCCCCCTTTCAAATTCAGCTTCGCTGCGAACATCAATCAAAACATGACCTTCAAAGGGGAACTTATCTGCCTTGATCATGTTTATCATTTGGCAAAGATGCTGAAATTGACGGAATTGGCACGCATATAAATTTAACCAATACCGTATTTGCAGGAATACACAAAAGTCATTACTGTCAATTGTTGAGATGACAGTTTTAAACTAGGTAAACTTGTTTGCTAACAGTTATAAAATGTTATTGTAGTTTGTCATGCTGACCTTTCCTAAGCATGACCAGGTTCACTAACCAATCACCTCAAGCAAACTGCGGTAGGCGAGCACACGTTCTCCATATTTATCGCGGGTTTTGGCCTGCAGTGCGGGTGCAAAATTGTCACGGTAGCGCTCATAATCGACCATGCTCTGCGCCGTGTATTGCACAGCGATATTTATGCCTTCGTCATCATCAGCCTGGGTAAGCAGCCGCATCATTTTCACATCCAGAAAACAACCTGTGGCCATAACCTCTGGCAAATGTTCATCACGCATCCATGCAAGCCATTCAGCCTCCATATCGGAGGAAATATGGCAGGTGACGTTGTAGACAACCATTACAGCGCTTTTACGCGGATATGGTAGCTTTCCATGATGAGGTTGGCAAGGAGTTTTTTGCAGGCTGTTTCAGCTGCTGAGTAAGCCGCTGCCTCGTCCGCTGCTTCCATTTCCATCGTGATGAACTTACCGACGCGTACTTCACTTACCTGAGGCAAACCAATGGAAGACATACTGTGCGTAACCGCCTTGCCCTGGGGATCCAGCAACCCTTTTTTGGGCATGATTTCAATTTCTGCGAAAAATTTCACAAGGCAAAGTTACCCATATTTACCCAAACCCAAATCTGCCTTTTACACAGAATCTGCACAATAAAAATTGACTTTGCCGTGTCCAAACTCCGTAGTTACTTTGAACAATGATGCGAATTATTGCTTTAGTAATGCCCATGGTCCTTTTAGCCTGGTCCTGCAATCCTGCCAATACAGATAAACATGCCGACACCGACTCCGCCGCAGCAAACACAACTGATACAGCACAAACAGAGACCACACAACCCGATGTGGTAGCAGCGGGAGAACACAGCATTACAGACAAGAGCACCTTACAAAACCTCTATTTACTCGGCAAGGAGGTAAGCTGCAGTTACCCGGCAATCCCCGAACAACTAAAACAGCAATTACCAGACATCATGCAGGCCATCACCGACAACAAGGCCGTGATTACCGGCAGCTACCACATTGTACTGTTGGAAAACCCGGACGCAGTGAAGCCTTCCCGAATTTTCATCGGCATTCCTGTTCAGAAAGCTACTAAAGTAGGCGGTTTTGGCATGTTTACCATTCCATCCGGCAAATACCTCCGCCACCAATGTTCTGCCGAGCCGGGGAAGTCCCTTTCCGTTCACCGGAACGTGCTGAATGTGCCATTTAAAAAACTGAAACAAAAGGCAGGATTTCCCATTATTGAAAAATATGCTGAAACCCGCAACGATGAAATGACCAGTGTAATCAGTAAAGCCACGTTTTACTACACTATTGCGCAGTAAGTCTGGAATATTTGCCTTTCTCTCAATTCTATCCTACATTTGATAAGATGCGAAGGTTCCAAATCAAGAGCATATCATGAAACCCTGGATGAACCTTTCAGATCTGATGGGCGGGGTGCGCAGAGCCCTTGAGGCCGGCTTTTCCGGCCACACATTCCGCATTATTGCGGAAACTACCGATGTTAAAATTTACCACAACAGGCAATATGCTTTTCTTAACCTGGTGGAAAAACAGGGCTCAGAAATTGCAGCCGCCGCAGGCGCAGTTATCTGGCGCGAGCATTTTCATCTCATCAAAAATTTTGAAAACATCACCGGAATCACCTTCGAACAAAACCTGCAGGTAGTGCTGGAAGTAGAAATCCAGTTTCACGAACGATACGGGCTTCGGCTTAATATTGTAGATATTGACACTGCCTATACCCTGGGCAAAATGGAGCAGGAGCGCGAAAAAGTATTGCGTAAACTGGCCTACGATGTGCCGCATCTGGTGTGGCTGGAAGACGGCGATTATATTTCTGCAAACCAATTGCTAAACAAATCCCTGGTGATGCAGCGCGTAGCCTTGATAGCTGCCCCCGGCAGCGACGGACGCCGCGATTTTCTGAAAGAACTGCAGGAAAACACCTGGAGTATTACCTATGAAGTGGAAGAGTTTCCCGCATCGGTTCAGGGTCAAAATGCGGCGAGGGAACTCTTGAAGCAGCTCAATAATATTGTTTCCCGTGCATCGGAATTTGATGTCATCGCCATGGTGCGCGGAGGTGGCAGCAACACAGACCTTACCGCTTTTGATGATTATGATCTGGCCAAATGCATTGCCGATTGCCCCAAACCCGTGCTTACCGGTATAGGCCACGACCGAAACATCAGCGTGGCCGATGTAGTGGGACACACCATGCTGAAAACCCCCACCCGCTGTGCAGCTGCCATTACCGAACACAACATGGCATTTCTGAGCTGGCTGCAGGAAGGACAAACCCGCATTGGCAATGCAGCTTCGCGCTTTCTGGAAAATGGTAAACAACAAGCCCAAGACACATCCAGAAGACTGAAAACAGCGGCATCCTGGATACTGGAGGCTGAAAAAAACAAACTGCTTCAGGCAGATAAGCACCTGGATATGCTGCAACCGGCCAAAACCCTGGAAATGGGCTATGCACTCATTTCCAAAAACGGACATATTGTAACGTCACATTCTCAGTTGTTGGATAACGACAACATTGAAATCCGCTTTTCAGACGGATATTCGCACGCCTTGATTACCCCAAAATGAAAACAAACGATACTTTCTCTTACGAAACAGCCAAAAAACGCCTGGAAGTCATCATGAAAGACCTTGAAAGCGGAAAAATTGGTATTGATGACCTGGAAGCCACGCTTCACGAGGCCAAGGACCTCATTCAGAAATCACTGAAAAAACTCACCGAAACCGAAAAAATTATCAGGAATTGGGAAGCTTAACTGCGCTAAAACCCGGCGACCAAATTGCCCTCATTGCGCCTGCGAGGGCCGTAAACAAAGCTGAAATGGCGGCTTTTGCGGCATGGTGCAACGAAAAAAAACTGATCCTACAGGAAGGACAACACCTGTACGGCCGCTACAACCAGTTTTCCGGAACGGCTGAAGAGCGGGCTTCTGACCTTCGGGAAGCCTGGCAAAACACGGATATTAAAGCTGTTTTTTGCGCACGTGGCGGCTATGGCTGTGTGCAAATGCTGGAATTGCTTGAGGATGTTGACTGGAAATCCAATGCCAAATGGCTGATTGGATTCAGCGATATCACCACCCTGCATCTGCATCTCAACAAAATGGGCATTCCCACCCTACACGGCCCTATGGCCATCCACTGGGGAATAAAACATGCATTTACGGAAGAAAACATCGCCCGTACGGAAGATGCATTATTTCATCTTAACGTTGCAATTGATTCTCAAAACCAAACAGCCGGCCATGTTTCTGGATTTTCCGGCAAACTTTTGGGCGGAAACCTCAGTCTGGTCTATGCAGCCCTCGGCACCCCCGAACAACCCGACACCGAAAACGCCGTTTTATTTCTGGAAGACCTCGATGAGTATCTGTACCATGTGGACCGCATGATGATGGCGCTGAAAAGAGCCGGACTGCTGAAAAAACTGTCAGGGTTGATAGTTGGAGGGATGACTGACATGAAGGATAATGCCATCCCCTATGGCCATACGGCGGAAGAAATAATCCGCCAACACATGGCAGGCACAGGAATTCCTGTCGTTTTTGATTTCCCCGCGGGGCATACCCCAAAAAATGCTTGTTTCTTCATGGGTGCCGACTGTACTTTTGAAAACGGAAAACTGATCCAGCAACTATAAACCATGATTTCCCGCGAAACCTATATAGAACTTACCAAGTTTGGTATCGTGGGGGTCCTGTGTTTCGGAATGGACCTAAGTATTTACTATGGGCTCACCATGTTGCCCTGGATGCCCACCTTCGTGGCCAAGTCCATGAGTACGGTATCCTCCACCATGTTCAATTATTACCTGAACAAAACATGGACCTGGGGACAAAGCAACCGCGATACCAAACGATTCACACGCTACATGGTGCTTTACAGCATCTCTGGTTTATTAAACGTACTTTCCAACGAGCTGTTCCTTCAATGGCTTCCCAACAATGAATTTCAAATGCTGATTGTACACACCGAGCAAGCTGTTCAAAAACCGTTTTTCACCATTAAACTGGATAAGTTTCTTGCTGTAATCGGTGCCACCTGTGTAGGAATGGTAGTGAATTTTATCGGTCAGAAGTGGTGGGTTTTCAAAGAACCATCAACACCTGCATTCCCGGAAGATTCCGGCAATGTTCACTGATTGCTGTACCGGGAAAAATTGGTATCAATTTTGATTTGATAATAACATGCATTTAAGGATATTCTTTTCACTGCTGGCCGGTATTGTGATTTTGCCTGCCTGCGACACACTGAGCCAACTGCCAGTGCAGATTAACCTGCCCACAGCCGAAAACCCGGTACCATCAGCGTCTGAAGCCGCATCCGGGCTGAAAGAAGCACTCATCAGCGGGGTTGGAAAAGGAACCAATGCGCTCAACAAACCCGGAGCGTTTTTTCAAAATGCTGCCCGAAAGATATTATTACCCCGCGAAATACAGGAACTGGAAAGTAAAATCCGTGGGAATGCCGTATTGAACGCCGCCATCGGCGGGCAACTCGATAAAGCCATAAAGGCCATGAACGACGGGGCTGAGAATGCCATGGGAAAAGCCATGCCTATCTTCAGAGATGCCGTATTGAATATGTCATTTGCCGATGCTATGGGCATATTACGCGGTGGCAACGGTGCCGCGACAAGGTATCTGCAAAACACCACCACTGCAGCCCTTCAGCAAGCCTTTAAGCCCGTTATTCAGCAGGCGCTGAACGACGTGAAAATCACCGAATACTGGAACCCAATAATCCGCGAAATCAACAAGCCGCTTAATAAAACACTGCTTGGTATCAAACAGGATATCAATCCCGATTTGAATGCCTACGTTACAGAAAAGGCAACCAATGTGCTATTTGTGGAAATCGAACAGCAGGAAAATGCCATCCGTTCCAATCCGGTTGAAAGAACCACTGCCCTGCTGAAAAAAGTATTTGACTACGCAGACAGTCAAAAAAAATAAGTTCGGCGCACCCTTCGGCTTTTTTTATTTAATTTTACCTCGTGAGAGGCCCTGTTATCCTGTTTTTATTTCTGCTTGCAGGCACCAAACTTCAGGCACAGGAAAAAGGTCTTTCGATTAATATCAGTTACACAGCTGTTTCTGTTTCTTTTTCAGCGGCCATTGCCGGATTTGAGGAACGAACTGGCATGCCGATTCAGTATGATGCAGCCCTTGCCCCTTCCGCTGACAAGAAGTTTAGTTTCCGCTTCCAAAATGTGCGTGCATCGCAGGCCCTGCATGATTTTTTGGCTTCAGCCGGATTGCGCTATGAGGTAAAAAACGGACAGGTATTTCTGCAGAAACGCCTGCCCCTGCATCCGGAATCGGGATACCGTGTTTCCGGCAAAATTATCTCTGCAGGGAATGGTGAATACATCAACGCCGCCGCGGTTGGCACCACGCTAAAACCCCATATGACAACCACCTCAGATGCCGGTTTTTTTAGCCTAAGGCTTTTACCGGGCATCCATGTGCTGCAAATTTCCTATCCGGGCTTCAATCCCATTTTTGACACCCTCTATGTAGACCGTGATTACAACCTGCAGTATGAAATGCTGAAACAAAATACGTCAATGGACGCCGTTCATATTCAGGCACTGAAAGGACGAGGATTGCAGTCTGTTATTCAGGGCCAGACCGATCAGCACGAAATGAACCGCATCCGACTGGGCTGGATGCCTCAGCTGCTCGGAGAGCCGGATGTGGTGCGTACCCTGAGTATGCTTCCGGGTGTGGTGGGTGGAAGCGAAGGCATGCTGGGCATGTATGTGCGCGGTGGCGCGGCAGACCAAAACCTGGTGCTGCTGGATGATGTGCCGGTTTTTAACAGCTACCATCTGTTTGGGGTTTTCTCCGTATTTAACGACGATGCACTTCGCTCGGCAAGGCTGCTTAAAGGTAGTTTTCCGGCACGATACGGTGGTCGCTTAAGCAGCGTAATTTCAGTACAAAGCAAGGAGGGTAACCGCCAAAAAATCAGCGGTATTGCCAATGTAGGTCTGCTTTCAGGGCGTATTTTTCTGGAAGGTCCCATTTGGAAAGACCGCACTACGTTTACCCTTTCCATGCGGCGCAGCTACCTGGATTTTCTTGCGGGACAGGCTGCATCGTTTCTCAACCTCAGTGACAGCATCAATCCCAGCAACCTCTATTATTTCTGGGATCTGAATGCACGCGTAACACACCGCTTTAACAGCAAAAGCCGTATCAGTGCAGGAATATACGCAGGGCAAGATATCGGTGGACTAAACGAATCATCCGTAAATGAACAACCGGAAATCAGTACGGAAGAGCGTAAAAAACAATTGACGGGATGGGGAAACCGCGTAGCCGGAATCAAGTGGAATTATCAGGCCAGAACAGGCCTTGAGTGGATGCTTCGAGCCCATTTAACCCGCTATGGCTATGAATACAAACGTGAATTTTCATTCAGAAGGGAAAGTAAAATCAGTCCCCAAACCAATGTGGATGACTACACCCGCTATGAACTGGAAAACGGTATTCAGGATTTGGAAGCCGCCTGGGAAATGCGCATGCGTATTAAACCAGGATGGGTTTGGGAACAAGGGGTTGGAATATCCAATCATCGCTTTACCCCCGGCAACAGAAAACAATTCAGCCGCATTAACAATACTGAAAGCGAATTGCTTTTCAATGATGATCGCCTGAATGTTCCGGAATACTTCACCTATACGGAATTTCAGTACAACGGGAAGCGCCGGTGGTCGGGTTCTGCAGGCCTGCGGCTGGGTAGTTTCAAACTTCCCGATCCATATTATTTCATCCTGCCGGAACCCAGATTAAACCTTAAATACAGGC
This sequence comes from uncultured Flavobacteriaceae bacterium, assembly GCA_964626685.1. Taxonomy (GTDB): domain Bacteria; phylum Bacteroidota; class Bacteroidia; order NS11-12g; family UBA955; genus RGEC01. The sequence goes on from CAZVJY010000001.1 coordinate 222,599, forward strand.
TGGGAAACAACCGTTTTCTGCACGCTTCGGCCACCCGAAACAGACAGTTCTTTCACCTGCTTACCAATCTTACGCTAGGCCTGCCCGGCGATATATGGGTTCCGAGCAATCGCCGGTTTCAGCCCGGAATGTCCGATCAGCTGAGCCTGGGGTTTGCCCAAAGCAAAACAGGATGGGCTTTCAGCTCGGAAGTGTTTTACAGAAGTTTCAGCCATATTTTGGAATACAAAGACAATGCGGGATACGTTACCTCAGGCACGAACTGGCAGGATGCTGTTACCGCAGGAAACGGTGAAGCCTATGGTCTTGAAATGCTTGCCGAAAAAACAAGCGGCAAAATCAACGGCTGGGTGGCTTACACGCTCATGTGGAATAACCGCTGGTTTGCGGATTTGAACAACGGTCAGTCTTTTCCGGCCCGGTATGACAGACGGCACAATGTATATGTAGCCGGTGTATATCACTGGAAGCCTGATGTCGATATCAATGCTTCCTGGACCTTCAACAGCGGATTTGCATACACCCTGCCGGTGGCTGTGTACGGCTCACCCACACCCAACGACCCTTACCGCGATATTTTTGTGTACGGAAACCGCAACAACGCCCGCGCAGCAGATAACCACCGACTTGATATCAGTATTACGCTGGAGAAACAACGCAAGGGTTACGTGCGCCACTGGACACTGGGCGTTTTCAATGTTTACAACCGGTTTAACCCTTTTTACATTAATCCTGGTTTTGATCGTTTGGGAAACCGAAAACTATACCAGGTTAGCATGCTGCCACTGTTGCCCAACGTAAGTTATAAAATTACCTTTTGAAAAATCATCTGTTTTATATCGCTATTTCAGTTGTCATTAGCGCCTGCGTTAAGGAAATCCCTTACAATCCGGACATGCAAACCAGCCCCATTCCTGCTGTACATTGCTTTGTTACACCGGACAGTATACTAACAACAGACTGCAGGCTCACGGCTCCATTCGGCAGCAAAGACATGCCCGTGGCCAATGCTAAATTCTCCCTGTGGAAAGCAGGCCAGCAACAGGATAGTACCCTTTATGCCGGAAACGGGATTCACCTTTTTGGTTCCAATACCACAAAAGCAGGTGATTCCCTGATTTTTAAGGGCAATGTACCCGGAATTCAAGCATTTGAAATTCCTTTGGTTATTCCCGATCATGCACCCATAAAGATATTTGACACCACCAGACAACTTATTCCCGGCATTGGGCGCGCGTTTTCGGTTGCCGCGTGGTTTAATGATGATGCTACAAAAGACAATTATTATCGATGCTATTTATACAAAACCGCATATAAGTATGTTTACGACTACACAGGCAAGTTAACAGACAGCTTTCTGAAAAAAGAGATCATTGCCTTGTTCTCCGATGATCTGGCTGCGGCTGAAAACGATTTCAATAATTATACATCACGAGAGGTTATTTTTTCAGATGCTACATTCAACGGTGTTTACAAAAACATGGTTTTTTACACCTCTGACCGTCTGCTGAAAACAGCCTTTGAAAGGCCTACAGGCATTGAGTTTCATCTGGAAAACATCAGCAAATCTCTGTTTGATTTTTACAATACACGCAACGCCCATATTTGGCAACAGCAAAGCATCAGCCAGCTTCCCGGCAAAATAAAAGGAAACATCCCCGGTGCTTTCGGCGTTGTAGGTGCCTATACAGGCGACTACAGGTTTGTAGCCATAAAGCGATAAGTGTTTTTGTAGTAAGGTTGCCTTAAATAACTTATACAGGCTGCCGCATACATACTCGTTTTTCACCTAATAATGGATTCGATTTAATCACATATGATTGATTTATAGATTTTTGCGAATCTATTTTCAAATACCCAAAGACGACTTATTGTATTTTTAACAATAATCTTATTGTTTATTGTACAATATGAATGGTTTTTATACCTTTGTTATTAAATCAACTTTAACCGATATGAAAAAAATCTTTACTATTTTGATGCTTGGGGCCGTTTTCTCAGGATTGATGGCACAAAAGCAGGTTACATTCAAAGTAGACATGAACAACTACACCGGTGGTTCATTTACTACTGTTTATGTAAGTGGTTCGTTCAACTCCTGGTCCGGAAACAGCAATGCACTGACGGATACAGACGCTGATGGTGTTTGGGAAGCTACTTTCCCCATCACTGATGATTCCATTGAGTACAAATTCACTATGGACAATTGGAGCAAACAGGAGTCTCTCACACCCGGCAGTTCTTGTACCAAGACTACCGGCGGATTTACCAATCGCTTTGTTAGGCTTACAGGCAACGTTACCCTCAGCAAGGTTTGTTTTGAAAGCTGCTCGGCTTGTACTCCGGTGACCAACAAATCCATCACTTTCAATGTGAATATGAGACAATACACCGGCACCTACACCAATGTTTACGTTTCGGGCAATTTCAACGGATGGTCTGGTAACAGCAATCAACTTACGGATACAGACGGTGATAAAATCTTCACCGGCACATTTGATATTACCCAGGATTCCATTGAATATAAATTCACAGTAGACAACTGGAAAGACGATGAGAAACTGACCGCAGGAAGCACATGCACCAAAACCACCGGCAACTTTACCAACCGTTTCCTGAAAGTAACAGGACCAAAGGTACTCGGCAAGGTTTGCTGGGGTAGCTGCAGCGAGTGCACCAATGATGTTACCTTTAAGGTTGACATGAACAAATATAAAGGCGCTCCCTTTAACGGTGTATTTGTAAACGGCAGTTTCAACGGATGGTGCGGCAGCTGCAATCCCATGTCAGACGCGGATAAAGATGGCATCTGGGAAGTAAAACTGCCTTTGCCACAAGATTCTATTGAATATCTTTTCACACTGGACACCTGGAGAGTACAAGAAAAAATGGCTCAGGGTAGCTCCTGCACCAAAACCGTAGGGCAATTCACCAACCGCTTCCTGAAAATTACAGGCGCCACTGTTCTTGATACTGTATGCTTTGAATCCTGCCTTAGCTGCGCCGATACCAAACAGAAGGTTAATGTGACCTTCAAGGTTGATATGAGCAAGAACACCGCTACATTCACTACGGTAAACATCAATGGTACGTTCAACAACTGGTGCGGCAACTGCAATACTATGACCGATGCCAATAACGACAAGGTTTATGAAATAACCCTTCCTATCAATGCCACAGACACTTTCGAATACCTGTTTACCCTTGATGGCTGGGCTACCAAAGAAATCTTTACCGGAGGTGAAAGCTGCACCAAAACCACAGGCCAGTTTACCAACCGTATGGGTGTGGTTACTTCAGACTCCACTATGCCTGCAGTATGCTGGGAAAAGTGTGTAACCTGTGCAACTGCTGGCACTGCTACCATTGCTGCACATGGTGTGAAAGTATTCCCCAACCCCGGCAACGGATTGTTTAATGTAACTGCTTCATTCAGCAACCTCACTGCAGGAAACATCGAAGTGTATGATGTAGTAGGCCAGAAGCTTTACAGCAAAGACTTCACAGGAAAAACCATCAACACCGAAATCAACCTTAACAGCGCCAAGCCCGGCATGTATCTGATGGTTATCAATACCGCAGAAGGCAGCTACCAGGAGCGCATCTTCATCAACAGCAAATAATCATTTGGTTTGATATACAAAGAGGGAGGCCATGTGCCTCCTTTTTTGTTTTTAAGGAATATACTCAAAAGAACGTATCACCACTTCTACAGGCTTTCCGTCGGATGGGGGCAAACCACTCAAAAGCCACAAATTCATGCGGGCACGGGTGGTAGCACCGGGTGCTGGTATGATAATGGGATTCGAAACCCTGCCACCCTCAATTTTGGTCCTTACGGGATTGTTAAGGTTGAAACTCCAGCTTGCCAGCGGACTTCCTCCCGGGTAAACAGATCCGGTATAGGAGTTCCAAGTAACCTGATCTGCACGCCAGTTAAAGATATGGGTGCTGGGTTGTTTCAGCTTGCTCACCTGCATTACAGGCTTAAAAGAACGCTCGCTGTATGCAATTGGATTGTCAAAAATTACCGGCTGCACGGAATACGTAAGGGTAAGGCTGTCATTGGCTCTGAACCATTTGGAGAACTCAATGTCAACTTCACTGTTTGCCTGTTCCTGAAATGAATTGTCATCCCAGGTAAACAAACCCAGTACCACACGCTCATTGATATTGGCAACATCGCTCTCGATGCAGAACACATAGGTTCCGTAACCTGAATTTTCCGTACAGATAACTTCACTGCTTTGCCACCTGCCGTTAATTCTGGCAATGCGCAGATGCAAATATCCTTTGCTGTCAACCCAAACCATGCTGTCACTACCATTAAAATAATTGGGACCGGGACCCACTGGGCCCGTGCTGGATTTGATGTTCCAGCCGTAGCCGGAAAAGACCAAATCGCCTGAATCCCGTATTATCCGGCTCTTGTTATCCGGCGGATCAGATTGCTTACAGGAGTATACAGGCAACAGCAACATTGCTGCCAAAGCGGGAATGAAATACAATATTCTGGTCATCAGGGTTTGTGGTTTATCGTTACGGTTTGCTGTCCGGCGAAGAAATGAAGGATACCGGATGCCTTAAATGGTTTCATATCAGCGCCAATGTCTCCCACCTCGGAAAAGGGAACTTTAAGCGTAACAACAGCATCCTGCCCGGGCTTAAGATTGACCTTACTAAATGCGCAAAGTTTTTTCTGGGAGGGTGTAACCGGGGCATATTCATCGCGGTAATACACCTGCACCACTTCTTTGCCTTCGCGACTTCCTGTATTTCTTACAATAACATTAATAACAAATGTATCATTTTGTGACGTTACCTTTAGTTCCCGGTAGTCGTAACGGGTAAAGGAAAGCCCATACCCAAAATCATACAATGGTCTGTAGCCTTTATCGCCAAAATGAATATCATTGTCTTCTGTACGTTTACGGTCATAATGTACAATATCTCCTGATGAACGCGGGTAGGTAAAAGGCAAGCGGCCCGAAGGGTTTATTTTACCATACAATAAGTCCACCAGTGGCTTTGCTCCCTCCTGTCCGGGGATATAGGCATGTACCACGGCACGGCTTATTGCATCCAGGTCGGTTATGATGCGCGGCCTTCCCAACAGCAGCACCAATACCACAGGCACATTTCTGGCATTCAGCTGGTTCAGTGCAATTCGGTCTGCTGCAGGAATGGTAATGGCCAAATCATCAATGTTACCAGGGATTTCCGTGGCAGGCGTTTCCCCGAGGCAATACAGAACAACATTCGGTAACTGTTTCGATTTGCGCGTATTTCGGGCCACAAACTGTGCTGTTACCTCTGAAATATTTTCCTTGCCATAACCGGCTTTCAAAGCCTGTAGGATGGTTAATTTATTTGACTCATTGAAACTTGTATCCTGACCCAGCCATGTTTGCGACCAGGCCCCGTTCAGGTAATTGAGGCTGTTGGCACCGTTGCCCATTACCCACACCTTTGATTCGGTCTTCAGCGGCAATATATCTCCCTTATTTTTTAGGAGGGTTATCGATTCGCCTACGGCATCATATGCCACCCGCGCAAAACTGTCTGAGCCGAATAACGGATAATCGGTCAGCGATGGCAGGCTTACTTTTCCTTCAAGGCCTAAATCTGCTTTCAGTTTCAATATACGCCGCACAGACATATCCAGACGGCTTTCCGGAATCTCCCCCGATTTTACCAGGTCCAGCAACAGTTCATTGAACTGAAAATCGTTGGGGGTCATACTCATATCGATACCCGCCATCACGGCCATTTTCACGGCATCCCTCAGCGTTTCAGCTACTTTGTGTGTGGTATGCAGTTTGTATACATCTTCCCAGTCGGTAACAGCCACCCCTTCAAAGCCCAGCTCTTCTCTAAGCAAGGTTGTGAGAATGGGATAGCTGGCATGAACCGGCACGCCATTCAACTCACCGGAGTTGATCATCAGGGTTTTAGCCTTCAACCGGATGGCTTCCTGAAATGTGGGCAGAAAATACGCCCTCAGTTCCCGTTCGCCAATCCAAACAGGGGTTCGGTCTTTGCCACTCAATGGGTAGCTGTAGCCCAGAAAATGCTTCATGCAGGCTGCCACCTGCCCATTTCCGAAGGTATTGCCCTGATAACCAGTGATACAGGCATTTGTCATCTTTTTGGCCAGACACACATCTTCGCCATAGGTTTCGAAGAACCGCGACCACAGAGGTTGCCTGCCAATATCCAGCACCGGTGAAAAATTCCATGGAATGCCGGAGGCACGGGTTTCGTATGCAGTTATCCGGGCTGCAGCCTTCACCAACTCCGGATTCCAGGTAGCAGCCTGCCCGATTTGCTGTGGAAACAGGGTTGATCCGAGTGTATAATTGGCTCCATGAATCGCATCGATGCCATACAAAACAGGAATGCCATGTTTAGTGTAAAGGCTATTTGCCTGTTGAATGCTGTCAATCAGTTCCAGCCAGCGCTTGCGGCTGAGGGCATGAAACCCGCATCCGCAGTTAAGCACGGATCCTACCTTGTAGCGCTGGAAAGCAAGACGAAGTTTGGCAGTATCCAGGCGGATGGGGTCAGCAACTTCACATGTTTTGCCCACGGCAAGCACACCCAGGTCTATCTGCGACATTTGGCCTACTTTTTCTTCCAAAGTCATGGACTTCAGGCGGTTTTCCACCGCTGCATCGCGGCTGTTCTGTGCACTAATTGTATGAGAAAAGGCAAAAACAAGGATTGCCAGAAACATCTTTATGCCTGTATTCATATGGATTATCTGCTTTTTCTTACCAGTTTAATATTATCGAAATACACATCTCCGTCAGCCTCAAACTGTATGATAAACTGTTTTATCATATCGGGCTGGGCCTGAAATCGGTCAAAAGGAAATTCCGTGAGTGGAATCAGCGCTGTTGTCCATTGTCCGGGCATAATACGGCTGCCATTAAGGTATTTGGCGGAAAATCCGATAAAACACTGAGCGCCTGTGTAATCTTCGAGTGCCAGAGCCAACGGCAAGGATTTCAAGGTGTCGGTTTGTGAACGGATCTGTATTTGAATGCAGGCGGAATCCAGTATGCCCGACAAATCCTTGGGTTGCCAGTTATCCCAGCCAAAGCCCATTCCTATCCATTTGCAGCCACCGGCTATTTTATCCCATTTGGCACGCATACAATAGGAACCGGAAGCAGGCCGATTGTCAACCTTTGTTACTGAAACACATGCCGACTCTTTGGATACCCAGATATCAGAGCCCATGCTTTCATCGAAAAGCTCCAGCGCACTGAAACCACCGATATCAGCGATAGTTCGCGTTTCAGCATAATCGTACAGCTCCATTTTTTTCATACGAAGAACCCCTTTCGTTATGTGTACAGTATCCAAATTGCGTACAGCCGTGTCCTGTGCGTGGAGGGCGCTGCACAGCAACATCAGGCTAAGAACACAAGACAATGCTTTCATTACAGTTCCAGCGGGGCTTTCTCGGTGAAGATGAGATAGTCAATCTTGGTGCCGGCCGCACCCAGCGATGGATTGGCCAGATGCAGCATGGAAATGGTAACAATGCTATTCGGGTTGTGGCGGTTATTGCCTTTGTTGGGCGCCGGCTGTCCATTGCTAAGGTGTATCAAATCGCTGTATTTGAATGATACCATTTTCCAGCCCTGCCAGTTTACAATGATTTCCTTGTCAAACTGGTCGTCGGCACTGGCATCGAATACCTTGTTGTTGTTATCATCTTCTTTAAACTGAAATAGTACCCTGCTGGGATTGGGGGTTGCATCGCCATAAATAAGACAGTTGAAGTACACATCTTCAGGAACCGTGCTCAAAGACAGTGTGGGTGAGCCATAGGCAGACGCTGGAAAATCAATCAGGCCAATGAGCCAGTCCCAAGAGACCGTTCCGGCCATGTTCAGATAGTTTTTGCCCTGAACTGAAAAGCCATCGGTTTTTACCTTAAAATCCATATTGGCTCCAGATTGAATAAACGTATTCCATTTTGCGTTCAGTCCGGTCTCGAAGTCAGCAATAACAAGCCCCTGAGGAACCCGTACCCCGTTAACACCCACATTCAAACTGAAGCTATCGGTAACCCCGGCAATTTTGAGCACGGCGCGGCAGGGTTCTGTGCGGAATGCAGGCAAAACGGTGGTAGTACCGTTCCATTCGGCATTTGCGGCGTTAATCTGACGGGATTTCCCGGAGATAATTTTTCTCGCTTTGCTCAAATCCCCGTAAATGGTAATGGTCCAGTCGCATTGCTTGGTGAATTCTGCACCAAAAACAATGGTTTCCCCTTTTGAAAAATCAGCTGCACTTTTGCTTGCCGTGAAGGGTTTTACCATGCCAAACGGACCATTAAGATCTTCCAGGCTAGGGCCTTCAAAGGGCTTGTTTTCGCGCTTGCATGAAGCCAAAATAAACAACAGTGGCAATATGCGGTATAGTGTTTTCATATTCATCAGAATGTCATGTTATAAATGGCCTGCATCTGTCCGATACTGTAATCCCGGTATGACTGGGCCTTGTTTTGAAATTGCATGCGCTGATACATGAGCGCCAGGTAAGTCTTGCCACCAAAGCGAACACGAAGTCCGGCTGCGGCCGTGCTGTGTTTTTGATTGGCTGAGAATCCTGCAAAATCGATAACCTCGGTATATTCGTTGCGCACGGCCATCATATCGTTTCCTTTGCCTTGCAGCACAGTATAGCCACCCAGCAAATCAATGTCCTTCATCACCTCTACTTCCATACCGGCCGACCATTGCAGAGAAGTCAAGTCCAGCTCTTCATACGCGCGGGTGCTTTTACGCCGGGTGTTCTGGTCACAGGCAGACAATAGCAACTTCGCTTGTTTTTTTAAACCCAGCAGCTTTCCTGCATCGCAGATTATATCCAGGCGGGTCATATCCATCTTTTTCAGCTCGGGTGTTCCCTGCCCTAAAATTTCAGATAAACGCCAGCGTTGCGCATCGATTGTTATAGTATTTTTTACAATATTATACTTTGCCTTTGCATAAAAACCCTGCCTGTTAAAGGTCGCTATTCCATATGGAAGCACATTGTTTATTAAAGGATTGTAGGCCATCAGCCTTGTATTGATACCGGTGCGGTAGAGATTGGTGTTGCCAATAAAATCCAACAGATGAAGAGGCCGGTCTATCTGCATTTGGGTATAGCGGTTATACAATAAGGGTTGTGCATTGTAATCGATACGCTTGGACTGCGCAGCCATACTCCTGAAATCGGGTCCCACATTGATATAACCCGCTTCGGCCTCCCAGCGTTTGCTGCCGGGAGCAACTTTTACAAAACCATGAACAAAAAAGTCCTGCAGGTGTGGTGATGCGGTATCATGCACCATGCGGTAGGATGAATTGCCGGCTTCGCCTCCGAATGTGAACAGCTGTTTGGTGATTGCCTGCTTCCATTCCCAAGACAAGGTTTGCACCGTATTCTGAAACAACAGTGGTTGTGTTGCGGTTTCCTTAACATCAAAAATGCGGCTGATATTGTAAGCCAGGGTGGCCTTTTTGTTCCATACCCAGTTGGCGGTTGCCCCTGTGTGCAGGCGTTCGGGCTGGCTGCCGAAATTGGTGGCATTCAAACGGGTAAGGTATCCATGAAAGTTCCAGTCAGATTTGAGTTTTACGGATTCCAATCCAAAATCTGCCGCCGCTCCCTGTTGCCGCCAGGTTCCGGGCACGAAAAAGGATTCGTAGTTTACAATATCCCGCTGAAGATCAAATACTGCAGGCTGCTGCATGCACCGGTCCTCATCGTGGTTCCAGAAAGTAAACGGTGTCTGTTTAAGGTTGATATCACCCAGCTGGTAACGGACTTTATCGGCAATCACGCCTTTTAACCAAAGCTGACGAACATCAAAGGATACGCCCGCACCCCAGAAACCGCCAAAACGGTTATTGATGCGAATCATACCCAGTATTTCGGTGTTTTTATTGGGTCGAATATTGAAACCCAAATCTATAAGGGCATATCCACCGGCGTTTTTGGGAGCAGTGACCTTGTCAGGAACACTGTCCTTCACTTGCAATTCGGAGTTGGCCAAAACCGAACGCGCACCCCCTTTCATACTAAACTTGGGGCTGTTTTGTGCAAGCATTACCATAGGCATTGCCGCTGCAAGGAAACCGAAAATTTTAATGCTATTGCGTATGAGTATTTTCATCAAAAGAATATTTTTAATTCCACAGTGGTTTCCCATCCGCGGTATCGGTCTTTACTGAAGCTGCGGTCTCTGTAATACATTTTTCTCTGCCTGATATACAGGCCTGCACCTTTGCTCATTTCGATATCGAAGCCGGTGGCAATACCATAGCCTTCCTGGTTTTTGGGCCTTCGGCTGATGGCATCGGTACGGGTATCGTAATTGGCTATTATTCTCTCTGCGCCGGCATAGTTGCACCATACCAGGTTTTTGGCCAGTTTCAGATAAGACTCCAGCTGGTGATAATACGTGCGGAGATAGGCTTTTTCCGTAAACACGGTAAAGGGAGAGGCAAAAGACTGAACCGAAGCGTAGGTACCGAGGTAATTTATAAAGAGATCTTTCCCGGCGAGCTGCGTTTTATATTTGATTTGAAGTTCAGCGGTATTGAAATATTTATCGTCCAGCGGAACCTTGCGGGAATCTACATTTACCAGATCAACAGATTCAAAAACACCGCGGTATACTTTGGTGAGGTTGGCATAAGGCCCCACTCCGGCAGGAAAAGACCAGCGCCAGAATCGCGATAAGGCCAGGTTGTTTACCGGGTGCGAATAGGTTATTTGTGTAGCAATACGCTCCAGTTCGCGGGCAATGCTATAACCCGCATTGATGCGAAACCGACCTGCTTTGGTTTCAGAGTTTAGTTCTATCCCAGTGCGATTATTCGTCAGTTGGCCTACCGGCACCATAGCGCTGGAAAAAGGCGCCAGCACCAGCTGTGCATCGCTTTGAGCCCCTGTATTATTACCTTCGGCAATGGCTGAATTCCAGAATACACTGCTGTTGTTGATGACCTTTGGACTGATGCGGAAGTAATGGATTTGAAGGGGTATCCGAAGCACGCGCTGCGGGATGTCCAGTTTCAGCGAGATCGCTTCACCCCAGCCCTTATTGTATGAATTACTATAATACCGTCCGGCACCGGTTTCACCGTATACTTTCCAGCCATTTTTCTGCCATACAAACTCGGCAGTATGCACGGAAAAGCCGAGGGTACTGCTCAGCAGTGAATCTGAATATGTTTGGTTATTAAACGTATTGAGGCTGATGTATCGGTTATCGTCGCCTTTTTTAATTTTTCCGCCCAGGCTGTGATTGGGCAGTGGGGTCATACCACCATTCAGCTGCGTTTTGCCGTACATCAGCACCCCAGAAAAACCATGCGGCAGGTTGCTGCCTTCAAGAATCAGCCCCTGAAATGCCTGTCTGCCCCAGCGGGTATCCTGGTTCATGGCGCCGGTCTGATAAAAGGTCTGGTAGCGATCCATGGCATTGCGGGTCATTGGGTCCCATGGGTTGCGCTCGAATACGGTAAAACGGTTAAATCCAGGGTTGGAAAAGAAAGTAAAGGGTGTTAGGGAATACCAGTTTATGCCACCTGTTTGTATCTGCAAGGTACCTTTCTCAAAATCATGGGTACCGGTGAGGCTAACGCCAAGGTTAAGCCCTTTTACATTTTCAGCCATTCCGCCTCCCATCATGGGTGTCCACAGGTAAAAATCTGTGTAAAAACGGGTGTTGGGGGATATACTTCCGCCCAGGTTAAGCAACAGTTGCGGTATCTGGCTGTCATCACCCACAAAAATATTTAATGGGGTATTCATCTGTTCGGTATAACCTTCCTGCAGATGGCGCACATTGGTGATAAACCTGTAATAGCCTGACACCTGGAAGCGTTCAAGGGTAGGTATGGGTGCTTTGGGATGCACACCCGGCGTTTCACTTAGCTTAGCTGTATCCTGTGCAGTGGCAGACATTGCCACAGCAGCCAGCCAAACAGAGCATACAATATGAATGTATTTCTTCATCATGGCTGGTCAAAACTTTGTAAATCGTATCTCTTAAATCTGAGTTTTTTACTGCCTTCCGGAGCAGCTGCATCCCTCACCAGAAAAGGCATATTGGCATAGGCAACCTTGTTTTTATAGTGTATAGTTACAAACAAACGGTACGCGCCGGACTGGCGGGGTGCTTTGAACTGCAGTTCAAAATCGTTGGCTTTTTTAATAAACCCGCTTATTTCAGATGCCTCATTTTCAAGATCGCCACCGGCTTTTTTATCATCGCTTTCTGCGAGCATTTTCCATTCTATTCTGTAACTGCGCGGACTATTGCTTTCCTCCGCTGTGGCCCTCAGCAGGACTGCTTTCACCAGTGCACTGTTCAAAGAACCCGCATCAACCGTAATATTATCTGAGGCTACTTTTGAATTGATGAACAGTCCGTTTACTGAGGGGGTGGGGGTTACAGGCCATTTACCATTCCACAGCCTGTATAAATTGTCTATTGCCTCGGTTTGTTTGTTTTCTTTTGTAAACAGGCCGTACCATGTGAGGGTATACTCCTGTTTTTGTCCCCATAAAAACACATAGGAACCAATACAATGCTGGCTATCCGCCTTAATGTACTTTATATACCGATCCCAGTACACATCGGCTTTTTCGCGGCTAGTTTGCTCGATTGCCGCATTCCAGGATGTTACCGGCGATTCCCAGTGTCCATTGGGCCCCCATTCGGTTATCATGTAAGGACCGTTCCAGCCAAACCGTCCTATGTTTTTGGGTACACCAGCAATATCACCGTAGGTATTTATACCATAAACATCAATATCAGGAGCTTTTTCGAGAATATGCTGTACCTCCATGGAATCCAGTCCTGCCGTGACGGTACAGGTGGGATGGTTGGGGTCCGTTTCGTGTATATATTTTGCTATAGCCTGAATGCTATGCCACACTTTGGTATTGCTGTAAAACAGATCCACCTCATTGCCAATACCCCACATCAACAGGGCGGGATGGTTTTTATAGCGGTCCACCACCGATTTAAAATGCTGTATTTGTTTCTGTACAGCCAGATTATTATCGTAGTCAAATCCGTGGCGCTCATGCTGCACCCACATTCCAAGCATCACCATTAATCCTTTGCTATAGGCCTCATCCAATATGCGCTGCGCATCGTCTATTCCCCAGGTGCGGATGGTATTGCCGCCACAATCTACGAGCAGGTCAAGCTGAACCGTTCCTCCGGCGCCTTTGATGTAATAGGGCTGTCCGTTCTTTAGCAATTGCCACTGCCCGTTTTTTTGGACAACCTTAATCATGGCAGGCTGCGCTAACACTGGAAGGTGTGCCGCAATGAAAATTAATATGAATGCAATTACTCTCACTACAGGATACCCCCTTCAAAGCCCAGCTGCTTGGCTTTTGCAGCGTTGTAACGATAGAGCATGGCAGGTCGGTGTGTAACATTTTTCTGAAGCCTACCCGTTTCTTCTATAATACCTGATGACAAAATCTTTTTTCTAAAGTTTCTTACATCAAATTCTTCTTCCAGAATACTTTCATGAATAAACTGCAGTTCCGTCAGGGTAAAATATTTGGGCAACAGTTCAAATACCAGCGGCTGCGTGCGGATTCGGTTTTTCAGCAAACGGCGGGCGTATTCAAGAATATCGCGGTGATCGAATGGCAGCTTCGGAATTTCCGTAACCTTGAACCATGCTACATCCTTGGCCCAGGAGGCTGCCTGTGGATGGTAGTTTTCTACCTTTATCAGGGCAAAATAAGCAATGGTAAAAACCCTGCCAAACGGGTGTCTGTCCACACTGCCGAATGTTTGTATCTGCTCCATGTAAACCTGATCCAGACCAGTGAGCTGTTTAAGCACCTTTTCGGCGGAGTATTCCAGATCCATTTCGGGGGCAATCAGATCACCGGGCAAAGCCCAAGAACCGGTAAAAGGTTCCGAACCGCGTGAAATGAGAAGTACTTTCAATCCATCGGCGTCGAATCCAAATACCACATTGTCTACAGAAACCGCAACATTGAAGTATTGCTTGAGTGTTTTCTTGAGATTTTTCATTGGGTTTGAAGCAAATATATTGTAAAAAGTACAATAATTACCAATTCCAAAAATGATAAGCCTTTTGGGGTTTTTTGTTTAACATTTTTTCTCAAACTAAACACTTTGAAACTCTCGGCAAAACAAGAGACTTCGGATCGACTTTGGGGAACAGAATAACCCAGCGGATTATTTTTGGTACAGTTGTTGATATTCTATTTTCAAAAATTACAAAACCATGAAGAAGATTTTTACCCTCGGATTCGCTGCCATGGCCGCTACTGCCATGCTGGTAGCAGGTATTAAGCAAAACGAGACCATCAAATGGAACAAAACCACCCACGATTTCGGAACCGTTAAAATGGGTCCTCCTGCTGATGTAACGTTCACTTTTACCAACAACGGCAAAGCGCCTGTGGTTATCACTGCTGCACAGCCAAGCTGCGGTTGCACTACACCTACCTACACCAAAACGCCAGTAATGCCTGGCAAAACCGGTGAGGTAAAGGCAAGCTACGGTACTGAAGGTCGTCCAGGTTTCTTCCAGAAAACGGTAAAAGTAACTTTTGACAACGGCGGTTCAACCGATCTTACCATCACCGGCACTGTATCTACCGAAAGCCCTGCCGGCAGCGGAAATCAGCTTAAGTAATTCTTTTCAGGTATAGAAGCGTTATGAAAAAGTTCCTTTTCTCTCTCCTGCTTGCCGCTACCATGGGCAGCGCCGTTGCCCAGGATCAGCCCGCGGCTGCGGCTGCACCTGCAAGCAATGCCAAGGTGAAATTTGAGACCATTACCCACAATTTTGGAAATGTGATTGAAGGCCAGATTGCCCGCTACGATTTTAAATTCACCAACACAGGCACCGACCCGCTGATACTGAGCAATGTTCAGGCCAGCTGTGGCTGTACTTCTCCCAAGTGGCCCCGCGAACCTATCGCACCGGGAGCGTCGGCTGTGGTTACCGCTGAATACAACAGCTCGGGCCGCCCCGGCAACTTTACTAAAAATATTTTTGTGTACAGCAACGGCGGCGATGTAACCCTTACCATTACCGGTATTGTGGTGAAAGAACCCGAAAAACCAAAGTCTGTTATTATCGGAAACTGATATTCCAAAGGCCGGTTCATCCGGCCTTTTTTTATTCATGAAAAACGCATTGTTAACGCTGTCTGTGCTGGTCTTTGGTCATTTTGCCAGAGCACAGGAAACGCATTTACAAACCCTTGGCGGCGATACCCTGTTTTTCGGTACCTGCAACCCCGGCGATACGATTGAAGCGGTATTTATGTTTACGGTTAAAGGCACGGAAAAGCTCATGATAAGGCAGGTGCATCCCGGTTGCCAGTGCACGGTTCCGCAGTATCCCAAAGACAGCATGACCCCAGGCACCACCGATTCCATTGTACTGGCAATGCATACCCGCAATCTGCATGCCGGTCCGGTAGAGAAATATGCCATTGTCATCAATACCGGCCCGGAAAAGACATTTTACCTCATCGGAAAAATAATGGAAAAAGGCGCAGCACCGCCCAGAAAGAGGGTGGTGAGGGGTAAAACAAATATTGAAGTGAGAAAATAAAATATCGTTTTATTACTTTTTTTCTGTTTGCTATTAATTTAAATACGATCATATTCGAATTTAATCATTAATGACGAATAGGTTCAACAACAAATACCGCATACCAACCAACCGTTTAAAGGGGTATGATTACGGTGCGGATGGATGGTGTTTTGTAACCATTTGCACCAAAAACCGGTTGCATTATTTCGGGGAAATTGTGGAGACGCGCAATGGCGCCTATCTACAGGCGTTTCAAAAACGCCTCGCTGAACAAACCCATGCTGCCGCCCGTGTGCAAAAACACACCCCTGCCCGGCAATGCCATATCCCGCAAGGCCCACAGGGCTTTTCCCGTATACACGGGATCAAACAGAATGCCCGTTTGCGCAATGGCACTTTTCACAAAATCCATAAGAGAATCTGTGGTTTTGGCATAGCCCCCAAAGGCATATCCATCTAGCACTTCAACGGTTTCTGACAGCCCTACTTCTTGTATCAAGCGTCTTTGTTCCTCTGCATTTTTGAGAACCGCTACTGCATACACCCGTGTATGATAGCCGCAGGCTTCTATACCTTTTCCCAGCCCAATGGCAGTAGTGGCTGTGGCTGAAGCATGTAAAATATAATCGGGGGCAAAGGGCAGTGCCTTTACAATGCCGGCAACGCCTTCCCAGGCGGCTTCTCCGGCGCCGCCTTCGGCAATGCAATACGCGGTGGGGTCTTCACCAAAATGTCGGGCAAATAATTCCGGTTTATGCCGATAATCCTCACGCGAAACGGGTATTAGCTGCATGCCATACAACTGGGCTGCCCTAAGGTAATGGTTGTCTATGGATTCATCGGCGCGCAAAAAAGCAGTGGTTTTTAAACCCAGGATGGCACCCGCCGCAGCCGTGGCCAGCAAATGGTTGCTGTAGGCACCACCAAAGGTTACCAAACGGTTCTTCCCTTCTTGTTTTGCATACAATATGTGATATTGCAGTTTACGCCATTTGTTGCCGCTTACCAGCGGATGAATCAGGTCATCGCGCTGAATGTACACGTTCCCTTCAATCCCCTTTGTTTGAAAGGGTTGCAGGGGTGCATGCAGGCTATCAAACTCGGTGCTCACTGCGGCCGTGCTTCGCGGATGATATCGGCAATGCTGCCCGCAGCCACGGCGTGGTAGCCTTTTAGGGCATCGCTGAAGATCTGTTCAGCCAATGCCTTACCCCTGGCTGTTTTCACAAGGTTCTTGTAAATGGGTAGCAAAAATTTGCGCCTGCCCACCGATTTCAGAAACGTCGCCATTTCAGGATAGGCTGCTTCATAGCCATTTTTCACCGACAAGGTGTACCAGTCGCAGGCAATTTCGGCATTGCCTATGCCGGTGAAGGAAAATGCCTTATCCAGTGCCGCCATGTCGTCCACACTGAGCGCGGGCATACCCCGCAGTAAAAACAGCCAGTGGTGGGTAGTATAGCCCTTGGTATCAATATCTGCGGGGTTTTTGGATTTTGAGTACAGCGCCACCGCTTCGTTCACACGCTTCAGTTCCTTGCTATTGACCACTGGGGCATCTTTGGGCAAACCCGTAGCATGAATCCATGTATCCAGATCTATTTTGCCAGGATGTTTATTCAGCAGTTTTTCATTGAGGTATGCCACAAACTTATTGGTATTCATGGTTTGAAAAGCGTGGGTTTTGAAGTAATCGTTCAAAAATGCATCCCAGGCAGGGCGGCCCACCACTTCTTCAATACGACGCAGGAAAAAACGGCCTTTTTCATAGGCGATGTCAGTCACGCCATCATCGGGGTTTCGGCCTTCGAGATTTAAAAACAGTTTGGTATCATCGGGTGCTTCATGCATCATATCGTCCAGGGTGTGCTGCAATTCACCACGGCCAATTTCAGCAAGCATTTCGGCATAATCATGCCCGTAAATTTTCTCCATAATGCGCTGTTCGAAATACACGGTGAAACCCTCGTTCAACCAGAAATCGCTCCAGGTTTCGTTGGTAACGAGGTTTCCGCTCCAGCTATGGGCCAGTTCGTGCGCCACGAGGCTCACCAGGCTGCGATCACCGGCAATGATGGTGGGTGTGGCAAAGGTCAAAACCGGATTTTCCATGCCACCAAAAGGAAAACTCGGTGGCAGTACCAGCACATCGTAGCGGCCCCATGCATAGGGTCCGTAAAGGGCTTCGGCACTGTCTATCATACCCTGCATATCAGCCAGCTCCCATACGCATTTTTTCAGCATACCGGGCTCAGCGTAGACACCGCTGTTGCGCCCCAGCGAAGTAAATTCCACATCGCCCACCGCCAAGGCCATGAGATAGCTGGGAATAGGTTTGGTCTGTTTGAAAGTATATTTTCCGTCTTTGCTCTTGGCAGTAGGGTTTTCGGCACTCATCATGGCCATTAGGTGGGGCGGAACTTCGATAGTGGCATCGTAGGTAAAGCGCACGGCCGGACAATCCTGCAGGGGAATCCAGGTACGAGCCAGAATGGCCTGGCTTTGCGAAAACAGGAATGGATGCTTTTTATCATGGGTTTGCTCAGGGCTAAGCCACTGCAGGGCCTCAGATTCCGGAAGGGTATGGTAGGCAACGGAAACCTCTTTGGTCTCAGCGGTAATCGGAATGACTAGGGCCGCGCCCAAAACGCTGTCCTGCGGGCCAATTTCAAACCGGACATCTTTATTATCTACCGCCACATGATCCACTTTCAAGGTTTTATGGTCCAGGATGAGCTGTTTGGCCCCGTTGGGATTGCTAATTTTCAGCGTAGCTGTACCCCACAATTCTTTTTTATCAAAATCGGCTTTGAGATTGAGGCTAAGGTGGGTGATGGTTACTTCTTTGTAATTGGAAAAACTGTGGTTTTCGACCTTCATTTTTTGAGTGTTTTTGGAAGTGCATGCATACAGAAAAACAGATGCCGCGAGAAATAAGGGTTTCACAATACAAAGGTGGTTTATCGGTCCAAAATAAAAAAATGGTATTTCATAGCTACCGGGAATGGGATACGATATGCCAAATCCTTCACAAGGCTTTTGAAACCGAAGAGGGTATCTCACTAGGAAATAACAGCTTCATGTAATAGGACGATGTTCAAATGTCACGTACCCCTGTGATGCTCATCATCAGCAAATTTTAAAGGTTGAAAAAACTTTGTACTTCTAATAAAAACGCACATGAAATCGCAAAGAATTACACTGTTTGTCATGGCTTTTGCCTTCTCTGTTTTTCAGGGGAAAGCGCAAAAGGTATTGCAAGACTGGAATGCTTACGTAGCATCCAAAAATGCCGGGGGAACCGGTTTTGTTGACTTGATTCAGGGGGTGGTGGAAAAGGCCGGCCAAACCTATCATTATTCCGGCCCGGGAAGGGTTTTGTCCGTGCAGGTAGAAGGAGATAATCCGGGATTGATTTTCGCGGTTCCGCTGCGCGTGAGCATCTTCAGTGTTGACAACAACGGAAGGCCGGTAGCAGAAATTGCAGGTCAGAATGCCAACTTCCAGCCATGGAACAACTCCATTCAGGTAGATTTTCCCGGGGGGGTATCCCTAAACCAATCCTTTGCGCTGGTTATTGCCTTGCGCAGCACCGCGTATCCCGGGCAAATTTTCCGGTTAAAATATACGGGTGACGGAGACGGAAAAGGCAGAGACCTGGCATCTATGGCCGGAACCCTCACCGGGGGGAACTGGAGCAGTGCCAAAAACAATTTTGGACGAGACGGCGATTTCTATGTTATTCCCAGAATGTCTCACGATATTACCTCGGGTTTCAATGTGAGCGGGAACTGCCTGGCTGCAGGGGCATCGGTTTCATTTACCAATAAATCCATGTTTTCGCGCGACAGTATGTTCAATCTGCTTCTGTGGAGCGGTTATACCGGATCAGCCAAATTATATACCTGGCAATTCGGTGACGGAAACACATCCAACCTGGAAAGCCCTTCGCACACCTACGCCGGTGCCGGCTCCTACACAGTTAAACTGATTACTACCCTGGTAGGCTGGAACGGAAGCAGATCGGATACTTCCATGCTGAAAATTTCGGTAGGCTTGGCTGTGTCGATTTCATCCAAAAACAACCTGGGTTGCAACGGAATAAACAATGGCAGCATCACTGCATCCGCAAGCGGGGGAACCCAGCCATACCAGTACAGCCTGGACGGGTTTAACTACCAGTCCTCACCCACATTTACCGGACTTGCCGCCGGTCCATATACGCTGCAGGTTAAAGATCAGCTGGGCTGTGTGGCCTCAACCACATTTAGCATTACCCAGCCCGCTGCGATTACATTCAGCAGTATTCAAACCAGCAATGCCAGCTGTAACAATTCAGACGGTGCTATACTCGCCACAGCCACCGGTGGCACCGGTGCCCTTCAATACCGCGTGGATGCGGGATCCTGGCAGGCAAGCGGAAGTTTCTCCGGTCTGTTATGGGGTCCGCACATTCTTTCTGCCATGGACGGAAACATGTGTATCGTTTCAACTACGGTTGTCATCGATAACTTTTCATCGCCTACACTCAGCGTGAGCTACAACAATGTAAGCTGCAATGGAGGCAATGACGGCAGCATTACCCTGACTTCTTCCGGCGGAACAGGTGCTGTTCAGTACAGTATCAACGGAGGCCTGTCCTACCAGTCCAGTGGCGTATTTACAGGCTTGCCTGCAGGCAAATACAGTGCCCTCGTAAAAGACGTGGCAGGCTGCGGACAGGGTGAGGTAGTTACCATCAACCAGCCAAGTGTAATTACCTTCCAGGTAAGCACCAAAGCTGCAACCTGTTTTGCGAAACCCGATGGTGAAATTCACCTTTCGGCTGCCATTGGTGGTATCGGGAAAATCACCTACAGCCTCAATGGCCTGAACTACCAGTCAAGCCCTGATTTTTATGCCCTTTTGGGCGGAAATTATACCGTTTACGTAAAAGATGCGGCTTCGTGCGTGGTTACAAGAAGTGTTGCTGTTCCCCGCCCTGCCGACGTAGCCGCCACCTATACACTGACCCAGGTTAACTGCCATGGCAGCAATAATGGAGCAATTCTGGTAAACGCAACCGGAGGAACACCACCCTACCAGTACAGCCTGAACTGGGGAACATACCAGCCTACCAACCAGTTTTTGAATGTGGGTGCCGACACCTGGACAATTGTGGTTAAGGATGTAAATAACTGCACCGATACCGGTGCTGCCATCATTACACAGCCCACACTCATTGTTCCGTCTATCTCCTCAACCAATTCTACCTGCGGAAATGCCAACGGCAGCCTGCTGGTATCAGCGTCAGGAGGAAGGGGAACAAACTACAGATACAGCCTTGACGGAATTAACTTCCAGAGTTCGGGACTGTTTACCGGTAAAAGCTCTGGAACCTACCCTGTTTCGGTGAAAGATTCAGTTGGCTGTGTTGTAACCACAACCGGTGATATACAGGACTCAAACGGACCCAGCTTTGGCAGCATCAGCAGCACGAACGTCACTTGCAATGGTGGCAATGACGGTACCATAACCGTGAACAGCATTTCAGGTGGAACAGGTACCATTGAATACAGTCTCACAGGAGCAAACTGGCAAACTTCCAACAAGTTTACCGGGCTGGAGGCCGGCAATTACAACATACAGGTTCGTGATGCCAACCGATGCATCAGTCAAAGCCAAACCATTCTCATTCGTGAACCGGCAGCCATTAGCATTGGCAGAACCCTTACCCATGTGCGTTGCAATGGCGAAAGCGACGGATCTGCCGTAATCACTGCATCGGGTGGTGCAGGTACGCTTGCCTACAGCATCAACAGCGGTATCAGCTGGCAGTCATCCAACGTATTCAACAACCTCAGTGCCGGTAACTACACCGTAATGGTACGCGATGCCGGTGGTTGTATGGGCAGTATCGCCTTTACCATCAATGAAGCTCCCGGTATTACAGCGCTGCTCAGTGTTTTAAACGTACAGTGCCACGGCGACAGAACCGGTGAAGTTAACTTAACAGCCTCCGGCGGAAAAGCACCCTATCAGTATAGTATCGGTGGTACTTATCAGAGCTCAGGACGGTTTACCGGACTCAATGGCGGTAACTATATCTACTACATCAAGGATGCAAACAACTGCACAAAAACCGGCGAATTCTTCCTGTTTGAACCAACCCCTATTGCTGTAAATGCAATCGCTGCAGACGTAAGCTGTGCCGGTGGTAATAATGGGGTTATAAACCTCACGGTGAGCGGTGGAATGTCGCCCTACACCTACGATTGGTCAAATGGTGCCAATACCGAAGATATTTTCAATCTGCGGGCCGGAACCTACACCGTAGATATTACCGATGACTATGGATGCAGTGAAACCAGGAGCTTTACCCTGAACCAGCCGACCCAGCCCATCGTGATCAATGGTGTAGTTACCGATGGTAATGGTACTTTGGGCAATGTGGACATTACCGTAACAGGTGGCGTTCCACCCTACCGCTACTTATGGTCAAATAATGCCACATCCGAAGATATTGGGGAGCTTTTACCCGGCAATTACACGGTTACCGTAACCGATGCCAATCTGTGCGTTGCCACCTCCACATTCACGGTAAAAGTAAGCACCGGTGTTGACAAAACCACCCTGGATAAAGCTATGACATTGTATCCCAATCCTGCCCAGGATATGGTTAAGCTCGAAGCCCGTGGCCTGCTGCCCGACAAGGTTACCATCGTTGGCTCCGACGGAAGGCTGATATGGC
Organism: uncultured Flavobacteriaceae bacterium; assembly: GCA_964626685.1. Taxonomy (GTDB): domain Bacteria; phylum Bacteroidota; class Bacteroidia; order NS11-12g; family UBA955; genus RGEC01. The sequence goes on from CAZVJY010000001.1 coordinate 244,955, forward strand.
AGACCAAGCCCGCAGAGCATGTGCTGAACATAGATACAAAAACCTTTTCACCCGGTTTGTATAAAGTGGTTGTGCATTCCGGAACCACCATTACCGCGCTCAATTTGATGATACAGCGATAAATTTAAGGAACCATAAACGCCCTTTGCCTTTTCGGCAAAGGGCGTTTTATTTTATGTCAGGAATAAGGGCATTCGCTGTATCTTTGCAACACAAAATCAGGGCATGAGCGATCCCATCAAGCACGAATGCGGTGTAGCCTTCATTCGGTTGCTAAAACCCCTAAGCTATTACCGGGAGAAATACGGAACACCCCTTTACGGCCTCAGACAGCTGCAGTTTTTAATGACCAAACAGCTCAACCGCGGGCAGGATGGTGCAGGCATCGGAGTCGTAAAACTGGATCCCGATTACGGAGCACGTTATCTGGCACGCAAACGAAGCGCCAGCAAAACCGCCATCACCGATATCTTTGATGAGGTAGCAGGACAATACGCCCAGCTTGGGCCAGAGGTAAAGAATGATGTAGCGTTACTAAAAAAGAATTATGCTTACGCAGGCGAATTGCTGTTAGGACACCTTCGTTACGGAACCTACGGAGGAAACAGCCTGGAAAATATCCATCCTTTCCTGCGCCAGAATAACTGGATGGCCAGAAACTTAATGCTGGCAGGCAACTACAACGTTACCAATGTAGATGAGCTTTTCCAGACCCTGATTGACCTGGGACAGCAACCCAAAGAAAAGAGCGACAATGTTTTGATGCTGGAAAAAATCGGTCATTTTATTGACGAGGAAAACCAGCGTTTGTTCAGCATATTCAAAAGCCAGGGTTTTGATAACCGCGAGATTACCGAAAAAATCAAAACGGAAATGAACCTGGTAAACATCCTGAAGCGTTCATTCAAAAACGTGGATGGCGGTTTTAACATGATTGGCCTGCTGGGACACGGTGATGCTTTTGTGATGCGCGACCCTGCGGGAATAAGACCCAGTTTCTGGTATGCCAATGATGAAGTGGTTGTGGCTGCTTCGGAGCGCAGTGCCATTCAAACCGTATTTAATACCGCGCTGGAAGATATCAAAGAACTGGGGCCTGGCAATGCCCTGATGGTAAGGAAGAGCGGTGAATATTCAGAGGTCAATATACTGGAGCCTGTGGCCAAACGCAGCTGCTCATTTGAGCGTATTTACTTTGCCCGTGGCAACGATGCCGATATTTATGCCGAACGCCGCGAACTGGGAAGATTACTTAGCCGCAACATTTGCGAACGCATCGGATATGATTTTGAAAACGCCGTTTTCTCTTATGTGCCCAATACCGCTGCCACAGCCTTCTACGGCTTTATTGACGGTGTGCACGAAATTATCCGCGAAAAACAGGCAGAAGCCATTGCAAAGCCCGGTGTTTCGAGCGATAGCGTTGCATTAAAACGCATTCTGGACTGGAAACCTCGCCGCGAGAAAATTTTAATCAAGGATGCCAAAATGCGCACCTTCATTACCAACGACAACGACCGTGAAGTAATGGTAGGCGGCGCCTATGACGTTACCTACGGCACCATAAACCCCGGCACAGATACCCTGGTCATTATGGACGATAGCATTGTGCGCGGTACCACCCTCAGAACCAGCATCCTGCGAATTCTGGACCGGTTGAAGCCCAAAAAAATCATCCTGGTTTCGTCTTCGCCCCAAATACGCTACCCCGATTGTTACGGCATTGATATGAGCCGCCTGGGCGATTTCGCCGCATTTCAGGCAGCTGTGCACATACTGAAAAGCAGTGGAAGGGAAAATCTGCTGGATGAACTGTACCTGAAGGCCAAAGCCGAAATGGAAAAACCCGCGGAGGAACAACGCAACATCATTCAGGATCTGTATGCCGGCATGAGCGATGCGGAAATCAGCCAGAAGGTGGCAGAATTGGTTCGCCCCGCTGATTTAAATGCCGACCTGGAAATTGTGTACCAGAGCGTGGAGAACCTGCACAAAGCAACCCCCAGGCACGAAGGAGACTGGTATTTCACCGGTAACTACCCCACACCCGGTGGCACCAAGGTAGCCAACCGTTCGCTGATGTATTACATTGAAGGCCGCAAAGACCGGGCTTATTAAAAAGCATCTCAGCAAAAGTATTATTGGGTTTTTTAGCAAAAGGCCGGGCATTTCATGCCATTCAGATCGTCCGTATAAACCTATCGATATTGAGTTGTGCGTTGGTAAACACTTGTAAAAGTGCCATTTGTTAATTACGTTTGAAAATAATACGCAACAAAGTATCGCAGATATGCCCAAAATGGGAGTGCTATGCGAAATAAAGTTGCGGGTATATGCGAGTTGTGGGCAAGTTTAAACAACATAGCTGTTCAATGCAGGCTGACCACCTAAAGTGACAAAAAAGTGGAGACAAGAAAACCAC
>CAZVJY010000002.1:0-6123 GCA_964626685.1 uncultured Flavobacteriaceae bacterium
TATCTATCTTTATTTATGCTATATTTAATGACTTTTTATTGTTAATTTTTTTATCACATGTTTTTACAGTGCCATTCATATTTCAGCTTACGGTATGGAATACTCTCGCCCAAAGACCTGTTGCTGCAGATGGCTGCCTCGCTGGGCAAAACAAGTCCGAAACCTTGCCCAGTTTGCCTTACCGACATCAACAACGTAAGCGGCATCCCCGATTTTTTTCGCGAAGCCGCGCAATACCCCCAGCTGCAACCCTGCGCCGGCATCGATTTCAGAGACGGAGAAACCGGGGGCCAATGCCTGTATGTGGGAATAGCCAAAAACGAAACCGGCTTTGCCGAAATGAACCGATTCCTCTCCCAATACCGGCTGGCCGGAAAAAAACTGCCGGCATGGCCCCCCGAGCTGGAAAACGTGCATTTTATTTTCCCTTTTGAACGCACACGGGAAAAGGGCTTTCCTGCAAAACTCAGCGAAAACCAATGGATTGGCGTGCGGCCGGAACAACTGGGGCAACTGCGGCTTTCACCGCAGCAAGTGCAACCGCAAAAACTGCTTGCCATGCAACCGATGACATTCCGCCATGCAGCCGACTTTGAAAGCCACCGGTTGTTGCGTTGTATTGCCAACAATTGCCTGCTGAGCAAACTACCCCCCGGCGAAACCGGATATGCAAAAGACTGCTGGACCAATACCGATGCGTGGCTGCGCCAGTATGCCGATGCCCCATTTATGGTAGAAAACACCCTGCGCCTCATGCAGCGCTGCACCTTTCGTCCTGTCTTTGGCGGCAACCAAAACAAGAAAACCTTTACCGGCAATGCCGACGAGGATTTTAGACTGATGACCGATCTGGCTATGGACGGACTGCGGTATCGCTACCCAAAATACACGTATGCCACCAAACAGCGGTTGGAAAGTGAAATGAAACTCATCTACGAACTGGGGTTTACCGCCTACTTCCTTATTAGCTGGGATATTTGCCGCTTTGCGCGCGAACAGGGTTTTTTCTATGTGGGCCGGGGCAGCGGTGCCAATAGTATGGTGGCTTATTGCCTGCGCATTACGGATGTGGACCCAATAGACCTGGACCTTTACTTCGAGCGGTTTATCAACCCCTACCGCACTTCACCGCCCGATTTCGACCTGGATTTCAGCTGGCAGGACCGCGATGCGGTAACCGACTATATCTTCCAAAAGCATGGGCGCGAACACACTGCCCTGCTGGCTACCTACAACACATTTCAGTCCAATGCCGTGGTGCGGGAACTGGGTAAAGTATTTGGGCTTCCCAAAGAAGAAATCGACCACCTGATGGAAAAACCCACCTACTTCTCTCCTTCCATGCTGGAAGAGCAGGCCGGACATAAAATACGCGATGGCAAGGCGGTGTATGCCTCGCCCGGCATTGGCGAAAGAGCAACGCTATCCAAATCGGTGAGGCCACAGCAGCGCAACACGCTCGCCGGACAAATTATGCGGCATGCACTGCGCCTGCACGAACTGCCCAATTACCGCAGCATTCACGCAGGCGGCATCCTCATCAGCGAAAAAAGTATTTACCATTACTCGGCACTGGACATGCCGCCCAAAGGCTTTCCTACCGTTCAGTGGAGCATGCTGGAAGCCGAAGATCTGGGACTGGCCAAATTCGATATTCTCAGCCAGCGCGGGCTCGGACATATCAAGGATGCCGTGAGGCTGGTAAAGGAAAACAAAGGCGAAGACATCGACATTCACCGCATACAGGAATTCAAGGCCGACGAAAGGATCAAGCGGATTATCGGGAGTGGACACACCATGGGCTGCTTCTATGTAGAGAGTCCGGCCATGCGGCAACTGCTGCGCAAGCTCAACTGCAGCGACTACCTAACCCTGGTAGCCGCCAGCAGCGTAATTCGTCCAGGTGTGGCCCGCAGCGGCATGATGCGCAGTTTCATCGAACGACACATCAATCCCGATAAACGTAAAGAAGCCCATCCTGTTTTGCAGCAGATTATGCCCGACACCTACGGCATTATGGTGTATCAGGAAGATGTGATAAAAGTAGCCCACCACTTTGCAGGGCTGGGCCTGGCTGAAAGTGACGTGCTGCGGCGTGGCATGAGCGGTAAGTTTCGCAGCCGCGAGGAGTTTCAGAAAGTAAAAGACCGCTTTTTTGCACTTTGCAAAGAGAAAGGACACCCCGAAAAATTATCGGCTGAAGTATGGCACCAGATTGAGAGTTTTGCCGGCTATAGTTTCGCCAAGGGGCACAGTGCCAGCTATGCCGTAGAAAGCTATCAGAGTCTGTACCTGAAAGCATACCACCCGCTGGAGTTTTATGTGGGCGTCATCAACAACTTCGGCGGATTTTACCGCACGGAATTTTACCTGCACGGGGCCCGCATGTGCGGCGCTGAAATACAGCCACCCTGTGTAAACCACAGCAATTACCTAACCAACATTAACGGCCGCATGGTGCACCTGGGATTTGTGCACATAGCCTCACTCGAGCAAAAGCTGGCAGACCGCGTAGTGGCAGAGCGGAACGCAAACGGACCGTACCTGAGTCTGAATGACTTTAAAGAGCGTGTGGAACCCGGGCTGGAGCAGCTGAAATTCCTCATACGCATTGGCGCCCTGCGATTCACCGGAAAAAGCCGCAAAGCGCTGATGTGGGAGGCCCACTGGCTGACCAACCGCAAAAAACCGGCTCCGGTTACCGAAAAGCTCTTCAGAGAAACACCGAAAGACTTTGTTTTGCCTGAACTGTGCCACAGCACACTGGAAGACGCCTACGAACAGATAGAGCTGCTGGGTTTCCCGCTTTGCAGCCCGTTTGAAATGCTGGCACCCGGCACCGTGCCCGAAAAACCTATTCTGAGCAAACACCTGCCGGGCATGCTTGAAAAGAAGGTGCAGATTTTTGGATACCTGGTTACTATCAAGCCCACGCGCACCATCAAAGGACAGGAAATGAACTTTGGCACCTGGCTGGATGCTTCGGGGCATTTCTTCGACACGCTCCACTTTCCCGATGTGCTGCGGCGATTCCCCTTCAAAGGCAGGGGCATTTACCGGATTACCGGCATTGTCACAGATGATTTTGGGGTTTACAGCATCGCTGTTTCGCACATGGAAAAGCTGCCCTATCTACCCGACCCAAGGTATGAATAGAATGAGGAGATGATCAACCCTCTGTTCACATATCAATAATTTATTATTAATGATATCTTAACATTCGTTAACATCTACCAAACATTTCTTTGCAGTTGTGTTAACATTAAATAAATATATTTTAAATGTTTGCTTAATAGCTGCAGGCTTGGCGGCAAATGCAAACGTATCTGCACAAACAGACAAAACATCCAAAGACACCGAAAATTTGCTAAAAACACCCACAAAAACAGGCAACTGGGCTGATAAAGTAAGTGTTCGCGGATACATGCAGGTTAGATACAACCGGTTGCTGGAAACCAACAGTCAGTTGAGGTGCGAACAGTGTGATCGCTCGTGGGGTAAGGATGGCGGCTTCTTCATCAGGCGAATGCGAATCATTTTCTTTGGTCAATTATCTAAACAGGTATATTTTTACGTTCAACCGGATTTTGCCTCCTCTGCTGGAACTACTGGCAATATTGCTCAATTGCGCGATGCCTATTTTGATGTTGGATTTGACAAAGAGAACGAATTCAGATTGAGAATTGGCCAAAGTAAAATTCCATACGGATTTGAAAACATGCAATCCAGCCAAAACCGACTAGCCCTTGACCGAAATGACGCGCTGAACAGCGCTGTTTCCAACGAGCGTGACCTTGGGGCTTTTTTCTATTGGGCTCCCTCAAAAACCCGCAAAGTTTTTTCAGACCTGGTTAGAGATGGGTACAAAGGCTCAGGCGATTATGGTGTATTTGCGTTTGGAGCCTACAATGGCCAAACCGCCAACCAAACAGAAAGAAATAACAGCCCACACATTGTAGGTCGATTATCCTATCCATTTAGTGTGGGCAATCAGATAATTGAACCTGGTATTCAGGCATATACAGGAAAGTTCGTTCTATTGTCCACAAACTCTAGAACTAAAAAACTGGCCAGCAACGAATATCTGGATCAACGCACAGCCGCTACATTCGTTTTGTACCCAAAGCCGTTCGGCATTACTGCAGAATACAATGTAGGAACAGGCCCTGAATTCAACAAAATAACCGACTCAATAGAAAACAGAAGACTGAAAGGAGGCTATGTAACGCTATCCTACATGATAAAAGGCAAGCATCAAACATTAATTCCGTTTGTTAGGTACCAAACCTATGACGGGGGGAAAAAGCACGAAATCGATGCCCGCAGTTATCGTTTGAAGGAACTGGAACTGGGAGCTGAATGGCAGCCTGGAAAAAACTTCGAACTGGTAGTGATGTACACTATCTCAGACCGCCGTTTTGAGGACTACGCTCTCCAGGACAACAGACAAAAAGGACAATTGTTGCGAATTCAAGCACAGATGAACTTTTAAACAGATCAATGATGATGTCCGCCCGGTCCGTGCACATGACCATGGTCAAGTTCTTCGGCGCTTGCAGCGCGAACTTCAACAACTGTTCCTTTAAAATGTAAAGCTTCGCCGGCGAGTGGGTGATTAAAGTCCATCTTCACGTTTTCGTCGGTTATCTCTACCACCTTGCCGTCCATGGGGTTGCCATTTTGATCCTGCATGGGAAGAATAGCGCCTATGTGTAAAATATCAGCAGGCACATCATCACCGGAAAAAACCGAGCGGGGAATGCTAATCAGCCAGTCTGCATTGGGGTTTCCGTAGGCCTGATCGGCTGTGAGCGAAAACTGAAATGCATCGCCGGCAACCAAGCCATTGAGGGCATCATCAAATGCAGGCAGGGTCTGGCCAATGCCGTGAATAAACATGAAAGGCTGTTGTGCATCGGCCTCATCGGCAATAGCACCATTATCGAGGGTGAGGGTGTAGGTAACACTCACCACGGTATCGGGGGTGATTTTCATGCTGCAAACTTGGGCAAAATATTCCACATTACCGCCAAAATGAGCACAAAATCGGGGTATTCGTGTGTATTTTTGAGACGAAATGGATAAAGCACAGGCAAAATTGCAGATTGACGAACTAACAGCCACCCTGAAAGAACACAATTACCGCTATTACGTGCTTTCCGAGCCCACTATTTCGGACCTGGAGTTTGACAGACTGCTTAAACAACTGGAATACCTGGAGTCGCAATTCCCAGATTTGGCGCATACAGACAGTCCTACCCGCGTGATTGGCGGCGGTGTTATCAATGAATTTGAAACTGTAAAACACCGCAGACGCATGCTTTCGCTGGGCAACACCTACAACGAAACCGAATTGCGGGAGTTTGACAGCCGCATACGCAAAGCCATTGGGGGCGAAATTGAATATGTATGCGAACTAAAAATAGATGGTCTGGCCATTTCGCTGTTTTACGAAAACGGGAAACTCACACAGGCCATTACCCGTGGCGATGGTGTGCAGGGCGATGATGTGACCGCCAACGTGCGCACCATTCGCAGCCTAAAAACAGAACTGCACGGAAATTTCCCTGCTGAATTTGAAATCCGCGGTGAAATATTCATGCACCGCAAGGGTTTTGAGAAACTCAACCGGGAACGGGTTGCGGCAGGCGAACCCGCCTATGCGAATCCCCGCAATGTGGCCAGCGGCAGTCTGAAATTAAAAGACTCAACCGAGGTAGCAAAACGGCCGCTGGATATAACCCTGTACCATTTACTTGGAGAAAACCTGCCCTGTAAAACCCACGCCGAATGCATCGAAGCGGCCAAATCATGGGGACTTAAAACCGCTGATACAACCAAAGTTTGCAATGGCATTGACGAAGTGCTGCGCTTCCTAGAAAAATGGGATCAAAAACGCCACGACCTGGGCTTTGATACCGACGGGGTTGTCATCAAGGTCAATTCACTGGCATTGCAGGAAGAACTGGGCTATACCGCTAAAATTCCACGCTGGGCTATTGCCTATAAATTTCAAACTGAAAGTGCCGTTACCCGCTTACTTGATATCACTTATCAGGTAGGAAGAACCGGTGCCATTACCCCCGTTGCCGAACTGGAACCAGTATTTTTGCTGGGCACCAC
>CAZVJY010000002.1:6223-79488 GCA_964626685.1 uncultured Flavobacteriaceae bacterium
GAAGCCCATGGTGGTAAATGCAGCGGAAGTGTAAGCAGCAAAACCAACTACCTTCTCGCAGGTGAAGGCATGGGCCCGGCCAAGCTGGAAAAAGCCACACAATTGGGCGTAAAAATCATTTCTGAAGATGACCTGATTTCCATGATTGGTGAAAATAACACAGAAACCCAATCCTCACTGTCGACTGAGCTCCCAAAACCATCCCAAACCACCTTGTTTTAATGGGGATAAAGCGTCGATTGTTTGGTTTTCCTTTTTGTTAGATTTGCGTTAACTTATGTCGGGCGTTAAAACCACCATCGGAGTAAGGCTGCTGAGCAAACGCAGCCGTGAGAAGGAGCGTATCCGCCTCATAAGTTCGTTTGAGAAAGCGTCAGATGTTCTCATTTGCTGGGACGATACCCAATGGGAAACGGATGCAAGACACATCAACGAATTTCTTGACTCTCTCAAAAAACAAGGCAAAAACGTGGAAACCGTAGTGTATCACCATGCCAATAAACGTGAAAAAGGACGTTTGTTTGAAATGGACACGCACATTCATCTGCTAAAGAATGATTTTAACACGTTCGGATTGCCCAAAACCACACAGGTAAAAAAACTGCTGGCAAAACGGTTTGATTACTTTATCAACCTTAATCTTGACGGAAGGCTCGCACTTAAAAGCATAGCAGGCCTCACCAATGCTACCTGCCGCATCGGGTTTCACCGCGAAAAATCCCTCCCGTTTTATGATATTTTATTGGGAAATCCCGCATCCGGCAGCATCGAAGCATACATCAAAGACCTAAAACACTATTTACACAAGATAGGTTAAACACCCAACACATGAAAGAAATAACCGGAACCGGAACTGCGCTAATCACCCCTTTCAGAAAGGATTTCAGCGTGGACACCGCAGCCCTCTCAGCCATCGTGGAACACCAGATTGCCAACGGAACCGATTATTTCGTGGTACTGGGCACAACCGGAGAAAGCGCCACCCTTACAGAGGCAGAAAAACAGCTGGTGATTGATACCATACGCGAGGCTAACAATGGTCGTTTGCCACTGGTACTGGGCATCGGCAGCAACAACACAGCCACTGTCTGCGATAAAATGCAGCATACAGACCTGCGCGGCTTCAGCGCCATTTTGAGCGTATCGCCCTACTACAACAAACCAAATCAGGAAGGCATATACCACCACTACAAGGCCATTTCGGATGTGGCGCCACTACCCGTAATCATATACAATGTTCCCAGCCGCACCGGCAGCAACATGACCTGGGAAACCCAGTGCCGCATTGCCGAACTGCCCAAAATGGCTGCCACCAAGGAAGCCAGTGGCAACATGGAACAGGTTATGCAGCTATTGGCGCGCAAACCAGACCACTTCCTTGTCATCAGCGGTGATGACGCCCTCACCTTCCCCATGCTGGCCTGTGGGGCTTCCGGTGTTATTTCCGTCATCAACCACGCTTACCCTGCTCAGTTTAGTGGCATGGTAAAAGCTGCGCTGGCGGGAAACTGGAGTGAATCTCGTAAACTGCACAACCAAATTCTGGAAGGCACCCTCGCGATTTTTGCCGACGGAAGTCCGGGTGGCATCAAGGTGATGCTGAATGAAATGGGCCTTTGTGAAAACGTGGTACGACAGCCCCTGTGGCCAGTAGGTGAAACTGTTGAAAAACGCCTCCGAAATCTGGTAATCCGCTGATTTTTTCATATATTGTAATATCCCCATGAACCCAAACCTGGATCCGGAAAAAGACCACCTCAACAAGGCAGAACGCGAAATCGAAAAGGTTTTGCGTCCCCAGTCATTTGAGGATTTTGCCGGACAACCCCAGATTCTGGAAAACCTGCAGGTATTTGTGCAGGCCGCGCGCATGCGCGGCGAAGCACTGGACCACGTGCTGCTGCATGGTCCTCCTGGTCTTGGAAAAACCACGCTCAGCCACATTGTGGCAAATGAATTGGGCAGCAGTATGAAAATCACCAGCGGACCGGTGCTGGAAAAACCGGGAGACCTGGCAGGCCTGCTCACCGGGCTGGAAGAAGGCGATGTATTGTTTATTGACGAAATACACCGTTTAAGCCCTGTGGTGGAAGAATATCTCTACAGTGCCATGGAAGATTACCGCATCGATATCATGATTGATACGGGTCCCAATGCGCGCAGCGTACAAATCAATTTAAGCCCGTTTACCCTGGTAGGTGCAACCACCCGTAGCGGCTTACTCACATCGCCACTTCGCGCCCGTTTTGGTATCAATTTTAGGCTGGAATACTATAATACCGAGGTACTGAGCGGCATTATTAAACGCAGTTCGGCTATCCTGAACATGCCTATTGAAGATCAGGCAGCCTATGAAATTGCACGACGCAGCCGTGGCACCCCGCGTATTGCCAACGCTTTGCTGCGCCGCACACGGGATTTTGCCCAGATCAAAGGAAACGGTACCATTACCCTGGAAATAGCCCGCGTGGCCCTGAATGCATTAAACGTGGATGCCCACGGGTTGGATGACATGGACAACCGCATCCTGGCCACCATTATAGATAAATTCAAAGGCGGTCCTGTGGGACTGAACACCATTGCCACTGCGGTGGGCGAAGATGCCGGCACCATTGAGGAAGTGTATGAACCGTTCTTAATTCAGGAAGGTTACCTAATGCGTACTGCGCGCGGCCGCGAAGCCACACACCTCGCCTATCAGCATCTGGGACGCATGCAGCACAAGGGCAACAACCCTTCCCTTTTCTAAGTTAACCTTTGGTTTTGTAGCCCTGCTTTTCCAAAAAAGCCTTGATTTTATCCCGCAGTTCGCCCTGAATGAGAATATCACCGTCTTTGCTGCTGCCACCCACACCGCAATGGTTCTTAAGCTGTTTTTCCAAGGCCTTTAGATCGTCTGTTGTGCCCACAAACTCCTTGATAACAATGGTGGGCTTGCCATTGCGCACCTCACGGCGCAAATACAGGCACTGCTGTGCCGGTGGCAGGGTATCACGCTCCTGGTCTTCGCTTTGGTAGCGAAAATTTGGGTCGGTACTGTACACAATGCCGTCTTTATGTTTGTTTTTATTGCTCATCAGATGGTTTTACGATGAATAACTCCAGCGGCAGGCTGCGCCTTGGGCATGATGACAATGTCGTTGATGTTTACGTGTTCGGGGCGGGTAACAGCCCACACCACCGCATCGGCAATATCGGCGGCGACCAGGTTTTCAAAACCCTCATATACTTTCTTGGCCCGGTCCGCATCCCCACCGAAACGCACAATGCTAAATTCCGTTTCTACCGCACCGGGATGAATACCTGTAACCTTGATGCCTTTTGAGGCAAGCTCTATTCGCATCCCCCTGGTCAGCGCGTCCACGGCGTGCTTGGTTGCACAGTATACGTTGCCGTTTTCATAAACCTCTTTGCCTGCGATGGAGCCAATATTCACAATGTGTCCTTTACCCCGTGAAATCATTTTCTCGGCCATGGCGCGGCTCACGTACAGCAATCCCTTGATGTTGGTATCAATCATGGTGTCCCACTGATCGGTATCGCCGGCGTAAAAATGCGAAAGTCCGAGGGCCAGTCCGGCGTTGTTGATGAGCACATCAGGCGCATCGATTTTTCCAAGAATTTTGTTTACCTGTGATTTATCGCGCACATCCAGGCAATGGGTTTGTACAGAAATAGGGTGCGTTGCGGTCAGTTGGGTTTCAATTTCACTGAGGCGTTCCTGGCGGCGAGCTGTAAGTATCAAATTAAATCCCTGAGCGGCCAGCAGTTCGGCACAGGCAAGGCCAATACCACTGGAAGCGCCGGTAATCAAAGCGGTCTTTTTCATTTGTTTTTCTGCGCAAAAATGAGTATATTGGGGGTAAGGACAATGCCGCGGCTGCTGCGCGCGGTGGCAAACAGGGTTAGTTTCAGTTTTAGTTTTAGCCCGGCCCACAGCACTTTTCTCAGCATTTCTTTCAGCGGATTTTCGATAAACATCACAGATGGCTTCACTTCTACCTTACTGAATCCACAGGCCATCATTACTTGTTGGGCACTGCTGGCATTCAGATAATTCTCGTGGGTAAAATCTCCATTGGCAAATGCACTGCTGATGGGTGCATCCAGGTTGGGTGTGCGAAAAATGGCTACCCCGCCGGGTTTCAGGGCGCGGTGAATGCCCTGCAGCAATTCGGTGAGTTCGTCTTTGGTAAAATGCTCAATGATATCTGCACCAAGGATCACATCGTATGCCGCTGTTGCGGTTTTTACGTGTTGCAGGGCATCGCTGAGGGTTACATTATCTACTCCCATTTGTGCCGCCACCTGCACTTGTTCTTCACTGATGTCCATTCCGGTGGCATGGGTATAGCCCGCTTCCTGCAAGGCTTTCAGCAAACTACCCGATCCGCAGCCCATATCAAAGATGGCAGCATCTTTGGGCATGCAGAGCAGGGGCAAAATCTCGCGGGCAAACTGCCGTTTCTCACGCTCAAACAGGGAGCGCGCGTCGGTGAGTGAGGCCCTGCCGCTCTGGGTGCTGTGGTAATTGGCGTAGAGGGTATTGCGGTAGTTGAGCATAATGGAAACGCAAAGTTATTGGAAAAGGGGGAATGAAGAGCTGTTTAACGGATTGTCTGCGGACACAATTAGCCTTCAAAAAAAAATAGCCTAATCTCCATTAGCAGTTGATTTTTTTTGAGATGCAGGCTACTCCTGTTATTCTTCTCGGGTAAATGCAAAATAAACCACATAGACCCAACCCAGAAATCCATGCAGAATCGCGTATAAAATTGATTGATTTCTGGACCATGACGCAACCACTGCAATAATGGAACCCAAGCCAATCCCTCCATCAATGGCTTTATCTGAAAGACTTCCGCCTGTGGTGGATTGTGCGCATAGTTCTGTAACGCAAACACATAAAAAGAAGGCTATATAAACAGCTTTATAACGGTTACATTTCGTTTGAGTGCTCATTATGAAAAATTTAATTCTTTTGTTTCAAGTTATTATTCAAATCGTCTACTAAACAGCTCCTATCCCCTCATTTGATATGTATTTGGACTACTTTGTGGCTTATTCTTGTCAGACCCATTCAACAAGCATACATAAAACAGATGTTGACCATTTCAATTCCCCGCTCAATGCACCCGATCACCCCTATACTCCAGCCCGGCTACTATCTGTGCCTCCTGTTCCAAAAGATATTGCCAGCGTTCCTTCACTGTATTTTCAGGTAAATATTCTTTGGCCAAATCCAGAAACATACGGTAGTGACCTGCTTCTGACACCATGAACTCGTGGTAAAACTTACGTAAATCCATATCGCTGCAATACAGGCTCAGCAAGCGGAATCGCTCGCAGCTGCGGGCCTCTATCATGGCACAAATGAGCAAATCCTCCACCAGCTGGTCTTCTCGGCTGCCCCCTTTTTTCTTGGTGGCAAACAGCTGATGTACATATTCATCCCTGCGGGCGTTGCCCAATACATAACCGCGCTTGTCCATTTCTTTCAGCACCCGCCGAAAATGCCCCCATTCCTCTGCCACCAGGGGTGTTACCTCTTCTACCACCCGCTTTTTCTCGGGATATTTGATGATGAGACTGATGCCGCTGCTGGCCGCTTTTTGCTCGCAAAAGGCATGGTCTGTGAGAATTTCCTCCAGCGATTTTTCGGCAATATTCACCCAGCGCGGGTCGGTGGGCAGTTTCAAACCCAGCATCCGAACCGAATTAAAGCCTTCCGATTCTATGCTCTCTTCCATAGGATTAATCTTCTATCTTGGAAACCCGGTTTTGGTGCCGTCCCCCCTCAAAAGTAGCTTCCAGCCAGGCATCTACAATTTTGAAGGCCTTCGCTTTGCTCACAAAACGGGCAGGCACACACAATACGTTGGCATTGTTATGTTGTCTTGCCAGCGCGGCAATTTCCTCTTCCCAGGCCAGCGCGGCGCGAATACCTTTGTGCTTATTGGCGGTAATGCAAACACCGTTTCCGCTGCCGCAAATGAGTATCCCCAAGTCATTTTCGCCCGAAGCTACGCTTTCGGCCACTTTGTGGGCATAATCGGGATAATCTACGCTATCGGCAGAGTCAGGACCAAAATCCTGCAGTTCAAGGCCTTTTTCAAGCAAATGCACCAGCAACTCATTTTTGAGCTTAAAACCGGCGTGGTCGGATCCGATGGCTAGATTCATAGTTAGGATTGTATTTGCCTCAAAATTAAGCTGCCCTGGCTGCTTAAACTACGATGATGATGTTTTGTGGAAAATTACGCTTCGTCCTGATCTCTGCGCTTTTCTACCCGTTTGGCAATAAAGATGCCCAGCACATAAAGCAGCATTAGCGGCAGACCCAGCAGCAATTGACTGAAAATATCCGGAGAGGGCGTAGCAATGCCTGCTATGATGAAAATAATGATGGCTGCATAACGCCAGTATTTTTTAAGAAAGGCCGAATTCACAAAACCGATTCTCGCCAGAACATAAATAAAGACGGGAAGCTCGAAAACCAGTCCGGTGGCCAGGCACATGAACGTAACAAAACCCGTCACGCTGCTGATGGTGATGATGTTTTTGATCTGTGGACTAAGCGAATATCCCAGCAGAAAGTTACTGGCCAGCGGCACCAGAAAAAAGTAGGCAAAAGCAACACCGGTAAAAAACAACAGTGATACCACAAACAGGCTGCTGCGGGTTCTTTTTATCTCGCGCATACTAAGTGCGGGTTTGATAAATTGCCAGATTTGATGAATGAGGTAAGGAAAGGTGAGGATAAAACTGATTACCAGTGAAATTTTAAAAGCAGAAACAAACTGACCCTGGATTTGCTGACTCTGCATTTCCAGCGCCGGCGGGTGCCAGCACATGATATCCTTACCGGTGAAATAGCGTCCGGCTTTGCAGAAAAACTCGTACCCCCAGAAACCTTCCTTGAAAGGCGAAAGAATGATCAGATCAAAAATTTCGGAAACGTAAAAAAAGGAAACAAAGATGAAAACTACCACCACGAGGGCAATCCTCACCAGGCGCTTGCGCAACTCATCTATGTGGTCGAAAAACCCCATGTTTTTTTCATAGGGAAAATCAGGACCGGTTTGATCAAGCGCCATGAGATTGCAAAGATACTTTCAGAAAGTGGAAACGGGGTAATGTAAATGCAATTACTGCATCACCATGCCACCGCAAACGTTAAGCGTCTGACCGGTAACGTAGGTACTCATATCAGAAGCCAGGAACAAACAGGCATTGGCCACATCTTCGGTGGTTCCGCCGCGCTTCAGCGGAATGGTATCAATCCAGGATTTTTTTACGTCTTCGTTCAGGGCTTCGGTCATTTCAGTTTCAATAAAACCGGGAGCTACAGCGTTGCAGCGCACATTGCGGCTTCCCAGCTCTTTGGCAACGGATTTGGTAAGACCAATCATACCAGCTTTGGAAGCGGCGTAGTTTGCCTGACCGGCATTGCCTGTCAATCCTACAATACTGGTCATGTTGATGATGCTGCCGGCTTTGTTGCCCAGGAAGTGGCGAAGGAATGCTTTGGTGAGGTTAAATGCACTTTTCAGGTTGGTGTTCATCACTTCATCCCACTGCTCTTCGGTCATGCGCATCAAAAGCGTATCGCGGGTAATTCCGGCGTTGTTGATAAGGATATCTACTTTCCCGAATTCAGCAATCACGGCATTGGCAAGTTCTTCGCTGGCTTTAAAATCAGCGGCATTGCTTTGGTATCCTTTTACCTTTACGCCATAGGCAGAAGAGAGTTCGGCTTCAAAAGCACGGGCTTTTTCCACAGAAGAAGCAAAGGTGAAAGCAATATTGCAGCCGTTTTTGGCAAACACTTCGGCAATGCCCTTCCCTATTCCGCGGGAGGCACCGGTAATTAAGGCAGTTTTTCCGTTAAGCATGGGGCGAAGATAGTCAAATTCGCGCTTTTGCACAGCAATAGACATTATACAGCAACACTTAACATGCGGATTTTTTCTCATACTTCCGAATAACCAGAAGAAACCAACCCTGCATTATTTCATTAATTTCGCAGACATGCCAACATTCCTCGAAACGCCGATTGAATACCTGAAAGGGGTAGGCCCTCAGCGTGCCGAGGCATTGAAAAACGAGCTTGATATTCACACCGTTGGCGATTTACTAATGCATTACCCTGCAAGGCACGAAGACAGATCAAGAGTGTACAAGATTGCTGAACTGGGCAGCGCTGAGGCAAATGTGCAGGTGAAAGGGAAGATAGTAAAAACAGACCTCATCGGCGCAGGCCCTGCACGACGGTTTACCGCACTGCTACAGGATGAAACCGGCCTGCTGGAACTTATCTGGTTTCAAGGTATTAGCTGGGTTGCCAAATCGGTAAAACCCGGCGAATCATACCTGGCATACGGCCGCATAAGTGATTACAAAGGCAAGCTTTCCATGGCACACCCCGAACTGGAGAATGGCGACACAGCATTTCAATCGAAAGGCCTGGTTCCGGTATATCCGCTTACCGAAGGCATGCGCCGCAGGCGGCTTGAAAACCGCTTTATGGTGCAGGTTGTGCGGGCTGCTCTGGCCGACCCCAAACTTGATATTCCCGAGAACCTGCCGGTTTCTATTTTGCGCGAACTGCAACTGCCCGCAAGAACCCAGGCCATACGTATGCTGCACGCTCCAGCCGATCTGAAAGCCCTGGAACTGGCCCAGAAACGCCTGAAATTTGAGGAATTGTTTTTTCTGCAAATGCGGCACCTGCAGCTAAAAACCAACCGAAACCGCGTGGTTAAAGGGCCCGTTTTCAGTGAGGTGGGGACTTTATTCAACACTTTTTTCAAGGAACACCTTCCGTTTACCCTTACCGATGCGCAGAAAAAGGTAATCAAGGAAATAAGGGCCGACATGAAAACCGGCAGACAAATGAATCGGCTGCTGCAAGGCGATGTGGGCAGCGGCAAAACCATGGTAGCCCTGATGAGCATGCTGCTGGCTGCCGATAACGGTTTTCAGGCCTGTGTGATGGCGCCCACCGAAATTCTGGCGGCCCAGCATTTTTACAGTATCAGCGAATTATTGGAAGGCATGCACATCAAGCCCATGTTGCTCACCGGCAGTACACCCAAAAAGAAACGCACTGAAATTCTGGCCGGTTTGAAAAACGGCGATATTCCCTTTTTAATAGGAACCCATGCGCTGATTGAGGATGATGTTGCATTTCAGCAGTTGGGACTGGTGGTAATTGATGAGCAACACCGCTTTGGAGTAGCGCAGCGGGCCAAATTGAGCTCCAAAGCAAGTCTTCCGCCACATGTACTCGTAATGACCGCAACGCCCATTCCCCGCACGCTCGCCATGACCGTGTATGGCGATCTGGATGTGAGTGTAATCAACCAGTTGCCAGGAGGCCGCAAACCCATACAAACTGCCATGAGACCGGGTTCCAACCGCCCGTTGATCATGGATTTCATCCGCAAGGAAATAAAAGCCGGAAGGCAGGTATATTATGTTTTTCCGCTGATTGAAGACAGTGAGAAACTGGAACTGCAAAGCCTGATGTCGGGGTATGACATGGTGAATGGCTACCTGCCCGCACCGGAATTCAAATACAGTATTGTGCACGGCAAACTGAAACCAGAAGAAAAAGACGATGAGATGCGGAAGTTCCGCAATGGCCAGACCGATATCATGGTGGCCACCACGGTGATAGAAGTGGGTGTAAACGTGCCCAATGCCACGGTAATGGTCATTGAAAATGCCGAGCGATTCGGGTTATCTCAGCTTCACCAGCTGCGCGGTCGCGTAGGTCGTGGCGGAAACCAAAGCTATTGCATCCTCATTGCAGGCCAAAAATTATCTGCCAACGGCAAAAAAAGACTGGAAACGATGGTAAGAACCACAGATGGCTTCGAAATAAGCAAGGTAGACCTGGAACTTCGTGGCCCCGGAGAAATGGACGGCACGCGGCAAAGCGGCATTCTGGATCTCAAACTGGCAGATATACGGCATGATGAAAACCTCCTGTTGCTGGCCAGGGCCAGAGCAGAAGATTTGCTCAACAATGATCCGCTGTTGATGAAGCCGGAACACTTTGGAGTGAGACAAGAACTGGCCAAGATTCCGCATCGAACCGTGTGGAGTAAAATAGCCTGATGATGAATGAGGTTGGCGGCTTTGCTGAATAATACCTAATTTTACCGCTGAAAAAATGAACAAGCTGTTTTTTGAACTGGGCCGCTACATTTTGTTTGTGCGCAGCATGTTCTTCAAACCCGAGCGTTTCAAGGTCTTTTTTGAACGCACCATCCACGAGATGAATAATATTGGTGTTGGCTCTGTAGGCATTGTCACCATTATTTCGGTTTTCGTGGGTGCGGTTACCACCCTGCAAACCGCATATCAGCTGGTATCTCCGCTTATTCCCATGAAAGTAATCGGAACCATTGTATCAGACAGTTCATTGCTGGAATTTGCCCCTACCATCACCTGCCTGGTTTTAGCGGGGAAAGTGGGTGCCAACATTGCCTCAGAAGTAGGCAATATGCGGGTTACTGAGCAAATTGATGCGCTTGAGGTAATGGGCATCAACAGCAGCGGCTTTCTGGGTTTACCAAAAAT
Source organism: uncultured Flavobacteriaceae bacterium (assembly GCA_964626685.1). Classification (GTDB taxonomy): domain Bacteria; phylum Bacteroidota; class Bacteroidia; order NS11-12g; family UBA955; genus RGEC01. The sequence goes on from CAZVJY010000002.1 coordinate 16,814, forward strand.
CATAGCCGGGGTAATTATGATTCCCTGCCTGATTATTGTAGCTAATTTTCTAATGATCAGCGGTGGCATACTGGCAGCACGACTGACCGACCTGATGTCGCCCAACGAATTCATACAGGGTGCGAGGGAAACATTTAAAATGTTTACGGTTACGGTTTCCATGACCAAATCATTGGTTTTTGCCTTCATCATAACCAGCATGAGCACCTACGAAGGTTATTTCACCGAAGGCGGAGCACTGGAGGTTGGAGAAGCCGGCACCCGTGCCGTTACGAGATCCTGCGTACTTATCCTGTTTGCCGATTTTATCATAGCCAAATTGATGCTGTAATTATGATAGAATTGGTAAACGTCAATAAAAGCTTTGCAGACAAACAGGTTTTGTTTGATATCAATGCCAAATTTGAACCCGGCATCCCAAACCTGATTATCGGGGCAAGCGGAGGGGGCAAATCGGTGCTGCTGAAATGCATGGTGGGCTTGTTCAAACCCGAAAGCGGAAGCATCAATTACGATGGTCGCGATTTTGTGCACCTTCCCTACGAACAGGTGCGTGAGGTAAGACGCGAAATTGGTATGCTTTTTCAGGGTACCGCCCTTTTTGATTCACTGACTGTAGAGGAAAACGTGGATTTCCCACTGAAAATGTTTGGCAAAATGACACCCGAACAGCGCAAAGACAGAATCAATTTTTGCCTGAGTCGGGTAGGGCTGGAAAATGCCAATAAAAAATACCCTGCTGAAATTTCCGGAGGGATGAAAAAACGCGTGGGCATTGCCCGTGCCATTGCATTGGAAACACGTTACCTTTTCTGCGATGAACCCAACAGCGGCCTGGATCCTATTACAAGCCGCCGCATCGACGAATTGCTTCACGACATCACCAATGAATTTAAAATCACCACCGTCATCAATAGCCACGATATGAAAACCGTGTACGATATCGGCGAATCCATTACCTTCATTTACCAGGGGAAGATATGGTGGCAGGGACACAGGAATGAACTGGACGCAACACGCGCCCACAACCCTGAACTGAATGCGTTCATCGCTGCCAGTCAGTTTTAGGTTATTTGTTCATCAGATTCCGGTACAATTTTATCACACCGAATATCACGGCAACAATAATAAGCGCACCTAAAACAAGGGGTAAGTATTTCATGGATGGATTGTTTTTTTAACTCGTTTTAAAATCAGCCTGTTCGAAGCATCATTCGATAGCCCTTTCACCCGGTTGCTGTAAAGCCGTATACTTTGATCGTAGTAAAGTACCACAACAGGTGCCGATTGAATAAGTATGCTGTCTGCAGCCTGCATGGTATGAATTCGCGCTGTTCCGTCTTCGGTAAATGATCTTTTATACAATGCATCAAACTGCGAATTGCTGAAATGAGTGTAATTAGGACCATTCGGACTAAAATTCCCGGAATAAAAACACGCCAGATAGTTTTCAGCATCGGGCACATCGGCAATCCATGAACCGCGAAAAATAGCCAGATTACCCTTGTTTCGCATCTGACGGAGCATACCACCCGTTTGTACGTCAATTTTTACGTTAACCCCAATATCGGCCCATGCTTTTTTAAGAAATACAGCCATATCCAGATAATCAGCGGTGGTGGTTAACGACAGTTCCTGCAGGCCTTTGCCGCCGGGAAAGCCCGCCATCTGTAATTCCAGCCTGGCTTTTTCAGGATTAAAAGGCAGGCCGGAGGTATTTGCATTCAGCAAGACCGGTGGCACAAATCCATTATCACCGGAGGTGCCAAGCCCATTTCTCAAATAACGAATCAGTGACTTTCTGTCTACTGCCAATGTTAAAGCCCTGCGCAAATGCACATTTACCAATGGATTCGGTTTCCCACCCACGCTGTCACCCAGCCAAAAACCCAGGTATTCCGTATTGAGAAAAGGCTTTTTCAACATACCAAACTTCCCGCTGTATTTCGGATTTAATGCACCTTCGCGCGTTAGCAATTCATCTTTAAAACTGCCTTCCACACCATTAAAGAAATCAAACTTGCCAGCCACAAAGTGCATGAAGGCGGTTTGTTTATTCTTGATAAAATCCACGTTAACGGCTTCCAGATAGGGCAATGAAAGGCCATTTTCCTTCTCAAAGTAACGGGGATTTCTTCTGAGCACCATTTTCACTTCTTCTTCCCAGTATTTCAGGTAAAACGGACCGGTTCCCACAGGATGGTGGCCAAAATCAGGTGTATTTCTAACATGCTTTTCGGGAACAACACTGCAGTATACCGTTCCCAGCAGCGACAATATGGTAGGATCGGGACTCAACAGCCGGAGAATAAATATGGAATCTCCCTCGGTTTGAAAGGCCTTGCTATAGTTCGTATCAACCTTTCCGGAGAAGATCCACGCCGAAGGTGAAGCAGTTGCCGGATCGGCAATTCTGCTTAAAGAAAATGCCACATCTTTTGAAGTAATCTTCTCAAAACTTAAATCTTGTGGATTCAAAAAACCTGCATCCCTTCGCAAAAAGAACTTATACACAAGTCCATCACCGCTCACTGTCCACCTGTAAGCCAGTGCAGGAAAAGGTTTCAAGGCAGAATCCAACTCTACAAGGCCATTGTAGATTTGTTGTGCCACCCATATTTCTGACTGTGATTTAATGAAAGCAGGATCAAGCGTAGCAAGGGTCGCATCCTCATTATACCTGAATATGAGTGAGTCAGAATAATTATCCACATTTTTACAACCATAATTCCCCAAAAGCATGTAGATAACTGAAATCACAACGCCTGCAAACATTAGCGGGGCAAGAATAATTTTGCCAGACTGAAGAAGACGCTCATGAAAGTTACGTACTACGGACATTCCTGTTTTGAAGTGGTTAGCGGAGGCAAATCTATGCTATTTGATCCGTTCATTACGCCAAATCCCCTGGCATCTTCCATCAACATATCCACGGTTAAACCCGACTTTATGCTCATCAGTCATGGGCATGAGGACCATGTTGCAGATGCAGTAGCCATTGGGAAGCAATCCGGCTGCACCTGCATTGGCATCTGGGAACTGACATCGTGGTTGCAGGCTCAGGGAATCGAGCATGTTCACCCCATGAATATTGGTGGAAGCCACGAGTTTGACTTTGGAACTGTTAAAATGGTCAATGCCGTACACAGCAGCACCCTGCCCGATGGTACACCAGGAGGCAATCCTGCCGGCTTTGTCATTCAAAATGCCGAAGATTGTTTCTATTACGCCGGTGATACCGCCCTGCATTCCGATATGCAGCTCATCCCCAGAAGGCACAAACTAAAATGTGCTTTTTTACCCCTGGGCAGCAACTTTACCATGGATGTGCTGGATGCTATCGATGCCGCGCGCATGCTTGGCGTACACACCGTAATCGGCATGCATTATGACACATTTGGTTACATAACTATCAACCATGAAGATGCACACCGTGTATTTCAGTCAGCAGGAATCAACCTGCACCTTATGAAAATCGGAGATACCTTAACCTTGTAATTGCTATGAAAACTGATAAAAAACCCCTTGGCGGAAAAATCATCTCTATTGCCAACCAGAAAGGCGGTGTAGGCAAAACCACCACCGCCATTAACCTGGCGGCCAGCCTTGCTGTATTGGAATACAGAACCCTGCTGATCGACGCAGACCCACAGGCCAATTCCAGCTCAGGAATTGGTTTTGAACCCAAAAACATCAAACTGGGACTGTACGAGTGCCTTGTACAGGATATAAACCCCAAGGATGTAATCCTGTCTACCGATATCCCCTATCTGCACCTGATGGCCAGCAACATTGATCTGGTGGGTGCGGAAATTGAATTGTTGGAAATGCCCAACCGCGAACGTCTGTTGGAAGGCGTTCTGCGTCCGCTGAGAAACGAATACGACTTCATTATCATTGACTGTTCACCCTCACTTGGCCTCATTACCACCAATGCTCTGGTAGCTTCTGACAGTATTATCATACCCGTTCAGTGCGAATATTTTGCTCTTGAAGGTTTAGGCAAACTGCTGAATACCATAAAAATTGTGCAAGGACACCTTAACCGCAACCTGGAAATCGAAGGCATCCTGCTTACCATGTATGATGGCCGTCTGCGTCTTTGCAACCAGGTTGTAGATGATGTAAAAACCCATTTTCAGGATATCGTATTTGAAACCATTATCCAGCGCACCACCAAGCTCAGCGAGGCTCCCAGCTTCGGTGTACCGGTGCTGTTCCATGCCGCCGACAGCCGTGGAAGTATGAATTACCTGAATCTTGCCAATGAAATTCTGGAGAAAAATGGCTATATCAAACCTGTTCAACAAGACATTAACCCTGAATTCACAACCTCATGAGCAACCCAATTAAAAAGAAAGGCGGACTCGGAAGGGGTTTAAGCGCCTTGCTGGAAAACGCAGAAACCGATATTACATCCAGAGAAACCAGACCAATTGGCGCTGTTTCACAGATTCCGCTGGATCAGCTGGAAGCCAATCCTTTTCAGCCGCGTACAGAATTTGACCCAACCGAACTGGAAGAACTGGCAGCTTCTATCAAAGTGCATGGTGTAATTCAGCCTATTACCGTAAGGAAAATGGGCTATGACAAATACCAGCTCATCAGCGGCGAGAGACGTACCCGTGCTTCCATATTGGCTGGAATGGAGCGCATACCGGCCTACATCCGTATTGCCAACGACCAGGATATGCTGGAAATGGCGCTGATTGAAAATATACAGCGCAGCGACCTGAATGCCATTGATGTGGCCATGAGCTACAAACGCCTACTCGATGAATGCAGCTTAAAGCAGGAAGAACTGGGCGACCGCGTGGGAAAAGACCGTACCACCGTGAACAATTACCTGCGTTTGCTGAAACTGCCGGACGAAATTCAGGCAGGCATCAAAACAGGTAAAATAAGCATGGGCCACGCACGCGCCATGATTAACATGGATGATATTGCCGAACAGCTTGATCTTTACCATGCCATTGTGAATGAAAGTCTGAGTGTACGCACAGTAGAAGCCCTGGTGAAAGACAAGAAAAACGGAACCCGTTCGGCTGTTTTCAGAACCGGTGGCACAGATTGGGATCCTGAAGTGGACAGAATTACCGAACAGTTTCACAAATTACTAAAAACAGCGGTACATCTTAAAAACAACCCCAGCGGCAAGGGCAAAATCATCATCTCTTACAAAAACAGAAGTGATTTGGAACGGATTTTGGCTATGATGGGAGGATCCTGATTCATGGTTGGCCGTCTGATGGTTTTTATTTCCCTGCTGCTATTAACCGGCAACGTATGCGGACAGCCGGATTCTTCGGACAAGCCCGAAAAACCACCACTAAGGCTATTGCACCTTGGACCACCGCACTCTCCCACAAAAGCCGCTATTTACAGCGCTGTAATTCCGGGCGCAGGACAGCTGTACAACCGCAAATACTGGAAACTCCCCGTGGTGTATGCCGGATTGGGTGCCGCATCCTACCTCATGCTGGATCAGCGTGCAAAAATGCGTAACCTGAACCTGCAGTTTCAACGGGCCTATGCCATCAACAAAGACACCACGCTGGATGCAAACCTCATAGCTGAGCGCGACAATTACCGTCGTATGCGCGATTTCGGCATACTGGCCATAACTGCCGTGTATGCGCTGCAAATCATTGATGCAACAGTGGATGCTCACTTCTTTAGGTTCAATATAGATCAAAACCTCAGTGCTCGAATCCACCCAAGCCCCGCACGCCTGTTCACCGTTACCTATAGCCTAAAATGAACCGAATTGAACAACTAATGGCCTTCCTGAAGGAAAGCCCTGAAGATGCTTTTTTAAATTATGCCCTGGCAACTGAATTTGTTGGGCTTGGCGAAGATGATAAAGCCGAAGGTATTTTCAGGATGTTACTGGAAAAACACCCAGATTATATTGCGACATATTACCACTTGGGCAAATTGCTGGAGCGCAAAGCCGAAAAGGAAGAAGCAATCATCATTTACGAAAAAGGAATCGAAAAAGCAAAAAAAACGGGCGAAAGGCACAGCCTAAGCGAATTGCAAAGCGCCCTGCTTGAACTGCAATACGATTAGGTTATTTTCCGAAAAGCAACAACCCACCACCGGTAAGGAGCATGTTCACTATGGCCAGTGGAATCATGGTTTTCCACCCAAGGTGCATCAGTTGGTCATATCTGAAACGTGGCAACGTCCAGCGAATCCACATAAAGGCAAAAATGAAGAAACTGATCTTCAGGAATATGGATACGATCTGCAGAACAGCCAGCAAATTCTGATTATCAATCAGGTGCATACCGGGGAAATTATATCCACCAAAATACACACAGGTCATTACCGCACTGCTGATAAACATATTGATGTATTCGGCAAACAGGTAAAAGCCCAGTTTCATGGATGAGTACTCAGTGTGGTAACCACCAATCAGTTCGGTTTCACATTCAGGCAAATCGAAGGGAGCACGGTTACACTCGGCCAGTGCGCAGGTAAAGAAAATGATAAAACCAAGCGGCTGGTAAATGATATTCCACTGCATACCACCCCATCCGCTCTGCTGCTGCACAATCTCACGAAGGCTCAGGCTGCCGCTCATCATGATAACGGCAATTAGGGCAAGCCCCATACCCAGTTCATAGCTGATCATCTGACTGCTGGCACGGATGGCTCCGTACAGTGAGTATTTGTTATTGGAGGCCCAGCCACCAATCATGATTCCATATACACCTACACTTACAATGCCCATGATATACAAAATCCCGATATCTACATCGGCTACCTGCAATTGTATGGTGCGCCCAAACAATTCGAGGTGGCTTCCCCAAGGAATAACTGCACTGGTAATACAGGCGGTTATCATGGCAAGGCCGGGTCCAAGAATGAATAGCCATTTCTCAGCATTTTTGGGAATCAGTTCTTCTTTGAAAAACATTTTACCCGCATCGGCAATGGGCTGAAGTATACCAAAAACACCCGCGCGGTTGGGTCCCAGTCGATCCTGTAAAAACGCAGCCACTTTGCGCTCACCATAGGTAAGATAGGTGGCAATTCCAAGGGTAATGGCCGTGAGAATGAGAATCAGAATGCTCTTTTCCAGTAGTAATGCAAAATCCATATTAAGCTTTGTTCAACAGGGGTGTATGTTCGGGAATGGGTTCTTCGTATTTGTTGGCACTGATTACCGAATGGCGGTCGATGTGACGGGGACCTTCAACGACCCAATCGGTTTTTTCTTTTTTATCAAAACGACACTCGTTACAGATGAACTCCTTCACTTCGCCAAACTGATCTTTACGTGCCGTTATGCGGGCAATATCATCGCCAATCATCCATGCTACGGCCTTGCCGCTGCACTTTTTACAATCGCGGTGCACATCCATGGGCTTTGTGTACCATACACGGCTGCGGAAGCGGAAAGTTTTATCGGTAAGGGCTCCTACCGGGCAAACATCAATTACATTGCCTATAAAGTCATTGTCAAGCGCGTTTTGGATATACGTGCTGATTTCAGCTGCATCGCCACGCTTCATCACACCGTGCTCTCGCTGATTGGTCAGCTGATCTGCTGTGTAAACACAACGATAACAGAGAATACAACGTGTCATGTGCAACTTGATGTATTCACCGATGTCAATCTTATCAAACGTGCGACGCTTGAACTCATAGCGGGTTTTTTCAAGGCCATGCTCAAAAGCAAGGTCCTGTAAATGGCACTCACCGGCCTGGTCGCAAATGGGACAATCCAGCGGATGGTTGATGAGCAGAAACTCTACAACACCGTGTCTTGCGTCGTTCACACGCTCACTGGTTTTGTTTTTCACTTCCATTCCATCCATCACAGGGGTACTGCAACTTGCCACCAGTTTGGGCATAGGGCGTGGGTCTTTTTCACTGCCCTTGCTCACTTCTACCAGACAGGTACGGCATTTTCCGCCACTGCCTTTTAAACTGCTGTAATAACACATGGCAGGCGGTACCACATCGCCACCAATAATGCGAGCTGCATTGAGAATGGTGGTTCCCGGATCTACCGCAATGGTTTTTCCATCGATGGTTACATTGATCTTTTCAGTCTGTTCAGCCATTTCTTATTTGTTTATGCGGTTGCAGGTTCAAAGGTTTTTTCAGCAACCAAACCATAATTTCTTTCCATACAGGCCTTGGGTTCATTTACATGCCATTCAAACTCCTCACGGAAATGCCGAATAGCGGCGGCTACAGGCCATGCGGCAGCATCTCCCAGCGGACAAATAGTATTGCCCTCAATTTTGCGCTGAATATCCCAAAGCAAATCTATATCTTCCATTTTACCGTGGCCGTATTCGAGGCGATGCAATACTTTTTCCATCCAGCCGGTACCTTCCCGGCAGGGACTGCATTGTCCGCAGCTTTCATGGTGGTAAAAACGGGTAAAGTTCCATGTATTGCGCACAATACACTGATCTTCGTCATATACAATAAAGCCACCAGACCCAAGCATACTACCGGTAGCAAATCCGCCATCTGCAAGACTTTCGTAGGTCATCAATCTATCTTGCCCTGCAGCTGTTTTGCAAACCAGGTAATGCGGCAAAATCGGCACTGAGGAACCTCCGGGTACGCAGGCTTTGAGTTTCTTGCCATTTTTAATGCCACCGCAGTAGGTATCGCTGTAAATGAATTCCTCTACAGAGATATTCATTTCTATTTCATATACACCGGGTTTGTTGATATTGCCACTGGCAGAAATCAGCTTGGTGCCTGTACTGCGACCTATACCAATCTGCGCATATGCATCACCACCTTCGTTCACAATGGGAACAACAGCGGCTATGGTTTCTACATTGTTTACCACAGTTGGGCGCTGCCAAAGACCTTTTACTGCCGGGAAAGGCGGCTTCATTCGGGGATTTCCGCGCTTGCCTTCCAGACTCTCAATCAGTGCTGTTTCTTCACCGCATATATACGCTCCTGCACCGGGGGTTACAGACAGATCCAGATCAAAACCTGAACCCAGAATGTTTTTACCCAGCCACCCGTTTGCATAGGCTTCGGCTATGGCTTTTTCCAATACACGCAGTACAAACATGTATTCTCCACGAATGTATATGTATGATTGGTTTGCACCCAGTGCAAATGAAGACAGAATCATGCCTTCAATCAGCAGGTGGGGAATTTTCTCCATCAAATAGCGATCCTTGAAGGTCCCGGGTTCGCTTTCATCAGCATTGCAAAGCAAATGACGGGGAACTCCTTCGGGTTTGGCTATAAAGCTCCATTTCATTCCTGTGGGAAAACCGGCTCCGCCCCTTCCCCTCAGTCCCGATTTCTTCACTTCTTCCACCACTTCTTCGGGAGACATGGTTTTCAGTGCCTTTTCAACACTGCGGTATCCGCCATTTTTACGGTAAACATCGTAGGTGTGTATTCCCTCGATGTGTGCATTTTCCAAAAGCAATTTTCTAGCCATGCTGTGTTTCCTTGGTTTTGATTACATCCCCATATAATTGGCCACGGGATTTGCCCTGTATTGTTCAATAAGCTCGTCAATCTTGGCTTCTGTGAGGTGCTCGTGGTATTTCTCTCCGGCCTGCAACATGGGTGCGTAACCGCATGCTCCCAGACATTCTACGGTTTTGAGGGTAAATATTCCGTCAGCAGTGGTTTCACCGTCTTTGATACCCAGCTTATCCTCAATATATTTCACAATGCGCTCGGCACCTTCAATCATGCAGGGTCCTGTTCGGCAAACTTCCAGTTTTACCTTGCCTACCGGCTTGGTATCGTACATGCTGTAGAATGTCGCAACTTCATATACTTCAACCGGATTCAGGTGAAGTAAACGGGCCACGTAATCCATTACAGGTACCGACAACCAGCCAAATTCTGCCTGAGCCAGGTGCAGCACCCTGATGAGGGCACTCTTTTGCATACCTTCCGGAAACTGCGCAGTGATGCGCCCCACTTCCTTTAAGGTTTCTTCTTTAAAAGCAATTTGTTTTTCTGCTGTTTCCACGGTAATTCAATTAAGCGTCCAGTTCTCCGGCAATAACGTTCATGCTGCTCATGGTCAAAATGGCATCGCTGAGCATGGCGCCTTTTACCATTTCTGGATATGCCTGGTAATAAATAAAGCAAGGTCTTCGAAAATGCAGACGGTACGGGGTTCTTCCGCCATCGCTGATGAGATAATATCCCAATTCGCCATTGGCTCCTTCCACTGCATGGTATACCTCTCCAACCGGAATCGGTGTTTCGCCCATCACAATTTTAAAATGGTAAATCAGCGCTTCCATACTGCGGTACACTTCCTCTTTGGGTGGCAGGTAAAAAGCAGGCACATCTGCATAGTGCTTGCCTTCGGGCATGGCATCCAGTGCCTGCTGAATAATGCCCAGGCTCTGTCTGATTTCTTCCTGCCTCACGATGAAACGGTCATAGGTATCACCATCCTGACCTACAGGAATAATAAAGTCAAAATCACCGTAACTGCTGTAGGGGTTCATAACACGAACGTCATAATCCACACCGGCAGCCCTCAGATTGGGCCCGGTAAAACCATAGCTGATGGCCTTTTCTGCAGAGATGGGTCCTGCTTTAATCACACGATCCATAAAAATGCGGTTGCGGGTGAGCAGGTTATCAAATTCCTGCAACTTGGCAGGAAATTCCTTAAGGAACTTTTTCAGTTTGGCCACAAACACGGGAGAGAATTCTCGTTCAAACCCGCCTATCCTGCCAATATTGGTGGTGAGGCGTGCACCGCACACCTCTTCGTACATTTCATAGATTTTTTCACGCTCCTGAAACACGTAAGTAAAGCCGGTCAAAGCCCCTGTATCCACCCCAATTACCGAATTGCACACCAGGTGATCTGCAATACGGGCCAGTTCCATGATAATTACCCGCATGTAGTCTACCTTTTTGGGAACTTCAATACCTGCGAGCTTTTCAACGGTCATGTGCCAGCCCATGTTGTTTATGGGTGAAGAACAGTAGTTGAGTCGATCGGTAATGGGTGTAATTTGGTTGTAGGGTCTTCTTTCTGCCAGTTTTTCAAAGGCGCGGTGAATGTATCCAATGGTGGGTTCACTGCTAATGATACGCTCACCATCCACCTTCATCACGTTTTGAAAAACACCATGGGTAGCGGGGTGCGTCGGCCCCAGGTTCAGGGTTGCTATTTCACCGTCTATGGTTTCGGTGCTGACAAATTTGTCTTGGTTACTTGTGTTTAACTGGCTCATCTTCCAAAGAAACTATCGTCTTTATCATCGCGGGTTTCATCCTCCAAAGCGTATTGTTTAAGCAAAGGATGATAATCCATTTCGTCCATATTGAGAATACGTCTCAAATCGGGGTGACCCGTAAATTGAACTCCGTAAAAATCAAAGGTTTCGCGCTCCATCCAGTTGGCGCCGCTGTACAAACTTGTCATGGAAGCTATTTCGGGTTTTTCGGCACTTACAAAACACTTTATTCGCATTCGAAAATTCTTTGTCCAGCTGTGGAGATGGTACACCACGGCGATTTCACGGCCTTTTTGTTCGGGATAATGAACAGCACACAGATCCGTTAAAAATTCCATTTTAACATCTGCATTGGATTTCAGCCAGCCTATGATTTCAATATTTCTGTCTGCCGGAATTTCAACACTAAGCATACCATACTGCAAATCCGATTGCAAAACCGCATCGCCAAACGCAGAGATCAGCGCCTGCAACACATTCTCGTTATTCAGTTCAGTCATACTCACTGTGTTTCGATGTTATAACTTTCAAGCATCTTTTTGTATTCATCGCTGTTACGGCGACGCAGGCTCTCGTTGCGGGCCAGATCCTGAATTTTCATCACGCCTTCAATAATTTGTTCGGGGCGGGGTGGACAGCCTGGAACGTATACATCCACCGGGATGATACGATCTATACCCTGAAGAACACTGTAAGTGTCAAATATACCTCCGCTACTGGCACATGCACCCACGGCAATCACCCATTTGGGCTCAGCCATCTGATCATACACCTGCTTGAGAACCGGTCCCATTTTTTTTGCAATGGTTCCCATCACCATCAGTAAATCCGCCTGACGTGGAGAAAAACTCAGACGCTCCGACCCAAAGCGGGCCAGATCGTAATTTGAACCCATGGTTGCCATGAATTCAATCCCGCAGCAGGATGTTGCAAAAGGCAGCGGCCACAGGGAATTGGCGCGAGCCATTCCGATGACCTTGTCCAGCGATGTGGCAAAGAAACCCTGACCTTCAATCCCTTCGGGCGCATCAACCATTTTTACCATAACCTTGTGATTTTTTTATAGTTATATTATCTCTCCCACTCAAAAGCGCCTTTTTTCCATACGTAGATAAAACCGGCAAGAAAAAGCGCTACAAATGAAACTACCGCTACAAAGCCTTCTACACCCATCTCTTTACAATTCACAGCATAAGGATAGAAAAAGATTACCTCCACGTCAAACAACACAAACAGAATGGCCGTTAGAAAATACTTTACCGATACCGGGAAACGGGCATTGCCCTGCGTCTCGATACCGCATTCGAAAGTTTCTTCTTTTTGCGTTGTTTTTCTCTTTGGCCCCAGCAGGTGAGACAAACCCAATGCCAGTGCTACAAAGCCAATGGCTACTCCGGTTTGAATCACGATGGGCAGATAACTCGATGGGCTGCTCATACTTATTTAGCGATTACAAAAGTAATGCTTTCAAGGCTGCTTTTGTTTGCCAAACAATCAACATTTTTCACGGATTACTCACATTAAAAGCATGACCTCTTTCATTGAATGAAAATCATCACTTTAACCACTGAACCAAAAATGACGTTAATTTGCAATAAAAATCGAACAACTATGAGAAAAAATTACATTATTGTTTCAGCCATGACCATCGCGGGTGCCTTGGTTATGATGAGCAGTTCAAGTGGTCGCAGCGATGACCGCACAGGAGCTCCTTCATCCAGTGGTAATTGCGGTAGCTGCCATTCTGGTGGCACCCAAAACACAAGTGTTAATATTGGAATTACCGAAAAAGGGGGTGGTATTACACCTGTAACTACATATAAACCGGGTAAAACATACACCATTGCCATTGCTGTACTTGGAACTTCAACAGCTAAAGGTTTCCAAAGCACTGTACTGGACGCATCCAATTTAAAAACAGGCACAACAGCCAATCCAACCTCCGGCTCTAGGGTAATCAGCGCTAACAGCCGCGATATCGTGGTTCAATCCTCTCCCAGCCTCACAGGCATTTGGTCTTATGAATGGACTGCACCGGCCAATCCAACCGGCAATGTAACCGTTTATGCAGCAGGCGTCGCTGCAAATGGCACCGGCTCAGATAACGGAGATAAGGGCGCTGTAGCAAGCTCAGTACTGACACTGGATGCAAGTTCCGGAACATACAACAACAGCATGGTATCATTGGCAGCCTTCCCCAATCCATGCAATGAAAACTTACAGTTGAGCAAAGAAGTGGATCAAATCGCTGTCACCGGTATCACCGGTGCTGCATTTGCTGTAGATTTTTCAGGCAAAAACATCAGCACAGGCCGTTTGCCTCAGGGCTTTTATTACCTGAAGTGGACCAAGGGCAATGAAAGCGGAATCATCAAGTTTCAGAAAATCTGATTCTAAGCAAATAACTTAACAAAAAGACAGTCTTTAAAGGCTGTCTTTTTTATTTGATACCTTTTTCATTCAAGGCGCGATGAAAGGCAGCAGCATTGCGGTTATGGTCAGCCTGGTTGGTGGCAAAATCATGGTAGCCGCTGAAATCGGCTTTGGCACAGAAATACAGAAATTCATGCTGTTTATAGTTTAAAACAGCCTCAATACTTTGCAGATTGGGAATGCAGATAGGCCCGGGAGGTAAACCGGTATGAATGTATGTGTTGAATGGACTTTGAATCGCCAGATCAGCCGCCCAGACACGTCCGGTTTTGCCACGGACAAAAACGACAGTAGGGTCGGCCTGCAGCAGCATCCCCTTGCGCAATCTGTTGAGGTATACACCTGCTATTTTTTCATATTCATCTGTTTTATTGCTTTCCTTGGTCACAATACTGGCAAGGATTATCACTTCCTTGCTTGAAAGCCCTTGAGCGACTGCTCTTTGCAACCTCCCGGCATTCCAAAACTTAGCGTATTCTTTGACCATACGTTTTAGCAATTCCGGGGTTTCTGTTGCTGCATACAAATTGTAGGTATTGGGAATAAACAAAGCGGGCCAGCTGGTATCATTAAATCCATAGGGTTTTAGACCAAAAGGCGATTTGAGTAGGGCTGAAAAGCTGTCAAAGTTCACCTCTAGTCTGGAAGCAAACAGCCTGGAAATGCTTTCTGCATCCATACTCCCCTGAATGGTTACATTTACTGTCTGATTTCTGTTTGCTTTCAGCTCCCGTATAATGTTGTAAATATTGTCTCCGGGTGAAAGGTGAACCGTGCAGGGTTTGGGTGACGAATAGCCTGCTTTTTCAGCAAAAAAAACAAAGATTCCGGGATTTTTCAATCCGGCCTTCTCCTTCATTGAATCCGCCAGCTGACGGAGACTCCAGCCCTTTCGTATCCGTATTTTCACCTGTTCATTGCCTGCAATGGCATTGCCAGCGATGAAGTATCCAAAAACAAATACTGCTGTAATAAACACACCCAATGCTACCCAAAGCCATGTCTTTTTTCCAAAGCGTTTCACTGCGGCAAAAATCACAAAAAATGATTGAATACAATGCGCATCGGAAAATTGATTGCTTTAAAATTACCTTTGCTCTGTGAAAATCGCGCTGATTGGCTATGGAAAAATGGGCAAAGCCATAGAAAAAATTGCCCATGAATCAGGACATGAGGTAGTGAGCCGGTTTGGCAGCACGCAACCTCCAACCAAAGATGAACTGCAATCTGCAGATGTGGCCATTGAGTTTACCCGGCCTGAACTGGCACCTGCCCATATTCTCCTTTGTAAAGAGGCGGGTATCCCCGTTGTGGTTGGCACAACAGGATGGTATAATCAATTTCAAGCTATTAAAAGTCATTTTCATTCGGAAGGAGCCCTGTTTACAGCCACCAACTTTAGCATTGGGGTAAATATTGCTTTCTATTTGAACCGGGTGCTCGCCGGCATTATGAATCGGTATCCGGAATATGCAGCTGGCATTACCGAAATACACCATACCCAGAAACTGGATGCACCCAGCGGGACGGCCATTTCACTCGCAGAAGGCATCATAAACGGACACTTATCCTTTGATCAATGGGAACTTTCCACCGAAGAAAAACAGGCTTTTAGCGGAAAATTACCGATTCAGGCACTAAGAAAAGACGAAGTACCCGGAACCCACACCGTTACATGGAACAGCGCTATTGACAGCATTTCGTTTACCCACACTGCACATAACCGACAAGGGTTTGCAAATGGCGCCGTAATGGCTGCCGAGTGGATAATTGGCAAACAGGGTGCGTATACCATGCAGGATATGCTTAATTTTGAGACGATTTAATCTGAGTTTAATACATGGAATCTTATTCACTGGGCTTATTTATGTTTATGTGGGCACTCGCGTTTGTGCTTACCCGCATTGGACTATTTGTCATGTTTAAAAAGGCCGGGCAACCTGCCTGGACTGCTTTTTTACCCATCATAAGCTGGTGGTACTGGATAAAGCTGGTGGGCAGACCCTGGTGGTATATGATTGGAATGGTCATTCCATGCATCAATATTCTTTTCAGTTTCAACATCACCTTGGATTTGCTAAGAAGTTTCGGTCAGTTCAAGTTTTGGCAGCATTTTACCGGTATCCTGTTCACATTCATTTACCTGCCTGTGCTGGCCATGCGCAAGGATCTTACTTTCATTGGACAAGGCGGAGATGCTGAATGGCGCAAAAACAATATTCCCAAACATTCAGGCACACGCGAATGGGCTGACGCATTGCTTTTTGCGGCATATGTTGCAGGCGGCATGCGGGCTTTGTTTTTTGATTTCTTTGTGATTCCTACTCCTAGTATGGAAGGCAACCTGAAAGTAGGTGATTTTCTGGTAGTGAGCCGCGTTAAAGTAGGCATGCGCATACCCATGACACCGATTACCGTTCCGGTAATTGCGCACAAGGAACTGATGGGTATCAGTGCGTTTTCAGATGCGGTCCAGCTCCCCTACATGCGCCTCCCCGGCTGGTACACCATTAAAAATAACGATGTGGTGGTTTTCAACTGGCCCGCAGACGGAGAAGAATTTCCGGTAGACAAAAAAGACAACTACGTGAAACGTTGTGTGGGCATTCCCGGTGACTCTCTGAAAATTGTTAACAGCGCGGTGATGGTCAGAAAAAAAGGTGAAAGCTGGACCACGCTTGCTGTGGTTGGCAAACAGCAGAAACGATACCTTCTGCTGATGAATGAACCTATAACCACCGATTTTCTGGTAAGAAATGAACTGGGAGATTTCACCATTCCCATAAAAGCTGCAGAATACATTCAGGCAGCCGAAAAACGGGGCAAAAAGCTTATTCCCTACACCATATTTACATGGAAAGAGAATGCGGAAAAAATCAAGAAAGATCCCGCTGTGGGAAGCCTTTTTGATGATATTGCAGATGATGGCATGTCGGTTAGCTTATTCCCCGATACCGCCAACAACCTGTATTTCAGACACAAATGGTCTTTGAACGATTATGGCCCTGTTTATCTTCCAAAAAGAGGCGAAACCATCACGCTGACCAAAGAAAACTGGGACTGGTACAGGCTTGCTGTGAACCGCTACGAACAGGCAGGTATAACCTGGGATGGCAATGGATTTGTGCAGGGAGATAAAACAGTAACATCATACACTTTCAAATATGGATACTACTGGATGATGGGCGATAACCGATACAACAGTTCCGACAGCCGCTACTGGGGTTATGTACCCGAAGACCATGTGGTAGGAAAACCGTTGTTCACCTTTTTCAGCCTGAAAAAAGTGATTAAAATAGATGAAACCGGCCTTCCGTTTATCCAGGAAAACAACATGGAGTACGAAACCAAAGGCATCCGCTGGGATAAGATTTTCAAAGGCATTGATTAAACGGCATGTTGCAGCGTGTTAAATCATTTCTGAAGGAGAAAAGATATACGCTGGCTTCATTGGCTTTTATTATAGTCGTTTGGGTTCTTGTTTACATTAGAACCATTCCTATTCCCATTATCCAGCAGTGGGATGAATCCAGAAATGCAGTTAACACGCTGGAGATGCTTCAAAATGGCAAACTGCTTGTCAGGCACTTTCAGGGAAAGCCCGATAACTGGGAGCTAAAACCACCCATGCTAATCTGGCTTCAATGTCTTTCCACTAAAATAGGTGGAATGACAGAATTTGGTATTCGCTTTCCCTCAGCACTGGCCGCATTGGGCATTGCTTTGGTATTGTTCTTTTTTCTGCTTCGCGAAAGTGCAATGAACGCCACGGCAACATTGGCAGCGACAACTACAATCACAATGCCGGCAGCACTTCACCCCCACGGTTTTTTGTTTGGAGACCACGATGCCCTGTTGTGTTTTTTTCAGGCATTGATGTTGGTTTCTCAATACAGATTTCTGCAAACCGGGAAACCATACCTGTCATGGCTATCCGCCTTTGCATTTTTAATGGGCTGGCTTACCAAGAGTATTGCTGTGAGTTTTGTGCTGCCTGGCATCTTTGTTCTCGGATTACTGCAAACGGAATACAGAAAAAACCTTTTTTCTGTGAAACAAATCCTTGCATTCTCCGTAGCTACAGGATTGATTGTTTTATACTACGTATTACGCAACCAGCAGCAACCTGGCTACACCGACATGGTAAACCGGGAAGAGTGGCTTGGTCGTTTTGCCAGCCATCCCGAGGCCAACCGTGATTTTTTTTATTACATTACAGGCTTTTACCGCGAACGACTAAAGGGGTTTTTCTTTCTCGCTGTGTTTTCATTTTTGTGGTGCTTACTACGATGGAAAAACAATTCATACAGCTCACTGGGTGTAATTTTGATTCTGTTTACATTGCCGGTAATCAGTTTTAGCCAAAGTAAAAACTTCTGGTATGATTTACCCTTACTTTTCCCAATTTCCCTTTGCATGGCTAAAATGTTCAACGATTTTCTTGTGTTTGCGCAGCAACAAAAACCTGTTGCAGCTAGGATTACAGGCATTATGGCGGCTTCTTACCTGGTTATGAATGCCTTAAAAATTACCACCACACACAACCACGAAAACAACCTTAACAAAAAAGAAAGGGTTATTCAATTGCTCCATTGCCAAGAGTTTGATAAAAATGAGAAATACGGCGTTTATTGCAACGCATTCAATACCGACATCCTTTTTTATCTAAATGCCATGAACCTTAAAGGGTATGATTTTGCCATTGCAGAACCCACAGACAGCTTGCATCATTTCAGTACATTAATCATGGACAGAGAGGATGAGGATGCGTGGAGAAAACAGCGAAACACTGCGGATGCAGGAACAAAACTGATTTTAACCGGCAAATAGTATAATCAGAGAAACATTCCTGCCATCAAATCGATATCGTGGCAGCGTATGCCAAATTTCTCTGCAAGATCTCGGTTGGTTAGGCTCCCTTTGTAGAGATAGGTTCCTTTACGAATGCCGGGCTTCAGTCGCAGATAATCTGCAAAGCCGCCCAATGAAGCCATTTCATCCAGCATCGGAGTGAACACGTTGCTAAGGGCATAACTCGCAGTACGGCTGACCCTGCTGGCAATATTGGGCACGCAGTAGTGTATTACATCGTGTTTTTTAAACACAGGCTTTTCATGGGTGGTAATATCACTGGTTTCAAAATTCCCACCCCTGTCTATGGCCACGTCAATAATTACACTGTTCGGGCGCATGCGGCTTACCATTTCTTCGGTAATGACCACCGGGCTTCGGGCACCTTTTCCGGATAACGCGCCAATGACCACATCTGCGCTTTCAAGTGCACTCAAAACCACGCGGGGTTGTATGGTGCTTGTATACAGATAAAAACCAAAACTCTTCTGAATCCTGCGCAGCCTGTACATTTTATTGTCAAATACCTTCACATTGGCACCCAGCCCCAGTGCAGCTTTGGTGGCAAACTCCCCTACCGCACCTGCACCAATCACCACAACCTGTGTAGGAGGCACACCGGCAAATCCGCCCAGCAACTCACCCTTTCCGATATGTGTATTGTTCAGATACTCCGCAGCAATGAGAATACTGGCAGTGCCAGCAATTTCACTCATGGCGCGGATAATGGGCAATGCTCCTGAATCATCTTCCAGAAATTCGTATGCCATCGCGTTGATGCGCTTATCCATCATTTTGCGCAGCAGACTCTCTTCCAGCTGATTGATCTGAAGCGCAGAAATGAGCAACTGTCCGGGACGCATCCAGTCAAGTTCCTTGGATGTAGGCGGGTCTACCTTCAGGATAATATCAGATTCGTACACTTCTTTTGCGGAATAGGCGATTTCTGCACCGCATTCACTGTACTGCGCGTCGGAAAAATTCGCATTGCGCCCGGCACCGGTTTCCAGCCTGATTTTGTGACCGTTGGACACGAAATACTGCACTGCGGAAGGCGTTAGCGGAACCCTGTTTTCCTGAAAAGTTATTTCTTTAGGAATGCCAATGGAAAGCGAGGGAAACCGTGGATCTTTTTTAACCGCAAGCGGCAGTGTTTGTGCCTCACCGGAATAACCAACTGTTGTGGAACTAATTTTTTTGGCCATGAATTTTCAACCTGTCCTTGATTGTGAACAAACCACGCAAAAACCAATCCTATTAATGATTGTATCGTGGCAGTACCATCACAAAGATAACAATAATTTTCTTTTTCTTAACGTTATTCATGGTACGCTTTTTGCTTAATTAATAGGCAAATCATAGATTCGCTGATAGATAATACTGAATATGCGCTTTAATCTCCCCCCGATACTGTCTTTGTTATCCTGCATTCTTTGCGTTTTTTATTCGTCGGCACAGGCACCTATCGGACCTACCATGGAGACCAACATGGAGAAGATAGACAGCATGACCCAGCTACTGTATGAAAACATCCCTTCTCACCTTCCTGTTACCGATACCTTTAACCATAACATGTTAAATCAATCGGTATTCAAGGCACAGATGGATCAGCTGGGAAGCACCATAGCATTCCCGTACAACCAGCATGTGGCCCTGCATATTCGCTATCTGATGGCTCAAAACAGCGCTTTTTACAACATGCTTCACAAGCGCATGCAGCTGTATTTTCCTATCTATGAACAGGTGCTGGACAGATACAACCTGCCGCAGGAACTGAAATACGTGAGCATCATTGAAAGCCATCTCAATCCAAACGCGGTGAGCTGGTGCGGTGCCACCGGGCTCTGGCAGTTCATGCCTTACACCGGTCGCAGCATGGGTATGCGTATTGATTACAGCATCGACGAAAGAAAAGGAATTATTCAGAGTACAGAAAAGGCTTGCGAATATTTCAGAAACAGCTACAACCAGTTTGGTGATTGGCTGATGGCAATTGCATCATACAACTGCGGCCCTGGCAATGTACAAAAAGCGATCAACCGTTCCGGAGGCAAAAAGGATTTCTGGTCAATTATGCCTTTCCTGCCGCGCGAAACCCAGAATTACGTACCAAAGTTTATTGCGGCAGCGTATGTACTGAGTTTTACACGCTATTCTTCTTACGACCACAATGAACGTTCTGCCGTGCTGGTAAAAACACCTGTTGACAGTGCCATCAGCATGGGAACCATTGCCAGATACCTAAGCATACCAGAAGATGACATCATCGGTTACAACAGAGAATTCATCAAAAAAAGCACACCCGGAACCCAAACCCATTACCTGCTACTACCATACGATGTGAGCATGCAGTTTATGGCTGAAAAAGACAGCATTTATGCATTTGCCCGAAGAGAGAAAGCTGTTGAAGAAGCCAATAAACCGGCATATGTGCAGAAATGGATGCCGTCATACCACAAGGTAGCCCGCGGACAAACACTTTACAGCATCGCAAAAAGACATGGTGTAACTGTTCAGCAGATTAAGGCCTGGAACGGCTTGAAAAGCAATTACGCTCCCCTGGGCCGCACCCTCATCATTTATAAAATGCAGTGGGTAAATAACCGTCAGGGCTGATTTGCCTTTTTATCCCCGCTTTGTGACAATTTATTTAAGGCAAAGTGTGAAATTTGCCCAAATGAAACTGAATCTGGCTATTCTCGCAGTACTGGTTACCTGCATAGTTGCTTGTGTGCGAAAAGACACTGCTGAATTAATGCCTAGCGAAGGCTCTCCGGCCGAGGTTTTTGTGGTTACCCACGAAGACATGCAGGAGACCGTAAAAAACCACCTGGAAAAAAACTTCAACCGTTTTTCGCCTATCCTCCTTAAAGCCGAACAAGCCGAAAAACAGGAATTTGAACCCAGCCTGCAGTTTTGGTATGGCCGCACCGAAAGCATTGAAGGAATTGAAAAGCTATCACCTCTCATTCTGGTGATGGAAGTAGATGGGAAAAAAGCAGGAAAGTATAGCAGTAAACTGGAGGGAAGAGATATTGTCAAAACCACTAATGGCCGTGGTTTTCAATTGTATGTTTACAAAAATGTTTGGGCTGAAAACCAAACTGTCATTCGCTGCGAAACAAAATCGCTGACGGAAGACTTTAACCCACTTGCCGAAGCCATTGAGAAAGAGTTTCTTGAAAACGAACTTCAGCAAGGCCTTCCCGGAAATCTGATGCCGAACGAATATTGCGACAGCATCAGCCGCATTATCCGCGGAAAACATGGTTTCTCCTTCAAGTTTCCGCCACAGTTCAGGCTCGAGTTCAGCAATGCCGAAGTGGCTTGGCTCTGGCAGGAAACACCCCGTTTCTACCGTCATGTATTCATCAATATCTTCAGTGATTCTGTATTGATTGACAATCCTGAAAAGGCCAAAGCGAACCGCAATTATTTTACCGGCAAATATGTAAAAAATAGCGAAGGCACCCGGGTGGTGGTAAGCGAAAGTAAAATGTTTCCGCTAACCTGGGAGAACAATGTTAAAATCGGGAAGAACACAGCCGGAGTGTTGCGGGGCTGGTACACGGAAGAAGGAACATTTCGCAGAGGTCCTTTTGTTCGCTACTTCTTTCACGACAAAGTCAACAAACGCATTATTGCCTTCGATGGATTTATGCACGCACCGGATATGCCCAAACTGCCATTCTACAGAACATTCGATTTAATGGCCTCAACACTCACCTGGAACTGAACATGAAATCCATCGTCATTTTTGCTTCCGGCAGCGGCACGAATGCTGAAAACATTATCGGCCACTTCGCAGAATGCCCAAAGGCCAGGGTGACAGCGGTTTTTTGCAACAAACAAGGTGCCGGTGTAATTGAACGCGCAAACAAGCTGGGAGTTCCAGTGGTTTTGTTTACCAGAGAACAGTGCAATACAGAAGGCTTTTTAGACGAGCAGCTCAGCCAATACAAACCGGATTTGATTGTGCTGGCAGGATTTCTATGGTTGTTTCCCGACAGACTGGTGAAGCGATATAACGACCGCATATTGAACATTCACCCTGCACTTCTGCCTGCCTACGGGGGTAAAGGCATGTTTGGAGAACACGTGCACCGGGCTGTTTTGCTAAACGGAGATAAAGTTCATGGAGTTACTGTACACAAAGTGAATGAAAAGTACGACGAAGGAGAAATTGTAATGCAGTCATCTTTTGCAGTGGAGCCCGAAGAAACCCTTGATTCAGTAACCGCAAAAATCCACAAACTGGAATTTTCTCTTTATCCGGAAGCCATTTCAAAGATTTTGGGCATTTGATGCGTTATCCGTTTAATAAACGGTTAATATTATGCGCTACCATTTTCTTTTTTATGCTTCGTTACTCACCATTTTTCTGGGTTTTTTCAATTGCGCCCGCCACCCTAACAATAAAGTCGCCCGGATTAAAAGCCCAATCCACGGTGAACCTGAAATCAGGGATCTAAAAAAACACCTTTCAGAAAAAGGCATTTCTGCGGCTAATCTCATAATACTGGTGGATAAATCAGACAAAAAGCTCTATGTATTGCATGATGGAAAAGCACTGAAAACATTTCCTATTGCCCTGGGCTCAAGCAGCCTGGCCGACAAACGTATGCAGGGAGACAATCTCACCCCGGAAGGCAATTTTCTAATTCAGTCCAAATACCCACATAAAAGCTGGAAATACTTTATGTGGTTGAATTACCCTACAGCAGACTCAGAAAGAAAACACCTTCAGGCAAAAAAAGCCGGATTGATTCCACAAAACGCCTCTATAGGCGGCGAAATAGGTATTCACGGTGTGGTAGAAGGCAGTGATTATCTTGTGAGTGGCGGCATCCCCTGGACAAAGGGTTGCATATCATTAAAAAATAGCGATATCGCTGAGCTGTATGGAATTGTAGGACCGAACTCCACAGGCATACGCATTCAAAAGTAGCGCAAGTGCAAAAACGGTGGATTGACTATTCGCAGTTGCATCGTTAATTTGCAATATGCACATTGAAACCAAGGTATTGCACGCCGGTATAGAACCCGACCCCTCCACCGGTGCCATTATGACTCCCATTTTCCAGACAAGTACCTACGTGCAGGCAGCACCGGGTGAACATAAGGGTTACGAATATGCCAGAACGCAGAACCCTACCAGAGACGTACTGCAGAAAAACCTTGCAGCACTTGAAGGCATGAGTTACGGATTATGCTTCAGCACCGGCATGGGCGCTGTAGATGCATGCGTAAAATTGCTGAAGCCCGGCGATGAGGTTATCAGCACCAACGATCTGTATGGAGGAACCTACCGCTTGTTTACCAAGGTTTTTGAACCCTACGGCATCCGTTTTCACTTCGTAGACATGACCAACCCAGAAAACGTAAAACAGGCCGTTACCCCGAATACGCGGATGATCTGGGCTGAAACCCCCACCAATCCCCTGCTCAGAATCATTGACATAGAAGCGGTTTGCCGCATTGGCAAAGAAGCCGGCGCACTGGTTGTGGTAGACAACACCTTTGCCAGTCCATATTTGCAGAATCCAGCCCTATTTGGTGCCGACATTGTGATGCACAGTGCCACCAAGTACATCAATGGACACAGCGATGTGGTGCTGGGTGCACTCTGTGTAAATAATTCCGAACTGAGAGACAGACTTGCCTTTATCCAGAATAGTTGTGGCGCTACCCCCGGTCCCCAGGATTGTTTCCTTGTCCTTCGCGGCATCAAAACCCTGCATGTGCGCATGCAACGGCATTGTGAAAACGGTGCGGCTGTGGCTCAATGGCTAAAATCGCACCCTAAAGTTGGCACCGTTTACTGGCCCGGCTTTGAGGAGCATCCCGGACATGCTGTTGCCAAAAAACAAATGCGTGGTTTTGGCGGAATGATTTCGTTTACCCTAAAAGATGATTCAGTGGAGTCAGCCATAAAATTCCTGAAAAACACGCACCTGTTTTCTCTTGCAGAAAGCCTGGGCGGTGTGGAAAGCCTGGTGGGCCATCCTGCCACCATGACCCATGCCAGCATTCCCAAAGCACAAAGGGAAGCCGCAGGCTTGAAAGATTCGCTTATCAGATTAAGCGTGGGCATCGAACACATCGACGATTTGATTGAGGACCTAAACAAGGCCCTTCAGGCTGTTTAATCCGTCATATCAAGACTAACAGCAATTCAACCAGTTAATTTTATTAAGTATAAAATGCAAATACTGCCTGTTAATTGACTGTTTAATAAGCTGTCCGGAATGAATTGTGGCCAGAGAGCATGAATAAAAAATTACTTAAAGAGCTGTTGGATGAGAAATACCATCAGTTCAACGATTCATCATTTATAAGCCCGGACCCCATTTCAGTACCGCACCGCTACAGCAAAAAACAGGATATTGAAATTGCCGGTTTGTTTGCAGCGCTGCTGGCCTGGGGAAACCGCACAACCATTATCAACAGCGCCAACCGCCTGATGAAACTGATGGATGACTCCCCACACGATTTCATGGTAAACCACACAGAAAAAGACCGGGAGCGCTTTGGGAAATGGGTGCACCGCACATTTCAATTTCCTGATCTATTATACTTCCTGGAATTTTTGCAGCATCACTACAACCGCAATGAAAGCCTGGAAACTGCCTTCTCGGCAGGTATGAGCCCAAAAGATGCAAATACAGAGAAAGGCTTAATCCATTTCCACCGCTATTTCTTCTCACTTCCCCATCTCCCGCGCACAGAAAAACACCTGCAAACACCCTTGCGCAAAAGTGCCTGTAAAAGAATTAGTTTGTTTTTGCGCTGGATGGTTCGTTCAGATAACAAAGGTGTAGATTTTGGCATTTGGAATAGCATTTCACCTGCACAGTTAATTTGTCCGCTCGATGTGCATGTGCATCGAACCGCTGCGCAACTGAAGCTCATTTCCCGCAAACAGGCCGACTGGCAAACCGCACTGGAACTTACCCAATCCTTAAAAAAACTGGATGCGGATGACCCCGTAAAATATGATTTTGCCTTGTTTGGACTGGGGCTGGAGCAGGGTGGCAAAAAGTTGATAAAATGACGAAATGTCACATATAGTATGGTATTATCTTTGGTACGGGATTTGAAAAACAATAATTACTAATTTAATATATTATGGCTGAAACTTTCACAAGCGGCAACTGGAATGAAAAGGTGCTGCAATCCGACAAACCTGTACTCGTTGATTTCTGGGCAGAATGGTGTGGCCCTTGCCGCATGATAGGACCTATCGTTGAAGAGATTGCTAAAGAATATGACGGCAAAGCTGTTGTAGGCAAGCTCAACGTGGATGAAAACGGCGACATTGCCGGCAATTATGGCATCCGCAGTATCCCTACCTTGCTGGTATTCAAAGGCGGGCAGATTGTTGACAAAATCGTTGGGGCAGTTCCCAAACCATCCATTACCCAAAAAATCGACGCTGTTCTTTAATCGATTGGAATTTTTCAAAAAAGGTCGGTAATACCGGCCTTTTTTCATATATTTGATAGGCTATGCTTCTCGAGGACATTCAGCAGTACCAAAACCTTGAACTACTTGCAAAACAGGTGGTAGAAGGGTTTATAACGGGTATGCACCGAAGTCCTTTTCATGGTTTTTCTGTGGAATTTGCTGAACACCGCCCCTACAATCCCGGTGAAAGCACACGAAACATAGACTGGAAACTCTATGCCCGTACCGACCGGATTTACACCAAGCGTTTTGAGGAAGAAACCAACCTGCGCTGCCGCATTGTACTGGATTTATCCGGCAGTATGTTTTTTCCCGTCGAAAACCTGGCTAAAGTTAAATTTTCCGTGCTGGCTGCTGCCTCCATATGCCATTTGTTACAAAAGCAGCGCGATGCATTCGCCTTAACGACCTTCAGCGACAGCATAAAGCTGCAAACTCCCACCCGCAGCAGCCGGTCACACCTGCAGGAGGTTTTAATGTCACTGCAACCATTATGGGACTTAAAAAGAGCCCCGGCACAGCCTGAGACTACCCGAATCGCACATTGCCTTGAACAAATCGCACTCACGCAACACAGGCGAAGCCTGATTGCAATATTCAGCGACATGTTTGAAAACAATGTCGATGATATCGCCATCTGGCAGGCCATTCAGCACTTAAAACACGCTAAAAACGAAATCATCATCTTTCATGTGCAACACGCCCCGCAGGAATTGCAATTTGATTTTGACAACAAACCTACGCGCTTCATTGATGCTGAAACCGGTGAACAGGTTTTACTAAACCCTGCCGAAGTAAAAAGTGCCTACGTTAGGCAAATCACAGCCATGGATCAAAAAATTAAAAACCGCTGTCTTCAGTACAACATTGATTTTTATCCAATCGATGCATCACAGGATTTTGGACAGGTGCTGCTGCCTTTTTACCTGAAAAGAATGAAAATGGCTTAAGCCAAAATCAATTATCCGTTTGCTATGATTCACATGGAGACATAGCATAATGCCTTGTTAAAACGGACCATTACCCTCTACAACGGGTATCTGTTTTTTGTACACATGACAACATCATAAAATCAATATGACGATGGTCATTTTTTCCCCTTTTACAGGTAGATAGCTTCGTGATATCAAACCAAAAGACTATGATAGACATACCTGAAAATCACCTTGCCCACACAGTCATCGGACTTGCGATTGAAATTCACAAAGCCCTTGGGCCCGGATTAAAAGAAAGTGCTTACCGCGAATGCCTGCTATACGAACTCGGGCAAAATGGCATCTCCACCACATCCATGAAGCCGCTTTCCGTGAATTATAAAAATCTGCATATAGAAGACGGATATAGCATTGATCTGGTACTTGACGACAAACTCGCCATTGAGCTGGAAACTTGCGATCAAATTACAGATCAGCATGTGCACAAAATGCTCCGGAACATGAAACTGGGGAATTACCGCCTGGGCCTGATTATCAATTTCAACTCACCCCTGTTGAAAAATGGAATCCGCCGGGTGGCAAACCACAGACTGCTGCCGGATGAAAGCCGCCTGCTTCCGGAATATGCCAGATATTGAAACACATCCGGTAATTTCGCACTGTGAGTATCGGTGCGTATAACATCCGCGTATACGGAATTGCGGTAAAGGAAGGCAGGCTGCTGATTTCTACCGAACTGGGCGGTGACCACGCATTTACAAAGTTTCCTGGCGGCGGCCTGGAACCAGGTGAAGGTCTGGCTGACTGTCTTATTCGGGAATGGAAGGAAGAACTGAATGCAGCTATTTCGGTTGGTGACTTATACTATGTAAACGAGTTTTACCAGCCCAGCGCATTTAATCCGGTGCAGCAAATTATATCATTTTATTATAATGTAACCCTGCTTTCGGATGATATCATTTTCAAATCCATTGAAAAACGATGGAACAAAGAGTATCTGGTAGAATTCCGCTGGGAACCACTGAGCGAACTTCAGGTTGAGGACTTCACCTTCCCCATTGATAAAATTGTATTTTCCAGACTCCGGGAAGATTACCTGAGAATATGAAAGCTTCCCCTGATGGTCCTGCGCTCATTGTCGCATCCAATCCACGTGGCCAGATATACGTAGGCTCCTTCCGGCGCAGGAACACCGTTGATATTACCGTCCCAGTTCACATCAGGTGATTCCAGTTCAACTATTTTTTCACCCCATCGGTTGTATAACTTCACATTGTAAAGTGTACCTACCTTTGGAAATTTATTCATAGGATAAAAATCATTCACCCCGTTGCCATCGGGTGTAAATGCGTTGGGCATAAACAACATGGAAGGATACAAATCACCTCTTTTGTTAATGGTTATCGTGTCTGTTCCAAAACAACCATTGGCATCTTTAACCTTTACCCAGTAAGTGCCCGGATCAATGGCTTTATACGTTCTGTCTGTGGTGCCGTTTTGCCAGCGATACCACTCCATTCCTTCGCCTGCATCCAGTACGGGATGAACAGACAGACATACCAGGGTATCATTGCCCAGATTTATACGGGGATTCGGAAACAACCGCACCGTGAATGAATCTGATTCCGGACAGCCAAACCGATTGATGACTTTAACGATGACCTTTCCGGGTTTTTGCAATCGAAACACATTCCCGGCAATTTCATTATTCCAGCTCACGGACTGAAAATCATTTCGGGGTGCCGTTATGAGCGTGTCAATTTTTTCACAGAAACGCAAATCAGGTCCCAGAAACAACGTTGCCGGATAGTTGATAAGCCTGAAGGTATCCCAGGTGCTGCATAGTCCCCTTGTCACTTTCACGGTATAAGTACCGGGAGTGGTAAGGGTGGTAAATGAACCGGTTTCTCCATTGCTCCAGCGGGTAGCCGTGGCAGTAGGATTCTGGTTATCAAACCGAACCGGATTTCCAGGACACACAGTGGTATCCCTGATGGAAACCACCACAGGCGAAAAGCGATTGATGAAGGCGGTATCCACGGAAACGCAGCCATTCACTGTTGTTCCTGTTACAATATAAGCACCTGATTGATTGACCGTAATGCTCGGTGTGGTTGCACCGGTATTCCACTTGTAACTTCTCAGTCCTGGTGTGGCGCTGAGGGTTCTGGCAAACTGTTCATCGCTGCAATACAAAGTGTCGCCGAATATCTTTACTTTGGTTTTATCTACTGATAAGATAATGCTGTCGCGCCATTTACAGGTATTTTTGGTTAGTTCAAGCCAGTATAACCCCGTTTGACTAATGGTTATGGAAGAACCAGTTTGTCCGTTGCTCCACCGGTAGGCATCGCCAACAATATCGGAAGCAACCCTGAGTGAAGCGCCATCGCAGATAATGGTATCCTTTGGAAGTTTGGGGATTTCCGGTTTTTGAACATCCAATTCAGCCTCAAAAGTATCTGAGCAGCTGTTTTTCCATGCAATCAACTTTACCTTGAATTTACCTGCATAGGGGAATGTATAAATCGGCTGAAATAGGTTGGATGTATCTGTATCTATTCCTGGCACACCAAAATCCCATTTGTAGCGAGTGCCGCCTTTGCTTTGGTTTCGAAACTGATAGTTGTAACCGCAGATTACCGTAGGTACAAAATAAGAGGCCACCACATCTATCACGCACGACTGAACGTTAAACTGATAATCACGCATGGTTTCCGAAATTAAAACTCCCTTGCGGTATTCTCTGACACGGATTCCAATTACAAACTGACCGACAGCGGTGGGCACCAGGGTTATTTTACCTGTTTTTGGATCAATATTCAAAAGAGGATTGCCATCAATTGGAACAGCAGCCGAGTATCCGGATCCCCAGGTAATTTGAGAAAAGGGCGGATTTTCGAGGGTCCCGTTTCCTCTGTTATCGGGGCGGGGCTGGGTGCTTGTTCCGCCGGTGTAGGGCCAGAATAAATCATAGGCCAGGCTGTCTCCATCCGGATCCGTTGCACTGTGATCAAACTTAAGAGGTGTATTGGTGCAAAGAAAATTGGGGGGCAGTTCCTTGAAAACAGCACTGTTATTTTCCTTTTTGTTGGGAGTATTTCGCGGATCTGGAATTGCCGTCCAGTAATTCGCACCCGTCAGATCAGGCCTAAACAGATTGGAAATGGTGTTGTTTCGACAGCATCGCTGGAATGAAACAATATAACCGCCGGTTCTGGGAGCCAGGGTCAGGGTAGTTTCATACCAGTAATGATCTACGCAGGCGTTAGGCGCTATGGAAATGCAATTGTAATTGGTTTTTTGAATTCGGGTAGGGCCGCTGCGGGAAACTTCTGTTGGATATCCGCTGATCATACGGCGGGTATTCCCATCCCAAACACCAAACCAGGCACTGGCATCGCTGGCAATAGCGCCCGAATTTCCGTTCAGACAGTCGATATATAAATCAAGTCGAATCTTGTAGCGGTTGCTACCCAGATAGGTATAGGTCATTTCCCCTCCCACGATGTGTGTGGCATAGGAAACGGACATCGACAGAAAAAACACTGCCAAAACCAGTTTAGAGAGATATGACCTTAGATACTTCAATACCTGATTATATACAAAAATACAATAAAACGGGCCTGCACCACCAAACAATATTACCAAATATCCCAATGAATGGGCAGAGCGTATTAATAATCAACAAAAAACTCTCCGAATCGTTTTGATAAACCCATCTTTTATTGTTAATTTAAATGCCTAATTTTTGTTAATATTTTTATCATGAAAAAACACATTGCACACATGGATCTGGACAGTTTTTTTGTGAGTGTGGAGCGCCTGCGCAACCGCGCTTTGCAGAACATTCCTTTAATCATAGGAGGCACGGGGGACCGGGGGGTAGTAGCCAGCTGTAGCTATGAAGCAAGAACCTTTGGGGTAAGAAGTGCCATGCCGGTCAAGATGGCAAGACAGCTCTGCCCGAATGCGGTATTCATACGTGGCGATCACGAATTATACAGCCGATATTCACGAATGGTTACAGACATTGTGGCAGAGAGTGTTCCTGTGTATGAAAAAAGCAGTATTGATGAATTTTACCTGGATTTGAGCGGCATGGATCGCTTTTTTGGCTGCTGGCAAATCGCCAAAGAACTGGGAATAAAGATAAACCGTGAGACAGGACTGCCTATTTCTTTTGGTCTAAGCGCCAACAAAACCGTGAGCAAAATTGCTACCGGGGAGGCCAAACCGGCAGGTTCACGTCACATTCTTCATGGCACCGAAAAGTCATTTCTGGCACCGCTGAGTATTCGCAAAATACCCGGTGTAGGGCAGGAAACCTACAAAACACTCAGGGGACTGGGGATACAGCGTATAGAGACCATACAGTCCATGCCCGTGGAAATGATGGAAAAAACGCTGGGGAAAACCGGAACTGATATCTGGAAAAAAAGCCAGGGTATAGACCACAACCCGGTAGAGCCTTACCGCGAGCAGAAAAGCATCAGCACGGAACAAACTTTCGAACAGGACACCATTGATGTGCATATGCTTAAGAACCTGATTGTGGGCATGGCTGAAAATCTGGCTTATCAGCTGCGCAAACAGCAAAAAGTAACGGGATGTGTTACCGTAAAAATCCGCTATAGTGATTTCAACACCTATACACGGCAACTGCGCATCCCCTACACCAGTTCAGACCACACCCTGATTGACCACAGTTGCGAACTGTTTGAAAAACTGTATGAAAAACGCATGCTGGTAAGGCTTATTGGTGTAAGATTCAGTGAACTGGTAACCGGATCGCTGCAAATAAACCTGTTTGAGCACACTGAAGAAATGATTAACCTGTATCAGGCGATGGACCGCATCCGAAACCGGTATGGTGACAATGCCGTGAAACGGGCTGCTGCCGGTTTGAACACCACAGCAGAAAAGAAAAAAAGTACCGATATTTGAATCAATATTACCTACACCATGAACAGCACTTTCAATGCGAAGCAATACGCAACCGATGCGGTATTTATTATAGCCGGCATATTCTCTGCTGCTTTTGGTTTTAAAGGCTTTTTACTACCCAATGACTTCACAGACGGGGGTGCAACGGGCATTTCACTGCTCAGTTCCGCTGTAACCGGCATACCCTTGTATATTCTGATTATTGTGGTAAATGCGCCTTTTATTGCCATGGGATGGAAAACCATGGGAAAAACATTTGCAAAAAAAACAATACTCGCCATATTGGGACTGGCACTGGTACTGGCCATGGTAAAATTTCCGACGGTCACCAATGACAAATTACTTACAGCCGTATTCGGAGGATTTTTTCTGGGGATGGGCATAGGCCTGGCCGTGCGGGGAGGTAGCGTTATTGATGGAACAGAAGTACTGGCGATTTATCTGGGCAGAAAAATCGGCGCGACCATTGGCGACGTAGTTCTGGTGATCAATATCATCATCTTTTCATGTGCAGCATGGTTGCTGGGACTGGATATTGCCATGTATTCCATGATTACTTACCTTTCGGCCTCAAAAACCCTCGATTTTGTGGTTGAAGGTCTGGAAGAATATGTGGGCGTGACCATTGTATCCACCCGTTGCGAGGCCATCCAAACAATGATTAGCGAAAACCTGGGCCGCGGCGTAACGGTTTACAGCGGTAAAAAAGGATATGGCAAAAGGGGTGAAAACACAGAGATCGACATCATATACACTGTGATAACCCGCCTGGAAATCAATAAACTAAAAAGGGAAATAGACCGCATTGAGCCCGATGCCTTTGTGGTTATGCACAGCGTAAAGGAAACCAAGGGCGGTATCATCAAGCAAAGGCCACTTCAACATGACTGATTTATGTTTTTCCCTAACTTTGTATGGTAAAATATGCGTAAGCTGATTATCTGGGGGCTTTTTACGGCAATGTTCTCCGTGCTTCAGGGACAAACACCCTCGCTGATTATCTGCAAAGGCACAGGCATAAACTACAGGGAATTCAACACCGGAAACAGCCTCCCCTCGGTCAGCTGGAAATGGTCATTTCAGGGGGGTGTTCCCAACCGTTCTTCGCTTAGAGAGCCCAACGTCAGTTACCCGGATACCGGCCTGTTTTTGACTTCCTGTGAAAGTACCTTCTCCGATTCGAGCAAACAAACACAAACAATCTGGGTTTTGGTTATTGAAAGCACATTTGAACCTATACCTTTGCGAGATACCGTTTTCTGCGGCAGCGGCATCACGCTAAACCTAAATGCGGGCAATAACTACCGTGGAGCACAATACCACTGGACCAGTCCCGATGTAAATTTATCCGGTAAAGACACCAACAAACGCACTTTATCCATTAATCAGCCTGGAATTTACGCTGTTAAGGTCTACTCCAAGTGCGGAAGCATAAGCAAATCCATAACCGTAAGACAGGGAA
Source organism: uncultured Flavobacteriaceae bacterium (assembly GCA_964626685.1). Lineage (GTDB taxonomy): Bacteria > Bacteroidota > Bacteroidia > NS11-12g > UBA955 > RGEC01. Next base: position 50,131 of record CAZVJY010000002.1, read on the forward strand.
CCCAACCCCAGGTAGATCTGGGAAAAGACCGCTTCGTGTGCCGCAATGCCAATGTGCTGCTCGATGCGGGTTTTGGCGCAGGCTATACCTACGTATGGAGCCCCGGTAATCAGGTTACGCAGACCATAGTGGCCAACACCTCTGGAGATTACAGTGTAACAGTCACCAGTGCAGACGGTTGCCGAAAAACCGATGCTGTTTCGCTGATAGACAGCTGTCCGCCCATATTTTTCATCCCCAATGCCTTTACACCGAATGATGCAGCTCCAAACGATATCTTTCAGCCCTATCTTGAAGGATTCACCCAATTTTCCATGATCATTATTAATCGATGGGGTGAGATTGTCTACAAATCTACCGATATGAAATCTGGCTGGGATGGAACTTATATGGGTAAGCCGGCCCCATCCGGCGTATATGCCTGCCGGATTGAACTGCTGGGTACCGATAAAATCCGAAGGATTCATACGGGGAATATCACCTTGCTGCGTTAACGGTTTTTTGCGTAATTCGCCCTATGAGCGGATTCGAAACCATTTACCTGGGTGATTTGCGCACCCAAAACGTGCATTTGCAAAGCGGAAACAGCATAATTACCGATGCCCCCACCGATAATCAGGGAAAGGGTGAAGCCTTCTCTCCCACAGATTTATGCGCTTTAAGCCTCGCAAACTGCATCATTACCACCATGGGCATTTATGCCAAAAACCATGGCTATCGTATTGAAGGAACCAAAGCCCATACTGTAAAACACATGGTAAGCGATCCGCGCAGAATTGCACGTATTGAAATCAAACTGCAGATAAAACTACAGGAAAGAAGCGATGAACATGCCCGCGAAGGCCTGCTGCGCATTGTAAAAACCTGCCCTGTGGCCCGGAGCCTGCACCCCGACATCGTTCAGGATGTAACGGTGGAATTTGTTTAAAGATTACCTCGTAGTTCCTGTTCGCGTTCGATGCTTTCGAACAACGCCTTAAAGTTGCCTTTTCCAAAGCTTTTTGCTCCGCGGCGCTGGATGATCTCATAGAACAAGGTGGGTCTGTCTTCTACAGGTTTGGTAAAGATCTGAAGTAGATAACCGTCTTCGTCCCTGTCGATAAGAACATTCAGTTTTTTCAAGGCCTCAAGATCCTCATCAATTTGCCCTACGCGCTGCGGAATATCATCGTAGTACGTTTCCGGAACATACAAAAACTCAATGCCTCTGCGTCTGAGTTCGCCCACTGTAGCAATAATATCATCGGTTTCAATGGCAATGTGCTGAACACCGGCTCCATGGTAAAAGTCAAGGTATTCTTCAATCTGCGATTTCTTGCGGCCTTCTGCGGGCTCGTTAATGGGAAACTTTATGTATCCGTTACCATTGCTCACTACTTTGCTCATCAGAGCGCTGTACTCGGTGCTGATATCTTCATCATCGAAGGTAATGAGCAGTTTAAAGCCCATTACATCTTCGTAATATTTCACCCACTGGTTCATGGCTCCCAATTCAACGTTCCCTACGCAGTGGTCGACGTATTTAAGCCCTACGGGCACGACATCTATAGCATTCGCAACCGCTTTAAAGCCCGGCAAAAACGGACCTGAATAGTTGCTGCGCTCAACAAACTTGTGAATGGTATCACCATAGGTATGAATGGCACTGATTACCACCCAGCCATGTTCGTCCTCAAAACGGGTAGGCTCCATGTAGGGCTTTGCTCCGCGCTTCACCGTCTCTTCAAAACTCTTGGTTGCATCATCAACCCATATGCTTAGAAACTTTACGCCATCGCCGTGTTTGGCATGGTGTTTTGTAATCTCAGAATCGGGCTGCAGAGAGGTTGTCAGCACCAGTCGAACCTTATTTTGCTGCAACACATAACTGGCACGATCCCTTACACCGGTTTCGGGGCCTGAATAGGCGACCAGCTTATATCCCCAGGCAGTCTGATAATAGTAAGCACTCTGCTTGGCATTGCCTACGTAAAATTCAATATGATCGGTTCCGTTTAAGGGAAGAAAGTCTTGAGATGTAATTGTCTCGGTTTTTTCCAGTGTTTCCATCTGTGTTCAAAATAACAACAAATTCTTCATTTTTCGCTAATGGAATCAGCTGGGATCCACATCAAAATCTATCCAAACACCTTTATAATCAGTCATGGCAGTGAGTTTCTGGGAAGCATTCCACAAAATTGCCTTCACTTTTGCCGGATCATCTTTCTTTTTATCCAGCTTTACCATCAGTTGCTGCAGATAGTAATTGCGCACCCTTGCTATCAGCGGTGCCTGCGGCCCCATCAGCCGGTCTTTCAAAACAGGCTTTATCAACTGTGCAAAATGCCTTGATGCCTCTTCCGATTTGCGTGCATCTTTGTGCTTTACGGTAACTCTGATAACGCGGGCAAAAGGCGGATATTGAAATTGTCTCCTAAGCTGAATCTCCTGTTCTGCCAAACCGGTATAATCATCGTTTAAAACGGCTTGTAAAACGGGGTGTATCGTCTGCCTCGACTGAATCATGACCTGTCCTTGCTTGCTTCCCCTGCCCGATCGGCCTGCCACCTGAAACAATTGCTGAAAAGCGCGTTCATGGGTTCTAAAATCAGGGACATTCAGCAAAATATCAGCATCGGGAACAGCCACCAGGCCCACATTCTGAAAATCAAGACCTTTGCTAAGCAATTGTGTTCCTACCAGAATATCAATTTCACCATTGGCAAAACCATTCAACACCCGCTGAAAATCGCTGCGTTTGCGCATGCTTTCCTGATCAAGCCGCGCAATTTTTGCTGTGGGAAAAACAAGCGATAATTCTTCTGCGATTCGTTCAGTGCCAAAACCTTTCATCGAAACGGCCGTACTCCCACAGGCAGGGCAAATCTGCATAGGTGGCTGGGTATGCGCACAGTAACCACAACGTTGCTGCCCGCTGCTTTTGTAATATGTGAGCGTAATATCGCAATTCACGCAATGTGGCGTATATCCACACATATCGCAATGGATATAAGGTACAAACCCTTTCCTGTTCTGGTATACAATTACCTGGCTCTTTGCATCCAAACAATCGCCTATGGCTTCCAGCATATGGGCGTGAAAGGGCCCTTTGGGTTTGTTTTTTTTCCCGGATTCGGCCGTATTTACGAGTAAAACCTGCGGCGGCGGGGTTTGAATGAACCGTTTATGCATGACAACCTTCTCCCACCTGCCTTCAGCACATAGATTCCACAATTCGTAGGATGGGGTTGCACTGCCTGCCAAAACGCGGCAACCGTGCATATGTGCCAGCTGAATGGCAGCATCCCGGCCATGATAGTGAGGCCTTTTGTCAAATTGCTTAAAACTGTTTTCATGTTCTTCATCAATCACTACCACACCCAGACTTGAGAAAGGGGCAAACAATGCCGAGCGGGCTCCTACCACAAAGCGCACTTCCCCTTTCAAAACCTTCTCATACAATTCCGTGCGTTCATGCCCGCTGTAATAATTGTGCCATACACCCATTTCATTGCCAAAATAATGTTCAAGCCTTGAAACCAGCTGTTCGGTTAGCGCCACCTCGGGAATGAGAAGCAAAGCCTGTTTTCCCTCAGCCAGCGCCTTTTTGATTTGCTGAATATACAAATAGGTTTTGCCACTTCCGGTTACACCATACAGCAACACATTCTTACCGGATAAAAAAGCAGCACTGATTTGATTATCCGCCACAGCCTGTTCTGTTGTAAGTTCAAGCTCATCAGGTTCGGACGCCAACCGTTTTAACCTGTCCACCTGTCTTCTTTCCTGCAGCAACAGCCCTTTTTGCACCAGGGTTTTTATATGTGTGGAATCAATTCCGTGTTTTTCGGTCAATTCCTTTTTTGGGAATGTTCCTTTTCCCATTCCCAGCACAGCCATGATGGCATCGGCTTGGCGGGGGGCTCGTTTTTCAAGCTGATTGAGGGTTTCAGTAGCAAATACAGCATCTTTCCATTGGGGTGACAAAGAAATTATGTCTTCCCATTTGGGTTTGTAACGCTCTGAGATTTCCTCCTTGAGAACGGCAATGCCTTTCAGATATAAACTTTTAATCTGCCGCATTCCACTTTTTTGCCCCAGCAGATCAGCAACTGCATCAGTTTTCAATTCTTTTTTCTGCAACAGGGCATTGTAAATTAGTGTTTCCTTTTCGTCCAGTTCAGGAACATTTTCCGGATTATACTCCGGATGCAACACGAGCAAACTCTCACTTTGCAACCTGAAACCGGCAGGAAGCGCTGCCGCCATAACCTCACCGGGGTGACACATATAATACGATGCAATCCATTGCCAGAATTGCAACTGCACTGGCAATACAATGGGCTCATCTTCCATAATTTCCAGCAAATAGCTGGCATTATACAAGGCTGGTGGCTCCTCCGTAAAATTGAGTATGATGCCTGAGTATACCTTTCTGGCTCCAAACTGCACCACTACACGCTGACCTGTCTGCAGAAATTCATTCCATTCGTGCGGAACCCGGTATGTGTATGCCTTTGGCACAGGCAAAGGCAACAATACTTCAGCAAAAAGGGTTATCCGTTCAGACACAGTGCGAAGATAAACCGCAGCGCATCGCAATAAAAACAATTACATCCACACAACCACCACGGGCGAGAGTAAATGAATAACTATACCGGCCTTAAGAATGGCATCGGCAGACGACAACGCCTGACTTCCGGATGTACTTCCCACAATGGCACTCACCAGAAAAGAAAGACCGGCAGAAATTAAACTTACCATACTGTAAAATCCCATACCATGGTTGAAATTGGCATTGCCCAAAAACCAAAGACTAAGAAGCAGCACATTTACAGCAAACAGCCATTTTCTGGCAAAACCGGCTCCGGTTATTACCACCATGGTAGAGTAACCAAAAATGATATTTCCTTTATTGCCTTGCAAATCCTTGATCACCTCCCGTGTGAAGGCGAGCATAAAAAGGCTACCGAGGTAGAGCAATAAACCGGTATTCATTTCGCCGAAATGCAACCAGACTGCAAAAAGCGGCGCCATAGCCAGCAAGGATGCAGAAACTTCTCGAATCAAGGGGATTTTTTGCAATTTATGACTATAAAACCAGGCTGTAAAAACAAACACCGCCATAAACAAAAATACTTTCAGTGAAGCCAGCAATGCCAGCAAGACAGCAAAAACACTGAAAGTGACGTAGGTATTCAAAACATACTCCTGTCCTATCAGCCGATAGAGCGTGGCAAACTTTGAGCGGTTAACCAGGTCTTTATCAGCATCATAAAAAACATTGATCAAAAAAGCTCCGGCCACGGTAAATGCGTTGGCCAGAACTATAAGATGGAGCTTTCTGTCCCACAAAACCTTTTCGAATTCATGGTTTTCTCCGAAAATAAAAAACGCAAGGATGTACTGTGCTGTAGTAAGCAGCAATACATTGTACCACCTGACCGCACCCAGCAGTAAGGCAAATTTGGTCAATCTGTTCCGGCTTGGGCCGGTCATGGTATTCAAAATTGGTGAATGACCTGCAATTTATGCCCTTTTAGCAAAACTTTTGCTTTTTCAAGATCCTCTGTAAATCCGAGTACGAAGCCACCGCCGCCGCTGCCACAGAGTTTCAGGTAATATGCGTTGGTTTCAATGCCTTTTCTCCAAAGCGATTCGAAGCGATCCGGAATCATGGGCCTGAAATTCTCCAGAAACAGGGAAGACAATTCTTTAAGGTTATCAAAAAGCGGACGTGTATCGCCTTTCAGGAATGCTTTCACGCATTCATCATTGTATTTTTTGAGACGGGTTCTCACCAGGTTTCTGAAACCATCATCTTTTAGTTTTTGCAGGAATAGCGAAACCATGCCCTGTGTTTTGCCGGGAGATCCGCTATCCATAAGAAAAATAGCGCCCCTGCCCTTTGCGTTTTCATCGGGTATTGCAACCGCTCCGAGTTCTGTTTTTCCTTTCACCAAAATAGGCAGATTCAGGTAACAAATCAGCGGATCCAGGCCTGAACTTTTCCCATGGAAATAGCTTTCCATTGATGATAAAACCTGTTTCAGACGCAGCAGGTCATCATTTTCAGCAACCGCTTCGGGATTGATTGGATTGACTGCATAGGTATCGTAAATGGCTGCTACCAGGGCGCCACTGCTGCCTACACCAAACCCCTGAGGAATACTGCTGTCAAAATACAGTCCGCATGCAATGTCACTGCGCAGTTTATCAAGATTCAGAAACTCCGCAAGATTGTTTTCCGGATTTGCCAAATATGTACTGTAATTCTCCAGACTGCGGTTGCTTTCAAGCTGTGCTTCTGACATTTCCTCTCCGGCCATAAGCAGTTTGCCTTTGTAGAAATGATAAGGAATGCTTAAACCCATGGCATTTTCAATGATGCCGTACTCCCCAAACAAGAGAATTTTTGAATAGTAGAGTGTGTCTTTCAGCATATTAAGATATACGAACAGGAGCCGAACCGATTGCACTACAAAAGTACTGCCCGTTCTGACAATAATTCAACAAATCGCTGTCAATAAAGTTTTTAACCTGTTGATAATGCGCTCCCGGAAACAGCAGATGCACGTTGGCACCGGCATCGAGTGTAAACATGAGCGGAACTCCGGTATTCCTGCGAAACGCCCACACTGCCTCAATCACAGACAATGTGGCCGGGCGCATTAGAATAAAATAGGGATTACTCAGCATCATCATGGCATGCAACTGCAGTGCTTCCTGCTCTACAATACGGATGAAATCCGTCATGTTTCCGGCTTCAAGTGCTGTGCATAACTCCGTGAGGTGAAGGGTCGCTTCTGCATAGCGGGCCGAAGCATATGGATTGCCTTTCAGCAGACCATGCCCCACTGTGCTGCTCACCGATTTTTCTCCGGCATCCACAATCAGCACAGCATCCATCATTTGGCTGAAAACATCATGAACTGGCGATGAAAATGGAATGGCATATTCGTCTGTACTACCGGCAATCGCATTATGGCGACCCCATATTCCCGGCGCTTCATACATGCTTCTGCAGGCACTGCCGCTGCCTAAACGGGCAGTTTTGCTGATTTGCTCAACAGCAACTGACTTACCCGTGTGCATTTCTTCCAGTTCGGCAAGACAACAGGCAAGTGCACCAAAACCGGAGGCACTGCTGGCAATTCCGGTTCCGTGGGGAAAGTTGTTGGAGGTATTGATATGCAAACGGTATGCGTTCAAAACGGAATAATCATTCCATATACGTGCAAAAAAATCGGCCAGTTTGGGAATAAATGAAGGCTTGGGCTGACCCTCAAACTGGAAATCAAATTCAGGCTGTCCTGTCGTATTCGGACCCGCGGTGGAAATGGTGGTTTCGGTGTAAAGGTCTTTTAGGGTAAAACTGATGCTTGGATTGGCGGGTAGCTGAATACCATCTGGCTTTTTACCCCAGTATTTTACCAAGGCTATATTGGATGAACAACGATACGTGGATTTCATTTGTTTTTCTCGGTTTTTTTTTGACTATGTAGGTATAACAAACTCATTCCAGGGAACCAGCTCCATACTTTCAAAAGCCGTTTCATTGGCTTGCAGAAAGGTCAGGTTAATGAGCAGTACATCACCCCCCCAGGCGCCCAGGTATTTGCAAAGCCCACCCTTAACAGGAGATAAACCCAAAGTTTCATAAGGACGCGACAGATCCAGTCTTTGAGACAATAAGGCCTGCCACATTTCCAGCATCGCCTCAAGCATAGGTATGCTTCGTGGAGTTTTAACAGCCTGTATGCAGGCATTCATTTGCTGAAGCAGAGCCACATCGGTGCTTATTTTTTCCAGCTGAGATTTAACGGTTGAAAGCGATTCTCTGCTATTTTGTTTCTCTCCGGGAAATGCCAGATACCATTCCCGGGTAAAGTCAGGAGGCAACTGCCACGAAGACCAGTTGGAATTATTGTTTTCGAGCCAGTAAACCAGGGGACGTCCAAGATTTCCTACCGCCACATCATAGCCGCTGCCGCCAAATACGTGTTCCTGAAGTGCATGCGCATCCACACCGCTCCATTTGGCAAGATTACAAACCAATGTACTACTGCTACCCAGTCCAAATGACCGGTTGAATTCGCATTCCGTTTCGATGCGGATGTTTTTATGTAAAAAGAGCTCCGCTTTTTGCTCTTTTATGTAGAGCAGCAAACGCAACAGGGTATCTGAATACGATTCGGAGGTTGTTTCCGAAACGTGCATGATATCCGTATCAATGCGGCATTCAAACCAAACACTGCCGTCGGCATCCTTGCTTTGCCATACCAGCTTCGAAACCCCTTTTGCGGGCATTTCCCACACATGCTGCCATTGACCGGCACGAACAGGCATAGCCAGGGCTTCTACCCCGCACATGACAGCATATTCGCCTGCCAGCAATACTTTTCCGTGCGAAAAAAAGGATTTCAATGGTTAATTGGATTGTGCGGCTACACCGCGAATACTGCAAAACACCCTCACGGCCTCAGAATAACTTACAACGTGATCTTTAAAATACTCAACAATTTGTGCCTTTTCTGCTTCGGTTGCCTCCAGCTGATTAAGAATATTGAGCAGGTGCATTTTCATATGTCCCTTCTGTATTCCACTGGTAATAAGGCTTCGCACGGCGCTGAAGTTTTGCGCCAGACCGGCCGTAGCAACAATCTGCATAAGTTCAGGAGCTCCGGGATTGCCCAGAATCTCGTGGGCAAACTTAACCATGGGATGCAGGTTGGTTATGCCACCGACAGTGCCCAGGGAAAGGGGAATCTCCAGTGAAAACACAAAATTATTGTCCTTTATTTCTGCATGTGTTAGGCTGCGGTAGCTTCCGGTTCTTGTTGCAAAAGCATGTGCACAGGCTTCCACCGCCCTGAAATCATTTCCGGTTGCAAGCACCACGGCATCAATACCATTCATGATTCCTTTGTTGTGTGTTACTGCGCGGTAAGGTTCTATCTCCGCAATACGAATGGCACGGCAGAACTTTTCAGCAAATTCCATGTTGCCGATTCCGCTGCCTTCGTTGATTTCATCAATAGGACATGACACTTCCGCCCTCACAATGCACTCGGGTGTGTAATTGCTGAGGATGCTCATCACAATTTGCACCTGTTTTTCTTCCTGCGTAAGGTTTTGGGCTACGGTTATTTCCGTCTGAAGGGTTTTGGCAAAATTCTCCAGGCAGGAATTGATAAAATTCGCTCCCATGCTATCGCAGGTTTCGAATGTTGCCTCCAGCTGATAATAACCGGGTTCCAGGTCGGTTTTGTCTCGCAGCTGAATATCGGCAATACCGCCACCCCTCAGCACCATGTTGCGGGTAAGCGGTTCGGCATTGTCAAAGAATTTACTTTTAGTTTGATTGAAAAAATCTGTAAGTTGGTGGGATCGGCTGCCTTCCCAAATGAAATGCACATGCCCAATTTTTCGGGTACTGATAATTCGGGTGCGAAAACCGCCCCTGTCCAGCCAGAAATTGGCCGCTTTGGCCGCTGCAGCTACAACACTGCTCTCCTCAATAGCCATAGGAATGGCATATAGCTTACCGTTAATCAGAAAATTGGGGGCAACACCAAATGGCAGGTAGTAGTTACTAATGGTGTTTTCAATAAATTCATCGTGCAGTTTCTGCACTTCAGCATCGCTGTGCCAGTAGCCGCTGAGCATGGCCTGAGAAAGTTCCGGCCTTTGACTGTAATGGCTTATAAGCCACTCCATCTTGGCGGCCTTGCTTAGTTTGCTAAAACCTTTTACGGGTTGAATGTTTTTCATTTTTTAACAGTGAGAAAAGTATAGGCGAGTTCCAGTCCGCGGATTTGATTTTCGGTAAATTCCATCAATTCATCTTCGCTGCGCATAGCATGTTTCAAGAACGCCGAGGCCTGCGCATACAAGGTCTTCCACGGCATAGACTGCACAAAATAATATCCGTCAAGAAAGTTCTTTATACCGCCTGAAACAATAAAAGCACGGGTGTGCACCTGATTGGAAGGGTTCTGACACAATTCCTGAGCCCAGCCCAGCATTTCCTGCGCATTGTGCCCAAGCTGTGCAACCGGAGCAAATTGTTCACGGAAAAATTCATCCCTGCGGAGATTTTCCAGCAAACTAAAATTGGTACCGCCTGATGCGCCAAATTCAATGGCTTCCAGTGGCAATGCGGCAAGAGCCTGCAGGCTCTTTGGACCAAATCCCTGCCCTACTTCTTTCACCATAATGGGAAAATCTGCCATATCCAGCAAACGCTTTATGGTGTCTATGGGAGGATTGGCAATTCTGTCGCCTTCGGGCTGAAGCCATTCCTGCAAAGGATTTACATGCACTATCAGGCCATCCGCCTCTAGTTTGTTTACCAGATCACGGATTTTATCGAAATGGTCCAGAGCCAGCATCTCTTCCACCTGTGCAATGCCCAGGTTGGCATACAATGGCTGATCTCCCATGAATTTACGCACGGCAAAATCATGAAAGTAATCATTGCTTTCCAGCAAAGACCTGCAGCTGCCAAGCCCCATACCCAGGCCAAAGTTTTTACATGCCAATGCAAGATTGCGGTTAATATTGCCTGCCAGTTGTGCACCGCCTGTCATGCTACTGATCCACAATGGCGCCTTAAGTATTTTTCCCGACATCTGAAGCGGCGGAATCACCCCCTGAACCGGGTGTGCATGCATCATGGGTTCGTAATAGAAACGGTTGTCAACCCCATTTGCCTGTGCTTCAAAAGCCAGCTGAATGTGGTCCGTCTTGCGGGCGCTTAGATCGTTATTTTCCAAAATGAATACAAAGGTAACGATTAGCCGTGTGGAATGTTTGCCTGTCGGTCGTTAAACAAAGCGTTTCTATCGTTTGCCGCAGTTAACCGCCGAGTTTCGGATTGTTTTTATGCCTTTCAGCATCCCGAATGGTCTTTTTTTGCAGGTTTTTTTCGAAGGCTTCCGTCAGATTAACGCCGGTTTGGTTGGCCAGGCAAATCAACACCCAGAGCACATCGGCCATTTCATCTGCGAGCCCTTTTTCCATGTCTGATTTTTTAAAGCTCTGATCGCCGTAGGTGCGGGCCATAATGCGTGCCAGTTCGCCTACTTCTTCAGTCAAAATGGCCATATTGGTCAATTCTGAAAAGTAACGAACACCCACGGTTTTAATCCATGTATCCACCTGCTGCTGCGCCTGAAAAAGGGTTATATCCTGCATATTGCAAACTTACGTCGCAATCGGTAACATTGCATCAGCCATGCTCATACCCGCATTGCCTTCGCATATCTGCTGCCGGTTTCGCGCTATGGAAATCGGTGTTGCGCAGCGCATCCTGGAAATCAACAATGACAGGAAAACCCGGCTTTACACAAGCTTGCTGAGGCAGCAAACCCTTGAAGACATACAATCGTGGCTTCAATATTACCCGCATTACCAAAGACATGGTTTCGGTATCTGGGCTATTGAAAATACAGACAGCCATTTGCTGGCTGGACTGTGCGGATTGCGGGTCAGAAAAGATCTGGACGGACAGATTGATATCAGCTACCGCATGCATCCGGATTTCAGGGGAAAAGGCATTGCCACATCGGCTGTAAAAACCTGCGTTGATTGGGGCTTTGAAGCCCTTAATCTTAATCAAATACTGGCGCAGGTGCACATAGAAAACACCATTTCCATGCATATCCTGACAAAAACAGGATTTACCCCGGTAGGCAAAGACGGAATGTGGACTAATTTAACAATATTCAATCCCTCAAAAGGGTGACTCAAACGCGCTAAAATCGGGGTGCAGCATGTCCTTTTCCGAGAGAACAGGATGCTCCACACCCCAGTTTATCTGCAGTGAAGGACTGTTCCACAAAACTCCGCCTTCGGCTGATGGAGCATAGTAATCGCTGCACTTATACTGAAAAATGGTATTGTCGCTAAGTGTGGCAAACCCATGGGCAAAACCTTTGGGAATGAACAACATCAAGAAATTGTCTGCGGTAAGTTCTACGGCAAATGATTTACCATAGGTCGGTGATTCCTTTCTGATATCCACGACCACATCAAGCACGGCACCTGAAACAACGCGAACCAGTTTATCCTGGGCATGCGGAGGAGCCTGAAAATGAAGGCCACGCACGATGCCTTTTCCTGACAGGCTTTGGTTGTCCTGTACAAAATCGATGTCAAGACCATTTTTGCCAAAAAAATCTGCGCGATAGCTTTCATAAAAATGCCCTCTGTGATCGGCAAAAACGCGTGGTTTAAGCAACCACAATCCCGGTATTGGTTCGTTGATTATTTCCATTGTATTGGACAGTTGCAAATATTTTATATTTAAAAGATATTTTGTAATTTTACATTTGCACATATCGTTAAAAACCTCAAGTATGGAAACATCATCCGGCAACCAGACCGACCAAAAGAACCGCAACAGCAAAGCCTTGCTGTACACCATCATCGGCATTTTAATAGCCCTGAATGCAGGACTGTTTTACATGTGGCAAAAAGGCGGAAATGAAAAAGAAATCGTGGAAAAGAAGCTGGAGACCACCACTTCCAACCTGAAAGAAAAGACCGTTGCACTAGAAGAAGCAGAATTTTTGCTCGAGAAGTTCAGAAGAGACAGCGCGGCATTGGTAGACAATAACAAAGAGCTTAATTCGGATCTCATAAAAAAGAAAAATGAAATAGCTGTTTTGGTAGCCAAGCTTCGCAGCAATAAAAATGCAAGCGATGCAGAAATTGCGGAGTTGAAGGCTAAAATGCAGGAACTTACAGCCCAGCTTGAGCAATTGCAAAAGGAAAACGTGGAGCTGAAAGAAGTTAACAACCAGCTTCAAAAAGAAAAAGAAGCCACTGAGAGCGAAAACAAACAACTGAGTGCCGAGAAGAAAAAATACAAGAACATTGCCCAGCGCCTGCAAGCCGGCAGCATTAAAATTGAAGCCCTAAAAAAACGCTGGATTACCGGCAAGGAAGCTACCACAGCCAAAGCCAAGGATGTAGAGGCATTCAGAACTTCATTTACCCTTGCTGAAAACAAAGTAGCCGAGCCCGGAGACAAAGTGGTATACGTCAAAATAACCGGACCCGAAGGCGTTACCCTGTCTAACCCAGGCAATGAGAGCGGCACATTTGAATACGAAAACAAGGAAAGTAAATACACCTACAAGTTTTCGGTTGCCTACGACCAGGAAAGCAAAGCCGTACCGGCCACCAAATGGCGTCCGGCAAGAGACCTGAAAAAAGGCAAATACACCATTGAACTTTATTGCGATGGTTTCAAAATCGGCAGCGAGTCGGTAGAACTAAAGTAATCTCTACTTACCCATAAAAAAGCCCTCCCATCCCGGAGGGCTTTTTTAATGCCTTTATCAGTCTTGGTAATAAGTAAACTCCGGAATTACCTCAAATAAAAAACCGGTAACGCATAACCCATGGTGGATATGCTGCTTCAACATCCGTAAAGCTGCGCTGCGAATTTCTTTTAGATCTCGATCCGGAGATTACTCATCACCGGGTCTGCTTTTCTTGTCGCGGAGCCTGGCCAGCTTTTCGCGGGCTTCGGCCACCAGTTCAGGAATTTCAAAGTTCTCGGCCACACTGTTCCACGTAGCTTTGGCATTGAATTCATCCTTCGTTTTTATAAATGCGTCGCCCAGCAACAACATGGCTTTTCCTACCCAGTAGTCGTAGCTGTTAAACTGATCCAACACACCATAGCAAGATTCCTTGGCCAACTCAAAACTGTCTGTGGCATAAAACACCCATGCTTCGCGGTATTTGGCTTCGGCAGCGAATTTATTGTTGTATTTGGTATAGGCTTCCTTAAAACGGCCCTGTGCACCGGTCCAATTCTTTTCCTGAATATCTGCCTTGCCTAAAAACACAAGCGCCTCTGCTTTCAGGTCTTCCGTGCTGCTGAGTTCAGTACCGATTTTAGCAGCGAGATTTTTGCCTTCTGCCATGTTGTTCTGCTGCTCGTAGCATTTCAGCATGCTTCTCCATGCCTGATGACGTTTTTCCTTATCTCTTGTAATCTGTTCCAGGCGAGACAAATACGGCATTACATCATTGCATGATGCTGTACTACCCAGTATTTCGAGCACACTCAGTACAGCGTCTTCCTGAAATTCAAAACCATTGGATTCGGCGGCAATTTTATAATGAGGCAGGGCTTCATTCTTTTGCTTCAGTTCTTCATGGCAAACCGCTTTATAATAATTGGAAGCCACCTTAAAATAACCTTTGCTGATTTCGGTCAAGTATTCCTGAAAAGCAGTCACTGCTTCCTGGTACTTATCGCGTTCATAAAGATTAAACGCAGTGAAATACATAAGACTGTCAGTTTCAGAGGCTGTCATACCTCCGCGGTTTTTGGCCCACTTCACATATTCCCCCCCCTTGCCCTGATCGGTGTATATACGCTTCACATTTTCAGCAGCAGTTTTGGCTTCCGGTGTACCGGGAAACTGATCAAACAAGCGTGTATACATTTCAATGGCCCTATCGCTCTGCCCGTTGTTGTTGTACAAACGTCCCAGGTTCAGCAAACAGCGCAATACCAACGGATGCGTTTTAAAGTCATCTACCAGTGATGAGAAATAACGCTCGGACTCTTTTGTACTTCCTGCAGCCCAATATTCGGATCCAAGTTCAAAATAAGCATCAGGGAGGTAGCGGCTTCCCGAAAAGTCGCTCACCAGGCGCTTCATGGCTGTTATCTTTTTCTCACGCATTCCGGGCAGATCAAACAACTGCCCCTGCAGACCGTAAATCATTCCTGTCTGGTACAATGCATAATCTGCATCAGCGCCTTTTTTGCCGGTCACATATGCATAGGCGGTTATCGCTTCATCCATATGCCTCCGCTTTTGCGTATTGGCTTCCTTGCCCAGTTTTGATGCCTGTGAATAATGGCAATCGCCCAAACGCAGCTGGGCATCGTTGTATATTTTTTCATCGTAACGGCCACGGCTGATGGTTTTAATAAACTTTTCAAAATAAGGAATGGCATCACCATAGGCTTCTTCCTTATATCGGCTGTAACCCATTCCGTAAAACGCAAACGGGTAAACCTCAAGTTCAGCAACACCGGGCGCATCCAGAAAACGCTGATACAGATCGGCAACCTGGCCGTATTTGCCCTGCATGCTCATCGCCTCTGCCTTCCAAAGTGCAGCCTGACCGGAAAGGTTTCGGCTCGCTGACTTTGACATGCATTTGTCAAACATGGCTATGGCTTCTTCCCAGTTTCTATTTTTGTACAACTCCATGCCACGCGCCAGGCTCACACGCTGAAAAGCTTCCTCTGTCTGAGGATCGGGATCTGAAATACTTTCCAGAACGGCGGCGGCATCGCGGTAGTTATCGGTGTTCAGCAACAGACCAGCCAGAAGTTTTTTGGCTTCCCTGCTTTTGGATGAATTACCATAGGAGGCAATGTACTTCTGCAAAAGAGATGCGGCATTGCTCTCACCCAGTTCTGTGGCAATTTTGGCCTGATTCAGCAAAGCATCCTGGGCTACGTCTTTATCGAAGGCATTGCGGTACGCCTCTGCAAAGGCATTCATCGCATCGCGTTTGTTTTTCAGCTTAAGGTAACAGTCACCCAAATGATAACTGGCAAACTGGGCAAGGCTGTCGCCCAGATAAGCGATATTTCGAAACCAGGCTACAGCCCTGCTGCATTGCTCTGCTTTGTAATTGGCGAAGCCAAATTCATATACCTCATTTCTGTCAAGGCTATCCAGGGTCATTCCGCTGGCATTGTAGGCATCTGCCGCCTGTGAATATCTTCCAAGACGGTAATAACACTTGCCTTTGAGAAAACTAACCCTGCCTGCAGGCACACCGCCTTTGATTTTATCTGCGGCCATAATGGCCTTTTCATATTGGTTTTGCAGATAGTATATCTGTGCAATGTAGAGTTTCACTGCCTTTGGGCCTTCGTCTTCTATGGCATGAAAGGCACTTAGGGCTTCTGCATAATTGCCGTTATAGTAGGCACAATAGGCAAAATAATAGAGCGCCAGGGCCTTGTATTCATTTTCACGTTTGGTCAACGGAGCCAGGGTTTCTGCAGCATCTTTGTACTTGCGCGCATTTACCTGGCAGTAGCCTTTTCTGAAGTAATACCGGTCGGCGATATCCTTTGAAATGGCCGACTGATCCACATTTTTGTAATACGTCAATGCCGTAGCATACTTTTGCTTCAGATAATAAAAATCCCCCATAGCCAGATTAGCCATATGGGTTTTGTGTGAACCGGGATTGTTTTGAAGAAACCGTTTTACCGATGCTTCTCCGTCGGTGTGGCCGGCAAACATTTTGCTAACCGAACGGTAATATTCCGCCTCGATGCGGTTTGTCAACACCTGATCGCTTTGCAGATAAAGCCCGAGTTGGGCAACTGCCGCATTGTATTTCTTCTCATCAAACAACTCCACCCCTCGCTGATAATAAATATTGGGATAGGTATTTACCTGTGTTTCCTGACCGGCTAAACGAAAAGCACAGACAGATGTGAGCAGTAACAGCCTTAATTTCATATCGCTTCCCAAAAATACAACGCTGATCAGGCCCCGAATCTTTTATTTCTGCACACCTGTGGCATGCGTATTAAAGATAAGACGCTATGCTTTGAGCACCGCTGCTATTGGAAAACGTGCTTTCCAGCAAATTCCGGCGGTTTCCAATATCTTCCTGTGTAAAGTTTTTTTCCCAGCATTGGCGGGTTGCCTTTATCAGATCTTCTGCATTAGCTGCTACTGCACATAGAGGTTCTAGGCCAGTCTCGGCAACCATATCGGTATTGGCAACACAAAACCTGCCTCTGTGCAAGGCATTGAGCAATTTCAGTTTAATTCCGGTAGACTGAAACGTAACCAGTAGATTTACATGTGCACCCTGCACTTTTTTCAGAATGGCATCGCTACTAATACCCGAAAGCAATGACACATGCGGCATACTTTCTGCAGCCATCTGAAGCTGTTTAGAAGGATGATTTCCGGCAATCACACAAGGCATTGACAAATGCGGGAACACTTCATGAACAAGAAAAAGTGCCGCTTTGTTGTTTTCGCCTACCCCCAGATTGCCGTGATACAATACACAATCCCCTTTCCCTTTGTTAATCTCTACAGCATCGGAAGTGTGAAAAGCCGGCAAATACTGCACCTCATTAAACTTTCCATTGTAATATCGGGTGTCTTTGGGCGAAATAGGCATAATGAGGTTGGCATGGCTGAGAATGGCTTCATACTTTCGGAGTCGTTCGCTTTCAATTCTGAAAAAATACTTTTTAAAAAAACTGCTTTCAGCCTCCTCCAGTGACTTGTAATAGTCATGCTCCACGTTGTGGGTTCTCACAATTTTAAACCGTTTAGACAGCTTAGGAGAATCCAGGTAGGCTGTACTGTGAAGCCCCTCAAACAGGATGGGGGCATCGTCTTTGCAAAGGTTTTTCAACAACTGCTCATCTGAGCGCGTGGCAACGATATAGGGCAAATCGCCGGTGAAGGGGTTTTTAAAACGCCTGCGTTCATAGTAATAAACCTTCTCGCAAAGGCTTTCGAGGTGTGGAGATGCTGTTTTTCCATCGTACAGAAAAACGTGCAGTTTGATTTTAACACCATGCTCACTCAGCGCCTTGATTTTGTAGTAAATATCAATTACCCCCCCGTAATCCGCCGGATAGGGCATATCAAAAGCAATAAGATGAACGGATTTACCCATGATAGAACCTGTCCGCAAAAATCGTTAATAAATGGGCTTTTTCCTTTTCCCAGTTCCAAATTTCACGCATCCTCAGGCAATTTTGCGATAACCGCAAATGCAAATCCCTGTCATTAAGCAATAATTGCAATTGATCAACGATATCTTCGGTTTCAGGCCGCGTAATCAGCCCTACTTCACCCACGGCATTGAGCTTTTCGTATTCTTCAAAAGGATTGATGAGGGAAGGAAGCCCGGCGTGCACATAATCAAAGAATTTATTGTTTAGTGACAACTGGTAACTCAGCCCTGCAGGCTCACTTACATTGTATCCCACCCATGCCTTGGACGTGAGTGCGGGCAAATCAGCCGGTGCCAACTTCCCCAAAAAAACAACCTTATGCAGTAGCCCTTCCATAGCCACCATATGCCTGAGTTTTTTACTTAAATCGCCCTCTCCTGCCAGCACAAGCCTGCAATTTACATGGTGCATGGCTTTGATCAGATTTTCAAGCCCTCGCCCTTCATTCAATGCACCCTGATAGAGCACAAAACGATCTTCATCCGGCTGATAAGGCAGAGCGGATTTCAGTGCCGGCATATTGCGGACCACTTCCACCTTTTTCCCGTACTCATTTTCAAACCACCGCGCCAGGGCCGAACCAACCGTAATGCATAAGTCTGCATTCGAAAATGCCATTCTTTCGGTACGCTGCCATATTCCCTGTACCCATTTTCGTCCGAGTACTTCGGGCACCCTGCTAAATAGCTCGTGGGCATCAAAAACCCATGGACAACCTTTAACTGCGCTGGCAAACCTCACGGGCCATGCTGTATCGCAATCCACTGCCCAAAGGCAGTCAAAACGCTGAAAACAGAGCCACAGAAATAATTTAAGGTTATATTCCAGATAAAACAGCTTTCCTTTATTAAAAACACAACGAATGCGCTTTACCGAAAAACCCGCAGGTGCAGACATCGAATCGGGCAAACGCCTTCCCACCAACTTTGTGACATAGCCGGCCTCTGCAAATGCACCGACAATGCGCTGCATACGCTGATCGGTAACCAGATCATTGGTTACGGTAAAAATGATGGTCTTTATGGGTTTACCCAAACCAGTTTCCCTTCTGAATTTATTGCAATAATACCCTCGTCCATCAACAAACGCAATTGTTTTACCGCCTCATCACCGGGCAATTGGTCCAACATACTGTTTATATCGTGGTTCGTGCTTTCCAGGCACTGCTTTATCTTTAACCGCCAATCGACCGAATTGCTGCCGGCATATTTCTTTTTGCGGGCACAGATGTCACAGTGACCGCAGGGTTCTGCCTCCCTTGAGGTAAAATAAGCGATCCACCAAGCAGCACGGCAGTTTTTGGCTGCAGCATATTGCTGCATATGTTCTATGGCCTGTAGCCTGGCTTTTTTGAGTGGTTCCAGGTTTTTTACGTTGAAAACCGGACTTGAGTGCCGTGGATCATAAAGAAAAACCTTCGGCTTTTCTGATGCAGGCCTGTAATCCAGTATTTGCCTGGCCTGCAGTGATTTTAGTTTCTCCACAAGCTCGTTTTCCTTTAGCCTAAGACGCCTGCACAATACTTGTTCGTATATAGTGGTATAATTGTCCAGAATACCGGCATGCGAACGCAGAAGCAGATCAATCAGCGGTTCGTACTGTGGATTTCTGATTTTGAAATCGTACACCGATGCGTAATCTGCGCTGATATGGATGGCAGAGGGGGTATGAATGCCTTCGGAAAGGCTGAAGAACTGCAGCAGTTCCAGCGATTTTAACCCATGAATAAACTCGGAAAGCTGAAAGCGGTAACGTCCGGCTATTTCTGCAGGATCCAGCTCATACCATTGGTGCATGCCTCCACCTTCGGGTATATCCAGGTATGCCATGAGCGCTTTGTAAACCCGGGCAAGGACCTCTGCATTGGGAAAGCGTGCATCCACCTGCACCTTTAGCTGTTCTAAATCAGCATGCCGGAACAGCATGATACACCAGCTGTCCTTGCCATCCCGTCCGGCGCGGCCCGCTTCCTGATAGTAATCTTCAGGTCCGGGCGGTGGTGTAAGATGAAAAACAAATCGCACATCGGGCTTGTCCACCCCCATACCAAAGGCATTGGTACAGCACATTATCCGAATCTGGTTTTTCATCCAGGAATCCTGCTTGCGCGCGCGCTCCTCCCCTTTAAGCCCTGCATGATAAAAATCAGCGGAAAGCCCGTGTTGCTTTAAAAATACTGAAAGCTCCTCCGTCTCTTTGCGGTTTCGGGCAAACACCAGACTGCTTCCCTGGGTATTTGCCAGCATTTTCAGCAAAAAACCATATTTATCCTCTTGTTCCTGCACATGAAAATGCAGATTTGGACGACCAAAATCACCCATGCTGATGCGGGGCTCATCCATACCCAGTTTATCGGCAATATCTTTTACCACATAGGGTGGTGCGCTGGCAGTGAATGCCGCAACAGGAACATCCGGCAATAGATGTCTGCATTCCGCAATACGCAGATAAGCAGGCCTAAAATCGTAACCCCACTGAGATATGCAATGTGCTTCATCCACAACCAGCAGTTTAATTCCGAGATTGGGCAGATATTCACGAAAATTTTCGGTAGCGAGCCTTTCCGGCGAAATATACAAGAACCGGTATTCGCCACGCAGCGCCTTGTCCATAACAAGCCGGATTTCCTTATGACTAAGGCCGCTATGCAGCCCTACGGCCTCGATATTACGTCTATTGAGCGCATCCACCTGATCTTTTATTAATGAAACAAGCGGACAGATAACCAGAGTTAGTCCATCGTGCATCATGCCCGGCACCTGAAAGCAAATACTTTTGCCTCCGCCGGTAGGCAACAGGGAAATGGTATCACGGCCAGACAGAATATGGGCTACAATTGCCTCCTGCCCCGGCCTGAAAGCCGGATAGGACCAGTATTGTTTTAAAATATCTACGGGATTTAAGCCCATCAGCTTACTGAAATCTCATCCCGCAACTGTACAACTCTTTTCAGGGCCTGTTTAAAAAACTGGTTGCGCTGTTTTTCGGCCACTTTGCTTACCAGGGTACTTTTGGCAATCAGATTATCCAGCCAGCCACTGATCTGCCTGTTAAACACAGCGCTGGATGTGCGCATATAGTTAAAGGAACCATAACCGATGTAGCTGGATGTGCGCTCGCCGGAGGACATAAATACATGGTTATTACCAATCATCAAATCGCTGATATACAGCGAGAATGAAGCATGGGTAAATGCCCCTTTGGCCGGATTGTATTTTCTGCCTGTTTCGGCTTGTTTGGAAGCCATTTCTATAACACCGCTAAGGTCATCAAGAATACCATAAATGGTTTCAAGCTCCTTAAAAAAGCCTGCTTCCCAATAAAACCGTATCTGCTGAATGGTGCTCTTAATGGTATCTTCATTCCAAACCTCAGTTGTGGGGATACTCTGATACTTTCGGGTGATTTCGGATAATTTTTCTGCCCAGTCTTCCGGCAATGATACTTCTTCTGCCTTGGTGCCCTGAAACGCAGGCACATTCAAAATACTTTTGGTCCAATAAATCATTTTGAACCTGGCCAGCCTGGGAAAGAAAAAGTGATAAAAAACAGGCAAATCCTCGGCGGCATAGTACAGCATGCTGTCTTCAAATCGGGCAAGCCAGGTCAGATCGCGGTCCAGCGATTGCAGATACTGATGAAAACTATCATCATTACCAAGAATATTGTTAATTTTAAACGATACCACGTCCGGCATCTCTGTATTAAGCGATTCCAGCGGTATACTGAAATGCCGGCACAGTTGCACCGTTTCATTCAGGGTAAAATCGGTTTCACCGCGCAGACGGCGATACGCGCTGTCGGTACTGATCCCCAGTGCACTGCTCACCTCCTCTGCCAGATGCATATTGGAAGGAACCGTATTTTTTACAATTTGAATGAATGATGACTGATAATCCATAAAATTTGCATTTTTTATTACCTGCAATTCATCAAAATTAGTATTTTTTAATAATTATTCAAATTATTTCTAATTTTTATTCTGCCATATACCCAAACGCTTCGGGAATTTTATTGAAAGGCATCTACGCTTGATTTTTATGATTAAATTCAATAATTTTGCGCGACAATACTATTTTTAAGCAAGTAAATCAACATGATGCGCGTACCTGAGGCACCCAGAGATGTCAACGAAGTAAAGGTTTTAATAGCCGATGACCATACCATTATTTTCAGCGGAATCAAACTGATTCTGAGCATGAATCTCAACATTAAAAACATTGTTGAATGCTCTCAGCTAAGCATGTTGCTGCCTACCATCGAAAAGGAAAGACCCACCCACATTATTCTTGATGTAACTTTTCCCGAAGGTTCGAGTATTTCTTTGGTTGAAAAAATCATTGAACGCAATCCGGAAACCCGCATAATGCTGTTCTCCATGCACCCTGAAGTAATGTTTCAGCGCATCCTCAGTCGTTACAAGATTGATTATTGTGAAAAGAAGACATCAGAAGTGGAAATCACAAGGCGTTTTTCTGAATTCATTAACGGAGTCACCTTACCCCGCCTGGCAAAAAAACCGCTTATAAAGGGCAAGCGTGAAAACCAAATTCTGCAAATGCTGATGGAAGGCAAATCCACTCTGACCATAGCTACCGAACTGGGTATCAAAAGCAATACCGTTTCTACCATCAAAGCGCGCATTTTTCACAAGCTGAATGTCAATAACGTAGTAGAGTTGGTTCAGCTCTATAAATGAGCCTGATATTAACACATCGTAAAAAGACCATTTCTCTTGCGGCATTTCTGTCGTTTTTCTTATTCTCTACCGCTCAAAATTCGCAAAAATACTTTTTGCGTTATTACAACAAGCAAAACAATCAGCTGTCCGAGAACATTATAAGCGGACTTTTTGTCGATGATAAAAGATTGCTATGGATTACTACTCCAAACGGTTTGTTTACGTTTAACGGATTCGCTATTGAACCATACCCTGCAAAAACACCCGAGAGAATAACCTCTTTATTCCAAAATGCGGCTAAAAAGCGCTTAGTTACTTGCGCAGATGGAAAAATTTACGAAGTTAAAAATGACACTTTTATACATTTTCAAAATTTACCCAATACAAAGGCAGAGGAATTTTCAGCATATATATTCAACAATTCAAAAATAAATGGATTGAAAACCCTAAATATGTTAGGCGATTCTATTGCCAATGCCAGTGCTGTTTTTGTAAGTGCTGACAATAGCATATATCTCAGAAAAAAGCATATTATTTACCAAATCAAAAACGGAGTTTTCAAAACGATCACAAGTGCTTTCCCTGTGATTGGAGGAGATGTATTTACGGATGATAAATACTGGATTTTCGACACCCGGAGCGGGACAATGCACTGCATAAATGACGCATCACTTAAAGACGTTAAAATTCCTTTCAATGAAGCATTAACCGCAAGCAATCAGTGGATTTTGGAACATTCACCAAATCCTGTACTGGTGTTTCAAAACAGAGCATGGACATTCTTAAAAAATAAAAAAACCGAGCAATATGAGTGGCGAGAAATTGCAGACAATATACCTCTTGATATTGCTGTTACCTCTGCGTATTACAGCCCAGAACTCGAAAAATTATTTTTAGGAACCATTCCCACAGGCTTAGTAGTAATTAGCAAATCCAGGTTTTCTGTTTTTCAGCATACAATTCCAAAAAACACCTTAGACTTTTATCGGTATTACGTTCAAATCCCTCAAAAAAACGGCTACGTAATTTCAGACTTCCCACAGCTTTTCGAAAACACGCCTGGCTATTTCAGAAGCTTTTTCAAAAACTATGACATTTCATATTCCTATCAGCATTTGGATTCAACCAACATCATTGGCAATACCCGTGATTTTTATTATACGCTTGACATTGCAACACTGAAACCCAGAAAAATATCCAAACAGCAGACAGCACCACTACAACAACAGAGTTATGTTCTGTATGGCAATAAAGCTTATATATTCAACAACAAGGGGATTTTTATATATGATAGGACAAAAGATAGCATTTACCTAAAATTAAAGATACAGTTAGGCTCCGATCATGTTAACCAAAGCACCGTAATTAATGACAAAATTTTCCTATCCTATTGCGGTGGAATTATGGTATATGATCCTAAAAGAAATCGTATTGAAAAGCACATTTTAAAATCAACATGTTTTAGGAATTTTTTTCGCTATAAAAATCAAATAATCGTAACAACCTATGGTGAAGGGCTGCATTTACTGGATTCGGTTAATTATGCTGTTAAGCCTCTTAAGTCCGATTATTACAATGCATTAAAGAGAACCAATTTCCTGTATAAGGATAAAAAGGATTTCATATGGGCATCTACCACCAACGGCATATTGCGTATACCCGGTTTCAGTTTTGACAGAATGTTGACCGGTAAAGACTTTCTTCCTCAACCACAATATTTTGATTCAAAAAATGGCTTGCCCAACGATGAGATGAATGGAGGCACATACCCAGCCTATATCAACTTCAACGACACACTCATTTCAGCTCCCGGCATTATGGGTATAATACAGTTTCACCCACTGCGCGATTTCCCAAACCGAACTGCCGGACTTGAACTGAGCATCAAAGAAATCATTAGTTTGGGTAAAAAACTATCTCTGGCTAACAACACATTAACTTTAAGCAGTGAGATGAATGAGGTAAAATTTCACATTCAGACTGTGCACTGGGCAAACCCTCAAAACCTAAATCTGTATTACAGGTTAAACAACAATTTGCACTACGTTCCATACACTGATTTATCGGCACTCAATATCATTTTCGAAAATGCCGGATTGCAGGTACTGGAATTTTTATATATAGATGATTTGGGAAAAGAAACTACGGTTTTAAAGATTTCAATTACAAAGAAAAAACCATGGTATCAAACTGTAGCATTTATTTTTCTGTCCATACTGATTATCGCTTTTATTGTTGTGATAGCTTCCTGGGTTAGAACCAAAAACGTCGAAAAGAAAAACCGCCGACTAAGAGAAATCATCGATGAAAAAACACAGAAAATACAGGAGGTAAACAATAGTCTGATGGAGAAGGTGACAGAACTTACACAACTAAACAAAATTAACAACATCTATATAAGTGTGATAAACCATGACGTTTTTGCACCCATAAAGTACATCAACGTAGTGGGGGATAAAATCTATGCGTATAAAGATAAACTTAAAAAGGCTGATATTCTAAAGCATCTGGAGCTTATTGTTAACTCAACCAAACGGCTGGAAATACTGTGTTCAAACATACTGAACGAGCGTTCATCAGGCAGTTCATTTAAGCAGATAAACCAGGATGTTTCTATAAATAACATGCTGACAGATCTGTCAAATTTTGTTAAAATCGGCCTAGAAATCAATGAAAACAATCTGGTTATAAAAATCCCCGGCAACACAACTGCCAATACTTCAGCAAACGCACTGAATATTATCCTTACCAATATTGTAAGCAATGCCAATAGATTTACCAAACGTGGCCAAATAACCATTACATACAAAAAAACAAAGGGTTACCACAGTATCAACGTAACTGATACCGGAAATGGAATGCCTGCTGAGGTGCTTGAGAAAATACGTAACCGGACCCTACAGATCAACCATAAAGACGGTACGGAATTTCAAAGCTATGGAATTGGCTACTCGCTTATTTTTAAAATGCTGGATATTATAAACGGGCAGATGGAAATACAGTCAGAAACCTTAAAAGGAACATCAGTAACCCTTTTGTTCCCGGATTTGACAACCACAGATAACTAATGGCTGCTTACGCATGAAACACACCGTCCACCATGTGCAGATTGCGGTCTGCAAGAGCTGCCAGTTCAGGGTTGTGGGTCACAATCACAAATGTTTGCCCTAGTTCATCCCGTAACTTCAAAAAGTACTCATGCAGGGATTTGGCGTTTTTGCTATCGAGATTACCACTGGGCTCATCAGCCAAAACTGCACCAGGGTTGTTTATCAGAGCCCTAACTACTGAAACCCGTTGTTGTTCACCTCCACTCAATTCATTGGGTTTATGGTGTAGTCTGCCTTCAAGACCAAGCATAGCAAACAGCGGCAAGGCCTTTTCTTCAGCTTCTTTTTTCCCCATTCCTGCTATCCATGCCGGCATGCAGGCATTTTCCAGCGCTGTAAATTCGGGCAGCAACTGATGAAACTGAAATACAAAACCCAAATTTTGGTTTCTAAAAGCCGCCAACTGCTGCTTATTCAGACCGGAAACCGGTGTGTTTCTAAAGTATACTTCCCCCTCATCCGGTTTGTCAAGCGTGCCAAGAATGTGGAGCAATGTACTTTTGCCTGCACCGCTCTCCCCGGTAATGCAAACAATTTCGGCGGGTTTGATTTCAAGGTCAATTCCTTTTAAAACCTCGAGGTTTCCGTAACACTTTTTCACCTTCTCGGCCCGGATTAGGAAGCTGTTGTCCATTGCACTTCAAACCTACGGGAAAAATCTTATGCATAAAAATCGGGGACACAGCACAAAATGGTTAATTTTGCACACTGAAAATCAAGCATGAATATTCACGAGTATCAGGCTAAAGAAATCCTGAAAAGTTATGGAGTAGCCATTCAAGGCGGTTTTGTCGCCGAAACCCCCGAAGAGGCCATGGAAGCCGCACGCAAGGTAAAAAGCGAATTTAACAGCGACTGGTGCGTTATCAAAGCCCAGATTCATGCAGGTGGACGCGGCAAAGGCAAAATAGCCGGAACCGAACACCGCGGCGTGCAGATAGCCAAATCCCCCGAACAGGCGGCAGACATTGCCAAAAACCTGCTTGGCGGAACGCTGGTTACCATCCAGACCGGTGCTGCCGGCAAAGTGGTAAACAAAGTTCTGGTTGCCCAGGATGTTTTTTATCCCGGCTCCTCTGAACCCAAAGAATATTACATGAGCGTACTGCTGGACCGCCAGACCAAGAGAAACGTCATCATTTACACCACCGAAGGAGGTATGGATATTGAAGAGGTGGCAGAACAGCACCCGGAGAAAATCTTCAAGGAATGGATTGATCCGGCCGTAGGGTTTCAGGCATTTCAGGCCCGTAAAATCGCTTTCAAACTCGGACTGGAAGGCAAAGCCTTTAAAGAAATGGTTAGTTTTGTTACAGCCCTGTACAAGGCTTACGATGAAACCGACAGCGCCATGTTCGAAATCAATCCTGTACTGAAAACGAGCGACGACCGCATTATTGCCGTAGACGCAAAGGTAAATCTCGACGACAATGCACTTTACCGCCATCCTGCCTATGCAGCCCTGCGCGACATTGCCGAAGAAGATCCCACCGAGGTTGAAGCAGGCAAATACAATCTCAATTTCGTTAAACTTGACGGAAACGTAGGCTGTATGGTTAATGGCGCCGGTCTTGCCATGGCCACTATGGATATTATTAAACTCAGCGGCGGCGAACCTGCCAACTTCCTTGATGTGGGAGGAACTGCCAATGCAGAAACGGTGGAAGCCGGTTTCCGTATTATCATGAGCGATCCCAATGTGAAAGCCATCCTAATCAATATCTTTGGTGGTATCGTTCGTTGCGACCGTGTTGCCAATGGTGTAGTGGAAGCCTATAAAAAAATCGGGGATGTAAAAATTCCAATTATTGTAAGACTGCAGGGCACCAATGCTGAAGAAGCCAAGCGCATTATTGACGAGAGCGGACTGAAGGTTTTCAGTGCCATCGTGCTGCGTGAAGCTGCCGATTTGGTAAAGAAAGTACTGACTGAGAACAGTTCTGCTTCCTAATCAGGCATCGGACAGTCAATCTTGCATTAATTTGCAGGAAAATAGCGTATGGGGTTTATTTCGGAGTTCAGAGAATTCATCAAGAAAGGCAATGTCATTGATCTGGCAGTGGCTGTATTGATTGGCGGTGCATTTCAGAAAATTGTGGACAGCATCGTAAACGATATTATTATGCCAATCATCGCTTTTATTGGCGGATTCAAAAAGATTGAGTCACTGGCAGCAGGTCCTTTTACCTATGGCAAACTGATTGCTTCTGTGCTGAATTTCATCATTATCTCTGCGGTTTTGTTCATCATGGTAAAAGCCATTAACCGAACCAAAGAAGTTATCATTAAGGAAAAAGAATAGCTCCCACGTTGCGGTATTCCCTGCTGATATTGTTATTGACCTTGTCTGCGAATGTACAGGGCAACTTCACTACAGATTCCACACAAAGCTTAGACTCCAACCGTATTATTAAGAAAGGGGCCGAACTGGGCGTTACTACTGCCCTTTCAGGCACCAGCCCAAACTGGAGCGGCGGTGCTGCAAACAACCTCAGCGGGAACTTTTTTATCAGGGCTTTTTACAATGTGAAATTAAATCATCATACTTGGGATAACATTCTAAAAATCAATGCAGGTGCCATTTCAAGCACGATGCAGGATAATTTCGGACAGAAGTTTCGAAGTACCCGCAAAAACATGGATAACATTTTCATGGACAGCAAATATGGGTATTCATTTGAAAAACTAACATGGCTGAGCGGTTTCGGTGGATTGAACCTACAGACCCAGTTACTTCCCGGATACACTTATTCCAGGGATGCCAATGGCAGAGAAGTAAAGAACCTTGTCAGCAGTTTTCTAAGCCAGGGTTCCCTCATGTCGGCCATAGGCCTGGAAGCCAAACCCTCCGACCGCTTTTATGCGCGCTTGGCTTTGTTTTCGCTGAAACAAACCTTCATGCTCAACCAGAGCTTGTATGAAAAACGGAACCAAAACACCATTGCTGGGGTAAACAAAGGGCAATACATCCGCAGTGAGCAAGGCTTTCAGATCCAAACCGGCTTTAACCGGGAATTCAATTTCAACAAGCAAATCCTGGTTCGAACCAACTACCTTGGATTTATCCCTTACAACTACAAACGGAACCCCAGCCCCCTCGACAGCCGTATTGACCTTGGCCTGAGTGTAAAGCTAACCCGCTACCTAAATTTCAACTACACGCTTATCAGCATATTTGATAAAGACCTTTCACGTCCTGGCGAAAATGCCTGGCAAAACTCCTGGGTTTTGGGTCTTGGATTCCTTTATAAAATTTGACCTGATTGCTTTTAGTGGGCAATCATCAGTTTGGTATGCAGTATTTCGCCTATTTCGGGCTGATGAATGCGCACCATTACCAGCAGCCTGTCCTGCACAGCTCCGTTCAGCTTCAGTAGGTTGTTGCCATTGTTCAATACCATGGTGGTTTTTTGCAACAGCCGACCTTCCACACTGTAAACACTCACCTCTGCAGGCATCTCATTATTAAGACCTGTCATATTTACCATAACCTCTCCAGCAATGGCAGGATTAGGATGTAACCCGGTTTTAATACGCTCGCGGTCATTATAATATACGGTATTGCTGAAGGCAAAATTCCCGGAATGGTTGCCGTTTGCCTTTACACGGTAGTAGCCAGGCATGGGCTTGGTAAGCAGCTGATATTCTTTTACGGTGAAGGAAGGATTCACCACCGCCACCTTATCGATATTCCGGAAGTTGATGGCATCGGCTGCATACTGAATATCGTAGGATGTTATATCTTCCTCACTGTAGGCCAACCAACGCAGTTTCAGGTTGTTTTGCTCACGGCTTACCTGCAGTGCTACACCACT
>CAZVJY010000002.1:79588-213497 GCA_964626685.1 uncultured Flavobacteriaceae bacterium
ACAGCGATGGTAGGCAAGGTATTGATAGTAACATTTACAGGAGCGCTTGCAGCCGTTGTGCAAATACCATTTCTACCAAACAAATAATAATCTCCCTGACCTACAGCCGTTGGATCTGCGGGCGCTGTTGAACCAATCGTAGTGCTGGTACTCCACTCCCAGGTGGTGCCTGAAGGCGCTGTTGGTTCTGCACTTCTAAGGTTGTAGGTAGCAGGCGAGCACGCTGAAAAACTGTTTACCAAAGGTGTAGGAGGATTATTGCTTATCAGAGTCAGGGTAGCGGTAACAGATGTGGTTGAGAAGCAGCCTGTACCTGTGTTTTTGGTGAATGCATAGTAAGTCCCGGATGCCGCAGTGGGGTTGGCAACCGGTGCAGCCATCGGAGGATTGGTGTTTTCAGTGAACCACTGAAATTCTTCAGGATGGCTTACAGAATTGCTTAAGAATGTTGTGTTTAAGTCTATACTGGGTGTACCGGTAAAACATTGGGTGCTGGTGGCAGTATTGTTACTTGCAGGTGCAGTTGGCGCCGGATTATACGTAACCGATACAGTACCGGTATTCACACAACCGTTGGCATCCGTGCCTGTGATGGTGTAGGTGCGGGTAGCGGTTGGGGTTGAAATGACAACTGCACCACTGGTTACATTGAGATTATCTGAAGGCGACCAGGTATAGCTGGCACCGCCCTGTGCTGTGAGGGTTACTGACAATCCCTGACATACGGAAACATTGCCCCCTGCAACACTGATAGCCGGCAATGCGTTTACGGTAACTCTGCTTTCATTACTGAAGGTTGTGCAGGTACCGGAAATCACCCTCAAACGATACCAGGTAATACCGGCACTGGTGGCAGGAGGTGTGTAGTTATTGGTAGTCGCTGCTCCAATATCCGTCCAGGTATTGCTGGGAACACCTGAATTATCAGGTGCAGATTGCCACATGTAGGTAAACGAACCTTCGCCACCACTTGGGGTTACCGGACCGAATGCAGAAGTTGATCCATTTATACAAACGGTTTGACTTGCGCCAATGCCATTGCCTAAAATGGCGGGGGTAAGTATTAACGGCGAGCTCACACTGGAACAGTTGCCACTGGTTACGGTTCTGCGATACCAGGTTTTTTGAGTTAATACTGAGCTACCTGTATATGACTGAGAAGTAGCCCCGGGAATAGTTGACCATGTGGTTCCGTTTGTAGAAGACTCCCACATATAACTATAAGTTCCGGTTCCTCCTGACAACACACCACTTTGCGTAATTACGGGAACACTGGCACTGCAGTCGGTACCGGTAATCACATTGTTGGTTATATTGGCACCCACAATGATTCTGACCCTTGCAGAATAATCCATGGATTGACAATCAGCAGACCCACTTGTGGTTCTTATACCAACACGATACCATCGGCTTGAAGACAATGAACCGGGCTGGTAAGTTGTATTTGTTTGTCCAACTATATTGGTAAAATTAATACTATCTGTGGATTCCTGCCACTGATAGGCCGGGGTGGTAGGAGTTCCGGTCCCATTGGTAAAGCTTCCGTTAATAGAAAGCAAGTTTGGCGTACCTCCATTACACAGATTCTGGGAAGAGATTGCCGAGAAAACCGGGCTTACAATATTCAAATCAACCAAATCGGTATTGTAGTAGGTTGTGCAGGTGCCTGATATTACCCCAACCCTGTATTGGGTTATTGTATTTCCATTATCTCTGATGAACAATGAAAAGGATTGTGCTGAAGTCCCTTCTGGATTGCTTCTGTATATTGCTGCGTTAGTAGCCGTTTCCGTTACATTTGTCCAGGTAGCCGGTGACGTTGCATTGGTCTGCCAAATTACAGTCACATTTGAACTGGTGGTTAGCGTTAAAGTAAAACCATCTTGACCATTAAACAGCGAGCCACAATGGTACAGTTCCCTTGCAGGAAAGCTGGTTACAGGCGGATTATTTATGGTCACTGTCGTACTGGCGCTCCCTGAACAGGATCCAGTGGTACCGGTTACGGTATACGTGGTAGTTGCTGTTGGTGTGGCAGTTACCGTGGCTCCTGTGCTGGTATTCAGTGAAGATGCCGGGGCCCAGCTGTAATTGGTGGCACCACTGGCAGTAAGATTAATACTGCTGCCCGGACAAATACTGGTAGACGGGGTTACAGAAATATTCAAACCGGAATTTACGGTTACCGTTGCATCCGCAAAACCGGGGCATCCGGAACTGGAAGTACCTATAACGCGATACGTTCTGGTACCTGCCGATACTGGAGTGGCAAGCACTGTTGCCCCTGAAGTTGCTGAAAGCTCTGAAGTAGATCCACTGGGCGAAAGACTCCATGAATAAGTAACACCTCCGGTGGCAGTAAGTACTGCTTTATCTCCAAGACAAATGGTGGGGCTGTTAACCGTAATGTTGGCTCCGGCTCTTAGCGTAACAGAGGCACTTCCGCTGGCTGTGCAGCCCGTGCTGGTTTGGGTTACCGTTACCGTGTAAGTAGAAGGACCGGCTGTTACGGTTGCCGCTGTTGAAACAGCGCTGGGACTGGCCACCGTGGCTCCTGTCCAGGCGTATGTATGACCGCCCGCACCACTCAGATCAGGGCTGGCACTAAGGGTAACAGAACCATTTAAACATACAGATGATGCCGACGACGTAACCGTTACCGCAGGAGCAGGACGCACAATGATTGTAAACGGCACAGGATCCGATTCGCAACCGGTACCCGGCGTTGGAATCCTGACACGCATGTTAAAATCGTATGTTCCGGCAGCAATGGAAGCCGGGATTGTTATATTTACTGATCCGCTTCCCGAATTAAAGGTATTGGAAGCATTGAGCACGTTATTAAAACCACCCATGGAGCGGGTTCCGGGTGTGATACTGTATTGCGTAGGACTATTGGTTGTGCCGGTATAATTCAGCGTAGCCGTGCCTTGCACATTGCTGTAGCAATAGTAAACAGGACTGGTAACTGCGATGGTTGGTTTATCCTGCACCACGATGGTGACCGGTGATGAAACGGAATAATTGGCGCAAAACCGGTCGTTCAGCGATACAATCGAATAGGTGGTTGTTGTGGCCGCCGTAACAGGCAGATAATAGGGATTCGCAGCTATATTGGATACAGTTGCGGGAGAACCACCATTGGTTGTATAGGTAAAACTCCAGGGCCCTGTACCGGTAAAATTGATTTTCAGGTTGTAGGTTCCCACACCGCAAACTATGGCACCTGCTTCGAATGTAGCAGTAGGCCTGGGATAGGATGTAAGCGTGTAGGCATTGCTGGTTGTAGAACAGGATCCCGAAGAACCAATCAAAATGACACGAAACTGATTTCCTGAATATGTAGAAGCAGCAGAAGTAATATTCAATACAGCTGAATTAAACCCGGTAAATGGAGCTGCGTTGATGTTGCTCCAGCTTGAACCGTTATCCGTAGACCTTTGCCACTGATAGGTAGTTACGCCACTGGCACTGATTCGGAAAGATGTTGTGTCAGAACATATGGCTTTGCTGGAAGGTTCGGAAATGATTGTAGGGGCACAGGAAACAGGCGAAGACACCGTAGAACCCGATCTCAGGTCGTATGAACACAGATAAGCAGGCTGGTTGGTTTGTGGATTGGTGAATTCGAGCGTAAGTACGCCGGCATTGGGAAGGTTAGCTACATAGAAACAGTAGGTTGCGTATGTATTGCCATTGCGCACTTCAGGTACCGGCGGCGGCCCTACTTTGGTGGGTAAAATGGTTGTTCCAACCCATACCCTCGTTATGACATACAAATTTGTAATGTTGGTCACGCCGGGCCAGTAGAAATTAATATCACCGGTTTTGGTATCAGGTGCAATACCATTGATCGAAAAGAAATTTGCGTAACTGGTACCAACCACATTTGGAGCCACGGCAATACTACCTTGACCTGCGCACAATCCCCATTGGCCGTTACCATTATTTCGCTTTTGCATGGTAGGGCAGGTAGCGGGATAAACGGCAAAAACTTCGGTGTAGAAGAACATGGTTGCGGCTGTTAAAACCAAAACCTTAGTGAAAGAAAGGAATCTCATTGATGTCTAATAATTGCCTTCAAAATTATATACAAGTAGTCAATAATCTAATCAAT
The DNA here is from genome assembly GCA_964626685.1 of uncultured Flavobacteriaceae bacterium. GTDB lineage: Bacteria > Bacteroidota > Bacteroidia > NS11-12g > UBA955 > RGEC01. The sequence continues at coordinate 83,706 of CAZVJY010000002.1, forward strand.
TATTTTAACAAAACCCATTTTTAGGGGTATTAAATCATGTTCTTAATTGTATATCTTGCATTTACAAGTTAAATTAAGGGTATTAAACAGCAACACTCCGTATAGACTATGTTCTACTTTTATTCAATAAACAACATATATCTATCATGTAAAATGATGTAAACAACATGCAAAAGGCAGAGAACCCTCACTCAGGGTTCTCTGCCTTTTGGTAAATAATTGTGTTAAAAGAATTTACACCTTGAATTCACTCGTGGCGTGGAAGGTAATCTTGGGATAATTTTCCTGCATGCTTCTTAAAATATAGGCCGTCTCTGCGAGAAAAACGGGCTGACCATCCTTATCCATGGCGATGTTGTTCATCCTAAACTTCATAAACTCCCGAAGCGCAGCTTCATCCCCGCTCATCCAGCAGGCCTTGTGTATCTGCCGGGGCTCAAAACGGCATTTGGCATTGTATTCGTGTTCCAGCCTGTATTGCAATACCTCAAACTGCAGTTCTCCTACAGTGCCCACAAAACGCCTGCTTCCTGGCTCCTGCGTAAACAAGGAAGCCAGACCCTCATCCGTCAATTGCTGTATCCCTTTCTCCAGCTGCTTGCTCTTCATGGGATCCAGGTTTACCAATTCCTTAAAAATCTCAGGAGAAAAACTGGGGATGCCTTTGAACATAAGCTTTTCGCCTTCAGTCAGCGAATCCCCGATTTTAAAATTTCCGGTATCGTACAGGCCCACCACATCGCCCGGGTAGGCATCATCCACCACTTCCTTGCTCTGAGCAAGAAAAGTATAGGGGTTGGCAAAGCGCATCTGCTTTTCCAGCCGCACGTGGGTATAGGGTTTGTTTCGTTCAAAAACACCACTGCAAACACGCAGAAACGCAATGCGGTCGCGGTGCTTGGGATCGAGGTTGGCGTGAATCTTAAAAATAAACCCGGTAAATTTCTTTTCCTGCGGCTCTACATCGCGCAGAGAGGTGGGCCGTGGCTGTGGTATAGGCGCTAGTTCTATGAAGGTATCCAGCAATTCCTGTATACCAAAATTATTCAGCGCGCTGCCAAAAAACACAGGCGCCACATCGGCCTGCAGGTAATGGTTTCTGTCCAGTTTGCCATATACACCCTCAATCAGTTCGGCATCTTCACGCAGCTTTTCGGCATCCTTCTCCCCTACTTTTTCGTCGAGTTGTTTGTCCTGCAAATCGGTAAGTCGCACATAATCATCACTTACCTTGGATTTGTTACTTTCAAACAAATTCAAACTACCGGATTCCAGCAGGTAAACACCTTTAAAATCCCTGCCCATGTTGATAGGCCAAGACATGGGATGCACATGAATATTGAGCTTGTTTTCCAGCTCGTCCAGCAAATCAAAAGGATCCTTACCGTCGCGGTCCAGCTTGTTCACAAACACAATCACGGGGGTTTTGCGCATGCGGCACACTTCCATCAGTCGCTCGGTTTGTTCTTCCACACCTTTCACGCAATCTACCACCAAAATTACACTATCCACGGCAGTGAGCGTGCGATAGGTATCTTCGGCAAAATCCTTGTGTCCGGGCGTATCCAGAATATTTACCAGCTTGCCTTTGTATTCAAAGGACATTACCGAAGTAGCCACTGAAATACCGCGCTGTTTTTCAATCTCCATAAAGTCGGAGGCCGCGGTTTTCTTGATTTTGTTGCTTTTTACGGCACCTGCGGTTTGTATTTGTCCACCGAACAACAGGAATTTTTCGGTAAGGGTCGTTTTACCCGCATCGGGGTGACTGATAATGGCAAAGGTCTTGCGGCGTGCAATTTCGGTTTCGAAGGACATGGGGCCGCAAAAATACAGCTGATAGTTACAATTGGCTGAAGGGGGTGAATTATTCCACCACAACTTTTAGTCGGGCATGACCATTTTCACCTGCAACCTGCAGTGAGTACACCCCGGACTTCAATCCATCAGCTACACGGTCACCATTGGCTGCAACACCTGATTTCACCTGCCTTCCGGCGGCATCCGTCAGAGTATAATTCACCGAAGATTCCTGTTTAAAATACAGCGAACCATTGGCATACCAAGGCTTGTCTCCTGCTCCGAACAGCTGTTTGGTTCCCGTGGTTCCACCAAACGTAATGGTGTACCGTTTGCCACTTGGCGGATAGGCTAACAACCCTGCAGAATTGCTTATATCTGCCGAGAAAGTTGGATTATTGGGATTGCCTTCCAGCGATATGCCATCATAGGTTAAACCATCAGTTACAAAGTAACCCATCAATGTGTAATCGGCCATGGTGGAAGAAAAATCGGTAAAAAATGAAGTCCCGAAACGCATTTCAATCTTGCCACCGGATTCGTAAATCCATAGTTGCATGTGACCGGAATCAGTACATTTTCCCCGCAGGTCAAAATCTCCGTAAAAACCATGGTTTGCCCACTGAATAACCACCACCCTGTTTGGCGCCGCACCCAGGCGATGGAGTGTGATTGGCGAGCGGGGACCGCGCATACCACCCAGGCCTTTATCAACCAGATCGCTAAGATTACCGATAATAAAAAATTCATTAACGCTACTGATGTAGCCATCTCCAATCAGAAACGTATCCAGGTTATACCCTTCCGCCTTAAATGGGAAATTAAGACGGTAAGTAACGGTGGCCGAATCCCATTCGCTGGTGGGGGCATCCCAAAGTGAATCGGGTGCGATAGCCTGGCCTCTAACCCTGTCAGCATATGCTACATTATCATGGGTAAAAGTTCCTTTTTGGCCTTGTAACTGGGCAGCCATGAGAAAACCGAGGGCAGCAATGATCAAATTCTTCATATTGTGCAAATATAACCGACAACTCAGTTATCCGAAACGGCAAAAATCTTTTGTCCTCCGGGCAGCAGCAAACGAACTTCGGCATGCCTTAGAGCCAGAGCAGCATCCCTGTACCAATTTTCCGGGCGGCAGTGCAATTCCACACGGCTGTCTTTTTCATACAGCCACAGCTGAAAATGCAGATGACGGTCGCAATAACCACGGTAACTCCAATCCTCAAAGTAACCTGCGTTTTCCCATTCAACCTTAAGGATGCGCCTTCCCCGCCTTCCTGAAATTGTATATAAGATGGGCGAAAGTGATGAATCGGTTCCAATGCCGCGGTCACAAAGATCTTCAAACACCCCGATATTAATTAAAGCGTCATTCTTTTCTGCCAAGATTCTCCCCTGCCCTATAAACAGAGTGTCAAAAAAGTATCGGTCACAATGCCACACAAATCCCGGCACTATCCTGCGGTATTGCAGGGGAATTTCGTCAGTGAAATCATCCCACACAGCCTGGCGGTTAACGGATACGGCATTTTTCAGCGGCCGGTAGTTCTCGAGCACCGGTGTTAAGGTTTGCGCATGCGTATTTTGCCTTATAAAAAGAATGTTTAGCAACATAAATATTGTTTTCATAACTCAAAGAAAGAAAGGCTCTTATGTTGCGATTTTGCGCCAATCGCTTTGGCCTATTGCTCCAATGTTACTTTTTATTAAAACAGCACAACCTATCGTAAATATTGAAGGTGTTTTTGCAATTACTGCCGAAGATACCCATTAGCATTTGCAATTTTTAATAGTTTATTTTCTACGTATTTTCAAAATACAACAATTTTAACAGGCAAGAAAAACGATAATTATTTGGTAAATGATGCAGAGGTATGGCAGAAATGCGGTAAATAAGCGGTAATTTCGCGCTCTTTTTCAACAGCATGCCCATTCGCAACATCGCCATCATCGCCCACGTAGACCACGGAAAAACCACACTCGTAGACAAAATGCTTTATCAGGCAAGTTTGTTTCGAGACAATCAAGAGGTGGGTGAACTCATCCTCGACAACAACGACCTGGAGCGTGAGCGCGGCATCACCATTCTGGCCAAGAACGTGAGTGTGAACTGGAAGGGAACCAAGATAAATATAATTGACACCCCAGGCCACGCAGACTTTGGCGGTGAGGTTGAACGTGTGCTCAACATGGCTGACGGGGTTCTGCTTTTGGTAGATGCTTTTGAAGGACCTATGCCCCAAACCCGCTTTGTGCTTCAAAAAGCGCTTAGTCTGGGCAAAAAAGCCATCGTGGTAATCAACAAGGTAGACAAACCCAATTGCGATCCCGACCAGACCCACGATGATATTTTCGATTTGTTTTTCAACCTCGGTGCTACCGAAGAGCAGCTTGATTTTACTACCATCTACGGTAGCGGAAAACAAGGCTGGTTTGGACCTGACTGGAAAAATCCCACACAGGACCTTACCTACCTCATGGATACCATCCTGAAGGTAGTTCCGGAACCGGTGGTGACGGAAGGTTCTACCCAGTTGCAAATCACCAGCCTGGATTACAGCAACTACACAGGCCGTATTGCTGTAGGTCGTCTTAACAGGGGTACATTAAAAGAAAACATGCCCGTCACCCTCGTAAAAAGGGATGGTTCTCTGCAAAAATCACGGGTAAAGGAATTGTATTTGTTTGATGGTTTAGGCAAAGCCAAAACCCAAGAGGTGATTGCAGGGGATATCTGTGCAGTTACCGGTATCGAAAACTTCGAAATCGGCGACACCATTGCCGACTTTGAAAATCCCGAAGGCATGCCCCCCATCTCTATTGATGAGCCAACCATGAGCATGCTCTTTTCCATCAACAACAGTCCTTTTTTCGGAAAGGAAGGCAAGTTTGTAACCAGCCGACACCTGCGCGACCGTCTGATGAAGGAAACTGAAAAAAACCTGGCCATGCGTGTGGAAGAAACCGGCAGCGCCGACCAGTTTATCGTATTCGGCCGCGGCGTATTGCACATCGGTATTCTGGTGGAAACCATGCGCCGTGAAGGCTACGAATTGCAGGTTGGACAGCCCCGCGTAATTATCAAAGAAATTGACGGTGTACAGTGTGAACCTATCGAAGTGCTGACCGTGGATGTACCGGAAGTTTCCAGCGGTAAAGTAATTGAACTGGTGAGCCAGAAAAAAGGTGAAATGCTAAGTATGTTGCCCAAAGGCGACATGGTCCGTATAGAATTTGAAATTCCCAGCCGTGGCCTGATGGGCCTGCGCAGCAACATGCTGACTGCTACTCAGGGAGAAGCCATTATGAGCCACCGCCTGAAGGGTTACGAGCCTTTCAAAGGCAATATGCCCGGGCGTATTTCTGGCGTTCTGATCAGCAAGGAAAAGGGCACCTCTACCGGCTACAGCATGGACAAACTGAAAGACAGGGGCAACTATTTCATTCACCCCGGTGTGGAAGTATATACCGGCCAGATTATCGGTGAACACATTAAACCCGGCGATCTGGTGTTAAACATCTGCACAGCCAAGCAAATGACGAACTTCCGCGCAGCAGGCAAAGATGATAACGCTGTGCTGGCTCCTCCAATCGAGTTTACGCTGGAAGAAGCCATGGAATATATTCAGGAAGATGAATTTGTGGAAGTAACACCCCAAAGCATCCGCCTGCGCAAGATACTGCTTGACGAAAACGACCGTAAAAGAGCGTCCAACAAGGCGCTTAGCCTTTAATCCAGCGGCTGGTTTTGCAGCCACTGATGGTTGCTCATCTGCGTTAAAATGGACGCAATATCGCCACGGGCTGTCACCAGTTCATCACGCACTTTATTTTTTAGTACAAGGTCTGAAGCAAAACCATTATGCTGTTGGATATAAAGTCCCATCTGCCGGCCTATAACTTTAACCAGTTCATAATGTCGGGTGTCGGCCATATCCATACCGAATAGGGTTTTATCACTCACCTCGTGGAGGGAATTAAACCCAGCCAGTGGCTCGGGAAATATACAGTCAGGAAGCTTTCTTAAAGCTGTTGTATCAAATGATATCTGATACCGTCTGTAATCTATCAAATCCCTGAAACGGGGCGAGCGCAACAAATCGGTCTGCATATCCGAGGCATCCTGTCCCATTTCCGTCATCAGCCAGTTTAGCCAGAAAACAATGTCAGGCCCTTTTGGGTTTTTAACTTCATCTGGATTTATAAACTGAGGCGAAATACCGGTTCCCAGGCTGATTACGGTAGTTTTTCCATACTGATAATCAGGATTGCCACTGTAGTTCAGTGCTTCAATAATGGCGGCACTGGAGGGATTGTTGTAGGTAGTGGCGCCACCATCGACAAATCTTTCGAGGGGAGCAAAATAAGTGGGCGCTGACATGGAAGCCTCCAATGCCGCACGAAGCAATACATCCGCATAGGTTCCACTGCATTCATGCTCACCTACCTGAAAGGCCGTAAAAAAGGTCTCCTCGCCGGCAGACATATCCTTTGCGGTGATGAGCAGGTCTGTTTTGTGTTTGAGGGCAGCCTCTCTGATGCTCATATCTCGGAAAATCTCTGCTGCAAAACGCCGAAATGCCTTTTTGGTAAACTGAGGCGGATTAAAAAAACGGCTGCCAAGAAAGAGCGGACTAAACACTTCTGCAGCCATACTATCATAATGCTGCTCTATTTCTACTGCTTCATGACCGGTTGCAATCAATGCGGCAATGATAGCCCCTGTTGAGGTCCCCGCTACCATATCAAAGAGTTCATAGGCCGGCATGCCTGTCAACTTCTCAAGACTGATCAGCAGCTGAATACTTAAAATCCCCCGCATTCCTCCTCCATCAAGGCATAAAATCAATTTATTGTCTTCCGGAACCCTGATACTTTTCTTGGCATCTGAAATTTTCATGTGCTTCGTTTTTATTTTGCTAATATAATTTGTTTTTATATTTTTTTCTACTATTTTTACAGAATAATTGCCATTATTGGAAATATATGACTGATTATATTCGTCATTTATCCAATGGTTTCAATTTCAAAAAATGAGGCCCGGCTTACGATTCAGGGGTAATGGAGGGTTCCCCTTTCGGCCGGGTCTCCTCTTTTTGATCATTGTCAAAAAGGTTGATACAGATAATCGCCGGTAAAAAACAAATTCCCGTATTTTTGCACCCAATATTCCATTCACATGAAATTTGACATTGCAGTTATCGGCAGCGGACCCGGCGGTTATGTAGCAGCCATCCGTGCCTCTCAGCTTGGCAAGAGTGTTGCCATTATTGAAAAATCTGAACTGGGCGGGGTATGCCTGAACTGGGGTTGCATCCCCACGAAAGCCCTGCTGAAAAGCGCACAGGTTTTTGACTATATAAACCATGCAAAAGATTACGGCATCACCGTTTCTTCACATCAGGCCGATTTTGACGGCATGGTACAGCGCAGCCGCGGTGTAGCCGGAAACATGAGCAAAGGTGTGGAATTTCTGATGAAGAAAAATAAAATTACCGTTATCAAAGGTGCAGGAAAACTGGCCGGTAAAGGTAAAATTGCGGTAACTGCCGACGGCAAAACCGAAACCGTTGAAGCCGCTAATATCATTCTTGCAACGGGCGCGCGCAGCCGCGAACTACCCAATATTAAAATCGACGGCACACGGGTTATTGGTTACCGCGAAGCAATGGTTATGCCCAAACAGCCCAAAGAACTGCTGATTATCGGCAGTGGCGCCATAGGCATGGAGTTTGCTTATTTCTACCACACTATTGGCACCAAAGTCACAATCGTGGAATTTATGCCCCGCATTCTTCCCATCGAAGATGAAGAGGTGAGCAAAACCATGGCCATGACCTACAAAAAGCGCGGTATCGAAATTCTTACCGAAAGCAGTGTAGAGAAAGTTGACATCAAAGGTGAACGCTGCGTGGTGACAGTAAAAACCAAAACAGGCGAACAAACTTTTGAAGTAGACAACGTATTGAGTGCCGCCGGCGTTCAAACCAACCTGGAAAACCTGGGTTTGGAAGAAATGGGTGTTAAAACGGATAAAGGAAAAGTGGTTGTGGATGAATATTACCAAACCAGTGTACCTGGCGTTTATGCCATCGGCGATATCGTTCCCGGACCAGCCCTCGCTCACGTGGCAAGTGCTGAAGGTATTATTTGCATAGAGCACATGTGTGGGGTTCACACCGAACCTCTCAATTATGGCAACATCCCCGGCTGTACCTACACGCACCCCGAAGTGGCCAGTGTAGGCTTAACCGAGGCCCAGGCCAAGGAAAAAGGCTACGATATCCGCGTGGGCAAATTCCCGTTCAGTGCCAGTGGCAAAGCCAGCGCAGGTGGACACAAAGAAGGTTTTGTGAAAGTAATTTTTGATAAAAAGTACGGCGAATGGCTGGGTTGTCATATGGTAGGCGAAGGCGTTACAGATATGATCATTGAAGCGGTGGTGGCCAGAAACCTGGAAACCACAGGCCATGAGATTATCAAGAGTGTGCACCCCCACCCTACCATGAGCGAAGCGGTAATGGAAGCCGTGGCTCAGGCGTATGATGAGTGTATCCATCTTTAATTTTATTATCATCCATAAAAAAAGCCCGGAAATCCGGGCTTTTTTTATGGATTCAAAACTACCGTCGCAGTACAATTCGTTCTGCCACCCAGCCATTGGCAGTAGGGTATTTCACAAAATAGATTCCTGAACTGTAGTTACTCAAATCAGGGGTGAGCACATCACCTTTTTTGCAGGTAAACCGCTGAAGGAGCTTTCCTCCAATATCGGAGATAAACACTTCCCTTATATCTGCCTGAACATTAATGGTTAAAGGCCCTTCGGTGGGATTGGGATAAATTTTCACCCAGGAAATGGCGCCGTATCTTCCCCGTTCACGTATAATAGCAGTGTCGCGCAAGGCTGCGCTGTCTTTGGCACTGAGCTTCAAGGCCAAGGTACTGTCCAACTCATTGAAGGGATCTACGGTAACCCTAAGTGAATCGGTGTGATAAATGGCATTGGCATCCAGGTATTTCTGGCAATCAGGCACGATGGAGAACTCCGAAGTTACTGCCAGCATTTCGTCCAGCAGACTGCGAACGGAGAAGATATCGGTGCTGGGTTCAATGTGCGGGTTACCAATGCCGCTGTGGTTTGTCAGAAACAGGTATTTCCCATTGGTCAGCAAAGCCATATTGCGCAACATAAACTCCGTAAATTTATCGGTGCCACTGCAGGCCACGGGCACAATCCGTATGCCTTTCGCAGCAGCCATAACTACATATTTTTGCAGGGTATCATAAGTAGGCTGATCGGGATGACAGGGAGCATCCAGCATCAGGAATATAATGCGCGCACGAGCCGTACTGCTCCAGTTCATGTTCAGCACAGCCTGTTTCAATGCCTGATCCAGGGCCTCGGGATAATCGCCGCCGCCGGCTGCAATTTGATCGAGGATGAAATTGTCTGTTACGTGCGAATTGCTACTGAATGGAGAAATTCTGTATACGTATTCATCGCCCTGATCGCGGTAAAACACAGATCCCAGACGCAGGTTTATGTCCTTATTGCGTAAGGCAATGGTTTTAATAAAAGTATCCAAATCAAGCTTAAGATGGTGAATTTCATCGCCCATGCTGCCGGTAGCATCCACGACAAAAGCTACATCCAACTGGTCTGCCATGCTGCATGGACCATCCATAATCCAAAAATTCATGCCTTTTTCAAAGGGTTGCACCTTATCCATTTTCTCTGTTCTGCCGAAAGCAGTAACCTCAGCTGTCACTCGCGTTTTGGCTGTTTTACCATCTTTACTGCCACCCATAAACCAAAGTTCAGCTTTACCAGTATTGTCGGTGCGGGCTTTCCACAGCGATTCGCCTCCGCCTAACTTTAATTCCACCACCGCATCTACCACCGGAACACCAGCAGGTGTGGTAACCTGCACTACATATCGGTCGCCTCGGCTAACATTATACTTATACTTTCTGGCAAACGATTGAAAAATCCCTTCGTGCATGTCGGACCACATTTTCCATTTACCAAAGTCGAGAATACTTCCAGCAGTAAGCTTTCCGGCTGCACCCGAAGAAGCCACCGGATATCCCGGCATTACACCAACAGAGCCAGGTTCTCTGCTCATCAGCGTTTTGTAAAGTTCACCCGGAGGTGGCATTTTGGGTGGTTCAATGGTTTTAATCGAATATGGCCGTTCCTCATCATCTGTAGTTGAGGGCGCATGAGCAATTTCGTATCTGGCCCGTTTGGTAACATCGGTTTCAACCCTTGATTTGGAAACCATAGAAATATCTACCTTGTTTACCGAACCTTTGGCGGCTTCCATGCTGTTTAGTTCTGTGATATAACCGTCTGCTATGGCAAAAATGCGGTTCTTGCCCTCTTTCGTGGTGATATTGTACTTGCCATCCGCACCAACATTAAAATAACTGGTATCGCGTTTGTTTATCACCATGATTTTTACATTTTTCAAACTCGCGCCGCTAACAGCTTCGCTCACACTGCCGTTAAAATAGGCCTGGGCATTGGCTTTCCAGGAAAACATCCCCAAAGCCAGAACCGGCATTAAAAGTAGTTTTTTCATTGTTTCCATATCCATCAATACCTAAACTTTGCAAAAGGTAAATGCAAAATGTGTGCTTTGTTTAACCGATTTTTGCCCCATGGTTCAAATTCAGCGGTTCGAGTTCAGCCCTTTTGCCGAAAACACCTACGTCATCACCGGAACAGACAAGCAATGTCTGATTGTGGATCCGGGTTGCTATGGTGCCTCAGAAGAAATTCAATTAACAGATTACATTACCGCAAATGGATTAACACCGGTGGCACTGTTGAATACCCACGCCCACATCGACCATATTTTTGGCAACCAATATGTAAAAAACAAGTGGAATGTTCCCATGTACCTCAGCGAGCTTGACCTCCCTCTATTTGAGAGAGCCGAGAGCATGGCAGCCTTGTGGAACCTTAAATACACGCCTTCTCCCCTCCCCGATGAAAATTTGCAACCGGGGGAACTTATGCTGGCGGGAATTACGATCGAAGTGAGGCACGTACCCGGGCATGCACCCGGACATATGGTTTTCATTCACCACGAAAGCAAAACGGTGATTTGCGGAGATACCCTTTTTCAGGGCAGTATTGGCAGAACAGACCTACCTGGCGGCAACCACGAATTGTTGCTGAAAAGTATCCGCGAACAGCTTTTCTCACTGCCCGATGATTATTCACTGCTAAGCGGACACGGACCGGCCACATCCGTTGGTGAAGAGCGTGCCAACAATCCGTTTTTCTGAGGCGGCGGTTGTACCTTTGCCAAACTTGTCTCACCTGCGCCAAAACCTCGATGCATTTGCCCATGCTTTCAAAGCCCTTGGGATTGATCATATCGTTGTTTCTCCCGGCTCACGCAATGCACCCATTATAGCCGGATTTATCCGAGTCGGAGGCTTTACCATGTTATCCGCGCCCGATGAGCGTGCTGCAGCCTTTATCGCATTGGGATCGGCTCAGGCTACCGGTAAACCGGCGGTGGTAATCTGCACCAGTGGAACGGCTGTCTTGAATCTGTACCCGGGAATTTGCGAAGCATTTTACCAGCGTATTCCCCTTATTGCCATTACGGCTGACCGCCCAGAAAACCTGATTGACCAGTGGGACGGACAAACCATTCACCAGAAAGATATTTTTGAAAAGCATATTCTGCAAAGTTTCCATTTGAATTCAGATTTGCACGAATCCGAAGCAGCAAAAGAACTATTGAACTATGTGGCCCGTGCCACCGCGATTAGCACAGGCAACCCATGCGGCCCCGTGCACATCAATATTCCGCTGAAGGAGCCTATTTATGCAGACCTCGATTCTCCGGTTGAAACGGATTTTACACCGACTGAATTACTGGAAGAAAATTCACATGAAAAGATTTCAATTCCGGCCGAATGGCTGAAGACCGGTAAAATCCTGTTTCTGGTTGGACAACACAAGCCGGATGAAAACCTGAGGCATGTTTTGCGGTCTGTTTCCCAAATGTTCCCGGTTGTAACAGATGTACTCAGCAATGCACACTCCAAAGACACGCTTGGCTGCACGGAAACCATGGACATGCTTTCGGATATACACAGACCCGATATTCTGATCACGATGGGCATGGGCGTGGTCAGCAAAAGCCTAAAAATACAGTTGCGAAAGCTTGACATTACGTCGCATTTTCATTTGGGTGATGGAGGTTTCACAGGTGACCCCTTCTTTACGCGGCCAATTACCCTGAAGGCTGATGCCGCTGCAGTCATGGCCGATTGGATCCAACAATACGGCGGCAAGTCAGACCCCTATTTTTTGCATGCCTGGAAAACTGTTTGCAGTGAGAAATCAAGCCAGGATACCGAACCTACAATAATCAGAAGTATTTTAAAAAACATACCCGAAGATGCCTGCCTTCAACTGGGAAACAGCATGGTAGTGCGCTACGCCAATGGCTGCAACAAACTACCGCAAACCGTATTCGGCAACCGTGGCACCAGCGGCATTGACGGATCGGTAAGCACGGCCATGGGCTATGCCTGGGCCAACCCGGAACAGCAGGTTTATTGCATAACCGGCGACATCGGATTCTTATATGACAAAAATGCCTGGTGGTGCAATCCTTTGCCCAAGAACATTCTGGTAGTCATTCTCAACAACCGCGGCGGAATGATATTTGATCGCCTGCATGGCCCTGAAAAACTCCCTGAATTGCGCAATTTCGTGCATACCCCGCATCACTTTGATGCCAAAGCGATAGCAACACATTACAATGTTCCTTATGCAAGGTTTAACAGCCCGGAATTGCTTCAGGCTTTAGATAACACTGCTGATTTCATGAAAACAAATACAGGTATTTTGGAGATCCTTTCCGCATGAAAACTGCTGTTATTGCCGGAGCATCCGGACTGGTAGGTTCAGCGTTGCTACCCATGCTGCTTGATTCCGAAGAGTACAAGTCGGTGATTTCGCTGGGTAGAAAAACACTTCCACTGGTCCACCCAAAACTGATACAGATTCAAACTGATTTTTCAGACCTGTCGGAATTGCAAACCCATATTGACCATGTATATTGCTGCCTTGGAACAACCATACGCAAGGCTGGATCCAAGGAAAATTTCATACAGGTAGACCATGATTTTCCTATAGAACTCGCAAAAACAGCGATTCGCAATGGATCAGATACTTTTACTGTAATTACCGCCATCGCATCTGATGAAAATTCAAGATGGTTTTACTCCCGTGTGAAAGGTAAATTAGAGAATGAACTGAAACTACTGGGTTTTAAAAAACTCAATATCCTGCGGCCCTCTATGCTGTTGGGCCCGCGAAAGGAATTCAGGCTTGGTGAATGGATAAGTAAACAAATAATGATCCTGCTTTCATGGCTGATTCCGGCCAAATACATGGCTGTAAGGGACCAAATGGTTGCCAGGTGTATGTTGCACTCAACCTTACACCATCAAAACGGGACATTTATTCTGGAAAATGCCGATATTCTGAAATTCAATACCTGAAAAACAAGCCTGCACGTACTCCCAACATCGTTTTGAAATCAGCGCCGAGCCTCTGATGGTGAGCCACATCTGCAAAAAAGCCTGAAGATTTACCCATTGTTACGGTTTGTCGCAGACCTACAGAAACATCGGCATGTACTTGATTGTATCCCAGTTTGGTAAAATCAGGCACATAACAAGCTGCATAGCCACCGGATAAACTAACATTATAACGAATTTTTTTAGCTCTCGGGGCCACCAAAGGCGACCAAAACAACTGCCCCTGCAACCTGCCGTAAGGCGCAACACCCCAAACACTGTTATTGGCTATATTTTCTCGAAACTCACCTGCAGAAAAGGAAATTCCTGCCTGAAGTAAAGGTCTCAGGTCCTTTGACAGCATCAACACAAGCCCTCGGCCCCATCCTTGCCCTTTAATTTCGCTGTTGTTGAGTTTTTCCCAGGTAAAATTGCTGTACTCCGCTCCTGCGCTCAGGGTTTGGGCAAAAAGCCGGCTAAAGCAAAGAAAAAGAAGCAACAGCGAAAGGCGCATGATGCACGAAGTTAACAATTAATGCTTGAATCGGGCCATTTCGCGCTGCACATCCTTGGTTTTGAGATCCTCCCTTTTGTCGTGCATTTTCTTGCCGGGTCCCACGCCCAGCTCCAGTTTAAACAGCCCCTTTTCATTCTCAAAAAGGCGGATGGGGAATGCCGCAATACCTACATTTTTTAAAGCTACCCCTATTTTCTTCAGTTCCTTCTGTGTCAGAAGTAATTTACGGTCACGGAGCGGCTCATGCTGTCCAAAGCTACCTTGGGCAAACGGGGAAATATGCAGATTTTTCAGCCACAATTCCCCTGAATCCATCACCGCATATGCGTCGCCCATATTCACATTGCCTGCACGAATGCTTTTCACCTCCGTACCCAGCAGCATCAAACCTGCAGTATATTTTGCATCTGCATGGTAATTGAAACCGGCCTTGCGGTTAAGAATTTCTATTTTTGGTTTCTTAGCCACCTTTTACACTTTCAATTAACCTTTCAACTTTTTCCTTCTTCAGAATTTTTTGTCCCTGGGTACCTTCTGCAACAAGCCTGTCGCCTACATGAACCTTAAATTCACAATCTACAGTGTTTCCTTCAAGCCGAACCAGGGTAGCGGTGATGGTTACGGTATCGCCGAGCATGGCAGGGCTTTTATGGCCGATGTTTAAAAAAGTTCCGATACCTTCTTCATCCTCATCTTTAAGATTTAGCACAAACTGCCTGCAGGCCCATTCCACATCGCGTCCCAGGGCAAAGGTGCTGTAAAACGGATGTACATTACCTGTCTCAAACGTCGCCAGATCTGCGGCTTCAACCACTTTGGCAATCTTTGTGGTGTCTCCTATGTTATGGAATTTTTTGATGATTTTCAGAAATTTAAAGCCTCAATCTCTTTGAGAATATCTGCCGGTTTTATCTCCAGATGCGAAACTTCGTAAACGCATTCTCCGCGATGAATAACCAGCAGCTGGGGTGATTCATGATGAACGGCAAAAATCTCGGCAATCTTGTTGCTCACAGGGCGGCTGGCAATAACATCAACCAGATGAAAATGGATTGGCATTGGTGCTGCTTCCATGCGGTTCAAAGCCATACTGCTTATAGAGCAGCGGGTGCTGTGCTTGAATAACAGAACCGGTGCAGCATGTGATTCCGCAATCAAAACCTGTAAAGCGGTCTCGTCTGTGAGGCGCGGTGCTGAAGACATTACTTCCGGATGCTCATGCCATGATTTGCCATTCCAACAGAAGGACATTTGTCTTTCTTGCGAAACGAACCGCAGGAAACCGCAGTTATACAAATCAGGATAGCGATGATTACTTTTGCCTTGTTCATGATAAGGGAAATTTACTGCAAATTAAACTCAATTTCGGGAAATCCGTTGAGTAGAAAACGAATATCTGACCGCATTTATTTAAAAACAGGAGAAAAATCCGTTTTACCCTTGGAAGAAGCATCCCTCACAGAGGATATTTTGCAGGAACAGCGGCAATGCCAGATCAAAGCAGCCGGTAAACTCCCAACCTGGATCAAACAACAGTGCCTGTTTGCTTCCGTACCCCTTGAACAATGCACTGCCGAAACCATTGCCACCGCCAAAGCCCACCTTTTTTCAGGTGAAACCATGCTGAGTATTACAGGCGGACTGGGGGTGGACGACACCGCATTTTCCAAAAGCTTTGGGCGTATCACCAGCCTAGATTCCGATGCAGGGCTTAATGCCATTGTCCGTTTCAACAACCATTGCCTGGGCATTGAAAATGTGGACAGGCTGGACGCAACTGCAGAAGCTTTCCTTACCGATTCACGTGAGCATTGGGATTGTATTTATGCCGATCCGGACCGCAGGGCAGCAGGAAATCGTGCAGCAGCCAATGTATCAGCCTATGCACCGGATATTGTTTCGCTGTTTCACACCTTCCAGAAAAGCGCAACACGCTGGTTTGTAAAACTAAGCCCAATGACAGACTTACACTGGTTCGAAACACAAATGAGACGACCGGTGCAGTTTTATATTTTCTGCACAAAAGGAGAAATCAAGGAGCTGCTGGCCGTTCTGGATGACCAGTTAAAATCCGAAAACTGCATTGTAAACTGCGGTGATGAACAGTTTGAATTCTTTCGATCCGGGCAGCCACTGGAAACGCAGTCGAGGGAAACGGATATTTTTTGCGAATTGTCTGCGGCAGCCATTAAAGCAGGTTTCAGAGACAGCATCATTCAACAATCAGGGCTGCAACCGGCCAGCCGTCATGGATTTTACCTTACCGGGAACACTACTATTCCCAATGCACTGGGGCGTTGCTTTGCACTGAAACACCGTATTGACGGCTCCCTGGGTGAAATAGCCAGAAAACTGGAATTACTGGGCATCGTTCAGGCAAACGTGAGTGCGCGTGATTTCGTGCTGCCCTCAGAGGAAACACGAAAGAAACTTAAACTCAAGGACGGAGGCAGCATTTACCTGTTTTTTACCGGAAAGGAGAAAATCAAAACCTGTTTTGTGACCGAAAAACCGGACTAATTATTTCTTGTCTGTGTTAGCCCTTTTTACATATTTTTCCAGTGCAGAAAGCATGGAAGGGCTGTCTGGGGCAGGTGCAGGTATATCCAAAATCAGGCTGTGCTCCTGAATCGCCTTTTGGGTGCTGTCACCAAATCCGGCAATACGGGTATCATTCTGAACAAAATCGGGGAAGTTGTCATACAGCGACTTAATATCAGCCGGACTAAAGAAAACCAGGATATCATAGAAAACATCACGAAGATCACTCAGATCGCTGCTAACCGTTCTGTAGATGATGCATTCTTTAAAATTTAGATTATGCTCTGCAAAGAAATTAGGAATGCTGGGTTTGCGTATATCAGAACAGGGAAACAGAAACTTTTCTGAGCCATGGTTTTTCATCAGATTCAGAAAATCTTTTTCGGTGCCTTTGCCGTGAAACATTTTGCGCTTGCGTGGCACAATATATTTCTGAACATAGTTGGAAACATTCTCGTTGATAGAGAAATACTTGGTATCCTGCGGCATTTCCACTTTCATTTCCAAAGCCATGGTAAAGAATGAATCTACCGCATTTTTAGAATTAAAAATGATGGCCGTGTACTCCGGAAAGCTCACTTTTTGCCGTCTGATTTCCTTAGCCGTTAGGGGCTCTATGTGAATAAAGGACCTGAAATCTATTTTGAGTTTGTACTTCTTGGCAAAATCTTCATAGACATTCTTGCCGACTTCGGGTTGCGGCTGGGTAATGAGAATGCTCTTTACCTTTTTCTCTCTTTCGTTCATGGAGTCTGTGAGATAGTGAAAAGGGTTTTAGTCAGGATTGCATGGGGCAAAACTTCCAAGGTGCAAAAATACAACATATTCGTAAACGAATAATTTTTTTCCCGAAACAAGTATACCAATTGTACAATCATCCTTAATAAAAACCATACAATTATCATGATGATAAGATATTGAGAGACGGGATATTCTCTCAATCTGTATGGATTGTAGTATACAATGTTAATCAGCGGGAACACTACAATAGAGGCCCACAAATCGACTGTAATTTGTTTTTGAAGCATCGATCTTGATACTTCACCGGATGCGAAAACAAACGATTGTAAACGCTGCGAAAAATACAGTAAAACCTTCCACAAGGAAACCCCAACAAGCATCACAATGAAGAAAACAATGCTATTTAATTGCAGAAACTGACTGTAAACGGCCATCAAAAGTCCTGTCTGCGCCATTACAAAAGTGGAAATCAAGATACAGACAAAACTCCCCGAAGTGAATGAAAGGGATCGGTCCATAATTAACTCATTAAAATAATAATGATTAAACATACCCCTGTACCGCTGATGAAGTTGCTTTGGAAATGCAGCTCTGTAATAGATAAACAGCCCCAGTACCAGCAGCGAAATTACAAAAAACCAGAATTTAGCCTGACCCACGCGGTAAAAAGCCTGATGTGCAAACGGATCAAATGGGTCTTTTACCCTGGGCAGTACTGTTTTGTTAACCTTGATGGAAAACCTGGATTTGAGCACACTGTAAAGCGTATCGTCTTTTAAACTATCTAAAAAGCGGCTCTGATCCCGTTTTGGGGTATTCCTACCGTCCCTGCGCTCAGTACGCAACGTCCTTTTGCGCTTTTTATGGCTTTCTGAAACCGAAGCATGCAAGCCCGAAACCAGCCCTACCACGGCCAGCAGAACCATCAACAGATTTTTACATTTAAAAAGCATTGCTCAAACCCAGATGAAATTTAGCGTCGCGCAATCTAAAACCCTGACCTTCGTTGCCCAATGCCCAGGCAAAGCGCAGAATGCCGGCACCCGTTTTCAGTCCACCTGCAAGACCAAGACTGTAGATTGACTTAAACCCCTCCTGAATGAGGGTTGCATTGCGAAATACCGCTCCCGAAACAAAAGGAGCTATAAATCCGGACTGTCCGGCCATAAAACGAAATTCTGCATTGGCCATGTGAAATGTGTTTGCAAAAATACGCTGCTCATTGAACCCCCGAATAGAATTTATTCCTCCCCAGCGAGACAATTCAGCAAAATTGATATTAGGAGCCCTGTATTCCTCTCCCTGTATGGATAAATATAAAATCCAGTTTTTAAACAAAGGCTGTAAAAAAGCTCCGTTGTACCGGATTTTAAACGTGTTTTGCTTCAGTTTTCCTGATCGTTGCAGACTGTCATATACATTTTCGGTGAACCCTTCCTTGTTTTTCCATACTACCGACGAAATACCGGCATCCCGCAACCATATGCGGCTTCCCACACCCGCTTCAAGCCTGAACGACCAGCCTTTTATGGGAAACAATACTGTCTGTAAATTGACTTTTTCCAGCGCCGCCGTATAGACTGTTGCTCTGCTGGGTGCATTCTGCGGCAAACTGCGTCTGGTTTTTACAAAAAATGTATCTATTCCCAATCCTGTGATGTCGGTGCGCTCCACACCCAGGCTCCAGCGCCATTCCCTTGAGGCAGGAAATCGCAACACAGCGCTACGTTTAAACCGTGTATATATTGTATCGTATTTTTCAAGACCAAAATGAAGACCGGCAACAAACGGAGCGCCAAGCAGATAAGGCAGTTCTGTTCCGGCAAACAACTCTTGTGAACGCGCCTGAAAACGACGCCATCTGGAATAAAACGAAACTCCATGACCAAATAAATCATAAAAGGCGGCATCGGCTTCACCTGTCAACACCGGTTTCTGGTTTGCCTGTGTTGCCAGCCCCAGCAAACCCGACAGTCGATCCCGTTTTTGGCGAATGATGGAGGGATCTAGTACAAACCGACCATAATGAAATGAAGGAACCACAGCGCCCTTTAATGCATAACCGTCTACTGCCAGCATTCTACTTCTGAAACGTTGAATATCTTCATCGTTATAGGGCATTCCCGACTCAAAACCACCTATTTTTCTATAAAAATATGACGATAACCGCAAATCATTGCGACTGAGGGAATCATAAAGACACAAAGGCCCAGGAGAATATTCAGCAGAAACATAAACAACACTTACCCTAGCACTATCTGGAACACAGCGGGCTGATGCAAAAGGATAACCCATTTGCAGTTGCAAAAACAGCCAGCTATCAAGAAATTGCATGTAGCCCCGAGGGGTAAACAACCTTGAACCTCCCGATTCTCTGAAAAAAACAGGCGCTTCAACAAAATTAATTTCACGCACGGTTCTTGGGTCTCTTGTGTCAAAAACACCTTGCATACGCAGTAATGTCAATGCGTCTCTCGGTGCGGTGCTGTCATTTCTCTTACATGCATTTTCATGGTTTATTTCATGCGCATACAAGGAATCGGCAACAGCCCATTGTGCATCCATGGCAAACAACAAGAATATGAAATGTAAGTAGCGCAACCGGTATTGTGTGCAAATTACGAACTTTGCCATGAATTGTCAGGACTTTATATCCATATTCCCTACTGCCGTAAAGCCTGTACTTACTGCAACTTTCATTTTACCACAGGTAGCCGCTATCGTGAACAATTCACTGAAATACTTCAAAAGGAGTATGATGCCTGCCTGCCAGACTGGACCGGTATTTGGGAAACTATCTACTTTGGCGGCGGCACCCCTTCCCTGCTCCCGCCTGAGCATTTGGTCAATTTAATTGAACATGTAAAAATAACCAGAGGTATATCTGCCGATGCAGAAATCACACTGGAGGCCAACCCGGAGGATGTGAATCTTCTGAGCATAAAACAATGGAAACAGGTAGGCATTAACCGCATAAGCGTGGGCGTACAGTCACTCAGCGACCCGGAATTGAAAGCCATGAACAGGGCTCACGATGCGGAAACTTCGAAGATTGCGATTCAAATGCTTGTTGGGGCAGGGTTTCAATCGGTAAACCTCGATTTGATTTATGGAAGTCCCTGGCTTTCGGATGAAGCATGGAAAACCACCCTTAACTGGGCATTTACCTGCGGCGTTCAGCACATTTCGGCATACGCATTGACCGCAGAACCCAATACCCGACTGCAAAAGGAAATTGATAGCGGTAAAACCAGAAAACCGGATGAAGAAAAACAAGCACGCCATTTCGAACTGCTGCAGGATTTTGCCACCGCCAACGGATGGTTGCATTATGAAATAAGCAACCTGTGCAAACCCGGTTTTGAAGCCAGACACAATAGCAACTACTGGGAAAACAAACCTTACCTGGGACTGGGCCCTTCCGCCCACAGTTTTGATGGAAAACGCGTTCGACGCTGGAATGTTTCCGACAACCGGCTGTATGTTTCCGGTATTGAAAAAAATCAGCCTGCATTTGAAGAAGAGTTGCTTTCAGACGAAGATATAATCAATGAAATTATCATCACACGCCTGAGGCTTTCAACCGGCCTGAATATGCTGGATGTTAGCAAAATAAATGCAGAATGGGCAATGCAAAAACAACCGATTATTGGGGAGTTATTACAAAGAAATCTTCTGATTAAGAATGGAACTCATATAATACTAACGTCAGCGGGACGTTTACTGGCTGACGCAATCAGCAGAGAATTAATGATTTAATGTTTTGAATATTTCTAAATAGGCAATAATTACCGGGATTAAGACAATATCCTCTCATAATTTTATACTTTTGTTTAGGATTTGGGGCAACGTCCGTTGAACAAATCGTGTCTATCACTAAAATCAATAACTAAACTATTCGATCAAAATATGAAATTTAAATACTCACTGTTTATTGCCTTTTTCGCCCTGCTATTTGGCGAAAAACAGGAACTGAGAGCCCAAAACCAATATGGCTGGTCATTCAGGACGGAATGCTTAACAGTACTTGCGAGCTATAACGGCAAGCCCGACAGCTGCCTCACTGTAACATGGCAGACCGCCGGAACAACCTTTACCGGAAGCAGCCTTACCTACAAATTTCCCGCTAGAGGAACATACCAGATTTGCATGAAGTTAAAAAGCAAGTGCAAGAACTGGGACACCATTATTTGTAGAGCGGTAACCGTGGACACCTGCGCTACCAATCCTTGTTTAAATTTTAAACCGGACTTTACCTGGAAAACTGATTGCCGTACAGTTAGATTCTCTGCCAGCTCCGGTATGAGCAGCGCCACAGGGGTTACATACACCTGGACATGGGGCGATGGCAGTACAGGAACCGGATCCTCGCCGACCAAGCAATATGTTAAAGACGGAGTTTACAAAATTTGCCTCAAAGCATCATGGAAAATACCCGGAACCAACACTGTTTGCAACAAAGAAATTTGCAAAGAAATCAAGGTCGGTTGCAACAATCCTTGCAATATTAAGGGCGAGATAAAGATAAGTTATGGCACCGGCGGGCAAATAAAGTTTGACGCTTCCAGCAATACGGGTTTCACTTATACCTGGACTTTTGGAGATGGCAGCACTGGAATCGGCAGCAGCGCAACCAAATGGTATAAAAAACCAGGGACCTATGAGGCTTGTGTTAGAATTTGTGACAAAACACAAAAATGCTGCACCACTATTTGCAGAAAGGTGGTCATCGAAGAACCTTGCAGACTTCAGGGCGGTTTTTCATTCAAAAATACCGGCAGTGGCAGCTTTAGCTTTAGCGGTTACAGCAGCGATAAAGGAGCAACATATTCCTGGAGTTTTGGCGACGGCACATCTGGCACCGGAATGAATCCAAAGAAAACCTACCTGCGCGGTGGCACATACAACGTATGTGTAACCATTACCACTGCAGACAAACGCTGCAAAATCACCATTTGCAAAAAAGTAGTGGTGGAAAATAAGCGCTGTTCTTGGAAGCAGGCCGGTTTCAACATCACGAGTACCACGACTTGTGCAGTGGTAAAACTGGAAGCTTATAACCTACTTGACAGTTGCATTTCATACCAATGGACCGTAAACGGTGCGTTGGTTGACAATATTGGTGGCCGTTTAAAAACCGTTACGCTACCCCAAAACGGAACCTACAACATTTGCCTGAAATTAATCAACAACTGCAGGAAATGCGATACGGTTATTTGCAAATCGGTAACCGTATCCTGCTACAAACCATCCTGTAATTGGGCAAAGAGAGGCGCAGGGTTCACGGCCAATGTAAAATGCCCGAATCTCATTTTGGAAGGCAACAATCTCAACAATGGATGCGTGAAGTATACCTACACCATCAGCAATATGAACAATGTTCCGCTGGCCACTTTTAACGGCCGTATACAAAGCATCGGATTCAGCAAAAATGGCGATTACAATGTTTGCCTGAAACTAACGGATACCTGCCTCAAATGCGACACGATCATATGTAGAAAAGTAACCGTAAACTGCACACCATGCAAAGCCGTTGCCAAGTTCAGGGTTGACAGTGTGAGCAAAAAAGGCATCGTGTATGTAACCAACCAAAGTACCGGGGCGTTTACATTCTTGTGGAACTGGGGCGACACTACCACAAGTTCACTTCGTTCACCAGTTTTTAAAGCTTACAAATACAGCGGTAGCCGTAACATTTGCCTTACCGCATGGGACACGGCGGGAAAATGCAGCACCACTTTCTGCATAACTGTGCAGGTGATCAAATCCAGATCTTCACAGCCATCAGCGCAAACCACAGGTAGCTCAGGAAAGATTGATGTTTACCCCAATCCTGCGGACCAAACTGCCGCAGTCGTTTGGAATGGCTCATTTTCGAGGCTGGCAGTGTATTCCACTTCGGGAGTGCTGGTTTATCAAAAGAATATTACCGGCAACCACACAGATCTTCCTACAGGCGGCCTTGCGCCAGGCATATACACACTGCAACTGCAAGGTGCGTATGGAAAAGAAACAAGCCGCCTGCTAGTAAACAGAAACCCATAAACTTACCAAAAATTTAACAGAAAAAGCAGGCAAATGCCTGCTTTTTCTATTAAACAAACGCGATTAATGTGATAAAAATCGCTTTTATTCGTTTTATTAGCAGTAATTTTGCATTATTAAATCATTCGCTATGGAACGAAAAACCAATAACAATATTCTTGTCCCCACCGATTTCTCAGATGTAGCCTCAAGCGCATTAGGCCATGCCATCAAAGTTGCCCAGATCTACAAAAATGAAATCACGCTTCTTAACATCGTGGATGAAGGCCTGTTCAGAGGCATATTCTCCGGAGGAAACCAAACCGAACTTGTTAAAGAAGCCATTCAAAACCGACTGAACAATATTGCCGAAGAGGTAAAATCAAAACATGGCATTAACGTTCACACACGCATCGACTCCGGTCGCATTTACAAAACCATTTCCCACATCGCAAATGATGAGAACTTTGATTCTATCATTATGGGAAGCCATGGTGCCAACGGTCTTGAGCAGGTAATCGGATCAAATGCCAGCAGAACTATTCAGAGCGCCGAAGTGCCCGTTGTAGTTGTGAAAAACCACTCAGTTGGAGACGGATACAAAAAAATTGTTATGCCCATGGACCTATCCATTGAAAGCCGTCAGAAAACCGACTGGGCCATTCATGTAGCCAAAAAATTCAATTCCGAAATCCATGTAGCCTATCAAGGCAGCAGCGATGAATTTACCCAAAACCGCATAAAGGCCAATATCAAAGCGGTAGAAAACAAACTGGCTCAAAATGGGGTGAACTTCAAAGCAGTTGAAATTGAAGACAAATTGCTGGAAAATTATGCGACAGAGATTATGAATTACGCTGAAAAAGCCAATGCAGACCTGATTCTGGTAATGACCGATCTGGAAGTTGGCATAACAGATATGCTTCGTGGCACTTATACCCAGCAGATTGTGAACAGAAGCAATACACCGGTAATGTGCATCCACCCTAAAGAAACCGGATTTACCTACGATTATTAATCTGATAATACCTCAATAAAAAAACCCGTCAGCAGACGGGTTTTTTTATGTTTAAAAATCCAGAATGACACCAATGGTAGGCAAAACCGTGCCCGAGGTATTGGGCAGAAAATCGGCTCTGTACTGCAGCGGATTCGAAGGGTCAGTGATGAGCGAACCATCGGCATTGCGCGCTGCCACCAGTGTATTGGGGCCAACATACTGGGTATTAAAGAAGTTCTGAATATCGAGATACAGGTTCAATGAACTTTTTCTAAAGTACCAAACCTTGTCAATCCTGACATCAAACTGGTTAAAATCCCCCACCCTCAGGGTATTCAAACGGCGGTAATCTGGCACTGCCTGCCCAACAACGTCCCAGCTGTTTTTTGACAAAGACCGTCCTGTATCAAAAGGCGTAAAGGGTCTGCCGGTAATGAATCTCCATTTTACGCCCAACTCCCAGTTGCGTTTTAACTTCATCCCACCGGTAAGAACAACCGTGTGGCGGCTGTCCCATGCACTTGCCACAAGCCTGCCCGAAGGATCTGCAAAGCTGCTCCAGCAAAGCGTATAGCTGGCAATCCCATACAAACCGTTGCGGCTGCGCCTTTGTACCAAAAATTCCATACCGTAAGCCCTGCCCGTTCCGTTTGAAATTACAGGTTCATTGCCTACAATCGCGAAATCACCACCCAGATTGCCCAGGCTGATACCTTCACGCAATGCTACAGGATAACGTTGGTATTGCTTGTAGAAACCCTCAAGTGTGATTTTGGTTTCGGGTCCGTAATTGTACTGAAATCCAGCGGCAGCCATGCTGTTGCGCAAATATTGCAGGGCAGACTGATTGGCAAGCCTACCCGTACTGTCGCGGTAACCCATCAGCGTATAGGCCGGCAACTGGTGAAATCTTCCCACATTGGCATTGAAAAACAATCCGTCAGCAACCGGCAAAGAGGCCGATAATGAAATTCCCGGCTGATTGAGCGGATTGCGGGTATTTTCGTTGTATCCCGAACCATCAAGCCTAAAACCCATTGCTACCATAGCACCTGAAGCAAAACTTCGGTTCCACTTACTAAAGAAATTGTATTTCAGCACATTCAAATCACCTTTAAAATTGATGGTCTGCTGCCCAAAAGGCGTACTGATGCGGTTGAAGGTACTGTTCCCGTATTGTGCAAACTCGAATCCTCCCCCATTCATCACAGACCAGCGCCCGAAGCGGCGGGACTGCTCGTAGCGCAGTTTATTTTCTTCCTCGGTACTTCTGTAATCAAGGATTTTCTTGGCAGGATCCGATTCATCGTTGTTTTGAAATTTGGTGCTGATATTACTCAGCATATTTCGGCTTAAAAACACCTGGTGCTTGGCTTTGCCAAAATAAGTGTAAGAAGCGCCAATCATATAATTCCACTGCTGGTAATCCGGAATGTAGCCTAGGATGTAATTATTGGTTTTTAGCTTCAATGAATCGGTTATTCCCTCATTAACTTTGGTGTTTAGGCGGAAATAATCAACTGCTCCCAGCATCACCACATTCAGTTCGGATTTATTGCTGAGCTTGGTTTTTACTTTGGCCTGATAATCAATAAAATTGGGGAGAAAAGGCAGTTTAAGCAAGGTAAACAGCCCCTGCAGATAACTTTGGCGGGCAGAAATAATAAAAGTGGTCTTTTTCGATTTACCCAGTGGGCCATCTGCCGTGAAACCCAGATCAGAACTGCCAAGTGTGAAGCGAAACTTGGGCTTTTCCGTATTCCCGTCAATTTGCCTGAAATCAACCACAGCACTCATGCCGTTGGCATAGTTTATGGGGAAAGCGCCGGTGTAAAAGTTTACTTCCTTGATAAAATTCACATTCAGAATACCTACTGGACCTCCTGTACTGCCCTGGGTCTGAAAGTGATTGATGACGGGGATCTCAAATCCATCCAGGTAAAACTTGTTTTCAACCGGAGATCCGCCGCGAATCACAATATCATTTCTAAAGCTCGGAACACTGATTACACCCGGAAGCGATTGTACAATTTTACTGATATCGCGGTTGCCACCCGGGTTTCTCTCAATTTCCCGAATACTGAGAGACTGCGCTCCCACCGGACTTTCCGCCCTGCGGGCTTGCAGTGCGCTGCGAGATATATTTACGGTGCCAATGGCTCTGCTTAAACTCTCCATACTTATCTGCACAAACGGACTTTTATCATAGGTAAACAGCATTTCGGCCGCAAAGGCATCGGAATAACCCTCCCGGGTTGCACCAATCACATAAAAACCGGGTTCTGTGAGCTCCAAAGTAAAGTTACCTGCAGAATCAGTCTTACCGAATATTGCAGTTTTTAGAACTTTCACCTCTGCCATAGTAATTGGAGCGTTGGTGGAAGCATCCTTTACAACACCCCTTATCAAGATGTTTTGGGAGAATACCGTTGTGACAAAAAGGCACAGGGTAATAACAATAACATGGCGCATAAAAGATTAAACAAAACACCCTTAAAAAAGTTCAACAAAAATGGTAAAAGATATCCATTTGCTGAAAAAAATGCGGATACTGAAGACATACAGGCTTTTGACATTGGTCAGAAAACACAGGCCTTTCGGACATCAACTTTGCAGTTCAACATTTAATTTTTTTTAATCATGAGCACATTAGCCACCACCACCGCCCGGATGTTTCCGGCATTTACCTCCCTATGGGAAGATTTTCTGAACAAAGACCTGCTGGAATGGGATGGAGACCTAACAGCCACTACCCCATCGGTAAACGTGAAGGAAACCGACAAGGACTTTAAAATAGAACTGGCCGCACCGGGTATGAAAAAAGACGACTTTAACATTGAACTTCAAAACAACGTTTTGACCATATCCACCGAAAAGAGAGAACAAAAAGAGGAAAAACTTGAGGGTAAATACCTCCGCCGTGAATTCAGCTACCGTGCATTTCAACGCTCGTTTGCCCTGCCGGAAAATTGTGAAAAAGACAGCATCAAAGCCACCTACACAGATGGAATCCTGAACATCAATCTGAACAAGAAATACGTGGAAGCCATTACCACTTCGAAGAAAATTCAGGTGAAGTAAAAAAGTCCGCTTTCAGTGGCATAAAAATCCCTCTTTTCGGAGGGATTTTTTATTTTCAGCCAAAATGTCGGTATTTTCATCATTTCCTTATTTGGCTTACATCTTGTAATATGTAATTTCGCAGCTTATCCCATGATTGGAAAACTTATAACCGGACTGAGTAATATTTTTGGCGGAAACAAAACCGACCGCGACCGCAAGGAAATAGAACCCATTGTCGTAAAAATAAACGAGCATTTTGCTTCCTACGCCACGTTGAGTAACGATGAACTCCGCAACAAAACCAATGAATTCATCCAGCGTATCAATCTTCATCTGACCGAAATTGACGGCAGAATTACTGAAACACGAGAGCAGCTGAATCAAACGCCAGAAGATCAAACCGATGTAAGGGACGGACTTTTTCATCAGATAGATGAGCTGGAAAAAAGCCGTGACAGCAGCCTGGAAGAAATACTGGCTGAAATTCTGCCTGAGGCATTTGCCGTGGTAAAAGAAGCTGCCCGCAGGCTGACCGAAAACGAAAAACTAACCGTTACTGCCACCGACCTCGACAGGGAAATTGCCGTTAGCCGCAATCATATCGAAATTCAGGGAGAAAATGCAGTCTACAGCAATGAATGGACGGCTGCCGGCGGACAAATCCGCTGGAACATGGTGCACTATGATGTGCAGCTGATTGGTGGTATTGCGCTACACCGCGGTAAAATTGCGGAGATGGCTACCGGCGAGGGAAAAACCCTGGTAAGTACGCTTCCGGTATACCTGAATGCGCTCGGCAAACGCGGCGTGCATGTGGTAACGGTAAACGACTATCTGGCCCGACGCGACTGTGAATGGAACGGCCCACTGTATAATTTGCTGGGACTTTCCGTAGATTGCCTGGAATACCACCAGCCGAACAGTGCATCACGCCGAAAAGCCTATCTCGCCGATATCACCTACGGTACAAACAACGAATTTGGCTTCGACTACCTGCGTGACAATATGGCACACAGCCCCGAAGAACAGGTACAGAAAAAGCACCATTTTGCCATTGTGGATGAAGTAGACAGCGTACTGATTGATGATGCAAGAACACCTTTGATTATCAGCGGCCCCACCCCACATGGCGATGATCAGCAGTTTGATGTTCTGAAACCCAGAATTCAGAAACTGGTTGAAGCACAGAAAAAATACATTGCAACGGCACTCAACGATGCCAAAAAACTCATTAGCGAAGGCAATACCGGAAGCAAAGAAGGTGAAGGCGGACTTGCACTCTTGCGTGCGCACCGCGGATTGCCCAAAAACCGGGCATTGATAAAATTCCTCAGCGAATCAGGGGTTAGAACTATTTTAACAAAAACTGAAAGCTATTACCTTCAGGATCAGCAAAAAGAAATGCCCAAGGCCGACGCCCCGCTTTTCTTTACCATTGATGAAAAAACCAGCAGCGTAGACCTGACAGACAAAGGCATTGAACTGATTACCGGTGCCGGTGAAGACCCAAACTTTTTCGTGCTTCCCGATGTAGGCAGTGAAATTGCAGAAATTGAAAGAACCGCGGCTGATGAAACGGAAAAACTGCGCCGCAAAGATGAACTGATGCGTGAATTCGCTATAAAAAGCGACCGTATTCACAGCGTGCAGCAGCTACTGAAAGCCTACACCATGTTTGAAAAGGATGTAGAATACATCATTCAGGACAACAAGGTAAAAATTGTAGACGAACAAACAGGCCGTGTGCTGGATGGTCGCCGATACAGTGACGGCCTGCACCAGGCCATTGAAGCCAAGGAAAATGTGCGTATTGAAGCAGCCACGCAAACCTACGCCACCATTACCTTGCAAAACTATTTCAGAATGTACCACAAGCTGGCCGGTATGACCGGTACAGCAGAAACGGAGGCGCAGGAACTTTGGGATATATACAAACTCGGTGTAATGGTGATTCCAACCAATAAACCTGCCGTTCGTAAGGATTATGAAGATCAGGTATTCAAATCCATGCGAGAAAAGTTCAATGCGGTGATTGAAGAGGTAGTAAAGCTGCAGGAAGCAGGCAGACCCGTGCTGGTGGGTACCACCAGCGTAGAATACAGCGAATTGCTGAGCCGCATGCTTACCATGAAAAAGATTAAGCACAATGTGCTTAACGCCAAGCAGCACCAGCGTGAAGCTGAAATTGTGGCTGAAGCGGGTAAACCCGGCGCTGTTACCATCGCCACCAACATGGCTGGACGTGGTACAGATATTAAAATCGGAGATGAGGTGAAAGCCGCCGGCGGCCTTGCTATTATTGGTACAGAACGCCATGATAGCCGCCGTGTGGACAGACAGCTGCGCGGTCGTGCAGGACGTCAGGGCGATCCCGGAACTTCCAGATTTTATGTGAGTCTTGAAGACGACCTCATGCGCATATTTGGCTCAGAACGCGTAAGCCGCTTCATGGACAAATTTGGTTATAAAGAAGGCGATGTGATCGAACACAGCTGGATGACCAAAACCATCGAGCGCAACCAAAAGCGCATGGAGCAAAACAACTTTGGCGTGCGCAAACGCCTGCTTGAATATGACGATGTGATGAACAAGCAGCGCACCAATATTTACCGCATGCGCCGCAATGCATTGTTTGGCGACCGCCTGAGCATTGACCTGAAAAACATGCTCTACAACTGGTGTACAGAACAGGTGCAATCCGCCAAGGATGCAGATAGCTATGAGCAACTTGAACTGGAAGCAATTAAAACACTGGTCTCTGCCCTGCCATTCGACCAGCAAACTTTTCTCACATCGAAGGAAGATGCACTTATCGAACAGTTATTTGACAGCCTGACCAAACACTACCAGGATAAAAACGAGCGCTTGCGCATGCAGGCGCTGCCTGTTTTCCGCGGTATTTTCCAGGAGCAGGGTGAGAAAATTGAGAATGTGCTTGTACCCATGACCGACGGATTTCACTCATTCCAGATTGTAACCCCGCTGCAAAAAGCCCTGGCTTCAGATTGTAAGGAACTGATTCATGAACTGGAGAAAATGGTTACCTTGCAAATGATTGATGATGAGTGGAAAGAACATTTGCGCGAACTGGACGAACTGAAGCAAAGTACCTACAATGCCCAGTATGAACAGAAAGATCCTTTGCTGATTTATAAGATTGAAAGCTTTGAATTGTTCGGACAAATGCTGAACCGGCTTAACCAGCGCGTTTTGGGACTGCTTTTCCGCAGTGAAATAGAAAGTGGGGACCGCGTGGAAGAAGCCCGCGTAAGCAAAAGAAAAGAGGAACCCAAGATTCAGACCGGCCGCGAAGAGATTGGAGGAAACATACCTCAGGACCCTTCCATGCCTCCACCCCAGCCCGAGCATCAAGGCATTCCGCAATCGCCCATTCGCAATGAGCTGAAGGTGGGCAGAAACGATCCTTGCCCTTGCGGAAGTGGAAAGAAATTCAAGAGCTGCCACGGCAAAGAGTAAACTTGCCCGGTAATGAAGAAAGATGAGCCTGAAAAGGCACACTCAGATTATTATTTCGACAACGGATACCTGGTTTTTACTGAGTATTACCTGACTAAACGGGGAATATGTTGTGGCAACGGGTGCAGGCATTGCCCGTTTGAGCCCCGCCACAACAAAGGAAATCGCCAGCTCAGAGAGGATGTAAAAAATAAATATCCCACCCCTTGAGGTTTTGTGTACAAAATGTAAAAACCTTTATTGAGATCCACGCCCTTTCCTCTTCAATCAAAGCTAATTTTGCCGTGTGGATGTTAAAATAAAATCTGCGCTGATTTCTGTTTTCTACAAAGACGGTCTTGAGCCTATCGTTCGTGCACTTCATCAAAACCATGTAACCCTTTACAGCACAGGAGGAACCCAAAAGTTTATTGAAGACCTGGGAATCCCATGTACCGGAATTGAAAAGGTTACCAGCTATCCAAGCATTCTGGGCGGCCGTGTTAAAACCCTTCATCCAAAAGTATTTGGAGGCATCCTTGCCCGCCGTGAAAACCAGCAGGACATGCAGGAAATTGCACAATATGACATTCCCCTGCTCGATCTGGTCATTGTAGACCTGTACCCTTTTACCGAAACACTGAATGCCGGTGGTTCTGAGCAGGAAATCATCGAGAAAATTGACATCGGAGGCGTTTCCCTCATCCGCGCTGCAGCCAAAAACTTCAACCACACCGCCATCATCAGCGACAAGGCTGACTACGGCTGGTTTCTGGATAAATACACCGGTGGAAGCGGTTCCCTAAATGCAACAGTAAGAAAAGAACTGGCACGCAGGGCTTTCAATACCACAGCCAACTACGACCGCCAAATTGGCGATTGGTTTGGCGGAGCCAAAAACTATCCGCTACGTTATGGCGAAAACCCACACCAAAAAGCCGAATTCAGGGGCAACCTGGAAGCCATATTTACCAAATTACAAGGCAAGGAACTAAGCTACAATAACTTGCTGGATGTGGACAGTGCCTTGTGCCTGCTCCGCGATTTTGATAAAAATCAGGGTGTTACCTGCGTGATTGTGAAACACAACAATGCCTGTGGCGTGGCAACCCGGGCTACGGCAGAAGCCGCCTGGGATGATGCCCTGGCCTGCGACTCTGTTTCTGCTTTTGGGGGGATTCTGGCCCTCAATGCCACTGTGGATGAGGCAACTGCACGAAAAATAGATACCCTGTTCTTTGAAGTGCTGCTGGCAGAAGATTACTCACCTGAGGCTTTGCAGATTCTGAAGGCAAAAACCAACCGGATTCTGCTAAAAACGCACGATGGCGCATTCAGGCAACAACTTATCAGAACTGTATTAAACGGAGAATTGGTGCAAGACAGAGACAACGGACTGGCAACAAAAGCTGAGATGAAATCCGCTACTACCCTTTCCCCTACTGAAAGCCAGTTTGCTGACCTGGAATTCGCTCTAAAAATTGTAAAACACACCAAAAGCAACACCATTGTACTGGCAAAAAACAACCAGTTACTGGCCAGCGGCACCGGACAAACCAGCCGCGTAGATGCCCTGAATCAGGCCATTGAAAAGGCAGCCAGATTTGGATTTGACCTGGATGGCGCTGTGATGGCCTCCGACGCCTTCTTCCCCTTCCCCGATTGCGTGGAAATTGCCGATAAGGCAGGAATAAAAGCTGTGGTACAACCCGGAGGCAGCATCAAGGACCAGGCCAGTATTGATTACTGCAACGCTAACAACATTGCCATGGTAATGACCGGTATGCGCCACTTTAAACATTAAATCCATGTATAGTCTGCTGCGCTTTTTTCTTTTCATGTTCCCACCCGAGAAGGCGCACTACATGGCTATGGATTTGCTTGCCATTGGGTTGAAACTGCCTGTCATCAGGAATATCATTAAACAGCAATACCAAAGCAACACCCATCACCCCGTTGCTTTCCTGGGAATTGATTTTCCCAATCCAATTGGCTTGGCCGCAGGATTTGACAAGGATGCCAGGTGGCTGCATTTGCTGAAAAATCTGGGGTTTGGTTTTGTGGAAGTAGGAACCGTCACCCCACTGCCACAGGATGGCAACCCCAAGCCCCGCTTGTTCCGCCTGAAAAAAGACCTGGCCCTCATCAACCGGATGGGCTTTAACAACCAAGGAATTGACGATATGGTTGCACGCCTGAAAAACAGACCTGACGGACTCATTGTGGGAGGCAATATTGGAAAAAATAAGGTAACTCCGAACGATAAAGCCATTGACGATTACCGAATCTGTTTTGAAAAAATTTACCCATGGGTTGATTACATCGTGGTAAATGTGAGCAGCCCCAACACTCCAGGACTCCGGGAATTGCAGGAGAAGGCGTTTTTAACAACCCTCTTCCGGGAATTACAGAATCTTAGAAACCAATACGCAACACAGAAACCCATTTTACTGAAAATAGCACCGGATTTAACCCCCGAAGCCCTTCAGGAAATTGCCGACACAGTGCAAGAATGCGGTATTGAAGGCATTATCGCCACCAATACGACCATTTCAAGAGAAGGTCTGATTTGCAGCAAAGAAATGCTGGAAGCAATTGGAGCCGGCGGATTAAGCGGGGTCCCGGTAAGGGAAAAAAGCAACGATGTGATTGCGCAATTGCGTCAAATGCTGGGCAAAGATTATCCAATTATAGGGGTTGGTGGGATTTTCACATCCAAAGACATTCAGAAAAAAAAGACCGCAGGCGCAAATCTGTATCAGGTATATACCGGATTTGTATACCAGGGTCCGGGAATGGTAAAAGAGCTACTTTCCGGCCTTTAACGAATCCGGGTGCGGTCCTCAAAGAAATTGATGTTTCCGGTATAATACCAGCCACCTTCGGCATTCCAAACCATAAACCGCAGGCAATACTGCAGTTTTCCTTTGGTAAAGTACTGTTCCACCCGTATAATCTCCGCATTTTTTGCGTTGAATGAGACAAGCAAGGTATCCCGCTTGGCCCGCTGCAGGCTGATTTTTAGTTTTCGAAGTTGCTTATAAACCTTGCTGTATGATTTATCTACCTTGTAACCATAATTCAGCCACAAACCGCGCATAATTTGCTCCTGCAACTCGGGATTCTGTTTTCTAAGCATGCGATAGTATATAGAGTCTGTGGCGGTATATGCAAGCAATGATTGCTTCTTTCTTCCTGCCAGCATGTTCCACAGTGTGTCTGCGGCTTCGCGGTAACCGGAAAAGGATTTTCTTGGAAGTGTATCTGCTGTAAGTATGCGCTGACTGAAAGAAACATTAATCATCCACATAGTGCTGATTATTGCCATAGCCAAACGAACTTTGTGCATCATTGTTCAAATTAACAGTAAGTTTTCGTGAAAGCCAATCCCAAACACACCAATGCCCTCGTCCATGCCGGTAGTCCCTATCTTTTGCAGCATGCCCACAATCCTGTAAACTGGATTGAGTGGTATGATGCCTTATGGGAGCAGGCCCGCCGGGAAAACAAACCCGTATTAATCAGCGTGGGATACAGCGCCTGTCATTGGTGCCACGTAATGGAAAACGAGTGTTTTGAAGATGAAAAAACCGCTGAGCTGATGAATACTTTTTTCATCAATGTGAAGGTGGACCGGGAGGAGCGCCCGGATATCGACATGGTGTACATGGATGCCTGTCAGCTGATGACAGGCCGTGGCGGATGGCCGCTCAATGTTTTTTGCCTTCCGGATGGAAGACCCGTATATGCCGGCACCTACTTCCCGATAGAAAAATGGCAGCAGGTATTGTTGCAGATACACAGTCTGTGGACCCATGACAAGGACAAAGCGCTGGAATACGCCGCAAAAGTAATGGGAGGCCTGAAAAGCATGAATGATATTCTACCGCAGTCCTCCGCTTTTTTGGGGAAATCTGATCTGCCGGATTTATATGAAAAAATGGCCGAGGGATTTGACTGGGAAGAAGGTGGAGCCAATCGGGTGCCAAAATTTCCATTGCCCAATCAATATGATTTTTTGCTGGATTATTATCTGCAAACCGGCAATGACGAGGCGTTGGATTTCACACAACTTTCTTTGTTAAAAATGGCAAACGGGGGTATTTACGACCACCTGCGCGGCGGATTTTGCCGATACAGCACCGATGGAAAATGGTTTGCACCCCACTTCGAAAAAATGCTGTATGACAATGCCCAGCTTATCAGTTTATACAGCCGTGCCTATGCCATTTCTGACGCTCCACTTTACAAAGAAATTGCCACAGAATGCATTCAGTTTTGTTTAAATGAGTTGTCTGACAGCAATGCCTTTTTCAGCGCATTGGATGCCGATAGTGAGGGCGTAGAGGGTAAATTCTATATATTCAGTCATGCTGAACTGGAACAGTGCCTCAGTTCAGAAGAACTTGAATTTGCCAAAACCATTTTTACCTGCACAGAAAACGGCAACTGGGAGCATGGACAAAATATTTTGCACAGACAACTGGCACCCTTGCAGGTGTTGGAAACACTTAACATCGATGTAAGTTCTTATACAGCAATGCTGAAAACCGTAAAACACAAACTTCGTGATTTTCAGGATTTGCGTCCGCGACCGGGACTTGACAACAAAATTATTACTGCCTGGAATGGACTAATGCTGAAAGCCCTGGCAGATGCCGGTTTGTATCTTAAAAATGCTGAATACATTGAACGAGCCGAGCTACTGGCCAATTGGATTCAGGAAAATCTTTGGCAAAACCAAGGGCTGTTCCGCATCCATAGCCGTGGAAAATCGTCTATATCTGCCTTTCTGGAAGACTACGCCTGTTTATCTGAGGGATTACTTTCCCTGTATTCGGCCACAGGCAAGGCTGATTATGCAAAATTTGCCAAAATACTTACAGAGCAAGCCATCCAGAAATTCCGGGATCCTGAAAATGGGGCTTTTTACTTTACCCCGGCGGATGGAGAAAACCTGATTGTGAGAAAAACCGACCTTGCCGATGATGTCATAAACAGCTCCGTTTCTGTAATGGCGCATGTGCTTTGCAAACTGGGCACTATTTTCCAAAAGCCGGGCCTAACCGCCATGGGCATGGATTTACTTGGATTCGTTAAAAAGCAACTTATGGAATATCCGGGCTGGTACAGCAACTGGGGCCGACTGGCGCTGGCTTCTTCATCCGGCCTTATTCAGGTTTCCTGCACAGGCCCGGGTTCGCGGCACGCTGCACAAAAACTGTGCTTTGCCCTGCCCGCACATGCACAGATTTCGTTTGCTGAAAACGTCTGTGATTTACCTCAGTTTAACGGTAAAAAAACCGACACGCTGCATGTTTATGTTTGCCTGGGAGAAACCTGCCTGGAACCAGTGCACACTGCCGAACAGGCCATTGACATGATTCAGGATCTGATATCACTGAATCAGTGACGAACAATGAAAGCAACCTGCTTTACCACATCTGCCCCGATACATTTAAGGTAATACACCCCGTCGGGCAGAGCAGCTGTTGAGATCATCAGGGTTGATTCGAGGGTGCTAAAATCCGCAACTACCTGTCCGGCTGAAGAAAGCATTAAAACCTGCTTATCTCCGTAAACACCTGTTTCAAGCAAGGTATATCCGTTGGCAGGATTGGGATACAGCCGCATGGTAGATTTGCGCACATTTCGGCTCTTTAGGCTCACATCCCAAAGCCTGGATTGCGTTGCCGCCAAAACATCTCTCTCTCCGTTTTGTCCACTAAGGGCCAAAAATCCTACAACCCTCATATCAATGGGCTTACCCGAAACAAAAACATCTGTACCCCTGGGTAAATACTGCGCCGTCCCCGGCATAAACTCCTTCTTCAATAATTTTGAATAGCGATAACGCATGCTAAACTCAAAACTATCTCCGGGTTTCAATATGGGGTCATTTCCGGGGATCACGCTACCCCAGATACCTGAAGGCGAAGCAACGGGGACATTCTGGTGATAATAACCAATAAGTGGGCTTGACCTGCCTTTAAAAGTACCGGCATCAGCGATAAGATATTTGTTCGCAATTTGCTGATCATAAGCCTGTCCGTTGCCGCGTATATTGTCTTCCACCACAACGCATCCTGCCCTCACATCTTCTTTGGCCACAAAATCCAGCATCTTCACCTTCATTTTCCAGGTTAGCAGCCCCTGGGTATCCAGCACGATGTTACTTATATTAATGTCGGCCCAACGTTGGCTTTGCAAGGTTTTGCGCACTTCAGAAATCCAAACAGCCGCACCTTCAGATGCAATCTGATGGGTAGATGGCCTAACCGAACGATTGAGTATGGATGATGGGAAAGAATCCAATTTTTCATTTACCAAAGAATCTCCGGGTAGTGCCATTCCATCCAGTGTATGATGGGCAATGGCAATAAGTGTGTCCCCGAGCTGTTTTTTCATTTTTCCCACCACCGCATCGGCAGGCGGGCAATCTGCACACCAGGCACCAGTAGCATATTCCAGCAGTACTTTGTTCGATTTTGGAGCCGTTCCGGCAAAAACAGTAGTGGCAGCCACTACACTGTCATTTGCAAGATTGATTTCAGTTCCGGCGTTCACATCGCTGATCCATACTTTCACCGTTTGTCTATCGCCGGGGGCAACTGCGGCAATAGTAGACGAAGCCGTAAGTGTATCAAAGGAACCGGATGAAGGTAAAACGGATAAACCGCTGAAATTCTGGGTCTTAATAACCCCGCCATTGACCTGGTAATTTAGTTTTAGTGAGGAAACAGGCTGTGAACCTTCATTTTTAACAACCACTTTCACAGCATTGTTATTTCCCGCAAGGGTTAAAACTGGCATTTTGAATGAAACAACAGCAACATCAGTTACCGGCTGCAATCCAAAACTAAAACGGTAATAAAAATTATCTTTATAAGACTCGCCTAAAGGCAAATTGGATACATTCGGACTACCCGCAACAACAGTGGCATTGGTAGCAGAAATCTGAATACCGGGAGTGTGTTTTGGGGAAACATAATCGCGCACCGCTCCATGATTCATGGAAACAAGATAGATATTATGTGTACCCTCTTCCAGCACCATACTCCAGTATGTAAATGATAAACTGTCGCCGGGGGTACTCATGCTATAAAACTTTACCCAGAACTGCCTGTTGGGCGGATTGCCAAATACCTTGCAGATAACCTTATCGTTATTGCCATTGGCACCCATACCCCAAATGGTTATGGTTTTATTGGGTAAATTGTTACTGGGAAGCGTTTCCGGGCCTGTGATTGGTGCATTCGCTGCCAGTGTATCGAAGGTAAGAAAACCGGTACTGCTAACTTTGAAATGGGTAACAGACTGTCCGGCAAAGCGAAAATCAAAGCCAATGGGTAAAGCCTGAACAGCTGAATAGGATGCCTTCACAACTGAATCCATGATGAGTACCCAGCCACCGCCATTCTCACTAACCTGATCGTTTTCACGGTTGAGTCCGCCCGGATTGCCCTTTTGCGGCATCTGATAATGGTAAGACTGGGCAAATGCCGAAGTGCTGAAAAACAATATTGCGGAAAGAATACCCTGTCTCATCGTATACTGCAAATTACGGCAATAAAGCGTAGTCTGCCAATAATCTCGTTAAAGGGTTTTCACTTCGTTCACCAGCTTCTGCAGACTGTCTTTGGCATCGCCAAACAGCATACCGCACTTGCTATTGTAGAACAATTCGTTTTCGATTCCTGCATAGCCGGACTTCATGCTGCGCTTCAGTACCACAATCTGTTTGGCATTTTCCACATCAAGGATAGGCATACCATAAATTGGACTGGCTGGATCTGTTTTGGCCGCAGGATTCACAACATCGTTTGCTCCCACCACCAGCACCACGTCTGTAGTAGCAAATTCGGGATTAATGTGCTCCATTTCAACGAGTTTATCATAGCTTACGTTGCTTTCTGCCAGCAACACATTCATATGACCGGGCATACGTCCGGCAACAGGATGGATAGCGTATTTAACCTCAACGCCCTCCGATTCAAGCAGGCCTTCCAGTTCATGCACTACGTGCTGTGCCTGCGCTACCGCCAGTCCGTAACCAGGAACCACGATTACCTTTTGGGCATACTTCATAAGGATGGCCACATCGGTTGCCTGCACTTCGCGTACGGTACCACCTGATTTACCGGAGGAGGCAACAGCCCCGGAACTTCCGCCCACCGCACCAATCAGCACATTGGTGAGACTCCGGTTCATGGCTTTGCACATCACAATGGTAAGAATAGTTCCGGCAGAACCCACGAGCACACCACCCATCAGCATTACATTGTTGTGGTATAAAAATCCGCCGCAGGCAGCGGCCACACCGGTAAATGAATTCAGCAATGAAATCACCACAGGCATATCGGCTCCTCCAATTGGGAACACAAACAACAAACCATAAACAGAAGCCAGTATAATTACCAAATAAAAATACATCATGTTGCCATCGGCTGCGGCAGCCAGATTCATCCATGCGGTTCCTGCAATGGCAAGCAGCATGATGATATTGATAAACTGCTGACCCGGAAAACGAAAATCACCCAGTTTACCGCTGAGCTTGCCCCAGGCCACAATGCTGCCCACAAATGAAACTGTTCCGATAATTAGACCAGCAATAATAGCCAGGTATTCTCCTGCGGGCATGGTAGCTATGGAATCTCCCTTGAACTTCCATTCCAGCAAGGATATAAGAGCAGCACACAAACCACCCATTCCGTTAAACAAAGAGACCATTTCGGGCATAGCAGTCATCTGAACACGCCTGGCCATAAGCCATCCTACAAGGGTTCCAACGCCTATCGCTGCGGCAATCAGACCTGCGTTATTTACCAAGTGAATACCCGCTTCGCCATGTTTAAAAAACATAATTCCCAATACAGCAAACAACATACCTGCGGCCGCTACCAGATTGCCTTTGCGGGCACTGTCGGGCTTACCCATCATTTTTAATCCCACTACAAAGCCCAGTGAGCCCAGCAGAAACAGTACTTCCTGAACATGCTTCATGATTTGGCTCCTTTCCCTGGCTTCTTCTTAAACATTTCCAGCATGCGATCTGTAACCACAAAACCGCCGATGACATTCAGGGTTCCTACAATAACCCCGACAAAACCTACCACAAGGCTAAACATATCATCTTCCGCAGCGTGGCCCATCACATAAATGGCCCCAATAAGCACCACCCCATGAATGGCATTGGCACCGCTCATGAGTGGTGTATGCAGCACGCTGGGTACGTGCCCGATTAATTCAATACCCACGAAAACCATGAGTATTACTAAATATATCATGGAGATATTTTCTCCAATGAAATTAAATATTGTATCCATTTGTTATTTGTTTATGGGTTTATCTGGATTCGTGAATTATAGTCCCTTCATGGCATATCAGGCACCCGGAAATAATCTCATCACTGGTATTAATAACCAACTCCGATTTCGGGGCAATCAGCTTCATCAGTTCTACCAGATTTTTTGCAAACAGTTCACTCGCATTAATGGGTAGTTCTGAGGCCATATTGGCAGCGCCTACGATGCGAACTCCATTCTGATTTACTACCTCATAAGGCTTGGTGTAAACGCAGTTACCACCCTGTTCAGCGGCCATGTCTATCAGCACCGATCCGGGCTTCATCATACCTACCTGTTCTTCGTCTACCAGAATAGGGGCTTTGCGCCCGGGGACCAGCGCTGTGGTGATAACCAGATCGGCCTGGGCCAGCGACTTATTAACTGCTTCCCGCTGTTTGGAGCGGTATTCTTCGGTTGCTTCTTTGGCATAACCGCCTTCAGAACCCACTTCAGCGCCTTTTACTTCAATGAATTTACCCCCCAGCGATTCTACCTGCTCTTTGGTTTCAGGACGAACATCAGTGGCTTCCACCACGGCTCCCAGTCGCTTGGCTGTAGCAATGGCCTGCAAACCGGCTACACCCACCCCAAAAATCAGCACACGGGCCGGAGTGATGGTACCGGCAGCTGTCATCAGTAAAGGAAAAATCTTATCCAGGTGGCCCGCACCCTTAATCACTGCCATGTAGCCTGCGAGATTGGATTGTGAACTGAGTACATCCATTGCCTGCGCCCTGGAAATACGAGGTATTGCATCCAGTGATATGGCTGATATCCTTTTTGCATTCAGTGCGGCAACGGTATCGGGATTGCTGCGGTGATACAGCAAACTGCAAAGCAGACAACCTTCCGGCAAGGCAGCGATTTCATCCGCGGTGGGCGGATTGATTTTCACAACAATCTTCGCACCATTCAGCACGTCTGCACGGCTGCCAACAGAAGCACCGGCATCTGTATATTGCTGGTCGCTAAACCAGCTGCCTGAACCGGCACCTGTTTCCATGGAAACTTCGAGCCCCTGTTTAATCCAGGCGGCTGCCACCTGAGGCGATACGGCAACCCGCTGCTCACGCTCACGGGTTTCTTTTAATATTGCAATCTTCACAATAGTTGGTTATAACCATTGCGAATGTAACGTTTAGCCTATGGAAAGACAAACTTTGATTGATGTAAAACGCAGGATATAAAATAAAAAAAGATTTAATAATGCATCAATGCCACGGCAGGAGCATCATTCAGCCTTAAACTATAAATCCCGCCGGGCAGATTTGCAATTGAAATCACTTCCGAATCGTGCACCACACGCTGCAATACACACCGGCCTGTTGCGTCAAAAACCCTAAGATTTCCTGCCTTTTGCATAGTAATTGTCCCCTCAGCCGGATTGGGATAAAAAACGTTTTTAGCACAGTTGAATGCATCTACAGACAACCCGTATTGAATACTAATGGCATTGGGAGCTGTTGTATCATCAGAGCCAAAATTATTGCTCACAATTAATGAAACATTGTACAGTCCGGCCTGCCTGAAAACAACACGGGGATTGCGGCTACCTGCGGATGTTCCACCAACAAAAGAAACGCCTGCCGCCGGTGTTATTTGCCAATTAAGGCCTGTGGCAAAAGGCTGGCTCCTGTCGGTAAAATTGAAGGTATCCACCGTCACAAATCCCGATGTTTTGCTTATGCGAAAGCCGGCCCTGGGTCTACGTGGACTGACTATCCCAAGATATTTATCGCGAAAACGAATCTGATTGGCCGTAAAAGTGCCTCCATTTTCTGTACCGGTAATTTCCAGCACCGGAATTTTTTCATCGGCACTCAGCCATTTGTATATTACTTGTCTGCGTGGAACGGGTACGCGCCCAAACTGCGTAATGAGCGAATCCGTACCATTGACAAGGGTTTTCACACGAAGTGTATTTGGATAGGTTTTGTAGGGCGTAATTACACTTCCCCAGCCATCCACCACATTGGTTCTGACACCGGCCTGCACATAGGTAAAAACATTACCCGGAATAGCAAAACGAAAATTGTATGTAGAAACATCAGAATCTCCATACTTCAAGGGAAACTGGTAAATCTCATCATCATCCTTGTTCTGAGCTGCAAGTGGAAAACCCTGGTAAGAATAGCCAATTCCCTCCTGCTTAAAAACAGTGCTATTTTTGGTATAAAACGAATATATATTTTTAAGCATAATTGGCCCCGCACCCAGGCTATCTGCTGTTTTCAGGCCTATCTGATTAAAGAAATACAGTAGGTACGGAGTGTTACTTGCTGCTGCATAGCGATAAACATCCTGTCCATCGGGAACAAGTTTGCTGTAGTCCCAGGACTGCGAAGCGCCTTTTTGCTGAATATTTAAAATCACACCGGCCGTTGCAGCTGTCGAATAACGAATAGTATCATTGGCAGAAGGCATGGATGCCTGCGTGATTGTTATCTGTGCATGCGCCAATCCGGAAATCAACACTGCAAGCACTAAA
This sequence comes from uncultured Flavobacteriaceae bacterium, assembly GCA_964626685.1. Taxonomy (GTDB): domain Bacteria; phylum Bacteroidota; class Bacteroidia; order NS11-12g; family UBA955; genus RGEC01. The sequence continues at coordinate 126,245 of CAZVJY010000002.1, forward strand.
GCGATTATTCTCATATTATATTCAAATGTACGAAATTTGCAACAATCATATTTACATATACCGTGCATTCAGACAACATTATAATTCGCAGTTACAGAAACGAAGATGCTGCAGCCGTGCTCGGAATTTATGAATACTACATTTTAAACGGACCCTACACATTTGAAATAACCATTCCGGAATTGACAGAATTCAGCTCCAGACTTAGCGCCATTTCAGCAAAATTTCCGTTTTATGTAGCAGAAAAAGATGGCAGGGTGCTAGGCTATGCCTATGCATGCGCTCACCGCGAACGCGCGGCGTACCGTTGGGCAGTGGAAACATCCGTGTATTTGGCCAAAGGATTTACGGGGATGGGCATCGGCAAAACACTCTACAGCAGGCTTCTGAACACCCTAAAAGACAGACATTTTACACATGCATTTGCATTGATAGGACTACCCAATGCAAAAAGTATTCGCCTTCATCAGTCTTGTGGCTTTACTGAACAAACCATTCACCAAAAAGCAGGTTGGAAAAACGGCACCTGGATAGATGTTTGCTGGATGCGAGCTCAGCTTGCCAAACCAACTGAAACCCCGCAAGATCCACAGTTTTTCCCATCAGAATAAACCATCGACAATCGGTATTAAACACAATATCATCGATTTATTTTTTACCCTCGCTAAAATTTACGAATTTTGCGGGATATGGAATTTACCTGGCGTGCAAAACCCCTACCCTCAGAAGAAAAAATTGCACGTCTTGCAGGTGAATTAAACGTTCACCCCCATCTTGCAAGCATACTCATACAACGCGGCATAGAAACCTATCAGCAAGCTGAAAAATTCTTTCGCCCTAAAATTGAAGACCTGCACGACCCTTTCCTAATGCAGGATATGGAAAAAGCCATTGAGCGCATAGACCTTGCCATAGCCCGTTCGGAAAAAATCATGATTTTCGGCGATTACGATGTGGATGGGACCACGGCCGTGAGTATTGTTTACAGTTTCTTATGCAACAGACATACCGGTGAAATAGATTACTACATACCGGATCGCTATAAGGAAGGCTACGGCATCAGCAAAATAGGCATAGACTATGCCGCCGAAAACGGTTTTGGACTGGTAATCGCACTGGATTGCGGAATCCGCTCCAACGATCTGATTGACTATGCCAACTCTAAAGGCGTGGATTTCATCATCTGCGATCACCATTTGCCCGGTAGCACCATTCCCAACGCCTCGGCAGTACTAAATCCGAAAAGAAGTGACTGTGAATACCCATACAAAGAACTTTCCGGGGCCGGCATTGGCTTCAAGTTAATTCAAGCCTTCGCTGAAAAACACGGATTACCTCTGGATTCCATTATGGAATATATTGACATGGTGGCCGTGAGCATTGCAAGCGACCTTGTTGATATACGAGGCGAAAACAGAACACTGGCCTACTATGGCCTGAAAAAAATCAATGAAAATCCCTCTCTGGGCATTCAGGCACTGCTCGAAGGATACCAGCAAAAAAGCGCACTTTCCATCTCAGACATCGTATTTGGAATCGGACCGCGTATCAATGCAGCCGGCAGAATTGCCGATGCCAAAGCAGCTGTGGCGGTGTTGATTGAAAAAGATTTTAATACGGCCCGCAAGCTGGCGAAAGTGCTGCAGGACAGAAACCATGAGCGAAAAGAACTGGATAACGACATCACCCGCGAAGCCATTTCCCTGGTGGAAACCAGTCCAGAACTGCTTGCAAAGAAAAGTACTGTCCTATTCGGCAATCAGTGGCACAAGGGCGTAATCGGTATTGTTGCCAGCAGACTGGTTGAGCAGTTTTACAAGCCTACCATTGTTTTTTCAGAAAATGACGGAATGCTTACCGGTTCAGCGCGCAGCGTAAAGGATTTCGATATTCACGAAGCCATCGGTGCCTGCAGTGATGTGGTAGAACAGTACGGCGGGCATAAATACGCGGCAGGCCTGTCCATTCGCACAGAAAATTTCGAGGAATTTGCAAGGCGTTTTGAAGACATTGTCAAGAAGAAAGCTGATGGTGTACCTACCCTGCCCGAGATTGAATATGACCTTCAAATTTCTCTAAGCGATATCAATACCAAAATGCTGAATATCGTAAACCAGATGGCGCCATTTGGTCCGGGCAACATGATTCCGGTTTTCAGAAGCAACAATCTGCATTCCAACGGAACTGCCCGCGTACTAAAAGACAAGCATCTGAAAATGACGTTACACCAGCAAGGTTCAGGTCTTGACAGCATTGGCTTTGGAATGAGTCACCATATCCATACAGTAAGTAACAGACAAGTGTTTAATGCCTGTTATTGCATCGAAGAAAACACATTTAACGGAAGAACCAGCATTCAGCTAAAATTAAAAGACGTAAAGGCCTGATAAAATGGATATCGAAATAATCATTTCTATTTTGACACTGGTACTGCTGGAAGCGGTACTAGGTATTGACAATGTCATTTTCATCTCCATACTTGCTTCCAAACTGCCTGCTGAACAACAGCAAAAAGCACGCCGAATAGGTTTAATCCTGGCCGGTGTATTGCGATTGGCCTTGTTAAGCGTCATAACACTTATCATGCAACTTCAGGACCCCCTGTTTACTTTGCTAGAAAAGAGCTTCACAGGTAAAGACCTTATACTGATTTCCGGAGGTCTGTTTCTACTGTACAAAAGTGTTGCTGAAATTTATCACAAAACAGAAGGTGAGTCCGGAGACATTTCATCCAAAATCAAGATTGCAGGCTTTTCTGCCGTGGTTTTTCAAATTCTGTTGATGGATCTTGTGTTTTCCATTGACTCTATTATTACGGCTATCGGTATGGTAAGTGAACTTTGGGTAATGTACGTGGCTGTAATTTTATCCGTGGTTATGATGCTTTTTGCAGCAGGCCCTATAAGCAATTTTGTAAACAAACACCCTGCATTCAAAATGCTGGCGCTGGCGTTTCTGCTGCTTATTGGATTTTCTCTGATTGCAGAAGGATGGGGACTGGAGATTCCCAAAGGATATATTTATTTCGCCATGGCCTTTTCTTTTCTGGTTGATATTCTTCAGATGCGCATGCACAGAAAAACACAACCTCCTGCAGAGCTCAGGGAACATTATAAACCCGGAGAGGAAAATTTGCCCAAGGATATGATTTAAATGATAAATTGCGGCATGCAGCGCCGCGATTTTCTTTCAGGTTCTCTGGCTCTTGCCGGATCTGCCCTTGTAATTCCCAAATTAACGGCCGATGAACTACCCACGCCACCCATATTGGGCAGCGGCGTAACAGATGAAAACTACTGGAGTACGGTGAGGTCTTTTTTTACCAGACCAGATGGTTTTATTAACCTGGAAAACGGCTATTTCAGCCATCAGCCTGCTTCCACCCTTGCGTTTCACCAGCATCGGGAAAAGGACATTAACACGCGAACCAGTTTTTTTATGCGCCGCGAACAACAACCTGCCATCGAGAATGCGAGAACGGCACTGGGGGCATTTTTGAAATGCAACCCGGAAGAACTCGCGCTGGTGCGCAATACCACTGAGGCCATGAATATTGTTATCATGGGCTTTCCATGGAAGAAAGGAGATGAAGTGGTGCTGGGGAATCAGGACTATGGCAGCATGACAGAAGCTTTTCAGCAGGCGGCCAAACGATTCGGCATTGTGTTAAAATATGCACGGATACCGTTAAAACCCGGCAATGACGGGGAAGTCATTGAAGCCTACACCGGTTTGTTTACCCGAAAAACCCGAATGGTTCACCTTACTCACATGATTAACCTTTCAGGGCAGGTAATTCCGGTTGCTAAAATTGCTTCTGAAGCACGAAAACAAAGAATTTCGGTTGCAGTTGATTCGGCGCATGCATTTGCCCAGCTTGAATTTGGCATTGAAGATCTTCAGGCAGATTTTGTAGGTGCCAGCCTGCACAAATGGCTTTGCAATCCGCTTGGTTCAGGCTGTTTGTGGATGAGAAAGGAACTCATACATAAAATTTGGCCACTCATGGGAGACAACACGCAGGCATCAGACAATATAAGGCGATTTGAACACGTCGGAACCCGGCCCATCCAAACATTACAGTGCATTCCGGATTCCATCGCATTTCACAACAAAATAGGAGGCGAACTTAAAGAAAAGAGACTGCGCTATATGATGCAATACTGGACAACAAAGGTGACCCGACTTCCTAAAATACAATTAAACACTCCTTGGGAAGATGCAGCACGTTGTGGCGCCATTGCCAACGTGGCTATTGATGGCTTCACTCCCACCAAACTTGCAGAAATCCTGTTTTCAAAGTATAGGATTTTTAGCGTAGCGATTGAGCACCCAGCCATCAATGGTGTCCGTATCACCCCGCATTTAAGCAACACCATGGAGGACCTGGATGCGCTGGTAAATGCGCTCAGTGAGATATCATCCGGCTGATTGACCTGTATCATCTGGTATAAAACGGTTTAGTCACTTCTTTGCAGCAATCATGAAAGTTGCTCAAAAAACCATTGCCGTTACCGGCGCCGGGAATGGCATTGGCAGGGCACTCACCCTGCATTTACTGGATAAAGGCGCACGCGTCGCTTGTATAGACAAAGACGAAGAAGGCCTGCATAAAACCGAAATGGAGGCGGGATCACTGGCAGTAAGATTATCCTGCCATGCCGTGGATATTACCAAAACAGATGCGCTGCCGAGCCTGATGAGTCAAATTCTGCACCAACATGGTTGCATCGACGGCCTTATCAACAACGCAGGTGTTATCCAAACCTTTACAACCGTCAAGAATACGGAAATGAAAGAAATAGAAAGGGTAATGAATACTAACTTCTATGGCACCGTGCATATGATTAAGGAATTTCTGCCTCACCTGCTTCCCCGCAAGGAGGCGCATATAGTCAACGTATGCAGTATGGGGGCATTTGTGCCTGTTCCGGGCCAAGTATTTTACGGAGCTTCCAAAGCGGCAGTAAAACTGCTTTCTGAAGGTTTGCACTCTGAACTCAAAAACTCCGGTATAGGTGTGTCTGTCGCATTTCCCGGTGCGGTTGCAACAGAGATAACGCTGCATTCTGGGGTTACGCCGCCCAATATACCTCAGTCCAAATTGAAGAATTATGCGCGAAGCGAACCAAAGACCGTTGCTGAAGCCATAGTGAAGGGCATTGAAAAAAACGCATATCATGTATTTATCGGCAGCGATTCAAAATGGATGAATACACTGTACCGATTGAACCCGGAACTGGCCGCAAATATGATTCAGCGAAAAATGCGAGATCTTTTGAATCTGTAACTACAACTACCTCGCTTTAATAAACACACGAACATCGTAGTTGGTATCTTTGGCAGGAAAATGGGCCAGTTCTCTATATTGCGTCATTATACGCATATCCGACAAAGTCATTGGCGCGTCCCTCCGGGCGTGAAAGTTATCCCATAACACCACACAGCTGTCGGGCATCCAGTCTTGTCCTGGCCGCTTATCAATACTCCATATGTAAAACGTTTTGGCAACTTCCGGCTTTGCCCAGGGATCCAGTCCCTGCTGAGCGTTTAGCCAGGGCATTTGATGCAATATCACCTTGTTGTTTAAACCCTGCTCATGTATAAATTTTGTTGCCGCATCCACTTGAGGCACGCCAGGAAAAGCAGCAACCGAAGGAACCGACTGCCAGGGATAAGGGGTTTTACTCCCTGTATAGCTTCCTATTACCGATAAAACAGTGACTAAAGCAATAAATAGACGCCTGACCGCTTTAACCTCTACCGACAAAAGTTTATCCGATGCATACTGTGCAAGTAACGCCGTTAGTGGTGCAGTAAGTAAAAAAACCCTGAGCAAACCATGAGAACCAAAAGATCCTTTATACCAAATCCATGAATGAGCAAGAAAAAAAGCAAGAAACATGGGCGCTACCAACCAAAAACAAAACCGGCTTTTTTCTTCGGGTGTTTTTCTTTGAACCAGGTACACAACATGTGCGAGTAACCAAGCCAGAGCCAGGGTTGACAAGGCTGTTACGGCTATTCCCCATATCTGCCGCTGTGCATGTAAATAATGCAAAAAGTCGCCATGACCAATTTGAAAACGGTTATCGATTTCAGCCTTAAAATAAGGATTATGTGTAAGTATCCAAAACGGATCTCCTGAATAAACAGCCCCTGCCAAACTCAACAGAAGGAAACCCGAAAATAACCACATCAAAGGTTTCCATCGACTCCGGATTACAAAAAACAAGAGTACAACCACCCACAGAATTATTCCTTCAGAACGAAAAAAAGGAAATAGCGAAACGAGAATAGCTGCAGGCACATACCGCAGTGATGCAAGCCAGTAAAGGGCGAGACAAAGCACCAATGCATTCAAAGGCTCGGTAAGCGCACTAATAATATTACCAAAAACGACGGGCTGAAACAAAAAAAACAAGGATGCCAGCCAGGGCATTTTAAAATTCAGACGCCTGGAGGTCAGAAACATTAGCCATCCACCGCCTGCCAGGCACAGGATATTCATCACATAAATACCTGCTATACCAAATTGCGCAAAAGGAACAGCAATAAGCGTAAAAAAAGGCTTTCCCCACTGATCCGCAAACAATTCAGTATGTATGGGGGCATATCGCGCATACAGATAATGATTCCAGCTATCCTGTCCTCCTGCAGGCCATTCTGCCCTATACCAAAACAGCAACTGAAGCACCACTGCCAATGCAATAAACAAAAACGCTATCACCGCATTTTGTGAATTGTTACGCAGGACTTTCATTTCACCTGCAATTAATACAATTTGTTTGATAAAAATCAGGAAACACCTGTAAAATCAGGTTAAAAATAAAATGGTTATGGTTTTTAACCTTAGTAGGTGCTGTGCACCAGCATCATATCCTGGATACGTTTTTCAGCCAGTTTAATGGCCGCCTGCTGGTTGTTTACGTTTTGGTTATCTGCCAGGGTGTAAATATCCAAAATGGTCTTGTAGATATTTTCTGCCTGTGCCATGGCCTGCTCACGCACATATCCTGTGTATTCGCTGTAAACGTTAATCAAACCGCCTGCGTTAATCACAAAGTCTGGCGCGTACACAATACCCTTGGCTTTCAGTAAATCACCGTGAATCTTCTCATCTTCGAGCTGATTATTGGCGGCACCTGCCACCACCTGACACTTCAAACGCGGAATGGTATTATCGTTGAGGATTGCACCCAAAGCGCAGGGAGCAAAAACATCCACGTCCAGATCATACATATCGTCGCCACTCACAGGGATGGCGCCCATTTCTGAAGCTTGCTTCAAGGCAGCTTCATTGATGTCAGCAACATAAAGCTTTGCGCCCTCTTTTTTCAAATGCTCCAGCAAATGCATACCTACTTTACCGATACCTTGTACCGCCACGCTTTTACCGCTGAGACTGTCGTTGCCCCAAGCTTTTTGGGCAGACGCCTTGATTCCCATATAGGTTCCGAAAGCTGTTACCGGTGAAGGATCACCGCCACCGCCCATAGATTCAGGCAAACCCACCACGTGGTCTGTCTCCATATTCACGTATTCCATGTCGCGTGTGGTGGTTCCCACATCTTCTGCCGTAATGTATTTGCCGTTCAGGTTTTCTACAAAACGTCCAAACTTACGCATAAGTGCTTCACTTTTTGCCGTTTTGGGATCGCCGATAATTACTGCTTTAGCACCTCCCAGGTTAAGACCGGCAACCGAAGCTTTGTAAGTCATGCCGCGGCTAAGACGAAGTGCATCGCGAACCGCATCTTTTTCGTTGGCATAAGTCCACATGCGTGTACCTCCAAGACCCGGTCCCAGGACCGTGTTATGAATGGCAATGATGGCCTTAAGGCCTGTGGCATTATCCTGACAAAAAACGATTTGCTCGTGTTGGGTAGATTCAAGCCCTGCGAAAAGATCAAAGACCGTAGCGGGCATATTCATGGTTTGAATATCAGCCATTTTTTAATGAGTTTGCAAAGGTACGACTAAATGAATGAAAAAAATGAAGGTTTTGCCACTTAAGGTGCGGATAGCACCGGAAGTTCGCGGGGCTTATACTTTGCGGCTGCATCGGAAATGGCTTTGATGTGTTCTGGAGTAGTGCCGCAGCATCCACCCACTACATTCACCCATCCTTCCTTGCACCAGCTTTCCAGCACCGCCGCCATTCCTTCGGGTGTATCGTCATATTCGCCAAATTCATTTGGCAAGCCCGCATTGGGATAGCAACTCACATTGATCCATGACACCCTGCTGAGCTCCTGAATGTAAGGACGCATCTGTTCGGCACCCAGGGCGCAATTAAATCCTACAGAAATGATATCGCCGTGGGAAACAGAATTCCAGAAAGCTTCAGGCGTTTGCCCGCTTAATGTGCGTCCTGAATTGTCTGTAATGGTTCCGCTTACCATAACCGGAATGTCAGAATTCAACTCCTCTTTCAATTCGTTGATAGCAAACAACGCCGCTTTGCAATTGAGGGTATCAAAAACCGTTTCTACCAGCAATAAATCGCACCCTGCCTCCATAAGAGCCTGCACCTGTTCACGGTATGCCAACCTCAAATCATCGAAACTTACAGCTCTGTAACCGGGATTATTCACATCCGGACTGAGGCTCGCTGTGCGGTTGGTGGGACCTATGGAACCTGCGACAAATCTCGGCTTGTCCGGATTAATCAAAGTGTATTCATCTGCTGCTTTCCGGGCCAGCTTGGTTGCTTCCACGTTCAGTTCCCAAACCAGATTCTCCATATGATAATCAGCCATGGAAATGGAATTGGCACTAAATGTATTGGTTTCCAAAATATCGGCACCCGCCTCGAGAAACGCGCGGTGAATATCCAGAATAATTTGCGGCTGGGTAAGCACCAGCAGATCATTATTGCCTTTCAGTGAATGTGCATAATCGCTGAAGCGGTCACCACGGTAATCCTCCTCAGTCAGTTTATGCTTTTGAATCATGGTACCCATGGCACCGTCAATAATCAGTATGCGCTCACTAAGAAGCTTATTTATGGTAGTTGAAACACTCATTTTACAAAAGGTTTTAAGAAGTAAAACATGGCACGGAAAGTCTGGTTTAGATACTCCCGTGATTTTATGCGGTTATTTTTATCGAGCATCCGCTCCACATCCGATACACTGTACTTCAATCCGGCCTTGCTAAACAAATGAAGAGGCGAAAGTGTCCGTTTGTTTCTGGCGGAATCCGTATAATAAAACTGCACATATTCACCCGATAACTGCGCACCATGGCCTGCATTTTTCTGCCAAAAAACAATCTGACAGTCCTTATCATACAAATGCTGCAGTGGTGCCACATTGTAAATACTACTGTCCTTTCGGGTAAAAACAGCCCTCAGCGCCTGCTCAGCAAAGGCAACATCTTCAGAGGTATCTGAAGGAATATAAAAAACACAGGCCTTGTGCTTATAGGCAAAATACAGGTTTCTTGTTTTGGATTTCACATAGGTAAAATCTTCTTTATTAACCGGTGCTTCTATGAGATCTGCCGGTACATTATCCCTGCAAAATGTATTGAGTTTTTCTTCAGATGTCACAGTAAGCCCTGCATACCATCCTTTATCATCCGAGAAGAGCACGATATCCGTCATCAGGTATATACCGGGCTGCCCTGCATCTTTCACGTTGTGCAACACCGGAAGTTTCAACAGGGTGTAATAAAAACTATCGTAATATATGGGACGACTGTCAGCTGATTTTCTGGCAGCCTCATCCACGCTTCTGCTCTGAAAGTGATAGAACCAGTTTGCATCTTTGGGAACAATTAGCGGAAGGTTACTTCGGGAATGAACACCGTATGCCAGATAAACTGCTACCACTGCCGCTGTCACAAGCGTTACGACAATCAACGTAATAACCCTTCGGCGAAATCCTTTATCCTTTTGCATAACTACTGCAAAATAACATGCAGATGAACGCATAAAAAAGAAAAGGCCACCCGAAGGCAGCCTTTTTTTACGGGTTAAAAATAAAATTAGTTTTCAGATTTCTTGCAGCAAGGCTTTGCGCAGGATTTTTTCTCACCACCTGCAGCGGCCTCATGACCCTTGCAACCGGCAGCGGCTGTAGCTTTATCCTTGCAGCAAGATTTGGTTGCAGGAGCAGCAGCAGCTGTCTTTGCTTTGCAGCAAGATTTGGTTGCAGCTGTTCCACTGCATGATTTTGCAGCTCCGGCACACTGTTTCTTTTCGGTAGCCTGAAGAGGGGTGGCCTTTTCAGCGGCAGATGCATCCTGACTTACCTCAGCTGCGGTTACAGCTGTTACGGTTACTGACGGAGTTGACGTTTGGGCTTTGGCAGCCATTTGAACTCCAAAGGCGCACACAGCAAGAATGATTATCTTTTTCATATTCTGATTGTTTAATTGTTTCTAATACAAATTTACTAAAGTCATGCCAAACTTGCAAGTACGGTTTCTCCGCCGATGGTTTTTTGACCCAAACTGACATTTACCTTACAGTCTGTCGGCAAAAAAAGATCTATTCTGCTTCCAAATTTAATAAAACCATATTCCGCACCCTGATTCGCCATATCACCTTCACTGGCGTAGCAGACAATACGACGGGCCAGCGCACCTGCAATCTGCCTGAACAAAATCTGTGTTTTGGGATTTTCTACCACCACGGTGGTGCGCTCATTTTCCGTGCTGCTTTTGGGATGCCAGGCAACCAGGTATTTTCCGGGATAATATCGCTGGTATACCACCTTACCTGAAATAGGATATCGATTCACATGCACATTCAAAGGAGACATAAAAATACTGATTTGCTTACGCTTCCCTTTAAAGAATTCAGGCTCCTCAACATCTTCAATCACAACCACTTTTCCGTCGGCCGGAGCGATAATGTTATTTTCGCTGACTGGAGTTGTGCGGGACGGGTTTCTGAAAAACTGCAGAATAAGCACATAGAAAACCAATGACAATATCAGCAAGGCGCGTGAAATCCAGCCATCTCCCAGCCACTCATAAAGTCCAAAATTCAGTCCTCCCAGAATCAGGGTAGAAAACAGAATGATCTTGAATCCTTCTCTGTGAAAAATCATGTGTTATTGTTAGAAGGATCCCCTTAGTTTCAGCGTGCTGGCTACTTTGTCAATAGCCACGATGTAAGCGGCGATACGCATATTTACCTTGTATTTTTCAGAGGCGGCATAAACATTGTCAAAAGCCATTTTCATGACTCTGTCTGCACGGCGATGAACGCGCTCTTCGGTCCAATAGTATCCCAGACGATTCTGTACCCACTCAAAGTAACTTACGGTCACACCACCGGCATTCGCTAGGATATCGGGAACCACAAGTACTCCTTTGGCATTGAGTATCGGATCGGCATCTGCGGTAGTAGGGCCATTTGCACCTTCCACAATAAGTTTTGCCTTAATGTCCGCCGCATTTTCTGCTGTTATCTGATCTTCCATGGCAGCTGGTACAAGCACATCGCAGGGGAGTGTAAGCAACTCTGCGTTGGAAACCTTAGAACCTGCGGTAAAACCTTCCAGGCTTCTTGATGGGCTATTTGCCACATAGGCTATGGCAGCCTCAACATCGATGCCATCGGGATTGTAATATCCGCCGCTGATATCTGAAATACCTACAATTTTCACACCCAGCTTGGATATGAGTTTAGCCGAAATACTTCCCACATTACCAAAACCCTGCACCACACAGGTGGCGTCGGTGGGCTTCATTCCCAGTTTGGCCAATGCGCTGCGTGTACTTACCATAACACCGCGGCCGGTAGCTTCTACCCTACCCTGGCTTCCACCCAGCACAAGCGGCTTGCCGGTTATCACACCCCAGCTGTTTTGCCCGCGAATTTTGCTAAATTCATCAAGTATCCAGGCCATTTCCTGCTGACCGGTACCCATGTCGGGTGCCGGAATATCTTTATCTTCGCCAAAAACATCTTTCATAGCGAGGGTATACCCACGTGTAAGACGTTCCAGTTCTCCTTTGCTCATGCTGCGGGGATCGCACTTGATTCCGCCTTTTGCACCACCATAAGGAATATTTACCACAGCGCACTTCCATGTCATCCAGGCTGCAAGCGCCTTCACTTCATCCAGGTGCACATCCATACTGTAGCGAATACCGCCTTTACTGGGCCCCAGATGCACACTGTGAACCACGCGATAGCCTTCATAAACCCTTATGGTGCCATCATCCATGGTAACCGGAATATTCACTATTACTGCTTTATCAGGCACTTTTAGCACACTGGCGAAATGATCGTCCAACCCTAAAATATTCACTGCCTCATTGAAACGGCTCATCATACTCTCCAGTGGATTATACTGGGGAGCTCCTTTGCTGCTGATGTCTGTCATGCTTTATTTTTGATTGTTAGCGGGGCAAATTTAACCCTGCCATTCTTGTAAACACTCAAAATAGTTCAAATTTATTCACACAATAGCCTGATTGTCCAAATCGGATACCGCTAACTATCGGTAGTTTCAGCCTTTTTCAAGGCAAAGGAAAAAACACTGCCCGCTCCTTCCGTACTCATAACTTCAATGTATTCACCGTGTGCATCCATAATATGCTTACATATACTCAAACCCAAACCACTGCCTCCGCGCTCTCTACTTCTGCTTTTGTCTGCGCGGAAAAAGCGCTCAAAAACCCGTGATTGCGCCTCCTTGGCTATTCCAATTCCATTATCAGCTACTTCCACAATAATTTTCTCACCGGTATCGCTCAGCCTAATTTTAGTATACCCGCTTTCTTTTCCGTATCGAATACTGTTTAGAACCAGATTGGTCAACACCTGACGGATTCTAAACTTATCGGCATGCACAAAGAACTGACCGGATCCCGAATATTCATACAAGGTTATCTTCTTTTCTTTTGCCTGAATTTCAAGACTTTCGATTACCTCATCTGCCAGCTCCCGCACATTAAAATCTTCATACTCAAGACGTAGAAAACCACTCTCATACTTGGTTATGGTATCCAGATCGCTGACAATCTGCACCAGACGCTGGGTATTTTTAGATGCTTTTTCCAGAAACAGCTTCCGGGTTTCCGCTTCCATTTCTTCATCATCCAAAACATTGTCAAGGTAACCCTGTATGCTGAAAATGGGTGTTTTGAGCTCATGCGCCACGTTGCCTATATAATCGCGGCGATATCCTTCGAGCCGCTTCAAATGCTCCATTTCTTCCTTGCGCGCTTCAAAGAGTTTCTTCAAGGCCTCCTCCACATCCTTAACCTGAGAAAAATCTCGTTGGTTATGATCTTCCTTCTCGGTAGCAATTAGTTTTGACAACGACCTCAATATGCGGCGCTCACGCCTGCGCCACACCACCCTCACCACCATGCCTCCCAGGGCAATAATCGCCAGATATAGCCAAAACAGATTTAAACCCGGGAAAAATTGCATCAGGCAAATATAAGCTGTAAGCGCTTGGTCAATCCAAACCCAAACTTATTTGGCAGGATATCCCGCATCATACCAGGCCTTGAACTGGTTCATTTCAGCCTGCGACAACCCTGAAGGCGGCATGGATTTATTGATATATACTTCCTGATACAGGTGACTGATATGCTTTTTTAGGGAGGCCTCATAATTGTCCGGATTATAAGCCCATGCGTTGCGGTTACTCCCCTTGCTTCCATGACAGGAACCACAATTTCTGTCGAACCAGGGCCGCATTGTAGCGTGCTCAAAACCGGTCCCCGATGACTTTTGACAACCATTAATACTTAATGTGAAAGCAATGGCAATCGGTAAAGCAAACAAGATTCTTTTCATAAACACCACCAAGATACAGTTTTCTCAGCAGATTTTCAAACTATTCACTCACCGAACGATAAAACTTCGCATACTGATACCACCATATTCCACACTCTCGTAGAATGTTTGAGCCATTTCAGTCTTTCCGGCAAGGCCGAGGCTATACAGCATGGGAATGTAATGATCGGGTGAGGGAACGGAAAGTAAACCCATTTTTCCTGCACTTTCATAATTGATTAGTTTATTGTAATCCCCGTTTTGCAGGGCATTTCCCACCCAAGTATCGAATTCAACAGCCCAGTCAAATGCAGTTTTATCGCCGCGGCCCAGCATGGGAATACTGGCGCTCAGGTTGTGAACAATGTTACCGCTGCCAATGATAAGCACGCCCCTGTCCCGAAGCCTGCTGAGCATTCCTGACAGCTCAAAATGATGATGCATGGGCTTTCCCCAGTCAATGCTAAGTTGAAAAGCCGGAATATCAGCCTTGGGAAACAGGTGCTTTAAAACAGCCCAGGCTCCGTGATCCAGGCCCCAGTCTGCCGTGGGTTTTGCCTCAGCCAACAAACCCGAAGTTTCATTCGCAAAATCCGGTGAACCTGAAACAGGATACTGAACTTTGTATAAATCTTCGGGGAATCCGCCAAAATCATAGATAATTTCAGGCTCTTGAGCAACCTGCACATAAGTTCCGCGTGTGAGCCAGTGGGCCGATACAACCAGCACGGCTTTGGGTCTGCTTTTCTCCAGAATTTCTACTCCCATTGCTTGCAGTGCTGTTGTGTAGGGATTGGTTTCAATTGCGTTCATAGGACTGCCATGCCCGATGAACAAGACCGGCTGACGATTGGTAGACGGGGTTTCGTCTATCCACTTGCCGAGTATATTTAAATCTGTTACCATAGCACCGAATGGAAGCGCACACAGCGAGGAGATAAATGCACGCCTTTTCATATTTGTTTGAACAAATTAAAGGGTTATTTTTTAAAAATAAAAATATTTTTTGGGCATGAACTGTGCAAAAGTGTTTTGCCGGCAGCGTCAAAGCGGGAGTAAATTTGTGGTTCTCTATGCGCTGGCCCGATCAAAATGAACCCGATGACATTCCGCCGTACCTGGAAAAACTGAATGACCCTCAAAGACAGGCGGTTACCCATACCGACGGCCCTGTCATGATTATTGCCGGCGCAGGCTCGGGAAAAACGCGGGTGCTAACTTTCCGAATTGCACATCTGCTGAACAAAGGCGTAGACCCGTTCAGTATTCTTTCGTTGACTTTCACCAATAAAGCGGCACGCGAAATGCGAAACCGTATTGAAAACCTTGTGGGGCCTGCGGCCAAAAGTCTTTGGATGGGCACATTTCACAGTGTTTTTGCGAGAATACTAAGACAGGAAGCCGAAAAACTGGGATATCCGTCCAATTTTACCATTTACGATACGGATGATAGCAAAAGCCTGATAAAAAGTATTCTGAAAGAGTTTAACCTGGACGACAAAACCTATAAGCCCGGCATGGTGCTGAGCCGCATCAGCATGGCAAAAAACAACCTGATTACAGCAGCTGCCTACAGCCGCAACGAGGAGCTTAACCAACAGGATAAAAACGCCAACCGTCCCAAGTTCGGAGATATTTTCACGGCCTATTCCGAACGTTGCTTCAGGGCAGGTGCCATGGATTTTGATGATATTCTCATCAATACCTACATACTGCTTGAAAAACACGCAGATGTGTGCCACAAATGGCAGCACCGCTTCAAGTACGTTATGGTAGACGAGTATCAGGATACCAATACGGTTCAGTATATGATTACCAAGCGCATTGCGGCTGTGCATCAAAATATATGCGTGGTGGGTGACGATGCACAGAGCATTTATGCCTTTCGCGGTGCAAACATCCAGAACATCCTCAACTTTAACCGCGATTATCCGGACGTTTTTACTGTGAAGCTGGAACAGAACTACCGTAGTACCCGTAACATTGTCAATGCCGCCTCCAGTGTCATTAAAAACAACCGAAAACAACTGGACAAAGAAGTTTGGACAGCCAATGAAACCGGTGATAAAATCAAGGTAGTCCGATCTGCCACTGACAGCGATGAAGCCCGTTTTGTAGCCCAGCAAATCATTGAACAGAAAAACCAGAAACACCTTCCCAACAAGGCTTTCGCCATTCTCTACCGAACCAATAGCCAAAGCCGGAGCTTTGAGGAAGCGTTAAGAAGACAGAGCATAGATTACCGTATATACGGTGGCACCAGTTTCTACCAGCGCAAGGAAATCAAGGACTTACTTTCATACCTCAGGCTAACTGTTAACCCGAATGACGAGGAAGCCCTGAAACGCATCATCAATTATCCCGCCAGGGGTATTGGCGATACAACCATCAATAGGCTATTGTTTCTTGCATCTGAAAACAAAACCGGTATCTGGGAAATTGCAGCCAATGCCCGCAATTATCCTGATTTGGGAACAGGCGCCCCAAGGGTAGAGAATTTTGCAATCATGATGAAAAGCTTTATGGCCATGACCACAACACACAATGCCTATGAACTGGCCACGCATGTAGCAAAACAAACCACCTTACTCAAAACGCTGTACGACGATAAAACGGTTGAAGGTATCAGCCGGTATGAAAACGTGACCGAATTGCTGAATGGCATTCAGGAATTCACGGAAGATGACGAAAGCGAGAAGGACAAAACGCTTGCAAATTTCCTGGAAGAAGTAGCCTTGTATACCGATGATCAGAAAGACAAGGATCCTGACCGAGACTGCGTGAGCATGATGACCATACATAGCAGTAAGGGCCTTGAATTTCCCCATGTGTTTATAGGCGGACTGGAAGAAAACCTTTTCCCATCACAAATGGCTTTGACCTCCAGGGCTGATCTGGAAGAAGAGAGACGGTTGTTTTATGTTGCTATAACCCGTGCCGAAAAAGCCCTGACCCTTTGTTACGCAAGCAGCCGTTTCAAATACGGAAGCCTTACCCCCTGCGAACCCAGCCGTTTTATTGATGAAATAGACAACCAGTATCTGGATATGAACCTGGCTGGACTGAAAAAAGAAAGTCCGCTGAATGCCCTGTTTGAAAGACGTGAAAATCGCCAGGGAACTGAAAAAACACCTGTTTCTACACTACTTGGATCAAATGCTGTAAAAAACACCAACCTTCCGGAACCGGATCCCAATTTTGAAGCCGGCGACATCAGCGGCTTGAAAGCAGGCGATAAAGTTCAGCATCAGCGATTCGGAAATGGAACCGTGAACGCCATCGAAGGAGAAGCAGACAGCAGGAAAGCAACGGTAATGTTTGAAGGCCTTGGCGAGAAAAAACTGGTATTAAAATTCGCCAAAATGCGTATTATTGAATAGATGTCGGGTCAATAGGCGCAGCCTTACCACTGCCATTGGTGCGCCCTTCATAGCCCCCAGTGCCGCGGCTTTTGGCCCTTCCGAAAGTCAGGTTGATTCCAGCCCTGAAAGCGGCTCCCCTGGCACTTCCCGGCGTAAACGGTGCCAGAAAATTCTCAGAAGCAAAATAGGTTTGAACAGCACCCGCATTAAATGCCATACATATACCCGGATTCAGCCAGGCACGTCCATAGAAGGTATTGTTGATGTTTAAACTAAACATTTTCACAGGACGCCAAAACAGACCGAGTGTTAGTCCGCCCATCAGGCGTTTGTTATATACATCACCATAGAACAGGGCATTCAACTTCAGGTTTTTACGGAGTGCATAAGATGCACCCAGCATCAACTCTGCACTCAGTGAACTGCTGAAAGACCTGCGCAGGGTATCCAAACCAAATAACCCGTTTAGCGAATCGGCTAGTTTGTCAAAATATTGTTCAGGGTCAAAAACTGTATCTGCAGAAGATATATTAAAACCATCGTAAACAATAGTCGCGTCTGGGTTGGCAGATACAAGGCTGGCTGTATTCTGAACCCAATTAATTGAGCCCAGATCAATTAGGCCGGCGGACAGGCTCAACCTGTCTGAAACAGCATATTCAGCCCCCAGATCAATTCCCCAACCCTTGTTTTTAATACCCCTGTATAGTCCTGCACCATCCATTACAGACGCACTTCCGTCGGCAGTGATCAATTGACCCAGCGAGCTGGCTACATTCAATTCAACATTACTGCTCACTTCAAAAGCGTAATCTTCAGGCCTGGTTCGCACTTTCAGGCTTGCTTCCTTCAATTCGGCGCGGGTGATGCCCTTTAGGTATTTTATCCTGGCGCCAAGGGTTATTTTATCCGAAAGCCGATACGCATAGCTTAGACCAAATTCCCTGTAGTGATAAGCATCTGCACTGAAACGAAAATCAAATGTTTCGCCCAGATTAGAACCTCCGTTACCATCTATGATGAAGCGAAACAAATCCTTGGGATAGCCGAATTTAAAACCGGCTTTATCGGTCACATTAGCAGAGAAGAAATGTTTCTTGGCCCGAAATCCAAAATGGGCCCAGGTCTGATCGGCCTTAATGCTCAGGTAATTCTGACGTGAAAACACATCCAGCATTGCATTCAGATCCAATAAATTTCCGTTGGGATTCACTACAATGGCATTGTTTATTGCATTCAGGTTAAAACCGCTGTTGGTAGCCTGCATCCCCACGCTATTAAAGCCTGGAAATCCAATAAACCACTTACAGTCTGGCAGCAGCGCAGGATTTAAGGAACTGCGCTGAGGCAGGCTTTCCATATGGTATAAACTGAAGTTTTGCTGAGCCGACAACCAAGACCAGGCCGAAAGCAGTACCGCAAAAAGGCAGAAACGTTTAGAATTCTGCATCGGCTGATAGTTTAATTTCTGCGCCCAACTTAAATTTCAGTTTCTGGCCTGTGGTTATCCTCACAGGCACAGGGCTGCCGTTGACAGAGGATGTGGAAATCCGTGCCCGCGTCCGTAATCGCTTTGCTTTGAGAATATTGGAAATGCGCGGTTTATCCACCACCAGTTCCCACTGCTCTATGGATGGCGCAATCACATTGCCCCCTGCGTCCACATTGGCCTGTTTCAAGATATATCTAAAAGGTTGAAACAGAGAATCCAGCACCTTGTCGGCCGCATCCATAAAATAACACTGAATACCGGCACCCAAAGGAATCCCGTTCTCCGCCTTCACTTTAAACCTGATCATTTCTATGTAGTCGCCCTCCTTGCCAATACCCAGGTCAAGATCGGAAGTATCCTCAAGAACCAGATCTTTTGCACTTACCAGCATGGGCAACTCAACAGACACAGTCAGACCCAATGTGCTGTTATCCCAAACAAATCCGCGCCCCGGAGCGGGTACCACTCCTACTTTGTATGTGAGGTAGTGAGGCTCTGTGCGCATCACGGCGGCTACATTGCTTCCTGATGCTTTTGTTATGTATACGGAATCTGCTTTTCGGGTTTCTGTACTTCCGTCAGACGCAGCACCAACATTGCCGGATGGATTGTATGCGGTAACCGGAACAGGCGAACCGTTTCTGTCTACCAGTGAAAGCTGCTGTATCTGATACTGCGATTGAAGTCCGGTTCCATTGTTGAAATGCACTTTAATCCTGGCATCTTCAAAAACGATGTTCCCTTTTAAAATATCATTCGAAAAGAGTGACAAATTGATAGAATCCTGCACATCTATCAGGCTGGGCTGCCCCAGAAAACCATACAGCTTTCTGAATTTTAAACCCTGCGTAGACAAATTAAGCTGCAATTGTTCGCTACCACCAACGACACCCGATTTGGTGAGTTCCCAGGAAACTTTAACGCGAATCTGATTAAATCCCTGATTGCCTTTGGATAAATCAAGCGTTTCAACAGCAGAAACATTGTGAAAAGGACTGAGACTAATTGAGCCTCCATTGTTCCAAGCTTCAGACAGCAAAACCGGCGAACCTGTTTTTTTAAAATCAGGAAACGCTACGGTTACTTTACCCTGATGCCCTGTAAATGCCGTGATACTGGCAGTAAACAGGCCTTCTTTCAACCAAATTGAATCATATTGAATTCCGGCACCGGGTGCAAGATCAAAAACAAAATTCCTAACCACCGATACAACACCTGCAGTGTTGAGTATATTCAGTTCCGCTGCCGTTGGCACCACTGTTCCTGAAAAATTCCTATCGTTGATATTGTAGACATCACCGGCCTTAAGTGAATAGTGCTTTTTGTTGTAATGAATAATCAGTGATTCATCAGGGAAAGAATTTACCCAATCCGGGTTTACGAGTGCAACAGCATCTTCAAGATTCAGCTCAGCATTTACCAGCGGCGCGGCATACTGACCTTTCCATCGCACCCCGTTAACATCGTTTATTTTACGGAGAGGATCCTTCATACAGCCCGTAATCGAAAATAAAAAGATCAGTAAAAGTGCTACATTTGATGAATGTCTAATCATGGAAGATTTATGTTAGCTAAGTTGTGAAAGCCGCAGAAGCCAATATTTAATACAGCCTTGATTGAGACTACCACCAAAGACCTCGAAATTAAGCAAAAATACTTGCTTTTCAAGAATATTTGTATTTATTTTGCACCCCCGGATTTAGGAGACCCGGGCATAAAATAAAAAAAGAAGAAAATGGCAACTAAAATCAGATTGCAAAGACATGGCCGGAAGAAACGTGCTTTCTTCCACATTGTGGTGGCGGATTCGCGTGCTCCTAGGGATGGCCGTTTTATCGATAAAATCGGTACTTACAACCCTATCACCAATCCTGCAACCATCGACATCAACTTGGAAAAGGCCGTACAATGGATGGCCAATGGCGCTCAACCCTCAGACACGGCCCGTGCCATCCTGAGTTACAAAGGCGTTCTCTACAAACACCACCTGCAGGTGGGTGTGCGCAAAGGTGCTATCACCCAGGAACAGGCTGATGCCAAATTTGCGGAATGGATGACTTCGAAAGAAGCCAAAATCGCAGACAAGCGCAGCAACCTCGAAAAGGCTAGCAACAGCCGTAAATCGGATGCTATGAAAGCCGAAGCACAGAAGCGTGAAGCCATTGCAGCCCGCGTTCTGGCCAAGCAAAGTGCCGCCAGCGAAGAAGTAACTGAGGAAACTGAAAGTACTGAAACTGAAGCCAGCGCAGAAGTAACTGAAAACGTTGCTGCTGAGGAAACCACTGCAACAGAAGATGCAGCTGAAGAAGCGCCTGCTGCTGAAGAGCCTGCCGCTGAAGAATCAGCACCTGCTGAAGGTGAAAACGCCGAGTAACCGCCCATGATTCCTCCCCTGACCCGCATCGGTCGGATATCCGCAAAGCACGGATATAAAGGAGAAGTCAGCGTTGCTCTGGATGATTCTTCATTAAGTAAAAACATCAAAAAAGGGAATTTCCTTTTCGTCGAATTCGATGGCAAGGGAGTTCCCTTTCTCATTGAAAATTGCAGCGATGGCAGTTCTGTAGTAAAACTGGCTGACATTGATTCGGAAGAAGCTGCAAAAGAATTGATTGGCGCCAGCATTCTTCTGGAAAAAAGCAAGGTAAAGGAAAGCGTCATTCTCGGATTTGACCACCTTGTTGGCTTCGAAGTTTATGATGAAGATGCTGATTTCAATGCCACCATCACCCAAATTGAAATATACCCTCAAGGTCCCATGCTTGAAGTGTCAAGCAATGAAAAAAAATTGCTGATTCCTTTGGTCGAAGACTGGATAACTGAAATTGACGAAGATAAAAAACGCATAGGTATGCGGCTTCCGGCCGGACTTACCGAAATTTGAGGTAATTTGTTACGCATAGATATCATATCAGCCGTTCCAGGCCTACTGGAAAGTCCCCTCAGGCAAAGCATTCCAAAAAGAGCCACAGATAAAAAGCTGGCTGAAATACATATACATAATCTGCACGATTACGGCCTGGGCAAGTACCGGCAGATCGACGACTACCCATTTGGTGGCGGCGCAGGTATGGTGCTCATGGCAGAGCCACTCTCTGCGGTAATTGAGAAACTGCAGTCCGAAAGGAAGTACGACGAGGTTATTTACACCAGTCCTGATGGAGAACCTTTTCAGCAAGGTATCGCAAACACACTTTCCCTGAAGGAAAACATCATCATCATTTGCGGCCATTACAAAGGCATCGACCAACGTATCCGCGATATGTATGTTACACGCGAAATTTCGCTTGGTGATTTTGTGCTGAGCGGCGGTGAAATTGCCGCTGCAGCCATAACCGATGCAGTTGTAAGGCTGCTTCCAGGAGTACTTGGTAACGAAGAAAGTGCTTTGTCCGACAGTTTTCAGGATGGACTGCTCGCTCCTCCCCTCTACACCCGTCCCGAGGTATTCAAAGACCGCAAAGTACCTGAAATACTTATGAGTGGCGACCATAAAAAAATTGAGGCCTGGAGACTGGAACAATCCATGGAAAGAACCCTAAAACTGAGGCCTGACTTATACAAAAAACTCGATAACGACATATAATTTCTTATTTTTACAACGCTGATGAAACTTACCCTTAAACGCCCGCTGGTTATTTTTGATCTTGAAACAACCGGGGTTAATACCTCTTCCGACCGCATCGTGGAAATCTGTATGATTAAGGTTTTTCCCGAAGGCCACGAAGAACTGCGCACCTATCGCATCAATCCGGGAATTCCTATTCCACCACAAGCTACTGCCGTGCATGGCATTTCAGATGAAGATGTAGCCGATAAACCCACCTTCAAAATGCTGGCAGCAGAATTGAATCAGTTCATGCAGGAATGTGATTTTGGCGGATTTAACAGCAATAAGTTTGATTTCCCTATGCTGGTGGAAGAATTTTACCGCGCCGGCCTGGAGTTTGAGGTAGAAAAGCGCAAATTCATCGATGCACAGCGTATTTTTCATGTGAAAGAACCAAGAAACCTCACGGCTGCTTATAAATTCTATTGTGACCGCACTCTGGAAAATGCCCACAGTGCCGAGGCTGACACCCTGGCGACATGGGCCATTCTAAAAGCCCAGATTGAACGATACGATGATTTGCCCGGCGACATTGATGCCTTGCATAAAATGAGCGGACAGAGCAATCTGGCAGACCTTGCAGGAAGATTTGTTTTCAATGACGCAGGAGAAGTTGTGTTTAATTTCGGAAAGCACAAAAACAAAAAAGTAAAAGATGTGCTGCGTGATGAACCCGGCTATTACAATTGGATGATGGACGGTGATTTTCCCATGCAAACCAAAAACGTACTGACCCGCATACGGCTGAGCATGCGCAACGAATGAAACAATTTTCCAAAGAATTTGAATCCTGGATACTGTACCGCGACGATGACTTTATCGTTGTAAACAAACCGCCATTTGTACCATCTCTGCACGAACGCGGCAAGTTTACCCATATTTCTCTGCTCGAAATGGCCCGGGAGTTTCATCCCGATGCTACCCTTTGTCACCGACTGGACCGCGAAACCAGCGGTGCTGTTGTAATTGCCCTCCATGCTGAAGCATACCGTCATATGAGCATTCAGTTTGAAGACCGCAAAGTGGAAAAAATTTACCACGCGGTGGTGGAAGGTCAGATACAATTTGACGACCACCTAGTGGATTTGCCCATACAGACCGAAATACCCGGCAGGGTAAGAATTGACCGCTCAGGCAAGCCCTCGGCCACGTTCTTCAAAACCCTGGAAATCTTCCGTCATTTCACCCTCATGGAGTGCCAGCCGGTTACCGGAAGAATGCACCAGATTCGCGTCCATCTTGAATCACAAAACACCCATATCCTCGCAGATGAACTTTATGGTGGCAAAACCTTTTTGCTATCGCAACTAAAACGCAAGCACAAAGGCGAAGACAGTCCGCTGATAAAACGTTTTGCCCTCCATGCCGCCGTGATTGCCTTTCGCAAAATGGATAACGAAGTGCTGGGCATAGAAACGCCCTACCCAAAAGACATGGAAGTGTTGTTGAAAATCCTTCGCAAATACGATGCGGTTTCATGAGGTTGCTGGTAAAAATATGGCCCTTTTTTATTGGAGTTGTACTTTGGATGGCCTTTTCCACACCCCCGGATTTCAATGAATTGACTGAAGCACAGATGGGAAGAAAACTGTTTTTTGACAAACGGTTTTCACTCAATAACAGCATCAGCTGTGCCGATTGTCACATTCCTAACTTTGCTTTCTCAGACACAACCGCATTATCCAAAGGTTTTAACAGGGAAAGAACCACCCGCAATGCGCCACCGCTGACCAACCTAACCGGAAGACCTTACTTTTTCTGGGATGGACGTTCACCCAGCCTCGAAGACCAGGTCCTTCATCCCATTCAGCATCCGGTAGAAATGGGATTAACCCTTAAAGAACTGAACAAAAGACTAAGGGCAGATAAATTCTATGTAAATTGGTTTAAAAAACATTACGGAAAACTCCCTGACGCCTACCTGGCCGCCCGAGCCATTGCCGCATTTGAGCGCACCCTCGAGACCGGCAATGCGCCTATTGACCGATTTATGGACGGAGACTCCGGCGCAATCAGCATTTCAGCGATGCGCGGCCGTGATGTTTTCACCGAAAAAGGAAAATGTTTTGAATGCCATTTTACACCGGATTTTACGGCCGATGAATTCAAGAACATTGGATTGTTCAATGCCAAAAACCTAAATGACAGCGGCAGATACATAGTAACCAAAAACCCGGCGGATCTGGGTAAATTCAGGGTTCCGGGCTTGCGAAATGTAACCCTTACTGCGCCTTACATGCACAATGGAATGTTCAAAAGCCTGGAAGAAGTTATCGATTACTACAACGATCCTGCGTCGGTGGTTCCGGATGGCATCAACCGCGACACGTTGCTGATTGGCAAATTAAACCTCACTCCTCAGGAGAAAGCAGACTTGCTGGCCTTTTTGCAAACCCTGACTTCTGCTTCCGCTTCGCGCAAATAATCCCGATCATGAACGCTGCTAAGCCATCATCCAAAGAACTTGGAGAAATTTCAGAGAAACTTCGAAGGCTAAAAAAGAAACCGCCAGGCAATCTTGACCGGCAATTTGAGGAAGCACACGACGCGGTTTTTTCTCAAACAGACTGTCTGACTTGCGCCAACTGCTGCAAAACCGCTTCACCCATGTTGTTCGAAAAAGATATTGAACGACTGGCAAAGCATTTAAAACTGAAACCCGGTGCTTTTATTGAACAATATTTGTTCCTCGATACCGACGGAATTCATGCTTTTAGGCAAACGCCTTGTTCGTTTTTAGGCAATGATAACTACTGCAGCGTATATGAACACAGACCCAAAGCCTGCAGGGAATATCCGCATACCAACATGCGAAAAATGCACACATTGCTGACCCTGGCTGAAAAAAACCTGCAAATTTGTCCGGCGGTTGCCCAAATTGTGCAACGCATTGAAAATGCCTAAAACCCTGCAGTTTGGGGCAGGCTGTAGCGTATATTTGCAGTGCATTTTATGAAAAACATCCGCAACTTCTGCATTATAGCCCATATTGACCACGGTAAAAGCACGCTGGCAGACCGTTTGCTGGAATATACCGGAACCCTGGATAAACGCCAGCTACAGGCACAGACCCTGGACGACATGGACCTGGAACGCGAACGCGGTATTACCATCAAGAGCCACGCCATCCAGATGAATTACAGCCTGGATGGTCAGGATTACGTGCTAAACCTGATTGACACTCCCGGTCACGTGGATTTCAGCTATGAAGTTAGCCGTAGCATTGCCGCCTGCGAAGGCGCCCTGCTGATTGTGGATGCCAGCCAGGGTATTGAAGCGCAGACCATCAGCAACCTGTTTATGGCGCTGGAACACGGACTGGAAATCATTCCCGTGCTCAATAAAATTGACCTTCCCGGCGCCATGCCAGAAGAAGTGAAAGACGAAATTGTGGAATTGCTGGGCTGCAAGCGAGAAGAAATTATTTCTGCCAGTGGTAAAACCGGGCAGGGCGTTTATGATGTGCTTCGTGCTATTATCGAGCGTGTTCCTGCCCCCAAAGGAAATCCGGATGCACCGCTGAAGGCGCTTATCTTCGATTCAGTTTTCAATTCCTTCCGAGGAATTATTGCCTATTACAGGGTGCTTGATGGCAGCATCAAGAGCGGACAGCATGTAAAATTCATGAATACCGGCCTGGATTACCACGCCGATGAAATTGGCGTACTGAAACTGGACCTTGCACCCAAAAAACAAATTTCAGCAGGTGATGTGGGCTATATCATTTCCGGCATCAAGGATGCCAAGGAAGTAAAGGTTGGTGATACCATTACTGATTTTGAGAAACCGGCTTCCGAGGCCATTAAAGGATTTGAAGATGTGAAACCCATGGTTTTTGCCGGTATTTATCCGGTAGATACCGAAGACTACGAAGAACTGCGGGAGAGCATGTCAAAACTGCAACTCAACGATGCCTCTATTGTTTTTGAACCTGAAAGCTCGGCGGCACTGGGTTTTGGATTCCGCTGCGGATTCCTGGGCATGTTGCACCTGGAAATTATTCAGGAACGCCTGGAGCGTGAGTTTGGTATGACAGTAATAACCACCGTGCCAAACGTTAGCTACAACGCCTACGATACGAAGGGAGAAGAAATACTCGTAAATAATCCCAGTGATCTTCCCCCACCGGAGAAGATTGATTATGTGGAAGAACCTTATATCACAGCCTCTGTCATTACCAAATCTGAATATGTAGGATCGGTGATGAGCCTTTGTCTGGATAAGCGCGGCATATTAAAAAACCAGGTTTACCTAACCTCCGAGCGGGTAGAAATGACCTTCGAAATGCCGTTAGCGGAAATTGTATTTGATTTTTATGACCGCCTGAAAACCATCAGCCGCGGGTATGCCAGCTTTGACTATCAGCCATTGGGCTACAGGGAAAGCAAGCTGGTTAAGATGGATATCCTCCTAAACGGAAAACAGGTAGATGCACTGAGCGCCATTATTCACCGTGATAATGCGCATGACCTCGGCAAGAAAATTTGCAAGAAACTGAAAGACCTGATTCCCAAACAACAATTTGAAATTGCGATCCAGGCTGCCATTGGGGCCAAGATCATATCGCGTGAAAACATCTCTGCCATAAGAAAAGATGTAACTGCCAAATGTTATGGTGGCGATATCAGCCGTAAGCGCAAACTGCTCGAAAAACAGAAAGCGGGCAAGAAACGCATGCGTCAGGTGGGCAATGTTGAAATTCCCCAAAGTGCCTTTATGGCTGTATTGAAACTGAACGATTAATTCCAAGCCGGAATTTCCAGATAGTTTGGAAATCCGATAGAAATCGCCTATATTCGAAGATATAGGTTTGTTAATATTTTTATCATTTTGGAATTATTTTATTTGTTGTCATTGTCTCAAATTCCCGGTATTGGCCCCATTTCAGGGAAAACGCTTATTAGCCATTGCGGCTCGGCCGAAGCTGTTTTTAAAGAAAAGAAGCGTGTCTTGGAAAAAATCCCCGGAATCGGCAGCATGGGCGCTTCTGCCATCAGGCAAGAAAGCGGAGCTTATGTGGCAGAAAAGGAGCTATCGTTTATCGAGAAGGAAGGTATACGGGTTTTACCATACACCTCTGCTGAATATCCCATCCGGCTTAAACAAATTCTGGACAGCCCTCTCCTGCTTTTTGTAAGAGGTAATACCGAACTCAACCCCATGCGCACCTGTGCCATTGTGGGTACGCGAAAAAACACACCGGAAGGTGCTCAGACTGCGCGCAGCATTGTTTCCGGCTTAAAACAGCACAACTGCCATATTATCAGCGGACTTGCTTTTGGCATTGACATTGTGGCACATAAAACGGCCGTGGATGAGCAAATCCCTACGATTGCTGTGGTTGCACATGGACTTGATATAATATATCCATTAAGGCATAAGCCTGTTGCCGAAAAAATGCTGGCCTCGGGTGGCGCCATTATAACCGAGCTTTTTAGCGGCACCCCGCTGCATCCAGATTTGTTTCCGCGCAGAAACCGTATTGTTGCCGGTATGAGCGACACCGTGGTGGTCATTGAAAGCATGATCAGGGGCGGCAGCATGATCACCGCACAAATTGCCCACAGCTATGACCGGGATGTATTTGCTGTTCCCGGTAAACCCGGTGATAAAATGAGTGAAGGGTGTAATTTCCTAATCAAAAACCTAAAAGCAGGGCTTTGCGAAAATGCCGGCGATGTGACCAGAGGCATGAACTGGGATATTGGAAGTGTAAAGAAAACAAACGTTCAAACC
This sequence comes from uncultured Flavobacteriaceae bacterium, assembly GCA_964626685.1. Classification (GTDB taxonomy): domain Bacteria; phylum Bacteroidota; class Bacteroidia; order NS11-12g; family UBA955; genus RGEC01. The sequence goes on from CAZVJY010000002.1 coordinate 154,198, forward strand.
TCCATGCTTTTTGACCTTTCGCCAGAAGAAAAGTTGATTATGGATTGCCTGAAAGGCAAAGCCAGACATGCGGACGAACTGCTATTATCTACCGGACTTCCAATGAGCCGTCTAACGCTTTTGTTACTGGAAATGGAAATGAAGCAAATGGTAGGCAGCCTGCCTGGGAAGATGTATAAGAATCTCGCCTTCGGCTGATTACTTTTTACCGCCCGGCTTGCGGGTATTGCCCTGGGTCTTCTGCTGCTGAGCCTTCATTACTTCTTCAAGGCGGCGTGAGAAATTGCTTTTCTTAACCGGCTTTTTACGGGCTTCCGCAATCTGTTGATGCAGTTTCTGATCGTCAACCAAACGACGGATAGCAAATTGCTGTCCGAAAGTGACCATATTGCTCACAAAGTAGTACCAGGTGAGCCCGCTGGGATAATCGTTCAGTACACCAAGGAAAATGATAGGCATGATGTATCCAATCCATTTCATTTGCCCGGTCACACCCGAAATCTGGTTATTCAGATGGGTATAAATAAGGGTGGAAATGGTCATCAGCAAGGTAAATAAACTGATATGGTCACCATATCCGGGAATATGAAAACCAAACTCAAGAATGCTGTCATAGGCACTCAGGTCGGGACTCCACAGAAATGATTTCTGCCTTAGTTCGAACAATACAGGAAAGAATTGAAATAAAGCAAACAAGATAGGCATCTGCAACAGCATGGGAACGCAACCGCTCATAGGATTAACTCCGGCTTTCTTATACAAGGCCAGATTCTCCACCTGTATTTTTTGCATATCATTGCCATACTTTTCCTTTATCTGGTCAATTTCCGGTTTTAGGATGCGCATTTTGGCCGTAGATATATAGCTTTTATATACGAGGGGCAGCAAAATGAACTTGATGATCAGTGTAAGCAGCAGAATAAGAACACCCATACTCCCGATTTTCCCGTCAAGGAAGTTGAAAATAGGCAGCACCATCCAACGGTTAACCCAGCCAAAAATACCCCATCCAAGTGGAATCATGCGGTGCAGTTCATGGTCCGTAAATCCGGGATTTACCGCTTGCAATGTCTTGTAACTGTTGGGTCCAAAGAAAAAGGACATATTCCAGGTCTTTTCCTTTTCCCTGCTGTAGGGCAGGTATAGTTCCGATTGCATATCCTTGATGTAACCGGGCTCCCGGGATTCTTTCCACTCAAGATTGCTTCCCTGCGCAAACCCATCCTTGTTGATGATGGTAGCATTGAAATATTGCTGTTTAAACGCTACCCACTGCAGGTTTCCGGGAATTTTCTCCAGTCTTTCGGGACTGCTTGATGATAGAGATTCAGGATGCTCGCCGGGAACACGGTACGCAATAGTACTATGCTGATTTTCAAACTGCATTCCCTTCTCCTGTTTGTGGAGAAGTGCTCTCCAAATAAGTTTGAGGTCATTGCTGCGCTGAAACTCATTTTCCAGGCCTTGAACTTTTACACTGTAATCCAGTAAAAATTCCTGTTTTGACAGTGTATATTTCTGTTCAATGAAACCACCATTGCCATTGTCGAGGCGAAAGGTTATACTTTCAGGGGTTTGCGATGCAATCTGCCAGTTAAATCTGTCGGTTCTTAAAACATCATTTTTGGTGGTAATTTCATAAAAAAATTCCGTGTGTTTTTTATCCAGCAAAATCAGGTCGGTAGAGTCTGCCCGACGAAACGGGTTCAGTTTGACCTGCGTTGGTCTGCCACCCATGGTAGTAAAAGAAACCGACATAGAAGCATTGGCCAGTGTCACTTCCGACGACTGACCGCCAAAGTGCCTTGAAAACCCACCGTAAATGGTTTTCAGCAGTGAACTGTCTTTTTCTGCTTCTGAAGATTTTAATGTATCGGTGAAAACATTGTTTTGAGCCGATTTTTTACCGGCAGCTTCGGTTTTAGCCAGGCTGTCAGCCATTCTTTTTTGACTGGCAATTTCCTGCTCAGAAGGAGCAGCCCACCAGTAATAGCCTACCAGAATCAAAAAGATGAGCGAAAAACCTATGATTGTATTGCGATCCATGTTGAAGGGGCGAAATTACGTATATTCTGCCTAAATTCACAGTAGAAATGCCTTGGAAAGGATGCTTAAAAAACCAATGCATGCGTTATAAAAAGATTTCGTTATTAATATGAGTAAAGGCCACAATAATTTCTTACCTTTGCGGCTCGAAAAACCTCATGGCTAATACAGGTAAAATTTCTCAAATCATCGGAGCGGTAGTTGACGTAAGTTTCAACGAAGCAGGCTCCACACTCCCCAACATCTATAACGCACTCCACGTAACCCGTGACAACGGGCAGAAAGTAGTGCTCGAAGTACAGCAGCACCTTGGTGAAAACATCGTGAGAACCATTGCGATGGACAGCACCGACGGCCTGCGCCGTGGCATGGATGCAGTGGATACAGGAAACGCCATTACAATGCCTACCGGCGAAGCCATTCGCGGAAGGCTTCTGAATGTGGTAGGAGAAGCGATTGATGGTATGACCGCCACAGACAACAGCAATGGACGCCCCATTCACGCCAAAGCGCCTTCTTTTGAAAATCTGAGCACTTCAACCGAACCGTTATTCACCGGAATCAAGGTTATTGATTTGCTGGAACCCTATGCCAAGGGCGGTAAAATCGGACTGTTCGGCGGTGCAGGTGTAGGAAAAACCGTATTGATCATGGAACTCATCAACAACATCGCAAAGGCATACAGCGGTATGTCTGTATTTGCGGGTGTGGGTGAACGTACCCGTGAAGGAAACGATCTTCTTCGTGAAATGATTGAATCAGGCGTTATCAAATACGGTAAAGAATTCAACAAAAGCATGGAAGAAGGCGGCTGGGACCTAAATAAGGTTGATATGAATGAACTGAGCCAGAGCCAGGCTACCCTTGTATTCGGACAGATGAACGAACCTCCCGGAGCACGTGCCCGAGTAGCGCTCAGCGGTCTTACCGTAGCAGAATACTTCCGCGATGGCGACGGACAAGGCGCAGGACGTGATATCCTTTTCTTTATTGACAACATCTTCCGTTTCACACAGGCCGGTTCAGAAGTATCTGCGCTTTTGGGACGTATGCCATCAGCAGTAGGTTATCAGCCCACACTGGCAACCGAAATGGGTGTGATGCAGGAACGTATTACCTCTACCACACGCGGTTCTATTACTTCAGTTCAGGCGGTATATGTGCCTGCGGATGACTTGACCGACCCCGCTCCTGCCACAACCTTCGCCCACCTTGATGCAACTACTGTACTGAGCCGTAAAATTGCGGAGCTGGGTATTTATCCCGCTGTAGATCCTTTGGATTCAACCAGCCGTATTCTTACACCTGATGTGGTTGGCAAAGAACACTACGAATGCGCACAACGCGTAAAAGCCCTGTTGCAGCGTTACAAAGAACTTCAGGATATCATTGCCATCCTTGGTATGGACGAATTGAGCGAAGACGACAAACTGGTGGTGCACCGTGCACGCCGTGTGCAGCGCTTCCTATCTCAGCCTTTCCACGTTGCAGAACAGTTCACAGGCATACCCGGTGTGCTGGTTGACATCAAGGAAACCATCAAAGCCTTCAACATGATTATGGAGGGCGAAGTAGATGAATACCCTGAGGCGGCGTTCAACCTGGTTGGTACCATTGAAGATGCCGTTGCAAAGGGCAAGAAAATGTTGGAAGAAGCTGCAGCATAATGATTGTAGAAATTTTAACTCCCGATAAAACATTGTTCAGCGGTGAAGCCGATGTAGTAACCCTACCCGGAGCACACGGCAGTTTTCAGGTTTTAAAAAACCACGCACCTATGATTGCCAATCTGAGCAAAGGAACCCTCAGCATCAACTCTGTTGAAGGCAAACAGCAGTTTGAAGTGAATGGAGGCCTTGTCGAGGTGCTTAAAAACAAGGTAATCGTACTCGTTTAGTACAAAAACCATAGATTAAACAAAAAGGGATGGCTGCTTGCCATCCCTTTTTGTTTACCATTTTGTCACGACAATATCATTTGTATTGTTTAACTTTTCAACAACTACATAAAACAAAACAAAACACCAAACATAGGAAAAGCCTCTCTGCAATTGGTTTTTAGGGCGTTTACATTACACTCAGCCCTTGCCGCGCTTTTATCTGTTTAACTTTTGATATTGAATACCTATACAAAAAGCTTGAACAAAAGACAAGTTTTGTTAAACTTTGCTAAACAAATCTATGACAAAACTAACCTCAGACTTCAACAAACTCATGGTGCATGAATTGCAACCACTGAGAAACTATGCATTGTCGTTGACCCACAATATGGACGATACGAAAGACCTGGTGCAGGAAACCCTGTTGAAGGCCCTGCGCTACAAAGACAAGTTTGCTGAAGGCACCAATCTTCGCGGATGGCTCTACACCATCATGAAGAACAACTTCATCAACAACTATCGCAGGGATGCCAAAAGGAACACGTTTCTTGACAGCACTGACAATACCTATTTCATCGATTTGCCTTCACACCGCGTAGACAATGACGCGGAACTGAAGTTTATCCGTAAAGACCTGGAAGAAGCCATCGATAGCCTGCCACTTGAGTTAAAAATAACCTTTACCATGAATGCGGAAGGTTACAAGTACCATGAGATTGCTGAAGAGCTCAACATACCCATTGGTACAGTAAAAACAAGAATATTCGTTGCCAGAAGAATTCTTCGCGAACAATTGGCCTCCTATGGTTCTGAATTTGGCATGAATGCAATGAATGCATAACATTTATTAACGAACTTTGCAGGCATCCCACATTGGGATGCCTTTTTTATAATATGAGCAACAACACCTATCTCTGGATTGACATCGCAACCATCGCAGGCCCACTTGCATTGTCTTTTGACAAAAGGGTTGCGTTTCATACACAGTGGAAATATTTCCTTTCTGCCATGCTCATTACTTCAGGTATATACCTCATTTGGGATGTGATTTTTACTGCCATTGGCGTTTGGCATTTTAACCCGGCATTCGTAACCGGTTTTTATATTGGAAACCTGCCTTGGGAGGAAATCTTTTTCTTTATTGCCATTCCCTATTCGTGCCTGTTTATTTATGCTTGTTTGCGCCATTACTTTCCACGCCTGGAAAACAGAAATGCAGGACGAATCATTTCACTCGTATTACTGGCATTCAGCATTGGGATGGTGGTATTGCATTATAACAAACTGTACACCGCGGTTACATTCAGCCTGATTGCATTTACACTGCTGAACCAGCTACTCGTGACACGGGGAAGTTACATGTCACATCTCTATGCGGCATGGTTTCTGAGCATTATTCCTATGATGGTGGTGAACGGGCTTCTGACAGGGTTGCCCATCCTGATTTATGAAAACACAGAAAACCTGGGAATCAGGGTTCCATCCATGCTTCCCGGCATGCAATATGGCATTCCGGTGGAAGATTTCTTTTACAATTTATTGTATATGATGTGGATGATCTGGATTTACGAAGCCAGAAAAAACAGAAAAGCCATTCACCTCTTTACCCCTGAACCGGAGTAAATACGGTTTTCACCGCGCAGTATCGGCTGTGACACGTTTTCTTTCGCTTGCTTTTTTGGCTTTTTTACGCTGTGATTTACCCCATGGCAGCGGTAAAAACTTTTCCGGGTAATGATTGATATCATACGCCAGCGATTCAAGGTTCTTGGTGGTTTTTACCAAGTTGTCATACAGAACAGGATCCTTGGCAAGCTTACCCAGAGAACCTTTGCCCTGCTCAATATTTCTGGTAATTGCAGCCAATGCAGAAGCTGTTTCTTGTAAATCTCTGCCTATTTTCTGAAGCTCAATGCTGTCCAGGCGTGCGGTAGTCCGGTTTAGGTTTTTCAAACTACCCTCAATGCTTCTGCCGTATTGATCCAGGCTGGATGAAAAACGGGCTGCATTATCCAGGGTTGCGGTCAATCCCGGGCGGGAAGCAGCCAGTGTACCCTGTATCTCGGCAATGGTGCTGTTTAGTGATGCAAGCACCACAGGAAGCTGATCAACTGCCTGAGTCAGGCTTTGACGGGCTATGATGGAATTCAGATGCGTAAGCAGGGAATCTGCTCCTGCCGCTATGGGGGCAATCTTCTCATTCACCATACTCATCACATCCTGCGTATACATGGGGAGCAAAGTATCTCCGTCTTCCGCAAAGGTTTTAGAGTTTCCCGGTATCAGTTTCAAGGTAGTTGAACCAAGCAAAGCAGATTCAATTTTTATTTTTGAATTTTTGGGTATTTTTATTTCGCTATAAATTTCAATTTCGGTCACCACTTTGCCTGAATGGGGATCCATCTCCATGCTGCGTAGCTGCCCAACCCTAAATCCATTATACATCACAGCTGTATTATCGGCCAAACCCTGAGCACTGTCATACAACACCACAAATTCCCGGGCGCCACCGAGTGGATTGTCTCTTCCGACCATGTAGTTATAACCCAGAATTAGCACGGTAATGGCTACAGCTGCCAATGTGCCTACTTTTGTTTCTTTGGATACGCCTGTAAATAATGCCACGTTAAATGATGTTCAAAGATAAGACTAAATCATTAACGGCGCATATCACCACTGTCACGCACCTGCACTGATTTCTCCTCCGGATTCTTCACCGGTGCTGCTTTTTCGAGCTCCCGCTTATACTGCCGAACTGCCCTGAAAATCCCTTTGGCCACCGTTTTCTGACCTTCTTCTGTTTTCAAAAAACTCCGGTCAGACTGATTGGTTAAAAACCCAATTTCTACCAGCACTGACGGCATAGCCGTTTGCCAGAGAACAAGAAATCCGGCTTGTTTAACCCCACGGCTTTTAATTTTGGATATCCTATGGGTATGCGACTCAACCAGGGTACTAAACTTCAGGCTTTGCTGCAAAAATGCATTTTGAACCAGGGAAAAAATGATGTGCCCTTCCGGCGAATTGGGATCAAAACCACCATAGCGCTCATTGGTTCTGTAATTGGATTCAAACTTAATCGCGGCGTTTTCCCGTTTGGCTACATCCAGGTTACCCTGGCTTTTATGCAATCCCATGAAATAGGTCTCTGACCCGGCGGCCGAGGTATTGACATTGCTATTGCAATGAATGGAAATAAATAAATCAGCCTTGATTTTATTGGCCATGTTAGGACGCTCCCACAACTCAACGAACTTGTCTGTCTTTCGGGTAAAAACCACCTGCACATCCTGCAAACTATCCTCTATTAACTTTCCCAGTTTAAGTGAAACAGCCAGTGTCACTGCTTTTTCCCAAATCTCATTGGCGCCATTGCAACCGGGGTCCAGCCCCCCGTGTCCGGGATCAATAACGATGGTTTTAACCTGTTTTCCGGGAACACGGTTCACCGGCTTGCCCGAAGGCAGTGTGGTAATAAGCAGTAGCAGCAGCAGACCAACAGCAATGCGTCTCATGAGGTAACTTTTATCATAACTTCACAAACCTTGCCAAAATTTTAGCATAAACATTAATTTTTTCTAAGGAATGGCAAAGTTTTTGACGAATTTCGCGGTATCTCTCTTATGTGCGATCATGATGCTGCAAATCTTTATAAACTTTCGTTGTGGAAGGTTTGCATTTTCATCATTGCCATAGTCGCTATAACGCACCCGGTAAAGGTTTCAGGCCAAGTGTCAACTCCTTCCGACACCCTTAAAAAAAGCATCTCCCGTTCCGGCAGTGATCTTGACAAACCTATAGTTTACAAAGCAGCCGACTCCATCTGGTTTAACCTGAAAAATAAGAAGGTTTATCTTTATAAAAATGCCTCTATTGAATATGGCGAAATGAATTTGACCGCGCATTTCATCGAAATAGATTTAAACAAAAAAGAGATTTTCGCCACTGGCGGGCCTGACAGCGCAGGAAAATACAGCAATCTTCCCGTGCTGAAGGATGGTGGAGACAATTATAAAGCAGACAGTATTCGTTATAACAGCCAGTCAAAAAAAGGCCGGGTATACGGATTGCGGCTCACACAGGATGAAGCGGTAATTCACCTCACCAAAGTGTTAAAACAGGACGACGGCAGTTTTATTGGGCAGAGCGGAAAAATAACCACATGCAATGAGGACCATCCGCATTTCTATTTCAATGCAAGCCGTATCAAGGTAATTCCGAATAACAAGGCACTTTTCGGGGCAGCCAACCTTGTGGTGGAAGATGTGCCTACTCCCCTGGCGCTTCCTTTTGGTATTGCACCGCTAAAAAAAGGTCAGCGCAATGGTATTTTGTTTCCCGGATATGGCTACAACCAGTTCAACAAAAGTTTCTATCTGCAAAATTTCGGTTACTATCTTGGCCTGGGAGAGCATGCAGACCTCACACTTACTACAGATGCTTACCTGAACGGCGACCTGAGACTGGGTGTAACATCCAACTTTGTAAAGCGCTATAAATACAGAAGCAACTTTGGACTGGGGGCCAGCTGGTTTGGAAATGGACTTGAACGCAGCAGTCCCGGTTTTAAAAAGAATCTCGACCTAAGCATCAGGGGCAATTTTGCATTTGATCCTAAATACCTTCCTGGTCTTTCTCTGAATGGGGATATCAATATTCAAACCGGCAATTTTAATCGCCTGAACTCGAGAGATATCAACAGCATTAGCAATCAGCAGTTTCAAAGTTCCGTTAATTTTGGGAAAACCTTTTTCCAGAATAAAGTCAATTTTACTGCCGCTGCCAGACACTCGCAAAATACCGTTAACAGAGACTTTCGCCTGGAATTGCCCAGCATGAACCTGGGTGTTTCTTCTCTTACCCCTTTTGCACGAAAAAACAGCAGCGGGAACAAATGGTATGAACAACTGCGACTCAGCTACAACATGCAGTTCAGCAATGTCATTAACACCAAAGACAGCATTTTATTTAGCCGCGATTATAAAAAAGCACTGCAAAAGACCCAGAGTGGAATCAGCCACAGCCTGCCAATCAACACCAATATCAAACTTCTCAAAGGCATTGTGAATATGTCTCCATCTTTTAATTACCGTGAAACCTGGTACCTAAAAGCCACCGACCAGTTTATGGATGATACGGGCAAGATACAAATCCGGGAAGAAAATGGATTTTTCAGGCTTAACAACTGGGATTTCAACACCGGTTTTACCACCAACATTTACGGAACTTTCCAACGCACAAAAGCAAAAAAAATAAAGGCTTTGCGGCACACTATCACGCCTACCCTCAGCATGGGCTACCAACCCAAAATCAATGCGGCGCTGCGAGGCTGGGAGCGAAACTACACTGATACTTCAGGAAAACAGGTACGTTACAACCGATTTGAAAGAGGCATTTACGGAGGTGGACAAAGTCAGGCAGAGAGCGGCTACGTAGGCATTGGAGTAAACAACAACTTACAGGGCAAAAAAGTGGTAAGCACAGACAGCAACGGTAAAGAGAAACTGGAAAAATTCAACCTGATTGACCAACTAAGTTTCAATACCCGCTATAATCTGGCAGCCACCAAATTCAAGTGGAGTGATGTATCTGCCAATTTCAACACCACGGTGATGAAAAACATCAATATCACGGCAAGATCCGCCTTTAGCCTGTATCAAAAAGACTCTCTGTTGAAAAACGTGCAGCGGTTCCTGTATGTAGACAAAAAAACACCCCTGCGCATGCGCAATGCCGGCATGAGCATCAGTACAAGGTTTAGTCCTGAAATGTTCAGAAAGAAAACCAAACTCACACCGGTTAAAACCAAGGGCAATAGCGATGAGCAGGAGAAAAAAGACATCCTCGGCCGTCCCGATGACTACTTCCATTTCGACATCCCCTGGAACATCGCGCTCACATATGTTTTTGACTACAACGCGGAGACAAATAACAAATCTCAGCGAATTGGAAGCAACCGAATCAATATCAGCGGTGACATCAGTATCACACCGGAATGGAAGATCGGTTATACTACCGGTTACGATTTGCAGGAAAAAGAAATCGCCACCAGCCAGTTTACGGTAAGCCGCAACCTGCATTGCTGGCAAATTGATTTTAACTGGGTTCCTTCCGGCTTTGCCAAACAGTGGACTTTCAGTATCAGACCCAAATCGGGCATGCTGCAGGATATGAAGCTCAACAGGCGGGCATTCTTTAATCCCGTGATGTTCTAAACATTTCTAAACACACAATTGTTAAATTACATATGACACTCACTATCGGCCAGTCCGCCCCCGAATTCACGCTTTTCAACGATCAAAAAAAAGAAGTAAGCCTTGATAGCTTCCGTGGTAAAAACGTAGTGCTACTTTTTGTACCGCAGGCATTCACAGGTGTGTGCACGGCAGAGTTATGCCAAATGCGCGACAGCCTGCATGACTACAACAACATGAATGCTGAAATCCTTGCTGTGTCTGTTGATTCTGTTTTCACACTGGAGAAATGGAAAAAGGACGAAGGTTTCAATTTTAACCTGCTTTCCGATTTCAACAAGGATGTTAGCCGCGCATATGGCAGCATTTATGAAGAATGGATTTTTGGCATGAAAGGCGTTTCAAAAAGAAGTGCTTTTGTGATTGACAAAGATGGCATCATTCGCTATGCCGAAGTACTTGAAAACCCGGGTGAAATGCCCAACCTGCAGGCAGTGAAAGATACCGTTGCCTCTCTTTGATAGGCCAGCAAAGTATTTTACCGGATAAGGTAAAATAAGCCTCAAAATCTCTTCCCTACGACTTGGGAATAAATTCCTGTTGTGTTAATTTGCAATGATGCGCCTCAAACTATTGGGAATTTTTATACTGGGTTTCAATCTGGGATTTGCTCAGCCGTATGCTGTTCCAGAATCTATTCGTACCAAATACTACTATCAACCGGGCGATAGCATCATTGTTTCGGAAAAGCCCTCTCCTGCTTTGGTAAAAATGCTAACAGGATGGAATTATATTTCTTCAGACAGCGTGATGGTGGAACCCATAGACGGATACGACACCATACTGCCACTTTACCAGTTTGCTTACAAGGCTGTTCATGGAGGCTTTTTTTACCTGAAAACCGAAGTAAGCAATGCTGCATACAGGCGATTTGTGCAAGCCGCAAAAAATCCGTCCTACACCCCTGATACAAGCTGCTGGACCAGCCAAAATACATACAGCGAACCCTATGTTCATTATTACTACCAGCACCCTGCCTACAACAACTTTCCCGTATGCGGCGTTTCCTATTTACAGGCAAAAGCCTATTGCCACTGGCTTCAGGATAGCTTAAACAATGCATTAAAGAAGAAAAACATACCTCAGCGCGTGGAAGTAGATTTGCCGAGTTCAGATGAATGGATAAATGCGTATTACCATGCTGTTCGGCAATATGCGCAAAAACAAAAGATAAGAATTCCCGGCCCTACATACCTCCATTTTTCCATGCCGGGCAATACAATCCATGTTGTATCCGGGAATTGGCTGAGTGCAAGGCTCTCTGTGATTAAACCCCTATCCATTTACCAGGGATATACAGCTGCCACAGACGGCATGCAACCCATTGGCGGCGTGTATCATATCATGGGCAATGTAGCTGAATGGACAAGATCTGAAGCTAAAAATCATCTTTTCAACCACAAGGAATACACCTACACTGTAACCGGATTGCTGGTACCGAATGTTTATGAAAACCACAGCAAAGCCACACTTGACAAATACGTGCGTGGCGAAAACCTGAATGACCTGATGGCCGTAAAAGGAGGATCATGGGTGGATGACCCGTTTTACCTGCAGCCCGGAGCTTTGTATTTTGTTCCGAAAAACCAGGGTCGGGCGAATATTGGCTTCAGACCAATAATTCGGGTTGTAAAACCTTAAAGCACCTCTATTTCATTGCGCACCAGGTCCTCGAAGGTTTCCCTGCGTCTAATAAGTTTGGCCTCTCCATTTATCACCAAAACTTCTGCAGGCCTGAAACGAGCATTGTAATTATTGCTCATGGTGAAACCATAGGCACCCGCATTGTAGATAGCCAAGATATCGCCTTCACGCACTTCCGCAATTTTACGATCATAGCCCAGTGTATCGGTTTCGCAGATATAGCCCACTACAGAATAGAGCCGCGGCAAGCCTTCGGGGTTGCTCACGTTTTCTATTCGGTGGTATGCATCGTAAAACATAGGTCTGATCAGGTGGTTTTGCCCGCTGTCTACCCCAATAAATACCGTGCTCGTTGTTTGTTTAATAACGTTGGCTTTTACCAGTAAAAAACCTGCTTCGCTTACGATGAACTTACCCGGTTCAAACCAGAGTTCCAGTTCTCTGCCATATTGGGCACAAAACCTTTGAAAAGCTTCTGCTATTCGGCTTCCCGTATCGGCAATATCAGTAACAATATCGCCTTCCTTGTATGGCACTTTAAATCCGCTACCAAAGTCCATAAACTCCAAATCAGGAAAATCAGCAGCAGCTTCAAACAACAAATCTGCACCCCGCAAAAACACGTCCGCATCCAAAATATCGCTGCCGGTATGCATGTGAAGGCCATTGATTTTCATGCCGTGATTTTGTACCACACGCAGTACATGCCTTAACTGGTAAATACTGATACCAAATTTTGAATCAATATGCCCTACGGAGATATGGCTGTGACCACCAGCCATGATATGGGGATTCAGGCGTATACAGCATTTAACCGTTCCTCCGTAATGATGCCCGAATTCTTCAAGAATACTGATGTTATCTATGTTGATGTGTACACCCAATTTCACTGCCTCCTGTATTTCTTCAAAATCCACACAATTCGGTGTATACATGATTTGTTCTGGTGCAAAACCCGCTCTAAGCCCGAGCTGAACCTCCTGTATGCTCACTGCATCCAGACCTGCGCCTTCATTTTTCAGCAACCGTAAAACGTTTACGTTGTTTAAGGCTTTCAGTGCATAATGCAGGCTGACTTTTACGCCGGGAAAGGCATTTTTCAATCGATGATATTGCGCAGTAATGGTTTGTGCATCATACACATATATAGGGGTTCCAAACTGTGCCGCAATTTCCGTTGCCGGTATTCCTCCAATTTTCATAATCTAATTTTAACTGCATAAAAAAAGCGGGGATTAAATCCCCGCTTTTTTGCGAAGACAATGTCTATTTATGCTTTCTTAATACTTTTATTCTTATTCATACCAAAGTCCACAACCACAGGCGTAGCGATGAATATAGATGAATACGTACCTACAATAATACCCAGCACCAGCGCCAGTGAGAATCCTTTGAGAGCATCACCGCCAAACAGGAACAGAATGATACAAACAAAGAATACGGTAGCAGAGGTGATCAACGTACGGCTTAAGGTTTGGTTAATAGCCATGTTGATGAGCTTATGATCGTCTTTTTCAACGCGGCTGTTACCGGAGAGGAATTCACGAATACGGTCAAATACAATTACCGTATCGTTCATTGAATAACCAATCACTGTAAGCAAAGCGGCAATGAGGTGCTGGTCGAATTCCACAGGGAATGGCACCCAGCCGTCCATAATGCTGTAGCAGGCCAGAATGAACACCACGTCATGCACAAGGGCAATGGTAGCACCCAGACCGTAGGCTGCACTGCGGAAACGAAGCAGAATGTAGGCAAACATCAGGAAGATAGCCACAATCAGCAACACCGTAGATTTGTTGCGTGTGCTGGCAGCTACCGAAGAGCCCACTTTCGAAGTTCCTTTGATAGACTCGGCTGTAACACCAAAATCTTTGAGTGCGCTAACCACTTCTGTTGTGGTTTTGTCACGTGCTTCTTTGCTGTTTTCATTCAGCCTGTGGGTGGTTATCACACGGAACTGTCCATCCTTACCAAAGGTTTTGGCTTCGTTGCTGCTTCCTGGGAAAGCTTTATCGAGGGTTTCTTTAATCTGACCGACAGATACATCTTTGGACTTATCGAACTGAATAATGAACGAGTTACCCCCTTTAAAATCGATACCGGTGGTTAAGCCTCCTTTGTAAATGAATGTGCCAATACCAAAGAGAATAATTGGCAGTGACAATACATAGGCGCGCTTACGGTATTTTACAAAGTCGAAATTGGTGTTGTTAAGTACATTCTCGCTATATGGGAATGAGAACTTGATATCTTTCTTTTTGTTAACACGGTTCTCAAGCATCCAGCGGGTAACCAGCAGAGAAGTGTACATTGAAGTAAATACGCCAATTACAAAGATTACGGCAAAGCCATAAGCGGGTCCTGAACCTGCCATGAGCAGAGCTACACCGGCAAGCAGGGTGGTTAGGTTTGAGTCAATAATCGCTGAAAGCGCATATTTATAACCGTTCTTTACCGCCTGTGCCAGGCTAATTTTGTTTCTGAGTTCTTCTTTTATACGCTCATAAATCAGTACGTTGGCATCCACCGCCATACCGATGGTCAATACGATACCTGCCATACCGGGAAGTGTGAGCGATGCACCAAGGCTGGCCAGGATACCAAAAATGAGAAACATATTGGCAAACACCGCGATGATAGAGTAAACACCGGCACGGTTGTAATACAGCACCATGAAGATAAGAATGGCTACAAAACCCACCAGCAAGGCACTGGTACCTCTTGTGATTGATTCTTCACCGAGTGAAGGACCTACAACGTCGCTGGCAACAATTCTTGCAGGAGCAGGGAGTTTACCTGCCTTCAATACGTTGGCGAGGTCATCGGCTTCCTTGATATCAAAGTTACCCGTAATCTGGCTTTGGCCTCCGCTGATTTTCTGGTTAACTACTGGCGCTGAGTAAACGCGGTCGTCAAGCACAATGGCAATGTGTTTGTTGATGTTCGCGCCGGTTATCTGAGCCCAGCGGCTGGCAGCCTGAGGGGTCATTTCCATGCTCACTTCCACTTCGCCGGTCTGGCTGGTTTGAGAGCGGGCATCAGAAATAATATTTTCTTCTTCGCTGGCCAGGGCGGCTTTGCCGTCACGATCGAGTTTAAGCAGGTAAACCAGGTGCTGATCGTTGTATTCTTCAATGAGTTTGTTGGCAGCACTTTCTGATTTTTTATCATTTTTCATCAGGCTGCTTTTCAGTTCACCCTGGTCGATGGGCTTCGCGCTGAAGGCCACTTTCATGGTGCCTTCCATGACCGCAGCATACTGCGGTTTTTTCAGTTCTTCTACCAATGCATCGCGGTCTGCTCCACGCACCGATGCCACTGAGCTTCCCATGGCAGCAAAATAGCTGTAGCCTTTAAGCCTGCGCATCAACTTGCCGAGGGGGCCGTCATCTTTAGATTTGCCGGCAACGGCAGAATCTTTTTTGGCAACGGTTGAATCCACTTTGGCAACACCAGAATCAGCGGTAGCAGCCAGGGCAGACTGTTTACCAGCCTTGAAGAGCATGTCCAGCATTTTGCTGGCTTCGGCACCTTTTTGGGTATTGCCGTAAACTTCGTAGAATTCAAGGTTTGCGCTTTTTTCAACCAGGTCTTCC
Source organism: uncultured Flavobacteriaceae bacterium (assembly GCA_964626685.1). Classification (GTDB taxonomy): domain Bacteria; phylum Bacteroidota; class Bacteroidia; order NS11-12g; family UBA955; genus RGEC01. The sequence continues at coordinate 169,620 of CAZVJY010000002.1, forward strand.
AAACGACGGGGATTGTCTACACCAGGCAATTCCACGCTGATACGGCCACCGTCGATTTTCTGAATGGTAGGCTGGGTTACGTTTGCCTGGTTGATACGTTTTTCAACTACATCATATACCCTGTCAATTGCAGTGCCGGTTTCATCGCTTAATATTTTGCGAACCTGAGCCTCAGAACTGGAAGTATTGATACCATTGGGATTGTTGCTTTTAGCAAAAAGGTTTACAACCTTGCGGTTGGGGGCAATCTTACTAAAGGCCGACATAAAATTATCAACGTAATCACCGCCTTTGGTTTTCTCGTCTTGATTGGCCTGGGCGATAGCCTTAAGCAGATCTGCATCTGCGGGATCATTCGCCATCCCTTTGATAATAGCACCTTTATCAACCTCGAGGATTACGTTCATACCACCACGTAAATCCAGACCCAGATTGATTTCACGCTGCTTACACTCAAAATAGTTGTAATTGGCAATTCCCAGATCATAAATAATTTCACGGGAACCCAGGCTATCTATGTAGCCACGGTATGCTTTACCATAGTTTATACCTTTTTTCTGCTGTTTTTCGGCAAATTGCTGGGCCTTGTTTTCAAAACTTTGGGCTTTCCAGGTGAATGACAGCTGGAATAAACAAGCGATGGCCAAAACGACCGAGAATACAATAACGGAACGATTATTCTTCATGTGATTGTGTCAATGCGGATTTTACGAAGTCGCGAAAATAGGGAAAAAATTACGAACTGCAAGGAAAAAACGCAGTTCAGACAAGCATTTTCACATTTGCTGCAAAAGCCTGCTGATTTCGGCGGCTGATTGCTTTTGCATGCAATCAAAATGGCCTTTGGGACAGGTATTAAACCCTATTTTACTGCAGGGCCTGCAGGAAACCCTTTCTGCCTGAACCAAAACCGGTCCGGTTGTTACATTAACGGGCAACAACGGCCCCATACCAAAGTCGGGTGTGGTGTTGCCCCAAATAGAAACGATGGGCTTTTGTAAAGCCGCAGCGATGTGCATCAGACCAGTATCGTGGGTCAGCACCTTATCAGCGCCCGCAAGCACTTTCGCGCTTTGATCCAGCGATAGCTTGCCACACATGTTGCTTACACGATCCGGAAACCTTGCTGCGATGGACTCCCCCACCATTGAATCGTGGTTATCGCCAAGCAGTATAAAATGCTCGCTTGAAACTTCCATCAATTCCGCAATTTTATTTTCAGGCATTCGCTTGGTAGCCCAGGTCCCGCCAATGGCATAGGCCACATAAGAAGAAGGCAAATCTGGGATTTCACAATCCTTGTAATAAAAATCCAGCCCTTTACCATCGTATTGCACGCCCCACTTTTTTACCGTTTCCATGTACCTGAAAACAACATGTTCACAGGGTTTGCGGGTAAGCTTCTTCACCAGCAGCCATTTGTGCATGTTTTGCTTACGAAACACCGTAAAAGGCACACCGGGCAACAAGCTGCGGAGCAGGCGGGTTCTGAGGTTGGCATGCAAATCCACCACCGCGTCGTATTTTTCAAGTCTCAGGATTTTGGCCAGTGAGGAAACACTGCCTTGCAGGGTAATTACCTTGTCTATATTGGGATTGGCTTGCAAGATCCCTGCGTACTGCGGCTTGGTAGCGAAGTGAATCTCCACATTCGGCAGCTGTGCTTTAAGACAGCGCACCACCGGCGTTGTGAGCACGATATCGCCAATGGAACTGAAGCGGAGAATGAGGATTTTCATAAACCCGCTGCGAAGTTACGCCCTTTTCAAAGACAGCCAGGCTTCAAATTCCTTCAGCGATTTCGCATTTAGCGTCAAATTTCGGGTAAGACCGCCTTTACGCGCCGCCAACGTGCCGTAATACATATCGTGGTAGCCTTCTTTCTCGTGCGCATCGGGGTTGATGGAAATGAGCACGCCTTTTTCCATGGCATAGGGAATGTGGGTCCAATCTATATCCAGGCGAAACGGATGGGCATTGAGTTCGATACTCACGCCATTGGCGGCGCAGGCATCAATCAGGTTGCGGTGGTTTACAGGATATCCTTTGCGAACCAGCAACAACCTGCCGGTGGGATGCCCCAGTATGCGGGTATAGGGATTTTCAATGGCCTTAATGAGGCGCTGCATGGCCTTTTCTTCGGTCATGTTGAGCGTAGAATGCACGCTGGCCACCACAAAATCAAAGCGGGACAGCATATCAGTTTCGTAATCCAGCGAGCCGTCGGACAGAATATCGCTTTCTATGCCTTTGAATATGCGGAACGGAGCAAGTTCTGCATTCAGCGCATCAATTTCCTGCATTTGCTGAAGCACCCTTTCGTTGCTGAGGCCCTGTGCGTAGCCAGCACTGCGGCTGTGGTCGCAGATTCCAAGGTATTCATAGCCCAGCTTTTTGGCATGTTCCGCCATTTCGCGCAGGCTGTGAAGTCCGTCGCTGTAGGTGGTGTGGTTGTGCAAAATACCTTTAAGGTCTGAAAATTCAACAAGCGGCTCATCGCTAACCTGCCATTCGCCAATGCCCTCGCGGCGCTCGGGCAATATAAATGGGAAGCCCAAAATTTGGTAGATTTCGGTTTCTGAATTGCCAGTTAAGGCGGTTTGCGCGGCAACTCCCAAAGCCTCAAAATGGGCCGCACTACCGGTTCCCAAGAACCACTGCCTTTCAAACTCAGCATCCTTTGCAATTTCGAAGGCAAACAAAAAACCATTGGCATCACGGAATTTGAGTTCTGTATCGGTGTGACGTTCCAGTTGATGGGCAGCAGCAAATTCCAGTAAGGCCACTTCCGTGGTGGAGGTTAGTATCGCTACCGATTCCAGCACAATGGCATTGCGGCGAAAATCGCCGGTAAATTCTGAGCGGGATTCTGGAAATTGCTCCCTGAGATTTTGCAGCATCTGATGGGCCGGTGCTTCAACCCTGGCGAAGTGAAACCAGCCGCGGGCATTGAGGGCAAAGTGTATGGCCTGCTGAATTTCATGCTGGGTTTTAAGTCCGAAACCGGGAAACTCCACCAAACGATTTTCGCGGCAGGCATCCAGCAAATCTTCGATGGTTTCAACGCCCATTTTGCGCCAGATTACCGCCACTTTTTTGGGGCCAAGCCCTTTCACTTTCAGCATTTCCAGCACACCGGGCGGGGTTTTGGCAATAAGCTGTTCCAGCTCGGGGAAAGTGCCGGTTTGCAGCAGATTTTTGATGGCAGACAATACGCTTTTACCTATACCGGGAAGGCCTGCAAGGGTTTCCTCGTTCATATCCTGCAGGGGATCTTTAAACTTCTTGATATTGAAGGCAGCTGCAGAAAGGGCTTTTACCTTAAAAGGATTTTCCTCATGCAGTTCGGCAAGTTTGGCGTAAGTACCCAACAGGGTTGAGATGTCGTAATTGTCCATCAAAAATTAATATACGAAAAAAGGGTGAATTTTCCAAATTTTTTGGAGAAAATCAATCCGGCAACTTCAGCTCGCCAGTTTCGAAAGCCTTGTCAAAATCCACCCAGATAATCAAATTGGGCTTTTCGCCCTGCAGGTACATGATATTCATGGGCTGTGCTGTTTTTTTATTGCTGAGTACTTCCACGCCCAGCACCACAAACTTGCGGCCTTCATATGCCTTTGGCAGTTCGGCCACATCAAAATCGCCGGTGGCAAAAAAAGACTGAAAAAATCCGTTGCCTGTGGCGGTATCGTAGGATGGCTCATTCCCTGTCCAGCGGGTTTTGCGGTACATATCAATGTGCTCAAACACATCCCGGCCTTTGGCCTTGCCTATCTGCAACGTATCGCCACGGCCGATTTCCACCTCTACGTCGCCCGAACTCTGGGCTTGCAGGGAACCTGCCAGAACTAAAAATAAAATCAACAAAAGGCGCATACTTCAAAGTTATCAAAAAAAATGCCGCAATGAAATTATCGGGTTTCTTTTACCAACCGCGCCAGCTCGCGGCTCACCATCGCGCTGAGGGCCACACCCATGCCTCCCATGCGCACGCAGGCGTAAAGGCCGGCATCTATCCGCTGCACAATAGGCGTGCGGTTTTGGTGCATGCCCATGGTTCCTGCCCATTGGTGTGTTATTTCAAATTTCTCGCCCGGCACCACCACTTCCTGCAGGTATTTCAGCAGGTATTGGGTAATGGCCTCGGTGGTGTTCAGTTCGGGTGTGGTTTCTCCCTCAAAATCCAAATTTCGGCCACCGCCAATGAGAATGCGGGTTCCGAGACTTCTGAAATAAATGTAGCCTTTATCGGCATGCATGAGTCCGCGCCAGGCCAAACCGGGGATGACGGAAGTGACCAGCACCTGCCCGCGGGCGGGCATGACCTCCAGTTCGGGCAGCAGTTGTGCGGCATAGCCGTTGGTACAAACCACCAGCGTTTGTGCATCCAATGTATATCCTTCGTGGGTTTTAACGCGCCATTTTCCGCTATCCAGTTTTTCCGGAGGCAGGGCGGTAAGTCCGCCCAAAATCCTTACTCCGCTTGCCATGGCGGCATCATACACTTTTTTGTAAAGCAAATGGGTTTGCACCATGCCTTCCAGCGGGGTGTAAATGCCGTTTTCCAGCACTTTCATGCCCAGCTTGGCGGTGCTTTTGAGCAGAAAAGGATTTTCACCCGTAATTTCTTTCAAGGCTGAATTCACCTTGTCGATATTGGCCCCCAGGTGTTCACACTCTGCTGTGGCTTCGGGTTTAAAAACCTCATAACCGCCAGTTTTTTCATAGCCGATGGAGGTTTCACCAAAATCGGCCAGCAGTTGTTTGAGGCCAGAAAAGCGTTTTTCATAGAGCGTAAAGGCGGTTTGTTCGTCGGTGCGCTCAATATCATCCAGTATTTCGCCCATGCTACCAAAACAGGCAAAGCCGGCATTGCGGGTACTTGCACCCAGGCTTACCGGAGCACGGTCTACCACCCACACTTCGCGGTGCGGCCACTGCAGCTTGAGGTGACGTGCGCATTGCAGCCCTACAATACCTGAGCCAACGACCAGGATATCTGTATTTTTCAGCCATTGCTGTTCCCAGAAAGAAATGGAAGGTAAGGGATTCACGGTGCAAAGTTCGTGAATTGCCTTTACCGATTTATATAACGTTTAACGGCTTTTTTGGTGCTGTACCACACGCGACCCTCCTTTATGGCTTCCAGCTCCCCGCGGCGGGCCAGCAGGCTCAGGTATTCCTGCCCATAGGGAACAGCAGGGTCATTGGCAATCTGATTAAGTGGGAGGTAATCATCGTAACCGTTGCCAAGGGCAGATAAATACAGCTCCAGGCTGCGCTCGGCACCCTGAAAAAACAGCAGCAGTAGTTTTTCAAATTTCCCCTGATTGGCATCGTTCAAGGCACGGTAGTATTTATTGCGGTCGGTTCGCAGAATGATGACAGGCGGGAAACCCAGTTCCATGAGGATCATGTTCATGGCCAAACGCCCGGTGCGCCCATTGCCGTCGAAAAAAGGATGAATCCACACAAAACGGTGGTGAAACACCGCCGAAAGGCTCACAGGATCGAGGTTTTGAGGATTGCATCGAACCCATTCCAGCAATTCATCCAGCAAATCGGGAACCTTAAACGGATTGGGCGGAATGAAATTGGCTCCGGTTATTTGCACCCTGCCGGTTCGAAAACGGCCACCAAAATCATCATCGATGGCAGTCATCACCATTTTATGCAGGGTTAAAATATCGGCACCCGAAATCACATAACCCGGGGTAACTTTTTCTTCCAGCCATGCAATGGCCTTATTATGGTTGATGGCTTCAAAATGCTCCCGCAGTGTTTTTCCGCCTATGGTCAGTCCATCCTGCAGCACCACACGGGTTTCTCGCAGGCTGAGGGTATTTCCTTCAATGCTGTTGGAATTGTAGGTCCATTCTACGGCAAAATCCTGTTGCAGGCGCTTAAATGCGCTACCCGGAAAAGGGCGCAATGCATCCAGCCGGGTTTTCTTATCCCGAATACGCTGTTGCTGCTCCGCATCCAGCCCTGTATTTGGATACCACTTTTCCACCCCTCAAAAATAATATCGGTAAACCGGTTTTTTATCATTCCCGATATTTTTAACCCCAATTTTTTCCCAGGCTTTTAAATCAATAAAAAATGAATTAGCCTATGGCTTCTGCGATTACGGTATTGTAGGGTTTGGCAAAATCCTGCACTTCACCCCAGCTTTGACCGTTTACCCCAATACCGTTAGCCGTTACAGTGCCGATGTGCAGGGTTTTCACACTAGCCTGCTGCATGGCACTTTCAAATGCGGCCTTGTTTTTCTCGGAAATGCTTACCACCACGCGGCTTTGGCTCTCCCCAAACAACCAGGCATCATTTCTAACTCCTGACAGGGTGCAGATATCAAAGCCTGTTCCGCCAGCCATGGCACTTTCCAGACAGGCAACAAACAAGCCACCTTCGCTGATATCATGGGCGCTATTGAGCATACCTGAGGTGATGGCATTGTATACAGCCATTTGCACAGCGTATTCTTCATCCAGGTCAAAATGCGGACAGGGACTGAATTCAACGCCTTTGAGCTTGGCCAGATACTGGCTGCTGCCCAGGTCATTTTTGGCTTCGCCAACCAGGTAAATCAGGTTGCCGGCCTGTTTAAAATCCAGTGTCATGCGGTGTTCAGGCTTCTCAATTATACCCACCATGCCGATGGTTGGTGTGGGATAAACCGCATTGCCATTGGTACTTTGATTATAGAAACTCACGTTTCCACCGGTTACCGGGGTATCAAACTTGCGACAGGCTTTACCCATGCCGTCGATAGCGTGTTTGAACTGGTAATAAACTTCTTTGTTGTAGGGGTTACCAAAATTCAGGCAGTTGGTAACTCCGGTAGGCACACCGCCAGTAACGCGGATATTGCGGGATGCTTCGGCCACGGCAATCTGCGTTCCTTTATCGGGATCAGCAAAGATGTAGCGGCTGTTGCAATCTACGGTAAGTGCCAGGCTCTTGTTGGTCCCTTTCACCACCACCACCGAAGCATCGCTGGGCCTATTGGTACTTTGGTTTACAGTACCCACCATACTGTCATACTGCTCATACACCCAGCGCTTGCTTGCGATATTGGGTTCGGCACAAAGCTGCATGGCGGCTGTTTTGGCTTCTTCCGGCGTAATGTCTGCGATTGAGGCAATATCAAACTTCTCAATCTCTGCAAAATATGCGGGGATTGCCCATTCTCTTTTATATACAGGTGCTCCGCCACCCAGCACCAGGCTTTCGGCGGGAATATCGCCTTCCAAAGTGCCGTTCATGTAATAGCGAACGCGTCCGGTATCGGTTACCTGACCGATATGGGCATAGGTAATTTCCCATTTCCTGAAAACTTCTTCAGCCAGGTGCTCCTTCCCTTTCTCTACTACTACCAGCATGCGCTCCTGGCTTTCGCTGAGCAGCAATTCCCATGACTTCATATCGGACTGGCGCATGGGAACTTTATCCAGCCACACATCCATACCCACGCCGCTTTTGGCGCTCATTTCACTGGTTGAGCACGTAATACCTGCAGCTCCCATATCCTGCATGCCCACTACAGCGCCGGTTTCAATCAGTTCCATGGTGGCTTCCAGAATCAGTTTCTCCCAGAAAGGATCACCCACCTGCACACTCGGCAGATCCTGTATGCTGTCCTCGCTCATGTCCTTACTGGCGAAGGCAGCACCGTGTATGCCGTCTTTTCCGGTAGCAGAGCCAAAGATATAAACCGGGTTACCGGGAGGGCCTGCAGCAGCAGAAATGCTTTTACCTACGGGTACAATACCCACACTCATGGCATTCACCAGGTTGTTCTGTTCGTAGCAGTCGTCAAAATACACTTCGCCACCCACAGTGGGTATACCGAAGGCATTTCCGTAATCACCGATGCCTTTTACCACACCTTTCATCAGCCACTTGGTTCGATCGGTTTTTAGGTTCCCGAAACGCAGGCTGTTCAGTTGGGCAATGGGCCTTGCACCCATGGAAAAAATATCGCGGTTGATGCCACCCACACCGGTTGCTGCACCCTGGTAAGGCTCAATAGCACTGGGATGGTTATGGCTTTCAATTTTAAAACAGCAGGCAAGCCCATCGCCAATATCCACCAGTCCGGCATTCTCCTCTCCCGCTTCTGCCAGCATCTTGCTTCCTTCGCGGGGCAGGGTTTTCAGCCATACAATGGAATTTTTGTAACTGCAGTGCTCACTCCACATCACCGAGAAAACGCTCAGTTCTGTAAAATTGGGTTCACGGCCCAGAATGCTGCAGATGTGGTGAAATTCTTCTTCAAGAAGGCCCAGTTGTTTGGCCTGATCAACGGTAGCGACTTGCATGTGTGCACAAAGTTAGTACACAACTGCACCCAATAATCCTCAATTTACTGACACTTTTTACCCGAATTCATCAGCGCAGCAGAAGTACGCTACCTTTGGCCGTTCCGCGGCGCACACGACTTCCTGCAGGCATTTCATATTGAAAAACGTAATGGTATAAACCCTCCATACAATCGCTGTCGGCAGATTTTCCATTCCATTGGTAAATTCCTTTTTCGCGGCTGTCAAATACTTTGCCACCCCAACGGTCGTATATCAGCATCAGAATGGGCTTGCCCCCTCTTACAAAAATCTGGAAATCATTGTTTTTATCATCATTATTGGGCGTAAACGCATTAGGGATGAACAAATCACATAATTCTTCCTGGTAACGCACGTTTACGGCATCGGCAGCCACACCACAGGGATTGGTAACTGTTACGCTGTAGGTTCCGCCTTTGGTTACATATATTACAGAATCCGTCTGTCCGGTGCTCCACTTGTAGCGGCTTTGAGGCCAGGTTGCAGACAGTTTCAAAATACCCCCTCGGCAGAGAAGGGTATCTGCCGGCAGTTTCACGATGGGTTCATCGCCAAGAAATATACGCAGCGAATCTGCCCAAACACAGCCTAAATCATCGGCACTGGCGTGAAACAGCCCACCCGAACTCACTGCAATGGCGTTCCCCGACTGTCCGGTATTCCAGGTAACGGTGCCAGGCGCATTTACGCTCAATGTCAGACTGCTACCATTGCACAGACTGGTATCTCTACCCAGATTAAAGCGTGGCAACGGGTGAACCTTGATGGTAGCAGTAGTAGAATCAGGACAATCGGCATCCGGGATGGTATACTTGATTGTATAATTTCCGGGAGGTGAACAAGTGAATGTATTTCCGGAAACCGGGCCACCACTGAATCTTCCACCCGGTGCTTCGGCAACCAAACTAATCGCAGGGGCATTTTCGCAAGCGAAGGCAGGTAAACCCGTGAATTTGGCGGTTACGTTGGCCCTAACCCTTATATACGTCGTGTCGGCACTAAAACACCCTTCTGCACTGCGTGCACTGTGCATAACCCTGAACACACCGGTATCGCTGTAGGAATGGGTTGCATTCTGCAATACTGAGGAATCTCCATCACCAAAATACCAGCGATAGTAAACCAAATTGGAAGTAGAATTCTGAAAAGTAAAACTATTGTTCTTGAGACACTGAATGGAATCGTTGATTTTAATACCGCTACTTGGGTCAGGTATAACTCGCAAAACAATGGAAGCTGTATCTGTGCAACCTGTATTGTATACATTGCCATTCAGCCCATAGGTAGTTTCACTTTTGAAAAAAATTCGATACTTCCCTGGCACAGTGTAATTCTTATCCGGATTTGGAAAGGATGTACTGTCGGCTCCGCCCAGATACCACATCACGCTCTTACCGCATCGCGGAATCGGCGGTATGGTTGTTTTATCTTCAAAGTAAAAACGATTATTATTTAGGCATTGTGCTGTATCCCAGTTTCTAACAGTCGGGGAACTGCGTGGCCTTGGAACAATAAAAACACTTCGCGGCAGGGTGAAATTATTTACGCAGCCCAGTGATGGAGAAGCAATCAGCTGAACTGCATAATTCCCTCCGGCATTGTAGGTGTGAAGTGCATTAACCCCAGTATCCGAATTACCATCGCGAAACAACCAGGTATAGGTAATCCATCCAAAGCTCGCCTGTGATTTATTGGTGAAAATAACCTTGTTGGTCTTTTCACAGCTGTCTGTTCTGCTGAAACTAAAATTCAGATTCAGCGAATGCGTTTTGAAAGAAGCAGTGGCAAAAGAGGAAGTGAGATAGTTCGGGGCAAGTCCGTCATGCTCAAAAACAGCCACGTGATAGGTAACTCCGGGCTGCAGGCCGGTAATGGTTAAGGAATTGGATATATTATCAAAAATTACATAATTACCGGTTCCAATCTGCGTGCCTGAGCCGAAGGTTGAAAAAGCGGTGTATTTGGTACCATCCAGCGGAACAGCATCGACAGCACTGCCTTGTTTGATTAGGATTGTGCGCCAGGACCCATTGCCTCTGGTAAAGGTAAGATTCACAGACAAACAGGTAAGGTTACCGAACTGCAGGTTACTGGCCGGAATGGTAGGTTCTGCCGCTTTTAATCCCGCGAATAAGTGTATTAAGAATATAACCGAAAGAAGTTTGCGCATGCGGAACTATTTGCAAAGATAACGGCAATGAACTCGCTGCCGAAAGGTTACCTGTTTAAATAACTGACAACATGGCAACCCAACCTGTTGCCCGGGCATGCTTAATCAAGTATAACCGCCAGGTAATCAGGCATAAACCACATCCTCATCGGATATGCTTTTTTCACCTCTAAAGCGTAAAAAAACCCTGGCCAGGGTAAGCACATCTTTACAACAATACCGGGCAATCCTGTCCAGATCATTCTCCTGCCAGTATACAGCACCCACCATGGATCCGTCGATATCGTCCTTGGGCGTGGGAATATCAAACAGATGTGCCAATAGATTCAACGAAGTAAAACTCTTTCTATCGCCGAATTTCCAGAGCTCCATGGTGTCAATATGGGGAACCTCCCATGGTTTTTTTCCCTGCGTATCGAGCATACGGGGCAATTCTATACCATGCACCATCATTCTTCTGGCCAGATAAGGAAAATCGAATTCTTTACCATTGTGCGCGCACAGCAGATAATTGACTCCGTTAAAACTGCGGTTCAGCAAATTGGAAAAATCCTGAAGTAACTCACGCTCATTATCGCCGCAGTATGACTTGACACGAAACTGCAGACCATCCTTCCCTCTTCTCAAAAAACCGACACCTATACAAATAATTTTTCCAAACTCTGCATAAATGCTGGCCTGATCGTAAACCTCGGCCTCTGTTTGCTCGTTCTTAATCAGATTTTTGGCTTTGCGCTTCCACAAATCCTGCCACTCCGGGCTCAGTTCATCAAAGCTTTTTCGGGCAGATACAGTCTCTATATCTATGAAAATGATATTTTCAAGCAGCACCTGCTTAATATTCACACCATCCATAAATAACAAAAATACGATATTTGTCTTAAAATGACAAATTATTTACGAAAAACCAGTTTCTCAAGATAAAAGGTACCAAATGGCAAAAGCGACAAGAAAACGGCAAGTATTGCTTTAGACAGGGTAATTTGTTTTTTTAGTTGCATCCAAAACAACAGCAAACCAAACCACACAAAGAGAAATCCGTGCACTGAGCCAAAAACAGACACAGCCATCGGCCAGCCGGCGAGATATTTCAGAGGCATAGCCAAACCAAGCAGCAACAAATAGCTGATTCCCTCCCAGTGTCCAACCTGAATTAGGCGATGCTGCATGGATGTAGTCTGTTCTTTTTGCATAGCGCAAAAATAACGGATAACGGCACTATGCACAATTGCGGATAACTTATTACTTGTTCTTTGTTTTGATTTTGTGTAATTCGCCATGCATGTCTGAAGTAACAGAAATAAAATCCAAACGACGCAGGCCCAGTGCTTTGCCGGGCATCATCAGCCTGGCGTTGGTTATGTTCATGCTGGGATTGCTTTCCCTCACCTACCTTGGTTTCCAGGGATTGAGCAAAAGCCTGGTAGAAAGCAGCAGCCTGGATGTCTATTTCAAGGATTCGTGCACATCAGAACAGGTAAAATCTCTCGAACAGGAACTCAGCAGGGAAAAATGGTATAAAAACTCCCGTTTTGTAAGCCGGGAAGAGGGCATGAAAGAAATGGCCGAAAGCAACGATCCTGCCTTTATGCAATATGTGGAATTGAACGCCTTACCCCTAAGCCTGGAATTGTTTTTTAAAGCAGAATTCGCCTCGGCGCCACAGCTGGAGAAAGTGGCTGAAAAGCTCCGTCAACTGCCATTGGTTGAAAGTGTTGTTTACCAAAAAAACCTGCTTGAATCGGTAAACGATAATGTGGCCAAAGTACAACTTACATTGCTCGGCCTAACCTGCATATTTGTGATTATTGCCATCGGACTGATACACAATTCCACCCGCCTGAACATCTTTGCCAACCGCTTTATCATCAAAAGTATGCAGCTTGTTGGGGCTACCCATGGCTTTATCATCAGGCCCATTATAGGCAAGTTTATTTTGTATGCGCTAATCGCTTTTCCCATTTCCCTCATCATGCTTTTTGGCGCTATGAAGGGTATTCATACCATTTGGGACGGGCTGGGATCCATTGCTGAAATCGCGGGATTCATTGAGCCTTTGCAGGCTGCTGTTTGCCTGACGGCTACCGCACTTTGCGGAATTTTAATTGCAGCAGGTAGTGCATGGTTCAGCACCCGTAAGTATCTTCGCAGTAAAATTGAAAATCTATACTAATGAGCAATAAGCTAAATACCAATTCCGATGTAAAAAAGGAAATTTCAGGCAGCAAACCTCAAATGGTTTTCGGAACCCTGAATTATATAATGCTGGGAGTATCACTGATGGTGCTTGTCATTGGCTTTGCCCTGATGAGCGGTACAACCGACATATACAGCAGCACCAAGATTACCCTGGCACCCATTGTGGTAATGCTGGGTTTTGGCCTGGGCATTGTTTCCATTTTCTACAAAGGGAAAACAAATTCGGGTGAATGACCTGGATTGAAAACCTGATTTTGTCCCTCATTGAGGGCGTCACTGAATATTTACCGGTAAGCAGCACCGGCCATCTCATGATGGCGGGTGAAATCATGCAGCTGGATGCCGCAAAAATTGACACCTACATCATTACAGTGCAGTTTGGGGCCATTTTGGCGGTGATTGCAGCCTATCCAAAAAGATTCTTTGCTTTCAGGGATTACACTTTTTACCTGAAGCTCTTCGCCGGTTTTTTACCCGCTGCTGTGCTGGGTCTGATGTTTGATGATTTTCTTGAAGCATTGCTTCAAACACCCGCCATTGTCGGTTTTACCCTGATTCTTATTGGCATATTCCTGCTGTTCATGGAAAAACTGTTACCGGAAGGCAATAAAACCGTCGATGATATCACTTACAAGGATGCATTGAAAATAGGATTGGTTCAGAGCTTTGCCATGGTGCCCGGTGTAAGTCGCAGTGCCGCTTCCATCGCCGGAGCCCTGGGATGCAAACTGAGCAGGGTTGCCGCTACCGAATTTAGTTTCTTCCTTGCTGTCCCTACACTGACTGCAGCAGGTCTTTACAAGCTTTTAAAAAACTGGGATAATCTCTCGGCTTCGCAACTGCAGGATATTGGCCTGGGAAACATATTCAGCTTCATTACGGCCCTCATCGCCATACGATTCTTTATACAGCTGGTAAAAACCAAAGGGTTCGCCTGGTTTGGCTATTACCGCATTGCCGCAGGATTGGCATTTCTTTTGTACCTTTACCTGTAATTCAGATGTTGAGTTCCATAAACCGCATCACGCTGGGACTGGTATTAACCGCTGCCACACTGCTTCTGGGTGCTATGAAACATCCGTCGGCCGGTTATTCGGTAAAACTGGGCAGACTGAAATACAATGGCGGCGGTGACTGGTACAGTTCAAAAACAGCGCTGGGCAATCTGGCCAAATTCTGCAACACGCGTCTCGGCATGCGCATTGATCCCGCTGAAAGTATTGTAGATGTGGGTGGACCTGATTTGTACAACCACCCCTACATTTTCATGACCGGACATGGCAACGTGGTTTTTAGTGATGCAGAAGCATTAAACCTGAGAAAATACCTGGAAAGCGGTGGTTTTTTACATATTTGTGATAATTACGGAATGGATAAATTCGTTCGGTCTCAAATGAAAAAGGTATTTCCGGAACTGGATTTTAAAGAACTTCCGCACAATCACGCCATATACAATTCTCCATTCATATTCGCTCAGGGATTACCCAAGATACACCAGCATGAAGGGAAATCACCCCAGGGCTTTGGCCTTATTTATAAAGGCAGGCTGGTTTGCTTTTACGATTATGAATGCGATCTGGGTAACGGGTGGGAAGATGCCGAGGTACACAATGATCCCGAGCCACTGCGTCAAAAAGCACTGCAAATGGGTGCCAACATTCTACAATACGTATTTAAAAACTGATGGGTAAAACCGATAAAAAAATAGCATTTCTGATTAATCCTGCCTCCGGCAATGCAGCCGTGAAAAAGAAAGGTAAAGAAATGGCTACCGCTGTTAAAGGCATGCAAGGCTACTCTCTATATGAGACAAAATCCCCCGAGGAGTTGATTGAACTTACCGGAGAGCTGGCTAAGAAAAACTACAGGGCGGTTTTTGCCTGTGGCGGTGACGGTACACTGAACCTAGTAAGCAGCCAGTTGACAGGTACGGAAACCGCTTTGGGTATCATTCCGCTGGGCTCTGGAAATGGTTATGCCAGACACCACCATATTTCACTTAAATGGGAAGAAGCACTCAAAGCGGCTGAAAACCCTATAGTTTCCTTGCGGGATACAGGCCTTTTCAACGGTTACCATTTTTTGAATATTGCAGGGGTGGGCTATACCGCCAAAATTAGCCATGAGTTTAAACGTGAAGAGCATAGGGGATTGAGAGGCTATATTAAAACGGTTTTCAAAAACCTGAAAATGGATGCATTCGACACCCGCATTACCAATGAAAATGGTCAGTGGGAAGGCAAAGTATGGATGGTAGATTTTTGCAATGGAAGCCAGTGGGGCAACAATTTCAGAGTAGATCCGGCTGCAAGAGATGATGACGGGGCTATTTCAGCAGTCATTTTTCGAAAAACCAATCCTATAAAAATCCCTGCCATCGGTTTTAGGCTCGCAGCAGGCAGCATTCATAAAAGTTCGGATGTTTACCGTATTTCGGGGAGCAAATTCGCAATGGAATTTGCAGGGAAAAGGCCATTGCACCTGGATGGCGAGGCGGCGGCCATCATAGAAAACATAGCAGAAATCGAGGTTGTCCCCAGAAGCCTGATTGTATGGACCCCGGGTTAAAAATCCTAACCTCAGCACAAAGCAGGCAGTGCGATACCCTCACCATGAAACAAGAGGGAATGCACCCCCACGACCTCATGGACAGGGCTGTTCAGCGAATATTTCAGCACCTGCAAACATTATTAACTTCAGACACCGCTATTACCATCATTTGCGGCCCCGGAAACAACGGTGCTGATGGACTGTGTCTGGCTTCACTATTAGCAGCAAAAGGTTTCCGTGTATCAACAAAAATCTGTCTTTTCGGTAAAAAGCCGGGACAGACGCTTTCGTTCAGGATGGCTCTATACAGCGGTCAACCAGGCATCCACTTGGATATTGTGCATGATGTCCAAAATATTGTGATACCTAAAAACACAGTGGTAATAGACGGCTTGTTTGGCACCGGCCTTTCAAATCCCTTGCAGGATGCATGGAAATTACTGGCAGAGAAAGTCAATGCTTCGGGTGCAGAAATCATATCCATTGATACACCGAGCGGATTGCCTGATGAACCCGATAACAAAAATATCACCTGGATAAAAGCAGGAAAAGTAATTGCCATACAAACGCCCAAACCTTCCCTGCTTTACCCCGAATTTAAAATTGATTTTAGCGTGGTGGATTGCGGTATTGTGACCGATTCCATTGATACGAATCGCTACTTCCTGGATACAAATTCCCAGGTTTACGAACAACTGAAAAGCTTGTTGCCTGAACGCCCCCGACACAGCCACAAAGGCACTTTTGGGCATACGCTGCTCATTGGCGGCAACATAGGCATGCACGGTGCTATAAGCATGGCTGCAAGAGCGTGTTATGATGCAGGAAGCGGCTTAACGACGGCGCTCTCACCGGAAAGTGCTGCCGCCTGTCTGGCAAACTATCCGGGGATAATGCATTTATCAAGAACACTCGATGAGAAAGCAATTGAGGACCTGCCGGCAGAAAAATACCGATCCATTGCCATAGGACCAGGATTGGGGAACAACGCAGAAACCCATAAATTGTTGGAAGCGGTCATAAAACACTTTCATTTACCGCTTATTGCTGATGCAGATGCACTTAACATTCTTGCTGAAAAACCTGAAATGCTGAGCCAATTACCCAAAGGAAGCCTGCTGACACCTCATCCTGCAGAGTTTAACAGGCTTTTTGGCTCCACAAAAAGTGGCCGGGAAAAGGAAATACTTGCGGTACAAAAATCTCAGGAATTGGGAATATATATCCTTGCCAAAGACACCTACAGTTTACTGGCATGCCCGGATGGAAACGTATTTTACAACGGATCAGGGAATGCAAAGCTGGCAAGGGGTGGTAGTGGCGATACCCTTACCGGTATGATTGCAGGCCTGTATGCACAAAACCAAAACATGCGTGATGCCGCGCTGGCAGGCATGTATTTTTCAGGTGCCGGAAAAATGATTATTTAACTTCCCGAACCCAGGACTGGGTAAGTCCTACCTCAGAGCTCAGCAGAAAACGATCTGCCTCATTGCGTGTTTTGAAGTACTTCACATACACGTAATAGCTGTTATTCTTGCGGTCATGGTATTTGTACGAGAACTGATCATTCATGTACAAATTCTTTATCATTTTATTGGCTTTCGACTCGTCGGAACTTACCCCGGTAACAATATAAAAGCCGGCTGCAGCCTTGGCATTGCTATCCAGTTTGGCAATAGTAATACCAGCAGTATCTATACCCAAACCTGCTTCGATAAACCCGGGAAGATCGGTAACGGTTATTTGCACTTTACGCCTTTCTGAGGTTGCTTTCTCTTCCTGCGTTGTTTCATCAGGAATAGGTGCAACCGATCCTCTTCCCAAGCCTATGGTGAAGAAAAATTCGTGTCCATTGCCAAGCACTTCTCGCGACTTTCCGGTAGGATACATAAAGGCATAACCGAAACGGGTTCCACCTCCCAGATTTGCACCCATATTGGCACCAAACTGGGATGCATCATTGCCTGAAAAACCAAACCAGAACTTATTATCATAGCTGGCATTTATGTTCAGCTGGGCTCTGTAATTTTTAAAATCCCAGAGCGTAACATTTGCCATAGGCTCAATTTTCACTTTCTCTCCAACTTCGAATGAATGGCCTAACAATATATTTGATACGTTTTGAAGATTATATTCAGCAGCATAGTTAAAATAACTATAATCAAAACGTGGCTTAGGCAGGCGACTGGTAGAAACACCGAATCTGAATCCATTGCGGGTGTAAAAAGCAGAAGCACGCAGATCTGCACGGGTAACGGCAGGGCTGAATATCAGGGAATTGATAATTGGGTCGTTAGAATGGATGTATACCGCTTTGCTAGGATCAAAACTCTGGTTCATAAAACCCACTGAAACACCGAGACTCAGCTTGCTTTCATCCTTAAATGGGATTGCATAAGCATAGGAGACATAGGCATTCTGAAGGCTGCTAAAACCTGCATTTTCATTCAGATAGAAAACTCCGAATGTGGTGCGCTCATTGGGCAACGGCAATACGATATTGGCAAGCACATTCTGGGGGGTTCCCTGAACAGCAGAATAGATGCGGTTGAAAAACAATGAAGCCGTAGCAGATTTCTGCATGGACATGGCCGCCGGGTTTATTACCGAAGGATCCAGAAAGAACTGATCTATGCGCGAACTCATCTGAGCTGCTGACTTGCCGGCTATGCCCAGCAAAGCAATAAGGAGGGTATATTTGGTGATTTTCACAGTATTAACGTATTACGTGGATGAAGCCTTTCAATTCTGAGTGATTACCCCTATGGTGCAGCAGATAGTAATAGATACCGTCCGGCAATCGGTTGTTGCTTTTATCGACAGCGCCCCAGTCATTCTGGTAGTTGCTGCTTTCGTAAACAACTTTTCCTGCATAATCTACAATCGTCAGATCATATAAATCTAGATCACGGAGTTCTTTTACATCCCACACATCGTTATCTCCGTCTCCATTGGGTGAAATGATATTGGGTATGCGCGTAAATACTGGATCAATTACAGTAACGGTAACAGTATCCTTACCCGAACAACCATTTATATCAGTTCCTGTAACAACATAGTTGCGTGTTTGCAGGGTTGAAGACCTAACCTGAGACCCTGTAGCAGTATTTAATGCCGTTGCCGGAGTCCAGCTGTAGGTTGAAGCGCCGGTAGCCCTCAGAAATGCAGAAGACCCCCTGAAAATGGTAGTGTCAGAGAATACCTTCACAACAGCTTTGGGGAATACAAGAACGGTATCATCATCTTCAACGAAGCAGGTAGTGCCGTTATATGCCCTAACCCTGTAGCGGATGGCAGATTTAAACACTTTGGTTCTGTTGGTATCATTGTCGTTCAGCCAAACAATGTTGGTTCCGCCGTTGGCGCGCACTTTCAGGCTATCTCCCTCGCAGAAAGGGGAAGTTCCTGTAAGGTTGAAGGTTAGATTTGGGTAAGTTATAAATGAAAATGTCTTGGAAATTGTATCGGTGCACCCTTCAGCGGTGGTGATAGTGTATGAAACCGTATATGGGCCTGTTCCGTTAAAGAAAATTTTGGCAGGAGAAACAGCAGATGCGTTGGCCCCATTTACTTTCCACATGCGGCTTGCTATGGCGGAACTGGCAGAAACGGCCGAATCACTGAAAATAATGCTGTCTGGCACACAGCTACCCGATTTTGAAAAGTTCAGGCTCAGGGTACCACGAACCCGGTAAATGTTGTTGGCACTGTCTGTGCAACCCCTGTTTGTGGTAGCAACAAGCGTTACTGTGTAGTTGCCTGTAGAAACATAAGAATGCACACTATCCTTCAGCATATCTGTGCTGCCATCTCCCCACTTCCAGTTTCCGCTGGCAATGGTTTGTGCCTGCGTGGTGGACAGGGTTGGGAAAGAAGTAAATTTATTGCCTTTCAGACACTGGGTTTGGGTATTGCCTGCAACGGAAGGATCGAGGACGAAACCGACCGAAGGCAATCCATACACAGTAAATGTCTTGGTGATGCTGTCTTTGCAGCCAAAAGCAGTAACACCATAAAGCGAAGCAGTATGAGAACCGATGGTGGCAAATCTGATTTTAGCGGCGGTATCACCCGCAAGCGGAGCACCATCTGCCTTCCATGACCAGGTTATTTGGTTATCGGGAGGAATGGTGTTGGCTATGCGACGGAAACGGGCTGTATCTGAAAGACAGATATCGGAAGTCAGGAAATTAGCAACGGGCAGATTCTGAACCGTTATGTTTTTAGTGATACTATCCTTGCAACCGTTTATGGACTGTCCGGTTAGCTTTACAGCATGCGGACCGGCTACAGTGAATTTGTACTTAAATGCTGTATCTGTGCTTGCAGACACCCCATCAACTTTCCATCTCCATGAAAGGGTACTTTCCGGCGGAATCGTGTTTCTGATGCGAAGGAAATAAGCACTGTCATTGAGGCAAACGACCGGTACAGTAAAATAGGG
Source organism: uncultured Flavobacteriaceae bacterium (assembly GCA_964626685.1). Lineage (GTDB taxonomy): Bacteria > Bacteroidota > Bacteroidia > NS11-12g > UBA955 > RGEC01. The sequence goes on from CAZVJY010000002.1 coordinate 189,334, forward strand.
GACAGGCAGGTTGAAAAGATTGAAAGTTTTGGTAATACTGTCCACACAGCCATTGGTAGACGTGGCAATGAGTTTTGCGCTTTGCGAACCCGGAATGGTGAAAAGATATTTTGTGAGGGTATCTGTTTTATGGAATGCCCCATTGATATACCATGTATATGAAACCTGATTCTCAGGAGGACTGGTATTTCTGATTCTTCTAAAAATAGCTGAGTCATTGATACAGCTTGCAGGCGACAGAAAATTTGCTGTTGGTTTTGCGAATACGCGCACGGGCTTATCGGTAGAATCCGAGCATCCGTTGTTGGTTGTTACAACCAACCTTGCGTTGAATACACCATCCGTAGCATATGGATAGTTCACAGGCGAACCTGTGCCAATGCCACCGTCTCCGTAAGACCACTTTCTGGAAGCAATGGATGATGGTGCATTTATTTTAGATGAATCTGTAAAGCGGGTAAGCGCACCTTTACAAACTTCGGTAAATCCGAAATTCACAGCAGGTAAGGCATTGATTCGAACAACTGCTGTGGTGGAATCCTGATAACCTCCACTGTTATACACTTTCAACTTCACAATGTAATTACCGGTATCAGCATAGGTATAGGACGGGGCTTGCTGGCTGGAGGTATCCGTATTAAGCAAGGCAACACCAAAATCCCAAAAGAAGGAATCAATCGAAAAGCGAAGACTCACGGAAGAATCGCTGAAGTTAACGGGCTGTCCCAAGCAGGCATTAAATGTTGCGGGAAGAACAGCAAACACTTCATCAGAGCCCAGGGCGTTGTGACCCAGTGAATCATTGGCATACGTAAAGAATGCCAGGGTATCTGCAGGAAGTGTATTCTGCAAAGTACCTGCATCGTCAGCAGTTCCTATTCCATCAAGGGAAATCCAGTTTCCTGACCCCTTGTGCATAACAAGTCTTAACCCGTCTGCATCGCCGGCTTCGTCATCAATATTCTGAAAATCATAATCTGGCTCAAGGACAAAGTCACTTGCTGAAGTATAGTTGCTGGCTCCCAGTTTAAAATAACGGATATCACTGATGTTCCTTATTCCTGCAGGAAGAGCCCCACTAACAGGAGCAGCTCCATAATTCATGCGGTTTTCAATGTAAACCGTATCAGTTCCGGTTTTTGTAAAAGTAACCCTTACCTTCCTGTAATCGGCATTATTATTGTCGCCCAGATGAAAGATTACATCAGCCGGACCTGTTGACACACCAATGGCATATTTCCCATCAACAAAAGAACTTGAGTTACCCCCGTTTTGAACACATTCAGGGGCAAGCCTAAGACTTGCATTGGCGGTGGAAGTGTAAAGTATACTGTTGTTAAAATTCAGGGTATCTTTAATGGTTAAGCTGTTACCTGCTGCACCAATTACGATGCAGGCCGCTCCGGCGCCATCCAGCGACACTGCCTTAACTACAGTATTGCTCACTGCAATGTAAACATCTTTGGTAGACATGTAAAAATGCTCAGCAAAGTAGCCGCTGCCCATGAAAATGGTATCCGCCACTGCAGCAGAATCATATGCAGCCGACAGGGTTCTTAGCGGACCAATATTTCCGGAAATAAATGTGGCGGATTTGCCTGTATAGGCATTACTACCTGCAACATCCACATACCATTTGGCAGCATAGGTTACTTGAATAACAACGAAGGCTGCAATTAAAATGATGGTTTTTTTTAACGAAAAAACACCGGGTATAAAAGGTATTTTCATAGTTTAGCAATCGCAATATTACAAAAAATATTCAATTATTCTTAATAATCATAATTAGCAGCAAATAATTAAGAGTGATTATTACTTCTACACAAACCCAAATCAATACACAGTAAAGAATGATAAAGCTGTTTATTTAATAGTGATGGGACCAAACCCTTTAGTTACCCGATAAAACAGTTACCATGCCTGTTTCTGAGCGGATTTTACTACCTGAAATGTGGTTATTAAATAAAAGATAAATCACATAAACATATTGTCCATCAGACACTGTTTCACCCATGAATGTTCCATCCCATCCCTCAGTGGCAGGAGCATCATACAATTTTTCACCCCATCGGTTGTAGATACGCATGCGCGATTCTTTCAAAGTGCAATCACTGTATTTACAATCCAGGCTTGGTTTGAACACATCGTTTCTGCCATCTTTGTTTCCAGGTGTAAAGGCCGAGGGAATGCAGATTTCACAAATACAATCTATTAGGGTCACATCCACGGAATCGTTGCGGGTACCACAATAGCCTGTAGTAGTAAGCAGGATTTTACTGCTGTTTCGAAAAATTGCAACCGGGCCTGAAGTCCCATCGCTCCATCGGTAGCTATAAATCCCATTACCCGGCTGAGCTCCATTCAGTATGAAGCCATTGCCCCTGCAACCCATTATTGTTCTCTCTAAAACCCTTTGCGGGCGGGATTGTAAAACTATTTCAAATGAATCCTTGCGCATGCCACAGGAATCTGTGTAATTCAGAAAAAATTTACCCGGTTTATAGAATTTCTTTATGTGAGCAGTATCACCATCAGACCAAGTTATTTTAACAGCATGGTTTTGGGTGTTTTGAATAAATACAAACGGGGTATCGCAAATGGTGGTGTCCCGCAAGGCAAAAGAGGGCCCTGCAGGCGCAGCTGCGTACAGTGTATCCCGTCTGCTGCCGCAGGCATCGGAGGTAACAAGTATATACACACCCGGTTTATTGATTATTCGCTGTGGATGTACAATTCCATCGGTCCAGTAATAACTATAACTAAAACCAAGCGACTGTGACCCATTTATTACAATGGAAGAACCCGGGCAAAGGGATACTTTACTGGGCAAAACCTTGACCATTGGGGGGTAATTCTTGATTTCAAATGTATCACGATAGGTTCCGCAGCTATTGGAAAGAAACAAGTGAAAAACACCCGTCTTTGAAATGGATTTGACATGCGAAGTATCCCCATCGTACCACAGAACAGATGAATTGTAATCCTTTATCCTAAATATAGCCGCGGTATTTTTGCAAATGGCTGTATCCCTGAAATGGATAGGTGCCGGACCCGGGCAGGAAATACAATCTGTAACCTGTTTGAATTTAACATCGGTAACCACAGGTCTCAGGTTCGTTGCAAACTTTCCGTCATAAAACATGGTACCTTTATTTCCGGTTAAGGAAACACCTGTATTGCCTACCGCAGTGAAACTTGTTCTGCGAATATTGCAGAAGGCAGTATCGCAGGGATTTACCAATGCAAGACTCAGATTAGGCACATTCAGATAATTGGTGCCGACAAAAGCCATACCGCCACCTGGCAACCTTGCGCTATTGGTTCCTGAAATGTGGTTTTCGAATGAGTTGTTTTTAAACCGGATTAGTTTTACATTTTGTACACTACCGGTAGAATCCAACTCCGCAAAGCCGTTGTGCCAGTTCCATCCACCCGTATTGTGAATGAAGGAAACTACGAGGCGATTCTTCTCCCATTCAATTTTACCACCATAAGCGTATCCGAGGGTGTATTTTTTTTGCCAGATGAAGTTTCCGTTTGAGGCATTGATACAAGCAACCCACATTTCGAACTTACCCCCTGACTGGTAGTTACCAACTGCATAGATTTTGCCGGCAGGTGAAACCGTCAGGGAACTGATGGTGCAATAGTCGGGAGCGTTATAACCAAAACATTTGTCAACCACTCCCTTATCAGTTACAATTAATACTATGGGAGATTTGCCATCGTGACCGCCTACCACATATCCTGAGCCAAATGCCGCAGACGCGCCCATATGCGCCTGCGCTCCGTATTTGTAGGAATTTCTAAAAAGCTCGTTACCATTTGAATCCAGGGCTGCCAGCAACAATTGTGAATCGTAATTCCACTGATGGGATGAACCGCAGCCAAAGACAGTACCGTCTTTTCTCACCATCACATTCCTGAATGCATCGTATCTGCCAAAGTTTCCGTTTGGTGTGGTTCTTCGCCACCATTTCAACGTGCCGTTTCTGTTGAAACAGGCAACGGAAGCAAGACCGGCACCAACAGAAGACTCATGAGACCTTCCACCAATAACACACCCCCCGGAGGCTGTAGGAGCGATTCCTACCGGATAGGAAGTTTCATCACCGGGGGTTCCAACACGTTTCAAAAAAACCAGCCTGCCTGAATCGTTGAATTTTGCTACCATAAAATCGAGCATATCGGGACCAGTGTTAATCGTACCGGTCACCCAGAATCCATCACTGACGGCTGCAATGCCGTGCGGCTGTATATTGTTAACGGAAGGAGCGGTTATGGTGGTATGAATCTGCACCTTGGGAGGATCGCAGAAATTTTGCGCCCGCAGAGCGGTCACAAAAAACAGACAAACCAGCGAGTATGAAACTATTTTCCTGGCCAAAACACATAAACCGCCATTCCCGGAACAGCATTTATAAAAACAAAATTAGTAAATCAGAATGAGAAAAACCTATAGAACAAGGAGCCTGTAAAAAAACCAAAATCAACCAAAGCGGTTTGGCTTGCTCTTAAATGGCAACAGCATAACCTCAACCTTGTCAATGATCTCCCTGGCTTGCGCAACAATTTTCTCTCCTTCCGGTGTGAGTCTTACCGGAAGGCTTTTCCTGTCGAAAATGGAAACCCCAAGCCGGTCTTCCAGAACCCTGATCTGCTGGCTGACAGTGCTTTGTTCTGCAGCTACAAGATCTGCGGCCTTGCTGAAACTACCCGTTTCCGATACCGCAATGATGTATTGCAGCTGCCTCAATGTTACCAGCATAATTACAATTTTTAAAAGGGTAAACCTTCGTCGCCTCCAGATGCATCTGCGGAAACATCTCCGCTAATCAGCATATTATCGACGTCGGCAGGCGTTTCGTGAATGGGTGCTGCAGAAGATGAAACGGAAGAAGGCTGGGATCCGCTCTTTTTCACTACGTTCCACGCACGGATATCATTATACCAGCGACCGTTGTATTCACGGCAGTCAATGTCAAAACTCACAGTCACATCTTCCCCTTTTTGAACCTGAAACTGATCCACCTTATCTCCCCAAATACCCATGAGGGCTTTCTTAGGGTACTGGCCGCCCTGAACTTCGAGTATAAATTCCTGCTTCTGCCATGGATTACCGCTCTTGTTTGTGCCTGTCACTTTCGGCAAAACTTCTAATATTTTTCCTGTAATTTCCATAAATATACAGCAAATTTATCAGAATTCCAAATGCATTAATACACGCACTTTCCACCAGGCAAAATCACTTGGACCGAATGGCATCTACCGGATTGAGTTTGGCACCGGACGAAGCAGGCAAGAAACCGGCAAGCAGCCCCACAATGACCGAAACCCCGATACCAAGCAACACATCAGAAGGCATTAGATACAAGGTAAAACCGCTTTCTAACTGATGCTGCAAAACAAAATTGAGCAGCTGCAGGGTGCCCCATACCAAGATCAGTCCGATTAAACCTCCGATAATGCATAAAATAACAGATTCTGTAAGGAACTGAGAAAGGATAAATCCGCGTCTGGCCCCCAGAGCTTTCTGTATTCCTATTTCCTGTGTTCTTTCTTTTACCGAAACAAACATAATGTTGGCTACACCAAAGCAGCCTACCACCATGGAAAACCCACCTATAACAACACCAATGATTTTAATGGTTCCAAATAGTTCACTTACGGCATTGGTAATCATGCTCATTCTGTTCACCGAAAAAGTAGCTTCCTGATAGGGTCCGATTCTTCTATAGCGGCGCATAAGCTGACCCGTTTCGAACGACAAATCATCCAGTGAAACTGTGGGAGCTGCCTTTAGCAAAATTTGCGTTCCCTCTGAATTTTCCTTGTAGTTCATCATGGACATGCCCATTTTCAAGGGAACCATCACGCGTTCATCCGCGCTGGCGTTGATAATACTCTGCCCTTCGCGGCGAAAAACCCCGATTACCCTGCAAACCTGATTTTTTATCCGGATTTCCTTGCCAAGCGGATCGGCTCCCTGAAACAAATTGGCAGCAACGGTAGCTCCAATAATACAGACAGGCCTTCCGGCGGCACTCTCGTCTTCGGAAAAATAGCGCCCAAATTCTACATCGGCCTTTTGAACTTCGTTGTAGCGGTGAGAAACGCAGTTAATTCGGGTATCCGTTAACGAAACGCCTTTGTGTTCAATTTTTTCACTAGAGCTAAAGGCAAAAGCCACAGCTGACGCAAGGCTTTTATCAAGATTTTCTTCCAAAAACCGGGCTTCATCCACGCTGGTTTCCGGACGTCTCAGGTATTTCCACCAAGGATAATTGCCACCAAATTCATCCCAGGGCCATTTCTGCACAAACAATACATCGGTGCCAAAAGAAGCAAAGTTGTCATTGATGTTTTTCTCCATGGAATGCACCAGGGCATACACAACGATAATGCAATAAATACCTATGGTTATTCCCAGCACGGAAAGAACAGACCTTAACTTGTTTTTCCGCAGTGCATCCACGGCCATACGCAGACTCTCCCAGAGGAATGCACCCAATCTCATCATGGCAAAATTACGGCTTTTTGCGTGGCCTGAGTGTATTAAACTCACGGCGATAAATCAGACCTCCCCCCAGGGTATTTCCGCTTACGCCGTTGGTGATGGTACTGTTGTTTTGCTGCAACAATAAATTGTTGCTTCTGCTAAATGCCTTAACCCGCCAGTTTTCATTGCGAGTCATGTATTCCAGGTTAAAATTAAGCGGCAATGCCACGCTGCTCACGAGCATAGCCACGGTAGGGTCGTAATTCACATCCAGACGAAGTCGTTCTGTCAGAAACCATTCACTGTTGATAAAAACCTTAGTATTGGTACCTGTAGCACTGCGCACGTCATCAATATTCACCTGAATTCGGGTTGGGATACCCAATCTGGAAAAAATATCATTTACCACAGTACTGGCCACACCGGAAAGGCTGCTACCGGCAACGCCACTGCCGCTAACCCCGCCGGTTCCGCTGCCGGTGGCAAAAGATGGCGGAATAAAATTACCAAACAGCAGCAATGCCACTGCCTGACGCATGGTTTCATCCTTGTCCGAACGTATCCGCTGAATCACTGAATACACATCGGCAGATGCTCCGCCGGCGGCTTGCAGGTCAGGGGCCTGCAAATCAAAGGCTATTTCAGGCGCAAAGAGATTGCCCTTCATCTGCAACTGACTGACAATGCGTGTAGCAGGATAATCCTTGCTGGTGGAGGAAACTGCGGACATTAGGGCCGACGGAGAAATTTTCTTTTCAAAACTGCCGGTCATGCTGATATTCACATTGTACGGATCCCCGTCCCATGAAATTACGCCCCCTTTATCCAAGGCTATTTTTCGGGTAAGTACGTTGATTCCTGGCAGAGAAAACACATAATCTCCCTCCGAAACGATATAGTTACCGTATAGAAAGAAATGCTCATTTTCATCATACAGCATCCGCAAGGTGCCTGCTCCGCGGCCACGGATTACATCTCCCAGTTTTTTATCAATAACAAACTGGGCTTCTGCTTCCGGCGTAGCCTCCAGAAACAGATTGATTCTGTAAATATCACTCCCATTGCTACGCATAGCTGAAGCTGCAGCTGTTTTTTTCCCTTTTGCCCTAAATTTAACATGACCACCACCGAAAGAAGTTTCTTCCACATCCGAATACATCAGGTTTATTTGCGTATTGCGCCGGGTTTTAAGATAAATATCCATGGATATCCTGTTAAAAGGGCCGTAGATGCGGCAGTTACCATCGGCATAACCCGTTCCGTAGTATAGACTGTTATCCTTTTCGGTTGTATTCAGTACCTTTAGGTTTCGGGCACTGTCTATGCGCAAATCGAGATTCCAGTCTGTGAAGTAATTGTGCTTAATGGCCAGTTTTGCCAGTGCTTGATTTTTACCAGTTTCATCCACAATCTTGGCCGGCTTGAAGGTATAAAACCCGGTTTCATCAGCCAGTACAGAGGCATTCAACCTGTACCAGGTATTAAGGTAATCAATTTTAAAATACGCACCCGAAATATTTGCGTTCCCAGTTAGTTCTGGCTTATCTGCATTGCCACCGAGATGAAAATTCCCCGAAACCTTACCTTCCTGCAAAGTCACGATTCCCTCAAGGAAAGGCTGCATGGACTTGACTGAAACCGTAGATGGAATATTGAGTTTTACATCAAACTGGTCTCCAATGATTTTCCTCTCATAGGCTATACTTCCCCTGGCAGAAACACCATCCAGCGGTCCACTTACAAATCCTGCTGTCAGGCTAAGCCTGCCGGGTTCTCCCCTGTCGTTCAAACCCACATCCAAATCACCATAGTCTACACCCATATATTCAAGATCCCGGGCGGAAAAATCACCCCAGATGCGTGGTTTTTTAACAACTGAAGTAATGTAAACATCTGCATTTATCCGCCCTTTCAGACTATCCAGCCCATGGCCCGGGAATAATGGGTTTAGGTTTTGCAGCATAAAATTGCCTGCATCCACATGGAGGGTGTCGTTGCTACGGTCCGAAATCATCCCGTTGACTTCAAAAAACGCATCCCTGCTCTCAAAGTACATATTGTTTACCCGAATGCGTCCTTGTGGCAAAAAGGTTATTCCGGCATTGCCCGCAACCTGCCATTCATTGTGCATCAGTTCCAGACGGCTGTTGGCCAGATGCATGGCTACCGAATCTCCGTAAACCTCACTGTGTGTAATAAAATCAATTTCCTCATCCCAACGCGCGTCTCTCATTTTCAGCTCCATGTTCACATCTGACTGACAGGCAGTGCCCTGCATCTCGATGTTATGAAACCATTCCGAATCGTGGTGGCTCAGATATGCAGCAGATACGTTAAAATCAAGGTGGCTGCTGTCTTCCTTTCTTGCATTGCAACTCAGTTGTTTGGCTGAAAACTGTCCCCAACAAATATCCATAGGCTCTACGGTCAGCTGCATGGTTTCGGTTTCCCCGTCAAACATCCCAAAGGCAGTAAACGCAGTGGTATTGAACGAAGGATGAATTATACCTGACAGCAGCCCTGTCTGAGGTACATGAACTGAATAAGAGAAAGAATCGGTAAATTTCGCATTGGTATGCCTGAAACGGCGCGACAGGATTGTAGCCACTTCATTTTGCAAGACATACGCAATATTGGCTGGATCAAATTTTCCTCTGGCAAATCCTTCCAAAGCTTCACCTGCAGCATAAATCTCAGTAGTTTGACCCATGTTTCGCTTCCCAAACAGCTGGCGTGAATAAGTATAGATCTGTCCGCTTCGATGTACGGAAACATCATTAAGTTTAACGGTTCCCTGCATGTTTGCGGGATCCATCCCGGTAATATCCACAGCTGCTTTTCCGTAGACCAGTGTTTGTGCGGTATCTATCCCCAGGGCATTCAGATTGGTTCCCCGCGAATTCAGGGTAAAATTCCATCGGGCATCTTTTTCGGCAAATTCTACGATTCCCCCAAAATCGATATTCAGCAAAGGATCTTCCAGAAAAGCCTCTCCTTCAAATCTGGTGGATGTAAGATTGCCATTGACCCTGGCTGCAGAAAATGTTTTGCCCAGCAAAGAATAGGAGGGAACATCCCCATTCAGGTTCATTTTAAACCGGTCTGAGGTTAGGCCCTCCCCCTCAACCTCCAGTTGAAAAGCAAAGTTGCCGAGCTGATCAGGCATAGACAGCAAACTTCCTAGGTTGAGACTGGCAGATGAAAACCGGCCCGCAAACTGGGCATTTTCCAAACCATCCTCAAAATTCATGTAGCCGTCAGCACCCACATTGCCGATATCTGAAGCAATATTACCGTTGATATTGAAGTCGAGTAGCTGCCCGTTAAAAACACCGCTGTAGGAAATCTTACCCGCCTTCGAAACCGGTTCCGGCAGGGCTATTCCTGTAATAAGCCTTTCGAGGTCTGAGGCATGGGTTTGCATGGTTTCAATATCGAACTCGCAATACATAGTCCGCCAATCAGGCAGCCCTTCAAAAAACAAATCTCCCTTGAGCAAACTCTGTTCGGCCGTGGTTATCAGCGTATTCTTCAGCCTTAGCTTATCGAAAGTACCGGAAATATCCGCATTTACCTGTAATGTTTCCTTGTGCCCCTTTAGTGTTTCATCAAATATGGAAAGCTCATCCAGACATACGCTGCTGTTGCGTACGCGGGCCCTCCATTCGGTATTGGATATGAATTCATCCAGATATTTGTAGCCGGGGTATTTGAAATGCAAATCCCCGGCAAGAAACGAACAGGGCATTTTCAATGTCATGTTGTCGAAATCCATGCCCTTGTAATGGATATTGCATACCGCATTGAAGGCCTCAATTGTCAATCCGCTGCGTTCGCGTGTTTTAACATCCACAGCGGTAAAATGCAGAGAATCATCTATCAGCCAAAAATCCCGGCAGTTGCCTGAAATCCCGTTAAACTCCAGATGATATTCATCAATGATGCCCGGTTCAGATGCTTTGTGGCGTTCATCAAAATAATGAAAGCGGGTGTCCTTTAAACGGGCATTGCCAAAGTGCACTGCCCAGGGCCTGGATGGTGTTTTTTTCTTTTTCGGCGGGCCATTGATGTAGTCAACCAGAAAATCGATGTTTTGCCCCTTGACACCCTTATGATGCCCAACGCGGACATAACCGCCGACAATTTCACCGTCAATAAAATCAATCTTCTTTCGAATCCTGTCCCATTTCCTAAGATTAAAATCAAGCACCCGGATAAAAATCATGCTATCTCCCTGCTGATCGCTGATAAATATGCCTTCGGCATGGAGGTTTTGCACAAGATCAAATTCGATGGATTTTACCGAAACAGTGCATCCCAGCTCTTTTTCAAGGTATTGAGCAGCGCGCCCGGCCAGATAGGTCTGAACCGCCCTGCTGCGCAGCAATATGCCCAACAGGCCTGCACATAAAAGCAGAAACAGTAAAAACCTGAGTATAAACTTGCGTAATTTTGTCCGCTGCTTTTTCAACCGATTCGAAATTAAGGTACAGAAAGGCGCTCACTATCCACCAGCCATGCGTTATTCCACTATTTTGGGCATAGAAAGCAGTTGTGATGACACCGCTGTAGCTATCTGGCATAAGGGCAAAATCCTTGCCAATATCACAGCCGGTCAGGACATCCACCGTGAATACGGAGGAGTAGTTCCCGAACTGGCATCCAGGGCGCATCAAAGCCACATCATCCCCACACTGGACAAAGCCCTTAAAACCGCGAATATTGCGGCGAATGATATTGACGCCATCGCCGTTACACAGGGCCCCGGACTGATGGGCAGCCTTTTGGTCGGACTAAATACCGCCAAGGGTCTTTCCATCGCGCTGCAAAAACCGCTGATTGGAGTAAACCACCTTCAGGCGCACATTGCAGCACTGTACATAGAAAACCCTAAACCGGCCTTCCCCTTGCTGGTGCTTCTGGTAAGTGGCGGACACACGCAACTGATACTGGTCACAGACTTTATGGAAATGAAACCAGTAGGCACAACCTTGGATGATGCTGCCGGTGAAGCTTTCGACAAGGCTGCAAAATTACTGGGCCTGCCCTACCCCGGCGGACCTCACATCGAAAACCATGCCCTTTCCGGAAACCCAAAAGCATTTCCTTTTCCGCAGGCTTCTGTTCCGGGGCTCAACATGAGTTTTTCGGGCATCAAAACCGCATTGTTGTATTTTCTGCAAAAGGAATCAGAATCAAATAGTGGCTTTGCAGAAGACAACATGGCGGACATCTGCGCATCATACCAGCAATCCATTATCGATTATCTCATTAATAAAACGAGAAAAGCCATTAAGGAATACCGCCCTAAAACCATTGCTATCGCGGGTGGTGTTTCTGCCAATAAAGCATTGCGCAAACAATTGCAGGAATTGGCCACAGAACAGAACATGACTTGCCTTGTGCCCGCATTTGAATACTGCACCGACAATGCTGCCATGATTTGCATGGCCGGGCATTTTCTGCTGGAAGCGGGAAATACCACAGGAATCGAAGCACTGCCTTTTTCCAAGGCCGTACACAATTCCTGACCCATGCTTATATTCGCCGTACTTTATGCGGAGAATAAACTACATCTATGAACAGGAACAGTGGCCTGATTTTCGGTTTGATACAACCCGTTTTGCCGGTCTGCTTGAGAGGGTTAATTTTCTTCAGGGACAGCTACATGGGCGCATGGAAGGTTATTCTCCCGAGTTAAGAAAACAAGCCATTATCAATGCACTAAGCAGTGAAACCATTGCCAGCAATGCCATTGAAGACAATTTATTTGATTACGCTGAAGTAGAATCAGCAATTGCGCGGAGTTTAAAAATCCGATTGCCGGACATGGTTGCATCAGGGGGAATGGCCAGAGGCGCTGCAGAGGCGGTCGTGGCGGGCGTTGCCCATTTTGACAAAAAAATAACAGCTGATGTTTTGTGCCACTGGCAAGCAGGCCTTTACCCCGGGGTTTCATCCTTTGTAACAGGCGCCTGGCGCAGCACAGGACTGGAAATCAAGGATAAAAGCGGAACAAAAACAATGTTTCAGGCGCCACCCGCAGAATCAATGCATTCAGAAATGAAAAAATGGGTAACATGGCTGAATCATGATCAACAGGAAAGTAAACTGGTGAAAGCCGCAGTGGCTCAGTTCTGGCTACTTACACTTCACCCTTTTGCAGATGGTAACGGTCCCTTGTCCCGAATTATTTCCCTGATGCTTATTGCTGCTTCTGAAAACGGATTTCCACGCTACTACGCACCATCTGCACAAATACTCAAGGAAAAGGAAGCCTATTTCCAGATACTGGAAAACTGCCAGAAAGGGAATATGGATATTACAGATTGGATTTACTGGTATATAGGAATAATTGAAAAATCGATTCTGGAAATTAAAAATACACAGACAGCTGTATTAAGCCGGCAAAAACTGGAAGATAAAATGTCGTCGCTGGGATTATCGGCGAGGCAGAAAGAGATGTTGCGCAAAATGGCCACCCGCGAAAAAGGACAGTTTACCAGCAGCGACTGGGCGGAAGTGGCAGGATATTCACCTGATACTGCCCTACGTGAAATCAGAACCCTGCTAAATCTTCGTATGCTGCAAAAAATGCCCAGCGGAGGCAGGAGTACACGATATCGTGTTTTCTATTAACAATCAAATACTTAAAGGCAGTTTTGTTGTTTTTTAAAGCATCAAATTTCAATATACTTAAAAAACTTTAAAAATGCGGGGTGTTTCATCAAAACCGGGTTGTGAATTCATCGTTAAAATCATTATTTTTGCCGTTCTTTAGAAATTATGGCTGTAATACAAAAGCTCAGAAATTCAGGTTTGGTGGTAGTTGTTATCATCGGCGCCCTGATCCTTTTTGTTGTTGGTGACATACTCACAGGAAACCGTCTGGGACTCGGAGACGGACTGCAAGGCGTTGTTGGAACCATTAACGGAAATCAGGTAAAGTCAAAAGACCTCGAGACGAAGGCCCAGGAACTGTTCAACAGTTTCATGGAAAGAGACCAAACCGGTGAACTTAACGATCCGGATAAATTCAAAATGGCTTTGGAACAAGCCTGGACTCAGGCTTGGAGTGAAATTCTCCGAAACCGAACCATTGATAAGGAGCTGGAATTGTCGGGCGTGCGCATCACCGACGAAGACATTAATGACCTTCTCGTAGGTCCCAATCCACTTGAGTATGTGAAGGGAGATCCCAATTTTCAGACAGACGGCCGCTATGACCGCAAGAAAGTGGAAGATCTTTTCAGAAAAAACCGCAAAGACAAAAACCGCGTAAAGGCATTAAGCCGCTATGTTACCAGTATCAGACAGACTGAAGGCATGAAGCGTTATGGTACTTACATTGCCAAATGCCTGTACAAGCCTAAATCCGTTCGCAAATACGAATACATTTCTGCCAACGCCGGGGTTTCAGGCAAAATGGCCAGCATCGCATACAGTACCATACCTGACAACAGCATCAAGGTTACTGATGCCGATCTGGAAAAATACCTGAACAAACACCGTGAACAGTACAAGAGCAAAGAAGAACTTCGCGATGTCCAGTATCTCGTATGGAAGATTGTTCCCAGCGCCGAAGATTCAGCCTACACGCAGAAGCAGGCCATTGGCGCCGCCACCTCAATGAAGGAAGAAACAAACCCAGACACTGCGGGTGAAGGAATTTCGGCTTTTGTATCCCGCGGCAGTCTGCCCAAAAACACACCCAAAGAGGTATCAGAAATTGTTTGGACACTGCCAACACTTTCTGTAGCCGGACCATTTTATAAAGATGGTGTTTATTCTGTATACAGAAAAATAGCCGAGAAAAAAGACAGTGCTCCTTCTGTAAATGTTGCGCACATCCTCATTAAGGTGGGTGAAGCACCCAACAAACAAATGATTGCCGACAGTGCCGCAGCGCTTGCCAAAGCAAACGAACTGGCAGCGCAGATCAGATCCGGTGCAGACATGGCCAAGCTGGCTGCCGAATGGAGTTCTGATCCCGGTTCATCCAACAATGGTGGTAGCTATGGCTGGGTAGGTAAAGAAACCTACAATAACTACGTGGCTCCCTACCGCAATTTTGCACTTCGCGCCGCAAAAGGCCAGGTTGAAGTTGTTAAATCAGAGCTTGGGCTTCACGTTATGAAATCCCTGGCTGACCCTGACTACAATCAAATCAAGTATGAAGAGCAGCGTTTTGAAATTGTTGCCGGCAGCAAAACAGTTAAAGAAGTAGATCAGGTAAGCCGCAAATTCAGAAACCAGGTTGTGGAAGGAGATGCGAAAAGTTTCCAAAATGCGGTAGACAAAATGGGACTTAATGTGCTTGTACAAAAAGACGTAAAATCCAGCATCAGAAACCTGCCAGGTATAGAAGAGTACAGCGACATCCGCACCGTACTTGACTGGATGTTTGACAGCAAGCGCAAAAGGAACGACGTGTCAGACAGATTTGCCTTTTCCAACCTGCATGTGGTAATGTTCATGAACGCTGTCAAACACACCGGCTATGCAGAACTGGAAGATGTTCGCGAAAAAATAGAACCACTCGTAAAAGCTGAACTGAAAGCAGAAAAGATTAAGGAGAAATTTGAGAAAGCCCTGGCTTCAGCCAAATCTATTGAAGAACTCGCACAAAAAACCGGAGCAGCACTCATGCCCATAGACGGAGTTCGAATCAACAACACCACCCTTCCCCAAATGAACAACGAGCCTAAAATTGTTGGTGCGCTGTTTGGTGTTGAGCTGAAAAAACTCAGCAAGCCTATTGAAGGAAATAATGCTGCTGCAGTTGTATTCGTTGAAAAGCGCGACAAAATTGAAGTCCCTAACTCAGTACTAACCAATCCCGGTTTCCAATATACCGGCGATATGCTCATGAACTTCCTGGGCGAATTTGCGACAAGGGCAGCAGAAATTGCCGACTACAGGTACAAATATTCCGAAAGTATAGAACTCACGGAAACCGGTAATATTGTATTAAAACTTAAATAACAAAAAGCCCCAGAAATTGGGGCTTTTTTTATGATGTTTGTTTATCCAAATCAAACATCTGCTTTGTATATTGCAGGCTCATTAACAGCGATACTATGTCTGAAATCACACACGAAATTTCACTCGACAATTTTCATCACCAGATTAACTGGGCTCTACAAAATTATTGCCCTCACGGATTAAAAGCCGCAGATTTCAACCAGGTTGTTATTGGCGGACTAGGTGGATCCGGTATTGGTGGTCGCATAGCCCGTTTGGCTATGATCAATCAGTTCCCCATTCCGGTAGAGGTGTTTTCTGCGTATGATCTTCCAGGGTATGCAAACCATAAAACACTGGTGATTCTTTGCTCATACAGCGGTAATACCGAAGAAACCTTGGCTATGTATGCAGAAGCCAAAAGTAAAGGTTGCAAGATTGTTTGCCTTGCCAGCGGTGGTAAAATCATGCAGCAGGCCCAGCAGGATCAAATTCCCTGCTACCGCATTGAGACAGGATATCAGCCACGCATGGCACTTGGATACAGCCTGAGCACATTGCTGCTGATGTTATCTGAACTTTCCGGAGCATCTGTGTCTGACATACTGAAAAACACAGCAACAATGCTCCAAAGCAATGAAAATCTTAAACAGGAGGCCCGCAAGATTGCAGATTTTTTCAGCAGTACCATTCGCAATAAGTTTGTTGTGGTTTGCGACCCTGACTATGAGGCAGTTGCAGTCAGGTTTTGCCAGCAAGTGCAGGAAAATGCCAAGGGTGAATCTTTTGTCACTGTGCTTCCGGAAGCCAATCACAATGTGATTGAAAGCTACCACGAACACCACGACACCAATTTCATCCTTCTGAACAGCGGTAACAATGTTCGCACCAATCTACGTTTTCAGTTTTTGAAAACCGTTCTGTCCGAGGAAAATAACCTTGTATACACTTTCCCTGAAGCAGGTTCCGGAATACAGCGTTTGTTTGAAGTGATCCATATACTGGACTGGGTTAGCATTTATGCTTCAGATCTGCGTAAAGCAAACAACATGCGTGTAGATATAATTATGCGCCTGAAAGGATTCCTGGACTCGGTACAATAAGAATTTAAGGTGACAGGACAGACCTTAAAAGTAACCTTTCTTGGCACCGGTACTTCACAGGGTGTACCTCCCATTGGTTGCACTTCAGAGGTTTGCCTGAGTAACAATCCGAAGGACAAAAGACTTCGGTGCAGTGTGCATATTGAAGTTTGCGGAATTAGCATCGTCATTGACGCAGGACCGGATTTTCGGTACCAGATGATACGGGCAGGAATAAACAGAATTGATGCATTGCTGTTTACCCATGAACACAGGGACCACACTGCCGGACTGGACGATATCCGTCCCTACAACTACCTTCAGGAAGATCATCTGGATGTTTACTGTACGAGGCATGTTTTGAATACTTTTCACAAACAATACAGTTATGTATTTGATGAAAAGCCTTATCCGGGTATTCCCCTTTTGCGTTTTCATCAAATTGAAAACAAACCTTTTGAAGTGCGCGGAATTCCCATCACTCCCATAGAGGTAATGCATTTCAAGCTACCTGTCCTGGGATTTCGGATTGGAGATTTTACTTACATCACCGATGCCAATTTTATTGCAGATACTGAGTGGGAAAAGGCCACAGGGAGCAAACATCTGGTACTAAATGCCCTCCGCAGGGAAACGCACATCTCTCATTTCACCCTGGATGAAGCTGTAGTGATGGCACAAAAAATTGGGGCTGAACAAACCTGGTTTACCCACATGAGCCATCAAATTGGCCTGCATGATCAAGTGAATGCTGAACTTCCTGATAACATGCAGCTTGCCTATGACGGACAGATGCTGGAAATGCCGTTTTAATGCATAAAGACAAATCGCCCCATTTCTGTTTCAGATCCGTCTTTATTAACTGCAAACACAAAGTAAACGCCGCTTGAGGGCCTTGAACCATTGAGCCTTAATCCATTCCAGGTGGCCGTTCCCCCATTTGCGTTTGTCTGGTAAACAAGATTGCCGGTTGCATCGGTAATTCTTATTTCAGCATCCTCGGCCAGTCCCTCAATGGTAATCTGACCACTGTATCCGGGTTTTACCGGGTTTGGATAAATCTTAAGCTTCCCAAACTTCTCACCGGCTGCACTGGCATCGCTGCGATAGGAAACAATCCCTTTATCCGTGCCAAAAAAAACTTCTCCGGTTTGATCCTGCTGGCCAATACAGATAATTCTGTTGTCCGGAAGCGGTGAATTTTCGCTTTGAAACTGGGCCACTACACGCTGCCCATTGGCATCAACAAGAAATACACCATTATTGGTAGCAAACCATTTACGGTTACCCCCATCCACACAGATGTCATTGATACGCTCCTCTCCCAGAAGATAGCCATCAACACCATTCTGCCGTATGATAAGCCTGTCGGCATTGGCACCATCAAAAACTGAGACCGGGTTGGTAAACACATTCAATCCCTGAGAGGTTCCAATCCAGACATATCCATTCGAATCGCAGGCCATGGAAGTAACTTCATTGGTAATAAGTCCATCCCTGTTATTCAGAATACGGCTTCTGTCATCGAAAGTATTTCCGGGAGTTTTGTTGTCATCGTATACCAGAATCCCCCCCGCAATAAGCTGTATCCACTTGTATCCATTCTGATCAATAATCAAATTCCCTACATCGTTTGATGAAATGGGAATAGCCGTCCACTGACCTGCCCTGTTCATCATATGAAGTCCTGCACCGTTAGAACCGTAGTTGGTTACCCATAAATTGCCCTTTTCATCGGCACAGATTCCGGAAGCGCGTACCATATTCACTGCGGGTGTTGGCCTTAGTGTACTATTGCCTGCATCCCAGCGGTTTATGGCATCCTTTCCACGAAATTCAAGCAACCCATTTACGTGGGTGGCCACATAATTTCTATCGGTGACACGGTTGTGGTAAACGAAAGTATAATCATACAAACCCGTATTGAAAACACTGCCGGGATTGCTGCTCCAGGCATTATTATCAAAGATATAAAACCCTGTGGGATTGTAGGCGTTGCCAAACGTATTGCTTACACCGCCGGCCGAGGTGAACAGTATGTTTCCGGATTTGGTCATGGCAAAAACCGAAGTACCGGAGGGACCGGAGGGCTCAAAAGCAATTTCATTTACATCGGTTTGTTTTATCACTCCCGGCCCGATTCCGGTGCAAAACCAAAAATATCCTTCGGCATCGGTGGTTCCATCGCTAAGGAGATTAACATTGCGCTTGGACAGTCCGGAACTGCTGACCGTAAAAATACCACCAGCCCTGAAGATATTCAGTTTCCCAGAATATTGCTGTATCCTGCCCGTTGTTCTCTTTTCCGCAATCACCACTCTTGTTGCACCACGGTGCATTCTGTAAACAACGCTGTCTGATTCAAAGTAAAGACTATCATTAAAGGCATGCAAATGCGTGCAGGCGCCGCCGGTAAAAACCTGTTTCCAGTTATTGTAATCATTAAGATTTACACTGGCAGCATACCGTGCTCTGATTATACCCGTGGCTGTTCCTGCATAAATGGAGTCGCCGGAAACGGCTGTTGCAAGCACACCCAGACTTTGTCCACCCGGGCCTATGGCTGTGTAGCTGTCGCTGATTTCTTCTTTCAGCAGATCCAGTACCAGTATTCCAAAAGTGGTACTAATAATGGCTTTATCACCGTCAACATTGATGTGTATGATGCGTTTGTCACCCTGAATCAGCTTACTGAACAATCCTTTTACCTGGGTTAGACCCTGATCATTCTTCAGCAATTCAATCATGCCATTGTTGTAGCCGATAATCAAAATTTTGAGGGAGGGCGCATAGCGCATGAAGGATACACCGGATGCCTGAAATCCATCCAGCCGGGTAAGGGTTTTCATTTCACCATCCCTGATATCGGTTCTGAAAAGTCCACCTGCAGACGCTGCATACACATAAGGACCCGAGGCTTCGCAAACACGGGAAACCTTGTAACTGGCATGAATACGCCATTTCCCGATTGGTGGCATAGTATCACGCGCCTGCAATTGCAGTGCAAAAACAGCAAAGAAAACCCCGAAAAGTAAACGAAGCTTAATTGAGTGTATACCTGATTTCAAATCCAAAATCGGTTAAAGCTGTGTAAAACTGATTGGCGATTCGGGGCGACATGATGGTTTTGTTGTAGCGGAATGCCATATTGATTTTATTGTTCACCTGATAGGTAGCAGCCGGACCTATACGAACCTGCTTGGTTCCTGCAGTCGCTCGGTTATCATTCTGGTCTATTTTGCGTGTGATAGTGATATTGTCAGCTACGTTCACAGTCATATCAAAACGAAAATCATTGGGCAGATATAGTTTTCTGCCGTTTCGCTTAATCGGAAGTGTTAAACCTGTAACCCGGTATCCTGCCTGAAACTGAATCTCATTGTTGCGCATTTCGGTAACATTGAACTGAGCCGCAAACAATTTGAGTACCCGAGCACGCTTATAATCAAAAGAAACTGTCCAATTGTTGCGTGTAGCGATATTGATTCCCAAAAGCGGGAAAAATCCTTCTGAAATGGTCACATCTGCTATCTGGTGTTGCGGCACGAAATCTTCCCCGGGATTTACCGACTGTGCCTTGTCATACCTCAGGTTCTGTGTGAAGCTGCCGATGGTGTAACGCCCGTTGTATCCATGTCTGAAATTGATGTTCGAAAAAATCTTTCCGATGGCCTTGATACGGGTAAGACCATTATAATTGATGTTCCAGCCCGGCAGTGGTATCCTTGGAAAACCTGACACATCGGTGCGGCCTGGATCCATTCCGCTGTAGGTAGCGTAGAAGGATCCAATAAGTACATCCTGCTGCTGCTTGCTATAGCCCAGCGGGAACCGTGTAATGCTGTCTTCACGGGGATTGGCAATGCGCTGGTCCTCAAACATGAGCTTTTGTGCAACAGTATACCGGTTTGCCTGAAAACGATTAAACACAGCGTTTATGCGATTATCTCCCAGCACATCGTCTTTGGTAAAATGCGTACGGATAAAGTTCCCGGTAATATTGTAGTTACCCATTTGCGTGAGGCCCTGATCTACCCAGGAAGTACCATCCCAACGGAAAATACTCTGTGTTCCCTGCATATTATTGCGGCTCATATCCAACTGAATTCTCAGGCTTTTTATGGGTTCCAGGGTAATATTGCCGGTGAATGTTTCGGTTGTAGAAGTCCGGTAAAAATTACTTTGACGGATATCTTCATTCAGGGCACCGGTTCGGGCCAGCCTGTAGCGGATATCTGCTTCCTGGATTCCGAAGACAAAGGGCAGGCCGGGTTGCACATGTTTAAAGTTGTGACCGAAATAGTCGGGTTTGTATCTAAAACCGGGCATATCGGTAGTTTGTTTCAGGCTGTAGCTAAAACCTGCATTTTTAAACATGCTGATAAAATTACCCACTGCAATTTTGACAGGACTGGCCTTTTTGGTGCTTCCCTTGCTTTTATCAATGGCACTTTCATACTTCACATCCTCGTCTGATTTCTTGTCCTTATCTCGGGCAACCTTCTTTTTAGAAGGTTTTTCAAGATCTCTCAGCCAGGGTATTTTCTGGTAAAGGCTCTGGAAGTTCAATTGTCCCTGAATATTGATATCCTGGGCGTTGCTGATCCGGTTACCCAAGGAAGCAAAGGCAGGCGGAGCCTGGTTCCACTCATAGCTTCCGGTGTAATTTATACTGGTATTAATCCAATCAAAGCGGCGGAACTTGGAAAACGGCAGTGTGTAGTTTCCATTTACGGACTGGGTAAACCGGGTCATTCTGCCCAAAGTGCTAAACTCTTTCCGCACCATTTCCCTTCTGCCCGCGGTATCAAGACTGCCAAAAGGCTCTTCAATTCGGGCATTCGCAGTGGCAGTGTAATTAATCGTCAGAGAACTGAATACGGGAAGGCTCGCATTGTAAACCCGGTTGAGCGTGAAGTTCTTATCATACAGACGGGGATTGATCTGACGGAAATTATTGTTGTTTCTTGCCTGCATCTCGCTGTAGAAGCGGTTTACCTGCCACTGGGTAGAGAAATTTGACGGCAGCAAATTGAAATTTATTTCTTTTACCGGATTGAGCCAGCGTGGTTTTAAATTTTTGAACGGCCTGATAAACTTAGTTGGGATGGAATACTGGTAACCCAGCGCACCCTGTGTGGTCTCGGCAAAGAATTCTTCTATTTGCTGATTTCTGCGGTAATTGCGCTGAAAGCTATACGTAGCATTGAAGTTGGATAAACTCCAAGGCATCGCCTTTTTCCCGGGTCTTGTTGCTATTCGAACATTGTTGAAGTTTAAACTGTAGAGAGATGAGTAATCCTCAGCCGCCTTTCTCACTGCTTCGCGCTGGGCCTTGTCTACAAGTCCATTCAGGAAGGTATTCATCTCAATATCCGGATTCAGGGGATTGAATTTGGGACGTATATAGTTTTCGGAATAACCAATATACATTGGGAAACTAATGCCGGCTTTCTTCGGGAAAAATTTACCGAGCTCAAGGTTGCTGGCAACGTCATAATTCATGTTGGTGCTTAGGCTGCGCTCATTCAGCTTCTTGTCTACATCACCAAAACCGATGGTTCGTATGCTGCCTGCCAGGTTTACTGTTCCAAAATCTGCTAGCGTGGTTTGAACATTGCCCAAAGCAGCCCAGCCACCCTGGTTTGCAATATTCTTCACACGCAGTTCGTTTACCCACACCTCGAAGCACTGAGGGGCTTCGGTGTTATTCTTGATGCCAATCATCAGTACCCTTATGTTTCCTACATCGGGTAATCCCAGCACTGTAATTTTCCCTTTCTGTGACGGGCGAATAAACGGCGCAGACATAGGCCAGCCGGCGTTTTGCCGATCTATTTTCAGTTGGAAAAGACGCTCCAGTTCCAGATCAATAAAGTTTTCGTCCGGCCAAATCAGCTTATCGGCTCCGGGCGTCCCTCTGTTAATATTACCACGGGTAATTTTCAGGGGAATTTCATATTCATAATAGTTATTGGTAAGATCCGTTCCGAAGCGAATAAAACAGGAAACATCTCCGTCATTCAGCTGGGGAGATGCCGGTGCCTCAGCGTGCACATACAACTGCATATTCTTGTAGTTTCGTATATCAAACTGGCTGGTTTTGAAAGCACCTCTTGCATCGCCGGGCAGCATATTGCATGTGGCAAGTGAGAGTGATTGTTCATTTTCAAGTACCGTGCCCAAAGAAGCCATGTTCTGTACTCGAACCACACCGGGTGGCGTTACATAGGTGATGGGCGCACGTTGTCCGTTCTCTTCAATATTCACGGTCGATACCACAAACTTGGTATTGTCATTGGGATCCTGCGGAACGATAACGCCTGGCGTTTTAAGCGAACTGGTATAACGGCGCCAGTCTGCCCTAACCATATTGATATAGCCCATCCTTAGGACCGCACTGTCCGTAAAACCGGTCATCACCATGCGCATGAAGCGAATACTCTTGAAATCACTGATGTTTCCTACGGCTTTCTGGAACTGGCGTATGGGAATTTTAAACTGATACCAATTAATTTCTTCCTCTTTTCCATTGCGTAGTTTCACCCTTTTGCGGGCAATATCAGCCACATAGTTTTTCCCGATTTGCAGATCTGCAGCGCTGATTTTCAGTTGATACTGGTAGTAATCCTCGCTTTGATTCAGTGTAAAATCCCGGTTAATATCCTCATCATTCGGTGTGGTGGATGAGGATTTAGGCATGTCGTTGTATTTGCCGGTAAACCTATCGGGATTGGAATTGCCCTGCATGCCCTGAAAGCGGCTGTATCGGCCAATGATATCCGCATCTGCGCTGGTATATTTTTCTTCCAGATAATGCACAAAATTATCGTTGGAGGGATCATTAACCGCCTGGTTATAAATGGCAGAATTTACACCAAAATTGGTTTCAAGCAACTTCAGGTATGTCTGATCAAAGTGGGCTCTCTCCTGTTCATCGTTCATTCCGTCAAGACCGGCATCCTGTTCTTTCAGAGTGGCTGGATCATTGTTGAAAGCAAAGTTTATCTGGGGAATTGATGGCACAATTGCATAAGCGGTTGTGTCTGTATTGGTATAATCGGCGGTTGATGGTCTGCCATTCTCAAAAGACTTCCGTCTGTCAGGCAAAATATCTTCGCTCACACTTCCTAAATGCAGGTATAACTCGCCTTTCAGTCCCGGATTCTTAATGAGCGGATCCATCATCCATATTTCTATGTAATCGATATTGGCCGCCTCAAAATCATTTTGGTCTATGCGTCGCATGATCCCGGCCCAGCTGCGTTCAGGCTGAAGCAGCCTGCCGTTGGCACCGATCTGGCTTGGATCCGTATTGAAGTTATACAAACCGCGAACTGCAGGTCTATAGACCAGATCAAGGGTGGTCAACAAGGTAGGTGTGCCGGGAGGAAACTGTCGCTGCGGAAAAACCTCACGCTGGTCAATCTGACGCATGTAAGGATCGCTGAGAATATCATCTACCCTGGTCCGGATATTGTCCGGCATATCTTCTTCACGGTAAAAAAGCTGATCTATGCTGTAATATGACAGACTGCCGTGTCTGTTCATCCATTTCAGCTTATTGGTATCGCGGGTTTCGGAAAACAGATCGGGTTGCTTCTGCGGCACGCTGGCAA
>CAZVJY010000002.1:213507-228004 GCA_964626685.1 uncultured Flavobacteriaceae bacterium
ATCTGTTTAAGATCATTGGGCAATTCAGCATTTTCAAAATCCTCGAGGTTGGAAATACCGCGCTGTCCACCCTGCGAACGGTGATTGTGCGGAATGATTTTAGCGAACTCACCATAAGCGGTAATCCTACTTATTTCCTTCGTTTCCAGGAATGGAAGCCTGTCTACCATGCGGGTAATAAACCTGGATTTATTGCTGTAAGCAACATCGGCTCCCAGAATGGTATTGAGCAGGGGTTCTTCATTGAAGTTGGTTTTGGTGGTAAGCGGCCTTTCATACATGTGCAAGCCGGTTGCTCCAACCAATAGGTTTTTATTGAACTTATGCTCTATCCTTCCACCCACCAGGGTTTTCTGCTGAATATTAAAAAAGCTCTGACCATCTGCACTTGCGCGTATTTCCGCGCCACCTCTCAGCAAGCCTTCATTGATAATACGCACGCGGCCCAGGGCATAGTCTACCTCATAATCCATTCCTTCCTGCAGCGGGCGGCCATTGGCTGTTACCCTCACAGAGCCACGCTGAAGGTTCGTGGTGCCCAAAAAAAGTTCCGCACCATTGGGACTTTTATAACTGCCGGTCAGAAAAAACTTATTGTGCTTCACATCCTGCTGGGCAAGCCACTTGGTACTATCATAAAGGGCGTCGTAACAATAATAATCTGCAAGGTCTGACCTTCCCCCAAACCGGCTTCTCATAAAATCACCGAATGGCTCAGTAACGGGGAAAATGATTCGAGCGTATTGTGCCTGAACGGTAAGGCCTTCAATGGCATCAAAAATCCCATCCGGCTTTGCTTCCTGTTGCCTGTTCAGTTTATCCAGACCCAGCACCCTTATAAGTGGATTGCCATTGGCGAAGGCTGGCACCGCATTTTGCACAGGAAGATAGTTATAATCTGCGCCGCTGGTGTCATCTGCGTAAAGCACATTCAGTTTGAAATCTTCGAGTGAAAGGCTGTAGGTATTTAGGGTATAAATATTTTTCATCATCAGCTTCCACATGGGCAGCTGTGTTCTGATGGTATTGCCTTTCAGCATTTTCAGGTAAAGCATGCGCTGATCCCCCGGGGGTACATCGCGGCTGAATTCACCAACTGTATATACTTTCCCATTCAACGTATATTCAAAAGCCACCGCCAGAATTTCATCATTATTCAGCGGCTGGTTCAATGAAATGTAACCCAGCTGCGAATTCAGCGTATACTCGTTGCTGTTAAGTTGTTTGGCGTTGTTGAGTATATCAAAATCTACCGTCTGTTCAAAATTCGGATAGATGGAAAACAAACGGTCTACAGACGTTCCATTTTTTCTTACAAGATTATCGTTTGCAATCTGTGCATACAATGTATTGGCTGCATTGTCAGGTGCCGGATCGGGCGATCCTCCCAAGCTGTTTCGGTATGGCTTGGATTCACCCAAGTCATGAAAAACCACAATATCACGGGGTGTTTCAATATTCGCGCTTCGGTTGGTAACCCACACTTCCACCCGATTGATAATAATACCACTGGCCACAATAGGGAGGTTTTCAAGTGCCGCATTATAATTTTGCTGAAAATACTGGGCCAAAAAGAAGTGTCGGTTCTGGTCGTAGTTATCGGCAGTAATGCGAAACTCATTGAGCTGCTGACCTCCCTGCAAAACCGTTTCTGTGCTTTGGCCCTTGTTTTGGCTAAATACAGTTTTAACGGTCGTTTTACCGAACTGCATAGTGGTACTGAAACCAAACAGGTTGTTAGCCGGTTTTATGAGCTGGGTTGGCAGATTTAGGCTAACGTTACCCACCTGAATATCCTTTAAAATACCATCGGGTTTGCCTTTCCAGCCTAAGTTTGTTTGGTTGTCAAATTCAAATGCCGCCTCGGTATCATAATTGATGCCCAACTTAACATTCTGCCCCACGGAACCATTGGCACTGATTTGGAGCTGCTGGTCAAAAACCGGCACAAAATACCGCTGTTGTCGCTTGCTGAAAGCCGGATTCCGGTTCACGTTTACGTTACCGCCAAGCCTTATCATGGCGGAGCCATTCAACTGAAAATCAACCCCACCCTCACCGAATATTTTGCTGATGGTAGGATTCGTTAATTCTGTCTTAATGTAATCATTGATGCTGCCCTTGCCTGCCGAACCGGTGTTGTAGCTCGCATTCTGAGATTTCTCGCGGTAATAATCCAGCCTGCTATTGCGGGTAGTTTCCTTAAAATAATCCGCTACCGAAAGCGACTTCCCTGTGGCATAGGCCATTCCCCCAATGGTTTTAAATTCCTCATACCGATTGGTTTTGGGATTGTATTTCCACTCTGAAGAGATGGGGTTTTGCAAATCAACATTGGAGGTTGATTTGTTTTTCTGCCAGGGCTTGCCTGCGTTGATGTTGTATTTCAGGGAAGTATCCGTCTGTGCCGAGGCCTTATTGACCAACAGCAGCAGGCACAATGCGGTAATCACACCCATTGGCAAAACTGACATTGTCCAGAACCATGCCTTGCGGCCGGAAATCTTCATACTTAAAACAGAAAAATGTTAACGTAGTGGTTCCCTCTATATTGTCAGGTTTGTGTTAAAAGGTGCAATTTACAATATTTTAAGTGAATTACGAATAAGTTCCTCAACTGTTAAAACTGTTTTACCATTATCTGTCACTTTCATCAGCGCCTTTTCCGCGGCAGCTTTATTGTAACCCAAGCTCAACAGGGCAGACAAGGCCTCATTCATTGCATCAGACACACCGGGATTAACCATCGTTGCCCCGCCTTTTATTTTTTTGCCACCCAGCTTATCACGCAACTCCAGCACAATACGCTGGGCTGTTTTTTCTCCGATTCCTTTAATACTCTTCAATAAGCCAACATTTCCATTCAAAATGGCCGAAGAAAGAGCCTCCGAATCCAGGCTGCTGAGCATCAGTATGCCTGTATTGTTTCCTACGCCACTAACAGAGGTCAGCAGGCGAAACATTTCTCTTTCTTCCGGTTCGCTGAATCCGAACAATACCATTCCTACCGGATTTTGATTTTCCACCTTGAAGGTTTGTTCCACAAATACCCTTGCCAGTTTTTTTGATTTTATTTTTTCATACGTGTAAATACTGATGGACATCAAGTAGCCCATTCCGGCATTTTCAATCACCACATGGGTAGGACTTATTTTTTCAATATTTCCTTCAATAAAATCAAACATTGTTAATGGGTATATTTTCTTTTTCGAATAATAAAGTTAACCAATCCGAGCAATACAATAAAGCCCAGTGGCAGCAATATATTAAACCACTGCCAGTAGGTTTTTTCTTCCTTCACTTTAACGGCATCCAGCAGGCGCAGCTGTGTTTCCCTGGCCCTGATTTCAATAAGGCCGTTATCATCAATCAGGTAATCCACGCAGTTTTGCAGAAACTTTTGGTTGGCAAAGGTTATCTGGCTGTAGCGGTCATAACCTGTGGGGAAATTACCCCCTTTGCTGCTCACAAAATTCCGGATGATATCCCCGTCAGAAATAACCACCATGGCACTCTTGCCTTCGGGCAGATATGTACCCAGATCGGGTCTTTTCTGATACTGAAAAGGCGATTTGAATTTACCTTCCATTAGCACACCGCTTACCTGCGGACCGGCCTTCATGGTTTTTACATAGTTTTTATCCGTGCTCATCATGGCCACGGTAATCAATTCCACGGTAGCCGGAGCATTCGCTACTTTTGTATAGACCGAAGAAACAAGCAATGGCGTGGTATTCAACCCGTCGCGCTTTTTCACTTTCAGGGTTCCGGGAAACTGTGTCCAAACCGCACCTACATTTTTGGTTATAATATGGGATGTGTTTTTACTGGTAAACAAAGGAAAATATGGAAATGACACCAGCTGCATTCTTCCACCAGCAGGCAATGGAATGCGGTTGCACATCATATCCTGCAGCAAATCGGCATTGAGACCTACTCCATATCCGAAAAGACCTGTTGTAATGTTCTCGAGTCCTTTGTTCATGGCCATCACGGTGGGGGCGCTCTGAAAGCTGTCTATTTCGATATGCACCGGATCTACAAGCCACATGACCTTGCCACCTTTCATGATAAACTGATCGATCAAAAACAACTCAGCTGGCGAGTAATCTTTTTCCGGTTTAATAACCATGAGCAAATCGGCGCTGTTGAGTCTGCGCTGTAAATTGCGCAGCAGTACAATTTCAGCACTGTCAGGTGCAGCCTTCAACTGGGCTTCGAAAGGCCTGGCACATTCCGGATCAGCCACATTGAGGTTGAGTGCCTCAAGGTTATAATACCTGCCCAGTTCAGATGCGAAAGAGCCCACGCGGGCATCCAGCATTTCTCCGTTTCCGTCAGCCACCACAATTTTTTTAGCCTTCTCCGTAACACACTGTCGCAGGGCATTGGCCATCTCATATTCAATATTGTCAATGGCACGTTTGATATTGGTTTCCATATCCATGGAAACATCAAACTGCATGAACCGTATGGGAATGGTTTTGCCCCTGTACAGGCATTCTGCGCCAGGGATAAGATACTTGATGCGGGTTTCATCGCCGTCTTCCATATCCACGTCGCGCATCGGTTCCATGCCCCGTTCGGCAAAGTTTTCCAGAATACCGGCTACCTCTTTTTTATCCTTGTCTTTAAGTGGATCGGTGACCTCAATTTCCATTTTCCCGCCGCTGGCCTCACGGAATTCGTAGGCCATATCGCGAACCTCATTGCGCAACTGCTTGAATTTCGCGCTCATCTCTCCATCCAGGTAAAGCTTGAAATACAGTTTTTCTTCAATTTTAGAAGCCAGTTTTCGGCTGGTTTCACTCAGGGTGTAGCGTTTTTCCTGGGTAAGATCTATGCGCTTATAATAGAGTGAAGACAAGGCATTGATTACGACAATACCCACCAGAACCATCATCAGTTCCAGCCAGCTTTGGGTTTTATGCAGTCTCCGTTTCTTCATCACCATTTTCTGCTTTCAAACACGGTTTTGGTAAGCCCAATAAACAGGGCACTGAAACTGAGCATATAAATCATGTCGCGGGTATCGAGCACACCGCGGCTCATGCTATCATAATGATATTCAAGGCTAAACCATTCCAGGCTTTTGCCAATGGCATCCAGCGCGGGTATATCTCCCATCATGCCCAACACAACGTAAAAGAACAGCCCCAGCGCCATACTCACGATGAGGGCTACAATCTGGTTGTCGGTAACGGCAGAAGAAAACACCCCCATGGCGGTGTAGGCCATTCCCAGCATAATCAGGCCAAGGTAACTGCCCCACATGGCGCCGGTATCTACATTGCCCTGCGGATTCCCAAGCTGCGATATGCTGTAATAGTAGACCAAGGTTGGCAATAAGGCAATCAGCAGTAATGAAACACCGGCAAAATACTTACCCAAGATAATACCCAGATCCGAAACGGGCCTTGTGGTCAGTGTTTCAAGGGTGCCAAGCCTTTTTTCTTCCGAAAAGCTGCGCATGGTAATGGCAGAAATAAGAAAGATGAAAATGTAAGGAGCCATTTCAAACATCACCTGCATGCTGGCCAAGCCCAGATCAAACACGGAATTGCCTTTGATCACCCACATAAAAAGGCCTGTAGCGCCCAGAAACACGAGCATTACCACATAGGCAATGAGCGAACTCAAAAAACTGCGTATTTCTTTTTTATATATGGTCCACATGGTTGGTTAACTGTCTGAATATGGATTCAAGTGAGTCTTTTTCACTCACCAGCTCAAGCACTTCAAGGTTTGATGACAGCGCAAACTGCGAAACCGCCTGTCTGAACTGCGCATTATCACCGGCCAGGCGCCATGCATTATTACCCAGATGTGTTGCCTGCAGCAAACCCTGGATTTTTTGGAAATCACTTTGATTAACCGGTGAGGCAAACTGCACACGCACCAGCCACTTTTCGGCTTTCAGGCTGCGCAGGTTCTCCAGCTTATCATCGGCCACTATTTTACCCTTATCGATAATAATGACCCGACTGCAAATGGCTTCAACCTCCTGCATAATATGAGTGCTCAGCATGATGGTTTTATTGCTACCCAGGTTTTTGATCAGGTCGCGGATTTCCATAACCTGGTTGGGGTCCAGACCGCTGGTAGGTTCATCCAGAATAAGCACATCCGGATCGTGAATGATGGCCTGCGCCAGACCCACACGCTGTCGATAACCCTTGGAAAGCTGACCAATTTTTTTATGCTTTTCTTTTCCCAGATGGGTAAGTGCAATCACTTCTTCCACGCGGCTATTTATGTTTTTCACTCCGCCTAGTCCTGCAGCAAATGCAAGGTATTCCTTTACATACATATCCAGGTACAATGGATTGTGCTCGGGGAGATAGCCCACATGTTTTCTTACCTGAATACTTTGATCTGAAACGTCCACACCACAAACCTTGGCTTCGCCCGATGTGGGGGGAATGTAGCAGGTAAGCATTTTCATGGTGGTACTTTTACCTGCCCCGTTAGGTCCGAGAAAGCCCACAATTTCACCAGGTGCAATTTCAAAAGAAATAGCATCTACGGCAGTTTGGGTGCCATAGACCTTGGTCAAACCTTTTACCTGAATACTCACGTTGTTTTTTTGCAAAAATAGGGGTTGCAGTTTCAGTTAAATACCCGAAACAAGGTTGTGCCTTATTTTTTACACAGCCCTTAATTAGAATCAGGCGCCTGCCTCTTCCCCATCGGCTGCTGCGGCAGCCATTTCTCCCAGCTCGCGGTCCAGCAAATACAGCCCGCTGCCGTCTTTGCCAATGATCTTAAGTTTATTGAGAATGCTTTTAACTTGCTTTTCTTCTTCCATCTGCTCGCTCACATACCACTGCAGGAAATTATTTGCTGCATGGTCACGTTCTTTCAGTGAAACGTTCACCAGTTCGTGAATGCTTGAAGTAACGGTTTGTTCCTGTTCAAGCACATTTTTGAAACAGGTATGAAAATCCTTGAACGATTTGGGCGGAGCCTCAATGGCAGGTACCATGGCATGGCCATCGTTATCGTTGATAAAATGAAAAATCTTTAGCATGTGCATTCTCTCTTCATCGCTTTGCTTGTAGAAGAATGCGGCAGCGCCTTCAAAACCTTCTGCGTCCATCCAGCTAGCCATGCTCAGGTATACGGCACTTGAGTACGCCTCCAGCGCAATCTGATGCTGAAGGGCTTTTTCAATCGTTTTTGAAATCATAATGAGTGTGCTAAATTACATATAAAACCCGCGCAATGCGATATTGTTTTATTTACCCGCGATGCGTTTTATCTGCGCTTCCAGCTCTTCCTCAGCACCCGGAGTATAACCCTGGTGTGACCACACTACGTTTCCGTTGCCATCCACAATGAAAGTCATGGGAGGATTGTTCACGTTCATGGCACGGGCCAGGTCTGAGTTTTCATCCAGAATGATGTCATATTCCCACCCATATCCAAGCACTTTGGGCTTCACCTTTTTGCTGTTGCGGGCATCATCAATACTCACAGCCACCAGCTTCATGTTGTATTTTCCTTTCCATTCCGCATAATGCTCATTAATGGCTTCCAGTTCCTTGATACAAGGTCCGCACCAGGTGGCCCAGAATGAAACAACGGTAATTTTTCCAGGTTCGGCCACGGTTTTAAAATCCAGGGGTTGCCCTTCGATGTTTTTTACCTGAACGGAAGGCAGTGTCTGGTTCTGGGCGTTGGCCTGAAAGGCAAAAACGACAAGAGCTGAAGCAAGGAGCAGAATGTTTTTCATATGCGTTTGGCAAAGTAAATCAAATCATGTGCCAATTTCAGAATACACGCATCAAAAAATAAAAAAGCCGCAACGGGTGCTGCGGCTTTTTATTGGATTTAAACCCGTTATTTGGTTTTGTAATGCACTTCTATTTTGTTTGACCCATCCTCATCCAGCAGCCACATTTCATTCGCGGTGAGCCGCATGATTTTCTGATTGTATTTAACATTCGTTCCGGATTCCTCAAATTCCAGCTTGTCCTTTTTACTGTCAAATGACCAGGTTCCTTTCTTACGTCCGGGCACTGTGCTAAATTCATAGGAATCATCACTGTTAAACAAAAGGGAATGTTCTCCGTAAGCGGCCAGCATTATAGCCGTAGCATCATTGCCATTCAAAAGATATTTGTCAATCACCCATGTATTCACTACCCGTGATTTTTTGGAACGCATCGAAAAACCGGGGCCTTCTTCATACTTGCCGCATGAAGAAAAAATCGCAAGGCTTATTGTCAACGCCAAAAGTATGATTGTGAAGATTTTTTTCATGTTTTTGTTTAAGCAAACTTATTCATCCTGTATTCAAGTGCAAATTGAATTTATGCAGTGTACAAAAAACCGGAATCTCCTATTCAGATAATCGCCGTAACTTCGCAACATGGATAAACCATCCCTGCCTTCGGGCACCCGCGATTTCGGGCCGGAGGTGATGATGCGCCGCAAATACATTACCGGCATCATTGAAGCAACGTTTAAACGGTTCGGATTTTTACCGCTGGAAACGCCTGCCGTGGAAAATTTAAAAACCCTGCAAGGCAAATACGGTGATGAAGGCGATCAGTTGCTGTTCAAAATCCTGAACAACGGCGATTTTTTGGCGAAAGCCGATGAAAAACTGCTACAGCAGCGCGACAGCAAGGCCCTTACTCCGCAGATTTCCGACCGCGGACTTCGCTACGATCTGACGGTTCCCCTGGCCCGATTTGTGGTAATGAACCGCGATAAACTTCATTTCCCGTTTAAACGGTATCAGATTCAGCCTGTATGGCGCGCCGACCGCCCCCAGAAAGGTCGCTACCGCGAATTTTGGCAGTGCGACGCCGATGTGGTTGGAAGCCAGGGAATTAGCAATGAGGCCGATTTACTTCAGATTTATGACACCGCTTTTGCCGGACTTGGACTAAAAGTAAATATCCGCTTTAACCACCGCAGCTTACTGGATGCTTTTGCCCCGTGGCTAGAAGGCACAGCCAACCACAACAGATTTATGCAGCTCATCGATAAAGCCGATAAAATTGGTTTCGATGGTGTGCTGAATGAAATCAAAAACGAGGCCATTCCCAACGGAGCCGAAGCATGGACACTCTTGCACCAGATTAGCTGCCTTGCCGACACAGAGCAAAAACTGCTTGCCCTGCAAACTGCGGCTGCCATCAACAATGAGGCGCTGCAAAAAGGCATCAGGGAGATCACACAGCTGCTGAATCTACTTAAAAACCTGCCCTTGGCAAATGCATTGTCCCTGGATGTGACCCTGGCGCGCGGCCTCAGCTATTATACCGGGATAGTAATGGAAGTGGTACCCGCAGACGACCGCATCCCCGCAGATTTCCGCATCGGAAGCATTGGCGGCGGTGGACGCTACGATAACCTCACCGGGGTGTTTGGCCTGAAGGATGTTTCAGGCGTGGGCATCTCATTTGGACTTGATCGTATTTACGATCTGATGGATGCTGCAGGCATTTTTCCTAAAGAATCGATACACACCACGAATGTACTGTTTTGCTGCATGGACGAAAGCGCCATGCCATCCGCCTTTACCATGGCCGGAAAGTTGCGTGAAGCAGGCATTGCCACCGAAGTGTATCCCGGGGCTGCCAAACTAAAAAAACAACTGGATTATGCAAACAATAAAGGGATACGATGGGCCTGTATTCTTGGCGAACAGGAAATAAATGCCGGCACCGTTTCCATTAAAAACCTCAGCAGCGGCACCCAGGAAACCCTGCTGCAAAACCAACTTTTAGCGCACATTTCATGACAAGAGAAGTAGTAGACCATTATTCGCTGGAAAGCATACTGGAACTAATTAACAGCGGTGATAAAATTCATTATTCTCCGCATATTTTGCAACGAATAAACGAATCAGTACAAGCCCTTGACACCTATCTGCAAGAGGGCAATCCGGCGGTGTATGGTGTAAATACCGGATTTGGCAGCCTGCAGAATGTGCGTATTCCCGACAATGAACTGGAAGAACTGCAGCGCAACCTGCTGATTACCCATGCAGCCGGCACAGGAAATCCTTTGGACCCGCGCATTGTAAAAACCATGTTGCTACTCAAAATCATCAACATTGGCAAAGGATACAGTGCCGTACGCGCAGATGTGGCGGAAAGACTTATTTGGCATTATAACAATGACTGGATTCCGGTGGTACACGAGCAAGGCTCTTTGGGCGCCTCAGGCGACCTGGCACCGCTTTCGGAAATGTGTTTGCCCCTGCTCGGCATGGGCACGCTGGAGCATCCTGTATTCGGCGCAAAAAGTGCAGAGATTGTGCTTTCTGAAAACAACCTAAAACCCATACCATTAAAGCAAAAAGAAGCCCTTGCACTCATCAATGGGACACAGTTTATGCTGGCCCATGCATTGCAGGTTGCGGAAGCTGCTACAGCCATATTGAGGAAAATGCATACCGTTGCTGCCCTCAGCGCCGATGTATGGCTTTGCCGACAGGACCCCTTCAGACCTGAATTGCACCGTATTCGCCCACACGCCGGACAGGTAAAAGTAGCGGAGAACATGTTGCATTTGCTCAAACAAAGTCCCCTGCAAAACCTTGCTCGCCCTGCGGTTCAGGATC
The DNA here is from genome assembly GCA_964626685.1 of uncultured Flavobacteriaceae bacterium. GTDB lineage: Bacteria > Bacteroidota > Bacteroidia > NS11-12g > UBA955 > RGEC01. The sequence continues at coordinate 224,090 of CAZVJY010000002.1, forward strand.
CTTACAGTTTCCGTTGCATTCCTCAGGTGCACGGTGCAAGCATCGATGCGCTCAACCACTGTTTTTCTGTATGGGAAACCGAACTAAACAGCGTTACAGACAATCCCAATGTATTTGCGGAAGAAAAAGCGGTACTCAGCGGTGGCAATTTTCACGGTCAGCCGCTGGCATTAACGCTGGATTATGCTGCCATGGCCCTGGCTGAACTGGCAAACATCAGCGAACGCCGCACCTACCTGCTCATCAGCGGGCAGCGATGCTTACCTGCCTTTTTGGCCACCAAACCCGGCACCGACAGTGGTTATATGATAGCGCAGTACACGGCCGCCAGCATTGTGAGCAAAAACAAACAGCTTTGCACCCCCGCCAGCGTAGACAGCATTGTGAGCAGCAACGGACAGGAAGACCACGTGAGCATGGGTGCCAATGCGGCCGTAAAGGCATTGCAGGTTGCAAAAAACGTACAGGATGTGCAGGCCATCGAATGGCTGTGCGCCAACCAGGCATTGTCTTTCAGGCAGGAAAAATCGTTTACAGAGGCAGAAGACATGCGCCTAATACTGGATCAGGACGAGCATACGCAGGTTCCCATGCATGCACTTATTTCCCGTGCGAAAGCGTCTTTGTTTGGCCGTTAAGGCTTGCCAATATACAATTCCCGCGTCATTTTGCGGCCTTTGGCCGACAGTGAAACCTTATACACACCGGGTGGAATTTTATTCAGCGGTAAGGCAACCTCCTGCTCCTCCGCAGGCAAGGGATCAAAAAGCTGCTTATGCACAACCTGTCTGCCACGGGTCATCTCCAATGTACAACTCTTCATTCCGGGCAGGGCAAAATGCACCAGAAACAAGGCTGTATCAGGCAAAACGCCCATTTCCATGTATGCACTTACAGGCATAGCCGCATTCCGTTTTACCATGGATTGCGTTAGGGCTGCTACTTTTACCGATGCCAGTGCCGTGGTATTGTCGTAATGCGTGAAAGCAGCACGAATTACTTTTTTGGAAGCTGCAACGGCAATATAATCGCCGAAAAAAACCTTTCTGCCTGGCGGACAAAAAGATTGATTGGTAACCCTGTATTCCTTACCGGGTTTACCTTTCACAAAAGGCTTCAAATACACATCAGTATACATGTTTTGAGCAGAATGCCTGCGATCATACCAAAGCACATAAACACGATCACCGGAAGCATCCATGGCCATATGCGGCATGTACTGATCACGTCCGTTTCCGGCAGGATCGTTGTGCAACCGCATCGCCGATGTCCATGATTTACCGCCATCAGTACTCATTGTCATAAAAACATCGTAATCGCCTCTGCGTTTATCGCCAAAAACGAGGTAAAGACGGCCTTTTGAATCGCATTTCACAAATGGCATATTGTTGCTGCGCATCAACCCCGGAATATCATCCATAGCCCAGCCCGATTGCTGTTCAGCTATAATCTGGTCTTTGCCCCAGGTTTTTCCGCCATCCGTGCTAATGTCCATCCATATTTTATATTTCCCGGCCCATACGCAATAGATTTCGCCCATGGGACCCACGGCACAGGTGGCACCTTCCAAAGTATTGTCTCCGTCTTCTGCATCGCCGCAGGAATCGCTCACCACCACTGTGGTAAAGGTATCCTCGGTATTTCTTCGGTAAGCAAAACGGATACGGCTGGAATCACGGGAGTCCTTGCTGCCGTACTTGTCAAATTCGGTCCAAGACACATACACACTGCCTTTGAAAGGGCTTTTTTTATTTTCATCTAAAGCAATCCAGGGTTTGTCCTGCATCCTTCCGGGCCGGTGTCCAATACCGGTACTTTTCCATGTTTTGCCCATGTCTTCAGATGTCTGCAACACAATCCTGTCAAAGTGTTCGGGCCACTGAAGGGTTGCATTTCGTGCCAGGCTTAACAGGTAAAAACGGCCTTGTTTATCAATACAGGTAACCGGATCGCCGTAGAAACCCTCTACCGGCTTGAGCGAAACGGATTTCCAGGTTATACCGGCATTTTCCGACACAAAAAAGTAGCTGGTGTTGGATCCCAAAATCTGAATATTGGGATTTGTAGGGTGGATAGCCAAACTGGGCTCGTTGGTCTCCAGCCCGCCGGGAACCAGGTCAATGAGCGGGGTCTGTGCCAAAAGGGAATTGGCCATGCAAAACAGCGCTATGAATCCCCGCTGCAAGTGCATCAGGCACCAACGCTGGCAGAATTCCGGGAAGCGAGCCATCTTTCAGCGTCCAAGGCGGCCATACAGCCACTGCCTGCCGCAGTTACAGCCTGGCGGTAAACCTTGTCCTGCGCATCACCCGCACAAAATACCCCTTCCACATTGGTGTAGGAAGTACCGGGCTTGGTTATGATGTAGCCCTGCTCATCCATGTTGATGTAGGGTTTGAAGATGTCGGTATTGGGGGTATGCCCGATGGCCACAAAAAACCCTTTGATGGCAATTTCGCGGGTTTCACCGGTCTGGTTATTTTTCACACGAACGGCCTCCACGGTTTGCTGACCAAGGATTTCATCGGTTTCGGTATTGAACAGCACTTCAATATTGGGCGTATTCATCACGCGGTGCTGCATGGCTTTGCTGGCGCGGAATTCACCCTTGCGGACCAGCATATATACTTTCGAACAAATTTTCGCCAGGTAGCTGGCCTCTTCGCAGGCAGTATCACCGGCACCTACAATGGCCACATCGGAGTTGCGGTAGAAAAACCCGTCGCACACCGCACAGGCGCTTACGCCGCTGCCATTCAGGCGCTGTTCGCTGGGAATGCCCAGCCATTTTGCACTGGCACCTGTAGAGATAATCACGGCATCGGCAATAATTTCATGGGTGCCGTCTACCATCACTTTCTGGGGACCGCCGTTTTTGAATTCAACGGAAGTAACCATGCCGAAACGCACGTCGGTGCCCAGGCGCACGGCCTGTTTTTTAAACATATCCATCATTTCAGGGCCCATGATTCCATCGGGGTAACCGGGATAGTTTTCTACTTCGGTGGTGATGGTAAGCTGTCCGCCGGGCTGCAGGCCTTCGTATAAAACGGGCTTCATATCGGCGCGGGCGGCATAAATAGCGGCGGTGTAACCGGCAGGTCCGCTGCCGATGATAAGACATTCAACGTGTTCGGGTGTGTGGCTCATAAATTCGTAGGGCAAATTTACTATCGGCACCGGCTAATCGCCAAGGGCGGAGGTCACATGCTTAACACAAGTTACAAACAAGGGGCGGATGGAGGCTTTAATTACACTCGATAAAACAGCTTTTATTCCTGTTATATATACTTTTCAGGCATATTATGAAATATTATTCTCCGCACTTTTTGCGTTGTTTTAAACCGGGTTCTCAAAAGAACGTTTTTATTGTGTGCATAACTTGCGTAATCCACAAATGCCTGACGGAGCTCATAACACACAAGGTCTTTATTGACTTTCAGCGAGTTAACTGTTTGTCATTTTACACAAAAGCTCTTGCTTTTTTACATTTTTCGCCTTACTTCGTAATACATTAAATCATCATTGCCTATGCAGGAGAATTACATTTTAATTTTTGCGGGCATTGTGGTAGTGATACCGGCTATTTTTCTGATAGCCTGGCTCACATCCCGCAAGAAACACTGACCCCGAAGCCCCGGTATGATCCGGGGCTTTTTTTGTTGTATGGCAATATCTATACAATAATCCTGCGTTTGCCACCGTTTAGAACGCGTGAATCCAAACATCCGGCCATTGATGCCCCTGTTGGTTGTTTTGTGCTTATTGCTGGTAAGATTTCTTCTTTTCCTGCCGCAGGCTCCGCCCATCGATGCACACCCGGAATGGCAGGGAGTATGGGACAAAGCGCACCTTGCCATTTCCCGCAGTACACCCCGGGCTTATTGGATTAATTTGGCTTTGGTATTGGTGGTT
>CAZVJY010000003.1:0-3731 GCA_964626685.1 uncultured Flavobacteriaceae bacterium
CCACCAACTACTGGCTGCCCATTCTGCTTGGCGCCATCATGGGAATAGGCCTTGCCTGGTGGCTGCGCCGCAAGAAGTAATCCCGTAAAAGAAAAAGCCGTATTTTTGCACCACAAATGGAAGAAGCTGCCAACGCCCCCGCAGCCCTCACAAGGGAAGACTTTCGCAAACAGGTGCTCCACGATTTTCGTATGGCCTGTGAAAGCCGACAGGCTAGCCTCCTGGGCCGCAAGGAAGTGCTTACCGGAAAAGCCAAATTCGGCATTTTCGGCGATGGAAAAGAAGTGGCCCAGATTGCCATGGCCAAAGTATTTGAAAATGGCGACTGGCGTAGCGGTTACTACCGCGACCAGACCTTCATGTTTGCCCGTGGCATGAGCACCGTGCAGCAATTCTTTGCCCAGCTCTACGCCGACCCCGACACCGACCGCGAACCCGCCAGCGGTGGCCGCAGCATGAACGGTCACTTTGCCACACGACTGCTCGATGAACAGGGCAACTGGCTTCCCCAAACCGACCGACCCAATTGCAGTGCCGATATTTCACCCACCGCAGGCCAAATGCCGCGCCTGCTGGGTTTGGCCCTCGCAAGCAAACTATACCGTGAAAACCCTGCCCTGCATACCTACACCGATTTTTCGCTGAAAGGCAATGAAATCGCGTTTGGTACCATAGGCAACGCCAGCACCAGCGAAGGCATTTTCTGGGAAACCATGAACGCCGCTTGCGTAATGCAGGTGCCCCTGCTGATGAGTGTGTGGGACGACGGTTACGGCATTTCCGTGCCTGCCAAGTACCAAACAGCCAAAGAAAATATATCCCGCCTGCTTAGCGGTTTCCAGACCGATAAATTTGGGCAGGGCATGGAAATATTTACCGTAAAAGGCTGGGATTACGCCGAACTCTGCAAGACCTACAAAATGGCCGCAGACGTTTGCCGCCAGAAACACACCCCCGTGCTGGTGCACGTTACCGAAGTAACCCAGCCCCAGGGCCACAGCACCAGCGGCAGCCACGAGCGCTACAAGAGCAAAGAGCGCCTGGAATGGGAACAGGAATACGACTGTATAGCCAAAATGCGCGAATGGCTCATAGCCAGCGGGCTGGCTACCGCGCAAGAGGCTGATGCCATTGAAGCAGATGCCACCCAAACCGTGCGCGAGGCGCAAAAAGCGGCATGGACTGACTTTTTGGGATCTATAAAATCGGAAGTAGCCGGTTTTTGCGATATCATCAACAACATGGCCGCACAAGGTGTGGCTTCGGCTGAGTTTGCTGAAATCAGCGCCGGTTTGCAAAGCAAATCTGATCCCCTGCGCAAAGACATAGGAAATGCCCTGCACAAGGCACTTCGCCTCACCGCGTCGCTGGATGCGGCACAGAAACAGCCACTGCTGGATTATTACACCCGTTTTACCGAACTGAACTACAATCGCTATAGCAGCCACCTGCACAGCCAGGGTCCGGGCAGCGCGTTATCGGTACCCGAAGTACCACCGCAATTCAGTGATGAAACCGTGGATGGCTATATGGTAGTGCGCGCCTGCTTTGATGCTGCCATGCAGCGCGATCCGCGTGTTTTTGCCTTTGGCGAAGACGTGGGGAAAATTGGTGATGTAAACCAGGGCTTCAGCGGTTTGCAGGAGAAATACGGCGAACTGCGCGTTACCGATAAAGGCATTCGCGAATGGAGCATAGTAGGAGAGGGTCTCGGCGCTTCCATGCGTGGCCTGCGCCCCATAGCCGAAATACAATATTTAGACTACCTGCTCTACGCCCTCGAGGTAATGAGCGATGATATAGCTACCCTGCAATACCGAACCAAAGGGGGGCAAAAAGCACCGGTGATTATCCGCACCCGCGGCCACAGGCTGGAAGGTATATGGCACAGCGGAAGTCCCATGGGAACCATTATCCATGCGGTGCGCGGCATGCATGTGTGTGTGCCCCGCAACATGACCCAGGCTGCAGGCATGTACAATACCCTGCTGAAAAGCGACGAACCCGCACTGGTGGTGGAATGTCTGAATGGCTATCGTATCAAGGAAAAGATGCCACAGAACATGGACGAATTTACTGTTCCGCTGGGTCGCCCGGATACATTGCGCTACGGTGAACACGCCACCCTGGTTACCTACGGAAGCTGTTGCCGCATAGCTCTGGAAGCCGCAGATATGCTGGCCGAACATGGCATTCGTTTGGAAATTATCGATGTGCAGACGCTATTGCCCTTCGATGTAAACCACCTGATTGTGGAGAGCCTGAAAGAAACCAACCGCCTTGTGGTGCTTGATGAGGACGTACCCGGTGGTGCATCAGCGTTTATACTGCAGCAGATTCTGGAAAAGCAAAGCGGTTACCGCTACCTCGACAGCGCCCCGCTCACCATCACCGCGCAGCCGCACAGGCCTGCTTATGGTACTGATGGCGATTATTTCAGCAAACCCGGTGCCGATGAAATCTTCATGAAGGTATATGCCATGATGCACGAAACCGATCCGGTTACCTGGCCTGCGATTCTTTGAGTTGTTTTTTCTGAATTAATCTGTTATTTAACCAGATTATTGAAGAAATCACCAGCACTTTATTTAATAATATCCAGCGGTAACTATCGTATTGGTTGATGTACGAAAAAACCAATGCAGAAAATAAAATGATTCCCACAAAAACAGATGAATATATTTTGTGATGAATAATCTTTTTTATGTGCAAATAAAATAAGGCGAAGACAAGTAAAATCCATTCCAATATATTTATAAAAATTAGCGAATCAAATTCATAATATATGTTTTTATTAAAACCCATTAAATTGTTACTTCTCAATAGATAGAAAAGCGGATAATGATGGTAATCAAGTCTTTTACCGGTAATGTTTTCATCGAGAGAGGTTAGGTTTGAAAAATACAAGGTTTGTATTTTATAATTCCGAATAAACAATAACAGTTTTTCAAGCAACACAAAATCATTTTCTGATGTAAACTCATAGGGATGAATTAGCAATACAATAATGCCATTAAAAACGGAACCCTTTTGTATTAATTCCAGGGCATCCTTAACTGAATAACACGTTGATGGGATATATTTAATACTGAGATTTTCTTTAGGGCCAAATTCATTTCCGGAAATTACTAAATACCCCACATCTTTCAACACAATTAATGTAGTATCATCATAGCTGTTCCAGGGCGGTGCAAAGCAGCAGGGATATATGCCTTTTGATTCCAGCATGGATTTACCGCGGTGAATTTTTTCCCATTGTTTTTGGTAGGACAGGCCTGAAAACTCGTCGCTGCCTTCTTTTTCGTGCCTGTAGCCATGAACAAAAATTTCTGTATATGGATTCAGATACATCGGATTGAGGGTATCATCCTCATTTCCGAAAGGAATAATACCTGCATTGATGGGTGTTTTGTATTTGGCAAATAACTGAATGATTCTCTCTGTTTTCGGATCTCCGGATAAATAGCAGTCATCCAGCCGCACAATTAGCCGGATGTTGCTGCCAGCTGCATGGGATAATTGCGCAAAAAGCAGAACAATGATGAACAGTATCCATCGAAATTTCATTGCGTTCATGGAATTCCCGCGCCAAGATAGGATGAAGGTTTCTCATTTCAGATAAAATTCTTTTTATTTGAAAGACGATGAAAATCAGGTGTGTGCTCTTTGCTGTTTTTTTGATATCCACTGCGGTTATGGCTCAACAATCCATTAACTCCGCTGGAGGCTCC
>CAZVJY010000003.1:3831-8569 GCA_964626685.1 uncultured Flavobacteriaceae bacterium
TGTGCCCGGAAATTATCAGCTTACTATTTTGCATCATAAAAGTGTACAGTGCTCTTTTAACAAACTATAGAATAGCCTGTAAATATATCTGGTAAAACAAAATCGCTATATTGCGATAAGATATAAAATTTATCCATTATCAATCCGCTCATTAAAAAACTGGCATCGCAAACCGCTATCTATGGTTTAACCACCATGGTAGGCAGGCTGCTGAATTTTCTGCTTGTGCCACTGTATACTGCCACCCTGGGTAAAGTTGATGATTATGGGCAGGTGAATGTAATGTTCAGCTACGCTTCCTTCATTGCCGTTATCGCTGCATTCGGTTTGGAAACGGGTTTTTTCAATTTTGCCCGCAAAAAGGATGAATATAAGCCCGAAAAGGTTTTTTCAACCGCAGTTATTGCCCTACTGTGTACCGGGTTCCTCTGGATTTTGCTGGGCAACCTGTATTCAGAAGGACTGATGCAAATGGCTGGTTATCCTTCCAAACCCCACTATGCCATTTGGTTTACAGCCATCCTGGCCGCCGATGCCCTATCCTCACTGGGCTTTGCCTGGCTAAGGTTTACAGAAAGACCCTGGCGCTTTGTGCTGGTGCGTTCCATAAACATTGCCGTGAATGTAGGGCTAAACCTGTTTTTTCTGTGGGGTTGTCCGCTGCTACTATCCAAAGGTCATACCTGGGTGAATTCGGTTTACGATCCGTCAAGGTTGCTTGAATACATTTTTCTCAGCAACCTGGTTGCTTCGCTCATTACCCTGCCTTTGCTGGGCCGCGTGTGGATTAACCTGAAATGGGGATTTGATTTTGGCCTTTTCAAAAAACTGCTGGGATACAGCCTTCCCATGGTTATAGTGGGTCTTGCCGGCATGATTAACGAAACCCTAGACCGCATTTTGCTGAAGCAAATATTACCACAAAACGGCGATTATGAAGCCGGTATTTATGGCGCCTTCTATAAACTCAGCATGGTAATGACCTTGTTTGTGCAGGCATTTCGCTTTGCCGCCGAACCCTTTTTCTTCAAGCAGGCTGAAAGTGACAAGGCCCCCAGGACCTACGCGCAGGTCATGACCTTTTTTGTGTATGTGTGTGGATTCATTTATGTGTGTACCCTGGCCAGTTTGCCTTGGCTGGCTCCTTTGCTCATTCGTAATGAGATGTATTTCACAGATGTCCGTGGCATGCAGGTGGTGCCGGTTTTGCTAATGGCCAACTGGCTTCTCGGTATTTATTACAACCTCAGTATCTGGTACAAACTCAGCAACAAAACCATGCTGGGTGCCTACACTGCCTTGTTTGGTGCGGCCATTACTCTGCTTGGCAACGGCATTTTTATACCGCAGTATTCCTTTGTAAGCAGCGCCTGGACAACCCTGGCAGCATACGGCGGTATGGTTTTACTGGGCTACTTCTGGGGGCAGCGGCATTATCCCATTCCCTACAAGAGCATGACCTTGGTCAGTATTATGGTGTTTGCAGCCATTCTGGGGTACATGGCGCTTGTTTATCAGGGGATTATTCCCTATATTGCATATCTAACCATCCCCGCTTACCTGCTTGCCGTGTGGCTGGCAGAGGCTCCCAGGAATGCTGCTCGTAAAAATCATTAACCAGTCTGGCAACCCTTTGCCACAATACCAAACCAGCCATAGTGCGGGCATGGACCTGCATGCAAACCTTTCTGAATCCATTGTGCTTTCACCTGGTGAAAGAAAGCTCATTCCCACCGGTTTGATCGTAGAACTGCCCGAAGGATTTGAAGCACAAATCAGGCCGCGCAGCGGGCTGGCCCTGAAACATGGAATTACCGTGCTCAATTCGCCCGGAACCATTGATGCCGATTACCGTGGTGAAATTAAAGTGCTGCTCATCAATCTGGGGCAGGAATCTTTTGAAATAGCCCATGGCGAACGCATTGCCCAGATGGTGGTGGCGCGCCACGAAACGGTGAAGTGGATGGTAGCCGAACAACTCACCGAAACCGCCCGCGGTGCAGGTGGATACGGCAGCAGCGGCAAATAAGCAGTCCCCTTAAAATGACAAAATCCGGGACAAGCCCGGACTTCGTCTGCTATGAAAACTTAATCTACCCCACACAATAAACCACCGGGGTTTGTAATTGTTTTTAAAAAAGTAATTTTTTTTTGCAACCTAAATCACATTGTCACCCACTTATTTGATGCAAATTTGCCGCATGATGAAAACAATGTTATTCTCTGCCCTTGTTTTTATGGCTATAGGTGCCTGTTCGCAGCAGCCCGCCAAAACCCAGGGGAAGTCGGTGGCGGTTGAAAACCTGAGCACAGCTGCGTTTGAAAGCCGTTTGAAAAACACTCCTGCTAAAATTGTGCTGGACGTGCGCACCGATGAGGAGTTTAACGGTGGGCATCTGCAAGGCGCTATCAATATGGATGTGAATGATCCTTCCTTTGGCGATCGCCTGAAGCAGCTGGATACCACGCAGCCCGTGTTTGTGTATTGTCTGGCCGGAGGACGCAGCGCCAGGGCCGCGGAGATTCTGAAGGATATGGGCTTTCCTGCTGTATACAACATGGAAGGCGGTATGAGCAGATGGACTTACGAAAATCGCGCTGTGGAGAGTCCAGCAGGTGCGGCAGAGAAAGGCATGAAAAAAGCCGAATTTGAAGCCATGATGACTGGCATCAATGACACCTTGGTGCTGGTTGATTTCTGGGCCAAATGGTGCGCTCCCTGCAGAAAAATCACCGCTTACTTACCCAATATTGAAAAAGATTACGCAGGGAAATTGAAGGTAGTAAAAATAAACTACGACGACAATCCACGCCTGGTAAAGGAACTGTCGCTTGACAATGTACCTTATCTTTTTCTGTATAAAAACGGCAAATCAATATGGCAGCAAAGCGGCTACATTGGGTCAGACGAACTGAAAGCAGCCATCAATACCAAGCTTTAAAGCTGTTTCACAAACCGGAATGAACCATTGGGTCCGTTCAGCAGATAAACACCGGGTTTAAGACTGCTGATATCAATGCCGATATTGCTGTCTGCAAAACATTTTTGAAGTACTTTTCCGGTTAACTCCTGCACCTGATAGGTTCCTGCTGCAGAGACAAAAAGGCGTTCTGAAGCAGGATTGGGGTATATGCCGGTATTTGAAAGTTGCGCATGGCGGGTTGAGCTGCTGTTGCAAGCCAGCGTGTTGATGCGGCTCCATATCTTATCTGCCAGCATAAAGGGCACATCACCAAGTTGGCCTGAAGGCACATCACCCATACGAATCCACACAATTTTGCGCGATGGGGAGATGCTTGCAATTTGTCCGTTTTTCCCTATGGCAGCGAACATGTCAGCCGGGGCATTTGGAATAAAGTTGCCCTGAAAAACTGTTTGTAGCGTGGGAACCATAAACGATTTTTTACCATTCAGCCACCAAAGGTATCCATAACTGAGGTTCAGATTTTGGGAGGTGTTCACCGATTGTCGCGCATATCCTGTATCAATGAGCTGAACGCCATTCCATTTAAAGCCGTTTTGGGCGAGCAAGCCCCAGCGGGCAAAACTGCGTGCCCTGCTGCCAAACACATTGTTGTATCCGGATTTAAACCACAAGCCGTTGATGCCGGTTTTGGATGATAAGGACTGCTGGGTATATAAATTCAAGGTGGAACCGGTAGCGGTTTCTATTACCTTATCCAGTATCGTGTAGGGCGCATTATGGTAGGCCCAGCGGGTGCCGGGGTTAGCTTTGTAAACCAGGCAGGATTTAAGAGTGCAGTGGTTGTCGGGGACACCGTCATCCAGCCCTGTGGTCATGGTAAGCTGGTGCCGAACGGTAATCGCATCTTCCTGTGTCTGTGTGAGGCTGCTCCATCCACTGCCCAGGTAATCGGAGGTTTTATCGTTTAATGATAGTTTTCCCTCATCACGGGCTTTGCCTACCAGAAAAGCAGTAAGGGTTTTACCGGCCGAAGCCCAGTACCAGACACTATCCTGGGTGAAGGTGCCGAAATATTTTTCCAGTACAATTTTGCCGTCTACCAGTAAAATGAAGGCCTTGGAATTTTCTTTGGCCAGGTATTGATACAGGCTGTTAATGCTATCGTTGCACCAGCCCTGTGATTTGGGTGAGAGGGTATCCCAGAATGCGGTCTGGCTGATGGGCGGATAGTAGGTGTTCTGGGCTTTGGCGGCATAATTTGCCAAAAACAGTAAGAAAGACAACAGTAATTTACGCATACAAACCATAGACGCAAATTTGGACGAAAAGTTTAATAAAGGAGTTTGTTAAATGCGGTTTTTCCTGAATGTTCGTATTGTTCATAACGCAGTTTGTGGTTTTCTTTGCGGCAGCATGTATGAGTTTCACGGCGATAAAGCGCGCTATTTTGAACTAACCCGCAAGGTTACCGAATTTCATGTAATACCATTTTTAAAGGAGCATGGAATCTTTAGAGAAGGCATGCGTGTGCTGGAAATCGGCTGTGGTGAAGCCGGTGTGCTCAAAGCATTTACCGATCTGGGCTGCACAGCTTTTGGCATAGAGCTGGAAGAATCGCGTCTGCAACATGCCCGTGGTTTTATGCAGCCAGAGATGCAGGCCGGGAAGGTTGCTTTTTTGAACAAGGATATTTACGATGTGGACGTTGAAAAAGATATCGGAGCTACCTTTGATTTGGTCATACTGAAAGATGTGATAGAACACATCCCGAATCAGGAAAAGTTCATGCCTCAGCTTCACAAATTTTTGGC
>CAZVJY010000003.1:8669-27996 GCA_964626685.1 uncultured Flavobacteriaceae bacterium
TGGCTGCGGGATTTTGTGACCATGGGTGTGTATTTTGTGGTGAAACCTTCGCCACCCATAAACGAATAATTGGTATTTTTCGTTATACCAGACAAGGTAAATGATTGCCAAGTATTATATTTGCCTTTTAACAGCGGTCATGAGAACAGCCAGAATCATCTCTTTTTGCACTCTTTTCGTGTTGCTTGCACCTGTGCAGGCCCAGAAAAAGTTATTCAAGGGCAAGCCCATTGAGTTTGGTGTAACCCTTGGCGCAGCCAACTACATGGGCGATTTATCCAAGTCGGTTGCCGTGCAGGAGTTTAACCCCATGGGGGGGCTGATTTGTCGATTTAACCTGTCTGACTGGGTTACCCTGCGCGGAAATGCCCTGTTTGGCCAGATTAGCGGCGATGACAAAAATTACGCGGATGTGGATGCATTTCGCAAACAGCGCAACCTCAGTTTCAGAAGCAATATTGTGGAATTTGGCGGTACCGTAGAATGGAATTTCAGGGGTTTTGGCGAAACACAGACCGCTAACCCGAGTTCTCCATTCCTTTTCGCGGGAGTTGCGGTATTCAAGTATAATCCCAAGGCTTTATTCAAATACATGCCCACTGACCCCAATGGAAGGGCGCTTCACGGAACAGACCTCCAGAAATACGACAACCAGTGGATTGAGCTGCAGCCTCTTGGAACTGAAGGCCAGGAAACAACCAAATTTAATGACCGTCGCCGTTATGCACTTACCCAGGTAAGTATTCCTATTGGCGTGGGTTACAAAAAACAATTCAATGGCATGTGGGCCTGGGGAGTGGAAATGGGCGTGCGCAAAACCTTTACAGATTACCTGGATGACGTGAGCCTGGACTATGTAGACAACCAGATTGTAGGCGGTAACAGCGGAGCTCTCGCGGCTGCCCTGAAGGACAGGGGTCCGGAACTGGGTTATCAAAATTTTGATAATGGATTGGGCCGCGGGAATTCGGCCAATAAAGACTGGTATATGTTTCTAAACTTTACCATTACAAGAAAAATCGTTGGTGGTAAGACCGTTTGTTTCCAGTTCTAAAGCTGGAAGAAAAAAAATCGTATTCTTTTTCGCAGCATGCCTTGCGAGCGGTTCCTTATTTTGCCAGAAATATTTTAGTGGCAGATTCGAAATGGGGCTTGGAGGTGGTGTTTCAAACTACCACGGTGATCTGGAACACGGCACTTTTCACAAGCATTTTCATCCTTCGGGAATGCTTTTTAGCAGATACAACCTCAGTAGTTATTTTTCCTGGAGAAATCAGCTTTCCTATTTGAAAATCAGTGGGTCGGATGAAGGGGTTAAGGCCTATTCCAACCGCAATTTTACCTTTCAGTCTGATATCTGGGAATTGAGTAGCACTTTTGAGTTTAACTTTCAGGCCTTTGGTACCAATGTGAATGATGAACACTGGACACCTTATTTTTACTCGGGGTTGAGTTTTTTTGTGTTTGATCCCACCCGCCTGGAGAATACCGACATCAACCTTCGTAAACTGAGAACAGAAGGACAAAGCAAGCCTTATTCAAGGCTGCAGCCCTCCATTCCTATTGGTTTTGGTGTAAAAACAATGCTTAATCCCAAACGCAACCGCGGTGTATGGATTTTGGGTGTGGAAGGCTGCTGGCGAAAAACTTTTACCGATTATTTAGACGATGTGGGCGGATTGTATCCCGATTACAAAACCATGGTTGATAAACAGGGGCTCGCTTCCGCACAGTACAGCCACGCGCAAACCCTGAACGGACAGCCTTTCACCCCGGCCGGCACCATGCGTGGCGACAAACATTTCGATGATTGGTTTTATTTCATCGGATTTACGGCATCTTATCGTTTTACACCCTTAATTTGCAGGTAATTTCAGCGTGGCAGAAAAAGAGCTTTTGAATCAGATTGATCCGAACCGGGTGCCGGAGCACGTGGCTATCATCATGGATGGCAATGGACGCTGGGCCAAGAAGCAGGGTTTTCTGAGGATTTTCGGCCACCGGCAGGGTGTGGATACCGTTAGAAATGTGGTGGAAACTGCTGCCGAAATAGGTGTAAAATATCTTACCCTTTACGCTTTTTCCACTGAAAACTGGAGCAGGCCCAAGGCAGAAGTGAATGCGCTTATGGAATTGCTGGTAGACAGCATCAGAAAAGAAACGCCACGGTTGATGCAAAATGGCATTCGCCTGGAAACCATAGGAAATGTGGAACAGTTGCCGAAGGGGTGTAACAAAACCCTCAGTGAAACCGTTGAAGCTACCAAAGGCAATACGCGCATGACCCTCATTCTGGCATTAAGCTACAGCGGCCGCTGGGATATTATTGAAGCTGTTCGCAAAATAGCAGCAGATGTGAAAAAGGGGGTCCTTGATCCGGAGACTATAGGAGAGGCTGATTTGAATGCAGCGTTGAATACCTCCCGGTACCCCAATCCTGATCTGCTAATCAGAACCAGCGGAGAACAGCGTATCAGCAACTTTTTGCTCTGGGAAATAGCCTACAGCGAAATTCACTTTACCGGGGTTTTGTGGCCCGATTTTTCTACCGAAGATTTTTACAAGGCCATCCTAGACTACCAGGGAAGGGAAAGGCGCTTCGGCAAAACCGGCGATCAAATCAAGCAAGTGGTATGAGAAAGTTCTGGCTGATTCTTTTGTCCTGCACCGTATTTTTAGGTCTTCGCGCCCAAAGTGCTGATACTTCCAGATTCTATGAGTGGTATGGCTACAACTTTACCGAACCGCAGGAGTTTGTTATAAAAAACATACTGGTAGAAGAAGCCGAAAACAAACCCATACAGAAGTCGCTGGTC
This sequence comes from uncultured Flavobacteriaceae bacterium, assembly GCA_964626685.1. Lineage (GTDB taxonomy): Bacteria > Bacteroidota > Bacteroidia > NS11-12g > UBA955 > RGEC01. Next base: position 11,486 of record CAZVJY010000003.1, read on the forward strand.
GTGGTATATTCAGGACTGAGTATCGGACAAAAGATAAAAATCCCGGGCAACGATATCCCCAACGCCATTGATAACCTCTGGAAGCTCAGCTATTACAGCGATATTCAGGTCTATATTCGGATATCTGACAACAATGGGATTAAGAATGCCGTGCTGAATTTTGTGGTCAGAGAACAGCTGCGTATCAATGGGCACCGCTTTCCCGGCTTGAGCAATTCACAGGCAAAAAATCTGAAAGAAGAGGCAGGCCTGAAAAGGGGTATGTATATTACCCCGAATCTCATCAACAAAACCAGGGCTAAAATTATCCTGTATTACCGCGATAAAGGATATTACAATGCCTCCGTAAAGTTTAACCGTTTTCCTGCTATTGATGAAAAGAGCGGTAAACCTATGCCGGGCTTTGAGAATTTCGATATCATTGTGGATAAAGGGCCTAAAGTAAAGGTATACGATTTTGCCTTTCACGGGAATGAAAAACTCACAGATAAACAGCTTCGGCAGTCCATTAAGAAACTTAAACGCAGGTACCATAAGATCAATGTATTCGCCTCTTCCAAATATATCGAAAGCAAGTTTGAGGAAGAAAAATTGAATATTGTTACCCGCTATCTCTCCAAGGGTTTCAGGGATGCCAGAATTGTAAAAGACAGTGTAGAACTTATCAATCCCAAACGGGTTGTTGTGCATATCGATTTGTTTGAAGGAAATAAATATCATTTCCGCAACATTGTGTGGAAAGGCAATGCCAAATACCGAACGGGCTTTCTGGATACTGTTCTGGGTATAAAAAAAGGGGATGTTTTCAACCAGACACAACTGGATGAGCGTTTGGGAACCGTAAACACAACCGGTGTTTTGGACATTCAGAGTCTTTACATGGATGACGGGTATCTGTTTTTTCAGATGACGCCGGTGGAAACGGGTGTTTACAATGATTCCATTGATATTGAAATCCGCATTAATGAAGGTGCCCAGGCCAAGGTGGGAAGAATTTCATGGACCGGTAATACCAAAACAACGGATAAAGTTATTCTCAGGGAAATTAGAACCAAGCCGGGTGATATCTTTTCGAGGGCTGAGATACAGCGTACCATGCGCGATCTGGCTGCCATTGGTTTGTTTGATCCCCAGCAGCTGAATGTGAACCCCAAGCCCAATCCGGCGGATGGTACAGTGGATATTGACTATAAACTGGTAGAAAAACCATCTGATCAGATTGAATTGTCCGGTGGCTGGGGAGGCAATGCTTTCACCCGCAGAGCTACGCTGATTGGTACCGCAGGTATTTCTCTTAACAATTTCAGTACGCGGCAAATACTGCACCCCAAGAACTGGAATCCGGTACCAACAGGGGATGGGCAGAAATTGTCTGTCCGTGCGCAGAGTAACGGGTCAAATTTTCAGGCGTATAATTTCAGTTTCACCGAACCCTGGTTTGGTGGCCGGAAACCCAATTCATTTTCCGTTAGCCTTTTCAGAAATATCAATGCTTTCGATTTCAGGCAGCGCAATGATCCCAAGCGCCAGTATTTTATGAATACAGGGATGAGCGTGATGCTGGGCAAGCGTTTAAAGTGGCCTGATGACTTTTTTAACCTGCAGTACATATTCAGTTTTCAGGAATACAAAATGCAGAACATGACCGGTGGTTTTTACGGATTCCCCGGCGGTTTTAACGGCACCAGCTACAATCCTTCCCTGCAGATTATTCTTACGCGCAGTTCGGTTTCAGATCCAATTTTTCCTACCAACGGAAGTACGCTCACCCTGAGTGCACAGGGCACACCTCCGTTTTCGCTGTTGCGCAACCGGGATGTCTCACAGCTAACCCAGCAGGAGAAATACAAATGGGCCGAATTTTATAAGTGGAAGGCAGACATGGAATGGTATACCCCCATTACAAAAAAATTGGTACTGATGAACAGGGCCAGGTTTGGATTTTTGGGTTCTTACAACCGAGCCATGGGAATCACTTTCTTCGAGCGTTTTCAGTTGGGAGGTGCCGGAATTTTTGGTTTTAATATAGCCGCAGCCGAAATTGTTTCGCAGCGCGGTTATGATAACTTCTCCATATCGGCTACTGCCACTGGCAGTGAGGCAGGAGCGCCCATCTTCAATAAATTCACAACCGAACTGCGCTATGCCATTACCACCGGTCAAACAGCCACTGTATATGCCCTTGCATTTTTAGAGGCCGGTGATGCATGGAACAACATGCGATCATACAATCCGTTTCAGTTGAAAAGAGCTGCCGGTGTGGGTGTGCGCTTGTTCATGCCTATGTTTGGCCTGATAGGACTGGACTTTGCCTATGGATTTGATTACCGTCAGGTACCGCGAAGTGGAAAGCCCGGACAGGTGCACTTTTTCATCGGGCAGCAGTTCTGATCTTGGTTTATTCGTTTTACAGATGATTGGTTGGTATCTCCTTCCGTTCATTGCGGTGCAACTCGGCAGGACTCCGTGTCAGTATTTGATTGGAATCAAAAGATATAATAGTTTGTCCCTTTCCATAAAAGGGAGACTGTTTTTACAAACGCAATAAACAGGATTGGCGAAGGTGGCGCATTGCTGCGCAAATAGAGAAAAGTCCTGTCAATACACTAATGAACCAATAAACGATCAGATATCAAATTTGATACCCTGAGCCAGTGGCATTTTACCACTGTAATTTACGGTATTTGTCTGTCGGCGCATATAGTTTTTCCATGAATCGCTGCCGCTTTCCCTGCCGCCACCTGTTTCTTTCTCGCCGCCAAACGCACCACCAATTTCCGCACCGCTGGTTCCAATATTTACATTGGCAATACCACAATCGCTGCCTGCTCCAGAGAGGAATAGCTCTGCTTCAGAAAGACTTTCGGTAAATATGGCGCTGCTCAATCCCTGCTTTACGTCGTTCTGCATGGTAATGGCCTGTTCTAAGGTGTCGTAGGACATTACATATAAGATGGGTGCAAATGTTTCTTCCTGCACGATGTGGTAGTGGTTTTGGGCTTCGGCGAGGGTGGGTTGCACATAACAACCGCTTTCAAATCCGGCGCCTTTGAGCACTTTGCCGCCATACAATATCTTGCCGCCTTCGCTTTCAAGCTGGGCTAGTGCGCTGCTGTATGCATTCACAGCATGTTCGTCAATCAGAGGCCCCATCAAGTTGGTTTCGAGCAATGGGCTCCCTATGGTGACTTGTGCGTAGGCTTTTTTCAGTTTATCAACGAAGTCTTGGTAAATAGAGCTGTGTATGATTACCCGGCGTGTTGTCGTACAGCGCTGTCCGGCGGTGCCCACTGCCCCAAATAAAACTGCGCGGAGAGCCAGGTCTTGGTTGGCTTTTTCGCTTACAATAATGGCATTGTTGCCTCCCAGTTCCAGGAGGGTTTTGCCCAGGCGTGCTCCTACCACTTCTGCTACACGCTTACCCATGCGGGTGCTGCCTGTAGCGCTTACCAGCGCCACCCGCCTGTCTGTTGCCATGGTTTCCCCGATCTCCTTATCACCCTGTACAATACAGAATACCCCTTCGGGCAACTGGTTGGCCATGAGCACTTTTCTAATTATATGCTGAACGGCTGCTGCAGAAGCAGGTGTTTTTTCACTGGGTTTCCAGATACATACATCACCGCAAATGGCAGCAAGCATGGCATTCCAGCTCCAAACGGCTACCGGAAAGTTAAACGCAGAGATAATACCTACCACGCCCAGTGGATGCCACTGCTCAAACATACGGTGGCCCGGTCTCTCGCTTTGCATGGTTAATCCATACAGCTGACGGCTCAATCCTACTGCAAAATCACATATATCAATCATTTCCTGGACTTCGCCCAGTCCTTCCTGCAGGCTTTTCCCCATTTCATAGCTTACAAGGGCACCCAGGTTTTTCTTGTTCTCGCGAAAGGCTTCACCAATTTGCCGTACGATTTCACCGCGTGCGGGTGCGGGCATGGCTCTCCAAACAGGAAATGCTGCTTCGGCACGTTTCATTACCGCTTCATATTCGGTTTGGCCGGCATAGACCAGCGTTGTTATTTTCTTGCCATCTACAGGGCTAATAATATCGCGGGTTCCGGTACCCAGCGCTGTGAGCCATTGTGTGCCTGTGGAGGCGCTTTCCAGTTGTGGGCCTATACCCAGCGATTTTAGTACGGGTTTTATGTCCATTATAATGCAAAGTTAGTGTTTATAGGCTATTCAGCCATGATTTGAAGCAAATATCAGCCATGATAAAGGGTTTCAAGGATGTAAAAACCCTGAAATGCGGATAAAATGTGGATTACATCTATGTGCAAAATGATCAAAATACTTGCTGTGATGGGTTGTTCATGTCTTATTTAGCGGCACAACCTTTAATTAATAAAATATCATGAACAAATCAGAACTCATCGACGCAATCGCAGCCGGTTCAAAACTGACCAAGGCTGACTCAGGCAAAGCTCTTGACGCAGCTATCGACGCCATCAGCAAATCTCTGAAAAAAGGTGACAGCGTAACCCTCGTAGGTTTCGGTACCTTCTCAGTAGGCAAGCGTGCTGCCCGCACCGGCCGCAACCCACAGACTGGTAAGAGCATCCAGATCAAAGCTAAGAAAGTTGCTAAGTTTAAGGCTGGCGCTACCCTGGCTGCTACCGTAAACAAGTAATACTTACTTGAAGACATTTAAAGCCCGGTCATCCGGGCTTTTTTTATGCCTTTGCGGCAGGTTTGTTGATTATCAGGTAAATACCGGCAAGGGAAAATAGTAAACCCACAATCATGTTCCAGGTAATGGGTTCGTTTTCTACAATACCCCATGCCACAGCCACCACCGGAATAATAAAAGTATTCGTGCTGGCAACCAGCGCCGTGGTATGCTTAATAAGAATGTTAAATGCGATCATGCTGATAGCGCTGCCCACCACACCCAAAATAGTAAGATAGCCCAGTGCTGTCCATGCTTTTTCAGGTGTTGTGTTCCAGTGGTCCATAATGCCTGTCATCAGCAATACCAGAAAATACAGGCTTCCCATAAAGAAAAAGGGATAGGCAGTTTTCACCATTGCCGGCAGGTGGCTAAGTTTATGTTTGATAAGGTTGATGTTGTAACCGTACATTATAGCAGCACAGGTGACCATAATAACTCCAAGGCCACTGATTTCTGCTCCGCTGTGGAATATGAATCCCGGCGTAAGCAAAATGATTGCTCCAAGAATTCCAAGAATAACCCCGATCAGTCCGTTTCCGGTAATCCGGTCTTTGAAAAAAGCCACACCCAGCAACAAGGTAAACATAGGCGTAAAGGCATTCATAATGCCGCTTAGTCCACTGGGAATAAGGGTTCCTGCATAGCTGAAAAGGAAAGCGGGTATGCCGTTACCAATGAGACCGGACATGAACAGAAAATAATAATCGCCTGATGTGAGCTTGTTGGCAGCAGATGGTTCGGAAACCTTTCGGGAAGTGCCAAGGCTGTATTGGAAAATCCAAGGAAGTAAAACCACGCCTGCCAGAAACTGTCGCAGGCCGGCTACCTGTATGGGTTGAAAAACCTCAAGTCCTCTCTTTATAAGTATGAATGAACTTCCCCAGATTCCGCCAAGCAGGAAGATGATAAAAATAGGCCACCAGGATTTATTCACGCTGCAAAAGTAAAGTACACTTCAGTTTATCTTCTTCGGCAGATAAAATAAAATCTGACAATTACCTGAGCTTTTTATGCCGAAATTTGCTGTCTGTAAGTGTAAGAATGAGACTGTTTTGTAGCATATTGGCAATGTTGTTGGGGGTGTTTTCCGCCATGGCCCAGGGTATAGTACCCGATGCCTTGCTGTGCGCTGAAAAACAACATCTGCAAAGCCGCCTCAATTTTAGGGTTAACCCCAACATCTACCACGGTTACAATATTCACTACCACCGTCTAAACTTTCGCATCAATCCCAAGCGAAATGGGTATCTCAAGGGCTCTGTCTTCAGTTATTTAACAATAGAAAAAGATGCCGACAGCATAGGCTTTGATATGAAGTACTTCCTTAAAGCCGACAGTGTGAAGTACCATGGTGCAAACATCCGTTTTACCCGTATTGCCGATATTTTGTATGTATATAAACCCGGAGGGTGGAAAGCCGGAACATCCGATTCAATAACTGTTTTTTATCAGGGAAATCCTGCGGTATTTGGCGGTGGAGTCGGTTATTATGTATATGATTTTCACGCCACCGGTCCAAGCGTACATACCCTTAGTCAACCTTACGGGGCATACTTCTGGTGGCCTTGCAAGCAAACCTTGTCAGACAAGATAGACTCGCTGGATATGGTAGTGAGTACCCATTCGGATTTTAAGGTTGCCGGAAACGGACTGTTGGTACAGGACCGAAAAATCAATGACACCACCCGGATTTTTCACTGGAAACACCGCTATCCCATTGCCACTTACCTGGTGGCTACAGCCATTACCAATTACGAAGAGTTCAATCAATACGCCAAGTTCTACAATCGACCCGATTCTCTGCTGGTGCAGAATTATGTTTTTCCGCAGAGCAAGACAGAACTGATGCGCGATGCCGAGCCCATTTTACCCATGCTGCGCCTGTTTGACAGCCTGTTTGGCGAGTATCCTTTCATGAAGGAGAAGTATGGACATGCACAATTTGCCTGGGGTGGAGGTATGGAGCACCAAACCATGAGTTTTATGGTCAATTTTAGTTTTGACCTGATGGCCCATGAGGTTGCGCATATGTGGTTTGGGAACAAGGTTACCTGTGGCAGCTGGAAAGACTTGTGGCTGAATGAAGGTTTTGCGACCTATTTGACAGCCTTAAGCTATAAATACCTGAAGCCACGCAGCGAATACCTGCGTATTATGCGGGAGATCAGGGATGCGGTTACAGGTGTGGATGACGGTAGTGTTTTTCCTAAGGATACGGTTCAGGTAAACCGCTTATTCAGTGGCCGACTTACATACAATAAAGCGGCTTTTGTGCTGCACATGCTGCGGGTAACGGTAGGTGATCAAGCCTTTTATCGTGCCTGCCGAAAATACCTCAACGATGCTCCCAGGGCTTACTCCTTTGCGAGTACCCAAGACCTGAAAACACTGATGGAGCAGGAGTCCGGGCAAAACCTGGATACGTTTTTCCTACGTTGGTACATGGGGGAAGGTTTCCCATATCTGAACATCAATTGGATACAAAAAGGCGCTTCCATGCAGGTAACTGTTAAACAAAGGCCGTCTCATCCTTCCGTGCCCTTTTTTCGCATTCCAGTGCCCGTTCTGTTTCGGGGTAAAAACGTTGATACCCTGATTACACTCTACCCGGATAAACTGGAGCAAAGTTTTTCTTTCCTGCTGCCATTTCCTGCAGATACAGCAGTCTTCGATCCCGAAGTTGAAGTTCTGGCCAAAACATCGCTGGGGGGAATGAATCAGGACAGAACCATCAAAGACTGGGTGGTAATCAAAGGAAATCCTGTTAATGGAGAAAAGCTGGAGCTGGTGACGCTTAATATGAAGATTGAGAAACTGGAAATTTTCAATATCAGCGGTCAAAAGTGCCTGGAAACCGGGCCTGATTTTTTGCATATTCCCGGGAAAAATGCTATATTTGATCTGGGCGGTCTCGCAGCAGGTATCTATGTGGCCAAAATTGCGGGGAACAACCAACAAACAACATTAACTTTTGTTAGACTATAAAATGAAAAATACACTTTATGCGCTGCTGATTTTTGCCTTTGCAATCGGTCTGCAGTCCTGCAAAAAAGATCAGCCCAAACAGGAGGAACCTAAAAAACAAAAGGGTCTTACCCTTACTGTTTTGCCTACCTGGGAAGGCTCCACTATGGTAACAGGTAAAATGCAGTATAGCAAGCCGGATGGAGAAGTGTTGCAGCTTCGCACCTGGGGTATGATTCTGGCCAAGCTTGCATTGGTAAAGGATGATAACTCGCTGGTGTTGCTGGGTGATGGTTATCAGTGGGTAGACGTGGCCAGTGGCCGTCTTTCGTTTAATTATCCTGATGTACCTGTCGGAACATACAAAGGCATTCAGTTTCAGTTGGGTCCGGATTCTGCCGTGAACCACGGTGATCCAACGATCTGGCCTGCAAATCATCCCCTAAACGGAAACCTCACAGGCCTGCATTGGGGCTGGGCCGGAGGCTATGTGTTTCAGGCTTTCGATGGCGAATTCAAGGACAATGCTGCATCTGCCAATACCAAAGGGTTCTCTTTCCATACGGCAGGAAACGTTTATAATCAGACATTTTTTATGCCCTTCAACTTCGACCTGGCAGGAACCCATAAGACTGCAGTTCTTGATTTTAAAGCGGATGAATTTTTTAAAAATCCTACTGAACTGCACCTGAAGGACAAGGCTGTTTCGCACAGCATGGGCAATGAAGACATATCATTGATGAACAAGCTCATCGGCAATGCAAAAGATGCTTTTTCTGTTAAAAGTGTGAATTGATATGAAGAAGGGTCTTGCAGGGTTTTGGTTACTTCTGGCTGTGGCAATGATGTTCAATGCCTGCCGCAAAGACCCGTCATTGCCTGAGGAAAAAACACCTTATTCGGTTACCTACATAAATCCCAAAAGTATTTTTCCGGACAAGTACGGCATGCCAGCCCTGCCTGCTGACAATCCTCTTACAGAAGAGGGCGTTTTTCTGGGCAGAATGTTGTTCTACGATCCCGTTTTGTCTGTAGACAGCACAATTTCGTGCGCTACATGCCATTTGCAGGAATACGCCTTTGCAGAGCCGAGGCAGTTTTCAAAGGGTATTTTCGGTCTTGCCGCCAACCGCAATGCCCAGCCCCTTTTTAACCTGGCATACAGCCGGGTGTTCTTTTGGGACGGCCGCCAGAAAACCCTTCGCGAGCTTGTGCTTGAGCCCATTCAGGCCCACAATGAAATGGCTATGACCTTGCCATATCTGCGCAAGCGTCTTTCGTCTATTCCCCGCTACCGCGATGCATTTCGCAAAGCCTTTGGAAGCGAGCCCGATGTGTTCAATTTGACTCTGGCCATGGAGCAGTTTCTGCTTACCATTGTGAGTAAGGATTCACGCTTTACCCAAATGTGGCCGGGTAATTTTAATATCCTTACTCCGGAAGAAAGAACCGGTCTGCAGCTCTTCAATGGGCTGATTGACGAGGATCCGGTGACCGGTGCGCTTCGCGGTGGGGCAGACTGTTTTCACTGCCATGGCAGTGTGTTTGCGCAGGCCAACAATCCTAATTTCGGAGGAATTACCAACAACGGCCTGGATGCTGTAATTACAGATAAAGGTTTTGGAGCTATCTCGGGCAAGAGTACCGATATAGGAACATTTAAAACCCCCTCTTTATTGAACGTTGGACTTACTGCACCCTACATGCATGACGGTCGCTTTGCTACACTGGATGAGGTGATTGATCATTACAGCGATCATATCAATTTCAATTCGCCCAACCTGAATCCCCAGATTAAGGTACATGGCCCAAGACAGAGGTTGCTCACACCCCAGGAAAAGGCTGCTATGAAGGCTTTTCTGCTTACCATGACAGACACGGTATTCATCAACAACCCTGCGTATAAAAATCCTTTTAAATAGGTTTTAGTAACCTAAAACGGGTCCTAGCCATCGCTCGGCTTCCTGTAGGCTCCATCCTTTTCGGTTGGCGTAATCCTGTACCTGATCCTTGCCAATTTTTCCCAGTCCGAAATACTGACTTTCAGGGTGTGCAAAGTAGAATCCGCTTACGGCTGCCGCTGGCATCATGGCCATACTTTCTGTGAGGGAAATACCTGCGTTTTCGGTTGCATTGAGCAGTTTAAACAGTGTAGTTTTTTCGGTGTGCTCCGGACAGGCGGGATAACCCGGTGCAGGGCGTATTCCACGGTAATTTTCGCGGATCAGATCTTCGTTGCTTAGGGTTTCGGTCTGTGCGTAGCCCCACCAGTTAGTGCGCACTTCGCGGTGCAGGTATTCGGCAAAAGCCTCTGCCAGTCTGTCGGCCAGCGCTTTAGCCATAATGCTCTTGTAATCGTCGTTTTCCTTGTCGTACTGTGCTACCAAGGCATCGGCGCCCAGGCCGGCCGTTACAGCAAAACCTCCCAGGTAATCGGATACCCCGCTTTCCTGTGTTGCGATGTAATCTGCCAGACAAATATTGGGAATACCACCTGCCATTTTTCTTTGCTGACGCAAGAAGTGGAAGGTATCCAGCACCTGCGTTTTGGTTTCATCGGCATATATGGTAACATCTTCATCTTTGCTGTCCGCCGGATAAATGAAAATAACTCCTTTGGCCTTAAGGCTCTTGTGGTGTATGATTTCATCCAGCATTTCATTGGCATCAGCAAAAAGTTTGCGTGCTTCATCACCCACGATGGTGTCATTCAGGATATCGGGGTAGCGGCCTGCCAGTTCCCATGTCTGGAAGAAAGGCGTCCAGTCTATATATTCACGCAGCGCTTTCAAATCCACATTGTCGAAGGATTTAACACCGGTGAATGCAGGTTTTTCGGGGATGTAGTCTGTTTTTGAGGTTTGAAAACGATTGGCGCGGGCTTCGTTCAGTGTAAGCAGCTGTTTGTCGCTTTGCCTGCGGGCGTGGTCTGCGGCCATGCGTTCGTATTCCTCGCGCAGTTGTATTTCAAAAGCAGGCTTGGTTTCGGGATTCAGTAGGTTTCCTGCCACGGGCACGCTGCGGCTGGCATCCAGCACGTGTACTACAGGGTGTTTGTATTTGGGTGCAATTTTTACAGCAGTATGTACCTTACTGGTAGTGGCCCCACCAATGAGCAGGGGCGTGTTCATGCCCAGGCGGTCCATTTCGGAGGCCACGTGAACCATTTCATCCAGGCTGGGTGTAATCAGCCCGCTGAGGCCGATGATATCTGCGCCCCATTCGCGTGCTTCGGCCAGGATTTTTTCCGTGGGGACCATCACGCCAATGTCTTTTATCTCGTAATTGTTGCAGGCCATCACCACGCCTACGATGTTTTTACCGATGTCATGTACATCCCCTTTCACCGTGGCCAGCAGAATCTTGCCCTGTGCCCTTGAGCCGGGATTGGCGGCCTTCTGGGCCTCCAGATAGGGTTGCAGGTAGGCAACGGCTTTTTTCATAACCCTGGCGCTTTTTACCACCTGGGGAAGAAACATTTTGCCTTCGCCAAACAAGTCCCCAACCACGTTCATGCCATCCATCAGCGGGCCTTCAATCACTTTCAGCGGCTCGCCCAGTTTTTGGCGGGCTTCTTCGGTATCTTCATCAATAAATTCGGTAATGCCTTTGATTAGACTGTGCGTTAAACGCTCTTCAACAGTGCCTTTGCGCCATTCGGCCTCTTCCACCGTTTCTTCTTTTTTGGCTTTAACGGTTTCAGCGAAAGTTACCAGGCGTTCGGTGGCATCCGCGCGGCGATTCAGCAGCACATCTTCCACATGTTCCAGGAGGGCAGGAGGAATCTCATCGTATACCTCTATCATGCCCGCATTCACAATGCCCATATCCAGACCGGCTTTGATGGCGTGGTACAGAAATGCGCTGTGCATGGCTTCACGTACCACATCATTGCCTCTGAAACTGAAAGAGATATTTGAGATACCGCCACTCACACGGGCACCCGGCAGGTTTTGCTTGATCCAGCGGGTGGCTTCGATAAAGTCTACGGCGTAATTGTTGTGTTCATCAATCCCGGTGGCAACCGTTAGGATGTTGGGGTCGAAAATGATATCATAGGCTGGAAAACCGGCCTTTTTGGTAAGTATGTCGTAACTGCGCTGGCAAACTTCAATTTTTCTGGCAAATGAATCAGCCTGCCCGGTTTCATCGAATGCCATCACCACTACAGCAGCACCATATTTACGTACTTTTTTGGCCCGTTTGATGAATTCTTCTTCACCGTCTTTAAGACTGATAGAATTGACAATACCCTTGCCCTGCAGGCATTTTAGCCCGGCCTCAATAACCTCCCATTTAGATGAGTCAATCATCACGGGCACGCGGCTGATGTCTGGTTCAGAAGCCATCAAATTCAGGAAAGTGACCATGGCGGCAGGCCCGTCGAGCATGCCTTCGTCCATGTTTACATCAATAACCTGTGCTCCGTTTTCTACCTGCTGCCTGGCTACATCCAGGGCGGCAGTATAATCGCCGGAGAGTATGAGTTTGGCGAATTTCCGGCTGCCTGTAACATTGGTTCTTTCGCCAATATTTACAAAATTGGTCTCTGCGGTAAGTGTAAAGGGCTCTAAGCCGCTGAGTCTGAGGGTGGGGATGATTTGCACGGGCCGTAAATTGAGTTGCAAATTTCGTGTTTTTCAATGGAATTCTAATATATTGAAAGAAATGCCGTATCTTTGTAGAACAAATGGGGTTGCTTTTCCCTGAATCTCTTACACAACGATATCTGTCACACCCCGCATTCACACCGTATTAATGACTAATTTTAAAGAACTGGGTTTAGACCCTGAAATTCTGCTTGCCCTTGATAAACTGGGCTTTGAAACCCCAACTCCGGTGCAGGCTCAAGCTATACCTGCCTTACTGGAAGAAAATACCGATCTGGTAGCCCTTGCGCAAACCGGAACAGGAAAAACCGCTGCCTTTGGCCTGCCTTTGCTGCAAAAACTGGAATTCTCCGGTTTTACAGAAGGTTTGGTGCTTGCACCAACCCGCGAGCTTTGCATGCAGATCTCCCGCGACCTGGAAACCTTTGCTGCTTTTAAACCTGGTGTAAGCATTGTGCCTGTGTATGGCGGTTCCAGTATCCGCGATCAGATTTCGCTGCTAAAAAAGGGCGCCAACGTAGTAGTTGCCACCCCCGGCCGCTTGATTGATTTGCTCGAAAGGAAAGCCGTTCACCTGGATCAGATCCGCGTGATAGTGCTGGATGAAGCCGATGAAATGCTCAACATGGGCTTTCAGGAAGACATCGACCACATTCTTTCACACGCTCCCAAAGAGCGTCAGACATGTCTGTTCAGCGCTACCATGCCGCCCGAAGTGCGCAGTATCTCCAAGCGCTACATGCATAATCCCCGTGAGATTAGCCTGGCAGCAAACACCTCCAATGCCAATATTGAACACCACTATTACGTGGTGCGCGAAAAACACCGCTACGAGGCCGTTAAACGTATTCTTGACGTAGTTCCGGATGTATATGGAATCTTGTTTGCCCAGACCCGCAGTTTGTGTCAGGAACTGGCTGAAAAGCTGATTCATGACGGCTACAATGCCGACTCCCTGCACGGCGATTTGAGCCAGGCGCAGCGCGATAAGGTGATGGGGCGTTTCCGCAACAAAAACCTGAATGTGCTTGTAGCTACGGATGTGGCAGCACGCGGCATTGACGTGAGTGATATTACCCACGTTATCAATTACAGCATACCCAATGAACTTGAAGTATATACCCACCGAAGCGGCAGAACGGCACGTGCGGGTAAAAAGGGTATTTCTATCAGTATTATTGGTCAGCGAGACTTGCAGAAAGTGCACCGCCTGGAAAAAATGACCAAGGCGCGTTTTACCCAGATGCAGGTGCCTGCAGGCGAAGACGTGGTTAGGGCCAAATTTGCCCACTTTGTGGATGAACTGGCAGCGGAAACACCCGATCAGAGCAGCATTCACGGTTATTTGAGTATCTTTTATGAGAAACTCAAGCAAATTACCCGTGAGGAGCTGATTGAAAAACTGGCCAGCCTGGAATTGCGCAAGTTTATTGAGTATTACGAAGGCGCTTCTGATATCAACGATTCTTCTTCCGGTAGGCGTGAACGCGGCAGCGAAGGCGGAAACGGGCAGTTTCAGAAGTTTTTCCTATCGGTGGGCGAACTGGATGGTTTCGACAAAAAGACCATGCTTCGCTGGCTGAATGATTGTGGCCTGGGCAATGTCGATTTTGGTAAAATACGCATTCACCGCACCCACACCTTTGTGGAAGCAGATCAGGACAGCACCCAGCGCATTATGGACACCCTGAACAAGGAAAAAGTGAACGACCGCAAGGTGCGTGTGGAATTGCAGGGGTTGTCGGAAGACGGATTTACCAAGCGTAAAAAGCCCGGTGACAAAGGCAAGCCGGGAGAATACGGCAAGCGCGATTACTACAATAAAGGTAAAGACGGCGGTGGCGACAAAAAGAAGTTTAAGAAACGCTACTAAACAATAAGGGCATTGCCCTTGTTAGTTTAGCGTGAAACATTATGTCATTGCCGGCGGAAGCCACGGTATTGGTTTGGAAATCGTTCAGCAATTGCTGAACCATGGTCATCATGTAACCTGCATTAGCCGCACGGCTCCTGCCATCAGCCATTCAGCCCTTAGCCACATAGCCCACGATTTTTCCCAAACAACGGAATTGCCTGTTATTGAAGGCCCGATAGACGGCGTTGCCTATTGCCCCGGCAGTATTAACCTTAAAATGTTCCGCAGCCTGAAACCTGAGGAATTCCAGCAGGATTTTGACCTGAACGTAATGGGAGCAGTTCGTTTGCTGCAAAAGCTGCAGCCGGGTCTGAAAGCTGTGCAGGGCTCATCTGTTGTTCTTTTTAGTACCGTAGCGGTGCAGCAAGGAATGGCATTTCACAGCAGTATTGCGGCCGCCAAAGGTGCCATTGAAGGATTAACACGCAGCCTGGCCGCGGAATGGGCACCTTCTATTCGGGTAAATGCCATTGCCCCCAGCCTGGTTGAAACACCACTATCTGCCAAATTGCTTTCCAGTCCTGAAAAAGCCGAAGCATCTGCCAAGCGCCATCCGTTGGCCCGTGTTGGCAGGCCGGAAGATATTGCCTCGCTGGCAGTTTTTCTGCTGAGCGAACAAAGCGGCTGGATAACCGGTCAGGTAATGGGAGTGGACGGCGGAATGTCGGCTCTTCGTTAAAGTTATTTTTACTTTTAGTTAAAGCAAACCGGGCGAATCGCTGTATTTTCGCCCTATGAAACTCACCGTATGGGGCGCAGCCCAACAGGTTACCGGAAGTAAACACCTGCTGGAACTCCCCGGAGGCACCCGTGTATTGGTGGATTGTGGTTTGGACTACGAAAAACGGCAGGAGTTTGAGGAGCGCAACAACCGTTTTCCATTCGATCCCAAAAGCATTGATTTGCTAATTCTTACCCACGCCCACATAGATCACAGCGGCAATGTACCCAACCTGATACGGCAGGGTTTTGAAGGTCATATTCTTTGTACTCCGCCCACCCTGGAACTCAGTGATTATTTGCTTCAGGATAGCCTGAACATTCAGCGTATGGAAATTGCGGCTAAGATGAAATCTTTAAAGCGTAAACACGGGAAAAAAGGCAAACACTACGGCGGGAGTGAACCAAAGCCTCTGTATTCACGCAAGCACATTGCCGATATGATGGACATGGCCCTGCTGATGGAATACGGGCACCTTTATGAATATAATGAAGAGCTGAGTGTAGAATTTCTGCAGGCCGGACACATCCTGGGTGCAGGCAGCGCTGTGCTGCATATAAAAACTGCTGAAGGCATTAAAACAGTAGGTTTCACGGGCGATCTGGGCAATTACCAAAGCAAGCTGGTGCCCGACCCACAGCCCATGCCCCAGCCTGATTTTATTATCAGCGAAAGTACTTACGGAGGCCGAAACCACACGGTTTCGCCACTCAGGGCAGAGGAAGAGATACTCAAGCATGTACAGGAAACCTGCGTGGAAAAGGGCGGAAAGCTTGTGATTCCCGCTTTCAGTGTGGGACGAACCCAGGCCATTATTTTTACGCTGAATCAACTCTACCGAAGCGGCAGATTGCCTAACATAAAAGTGTTTACCGACAGTCCTCTGGCCATTCGCAGTACATCCGTGTATCAGCACAATGTGGATCACTTGAATGAAGAGGCAGCGGCATTCCATAAGCAGTATGGATCTTTGTTTGATTTCCCGCTGCTGAATGTGGTGGAACATGAAAGGGAAAGCGATTTGCTGAGTGTTTTACCCGAACCCTGTGTGATCATCTCAGCGGCAGGCATGGTAGAAGGCGGCAGGATACAAATGCACGTGAGAAATAATGTGGGTGATGCCCGCAACACCATTCTCATAGCGGGTTTTTGTGCCGAAGGTACACTGGGTCACCGTTTGTTGCAGGGGCAAAACTTTGTGGAGATCAACTACAAGCAAAGGCCTGTTCATGCCGATATCAGAAGAACCGACGCATTTAGTGCTCATCCCGATCATGCGGGATTACTGAAGTATTTAAGAGCAAGTTCAGGTAAAAATACCCGTGGGGTGTTTTTGGTGCACGGCGATGCCCGACAGATGGAACTGATGGCAGCGGATATTGATTTTTGTAAGGCGATTATTCCCCAAAAAGGGCAGACCTATAACCTGTCGGAACTGTAAACAAAATGAGCTTAATGGCGCTCTGAGCAAACTGTCATGCTGAGCTTGTCGAAGCATGGCCTTGACCTATTCAGCACGCTCATGAGCATGCAGATAAATCATTATCTTTCTTCCATCTTTTTGTGGAAAAAGGTGGAGCCAAAACCATTGACGGCCCAAGGCGCTTTCCTCAGCGCAAG
>CAZVJY010000003.1:28096-226671 GCA_964626685.1 uncultured Flavobacteriaceae bacterium
GGCCGCCAAAGCGGGGATAAAACGAATGTGTGCAGAAAAGCAAAAGGACTGTAACTGCAAAAGCACGATAACTGATGCTGTTATGTATGGATCTTCAAAATATGATTTGGCGACTAAATTTAGGTAATCAAATAAGAAAATTTACTTCCAACTGTTAAGTCTTTGCACAGGGTATGAGTGAAGACGCTACCGACCAGGCGAATCTCGATTTTGCGTTCATCCGGTCCCCTCTCCACCGGGGACCGCTCGTGGAAGCGGTTTTGAACGGTATTTTCCTTAGTAATTGAGTTTTTCCTGCAGGTTGTTCTTTTTGGAAGGTGTTCGGCAGGGCTGGTCCTACAGGGCTAAAGGTTTTTATCTCTTATCAAGGTTCACTAGTTCCAAATGGTAACGGTGCAATACAATCTCGCCGTTTTCTTCCATTTTTTTCAGCAGCCTGCTGATCACCTCACGGCTCGAATTCAGCTCATTCGCAATCTCCTGGTGGGTGATATGGATATCATCGGTTTTCAACTGCTCGCTGTGCTTTTTCAAGTAAATCCGTAAACGTTCGTCCATATGCCGGAAAGCCACTTGGTCGAAGGCGTCAATCAGGTCCATGTAACGCTGACGGTAACTATCGAGCACAAAATTGCTCCAGCTGTGGTATTGCTGCATCCATCGGTCTACATCCTGCACGGGTAGCGTGATTAGTTCGGTGTCCTGTACCGCCTTGGCCATCACCGGACTGTCTAGCTGCCGGATGGCACAATTTAGGGTTAGTGCGCATGCTTGACCGGGTTGCAGATAATACATGAAAAATTCATGGCCGTTGAGATCCTCGCGGTATACTTTTACCAGCCCATCGGCCACCAGCTGGGTGTTGGGCATAAATTGACCCGTTTTTACCAGCATATCACCGGCCTTTACGCTTCGAATACTGCCCAGGTTTTTAATCTCTTCAAGTAATGCAGGCTCGAGGGTAGGAAATAGCTTGTGAATATCCGCTTGCATAGTATCACAAATATAGACTAATTACTATCAACAATCGGTATGCACTTGGTGTTAACTTTGCCGGACATGCCAGCATTCAAACTTCATGCACCTTTTAAGCCCACAGGAGATCAGCCCGAGGCCATTCGGCAGCTGGTACATGGGGTGAATGAAGGCATCCCGGCGCAAACACTGCTCGGGGTAACAGGTTCGGGAAAAACCTTCACGATTGCCAATGTAATTGAACAAACCCAGCGGCCTGTTCTGATTCTAAGCCACAATAAAACCCTGGTAGCTCAGCTATACGGGGAATTCAGCCAGTTTTTTCCCGAAAATGCCGTGGAGTATTTCGTTAGCTATTACGATTACTACCAGCCGGAGGCCTACATACCTACCAGCAACACATACATTGAAAAGGACCTGAACATCAATGACGAAATTGAAAAGCTGCGTCTGAAAACCGTGAGCAGCCTGCTTTCCGGAAGACGCGACGTCATCGTGGTGGCCAGTGTGAGTTGCATTTATGGTGCGGGCAATCCTTCGGATTATGAAAATACCATCATTCGCTTATCCAAAGGGCAGTCTATTACCCGAAATACCCTGTTGTTTAAACTGGTAGAAAGCCTTTACAGCCGCACCGCAGCCGAGTTTAAACGGGGGACTTTCCGTGTGAAAGGCGATACCGTAGACGTGCACCTTGCCTACAATGATTTTGCCTACCGCATTTCCTTTTTTGGCAATGAAATAGAAGAACTGTATAGTTTTGATCCGCAAAGCGGACAAAAAATAGAATCGCTGGAAGACATTGCCATTTATCCGGCCCAGATTTACGTTTCGCCCCGTGACCGTCTGCAAAGCATTATTTATCAGATACAGGACGACCTGATGTTGCAACTGGAGTTTTTCAAACAGCAGCAGCGTTTTCTGGAAGCCAAAAGGCTGGAAGAGCGGGTGAACTTTGACCTGGAAATGATCCGTGAACTTGGGTATTGCAGCGGTATTGAAAACTACAGCCGATATTTTGACCGGCGTCAGCCCGGCGACAGGCCTTTTTGCCTGCTGGACTATTTTCCCAAAGATTTTTTGCTGGTGGTGGATGAAAGCCACGTGACCCTGCCCCAGTTGCGCGCTATGTATGCCGGTGACAGGGCCCGCAAAATCAATCTGGTGGATTACGGATTCCGCCTACCGGCCGCCATGGACAATCGCCCACTGCAGTTTGAGGAATTTCAGCGCATCATCAATCAAACTGTATATGTGAGCGCCACCCCATCCGATTTTGAAATTCGGGAAAGCGAAGGTGTGGTAGTGGAGCAGCTCATACGGCCCACCGGTTTGCTGGATCCTGTGATTGAGATCCGTCCCTGTGGTAACCAGGTTGATGATTTGATGGAGGAAATTGATGAGCGCATCAAAATGGGCGACCGCGTGCTGGTAACCACCCTAACCAAGCGCATGGCAGAGGAACTGACCAAATATCTGCAGCGCCTCGGTATTAAGGTTTCCTATATACACAGCGAGGTGAAAACCCTGGACAGGGTGGAAATACTGCGCAACCTGCGCCTTGGCAGCATCGATGTTTTGGTGGGCGTGAATTTGCTGCGAGAAGGATTGGATTTACCGGAAGTGAGCCTGGTAGCCATTCTCGATGCCGATAAGGAAGGGTTTCTGCGCAGCGAAACCAGCCTGGTGCAAACCATTGGCCGTGCAGCCCGAAACGACCGGGGTAAGGTAATTATGTATGCCGATGTGATGACGCAGAGTATGCAAAAAACCATTGATGAAACCAACCGGAGAAGGGCCAAGCAGATGGCCTACAATGAAGAGCATGGCATTACACCGACAACGGTGCGCAAGACGCGGGAAGAAATTTTAAAACAAACTTCGGTAGCTGATGCCAAAAAAGGCGATGTGCTTCAGCCCTATGAACAGGGAGAACGCATGGGGCTGGCGGCAGATCCTGTGGTGCAATACATGGACAAGAATTCTTTGGATAAAGCCATAGCGAGGACAGAAAAGGATATGCTGCGCGCCGCCAAAGAAATGGAATACATGGAAGCTGCCCGCTTGCGGGATGAACTGGAAGTATTGAAAAAGAAGCGGGCTGAACTTTAAAGTACAGTCTAAATCAGTAACCGCCCAGATTTTTAAATATAACAGGTTTTGCTTCTTCAGCAGTTACCTTGAATGCAATCCATTGTTTGGCAAAAAATGCATTCACCCTTGCAGTGATGCGGGCTGTTTCCCGCTCTGCGGTCTGGAGTGCTGCCTCTGCATTGCCCCCTGGTAATTTTGCACTGCCAATACTACTGGCTGCAGCTCCCAGTCTATCGTTTAGCCGCACCGATACATCTTCATAGCCCCTGAAATCTTCGCGCAGCATGAATAAATCCTTAAGTACTGCAATAGAGTCTCTGATGGGTTCAACGAGTTTTTTTAAACGGACGATAGTGCTGTCATCCTCATAGCTTGTTTTTAGCACCACATCCAGGGTTTTTTCTGCTTCCTTCAATCCTTCAAATGCTTTGTATGCTTTTTCCGTTGTGGTTTTGAGTCTTTCCATCATCGCTTTTCTAATCTGTTCTGCGGAAACATCGTATGGCTCCTGCCAGGTTTCTTTTACCTCTACCCAGGTGCTATCGGAACCTTTACCTGTGCTCATAACCAGTTTGTATTTACCCGGCGCTACGCGCATGCCTTCCGGCATGGCGGCATCGGCTTCAGGTGTTCTGTGCCCCGGGTATCGGAAACCATCTGCAATCAGGCGCCAGGTAATGCGGTAAATGCCTGCGCTGTCAATGCTGAATTTGTGGGTGCGGATAAGTTTGTTGCCGGCATCATAAACCTTTCCGGTAATCTTGGTTTTCTCCCATTTGCCTGTTTTGCTGTTTTTGGTTCCGCTGCAATAGTAGGTAATATAGCTGCCAAAAGGCTTGTTCTCGGCTTCGTAGGATGCATCCGCACCAAATCTGACCCCGGAGGGCTGTATGTAATTCGCCAGATAACCATGGGTGGCGCTGATAATAGCCAGGTTTTTCGCTCCAATACCGTTTTGGGTTAGTTTGCCCAGCGCTTTTGCATCATCCAGAATCCATATGCCGCGGCCAAATGTTCCTACCACCAGGTCTCCCTCGGTTTTCTGGTATTTCATGTCTTGTGCCGGTGTGGCTGGAAAACCGGGATATCGGCGCCAGTCTTTGCCTTCGTTAAAGCTAATCCATAAACCGTGGTCTGTGCCCAGGAAAACAGTTTGTTCAAAGCCGGGCAGAGGCAATACGCTGAGGCAATGGCCACTTACTTTTGAAGCAGTGAGGAGACGTGACCAGGTTTTTCCAAAATCTTTGGTTACAAACAGGTAGGGCGAGAAATCATTATTGCGGTAATTATTGGCTACTACCCAGGCTTCTCCTGCGTTTTTTGGATTAACATAAATATAGGGAATCCAGCATGCTTTAGGCAATCCAGGTATTTTAGGCGACAGGTTGTTCCATGTTTTTCCGGCATCGCGTGTCAGTTGCAGATTGCCGTCGTCGGTTCCCACCCAAATTACAGCGGTATCGCTCTCTGCAGGCGATATGGCAATGATGGTGCAGTGGTTTTCGGCATTGGTGGCATCAATGGTTAATCCACCACTTTTTGCCTGGTGCATTTTTGATGTGTCGTTGGTGGTCAAATCCGGGGAAATGATGCTCCAGGAGCGACCACGATCAAGGCTTTTGTGTAAAAACTGGCTGCCGTAATAGACCCCATTTACATTATTGGGATGAATGGCAATACCGGCGTTCCAATTATAGCGCAAATACTGTCCTGTGGGGTGTTCGGGTTTGATGTTTTGGGTTCTGCCGCTTTTGAGGTTATACAGCGCAACATTGCCGCCCTGCCACATGGCATAACCAGTGTGGCTTTCACCTGGAATGGGAACCACATCAAAACCATCACCGAAGAGCAGTTCCTGCCAATCGCTGTTGCGCAAGCCTCCGTATACCCAGCTGAAACCCGGTCCACGCCAGCTGCCGTTGTCCTGTAAACCACCGTAAACATGATACGGAATGTCGTCATCTACATTCACGTGGTAAAATTGCCCAACCGGAATATTTTCTGCAAAACGCCAGTTTTCGCCACCGTCATAGCTGATATTCAGGCCGCCGTCATTGCCGTTGATAAGCATTTCAGAATTTTCAGGATGTATGTAGAATGCGTGGTGATCCGGGTGGATATGGCCCCAGTCAGCCAGAATCTGCCAGGTGCGGCCACCGTCTTCACTGCGTGCTACCTGACTCCATAGGCTGTAGATGCGGTTTTCATTTTTGGGATCCACATAGATTTCGTTGTAGTAGAAAGGACGGTTGCCCATATTTTCCTGGCTGCTCACTTTGTTCCAGGTGTATCCTCCATCGTGGCTGCCGTAAAAATCCAGTGTTTTACTTTCTACGATGGCGTATACCCTATCGGGTTTGCTTGCCGAAATGCCAATGCCGATGCGGCCAAGAGGGCCTTCGGGTAAACCGTCTTTACTGTCCAGTTTTTTCCATGTTTTACCGGCATCCAGGGTCATATACAACCCGCTTCCCGGTCCTCCGCTGTTGAAGTGGTATGGTTTACGGCGGTATTCCCACATGGCGGCAAACAACTTATTGGGGTTGGAAGGGTCCATTACCAGTTCTGCACAACCGCTCAGGTTGTTGGTAAAGAGCATGCGGTTCCAGGTTTTACCACCGTCCGTAGTTTTGTAAACGCCACGTTCTTCGTTCGGGCCCCAGATACTTCCCATAGCGGCCACATAGACCACATCGGGGTTGGTTGGGTCAATAATGATGCGGTGTATGGTTTTGGTTGCTGCAAGGCCTGTGAATATCCATGTTTTGCCTGCATCAATGCTTTTATAAATGCCTTTGCCGCTATTGTGGCTGTTGCGGGGATTGCCTTCTCCGGTGCCTGCCCAAACCACAGCAGGATTGCTCTGTTGAACTGCAATGGCACCGATGCTGCCCACATCAGCCTTGTCAAAAACCGGTTCCCAGGCGGTGCCTCCGCTGTAGCTTTTCCAAATTCCGCCGCTTGCAGCACCTGCATACATGATGTTAGGTTGCTTGTTTACCACCGCAATGGAAGTAATACGTCCACTCATGCCAGCAGGACCGATGTTGCGGAAGCTAAATGCAGACAATTGAGCGGAATCAGGGACATTCTGGGCCGCAAGATTCAGGGCGGTGAACAGCACACCGGAAAGCAGAAAGCGCAATGTGAACATAGTCGGTAAAATTACGGTTTTTTCCCTTCAGGTGAAAATGGGGTAAATCTGTAATTTACGCTCTTTCAACGAACATATAGCGCTTTAAGGTTGTTTATATCTTTATTTCGCAAGCCTACATGTTTAAAAGTGCACTCATCGGTTTCTTTATTGTCGCTTCCATCATCGTTTTTATTGATTTGTATGCCTGGCAGGGAGTAAAACTGCTCACAGCCGGCTGGTCTGCCAAAGCAAGGAATATCCTGAAATGGAGCTACTGGGGCTGGACCGCAGCAGGATTTTTCTTTTTCATGTTTCTGAGAATGGGTCTCTTTGAGGTTTCCCAAACCACGCTTAGGGTAATCAGCAGTGTGATGTTTGCCGTGTTTTTTGCCAAATTGTTTTGGTGTGTTTTTTTGCTGATTGACGATGCTTCGCGCCTGTTTCGATGGCTTTACAGCCGCTATGCGGAAAAGGGGGAAGTTGTTGCTGCTGAAGGTGGAATCACAAGATATAAGTTCTTGAGCTGGATGGGGCTTGGACTGGGTTCGGCGTTTATTGGCGGCAGTGTATGGGGTATTGCCAAAGGTGCACACAATTATGTCGTAAGAAGAAAAACCTTGAGTATTAAGGGTTTGCCATCAGCGTTTAACGGGACGAAAATTGTACAGCTAAGCGACATTCACAGTGGTAGTTTTTGGAGCTATGATGCCGTGAAACGGGGTGTGGATATGGTTTTGGCAGAAAAGCCTGATGTGTTCTTCTTTACAGGAGACCTGGTGAATGACAGAGCAGAGGAAATAGAACCTTGGGTGGAGTTGTTTGGCCAAATTGAGGCCCCTGTGGGCAAATTTAGTATTTTGGGCAACCACGATTACGGAGACTACGTGCCTTGGCCTGATTATGATCCCTTACAGGCAAAACTGGATCAGAAAGAGAAAGGTTTTTACCGAACACCCTTGCAGCAGCGCAACCTGGAAAAACTGATCAGACATCACGGGGAAATGGGCTGGGAATTGCTGCTCAATGAGCACAGGGTAATTGAAAAAAACGGGGAGAAACTAAGTATTGTGGGCGTAGAGAATTGGAGCAATAAAGGACGTTTCCCAAAATATGGCAAGCTGGATGAGGCTTTGAAAGGTACTGAAGGGTTGACCAAGTTGCTGCTTAGCCACGATCCCAGCCACTGGCGAGAGCAGGTGCTGGGCCATCAGCCCGAAATTGCCGTTACCTTCAGTGGGCACACCCATGGTATGCAGTTTGGGGTAGATACCCGTTTTTATCGCTGGAGTCCGGTAAAATTGCTTTATAAAGAGTGGCTGGATTTATACTCAGAAGGAGACCAGCATTTGTATGTGAACAGGGGCTTTGGCTACCTGGGATATCCCGGTAGAATTGGGGTGTTTCCGGAGATTTCTGTTTTTACCCTTAAGGCTATTTAACATTGCGCCCAATCCATTAATTTGGCAATATGCAACCCCATTCCGGTAAGCCCAAAACGCGACCCACACTTCAACAGGCGAGGCTAAAAGCCGAGAAGTACTGTGCATATCAGGAGCGCAGTCAGCTGGAAGTGAAAAACAAGTTGCTCGGGATGGGATTAAATACTTCCGAAACCAATGAAATTCTGGTGGATTTGGTTAGGGATAATTTTATCAATGAGGAGCGATTTGCATACGCTTTTGCCAGAGGAAAGTTAAAAATTAAAAAGTGGGGTAATCGTAAAATTGCCATAGCTTTAAAGAACAAAGGAATAACAGAAAGCTTAATACAAAGGATTTTGAAAGAAATAGATCCCACTCAATATATTGAAGAATTGCGATTTAATATTGAGAAAAAAGACAGAACTATCAAGGAAAAGGATCCATGGAAAAGGGCAGGAAAGCTCAAGCAATTTTTAATTGGTAAAGGATTTGAGCCGGAACTGGTTTTTAGGGAAGTAGATGCATTTGTGAAATCGCATTAAACTATCCACCAAAGCACCCATAAAAGGAGCGTAGCAGCCACGCCGGTCCGGTGCCATTTTACCGCAAACAGCCGCTGTTCCAGTGCTTTACTGAACATTTTATCTAAAATCCACAAAACACTGGGAACAAAAACGAAGAAAAAACCTGTGAGAATGGCACCGAGCAGTAAACAGTGCCGCAACATTATAAAAACAGTTTTTTATCCAGGCCCAACCACTCCATGGCACTGTCGCCCAGCATGATTTGTTTGGTGGCATCCGGAATACTGAGCGAACGAATCAGTTCGCCGGGAATATCTTCACCCAGCGGGTAGGGATAATCGGTACCCATGCAAATGCGATTCGGACCCATCAGTTCCATCAGGTATTCCAGCATGCGGGCGTCGTGGGTGAGGCTGTCAACCCAGAATTGTCCAAGGTATTTAGCCGGATCATGGGGATTGTCAACTGCGACCAAATCGGGGCGGCAGCGCCAGCCATGCTGTATGCGTCCAAATGTTCCGGGAAAAGCACCTCCACCGTGGGCAAAGGCTACCCGTAGTTTGGGCAACCTCTCAAAAATCCCGCCGAATATCATGCAGCTCATGGCCAATGCGGTTTCAGCCGGCATGCCTACCAGCCATGGAAGCCAGTACTTAGGCATTTTGGTTTTGGCCATCCACCACCAGGGGTGCACAAACAAGGCCATGTCCAAGTCCTGCATAGCTTCGAAAATGGGGAAAAGCTCGGGCTGGTTCAGGTTCCAGTGGTTGATATGCGAACCAATCTGAATGCCTTTGAGACCAATGGCTTTGCATCGCTCCAGTTCCTGAATGGCCATGCCGCTGTGCTGCATAGGCAACGTGCCCAGTCCTATAAAACGTTTGGGGTACCGCTCCACAATACCGGCAATGTGGTCATTGAGAAATTTTGAAATTTCCAGGGTGTCTTTCGGTTCTGCCCAATAACTGAACATAACCGGTACGGTGCTCAGTACCTGCACATCCACGGGATGGGCATGGGCATCACATTCGTGTATTCGCTGAGCGGGATCCCAGTTGTTGCTTTCTATTTCCCTGAACAATTCACCATCCATCATCATACGTGCGCAGCACGGTTTGTGGTGCTGCAGGCTGATGAATTCACCATAGCCGAATTTTGCTTTCCAGTCCGGCAAATGCTCCGGAATAATGTGGGTGTGAATATCAACCGTAAAAAAACGAGAGGGATCGCTCATGGGTTTTGCAAAAATAAGAGATTGACGAAACTTCCTGTGAATGGATTTTTGCCGGAATGGGAGGCACTTTTGATACGTTGCCTGCTCTTTGTTGGTTTTAAAAACCTATTTTTGCGGGCCATATGCAGTTCTGACAGCCTATTAACAGATGTCAGACGCAAGAGCAGAATCCATGTCGCACCGCAGAATAGATTTTTCAGCCGCCGTTAGCCTGGTGGTTGCCAATATGGTAGGAACCGGTGTTTTTACCGGCCTTGGTTTTCAGTTGCTCAGCCATTCTCAGGCATTCACCATTATGGCTTTGTGGTTTATTGGTGGCATCATGGCTTTGCTGGGTGCAGTATGTTATGCCGAACTGGCAACGAGGTTGCCCCAGGATGGCGGAGAATACCATTTTCTATCAAAAGTGTATCATCCTGCGCTGGGATTTATGGCAGGTTTTGTAAGTGCTACGGTGGGTTTCAGTGCGCCTATTGCATTGGCTGCGGCCTCGTTGGGAATGTATGCGCACGGTGTTTACGATTCTCTTCATCCGGTTTGGGTGGGCACTGCTGTTATTGCTGGTATTGCCGCAATTCACGCCACCAACCTGAGTGCAGGTGTTAAATTTCAAAAGATTTTCACCTTTATCAAAGTATTGCTGATAGCGGTTTTTGTGCTCGCAGGCATTGTAAATGGAAATACCCAAAACGTCTCTTTTGCTTTTGGCGACGCAAGCGCCGCAGAAATTATGACCGCAGGTTTTGCCATTAACCTCGTGTACGTGAGTTATGCCTACAGCGGCTGGAATGCCAGTGCATATCTGGCAGGAGAAATTCAGCAACCGGAGAAAAATTTGAATCGCTCCATCATTTGGGGAACCTTGTTGGTCATGTTTTTGTACGTGCTACTGAATGCGGTGTTTATTGCTTCTGCACCCATGCCTGAAATGATGGTCGATACACAGGGAGCACAGGCATTTCAGCCCAAGGATGTGGGCATTGTGAGCGCGCGTTATATCTTCGGAACCTGGGGTGGAAAAATTATGGGGGGTGTGATATGTTTGCTGCTTGTGAGCACCATCAGCGCCATGATTATTGCAGGTCCCAGGGTAATCCAACCGATGGTAGGCAAAATTCCTGCGTTAAAGGTTTTGTCTGCAACCACAGAAAAGGGCAATCCTGTTGCCGCTATCATGTTCCAGACTCTGCTGGCACTCATAATTCTTTGGACTGCATCTTTTGACAGTATCATGCAATACATCGGTTTTACCCTTACCCTCTTCACTACCCTTACGGTGGCGGGAGTGATAGTTTACCGAATTAAGCATGGTAAGCCTGAGGGTTATAGGGCATTGGGATATCCACTGTCTCCCTTGCTGTTTATAGCAGCCAATGTGGGTGTGTGTTATTTTCAGTTTTCGGAAAAAACCACAGAATCTCTCATAGGTCTGGGAACTGCATTAATTGGGGTGCTTTTGTATTTCATCAGCACCGACAGAGAGAATAAAAAAACTACATCGTAAAAAATACTATGAAACGTTACCTGATATTATCCGTTGCAATTGCCACTCTGACCGTTTTTTCGTGCGGTGGCTCCACCGAAAAGGGAAATGCTCAGAAAGACAGCAGCAGAACCGATACGGCGCAGAAAAAAGCCGAGAGTCCGAAGTTTGACCGTAAATTCAATGACTATGCCCGATTTATTGCAGGTCTTGCTTCCAATTCGGGCAGCAGCATGGCAAAGTATGACAGTGTTGGCCAGGTAAGAGAACATGCCGTTCAGTTTGGCAAACGCTGGGATGAAATGGATAAGAACCGCCTGAGCCTTATGCGCAAATGGGCAAAGGAAGAATTGCATCCCAAAGTGGATGAAAGTCTGAATACCTTCTATCCATTCTCAGGGCCTGATTTTTTGCATGTGGTACAGTTTTACCCTAACAGCAAAAAGTATTTGTTTCTGGCCAATGAAATGGTAGGGAATGTGCCTGAATTTGAAAAAATGAACCGAGTACAGGTGTTAAACTACCTGAACAGCATTGAAAAAGCCCTGGGTGATATCTTCCGCAGAAGCTATTTTATTACCAGCTACATGGGAAGCCAGATACCGGCGGTCAAGGGTGTGGTGCCCGTTTTCATGGTGTTTTTTGCCCGCACGGGTCACGAGATTATGAACGTGGAACTGATTACCATCGATGCTGCCGGAAACACTGTACCACGCAGCCAAAATCCCAAGGGAGTGAGTGGTGTGCGCTTTACTTTTTGTCCGCTGGGAAAATACGATGATATCAGAACCCTGGAGTATTTCAACACTGACATCAGTAATGTGGGCACCAGCGGAAAAGGTGGCCTGAAGGCGCGTCCGGAGTTGGTGAAACACATTGAGGCTTTTGGCAAGGCCAATACATTTGTTAAAGCAGCAAGCTACCTGCTGCACTACGAAACTTTCAGCACCATTAAAGACCTTACACAAGCAAAGTCGGTGAGTCTGTTACAAGATGATACTGGTATTCCGTACCGTTTTCTGGCAAAGGATTTCAACAGTTTTCTTTACGGAAAGTATACCATCCCCGTCAAGAACTTCAGTGCTTCAGGTCATTATCAGAAAGACCTCGCAAAAATGTATGCCGACAGCACGCGGGTAAAATCACTGCCATTCAGCCTGGGTTATCACTGGCAGGACAAAAACCAGAATTACATGCTCTTTGTGAGAAAGCCCTGATTTTTTTGTAAATTGTAGGCAAATTCCGCCGTTTGAAAGCGTTTGTCTTTGCCATAGCTGTATCAATTTCGGTGTTACTGGGTGCTCAGCCCGTGTATGATCCGGAAGATTCCGAGTATCTGAGTGATTTGTTCCGCAGCAAGGGCAGCCCGCTTTTCAGGCAGGTAATTGATCAGCCTGAAAAATACCGTTACCAGGTCATTTATTCACGCATAGACAGAAACCGCAAGGGGATTCCGTTTATTAATACCCATTACTATCATTTCAACAAAAGCAGCTATTTCTATCCTGCCAGTCTGGTAAAACTTCCGGCGTCGCTGCTGGCACTGCAAAAACTTACATCACTGAAAAAATATGGGATTAGGGCTGAAACACCTGTGAAATTTGACAGTGCATGGTATTGCCAGAGCCGAAGTGGCAGGGATGAAACACAAATTACGGGATGGCCCAGCATAGACGCTTTTGTGAAGAAAATGATGCTGGTAAGTGATAACGAATCCTACAACCGCACCTATGAATTTCTGGGGTACGATTATATTGCCGATAACCTTGCCGCGAAAGGGTATCATGATTCCAGAATTATTCAGCGGTTTGAATTTCCCTGTGATACATTGAGCTCCTATATGACCAATCCGGTTAGTTTTTTTCAAAAAGGAGATACACTGTATCGGCAGCCTGCAGGTATCGCACAAAAGCGGCTTAGAAATCCTTACGGCGATGTTTATATGGGCAGCCGTTATTATGATGCATTCGGCAATCTCTACCCGTTTCCGCGATCCTTTATGTTCAATAATTATCTGCCTGTAGACGAACTCCACCGCATGCTAATTTCCTTATATCTGCCGGAGGCTTTGTCGGAAGATAAGCGATGGGATATGGATACAGGATATGCCGATTTACTGAAAAGATACATGGGAATGTGGCCGCGTGAAAGCCGCAATCCTGCTTATGGCTATGCCGATCATTACAAAAAATACCTGATGATGGGAAATGGCTCACCGCTGCCGGATTCGTCAGACATACGCATTTTCAATGTGGTGGGAAGGGCATTTGGGTTGCTGGCAGATTGTGCCTATATCGTCGATTTTAAAAATAGGGTTGAGTTCTGCGTTACTGCTGTGATATACTGCAATGAAGAAGATGTATTAAACAGCGACCGGTATCAGTATGAAACAGTTGGGTTGCCGTTTCTTACAGAACTTGGGCAAATGCTATACCGTGAAGAGCTTTCGCGCGAAAAGCACTACCCGTTTTCCAATGCCGATTTGCAGGCTTTGTTTGCCAAATAGGTGATTCAGAAACCTGATATTACCTTTGCGGCATGTTACTTGAAGATCTTTATCAGGCTGTAGAAAAAGCCATCCACGATATGGGTGTGAATCCGGAAGATACCCGCGGTGATGATGCCGGTCAGTGGATGATGCTGAGAGAGGAAATGCCCATTTATCTGGATGCCTGGGAAGATGTTGACTCCAACCCCTGGAATTACTTTGTTTTTGAAAAAGACAAAACGGTTTTTCAGATTTCAGTGCCTTTTTGCTATGCTCCCACCCTCAAGCGGGATGAATTTTTGCAGGAAATGCTGGTGGTGAACTTGAACCTGATGTACGGAAAATTTACCTACAATGAGAAAGACAATGTAACTGCCTTGGTGTATCGCGTTCCCGGCATGTCATTCCATACAGCGGATTTGCAGACAGTGATTGACAGCCTTTGCTACTATGCCGAAATGGCATACCATGTGCTAAAAGACGAATTTAACCTGAAACGGGTGCTATCAGAAGCCTGATTAGCGGATGGCGCCCTGACTGGCTTGTCTGAGCTCCTGCAAAGTTTTGGCAGCCAAATAAAAGTTGGGGTCAGCTTTCAGTGCATCTTTCAGCGTATTTGCCATAGGCTGGTATTGCTGTTTTACCTGCTGAACCAGGGCTTTGAGATAAAGAAAAGAGGGTTTCACACCCAGATTCTCCTGAATTTGTTCCTGTAAATGATGCAGCCTTACTTTTTTGGTTACCGGTACATCTGCTTTCAGCACCTGCTGTATAGCGGGTTCAGCTGCTTTGGTGTTGCCGCGTGCAATTTCAATATAAAGTTCATACCAGCGGTAGGTATAATCGCCGGTCTCTCTAAATAGCTCCCGGAAGGCCTCAATTGCGCCGGTATCATCCTGTTCAACCAGTAAAATGCGGGCTTTCATCTCACGCAGGTGCAGGTTTCGTTTGTTGAGGGATAGGCCCTTGTCAATCATGTAATTGACAAGAGAAGTGCTGCGCGCAAGATCCATTGGGTTGCCGTAAAAGTAATGGTAGAAGGCCAGCGAATCGTAGGCCCAAGGGTAGTCCGTAGGTTCTTCGGTAATGAGCAGCTGAAGGCAATGGGTGGCTGTTTTCATATCACGCAGCAGTACCGCCTTTTCATAACCGTCAATCAGGTGTGAAGCATACTGTGTTTTCCAAAGTTGCTTCTGTCTCACGGAGTCTTTTAAAATACCAATTTCACGCTGTTGATCCTGTATTTTTATCTCCATTTTAGCCCATTTATCTTCCTGAGAAAGGCGTTCAGCCAGGATAGCTTCATTGAGCTGTTTTTTGGAAACGCAGCTTGACAAAGCAAACAATGCAGGCAAAATCAATAGAATGTTGCGCATATTCATCATTGCGGAGATCCTTTACCGGAAGCGTTCTGTTGCATTTCATAAATGCCTTTTTTGGCCAGGTAGAAACCCGGCGCATACTCAAGGCATTTTCCCAATGTTTCAGCGGCTCCAATGAAATTACCCTGGTTGTTTTTTAACAATGCATCAAAAAACAAAAACGCGGCTCGGGCATCAACAGACTCCTGCAGCACTACTTCAGGATGGGTAAAGCGTACTTTTTTGGTGGCAGCATCCGGCTGGCTAAGCACCATTTTGATGGCTGAATCGCAATCCGCAAATTTTCCTGTGGCCAGGTTAATAAACGTCATTTCCCACAGGTACGTGTAGTCCTTGTTTTTCTTCCACAGGTTAGTAAAAATTTCCATAGCCATGCTGTCTTTGCCCTGGCTCAACAGCAGTTTGCCTTTCAGCTCGGACAGGAATTCGTTTTCAGGATTCGAAGCAAGTCCTTTATCGCAATAATGCAGCGCGGTTGTTGGGTTTTTTACCAACCCCGGAATATTCAGATAGAAAAAGTGGTAAAAGGCCAGTGAATCAATGGCCCAGGGGTATTTGGCAGAGTCTTCATTTGCCATCATGGAGAGCGCGGTGATGGCAGTTTGGTAATCCTGTGCAGCTCTTGCACTGTTAAAAAGACGGTGGTTCCGGTTGGATTTGTCTGCAGAATTATTGCAGGCAAAAAGCAACGTAATGCCCACAAGAAGTGTCATGATGTAGCGCATAAATACGAGGGTGTTTTATTCAGAGCAAATGTAGTATTTTTGATGTGTAGCTCCATGCGGCCGGGTGTTAAAAATACAATTATTTCAGGGCTTGTTTTTCTGTTCCTTTTGCCCGGATTCGTTTTTTCTCAGACTCCTGTTATTGAGGTAGTTACGCCCAACGTTTGTATTCCTCAGCCTGTCCGGCTTCGTGTGAAAAACTGTACAGGCTGCTCTAATTTTGAGTGGAAAATTGGCAGCGGAAACTTCCAGTCGGGCACATCCGAATTTTCTACAGTCATGACGACGCCGGGTGTGTTTGATGTGGAAGTGCGGGTAACTACCTCCGGTGGCGTGGTGGTGCCGCTTCAAAAACTGAAGGCGTTTCGGGTGCACAGCAATCCTACTGTGGACATTGGTTTTAGTAAGGTATCGCTGTGCGGCAATGCCACCGATACAATCATTATTACCGATAACTCAAAAAATGTAGTTTATCGGGATTGGCTTGTGGAGTCGCGCTTTATCGGCAACGGTCCCAGGCAATTCTGGCATGTATTCTCTCAAGGAGGTAAGGGATACAAGCGTGTTTACGTAACGGTAAGAGACAGCTGGGGCTGCCAGTCTCAGAAGGTATACGATTCAACCATCGGAATCTGGGAAGATGTGGTTTTTTCAGCCTCTCCTTCAAAAACTACCGGCTGCGCGCCACTCTCTGTGCGTTTTACGCCCGTGATTGACAGCGCCAACCAGTCGGTTGATTATCTGAAATGGTGGGTACCGGGGTCAACGGCGGATAGCCTCTTTGGGAGACGACCTTTGGTGACCTATACGAAATCCGGAACCTACTCTTTCAAGGTAATGTTGGTAACCAAGGCCGGCTGCAAGTATTTTTATGAGGTTAAAGATGCCATGCGCTACGGCGATACCTCATCAATGGGTATCAATTACAATCCAAGTACGCTTTGTGCTAACAAAGAATTTACCGCTACAGTTACCAATGTTAGACCTGGTAGTAATGTCAACTGGAATATTGTGGGTGCAGGCTATAATGGACAAACCAACGGGATTTCCATTATAGGCAGATTCAACGATACAGGTTCAGCAGATATCTATGTTACGAGTGAAAACGGAGGGTGCGTGAGCTATCTGGACAGAAAGAAAGCCGCCCTGATCAGAGGCCCAAAGGCATCGTTTACCACCCCGGTTCCATTTTATTGCGCCACCCCCGATACGGTGCAGTTCACCAATACATCCGTGCAGGGTCCGGGAACTACCTGGCGCTGGACATTGTGGGACAGCAGCAATAACATCATCAATGTGTCTACCAACCAGCATTATCTGTACATCACCAATAGTCTGAACAAGTATTCTGCACGTCTGATAGCGTCTTCTACAAACGGTTGCTCGGATACATCTTTCAAGAAAAATGTGGTTGTCGGCGGAGCCATTGACACGGAGTTCTTTTACAGCCCTGTGCCTACATGCCCGTTTCAGAAAGTTACATTCAGCAGCCGACTGGGCCCGGGTACACCAAGAACCAAAAACCAGTTTCAATGGACATTTTACAACCTGAGTGGCGGTGTTATCTCCAATTCCACGTTAAATAATCCTGTAATGGAATACCCGCTTCCAGGAGATTATACGGTTAGGATGATTGTGAGCAATAACCGGGGCTGTCTTGATACACAAACAAAACGATTGTTTGTGAAAGTAGAAGTACCGGATGTTAAGCTCAGTTTGCCCGATACGGTGGTTTGCACCAATCAGCGGTTCCTGCTCAAAGCAACCCAATTAAAAAAGGTTACCGGATTTCAGTCATTCTGGAAAGCGTATCATCGGGATTCGACCAATATTGTATACCAGTCTTTGGGTGATTCTTCTTATTTGCAAATAGGATTTCCGGGTACCTATCGCATAGAATATACTATTCAAAAACCCAATGGGGAATGCAAGTATACCGTCATTCATAACAGAAGGGTGAAGGTCAGCGGTGCCATCATTAAAACCACCATCAGTCCTGTGTATGGCTGTGCCCCATTACCGGTTACACTTCAGGCAACACTTCTCAATGACTTGAATTACCATGGAGGTAGCCGGCCTTTCAGCTATTTGTGGAAGCGTACCAATCCCGGAGGATTTCCTATTTCGGATCCTACAAAACCCACGGTCAGTTCATCACTGGCCCGAGGGGATTATGAATGTTGGCTGGTTTACAGCACCGCCTCGGGCTGTATGGATTCAACGCGAAAAACGTTTATCGAATCAGGTATCAAGTCCAGGATTAACATTCCTTACGAGGGCAGATGCAGAGGTAGGACCGTTTCCTTCGGTAATGTCAGCAGCTGGTGGGCCGACAGTGTAAGATGGGTTTGCGATTCGCCCAGTGTTATTATCAAGCCTTCCAGAACAGCATGGTCACCCAACGGTACCTTTACCCAAATGGGTGATTTTCCAATAAAGCTGATTGTTAAATATAAAAACTGTGCCGATACCAGCAGCACCGTTATTAATATCTTTCGGTTAAAAGCATCACTGTTTTCACCCGACTCTGTGGTGTATTGCGCCCCAAAACTGGTTAAAATATTCAATACAACACCCGGTGCTATAAACAGCTGGTGGACGTTTTCAAACGGGGCTACACAGTTTTCAAAAAACAATGATCTGATTACCCAAAATTTCAACCAGAATCTGGGATCGGGTTATGATGTGAAACTGGTGGTGCAGAATTTCCTCGGCTGCTTTGATACCTTAGAGAAGAAAGGGTTTTTTAAGGTGATTGGGCCCATACCCAGGCTTACCCTTGCCGGGAATAAAGGATGTGAGCCGCTGACCGTGAGTTTTAACAACAATAGCCAGGATTATGTAAAAGCATTTATTGATTACGGGGATGGTACGGTTACCGACAGCCTGAAAAATGGCCAGTTTCACAAGTATAAGGTTACCGATAAAACCCTAACCGCGCAGCGTTTTGATCCCATGATTATCGTTGCGGATCAGTTCAATTGTTTTGCATTCAGCAAACCGACCGAAAGCGTGGAAGTGTGGAAATCGGCAGAGCCCAACTTTTCGTATAGTTCAGCGCGATTTCTGCGAAAAACCGAAGGTTGTGCCGGTGAGCTGCTCGTGAGTTTCACGGACAGAAGTCGTTTCGTGAGTAAAAACTACTGGGATTTTGACGGGGATGGTAAAATTGATATCAGAAATCAGCCGGCACCCAATTATTTGTTTGGTAATCCAGGGGTTTTTAAAACCAAATTAATAGCTGAAAACATCAACGGATGCAAGGACAGCATAACCATCGACTCATTTGTAGTTTGGGCAAAACCGGCTCCTTCATTTATACCCTCCCGCGATAGTTTCTGTGCAAAGGATGCGGTTCAGTTTACCTATACCGGAAATTCAGTTGCTCCCATTGTGTCGTACCGATGGGATTTTGGCGACCTGTCAACCTTTAAAGATACCTCTACACAGAAGAATGCAGGCTGGAGATACCGTAATCCATTCAATTATGCAGTTTCGTTGAATGTGCGCGACTTAAAGGGCTGTACGGCTGTGGTTTCCCGCGGTATTTATGTGCTTGATACGGCAGGCCCGAAACCCACACCGATTGCTTTCATTACTGTTAAAGATCCTAATTCCGTGCAACTCAACTGGGTAAAATCTGGTTTGGGCAATTTTATGCGCTACCATATTTATCTGGATAGTACCCGATACATTTACAGACAAAGTGTTTCAGGCAGAAATGATACCTCGCTGTTATTCCAGTATCCGCCTCAGAGACTGAACAATCAGCGCTATTGTTACTCAATAAGACAGGAAGACACTTGTGCTCAACAGGGCAAGCTCGCTGTTTCACATTGCACGATATTGCTGCGCGATACCTCAACCCAAAAATACCATATTGACTTAAAATGGCTCTCTTATGACGGCTGGGGAACAGAACTGAGCCATTACGAGCTATTTAGAAAAGACCTTGGCGGCAATTTCAAGTCCATAGCCGTTATTGACAAAGACCAGCTGGTTTACACAGATAGCTGGAAATGCGATCAGACCTATTGCTATTTTGTGGAGGCGGTGCATAAAAACAAAATATACCGCTCCAGAAGCAATGAAACCTGCGGAAAGCCACTGTACGAAAAGCCCGATGGAACGGCGCTGGTAACGCTGGTAACAGTAGCCAATGATTCATTCCCCACCGTTTACTGGAAATCAGATTATGCCTATAATCCAGGTTCTTCTTTCATCCTCGAGAAATCAGGCAGCGGGTTGCCCGGCACTTTTCAAGCCGTGAAACAGGTAAAAGGATTGAGTGCAGCAGACCAAAGCGCAGATGCCCATCTGGCATCGTATTATTACCGTGTGGCCTACCGCGACCACTGCGGATTTACTGATGCGGCCGGAACGGCTTCAAATTCCATTTTTCTTCGTGGAATTCCGGGAACACGCAGGGTGAAAATTGAATGGAACCAATATGGATACTGGTATTCAGGGGTGAAGGAATATAAGCTGCAGTTAAAACAGCGGAATGGAAAATATAAAGACTGGCTTACCAAGCCTTCCATGGTTACACAGAAGGATAGCATTGATCTGGAGAGTTTTGGCCTGGACAGTATTTGCTTTAGGGTTGTTGCTTACAAGGATAGCATCAGCAGAGATTCCTCCATTTCCAATTCTGTATGTTTTGTGCCCGCTTCGTATGTTTGGGTTCCTTCCGGTTTCACACCTAACCAAAGTGGATTAAATGATGTATTCAGGCCTACTGTGGGTTATGTTTTCGGAAATCACAGAAATCCAGCGCTTCGATACGAATTCCGGATTTTTAACCGATGGGGGCAAATGATTTTTAGCACCAATAATCCTGCAGACGGCTGGGATGGAAGTTTCATGCAACGCGAATGTCCCGTTGGGCTTTATATTTATGAGGTTAAAGCTATTGGTTTCGATGGCATTCCACACCAGAAAAAAGGCACAGTTTATTTGTTGCGTTAAGGAAAAGGGCAATTATTCAGTTCAATTGACCTATAACTAAGGTAAATTTGCAGAGAATTTATGTTTGACAATCTTCAGCGAAAACTTGAAAAAGCCTTTAAAACCCTCAAGGGGCAAGGCAAAATCAATGATTTAAATGTGGCCGAGACGGTGAAAGAAATTCGCCGTGCACTGATTTCAGCCGACGTTAACTTTAAAGTTGCCAAGGAATTTACCGATAAAGTGCTGGAAGAAGCCAGGGGTAAAAATGTGCTTACCGCGGTTTCACCCGGCCAGTTACTGACCAAAATCGTTTACGATGAGCTGGTTGAGTTGCTGGGAGGTCAGCAGGCAGAAATTAAACTTTCCGGGAGTCCGGCAGTTATCCTGATTGCGGGATTGCAGGGTTCCGGTAAAACAACCTTTACGGGCAAACTGGGCAGATTGCTTAAGTCACAAGGCAAAAACCCCCTGCTTGTGGCATGCGACGTATACAGGCCGGCTGCACGCGAGCAGCTGAAAGTGCTGGGTGCCGCCACAGAGGTTAAGGTTTTTAGTGAGGACCAAAGCACAGACCCACTCAGCATAGCCAGAAATGCAATTGCTTATGCAAAACTAAATAACCACAATGTGGTGGTGGTTGACACCGCAGGTCGTACCTCGGTAGACCAGCAAATGATGGATGAAATTGCGGCTTTAAAAAAGGCTTTGACTCCAGCTGAAACACTCTTTGTTGTGGATTCCATGACCGGTCAGGATGCAGTAAACACCGCGCGTACCTTCAACCAGGTTCTTGATTTTACCGGTGTGGTGCTAACCAAACTAGATGGCGACACCCGAGGTGGTGCAGCTTTGTCCATCAAATCCGTGGTAAACAAGCCCATTAAATTTGTAAGCAACGGAGAAAAGCCCGAAGCCCTTGATGTTTTCTACCCCGATCGTATGGCCGGTAGAATTCTGGGTAAAGGTGATGTTGTAACGCTGGTTGAAAAGGCCCAGGCAGCCTTCGACGAGGAAGAGGCGGCACGTCTTTCCAAAAAGATTGCGAAAAACAGCTTTGATTTCGATGACTTTCTCATCCAGCTTCAGCAGATCAAAAAAATGGGTAACATGAAGGATTTGATGGCCATGATTCCCGGTGTAGGCAGTAAAATCAAAGACATGGACATCGATGAGAATGCCTTTAAGGGAATTGAAGCTATGATTCAGTCAATGACACCCCGGGAACGTGCAAGGCCCGAAATTCTCAATGGTTCCCGCAAACAGCGTATTGTGAACGGAAGTGGCAGAAGCATTCAGGAGCTCAATAAACTGCTCACCCAGTTCAACCAGATGAGACAAATGATGAAAAGCATGCAAAATCGGAAATTCCCCGGATTGCGCATGTAACTTTCTGCCGCATCCCCCGGTGCAGCAGTGTGCCACGCTTTTTGTTAATTTCAGAATAAATGAACCGATCCGATATTGCAGATTTACGCAAAGAATACACCCGGGCATATTTAAATCCGGAAGATTTGCCTGAAAATCCGTTTCAGGCCTTTTCAAACTGGTTTGACTTTGCCTTGCATGAAAAGATTTATGAGCCAAACGCCATGGTGCTCTCTACGGTGCACAACCACAGGCCTTCTTCCCGCGTGGTACTGCTGAAAGGGCTCTCGGACGGCGGTTTTGTGTTTTACACCAATTACAACAGCAAAAAAGGGCAGGATCTCTTGCATAATCCTTTTGCCAGTCTCAATTTTCATTGGCCGGAGCAGGAGCGTCAAATCCGCATAGAGGGCAAAACCGAAAAGGTGTCTGAAGAGGAAAGCGATGCCTATTTTCAGAGCAGGCCCCGTTTAAGTCAGGCAGGCGCAATTGTATCAGCACAAAGCAGTGTGGTGGCTTCCCGTGAAGAACTGGATGCTGCCATGAAAAAATTCATGGATTTGCCGGCTGGTATCCCGCTTGCACGCCCCCCTCATTGGGGCGGTTTCCGGCTGATTCCGGATTACTTTGAGTTCTGGCAGGGGAGGCCTGGCAGGGTTCACGACCGCATAGCCTACACCCAAAAGGAAGATTTAAGTTGGTCAAGAAGCAGATTAAGTCCATAAAAAAAGGCCTTTTCAGGCCTTTTTTGCTTTTTTCTTAGGTGCTGCGGCTACCGGAGCTGCTGCTGCCTTTACCCTGTAGGGTCTGTGCTTGCCGTAAGATCCGTTATGGATTTTACCGCGCTTGGTTTTCAAGTCTCCTTTACCCATAATGAGGGCAAAAATAAAAAACTTGATAAAATTTTAAAAAATCAGGTGTTGGGATCTTTAAAATTTTCCATCAGTTCAGCTGCAATGCCGGTAAAGCTGAATCCACCATCGTGAAACAGATTTTGCATAGTAACCATGCGCGTGTAATCACTGAACATGGAAACGCAGTAATCTGCACAGCTTTTGGCATCGGCATTGCCCAGTGGGCTCATGGTATCGGCATAGTTAAAGAAGGCATCAAATCCGCCAACCCCACTTCCGGCCGTGGTTTTGGTAGGGCTTTGTGAAATGGTATTAACACGCACTTTTTTGTGTTTACCAAAATGATAGCCAAAGCTACGTGCAATACTCTCCAGCAGGGATTTGGCCTCTGCCATCTCACTGTAATCCGGGAAAACACGCTGAGCGGCGATATAGGTAAGCCCTACAATGCTTCCCCATTCTGCCATGGCGTCCTGTTTCCATAAAACCTGCATCAGGCGGTGAAATGACATAGCCGAAATATCCAGGGTCTGGTGCATGTATTCGTAGTTTAACTCGGTGTAAGGGATTTTCTTCCGTACATTCAGGCTCATTCCAACACTGTGAAGAACAAAATCCAGTTTACCTCCCATTTTTTCCATGCTCTGGATCACCAGATTTTCGAGATCTTCCATTTTGGTAACGTCGGCATATATCAGCGGAGCATTGAGCTTCTTCGCCAGTTCTTCTGTCTGCCCTACCCTTGCAGCCACCGGTGCGTTGGTGAGCACCAACTGAGCCCCCTCGGCATGGCAGCGTTCTGCTACCTGCCAGGCGATCGAATTTTCATTGAGTGCGCCGAAAATTATACCGCGCTTTCCTTTTAAAATTTGATTTCCCATAATGATTTTCCAAAGGTATAACATTTCGCCGAATTAACATTTTTGCCTTTACTTGCCTTTAGATTGAAAACCTGTCAGCATTAACACTGTTAGCGTATTTTGCCGCCTTGTTAGGCACTTCATGGCGCCCGTTTTTGTTTTTTTAATTCAATTGTCATAGTTTTACATTATGAAACAATTTTTTACCCTGTTGTTCATACTTATAATCTGCTTCCCTTTGCGGTCGCAATTCCAATCCATCAGCGGAACAGTAATCAAATCCCAACTGAAAGAAAATAAGCCGTTTGAAACTACACGCAGGAGTGCTTCCAAACCAACCGCTTGCAAGACGGATACATCCTATTTTGTGCAGTATGGTGTTAAAGGTTATCGCTTCGTTACTGTAAGAAGCGGCAGCAGCCTGGGCCAGTTTTATGGAGCGCCTCAGCCGCTTACCATTTCTGGATTCCGGTTTTTTGCCGTTGCCAATGCGGTAACACCTGCAAGGCCTGTTTTTATCAGAATGCGCTGTAACCTATACAGAGCCGGTGCGGATTCTTTGCCCACAGGGCCAATTCTTGCAAGCGATACGGTAACCATTGATACCATCATGCGTGCCAATGTGTTTTTAACGGATGTTCAGTTTGATGCCAAGTTTAAAAATCCTGTTACCATTAATCACAATTATATTCTTACGCTAGAGTCTGACAGTACAACTGTTTCTGCCAGTGTGATAACCAGTGACTGGACACAGGGTGACGGAAGAAGAAGAAATCTGGGTTGCGGAAGTGTTAGCGGACTTTGGTACCGCAATTTGCAGCTCAACATAGCCGGGGTCACTTTTGATGCGGATAATCAGTTGCTGCCTTTTGTTAAATATAATTTTGGGACGGATTTTAATATCACCAGCAATTGCTATCCCAATATCGATACGGTCAGGTTTCCAAACCAGCAGAAATTTAATGTGAGCGGACACCCATACTATAATTACTATCAGTATTACAATCTGCCGCAATTTTCACATCGCTGGACCTACGACGGCAGTTTCAGCAACTTCATGGTAGACGGAAAATTCAGGCCACCCAGCAAAAAGAACTTTACGGTGCAGTTGATATCAACAGTATACTCTTACCGTGTTGGTACCTGCAATGATACGACCATAAAAACAGTGTATTTCAGACCGGTGGTTCCCTCCTTGAAAAGACCGGCCAATGTATGCCGTGGAGATACCACTGCCATTGATCTAACAACCGATAACGGCGCCATTATTCGGTGGCACCGCACGCCAACAGATACAGCCTTTTTTACTGGAAACAGTCTACCCGTGATAAACGCCCAGCAAAACGATTCTTTTTGGGTGCGGTCGCAAAATGGGCCCTGTTTTTCGTCATTTGTAAAAATCAGGCTTACGGTTAATGATTATCCCAATAAGCCAACGGTGCAGGATGCCCAGGTCTGCATTGGTGCTGCTGCTAACCTTCAGGCTTCAACAAACAAAGGACAAATTGAATGGTTCAGCACTTCCGTTGGCGGAAAGATAGTTTTTACCGGTAACACCCTTCAAACGGTGCCTCTCTTTTCCGATACATCCTTATATGTTCAGGCAAACAATCAGGGGTGTGTCAATAAAAATGGAAGAACAAAAGTGACCGCGTTTGTGAGTAACAATTTTGCACCTCAAAAGCCCGGTGTGGTGGCAGATACCTTCGCGTGCTTTGCTCCGGGGCAGTCATTTACCCTGCAAGCTACGGGTAATGACACAATACGGTGGTTTAATCAGCCGTCAGGCGGCACACCTATCGCGTTGGGTGGTAATTATACCTTTGTTCCTCCGGGCCGAGGCACTTATGATTATTTTGTGGAGGTTTGGAATGGTGTGTGTGC
This sequence comes from uncultured Flavobacteriaceae bacterium, assembly GCA_964626685.1. Classification (GTDB taxonomy): domain Bacteria; phylum Bacteroidota; class Bacteroidia; order NS11-12g; family UBA955; genus RGEC01. Next base: position 53,472 of record CAZVJY010000003.1, read on the forward strand.
CAGCAGCCGCGAGCATTCCACACTGCACGTATATCGTCCGCCTGCTGTTTCGGGCAAAACCAGCCCCACGGTTTGCGCCGGCGATTCAGTTTCCTTTGCAATCAATATTCCATGGGGCATTGTAAAATGGTTTACTCCGGCAGATCTGCAAAATGCTGTTTATACCGGTACAAAGCCAACATTCCGAAACCTGCAGTCCAACACAACCTATTATATCAAAGCGATTGAAGAGCAGTGTGCGGCAGTAAATTTTGATAGTGTAAAAGTAACCGTGAATGTACCTCCCGTTCCGTCGCTCGTGAAATCAGATCCGGTATGCGCCAAAGGGGCAGGTGTCTTTCAGGTAAATGCTTCAGGCGGTAATGTATGGTGGTATTATGAGGATACCTCATCCATGTCTTTCTTCAAGGGGAGCCAGATCGTTACCGGACCGCTGTTGTCGCCGGTAACCTACTATTATGCCACAGAAAAAAATGGATGCTTTAGCAGCCGAAAGGCAATGACAGTTTCCATTAAACCCAGGCCTACAGCCGGATTCACCTGGCAGCTTCGCTGGCAGAGAACCCTGGTTTGTACGCCCATTACCACCACTGGTCTTACGTTTGAGTGGAATTGGGGAGATGGTTCAAAAACCACAGGTTTGCCTGGCACACATCAGTATGCACAGGAAGGAAACTACACGGTAAAACTTGTAGTTACGGGTAACAGCAATGGCTGCAGGGATACGGCAGATATACCCGTTCTGATCAGCCATGTAGGGGTAAAACAAAATGCCTCAACCGAAGTGAAGGTATTTCCTATTCCTGTTAATGCAGGGTCTGACTTGCAAATTGCTGTTCCCGCCGGTAAAAAGTATAATTACACTGTGTATTCGGCTTCAGGTGCAGTTTGCTTTGGTGGTCAGGGTTTTGACGGCCGCATACACATCCCTGCCGAAGTCAATGCAGGTATCTATTTCGTAAGAATGCAGTCTGAGGAACAGTCATTTACTGGCAGAATCCTGATTGCTGAGCCTTAATGAAGGCCCCTGACCGATGATGCATCGAAGTGGGAATTTTGGGTACATTGCCGAACAGGTATCTTCTGTATTGTTGTTGCTATTATCCTTCTGGGTAATTTGTTATAGGCTCGATGCTTTGCCTATGCATCTTTGGGATGAAAGCCGACAGGCAAACAATGCCCTGGAAATGCTCAATTCTGGAAACATTTGGTATACCACATATGATGGAGTGCCTGATTTCTGGAATACAAAACCCCATTTGCTAATTATTTTGCAATGGGCCTGTATGAAAATGCTGGGACCGGGATTGCTGGCACTGCGATTGCCCTCGGCACTTGCAGGTTGTATTTTGATTCTAGCCGGATTTCGCTATTTGCAAAAGCGCAGTGGTTTCTCTACGGGTGCCGCCTGGGTGGCTGTTATGCTGGGCTGCGGTGGCTTTAACACCTACCACGTAACCAGAACCGGTGATTATGATGCCCTCCTTACCCTATTTGTGTTTCTGGCGACTTTATCATGGCTGACCTATATTGAAAACCCCAACCGTGGCAAATCGCTGACGTTGATGGCTGTTTGGTTTTCGCTTGCCTTGCTAACAAAGGGTATTGCAGCAGCCATGTGGTTGCCTGTATGGCTTGCCATGGGTTATGCCATTAAACCCCGTGTAGTACTGGACTATAAGCGCATTGTTGTTTTGTCTTTCATCCCAATCTCAGTGGTTTTGTGCTATTATGGAATGCGTGAGTGGCTGACGCCCGGTTATTTACAGGCCGTAGCCGAAAATGAGTTTTCCGGCCGTTATCTCAGGCCCAATGAAGGTCATCATACCAACTGGTTTTACTATGCTGATGTGCTCTGGAGGGACTATTTCATGGGTTTTATCTTCCTTTTGGCAGTTGCAGGCTTTGTCTTGAAAAAGGACATGCACAAAAAAATGTACCTCAGGGTTTTGTTTGGCGTCTTGGTTTTTCTGGTCATCATCAGTTTTTCGGCTACCCGCATTTACTGGTATATGGCCCCTGTCATTCCGCTATTGGCTTTTCTGGTAATTTTACCCATGGCAGAGCACAATAATCCGCACTTTCAATGGAACTGGTCCCTGTTTATTGCAGGAATTATGGTCATCGGCTATTATAAAAATTACAGGCATAATACCTATACGGAAGGCGCGAGTGCCGCCAAAGTACTGCTGCAGTCTGAACAATCAGGCAGACTTCCTTTTCAGGCAAAATGGCATGTAGGAGCGTATTATCCCGTTGAAAAATATTATGCTGCCGTTCTAAAGAGTAAAGGCATTTCACTTAGGATTGGAAATAGTTACGAATATGGTGCCCGTGATACTGTCATTGTGGGTAGTATGGCATATTTAGACTCGTTAAACAGGCGTTTTTTTATGCGTCAGCACCACTTTCCAACCGACGGAATGCCGGTTTGGGTAATGGTGGTAGACAGTGCCCGGAGATATTAAAGTTCAAATTCCCGACCATGAACAATATTGGTGTTGTCATCCAGCACCAGAATCTGGTATTTGCCTTTGCTAAGTCCTGAGACCGGGAAGGAAACAGGAACAGCCTGCTTACCCGGGTGCTGAATCTTGCTTTCCATCAGGGTTCTGATGAGCATGCCATTGGTGTTTTTCACAATAATCGTTATGGCAGTGTTGGAGGAAAGTGTGTATTCAATAGTGCCTGAAAGGGTAGAAGCCTTATCAGAAAAAACCATCCCTGGCACAGCCTTATAGCTGATATAGTACCATGGTAATTTTATGCCGGCCAGCTCTGCTGTCACCTGACGTAATTCTGCATTCTCCTGCTTGTCTCCTTCATGCACACTGCTTAGGTTGTGTTTGTCTGAAATAACCCAAATGGCATTTTGCACGGCCGGTGCAGTAAAGTTGTTTTTGCTGATGAATTGGGCCAGCTTTACCAGCGCGGCTGAAGCCATCACGCCCACTTTGAAGGAGTGGCCTTTGGCAGGTGACCGGTCTTTTGCCTGACAACAGAAGGCAAATACTTTGCCCACAAATGTCTGACCAGCTGCCAGTGTGATGGTTTGGTCCTTTACGATAAGCATATCCTGGTCTGAAACGGTGTCCGCTTCCAGGCGCCTCCCCGGTTCCACGTCCAGGGTAACTGTGTTTTGAGTAAGGTTTTTAACCTTCATTTCTATGCAATAGCCCTGATGTCCGCCCGATGATCGAAACAAGGCTTTTACTTTTCCAGTTTCAATTAGTTTTTGAATGGATTCCCCCGAACTGTTGCCCCATGTGCTTAAAAACAATGCTGTTATAAAAAGATATCTCATAATGTATTTACTTTGAAACGATTAGGTAGTTTCATTTATTTTATGGCAAATGTTAGTGAGCGTGCCGTGTATGTTGTAACTTTGTCGGGCTTTAAAAACTTCCCCGGCCATGTTATTGCACAACAGAGTGAATCGGGAGGAGCTGAAGGCGCGTATGCTGGCCGATAAAAGGCCATACACCACCATCTCCTTCTACCGCTATCATCCCATTGAAAACCCTTCGCTTTTCAGAGATTCCCTTTATTTATCTCTAAAAGAAATTGAAGTTGTAGGAAGAATTTATGTGGCTGAAGAGGGAATCAACGCACAAATTGCCCTTCCATCCGAAAACATGGCCGCTTTTGAAAAGGCAATCCGCCAAGTTGATTTTCTGGTCGATGTCCGCTTAAACACAGCTATAGAAGAGTCGCAAATAGGATTTTACAAGCTGGATATAAAGGTTAGGTCTAAGATTGTAGCAGATGGCATTGAAGATCCATCATTTAACCCTGCTGCTACCGGGAATTACCTCGAAGCCGAGCAATGGAATCAGATGCTTTCCGATCCTTCTACTGTAGTAATTGATATGCGTAATCATTATGAAAGTGAAGTCGGCAGGTTTGAAAATGCCCGTTGTCCGCAGTCGGATACTTTTCGTGATGAGCTTCAGGGCGTTATTGACGAGTTTGAGGGTGAAAAAGATAAACGTATTCTTATGTATTGCACAGGGGGGATCCGTTGCGAAAAGGCCAGTGCCTGGATGAAACACAACGGATTCAATGAGGTGTACCATCTGAAGGGCGGTATAATTCATTATGTGAATCAGGTTAAGGCCAAAGGCCTTGACAATAAATTTCATGGGGTGAATTTTGTGTTTGATCAGCGTCTGCATGAGCGGGTCAGCAATGAAGTTATAGCCTCATGCCACCAGTGCGGAAAGCCAGCAGATACCCATGTAAACTGTGCAAATACAGGCTGTCATATATTATTTATACAGTGCGCCGAGTGCAGTCAAAAGTGGGAGGGATGTTGCAGCGATGTATGTCTATCCGTCATAAAGCTGCCAATGGATGAGCAGATTGCATGGAGGAAAAACAGGCCGAAACCAGCTATTTTTTCCAAAGGAAGATTTCAAACGCCACAATAAAAAAAACGCCGGAACGTTTATTTTATTGCACAGAACAGACAATGTGGACAAAGAAAGCTTCAGGTAAAAACCATACATCACTTTCAGTGAATTTATATTCGCAGCCGAAAACTCGGCATATCTTTTGAACCGGAGAAGGAAGAACATGACAGAAACAAGTACTTTTAAGAAGGCAATCCTGCCTGTATGCATAATTCTAGCAGGGTGTTTTCAATCCCTTTCGGCCCAGGCATGGGGAACCGACTGGAGAAGCCCCGGCGGCACAGACAGCTCTGATGCAGATACTACTTCTATTGCCGGTGGTGGTTGGGGCGAATCTGAGCCTTCGGCCGATGCGCAGATCAAGCCTCGTGTGCCCTACAAGCGATTTGTGCCACCTTTCGATACACTGAGAGAGATAATTTATTATTCCGGTGTTATTGATGACGAAAATTGTGAAACCTGCGGAGCTGACAGCCTCTATTGGAGAGCCATGCGCTATCTCACCAAGCGGTTTGGCAAGGAAAAGATGAAAGATAAAACATGGGTGCTTGAAAATGTGGTAGGGAATAAAATTGTAATGAAGATTACAACTCCCATGATGATTCAGACCAATGATTACAATAAACGGCAGTCAGGATTGCTGGAATACAGGTTTGCCATTCGCTTTCAGGAAAACCGCTTTAAGTACCAATTTGGTAACTTTGTGCATGTGGAAGTAGAAAGGGGAGCTGAGGCCCGAATGATTCGCACCTATCATGAATATTACATGAAGGTGAAAAAGGGGTTCCAGAACACCGATATCTTTTTGCTTGCTGCAGACCGGGATGTGAAGGCGTTTGTTGAAGGCCTTAAAAGAGCCCTGCGCGGTCCTTACCAGCCCGATGAGGAAGATTGGTAGGATTTTCCGGTGCAATTGCCGCATTTGTCGCGCTGATTTCCCTGTTAATTTTATGCTTCGCTAAAAAAAGTTGGGGATAACTTGTTTTAGCAAATGTTTTTGGCTATTTTTGCAACCCCAAAAATAAAAGGAAACGCACAACGTGAATCCGTTAAGTACTTACAAAACTGTATCGGCCAACAAGGCAACTGTCAACAAGCGCTGGTTTGTTGTCGACGCTGATGGTCAAAATCTGGGCCGTATGGCATCAAGAATTGCCTTCGTATTGCGCGGCAAAAACAAACCCGATTTTACCCCGCACGTAGACTGCGGAGATAATGTAATCGTTATCAACGCCGAGAAAGTTCAGCTCTCGGGCAACAAGATGGGCACGAAGGAATACCTGCGCCATACCGGATATCCCGGTGGACAGCGTTCTACCCTTGCCAAGAATGTGAAGCCCGCCAAGCTGATTGAAATGGCTGTAAAAGGCATGTTGCCAAAAAATCGTCTCGCTAGCAGGTTGTTTACCAATCTCTATGTGTACGAAGGCACCGAGCATCCTCATGAAGCACAAAAACCTGAAAATCTGAAACTCGATATCTGAGCCCAATTATGCAAAACACCTCAGGAAGAAGAAAAGCGGCAGTAGCCCGCGTTTATCTAAAAGAAGGAAACGGTAAAATTACCATTAATCACCGCGAATTCGAATCCTATTTTCCTTTGCCCTGGCACAGGACTTCGATTTCCAGTCCATTGTCGGTGACCGATAACGAAGGCAAATTCGACGTGAATGTGAATGTACGTGGCGGTGGTATCAGCGGCCAGGCAGAAGCAATCCGTCTTGGTATTGCCAAGGCACTCACTGATCTGAACGCCGAATTCAAGCCCGCATTAAGAGCCGCTGGTTTCATGACCCGCGATTCACGCGTGGTAGAACGTAAGAAAAGCGGTCAGAAGAAAGCCCGTAAGCGTTTCCAATTCTCAAAGCGTTAATAATAAATCATGGCCTATACCCAACAAGATCTTCTGGATGCCGGTGTACACTTCGGTCACCTTACCCGCAAGTGGAATCCCAAAATGGCTCCCTATATTTTTATGGAGCAGAATGGTATCCATATCATCGATTTGAAAAAAACTGAAGCCAAACTGGAAGAAGCAAAAGCCGCTATTCGCAATATTGCAAAGTCGGGCCGCAGAATCCTTTTTGTTGCTACCAAAAAGCAGGCTCAGGAAATCGTAGCAGAGCATGCAAGACGTGCTAACATGCCCTACGTAACTGAGCGTTGGCTGGGTGGTATGCTAACCAATTTTCAGACTGTCCGCCGCAGCATTAAGCGTATGCAGAATATTGATAAGATGGCTACGGACGGTACCTTCGAGCGTATCAACAAAAAAGAACGCCTGATGCTTGACCGTGAGAAAGCAAAACTCTCCCGCATGCTTGGTGGAATTGAAGATATGAGTAAACTCCCCGGTGCTATTCTGATGATTGATGTAAAGCGCGAGCACATTGCCGTTGCCGAGAGCCATCGTCTGGGAATACCTAGCTTCGGTTTGGTAGATACCAACTCAGATCCTACCGTTGTGGATTTTGCCATACCAGGAAACGATGACGCATCAAAAAGCATCAGCCTGATAGTTTCTGAACTCGCCGATGCTATCATCGAGGGAATGCAGGAGCGCCGCCGCGAGAAGCCAGAAGAAGATAACGCCGAAAATAAAGAGGCTGTTGTTTCCGAGGCTTAATCCGACTTTAGTTAGTTAACCATCATTTATTTTTTAATAATAAAACTATGAGCATTAGTGCTGCTGATGTAAATAAATTGCGCCAAATGACCGGAGCCGGTCTTATGGATTGCAAAAAGGCCTTGACCGAAACCAATGGTGATTTCGAGGCGGCCATGGATTATCTCCGTAAAAAGGGAGCAAAAATTTCTGCTAACCGCGCTGATCGCGAAGCCTCTGAGGGCGCTGTGATTGCCGTGACTTCGGCTGACGCCAAAAAAGGTGCCGCTATTAAATTGACCTGCGAAACTGATTTTGTGGGTAAAAATGAAGCATTTGTGGCATTCGCCAAGGAAATCGCGGAAGCTGCCCTGAATGCGGAGCCTGCCACGCTGGAAGATCTCAAAAATCTCAATATTAGCGGTGGAACAATCGCAGGCCGTCTGATGGATGAAGTAGCCAAAATTGGTGAAAAGATAGATGTAACTGCCTACGCCCTGATTAAAGGTGAAAATGTAGTTTCTTACATTCACGGTGCCAACCGTATTGGTGTGCTTGTAGAGCTTAACAATACCCCTTCTGACGCCAATACGGCTGCAGGTAAGGATGTTGCTATGCAGATTGCTGCAATGAATCCAATTGCCGTAGACAAGTCCGACGTATCTGCCGATGTAGTAGCCCGCGAAATGGAAATTGGCCGTGAGCAGGCACGTGCCGAAGGTAAGCCTGATGCCATCCTAGATAAAATAGCCCAGGGCAAGGTTGAGAAGTTTTACAAGGAAAGCACACTCCTTAACCAGGAGTTTGTAAAAGATAATAGCAAAACCGTTGGTAAAATGCTTGGTGAAGTTGAATCCGGTTTGACTGTGAAACAATTCAAAAGAATTCAGTTAGGATAATAACTATTCAAAAAAATCCCCCAAATTTGGGGGATTTTTTTTGTACCCATAAATACCGATATGAAATACAAACGCGTACTCTTAAAACTAAGTGGTGAAAGTCTGCAGGGAGATCAGCAGTATGGTATTGATCCCAAGATGCTTGAACAGTATGCAGAAGAGATAAAGTCTGCATCAAAGCACGGTGTTGAGATTGCCATCGTCATTGGTGGTGGAAATATATTCCGTGGGCTCAAAGGAGCGCAAGGCGGAGTGGTTGACCGCGCAACAGGTGATTACATGGGTATGTTGGCCACCATGATCAATGCCATGGCATTGCAGGGTGCGTTTGAAAAGGCTGGTTTGGTTACCAGGCTGCTCTCAGCTATAAAAATGGAGCAGATTTCTGAACCTTTTATTCGCAGAAGAGCGATGAGGCATTTGGAAAAGGGAAGGGTTGTAATCTTTGGTGCAGGAACCGGCAATCCTTATTTTACAACAGATACAGCAGCATCACTTCGTGCCGTTGAGATTGAGGCTGATGTCGTAATCAAAGGTACTCGTGTTGATGGTATTTATTCCGCCGATCCTGAAAAAGTACCGGATGCCAAAAAATTTGATACCATTTCTTTTAAGGATGTATATGATTTAGGGCTTGAAGTAATGGATATGACAGCCATTACCCTTTGTCAGGAGAACAAAAAGCCCATCATCGTTTTTGATATGAACAAACCGGGTAATTTTACCCGTTTGTTGCAGGGCGAAACCGTGGGTACGCTGGTTCACGGAGAATAACCATAAATGGACCGCCGTAAGCGTTTTCATCCCATGAATTGGGTATACGGCTTTTTGTCTGTTTTATTCCTTTTTTCATGTGGTTCCGGCACATCCAATTTGGAGCCAACTCCCCAAAAAACAGATTCATCTGTTACTGCAATTTTGCCCCTTGGAAGTATAGAAAGCGAGCAGATAAGGCTTTTATCTGCCGAGCTTGCTCAGTTTTACGGTATGAAAATCCGGATTCTGCCTCAATCAAAAATGCCGGAGAGCTGCAGGTTGAAGAATACGCAACGATATAGCGCACCTCTCTTGCTTAAATGGTTAAAAGACCGCAAGCCTGTTGGTTGTAATTACATACTTGGGGTGAGTACCTGTGATGTATTTACCCAAAAGGGACCCTATCCGCACTGGGGAATATTTGGGTTGGGCTACAAGCCAGGAGTCGCCTGTATTGTTTCTGATCATCGTCTAAAACAGTTTGGTAATTGGCGGGATACATTCCTTACCCTGGTTACCCTTCATGAAGTTGGCCATAATCTGGGTTTACCCCATTGTAAAAAACATCCGTCATGTTTAATGAATGATGCCAAGGGAACAGCCAGAACCTTGTTTTCTGAGAAGAAATGGCTCTGTTCGAATTGTCGCTCGCTGCTGTCCAAGCCATAAAAAAAGCCACCTGACGGTGGCTTTATATTGTAGGGTTTAATTTTGTTATGCAAGCGAATCTACGTGCTTCTTCAAGCTGCTTTTAAGATTGCCGGCTTTGTTTTTGTGTATGATGTTTTTCTTGGCAAGCTTGTCGAGCATGCTGAAAGCTTTGGACAACAATCCTTGTGCTTCGCCTTTGTTCTCAGCTTTGCGGATTGCTTTTACCACGGTACGGGCAGATTTATGCTGGTAGCGGTTCAAATCCCGCTTGGCTTCGTTAGCCCTGATACGTTTGATTGCAGATTTATGATTAGCCATTTTCCGAAAAAAGGACTGCAAAAATAATGAAAAATATTGGATGTATCAAGAAAAACTGAAAAAATATCAGCTTTCCGGAGCAAGGCGAACAATTAAACCATCAAGTTCGCTCTGGATATGGATTTGACAACCCAGTCTGCTGTTGTTTTTCACAAAAAAAGCCTGGTCAAGCATGGCTAGTTCATCATCGGATGGTTCCGGCAGTTCATGATGGCTTTCTACGTATATCTGGCAAGTGGCACACATGGCCATGCCACCACACTCGCCTGCAACGGGCAATTCATGCAGTTTGCAAACCTCCATCAGATTCAGGTTCATGTCGGTGGGTGCCACTACGCTGTGGATTTGCCCCTCGCGGTCAATAATGTTTATTTGGATGTCGCTGCTCACCGGATTGCAAAAATACTGATTCCTACTGCAGGTGTGCACTGCAATTGTGCAGAATAATTCGGTAATGTTCGTCGGCTGAGCCTTTTTCAAGTACATACAGGCAAACATTGTTGTGTTCGAAATCATCCATCATCTGGAGAGGATGGTTTGTCAGTAGGCACAGAAAACTGCGCATAGCCCTGCCGTGCATGCAAACCAGTACCGGTTTATCTGTGATGTGTCTTTCAAGGGTTTTTAATCCTTCCTTTTGGCGCTCAAACAAGGCAGCCGGAGTCTCACCTCCTTCTACCGCTGTGTGAAGATTTCCATCCCTCCAGGCGGCAACCATGTGTTTGAATGCCTCATGGCTTTCGGGTGTGGGAACCACGCCCTCCATAACGCCCCAGTTAATCTCATCGAGTTCAGGTACAATGAAGGCTGAAATCTTTCTTTCAAGGGTAAATGGAGCTACTGTCTGGTGGGTTCTTTTAAGCCTGCTAACAAAAATGTTTCCAAAATCCATGTGTCTGTACGCTTCAAAAAATCGCCGTGCCTGCCACAAGCCTGTTTCATTAAGATCTGTATCGACACCGCATCCCTGAACGATTCCACGTTTGTTGAAATCGGTTTGTCCATGCCGTATTAAATAAATTGTTTTTGTGGTCTCTGAGGTAGAATTTTGCAACAGATTGGAATCCATTTTTTTTGACCCTGCGAATATAACCATTGATGCGCTCAACGAGCGATGTAAAGATACCTTAAACACTGCTTTGGGTATTGTTTTTACCGAAATGGGTCCTGATTTTCTATGTGCAGAAATGCCCGTGGATGAGCGAACCATACAACCGCTGGGAATGCTTAACGGCGGCGCATCTCTTTCCTTGATTGAAACCCTGGGCAGTATGGCAGGCAATCTCTGTCTTAACCGCAATACCCATGTGGCTTTTGGTCAGGCTGTTACCTGCAATCACACAAGGCCCGCGTTCAAAGGTGAGAAAGTGACAGGCAAAGCCACTGTCGTTCATCTGGGAAAAACCTCTCAGGTATGGGATGTCAATATTTTTAATCAGAAAGGCAGCAGAGTCTGTAAGGGTACAATCACATTGGCTGTAGTGGCCAAATCATGAACAGCGGATTTGCGATATGGCGCAAGCCGGGCGAATTGCCCACCGGTATTAAGGGCCGGTTTCAGGAAACAGCTATAGAAGATCTTTGTATACAGGAGGGCTTCATTTTTAAGCCCTGGGAAGCTAATGCATCCTCCTTTTATCTGACAGGTTCATTGGTAATGGATGAGGTTGTTTTGCAATCCTGGTCTGCAACTGTTGTTCCTGCTGTTAAAGAAAATCCCGTGGTAATGAGTCCTGCAGTATGGAATAATTATATTGAAAACATACAGCAGGAAATTTTAACGGGAAGTGTGCGCAAAGTAGTTGCGGCCAGGCAGTCGGTAGTATCCACACGTGGCTCGTTGTACGAGGCATTTTCGAAGGCCTGCTTGCGTTATCCCAATGCTTTTGTGAGTATGGTGTGCCATCCACAGTTTGGTATTTGGTTGGGTGCTACACCAGAAATTTTGATACAGCCTGCCAGTAACGGATCCTGGGAAACAGTTTCCATGGCAGGAACCTTGCTGGATGGGCAGACAGGCTGGACCGAAAAAGAACGGGAAGAGAATGCAGCCACCCAGGAATTTATGGAGCAGGTGTTGTCAGATTCCGGGGCGAAGATTACAGACCCAGGGCAGCCAGAAGTGGTGAGGGCAGGCACTTTGCTTCACCTGGTCAGGCATTACCGGTTTGATTTATCAGAAAACAATATGCAGCAGCTGATAGCAAGGTTGCATCCCACTCCAGCCGTAGGCGGTTTGCCTCGAGACAAAGCCTTATCTATTATTGAAGCGTATGAAAATCAAAGCCGGGGATTGTTTGCCGGATTTATAGGATTCTACCAAAACGGTCAGCCGCATTTATGGGTAAATCTGCGCTGCTGTGAATGGCTGGGCAACAGGGCGATACTGCACGCCGGTGCCGGAATTAATACACTTAGCGAAGCCGTTTCAGAATGGGATGAAACGGCAGCTAAGATGCAAACGATCGCCGTTTGTCTGTAAATGGAATCATTTTTCAGGTGGTGCGGGAGGCATAGGCCTCGGAAACGGTGTGGGTCGCATTTCCCCTTGTCCCAGATCCCAGTCTTTTAAATCACCGCGAACCCATGTTCCCTTGCGGTTTCTTTTGTATATATCGTAATCGCCGCTGGGGATATAGTAGTATCGGTCATCTTTGGCCTCGGGGAAGGATGGTACCAGCTTATCGGCAATCACAATATGCTTTTTCTCTTCGTAATAAAAAGACAGCTTAACATCGTTGTGGCATTCCATGATGATTCTGCACTCAGCACTGGGGTCATCCTCTCCCTGCCGAAAGGCCGGATAGCCAAAAACAGGAGCGGCTTTGGAAAGCCATAGTACCTCCATTACGGCCTTGTTGCTGTGAATGGTATTTCCATCAAAACCAAACAGCAGATACATGGTTTTATGGTTTTTCTTGAATGGAATCAGTTTGTAATAAAGGGCCCCCGGCCACGCTGCCGGATCCAGTTCTTCATCTGTAATATCCTTGTTTTGCTGCGTGGTTGTATCCAAAAGCGGGTAGGTCTCAATACTCTTTTTTTTGCGTGTTTGCAGATAGCCAAAGTGTTTGAAACTGCCATCTGTCAGAATGAGGTTCCAGGTGTACAGTTTCACTTTTTTGTCTGGAGAGGTCAGAATAGATATGGTTTTTGATTTTAATGAATCCCAGTTGTAATCAAAGCTTTCGGGCAGGGAAAGCAAACTGTCCAAAGCGCGGTAAACCTGCCAAGCGGCATCTGTTCTTTCCTCATCAGTTTTGGCTGCAATAAACTTTGGCGCGATGGATTTTAAGCGGTTTTCACCGTCTCCAAGCAACCTGATTGCCGCACTGTCGGGTGTGCGGGCTGAGAGAAAACTACAGCAAATCAACAGACATAAGAGTGTAAAACGGCTTGCCATGATTAAGCAATAAACGATGAAAAGACCGTGTTTATTGGTCCGGGATAGAAATTAGTTTTCAGCAGCGTTCTATGACCATGGCACTTGCACCGCCACCACCATTGCATATGCCCGCACCGCCCCAGCGGGCATTTTGTTGCTGCAGTACATGAACCAGGGTAACCAGAATACGTGCTCCTGAAGCACCCAGCGGGTGTCCGAGGGATACCGCACCGCCATTGACATTCACTTTTTCAGGGTTTAGGCCCAGAATCTTGTTGTTGGCCAGACCAACCACAGAAAATGCTTCATTGAACTCCACAAATTCCAGGTCAGAGACAGAAACGCCTGCCCGCTGCGCGGCGATAGGTAAAGCCTTGCTAGGGGTGGTGGTAAACCATTCGGGCGCCTGTTCGGCATCGGCGAACCCGGCTATCCTGGCTAGGGGTTTTAATCCCAGTTCCTTCAGTTTTTTACCGCTCACCAGTACCAATGCTGCGGCACCATCGTTCATGGTGCTGGCATTGGCTGCAGTGATGGTGCCATCTTTGGCAAATACCGCTTTGAGAGCGGGTATTTTATCAAAATTTACATTTTTATATTCTTCATCTTCGGCAAATTCAATCTCACCTTTGCGGGTACTGATGGTAATGGGTGTTACTTCATCCTTGAATTTTCCGTCAGCCCAGGCAGCGGCAGATTTTTTATAGCTTCCAATGGCAAAGGCATCCTGATCTTCGCGGCTGAAACCGTATTCTTTGGCGCAAAGTTCAGCGCAGGTTCCCATTACGGAATTGCTGTATACATCGGTGAGTCCATCATGCTGAAGGCCGTCGAGCATGGTAATGTTGCCATACTTGGTGCCGGTTCTGCTGTTGGGCAGGTAATGTGGAACCATGCTCATGTTTTCCATGCCGCCTGCAACCACTACATCATTGTGACCCAGCATAATACTCTGAGCCGCCAGGGCAACTGATTTCATACCACTGGCGCAAACTTTGTTGATGGTGGTGGCAGGAACATTGTCCGGGATTCCGGCGAACTTGGCAGCCTGGCGTGCAGGAGCCTGGCCAACGCCGGCCTGCAGCACACAGCCCATATACACTTCCTGAACTGCATCGGGAGAAACCCCACTTTTTTCCAGAGCTGCTTTGATTGCTGCGGCTCCCAGGCGCGGAGCACTTACCAAGGCAAGGGTCCCGTTAAAACTTCCCATGGCGGTGCGCATGGCACCTACTATATATACTTCTTCAGACATGTTGCTTTTTGTATTGCAAAGGTAATCCAATTGGGATTATTTAACCGCCTTTTTCGATAGGTACACTGCTGAACGATATCCGGAATACACTCGATGGCCAAAGAATTTCAATATTGTTTTTGAAAGTAGTAACCTAAAAACAAGGCCAAAAGATTTTTCAATTAGCTTTGCAATAGTTTATGAAGTATTTGCCTTTATTTCCATTGGAACTCGTTGTTTTTGAAGGGGAAAAGGTGCGGTTGCATATTTTCGAACCTCGTTATAAGCAACTGATACATGAAGTGATGGAAGAAAATTCCTCGTTCGGGATGCCGGTAGTGTTTGATAAGAAACTCGAAGGAACCGGAGCAGAACTGGGCGCTGTAACACTTATAGAAACTTGGCCCGACGGAGAAATGGATATAGAATGCACAGCACTTTCCAGGTTTGAAATTTTGGATTTTCATCAGGTTGCAAAGGGGAAATTGTATGGAGGAGGATTTGTGAAAGATCTGCCTTTTGTTGATAATGAGGATAAAGAATTAAAATTGAGGATTGCTGATTTACTGAGGGAACTCTACACGCACAATCATCTCGAAGGGGCTAAATTTCCAAATCCTTCGGCAGATTTCCCGATTTGGGTGCATAAATGCGGTTTGCAGCCGGAGCAGGAGATGGAACTTGCAGCCCTCACAACCATGTCAGACAGGCAGCTTTATGTTATTCAGCATTTGAAAAACTTGCTTTCATCACTCAGTGCCATGCGTGACATGAAAAAGAAAATCATGCTGAACGGGCATTTTAAAAAAATGTCGAACCCACTATGATACTTTGCATTGAAACCTCAGTAGCTGTTGGTTCCGTTGCATTGGCTGACAGCAAAGGGAACTGTGTCAAAAAATTATCTTCTGATACTGGAAATGCCCATGCTGAGCAGATTCCTGTGTTGGTTGCGCAGTGTATCGACTTCGCAAAGTCTCAGGGGCAGGGTATTTCTGCCGTTGCCGTTAATAAAGGTCCAGGATCCTACACCGGTTTGCGGATTGGGGCCAGCCTTGCAAAAGGAATCTGCTTTGGTCTGAATATCCCTTTGGTGTCCTGCGACGGATTGGAAATGACGGCAAGGATGGCGGCAACGTCGGGGGTTGACGCAGATGTATACATATGCATGACGGATGCCCGCAGAGATGAGGTGTTTTTTGCGATTTATAACGCGACCTTTGAATGTAAAGAGCCGCTTTCTGCTAAGATATTGTCAGAAGACTCATGGATTGAATACAGGGGAAAACGGGTGGTTTTTTGTGGCAATGCAGTGGGAAAGCTGAAAGACCTGGTTCCGGCATTTGCTGATTATGCCGAGTTTACGGCAACGCTCGATGCTTCCTGGTTTTGCGAATCAGCAACAAAGATGCACGAACGTGGCGAGTGGGCCGATGTAGCATATTTTGAGCCTGATTACGGAAAAGCCTTTTACACCGGCAACCTGAAAAAGTGATTTCATGAAAGTATTGCTCATAGACAACTACGATTCATTTACCTGGAATCTGGTTCATTACCTTATTCTAAGCGGTGCTGATGTAACGGTAAAGCGCAACGATGAGGTGGAGCCGTATGAAGTAATGCAGGGAATGTACCACGGACTGGTTATCAGTCCAGGGCCATGCACACCCGGAGATGCGGGCAGGCTGATGCCGGTATTGGCTTCGGCGGCCGAGAAACTCCCGGTGCTGGGGGTTTGTTTAGGGCATCAGGCTATTGGCCTTCATTTCGGGTGTAGACTTGTGAGGGCTGCAGAACCTGTGCATGGTAAGGCACATACTATTGAACACAAGGGTGCAGGTGTTTTTTCAGGTTTGTCCAATCCCATGCAAGTTGGCCGTTATCATAGCCTGGTTATTGAAGGTGTAAGTGAAGATTCGTCACTTGAGGTGACGGCAGATTGCAATGGTGAAATCATGGGAATACGCCATAAATTTTTACCCGTACAGGGGGTGCAATTCCATCCTGAAAGTGTATTGACCCCGGAGGGGCAGGCATTAATCAACAACTGGACCCGCAGCCTGAAGTAATGCTGCTTTTGTAGTTTCGGCAATTTTGTCGGGCGAGTATCCGCACAGATCATACAAAATCTCATTGCTGCCATGGGTGATAAATGCATCCGGAATCCCAAGGTGTTTAATGCTTCCGGAAAAACCTGTCTTGTAGAGTGCATCTGACCATCCTTCACCAAAACCACCTTTGATAGCTCCGTCTTCCACCGTGATAATACAGGTGAATTTGGCAGCTATTTCTACAGCCAATTTTTCATCATACATATTCAATACAGGGAAATGGTAGTGGGCCGCGTTAAGATTGTGTGTCCGGAATGCCTGATGCACAAGGGTTGTGGCGTTACCTGTGCTAAGAACGGCTACTTTTTCTCCATTTTGCAGACATACACCAGGGTGGTTCAACAGGCTCTCATTGTCTGTATTCCAGCTGTATTCAGGCACTGGTCCTTTTGGATATCGGATAGCTATGGGATGGTCTGCGTGAACGGCTTGCAGCATCATGGTGTGCAACTCTTTACCTGTAGCAGGCGCCATTAGCCGTATACCGGGTATGCATCGCAGCATGGGAATGTCGAATGCTCCGTGGTGGGTTGGGCCATCCTCGCCTACAAGGCCTGCGCGGTCTATGCAAATTACTACGGGCAGGTTTTGCAGGGCAATGTCATGGATTACCTGATCATAGCCGCGTTGCAGAAAGGTGGAGTATATAAACAAAAAAGGCTTGATGCCTGCAGTGGCAAGTCCCGCAGCGAATGTAACTGCGTGCTGTTCCGCGATGCCTGTATCAAAAAACCTATCCGGGAAATCGGCAAAACAATCAATCAGGCCGCTGCCGCTAGGCATGGCTGGTGTAATGCCTGCTGTTTGCGGAAATTTTTGCGCGATCTCCAGCATGGTTTTACCTGCCGCTTCGTGCCACTTTTGGACCTGTGTGGTCTTTTGAGAGTCAATCTTTACAAATTTTGATGTGCTGTGCCATTTGGTCTGCTCAGCTTCAGCAGGTGCATAGCCTTTCCCTTTGATTGTTTTAATGTGCAGAATTCTTGGATGCTGCATTGATTTTAAACGGGTGAGCTGATGCGTCAGCTCACTTAGATTATGGCCGTCAATGGGCCCGTGGTAATCCAGATTGAGCTGTGTAAAAAGGTTGGGTTCTCCCGGTTTGATATTCGCCAGATGTTCATTCATGGCACCTGTGCCGGCATCAATGCTGATTTGGTTGTCATTGACAATTATCAGCAGGTTGGCTTCCGTTGCAGCAGCGTTGTTTAGCGCTTCAAATGCCATTCCTCCGCTCAGGGCACCATCTCCTACAATAGCTATGTGAACCGAATCGGGCTTTTTTTGGAGTTTTGCGGCTACCGCCATGCCCATAGCGGCAGAAATAGCTGTGCTGGAATGACCGGTTCCAAAATCATCGGCAGGATTTTCATCGCGCTTTGGGAAGCCGGAAATACCGCCGTATGAGCGGATAGAGGCGAGAGATTCGCGCCGTCCTGTCAGTGTTTTCCATGCGTAACTTTGGTGCCCCACATCCCAGATTACGCTATCCGATTCTGTGTTGAAAACCTTTAGCAGGGCAACAGTAAGCTCTACAACACCCAGGTTTCCGGCAAAGTGCCCGCCATGCTGCAGAATGGTATCAATCAAGTATTGACGACACTCATTGCACAGTATTTGTAACGCATCATCCGAAAGATGAGATACATCTGAGGCTTTTTGTATGTTTTGAAGCAGCGTCAATGTGATCGCGAAATTACCATAAGTATTGGGTAAGATATTTACGGAAGTCAGTTTTAATTCAGTTTGCCGCGTCTGAACAGCCAATTTTACGATTGATGAAAAATGACCTTCATCATTTTAATTATCATTTTTTTAAATAAGATAAACATAAATGTCTAAAAACAGTTTTTAAAAAATTCATTATTGTGTCAAAAAAAAATCTACGGTTTCTGCTCAAAATTTTATTAAAACAAACTATATCAATTACTTATAAATTATTTTAGTTATAATTAAAAAATCAAGACAACATAATTATGTAATTTTATAATAATTACTTTGTATTACAAAAAAATAGTGCAATTTTTGCACCACCATTTAAACCTAAAAATATAATATGGCACGCAAAGCAAAAGCAGTTACCAAAGCTGTAGCAACACCACCACCTGCGGCTTCTGAGCCCAAAAAAAGAGGGCGTAAACCCGGATCTAAAAATAAAGTACAGGGTAAAAAGCGCGGTCGCAGAGCCGTAAAGCCTGAAATAAATGTTTTCGAAGCAATCGAAAAACAAATGAAAGCAATGGCAGTAGCCCTGAAAAAGGCCAAGGCTGCAGCTGATAAGCAGCTGGCAAAAATTGAAGCCAAGGCTGCTAAGTCTATTGAAAAGGCTGAAACCAAAGCTGCCAAAAAAGTAGAGAAGCTCAAAGAGCGTATGAAAGCAAAACGCCGTCGTCCGGGTCGTCCGGCAAAACGCGGAAGAAAGCCGGGTCGCCCTGCTGCTGCCAAGCCTGCAGCACGCCGCGGAAGACCACCCAAAAACGCTAAAAAACGCGGTGGAAGACCCCGTAAAGGTCAGCCTACCAAAAAGAGCATGATTCTGGACTTCATGAAATCGGCTCCGAAAACAGTTAAGTCTTCAGAGCTTATTTCTGCCTTGTACGCAAACAGCGGCGAAACTGATAAAAAGCGTTTTTACCAGGGTATGTATACGACCCTCACCCAAATTTATAAAAGCGGTGAACTGAAAAAGGTAAAAGACGGCATTTCATTGGTTAAATAATTATCAAACAACACAAAACAAAAAGGGGCCATAGTGCCCCTTTTTTTATTTAACAACATGGAGAAATCGCCATTTCCCGGTTATGTCTTTAATCAGTTTTTTAGATGGGAAGGTATCAAAAATATCCAGGGTTTCCTCTGCCAGCGTGCTGTTAATTTCTGACCATAGCTCGCAGTGGCTGTTTTGTCTATACAATAAGTCAGCCAGTTTTTTATAAAAGATCAAAGGGTCATTTCCCTCCGGAAACAGCGCAGTATGGGGTTCCCAGTTTAATACATTGCTTTCCATCGCAGCTTTTTCGGAAAGGGCGATATAAGGAGGGTTGGATACAATAAGATTCCATTTTTCTGTTGGCGAAAAACCATCAGTGAAATTGGCCTGTATGAAGGTGATTCGTTCCGAAATGCCCTGAATTTGGGCGTTTTCTGCTGCTACATCCAAAGCATTGGGGTCAATATCCAGTGCAGTTGCCTTCCAGTTTATTTTATGTTTCAGCAGGGTCACAGGTATGCACCCACTGCCTGTTCCCACGTCCAGTATGTTTATGTTTTCGCTTGTATTTGATTTGATAATCATGTCACACAGTTCTTCCGTCTCCGGTCTGGGAATCAGTGTGTGTTGGTTGACCTTAAAAGCCATTCCGTAAAACCAGGCTTCGCCCAGCACATATTGTATGGGCTCATGCATCTGCAATCGTTTGATAACTTCTTGCATGGATGCTGCCTGCAATTCCAGATTATTATCTTTCAGCCAGGCTGCATAGGTTCTAAGACAGGCTTCAGTTTCCTCCTGTCCCAACACAGGGGCCAGTGCATTTATCCATTCTTGCCGCAATAGTGGATTCATGGTATCAACGGTTTACGGAAAAAGTAAGTTTGCCCCTGGCCGTGCTTCCATCTTCGCGGAAAGCTTCTAACTTGATGATGTAATTGCCTGCCGGTATAACTCGTCCGTTCATGTTGCCGTCCCACTGAATAATGGCTTCACTATCCACAGAAAAGTTCTGAAACGGGGAAGCTACGGGGAAACCATTTTCATTGAAAATATGCATGGTAAGCCAATAGCCTGGTTCAGGCAGGTTGCATTGAATTTTCAATAAATCGTTATCGCCGTCATTATTAGGGGTTATGGTTTCTGTCAGCAGTAAAAAGTGTTTTCGTGTATCTGTAATAAAAGTATTTAACTGTGAATTGGGCAATCCGGGCGTTCCGTAACCCACAGAGGATGTTGCAGAAGTCCAGTATTGTTTCCTGTCAGATGGGGCATCGGGCTGTGTTTTTTCCAGCGCTACACCGTCTTTTTTGCCAATAACCGGGCTGTGGAATCCGTCATCATAGGCAAAGCTGTCCAGGGTTTTTCCCAGTCTGCTGATGAGTTTAACGTTGCCCTTGTCATTTGACATGGTTGGCATGTCTGTAAGCAAATACAGGGCTTTTTTATCGTGTCTTGGATATTGCTTACGGATTTGGGATGGACTTTCGCTAACAGCCAGATATTCTCCTGGCAGCAATATCCGTTCTTTCATGTAGGCGGATACTGTTGTAATCGCACCTGTATCATTGATTCCGGCCAAAGCGACATCTTTCAAATCAGCAATGCCGTTGCCTGCATTGTAAATTTCCAGATAATCGAATCCGTCAGCAACAGGGTCAAATAGGATCTCATTGATAAAAATACCGCTGTTTTCCTTTGCTGTGTCCGGTCTTCCAAAGCGAATGGTTTCCCTGGGGAAAATGGCTGCACCGCAGCTTTTCAGGTTGCGTATGGTAATCTGTTCTATTTTATTGGTTGAAAAATTATTCAGCCATTTTAGGGAAACCACTTTGTTATTTTGACTGACTGAAACCACCCTCAATGGGTTTTCACCGCTTGATTCCAGCGTGTAGTGGGTGGGTATAAAAGCACTGGCACTGTCTACCGGTGCGCTGAAATGCAATTGGGTTACATCCGGCTGGGGTACATACACATGGCTTAAAAAGGCTTCAGGCGCTGCTATGTTGCCCGCAATGGAGTTGGGTTGACCGGGTGTACCGCCGCTTCCCTGATTGCTGCTCCAGTTATTGTCATCAATACAGTAATAAGCGGTGTCTATGCGCTCTAAACTCCATCCGCCTTTGGATTTGAGGGCATCAGAATGCCAGGATGAAGTGTAATCCACAGCACATATTTTTTCATTTCGGTGGTTCAATAGGGTCAAAAAATCTCCGTCGTTGTTTAGGGAAGGCAATGTGCTTACGCCTACCCAGCCACCCAGTGAACCAAGTTTTAGGGCAGTGTTTTTTGAAATGGTGAAAAAACTG
Source organism: uncultured Flavobacteriaceae bacterium (assembly GCA_964626685.1). Taxonomy (GTDB): domain Bacteria; phylum Bacteroidota; class Bacteroidia; order NS11-12g; family UBA955; genus RGEC01. The sequence goes on from CAZVJY010000003.1 coordinate 74,862, forward strand.
TAGGGAGCAATAACCGAATCAGGCAGTGCAACCTTACTGCTTTTATCGCTGAGATTATAGTTTTTTAAGGAAATCCATTTGCCGGATCGGTTGTATAGTTCCACATATTCTTCTTCCGGGAGAAACCCTGCGGTGGGAGTGGGTGTAGCCATGATTTCGGTAAAAATCAGATCATTCAGTCCTGCGGTATCGGCAAATAGCGAAACAAAGCTTTTTGAGTTTAATAAAGATACATTATCCGAGATATCGGCTGTTCCCTGATTGTTTAGCAAACAGTTTGCATTGGTTTTTAAGTTTTGTGAAAATTGCAGGATGCATTTTTCAGGTGCGTTGATGTCTGGCGTAACTGAGGCCGGATTCCCCTGAAGTACACCGTTTACAGACAGCGAAAACTGAGCAGGTAAGATATTTTTTACGGGTTCATTGAAGGTAACCGTGATTTTGTTGGGGTACAGGAAGCCGGCAAATACCATGCTTGGCCTTGCCGTATCTTTTATTGTATTGCCTATGTAGATATTGTCAAAAAAGTGTTTTCCAATAGCCGTAGTTCCATTTTGGATGACATGAATCCCCGCATATTTTCCACCTTTTAAATCTTTTTCATAAACGGTTCCTTCCCTTGCGGTGGTATTGGTTGTCAGGTCTTTTCTGTACAGCGAAACAGAGTCTCCTTTTCTCTCGAGCCAAACGCGGTAATAGCTATTGGTTTTATTGAGTTCGCCATCGGCACCTGATATAATTTCTGTGCCCACACCGTTCACCATTTTGTATAAACTAATTTCATCTTTGGTATTTCCGGCTCGGATAAAATAGCCATTTCGGGCCCTTTCAACGAAGGTGTCTGCCGCAATCCAGAACTCTGTATAATTGGCGCTGCTGGGATTGATGCCATATTGAAATTCCCAGATGTAGATTTCGGCTGAATCGTAATTTGCAAGCGAAGAAATACCATACTTAACTGCGCCCCCATTTGCATTCAGGGTTTTTAGTCTTCCGGATGAAATCTCAAAATCTCCCGCATTGTAAATCCATTTTGGATTGTTGTTTAGTTCGCCATCGTTAAAACTATCGGAAAACTGAGCATGGAGACTCAGCGAAAAAAAAACGAGTAGCCCCAAAATCAGCCTGCGCATGGGTGCGAATTTAAACATTTAAGCAGCAACTATTCATACATTAATACTGCCGCCCCTTCCAAACAAAACTACCAAAGCGTGCAGCAAGACCGGTGTATAGAATAACAAATACCTGGAGTGGAGAAAATACAGCGATATACACTATGTTTTTCCTGTAAGAAAATGCCGGTAATATTTTGGTTTGTATTGCCAAATCAGCGACCATTTTTCCTAAAACCATTATGGCCGCATTGGCCCATCCTGTAAAAGGAATAAGGCACACGGAAGCAATGTATAAAATGGTAAAAATCAGTGAGAAAAACTGCCATAATAGCCCGGATGAACCTTGCTGAAAGCGAACCTTATAAGCCCAGCGAATTCGCTGATTCAATAGGTTTGACCAGTTGCTTTCTGAACGTGTCTGAATCAAGTTTTCAGTCGAGCCGGCGAATATGCATCCCGCCGGGTGGTTTTGCATGGCATATTCCAACAGAAAAACATCATCACCTCCAGGAATATCCAGGTCTTTTCGTTCTTGCTGGGCACGCAGAAATACGGATTTATTAACGCAGAGGTTGGCTCCATTGGCCATCAACGCTTTTTTCTTTCTGAATGCATCGGCTGTCAGGGCTATGAGTACCGCGCTTTCCATGCACTGATAATGATGAACAAATGAGTTGTTGCCAGTATACTGTACCGGTCCTGCTATGAGCACAGCACTGCTATTTTGAATGTGATAATTCAAATGATTAAAGATTTCTGCCGGCAGCATGCAATCGGCATCGGTAAAAAAAAGGGTGTCAAAACTGCTTTGATTCACAGCCTTATTCAACGCCGCTTTTTTGCCTTTCCCGTTCTGATTTTCGATATAAACAACCCTAAATGGAGCGGTTTTTTGAAATTCAAGAACACGGTCTTTGCCGGCATCATCGCTGTGATCGTTGCACAGAATAAGCTCAATTAGGTGCTGAGGGTAGTTGACTGCGCGGATTGATTCAAACAGTGTCGGCAGGCAGGTGGCTTCATTTCGGAATGCGACTACGATGGAAAAGGCGGTTTTCGGTAATACTGTTTCAGATTTATTTGATGGCAGTCGGTAACGAAAAACAGGAATACCGAGGCTTAAGAAACCCACAATAACGAGCGCAGCAGCGCAAATGTTCATTAGCGCTGTGGTTTCCATTTGTGAAAAATGAATACAATAAGTCCGGCAAATGCGGGCAGTAACACATTGTAAAAATAGTTAATTACTGCAATTCCCAGCAATAAGGGCTTTTGGGCATCGTTAACTGAGAAAACGAGCATGGGCAGGCTCAGCCTTACCGCCGCATCAGTGTATATCATGCCGGGGGTAAAGGTTTGTATAAAGAAAATGCAGGCCACGCCCGTGAGTGCAGTTGGAATGTCTGCAAGCTGAAATTGTACAATAAAAAAAGCGTAGAATCCGCCAAAAACAAGGTAGCGAAGCATAGAGAGAACGAATGTGCCCGCGATTTGTCTGCCGGAAAAATGTCTCAGACCCATGAGCCATTTTTCCAGCCAGGCCGGCTTTTTTGCCCGGTTTCTTACCATAAACCATGCCGCGCTAAGCAGTAAAAGCAGTGGCAGAATGTAGAATACACTGTTGCGGCCGTAGGTTTCGGCTTCCTTGCCCAGCAAGGCATAGGCTGCCGGAATACCTGCAATCAGGGTTACCAGCGTCTGGCAGGTGGCGCCGAAGTAATTGTTAAGTAATGCAGCCGGCCTGTTTTCTTCCCTCAGGTACATCACCCTTCCCAGGAATTCGCCCACACGAAATGGAATCACATTGTTGGCAGCGGCGCCGGCCAGTAACCCCTTTATGGCAGCAGCAAAACGGATTTTTTCAAGGTTTGAAACCAGCAGCTGCCATTTCACGGCCTCCAGCCACCAATTGGCCGAGGCAGATGCCAGGGCTGCTGCATGCCAGTACCAGGGAATGGATCTAATCGCATACCAGACTTTTTCGGGATTGGGTATGCCCCCTTTCAATAAGTTGAAAATCCAAAAAAAACAGGCTCCAATCAGGAACCATTTAAGCAACCTCCACCCAAGGCCGGTTTTCATACACTGCGGTTGGCTTCCAGTATTTTATTCTCAATGCTGCTGGTGCTGTATCCCGGTAAAAACGCCAGGGTTTTAACTTCGCCACCGGCAGCCAAAACTTCTTTGGAACCAACAATATCTTCTACTTTATAATCGGCTCCTTTTACAAGTACATCGGGTTTTACAGCCTGTATTAATTCCAGTGGGGTGTCTTCGTTAAATACAATAACTGCACCCACACACTGCAGCGCCGCCATGACAGTGCTGCGTGAAAATTCGTTTTGCAGGGGTCTGGCCGGACTTTTTTCTAGGCGTTTCACACTGTCATCACTGTTAATGCCTACAACCAGAAAATCTCCGAGCGCAGCTGCTTCCTGCAGGTATGTTACATGCCCCGCGTGCAAAATGTCAAAACATCCATTGGTAAAAACAATACGCTTCCCGGCAGCTTTTATTTCAGCGGCGCACTCTACGGCTTCTTCCCGTTTCCAGATTTTTGAATGGGTAGTCATGCATTTTTAATTTTGCGCATTTCAATCATCATCAGAAGGTAACATATTCCGCCAACTATCATACTAAACAGATTTTGATAGGCAAGGTTAAAAATACCGAAGGTTTCGGCGTCTTTGGCGTTGAGTGCATACACGGCCTGCAATCCAAAGGATATGGCACCCCACACACCGGCACCGGCAGGAAGTGGGATGGCAATGCCTACGGCACTGAAAATGAGCAGGCTGATAGCGCTGCCAAAACCCATGTGGCTTGTAACCGGTAAGCTTTGCAACAGAAAATAACCGCTGAGCATGTAGCAAAACCAGATACCAGCTGAATACAGAAAAAACAAAGCAGGACTCTCCAGTGAAAAGATGGTTTTTAATCCTTTGGAGAAACCGTCAAGCAGGCCTGAAAGCCGCCCGGGTGTGTTTTCGGCAGCTCTCTTTTTTCTGAATCTAAAAAAAAGCAATAAGGCACACAGCAGGATCAGCAACAAGAGTATGTTTGGCAATGTGGCCACACCACTGACCGGTGTCAGGATGTAGATGTCGAAAAAGCCATAAATGTGTTGAAACTCAACCAACAATCCGGTTACACAAACCAGCAGCAGCATGAACATATCTACAAGCCTTTCCGTTACTACCGTTCCGATGAGTAAATCGGCCGGAGCTTTTTCGGTTTTGGCGGCCATGGCGCAACGCACCACTTCACCTCCGCGGCTGGTAGCCACGTTGATAAGGTAGCCGCTCATCACGGCATAAAACGATCGTTTTGCGCTGAGTGGATAGCCCGCGGGTGCGGTAAGCATATTCCAGCGGTATCCCCTCAACCAGTGAGCAAAAATCATCACGGTAACCGATGCTCCCACCCACTTCAAATCCGAGGATCCGACGGCTTTCCAGGTTGATGTCCAATCTGTTTTCAGCCCAATCCAAAGAAAAATGAGGGCGGTGAGAACCAGAAGCAGGACATTCGTTATGGTTTTTTTATTTAATGTCAAACCAGACGGTTGTTTCTGTCGGGGAAAATATTTTTTGGCTGATGGGCTATTGCCTCCTCTTTGGTCATAATGGCAAAAGTCATGATGATCAGTTCGTCGCCAACCTGCCCCTTGCGGGCCGCTGCGCCATTTAGGCCAATAATCCCGGTCCCACGGTCGCCGGCAATGATGTAGGTTTCGAATCTTTCACCGTTGTTATTGTTCACAATCAGCACCTTCTGGTTAGGAATGAGCCCGGCGGCATCCACCAGATCCATGTCAATGGTGATACTGCCTGTATAATTCAGTTCGGTCTGGGTGATACGCACATTGTGTATCTTGGCCTGTAAAACCTCGATCTGCATAAATTTTCAGCGAAATTAGTACAATAAAGGGCAAAGACAAGTTTTCTTGTTCATGGATTGCAGCGAAAATACTTGCCACATAAATACAGATAGGGCATAACGGTCCCAAATCCTTAACTTCGCGGTGTGCAGTTCACATCAGGCATCGTAGAGCAGGCCGTAGAGGCACTTTCGGGTTTCCCGGGTATTGGTAAGCGTTCGGCACTGCGTATGGTTATGTATCTGCTAAACCGTCCTGAACATGAGGTGGTGAACCTGGCCGACAGCATTCTCAAAATAAAAACTGAACTGAAAATGTGCCGTGAATGCGGTAATGTCAGCGACCATGAGGTTTGCAATGTGTGTTCAAATCCTTCCCGCAATGCGGGTATCATCTGTGTGGTAGAAGATTTCAGCGATCAAATGAGCATTGAATCCACCTCTCAGTTCAACGGGGTGTATCATGTGCTTGGTGGGTTGATATCACCCATGGATGGTATTGGTCCCGATCAGCTGCATATTCAGGCTTTGCTCGATCGTGTAGAAAAGAATTCCCCCCAGGAAATCATCATGGCCTTCAGCGCCACTGTGGAAGGAGATACCACCATGTTTTACCTTGCCAAAAAACTCAGGGATTTTCCTGTGCGTATCAGTTGTATTTCCCGTGGGATTGCCATAGGCGGAGAAATCGGTTATGCCGATGAAATTACCCTGGGAAGAAGCATTGCCAACAGAACCGAGTATAAAGTTTAAAAAGCCTTGCACCAGCTATCGGTCATCATCGTCAATTACAATGTGCGCTACTTTCTGGAGCAGGCACTGCACAGTGTAATGAGGGCAACCCGCAACCTGGATGCGGAAGTTTGGGTAGTTGACAATAACAGCGTGGACGGCAGTATGGAAATGGTAAAATCCCGTTTCCCGGCCGTGAAATGCATCGAAAACAAGGAGAATCTGGGCTTTAGCAAAGCCAATAACCAGGCCATCCGCAGCAGCGATTCCCGCTATATTTTGTTGCTGAATCCCGATACAGTTTTGCAGGAGGATACCCTGGAAAAGTGCGTGACATTTATGGATGAACATCCCGATGCAGGCGGGCTGGGTGTACGGATGATTGATGGTAAAGGGCAGTTTCTTCCCGAAAGCAAAAGAGGGTTGCCTTCTCCGGCCGTTGCCTTTTATAAAATGACCGGTTTGTCATCCATTTTTCCGAAATCCAAAACCTTTGGCCGGTATCACCTGAAGTTTTTGAATGAAAACAGCATTCACAAAGTAGATGTACTCAGTGGTGCTTTTATGCTGCTGCGCAGCGAGACCCTGGCTAAAATTGGTTTGCTGGATGAGGATTTCTTTATGTACGGTGAGGACATCGATTTAAGTTACCGGATAACCCAGGCCGGTTACCATAATTACTATTTCCCCGATACCACCATCATTCATTATAAAGGCGAAAGTACCAAAAAGCGCAGTGCCAATTATGTGAAGGTGTTTTACAATGCCATGGTTCTTTTTGCCAGAAAACACTACAGCCAAAGTATTGCAGGGCGACTGAATGTGTTTATTCAGCTTGCCATTTATCTGCGTGCCGCATTGGCGCTTGCCTACAGGGCATTCAGTACCGCATTGATGCCGGTGCTCGACTTTTTATTAATGTATGCTGGATACTTTGGTATTACCCGTTATTGGGAAGAATACAATAAGTACGTAAAAGGCTTTTATCCCGAAACCTATTTCGCCCTGCATATTCCTGCTTATATCCTGGTGGTGCTGTTTTGCATGTATTTGAGCGGTGGCTATGATAAGCCCATTTCGGTAAGAAGAATTGTAAGGGGTGCCGCCGTCGGTGCGCTCATAACTTTCTCTGCCTACGCATTTTTGCCAAAATCGCTGCAGTTCAGCCGGGCTATTTTATTGCTGGGTTGTGCCTGGAGTATGGCTTCACCCCTGTTGCTCAGATGGCTGTGGCATTTCATTAAAACGCGTAATACCCATTTTGCTGATAGTGGCGCATACCGTATTGCCATTGTTGCAGGTACGGACGAGTCTCAGCGTATTGAAGGGTTACTAACCCGAAGCATGGTGAAAATGGATGCCATAACCCGGGTTTCTCCCGATTCTTCCAGACCGGAAGGTTTTGCCGGTGGTTTGGAACAAATACCAGAGGTAGTAGATATTTTCAACATTAATCTGGTGATTTTCAGTGCTGCTGATGTGGCCTCCGCAGATATTATGACTGTAATGAGCCGCCTGTCCGGCAAATCTGTTCACTTCAAAATCGTCCCCGAAGGCAGCCAGTTTGTCATTGGTAGCAATAGCAAAGATGAAAGGGGAGAACTGTTTACACTTGACCTGAGTTTCACCATTGAAAATTTGGAAATACGGAGAAAAAAACGTATATTCGATTTGGGTGTGGCAGCTACTGTATTGCTATTGTCGCCACTACTATTGACAGGCCAAAAGGGTCGGTTGCTGCTTACGAATTGGATTGCAGTAATGCTGGGCCGGAAAACATGGGTTAGTTATCATGGTAGACCTAATACGGAGTTTTTACCCAGGCAAAAACCGGGTTGCCTGTATCCGGGTATGGTGTATTCCAATACTGAACTTGAAACAGCAGTCAACCTTGCCTATGCCCGAAATTATCATGTGTATTTCGATTTTCAGACGCTGTGGTGTTTTCTGTTTAGCAAACTCAAACGTGCAACATCTTAAACAAACCAAACCTTGAACAGCTACGAGATTAAAAAGTTTATCAAGATTATTTTACTTCTGCTGGCTATTTTCATTGGGGGGCTTACGCTCTACTTCAGTCAGGAACTGGCAAAGAAAGTAGCGCAGGAAGAGAAGAAAAAAATTGCAACCTGGGCTAAGGCTGTCAAAAACAGTGGAGATCCTGAGGTTGATGAAGCCAATCTTACTTTTTATCTGGAGCTTATACAGGACAACACCACCATTCCGGCGATTGTAGTGGATGAAAAAGGGAAAATCACACAGCAGGTCATCAACTTGGATAAAAAACAAATACAGAGACCGGGCTACCTTGAGGAAAAAAGAACACAGTTTGCAGAAGAGAATGAGCCCATTCCGATTCCAATTGCTGATGGTATTGTGCACAGGGTTTATTATGGTGAAAGCACTGTGCTGAAACAGCTACGCTATTATCCATATGTCGTGCTTGGCGTCGTGGCTTTGTTTATTATTGTTTCCTACTTCGCTTTTTCCGTTAGCCGCAGGGCGGAGGAAAATCAGGTTTGGGTAGGTCTGGCCAAAGAGACGGCTCACCAGCTTGGAACACCCATTTCTTCATTAATGGGATGGGTGGATGTGATTGAAATGGGCGAAATGCCAGAAAATGCAGGCGATGAGATGCGCAAAGACATCAGAAGACTGCAAATTATTACTGAACGCTTCAGTAAAATTGGATCAGAACCTATACTGAAAAAAGTGGAACTGAATGAGGCCCTGAAGCAGGCGGTAGAATACATGAAAACAAGATCTGGCAAAGGCGTTCATTTTGAAATTCAGCCTTCGGAAAATCCTGTATACGTGATGCTGAACCTGAATTTGTTTGATTGGGTAATTGAAAATCTGACCAAAAACAGCATTGATGCCATGGAAGGAGCCGGTAACCTTACATATAGAATCCGTGTCAAAGCCGGCAAAATTATCCTGGATGTAACAGACACCGGCAAAGGCATTTCACGTAATCATTTCAAATCCGTCTTCAAACCGGGTTTCACTACCAAAAGACGTGGGTGGGGCCTGGGCTTGTCATTGGCCAAACGTATTATTAACGATTATCATCGGGGACAGATTTATGTGAAAGAAAGCGTACCGGGTGTAAGGACAACCATGCGGATCGCGATTAACGAAGCAGTGTAATCGTTCCTTTTTCGGTAATGCGTTCGTCGTAGGCATTAATGATGCTAACTTCCACAATGTAGGCTCCCTGAGGCGCCCCTTCACCTGTCCATCCTTCATTTGGGTTGTCCGATTTGAAAACAAGTTGTCCCCAACGGTTAAATATCCTGAGACGGTATGATTTCACACCCCGAAGTGTAGGTTTCCAGACCTCGTTGATTCCATTCTGATCTGGTGTGAATGCATTGGGAATATGCAGATAGTATCCGATTCCCACGCGCAGGACACTGTTCAGCGTATCATAACAATTAAATCCATTTCCCACAATCTGGGTAATTGCCCAGGTACCGGTATCATTGGAAATCCAGTTTGAAGGCTGCTGTGTATTGAAAAATCCGTGTGGCAAAAACCAGTTCCATGAGGTTGCACCGTTACTTTGGTCTGTAAATGCGATGGTCTGCAGTTCTCTCGGTGCTGCAGGGGTAAATGTAAAGCCTGCTTTTGGACGTGGATTGACATTCAGTGTATATGAGGCAGTATCCATACATCCCAGGCTGTTAAAGGCATTCAGTCTAACATTGTATGTTCCTGTAGCAAACCTGAGAACGGTATCACGACCGCTGTATCGCCTGTTGTTGAGCAGATAACGTGTGGCAGACGAACTGGCATTTGTTACATTAAATGTGCCGGGATTACATACGGTTGTGTTGGGGATGAGCAGGCTGGCAGTCGGTTTGGTAACTACCTGCACCTGAATGTTCTGCTGGGGTTGTGTAACCGTGCATCCGTCGCTTACAGCGATTCGATAGCTCCGTGTATTTGCAGGACTAACCGTTATAAGATTAGTATTGCCCGCAATGCTGTTATTGGAAAGATCTGTCCAGGTGTAAACATAGCTGCCATTGCCTCCGGTTACTTTTACCCGAAGTGGGGCATTATCACCTGAACAAATAGCTGTATCGGGTGACGTGGATATACCCAGATTGGGTAAAACCGTGATTTTAACCGTTGTGGTATCGCTTTTAACGGTGCAACCATCCGTAAGTATTGCCCGGATTGTGCTTGTGTTTGTTGGCGTAAAATTCAAGTTTGAATTGCTTCCAAGCGCGGTTAGAGGAGCGGCCACATCTTCCCATCGGAATTGATACATACGGTTACCCCCTGTAGCATTTGCGTTAAGTGTTACGGTGTTTCCGAAGCAGAGTACGGTATCCTTGTTGGTAGTGATGTTCAGGGGTTGCCTTACAGAAACGGTAACCTGCTGGGTGTCATTTTTCACGGTGCAACCGTCTTTAAGCACGGCTCGGTATAGGGTTGTACTTATCGGTGTTACCATATGATTTGGACCATTGCTAAGGCCCTGATTCCAGGTGATGGAATAGCCTGCGCTCAAGCCTCCGGACGGAATGGCCAGCAGGTTCGTGCTTCTGCCAAGGCAGATGGTTGTATCCTGCTTCAGGGTTAACGACAAAGGAGCCCTTACATTGACGATTACAAAAGCTGTGTCATTTTTCAAGGAGCAACCGTCACTTAAAATGGCTCTGTAAGAGGTTGTTGTGGCAGGATTTACTGCTTTATTCAGTCCTGTACCGAGTCCCTGATTCCATGTTACCAGGCGTGAGGATGTCAGCCCACCGGCGATGGTTGCTTTCAGGGCAACGGTGTTTCCATTGCATATCAGTGTGTCGTTGTTTAGGGTAAGGTCGAGAGCAGGCCTAACCGTAACCTTATAAGTAGCGTAAATGGTATCGGGTGTGCAGCCGTCCAATGCGCGAACGGTGTAATCGGTTGTAACAGAAGGGCTGACATTGTATGTGGCTGTAGTTACATTGCCGGGCATCCACAAATACTTGTAACCTGCGGGCAATCCTCCACTCAGGGAAGCTTTCAGATCCACACTTCTTCCGGCGCAAAGGGTTGTGTCTTTGCCTGCGTTTAGTTGCAGTGGAGCTCTTACATCGATGGTTACAGAATCGAAAGCATCGTAAAACGTGCACTGGTCATCCAGCGAAACCCTGTATTTGGTTTTTTGAATAGGCTGAACAGAAATGCTGTTACCTGCCGGGAAACCCATCCATTGAAAGCTGTATTTGGTGTTGTCACCACCAGCCCCACCTGCAGAGAGCGTTACAGATCTGCCGAAACAGATAGTGGTGTCCTTGGGTTTAATAAGCCTGAGCGGCTGTCTGACAGACAATATTGCAGTATTGGTAGGCTTTAATGTATTGCAGAAGTTGGTAGCCAGCATTCTATAACGCTCACCATTGCTGGCAAAAGAAAGGTTTCTACGCTTGAGGGTATTGAGGGTGTCTCCGGTAAGGTTATTCCAGGTTACGCCGTTATTGGTGCTGATTTGCCACTGCAGCCTGGGTGTCAGACCTGAATTTACCCCAACCGTCCACTGAACGGAGTCTCCTTCACAACGCCACTGGTCTGCGGGTTGGGAGGTGAAGGTTGCCTGCGTATCAACACCGATTATGGCTATTTGGGTGTAAACCAGATTCATACAGGCATTCAAATAGCGATTTCTGTAATAGATTCCACGCTGGTTCCAGCTGTAATTTGGGAGTGTTAGGGTGTCGCTGTTTTTGCCTGTCATGTTTTGCCAGGTTTTACCGCTGTCGGTGCTGGATTGCCATTGACGCGCCATGCTTGCGGATCCTGTGGCTCCGCTGATAAGCGTGAGGGTATTGCCGGCACAGATAATTTGAGATGCAGGCTGGCGAATGATAGCTGGAGCAACAGGCGTGACAGTAGGTACAAAAGATCTTCCTGCACAGCGAGGGCCAATTTCTCCTTTAGGGCCAATGGCTTCCAGCGAAAACCAGTAGGTTCTGCCGTTCACAAGGCCTGTTACGGTAAAAAATGTATCCGTAGTTGCGCCAATGGGTTCCATGAAGGAATTGATGCTTTGCAGAATTCTGTATGAAACCGCACCTGTGGTTCTGGGCCAGTATAAATGAACCTGGTTGCTGCAGGTTATTCCATTGGGCTGATTGGCCCTGTAGTAGACGGTGAAAACGGTATCACTCACATCCGTTAGGCTGCCGTTTTTGATTCTGATTAATGCCCGTCTGGTGTTTAGGCCTGCAGGTGCATTATTCCAGGTGAGATATCGGGTTGTGCTGGATACCCCGGTTGCAATATTATTCCAGGTGGTGCCGCTGTCTGCGCTGTACTCAATCGTGTAGGTGTTGTTTGCGCCAAATGCATCCCATGCGATGGTCTGGGGTGCGGATGTTGTGGGCGGAACCATGGTTTCGTTTCCATTCGGATAACTCACCCGAATAAAATTGTTGATTTGGCTGTAGGTAACAGTGTAAATTTCTTTACTTGTAGTTACTACCCTGCCTCTTACGCGTATTACCCATTTCCCGGAAACCGGATTGTCGAAGTAAAACTGTTCTGCGTTGTTAAGGCTGTCTCTTCGACGGGTAGATAAACAGGTGTGACAGGCGGGATCCAGTGTCCAGGGGCGAAATATTGTGCCTGAGGGATTTTGAACTTCCAGATCCAGATCGTTAATCAGCGTTGGAGAAGCACTGGCCAGTGCCTGTATATCATCCCAAACCAGCATGACCTGAAATCTGGCTGTGCCCGGATTTACAAAAACAGTATCCACACGGTTTGCTCCGTTTGTAACACTGTCAACCTTGTATGTGTTTTCTTCCATGACTTTCATGGCACTCACAGCATTGATGCGTCCAAAGCCGAATGCGTAATCCGGACCTGTATTGCCGAGGTCATCTGCTGTGTTGCAGACAATGGCTTTGAGGGTATGGTTGAAAGGTTTTTTGTTGTTGTTCAGCTGTTTAAAGCGCTCATACAGCAGTGCGAGGGTGCCGGTTGTTCCCGGGCAACTCATGGAAGTACCGGACATTGTACCATAGTTGTTGTTGGGTAAATTAGAATAAACACTCACTCCCATCGCACAAATGTCGGGTTTCATTCGGCCATCGCGCATGGGACCGTAGCTGTGAAATGAGCTGTTACCATCATTAAACTGCAGTGCACCGACTGTAATGATATTTTTGGCGGCCTGAAACCCGCTGTGAATGGTTCGGTATCCGCCGGTGGCGCAGTTGGCGCTTCTCGAGTTTCCTGAACTGAACTGATGGCTTAGGTACGGATACATCGAAACCAGAATGTCAAGGTTGCGGCTGATGCCATCATAGGTTCCCCTGGTTGGGCAAGGGTCAGAGCTATAACCATAAGAATTGTTAGTCATAACGATACTGTCCCTGAAACAGGCAGTATCCATTTCGGCAGGAATATTTCCGATGAAATCCCAGCCAAATAGATTGGCTTTGGGTGCCATCCCCTGTGCAAAAGGATCTATAATGCCACCACCGGTAATAGTTCCGCAAACGTGTGTTGCATGATCGCCTCCGCCACCGGCAACAAATCTATTTTTGTTAATTACCCGGTCATTGAAATCAGCGTGACTGCCTACACCTGCGCCGTCCCACTCGCCAATGGTAATGCCTTTTCCCCAAAGATTTCGTCCACCGGGTCTGCCCAGGTTAAGTGTTAAAGCCCGGTGATTCACACGACCCGGAAAATTGTGTGCTTCCACCGCAGGCGGGATGGGTTCAATCCAGTAAAACCCCTCTGTAGAGAGCAATTTTGTTAGTTTTTCAAGCGGAAACTGCACCTGTAAGGTTGTGAATTTGGACAAATAATTCCGGCATATGAAACCGTCCGCTTCGAGTGCTGTTTTTACCTCTTTGTAACGGTGGTTTCCGTTCAGAAAAACAACTGCCTCTGCCCAGCCTGAAAGACCCGATACACGTGCCCATTCCGGACCTCCGTTCTGCCAAACGCCTGATTCGGTTTTCCATTCGGTTTTCAGAGCCTGTATACTCGTTACCCCATATAACGAAAGATCTTTTCCTGACAGTTCAATCGGAATTTCCGCATACCACGTAAAATCCGGTATGTATTCCAGCAGTGTAATACCCTGATTTGCAAGCGCCATTTTTTTCGGTTCATCGGGTATGGATGAAAAAGTCAGTAAGCCTGTATAGTAGCCCGTCTCAGTCTTTACGTAAGGCACCAGAGGCTGGTCTTTTGTGGCTATATCACCGGTCTTCATGTGGATAACCGGATACTGCTGCGCCTTGATAGATGTTGCAAAACACAGTAGCAGTATGCAGATCAAGAAGTTTTTGAATCTGTTTAATTTCATTTTTTAAGAATCAATGCTCTTTCAAAATTACGAATTTTACCTATAAACAGAAATACCGCCACCTCATGCTTTTTAATTAATTTTCTGTAATATAGACACATTCATTACAATATTGACACACCGTTTTTCCATAAGGTTGCCCTCTCATGCTGAAAATTATGGCTTTGACATATTTACACTGACTATATTCGCAGTATGATACAACGTATTCAATCCCTGTATTTGTTGCTGGTTTTCTTCATTGCCACACTAATGTTGTTGCTGAATCCCAATTTTGCTAAATTTATCAATACCAAAGCGGAAAAAATCAGTGCAGAACTGCATTTTGTAACCAAGCATTACTTCAATAAAGCAGATACCGGGAGTGTTCCTTATGATAAACTGAATATCATTCTTATAGTCTCTATAGGTTTAGGTTCGCTCTATGCCATTTTTGTTTATAAAAAAACTGAATTGCAGAAAAAAATCAGTCTTTATGTGTCTCTGATGTCGCTGGTGTTGCTTGTTTCACTAATCCTTGATTTTATGAAGATGTCGCAGGATGCTCCTGATATTTCCTCTTATCCCAGTATTCACGGGATATGGCCTGTTGCCTGCGCGGTGCTTTCTGCCCTGGCCTGGGCTGCCATACGTCGTGATGAAAAGCTGCTGAAAAGCATGGACCGTATTCGATGATATGATACTGAAGCTGCTTTGTGTTCTTTTGCTTTTTGCTTTAACGGGCAAGGTCAATGCCCAAAAGCATGCTTTGTTATTGGATAAAAATGAATTTATAACTCCTTATGAAGGGTCGGGAAAGAAAAGAACTGCCACCTACACACAGTGCGTTGAATGGTATCTCTCGGTTCAAAAACAATTTCCTGAAATCTGCCGGCTCGATACCATTGGCCTTTCAGATGGAGGCAGTCCGATATATGTATTCAAAATCCAAAGCAACCGCGGTGATAATAAAGTAAAAGTCCTCATCAATAACAATATTCACCCCGGCGAGCCGGAGGGAACCGATGCCAGCATGTTATTGGTGAGGGAATTGCTGATGGAAAAGGGCAATGAGGAAGTACTGAACAAGGTGGAGTTGCATATTATTTGTCAGTACAATGTGGATGGCTCCCAAACCCAGTCATGTTGCACCCGTGCAAACCAGAATGGTCCTGAAAATCAGGGCTTCAGGGGCAATGCCCGAAATTTAGACCTGAACCGCGATTTTATCAAGGCCGATAGCCGCAACGCCCGCGCGTTTACCCGGTATTTTGCTGCTCAAAAGTTTGATTTTTTCATTGATAACCATACCAGCAATGGTGCAGATTATCAGTATACGCTAACCTATTTTCACACCCGTCCGGAAAAGCTGTTGCCCCAAATGCGGCCGCTGTTGCAACGTGTGGAAACCTATCTGAAGCCGGAACTTGAAAAGGCAGGCTGGCCAACAGCTCCCTATGTGGAAACCATGAAGACGGTTCCTGATAGCGGAATTCATGCATTTTGGGAAACCGGCCGATATGCCACAGGTTTTGCTGCATTGCATCATTGTATTGGCTACACGGTAGAAACCCATATGCTGAAACCCTTTCCCAAAAGGGTGGAAGCTACCCTGGATTTTATGCGTGTATTTCTTAGGGGTGTGGCACATGAACACAACATGGCTGTGCAGGTGCGTGCGTATTTGAAACGTGCTCAAAGCCGCAGACTTCAGGGAGTACAGGTTGAAAACATTACCTATGAGTTGGACCAAGGCCGCTGGGACACACTCATGTTCAATGGATTTGAATATGGTTACAGGTCCAGCACTGTTACAGGCAAACCAAGGTTGTTTTACGACACCACAAAGCCATGGAGCCGGCCGATTCGGTATTATCGTTATTTCAAGCCCAAAGACAGCGTGGTGATGCCTCGCTTCTATCTACTGCCCTGGGCCTGGGGAGAGGTCTATGACCGCCTTAAAATGAACCGAATTGAAATGAAACAGGTAGGGCAGGATTCCACCATGCCTGTGCGGGTGAGTTTTATCAATGGATACGAAACCGCAAAAACGCCGTATGAAGGGCACTATTTGCACTATAATATAAAAACCCGTGATACCTTGCTCCCTGTCAAGATCAGGAAAGGTGACTGGCTTATTCCCGTTACGCAGGCAAATTATCAGTTCTTAGCTGCAACACTCGAGCCTCGCGCCCCAGACAGCTATTTTGCCTGGAATTTTTTTGATGCTGTTTTACAGCAAAAAGAAGGTTTCAGCGATTACGTGTGGGACGATAAAGCGGCTGAAATACTGGCAGGCAATCCCTCGCTGAAAAAGAAGTTTATGGATAAAAAATCCGCGGATAAGGCGTTTGCAGATGATCCGTGGGCGCAATGGTTGTTTGTATATAGGAATTCACCCTATTATGAACCCACACACAATCGATACCCGGTATATAGGATTGATTGAGGCTGCTTACTCCCCGTAATACTCCACAAAATTATTCTGGGTTTCCCACAGTGTAATTTTGCTTAACACCGCGCCGTCAGGAAGTGCAGCACTCAGGCGCTTCCATATTTCAACTGCCATGTTTTCAATGCTGGGAATGCAGTGCGAAAGCCATGGTACATCCATGTTCAGGTTTTTATGGTCCAGCTCATCGGTGATTTCCTTGCGGATGATGTCTTTAAGTTCCTTCAGGTTGATGATGCACCCTGTATCTGCGGATGGTGAACCTTTTACGGTCACATACAAATCGAAATTATGCCCGTGGAAATGGGGATTGGCGCAGATGCCAAACTCTTCATAGTTCTTTTCGTCACTCCAGGTGGGGTTCCACAAACGGTGTGCTGCGTTGAAATGTTCTTTACGTGTAAGATGTAAAACAGGCATTACGTTACAAAATTACAATAATCCAAGCCTTAGTTGGCAATTCGTTTCATAGTAACGGTATCAATGGTTTTGTAGCCGACTGCGGCTTCTGTAAATCCGTCAATTAACCAGTTAATCGGCAACAGAAAGTTGAGTGCGGCCATTTCATTAAACTTCCGTTTTAGTGGCACCGAAACTGTCTCATAGCCTTCTTTCTTTATCACCAGGGGAGGTTGTAAATCATAACTTCGCCTTATTTTTATAATACAGGGAGTCGTATCAAGCAATTGATTTTTGTGCCATACCTCTGCTCCGGGGTGGGCTGTAATAATCGACATTCTTTGTTTGGTACCTGTGAGTACATAGGCACAGTTGCTGAGTAAAGAAAAAATCAGGATTATGGGAAGCCAATTTTTCATCAGGCCTGCACAGCTGCCGGATACCACGTTTTTAGTTTTTCGACCGTCACAAATATCTCTTCTTCGGTGTTGAATTTGCCAAAACTGAAGCGCACGGTAGTGCGGTCTGTGCCTGGACTGATAGCGCGAATTACATGGCTGCCGGTATTGCTGCCACTGCTGCAGGCACTTCCGCCCGAAGCCGATATGCCGGCTATGTCCAGGTTGAAAAGCAGCATATTGCCGGTTTCGCTGGGAGGAAAGGAAACACTGAGAACGGTATACAGGCTGTTCCCTTTACAGTCGCCGTTGAATGAAATGCCCGGAATCTCGTTTTCCAGCAATTCAATCATACGGGATTTTAAACTTTCAATATGGCTGCGCTTCTTTTCCATGTCGCGATAGCAGATTTCCAGCGCTTTTGCCATCCCGATTATGCCATATACATTCTCTGTTCCGCCACGTACTTCGCGTTCCTGTGCCCCGCCGGTTATTTGTGGTGGAAGCCTGTGCGCCTTATTCATATATATGAAGCCCACGCCTTTTGGACCATTGAATTTGTGGGCTGCTGCAGCCAGATAATCGATGTGCCCCTTGCTTAGGTCAAAAGGGAAGTGCCCCATGGTCTGCACGGTGTCACAGTGAAAGAGAGCACCAGCCTGATGCGCCATATTTCCAACGGTTTCAACATCCAGCATATTCCCAATTTCATTGTTGGCATGCATTAAACTTATCATAGCGTTTGGCAATGTATTCAGCAGTTCCTGCAAATGCTCCAAATCTACATGGCCGTTGTCTTTCAGTCTAACCAGGTGAAGGGTTGCGAGTCCTGACTTATGGAGTTCTTCTGCGGTGTGCAGCACGGCATGGTGCTCAATGGGTGAGGTGATTATGTTTTTGATGCCTTTGTACATTACGGCGCTGCGCAATGCAAGGTTGTCGGCCTCGGTGCCGCCGCTGGTGAAGAAAATTTCGGATGGCTGGCAATTCAGCATTTTGGCAATGCTGCCACGGGCTTCTTCCAGCAGGGCTTTCACCTTGCGGCCATGGCCGTGTGTGCTGCTGGGGTTCCCATATAACTCTCGCATTACCGGTATCATGGCATCCAGTACTTCGGGATCGAGCGGGGTGGTTGCAGCGTTATCGAGGTAGATTCTGTTTTGCATCATTAAATGCGGTTGTGCAGGTTCAAATATCCTATAATTTTATAACACAGCTTGGCCATGCTAAATTCAGTAATAATGTCTGTATCGCGTGGCGCAATCTCAACAATATCAAATCCGACTACTTTTTTACGTTCGGCCAGTCGGCGGAAGAGTTTGCAACCCTGAATCCAGCTGAGGCCGCCAGGTTCTGCGGTGCCCACAGCAGGGCAAACAGAAGGGTCAAATCCGTCTGCATCAATGGTTAGGTATACTTCATCGCTGAGTTTATCGATACAGGCATCAATCCATGCATCGTCGTTCCAAAGCTGGTGTGCATACCAGGTGTGAATATTGGAAGAAGATTTTCTCAGGTCGGCTTCTTCTTTGCACTGAGCACGGATGCCCACCTGCACCAGGGGAACCCCCAGGTCATGTACCCTGGCCATTACACTGGCGTGTGAATATGGGTTGCCGTTATACTCCGCCCGCAAATCGCTGTGTGCATCAATTTGCAGCACACTTAGGTTTGGGTACTTCTCCAGATGTGCCTGAACAAACCCCAGTGATACGGTATGTTCTGCTCCCAGTGAAACCACAAACTTCCCTTGCTCAAGCAATACGGAAGTCTGATGTTTGATTTTTTCCACTGCTGCCGCATCCACTGTGTTGGCAAAGTCCATAGGCGCAAGCGTGGCAATACCTACATGCCGATATGTTTCGGAATCCAGTTCTTCATCATAGAACTCCACAAAATGGCTGGCATTGACAATAGCCTCAGGTCCTTTATCGCTGCCTGCGATGTATGAACTGGTATGTTCGTAGGGGATTTGCTGAATGACAACACGCGCATTTTCAAATGCAGCCAGGTGTGCCTCCGGCAGGGAGAGAAAGCCCTCCTCTGCAGGTAAAACGGTAACGGGCAGGTTGCTCAATGAAATTACCCTTTTACGCGTTCCACATATTCCCCTGTGCGGGTGTCAATCTTGATTTTTTCGCCGGTTTCCACAAACAGGGGCACCATTACGGTAGCACCGGTTTCAACGGTTGCTGGCTTCAGTGTGTTGGTGGCTGTATCGCCGCGCACACCTGGTTCGCTGTAGGTGATTTCAAGTACCACATGCGAGGGTGCTGATGCGCCAATGGGAAGTTCTCCTTCAAAAGAAACGAGCACCTCATCGCCTTCCTTCATGAATTTGGCACCATCGCCGAACATGAATTTTGGGATTGGAACCTGATCATAGGTTTCATTGTTCATGCAAATGAAGCTGTCGCCCTCTTCATACAGAAATTGAAGTTCGTGGGTTTCAACGCGCACAATTATCACTTCTTCACCACTGCGGAAACGGTTTTCAGCCAATTTTCCGTCTTTTACGCGGCGCATACGGGCCTGATAGAATGCGCGAAGGTTACCGGGCGTGCGGTGTTGCCATTCGATAATCTGGCAGAGTTCGCCGTTGTAGCGAATAAACATGCCGTTGGATACGTCCTGGGTAGTTGCCATAATAAAGTGATGCAAATTTAAGACAAAACCGCCACAGGCCCTTATTCTTTACTTCAGATACTCTAATTCGATGCCATAGCGTGTCATGGCATGGTAGATAACCTGTGCTCTTCTTGTGGTAAATCGGCTGTTTAGTCCGCAGGTTCTGGGGCAGGGAAGCAAACCTGCGATATGAGCGGCTTCATTTTTACTGAGTTTGTCGGCTGATTTGCCATAATAAGTCTTAGCGGCTGCTTCCACACCGAACAGGCCTTCACCGGTTTCAATGACATTCAGGTAAACCTCCATAATGCGTTCTTTGCCCCAGATCAGCTCAATCAACGCGGTGAACCATACTTCCAGGCCTTTTCGAATCCAGCTGCGGCCTTCCCACAAAAACACATTTTTGGCTGTTTGCTGGCTAATGGTACTGGCACCTCGTTTTTTACCGCCTTTGAGGTTGTGTTCAGCGGCTTTCTTAATAGCCTCCAGATCAAATCCCCAGTGTTTGCAATAGCGCTGATCTTCTCCACAGATTACAGCCAGCTGCATGTTTTTTGAAATGTTATCCAGGTCAACCCATTCTTTTTGAATCTGGTTTCCCCGTGATTTCATTAGAATGGTAGTGCCCGGATTTACCCATTTAAGTGCAAGAACCCAAACTAAACTGATTGCCGTGAACCACAACAGGATTCGGATTATCCATTTTCGTATTAAACCAAAAACACCCATTTTCGGGTTCGAAGATACCTATTTTTTTAGACCGGCCGCTTCGATGAACTGCTCATAGCTCATGTTGCGTAAATCTGTTTCGGTGTATTTTGACATCAGATTCGAAGATCCATCAGCCGGTTTTTTCCCTGCAGCATTCGGATCGTATTTTGGTATGAAGAAGTATCGAAACGAATGCCCTTCTGCATTGCCGTATGGATCATACTCATTGTCAGGGTTGGTAAGTAAAATGAGCATTTTGCCCGGAACAGGCATGCCACTCCAGACGTCGGTGCGAGGGTTGTTTCCGCGCATGTAGGAAACCAGCAGTCGCGTCAGTTCAATCTTTCCCGGCTGGCGAATGGCTGCTGGATATCCGCCAAGATTGGCATATACCAAAACAACGGAAGATTGAATCAGTTCGGGTGTAATGGATGGATCGGTAATTTCCAGCACCTGAGCTGGACCTATTCCGTCAACGTTCTTCGTTTGCCATTTTGGGGCATTTTTACCGGGAACAAGCCATTCACTGCCTTTCAGCGGATGCCCGCTTCGGGTGGCAATGTTCTTTCTGCAACTTACACTTATTAAAGCAGTTAAAGATAAAATACCAATGAAAAATCCCTGGAGTTTCACGGTTTTTTGGGTTTGTTAATAACGAAATTAGGAGAAAAAATCGACAAAAACAAGCTTTGTAGAAACAGATTAGCACACTAGGACAATCAGTAAGGATCTGATACTTTGAATTGATTCTGCCTTAATGGACTACCAGGAGTTGTTCCGTCTGTCGAAGAACTCAAAGTTGAGTTTAAAGCCTACAACAGGCTTTTCGAAGATATTGCTGTATCCGACGGCATAATACAACCCGATTTTAAAACGATCCCGCCAAATTCTAACCAGTTTGTCAACGCCGGCATATACTTCGTAAAACAACATATTGCGTCTTTCAGGAGCATATAGAATATTCGCTCCGGCAGATTCCCGCAGTTTCAGCAGGCGCATGAAGGGGATTTTATTGATGAGTGAACCGTTAAAATGGTGTCTGTAATGTGCTTCCAGAAATCGTTTATAGGTTACAAAGGTTGAATCCAGGGTTTGAAATGCATACATGGGTGGCGTAAAGATACTGGGGTCACCTCGCCGCTGGTATCGGTAATCTACCGGAGACAACTTATTTTGCCTAAGGAAACTGCCGCTAACGATTCTGTATTCGCTGCGTCCGAGTAAACCCAGTGGAAAATCCTGTTCTATGCGGTATTCCAGATAGCTGTAATCAATATTTGAACCCAATACACCCGGTATGGCGTGGCTGAGGTTGAGGCTGAGAGTTGGCCAGCGGCTACCCAGAATTACTTTTTGCCTGGGTTCTCGTATGTATTTTTGAAACGGGGTGTAGCTAAGAGTAAAATTTCCAAAAAAGGCGCGGTTGGTCCCAAAAGAAGTAGGTAAATTGTCTTCAAAAAGGCTGTCTGCAAATCCGTCAAAGGTAAAGTTGCTGATGTCGCGTCTTTCAGAAAATTCGGCCTGCACCCTCAAATAGAGTCCGTTGATTAACTCTCTGCGCACATATACGTCGGCATGGCTGTTTTGGTAGAAATTTCCTCTTCTGGCCAGGTCAAGGAAAGCAGCATTGGGGTTGATAAAGTTGAAGTCCCGACCGGCCGTGGCAGAAAATACGCCCCTGTGAAATGGATCGAATGTGGTGTTGAAAATCACCGTGCCGCGGATATCTTTGTTGTTAAGGCCATACGATAAATTTTCAATGAGCCTGATATCGCGCTTGTTTTTAAAGCGTCGTTCAAAGGTGTTCCAAAGTGTAACCCGGGTACCTCCCGGAAACCATGGCTGAACGATAAACATGAGAGGCTGGAAATCCATGTAGTAGCCTTTTTCGCGGTTTTGGTATTCCTGTCCTTTAAAAAACAGTTTGGCCAGGGTAACCTTGTTTTTGTCTTTTTCTATGCTATCCAGGTATGTTTTACTGTTTTGCACCCTGTTGATGCTATCCGTGCGGGTAATGAAGCGGATTTCGGTATTGTTCAGCGGGGTAGAGCGTTTTTGGCTCCAGAATGCGCTGTCTCTTTCGTAGGCACTGTCTGTGGCCGAACTCACTTCCAGTCCGAAATGGTTTTTTGGGAAGGATTTATTTAGCTCGTACTTGTTGTATTTTACCAGGGTATAGCCGCTGAATTTGCCTTTTCCGGCAAGCGCGTGATAATCAAAACGCTGTTTTTCCAGGGTAATCCAGGTGTCTTTGCTCAGACTGAATTCCTGCCTTATGGTAAGTTTATCGTATTCATTCAGCTGGTTGCTCGGGTAATTTAGCTCGGTCCTGTAAATGTAAAAAAGGGTATCAACCAGGTGGATTTCACCTGAAAAAACGGCATTGGATATGGATCTTGGTGCCATTTTTATTTTCAGTACCCGCTGCCCCGCATCGTTTTTATAGCTTCCCAGAAACTGGAACTTGTAGGCCAGCAGGGCGGTTCCGGAAAGAGGCGACATTACAGGCATGTCGCTGATACCACGTACTCGAATCAGGTTTTGGTAGTAGTTGAAATCACCTTCGGTGGTGCTTAGGTAAAAAAGTCCTGTCACATCGCCAATTTTTTTAACTCCGGTGCGTGTTTCCCTAATTTTTGCAGGAGGCTGAAAATCTCGCTCCAGCAAAACTTCAGCCATGTTTATACTGGATTCTTCTTCTTTGTTTTTCTTCTTCTTTTTCTTTTCGGCAGCAGTGTCGGGCTCATGCCAGATATTTTCTTTCTTTTTAGGAGGATTGTATTCTTCAAAAGCCCTGATGTATACTTCTGCGCTCGATGAAGGTATGCGGGTTGCCCAGTAATCCTTTTTTTCTATGGCTTTGCGCATCATTTCAGGGCCGGGATCGGTCCATTTTCGGGTAATCTGGATTTCACTGATGGACTTAGCCAGTTCCGGTAAAATGATATTCAGGGTGTCGTCTTTTTTGTCGAGCACCACTTTGAGATTCATACGCTGGTAGTTGGGGTGGCTGAAAACGAGTTCGTATTCACCTGCCCTAAGGTCAAATTTGTAGTACCCGGAACCATCTGTGCTTCCAACCATAGAGCCATTTGTGATGAAAATACTGACATCCGGTATAGGAGCACGGCTGCTGTCTGCCACAAATCCACTAACCGTAAAATACTGTGCTTTGCCGGAAAAAACGGTCAGAAAACTTAGAATGAGGACTGCAAAACGCATTTTGTATTGCAAAAGAACGCCTGAAAGCAGCATTTGGTTGTGGTTTTCAGTTGAAGATTCGGCAAAATCCGACAGAATCAACCTTTTGCCTTCTTTCGGCCTGTGGGTTTTTGCAGCGTCTGGCTACCTGTGTGCCTTGCAGGAAGCGGCGGGACGGGAAAAGGAGCGATAAATCCGCCTGCTACCGGACGTCTAGCCTCATCCCAAACAAAACCGGGCAGTATTTTCTGTTCTTTTGGAAAGTCGGTCATGGGGTAGAGTGTGCCTGCCGGATTTCCATAAAACCGCACACCCGAAACACGATTGCTGTCCAAATCAATTTGCATGTTGTTGTATTGCACCGCATTGGCAGAAGTAACAGCTGAATCCTTTTCCTTTATATAATAGACGCTTTTGCCATCACCCTTAACCCGTATGGTTTTCAGTTTGTTCTCAGTGGTAAAGTAATTGTCCATGTCATCTCCTGAAATCTGGCTGAAATGAGCGGTATCTTCACGCATGGCGATAAAGGATTTCTGCCGCATGTGCATGAGTCGGATACGGCTGTTGGCTATAAAAATACGCATGGTATCTGCGTTGAGCCGGGTGTTTTCGTTCCACAGAACCGGTTTTCCATACAGGTTAAAAACACTGTCATCTACCTGATACGTAAGACTATCTGCCGTGCCACTGAAATCGCTGCGCCAAAGCGAGGTGTGGTGAAAGGCATGCAGGTATCGCTTTTGGTTCGTTGTGTCTGCGACATAAACGAAGGTGTCCGATTTCAGCATCAGGCTGTCTCCGTTTTTTTCCATTTTTTTGGCAAGTGTATTGCCCATTACACGTGTGTACTTGCGGTTTTTGTCATAATAGCCGCGGTTTCCGAAAATACTGATATTCTGTGCAGTGTCCTTTACCCATAAACGTCCGTAGGCGTGGCCAATGCCCGAATTGCGGTTGTAGCTGAGCGTGTCGGCGCGGATGGTGTTTTCTTTGCTTATCAGGGCTGCGTTTCGGGTAAAATAACTTTGTCCGGTTTTTGTATTGTAGTTGCCGTAATTGCAAAGGATGGTGTTTTCATCGCTCTGTATCTCTGTATAGTTGTAAAACCAGGTATTGCCTGTGCGGTTGCTGTACTGCAATGTGTCTGTTTTTACTACATAATCCGGATGCGTGAGAACCACGTTGTACCGGAAATACAACATAGACAGGGAAGGATTGTAGCTGCCCGTGCGACTGGTGAGAGTCAGTTCATCATCTACAATTTTTCCTCCGGCTCCGTAATACCCGATTCGGGTGTCGGTATGGTAAATGATCCAGGGGGTGGTAAGTACCATGTTTTTATCGCGGAGTACCACATTGCCGTCTACGCGGGCAGTTTTGTTCTTGCTGTCAAAAAACAGCTTGCTTCCGGAAACCACGGCTCCTTCTGAACTTACAATACGCACGTTTCCAAAACCTTCCAGTTCCTCTTTTGCTGTATTGTATTCCGCTTCATCGCAGGTAACCACGCTGCCACTTTGCTCGAACATAACATTGCCCCGCAAAATCTGATAGTTGTCGCCCCTGCGTTTTTCTCCCTTCATGCGATCTGCTTTGAGCATGATTTCCTGTGCATTCAAATCTGTGAGTTTGAGTACAATCATGAAAAACAACAGCCACGGGGTCTTGTTCATCCGAATTTTTGGAATTACTTTGCAAATAACGTGCTAAATCGGTTTCAAAGCTTTATCCGTGAGAATGCACCTGAAATAATTCAGGGAAAAACGCTGCTTGCGGTAAGTGGAGGAGCCGATTCCGTGGCGATGGGGCATTTGTTTTCCCGCTCCGGATATAGGTTTGAGGTGGCTCATCTGAATTACGGTTTGCGCGGAGCTGAGAGTGATGAAGACGAACTATTTGTGCGCAACCTGTGCCTTAGCTGGAATGTGCCGCTGCATACTGCCCATCCCGATACCCTGATTGAGGCGCAGCTGAATGCGGAATCAGTTCAGATGGCCGCGCGGCGTTTGCGATACCATCACTTCCGGCAGCTGGTGAATGCTGAAATGACCACGGTTTGCACAGCGCACCAGCGCACCGACAATCTTGAACATCTGTTTATATATCTTTTGCGCAATAGCCCTGCTGCCTGGCAGGGTATTCCTTTGTGGCGCGATAATATTTTCAGGCCCATGATGTTTGCCGATGCTGCAGAGATTCGCCATTGGCTTACTTCGCAGGGACTTGGCTGGCGGGAAGACAGCAGCAACAGAAAAACCGATTACCTGCGAAACAAAGTAAGGCACTGGATTTTGCCGCTTATTCAAACCGAATTTCCAGATGCGGAAAGGGAATTTGCAGATCTAAGCAGGTCACTCCGTGTGTTGAGGCAGGCAGAGAACAACCGCAACAAAGCCTGGGCATCCGGTTTTCCTGCCGTAGGCGACGGCAGGATGTTTAATGCAGAAGATAAAGCATCGCTGCACACTTATCTGAAAAGCCTGGGAATGAAACCCACAGAAGCGGAAAAACTGATGAAAGCATCAACAGGGAGCCGTTTTTACTTCCATGGCTGGATGGCCGAGGTGAGGAATGGCGGCATATGGGTGGGGAAATCGTCGCGGCACGAAATAGAGGAAACAGATATTGCGTCGGAAGATGAGCTACCGGTTTGCCTGCAGGCAGGTAAGTTTTTGTTGACCATGCATCTGCGGTCAGGTCAGGATACCCTTGCTCCGTCGGAAAATGTGTGGTTCTTCGATGCCGATGAGATTTTATTCCCGCTGAGTTTGCGTCACCGAAGAAAAGGTGAGCGGATTCAGCCTTTCGGAATGCAGGGATCAAAAAAAATCAGTGATTTATTAACCGATGCACATATTCCCGCTTCCGAAAAAGACGCATATCCCATAATGGCCCATGCAGGCGGGGTTTTGGGGGTTCCCGCAATTAGGCGCGCTGCGACTGCACCTGTGCATGAAAATACGCAAAGAATTTTGTGTGTTCAATGGGAAATAGCGGAAAATCTCGCCGAGTTGTAACTTTGTGCAACCCAATATGAAAGCCATTATCCCGGTAGCCGGCATCGGAAGCAGGCTGAAACCCCATACCACAACGCAACCCAAGAGTTTAATTCCTGTGGCCGGAAAGCCAATTCTGGGTCATATTATGGATACCCTGATTGAAGCCGGTATCACAGATTTTATATTCATCATCGGGCATCTTGGCGATAAAATTGAACATTACATCTCTGAGCATTACACTGCTGTCAATACCACTTTCATAATTCAGACCCTCGGCAAGGGAACCGGACATGCCATTTGGCTGGCCCGCAATGAAGTGCAAGATGATGAACCTGTACTGATTGTGCTAGGTGATACCATTTTTGAGACCGATCTTAAATCTGTACTGGCACAGCCGGTCAGCAGTTTGGGTGTTAAAAAGGTCGAAGATCCAAGGCAGTTTGGCGTAGCCGAACTCAATGAGGAAGGGAGTATTCGCCGCCTGGTGGAAAAACCGGCCATTCCAAAAAGCAACCTGGCACTGGTAGGTCTTTATTTTATTAGGGAAACGGGCATCCTGAAGGAATGTCTTGAGTACAACATTACCCATGATATTCGCACCCAGAATGAATTTCACCTGACCGATGCGCTGCAGTGCATGATGGAGAAAGGGGTGGCGCTCCGCACATTTGCCGTAGAAAACTGGTTTGACTGCGGTAAGAAGGAAATTATTTTGCAAACCAACCGAAATCTTCTGAGGCGAGAGGGTCTTCCGGATGTTCCCAAAGACTTGTTAAAATCAAACATCATCATACCACCGGTGTATATATCGCCTTCGGCAAAAATTGAAAACAGCATAATTGGCCCGGATGTGAGCATTGGCGAGCATGCCGATATCTCCAGATCTGTGGTTAAAAATAGCATCATTGGCCAGTATGCACAGATACAAACCGCCATTCTTGAAAATTCACTCATTGGCTCAGATGCCAGCCTAACCGGTGCAGTGCAAAGCATGAATATTGGCGATGGTGCTGAAATGAACCTGGGTGGGGAAAACACCTGAACATGCATTATACCTGGCAGGAAATCACAGAAATTATCAAAGGTGAAGCTATTTCGGCCGATGCCGGTATGGTGCTCACCCAGCCGGGATATGATACACGCAGGCTTGGAAACCCTGTCGGGACCTTGTTTTTTGCTTTGCCCGGCAGTCATCGCAAGGGAACGGAGTTTGTGCTTTCGGCTGCCGCTGCCGGTGTGCGCAGTTTTGTGATTCCAAAAGATGCTGCAGTGCCGGATCTGTCGGGTTGCAATATTTTGCGCGTATCCGATGTGTTGCAGGCCTTGCAGGAGCTGGCAACTTACCACCGCAGCAGATTTACCGGCCCGGTTATTGGCATAACAGGCAGCAATGGTAAAACCATCGTAAAAGAATGGTTGCATCAGCTTCTGGGCGAGGAGTTCAGTGCTCACCGAAGTCCGCGCAGTTACAATTCTCAAATTGGTGTTGCCATTTCCCTTTTGGGTATTGAGCCTTGGCATAAAATGGCCATTATTGAGGCCGGAATATCAAAGCCCGGTGAAATGGAGCGTTTGTGGCAGATGATTAAACCCAATCTCGCCATTTGCACCCACCTTGGCAGTGCCCACGACGAAGGTTTTGAAAACCGTGAACAAAAAGCCCGCGAAAAGGCGCAGCTGTTTAAAGATGCCGATGTAGTCGTATTCCCCGGTGATTCAGCCGAGATAAAAACTGCCGTTCAGTTGTACAAATCTACCCAGCCCCTTACCAAATTTATTTCCTGGGGTAAATCTGAAGGCAATGGCTATCGTTTGCTGGAAGAAAATTTCGGTCAGGGATATACGCGTATAAAATTTGTTCACCGCAGCACAGAGCATCAGCTGGAAATTTCCTTTACAGACAAAGCTTCTGTAGAAAATACGATGTCGTGTTTGTGCACGCTGGCCGCACTGGAGCGCTGGGATCCTGCACATGTTGAGCAATTCAGGCATTTGCACGCGCTGGAAAACCGACTTGCATTTACCGAAGGCAGAAACGGCAATTATCTGGTAAACGACAGCTATAGCAATGATCCCGATAGTCTTCAGGTGGCGCTGGATTTCATGGTGCGGCAGCAGCCCGACAAACCGGCATGTGTCATCCTCAGCGACATGGACCAGAGCGACCCTGATAAAAAGCGGCTGTCTGCCCAAATAGCGAATATTTTACAACAAAAAAGAGTAAAACGTTTGGTGCTGGTTGGTGAGACATTTTCGTTGCATGTTGCCGAATTTGCCGCTTTTGATTTGAATTGTTTCGCTAACACCACTGCTGTAATAGATTCGGGTATTTTAACCCAGCTGCAAAATGAAGCCATACTTATCAAAGGCTCCAGGCGGTTTTGTTTTGAGAAAATACATGCTTTGTTGAAAAAGCAACTGCATAAAACCCATTTGCAAATTGACCTTGAGGCACTGCGGCATAATTATCGGTTTTTTAGAAATGCGGTTGCACCCAAAACCCGCCTGATGGCCATGGTGAAGGCTTTTGGTTACGGCAGCGGTAGTTTTGAAGTGGCCCGCACCCTCCAGTTTATGGGCGTGGATTACCTGGCAGTTGCCTTTGCCGATGAAGGTGTGGCCTTGCGCGAAGCAGGAATAAAAACGCCGATTATGGTAATGAATACGGGCGCCGAAGACATGGCAAGCCGCATGCAATATGGTCTTGAGCCGGTGGTGTTTGATGTGGCGGGCTTGCAGACCATGTCGGAGATGGCCGGAAGCAACGAAATTACTGTCCACCTGGAGGTAGATACAGGCATGCACCGACTTGGATTTGCGCCTGAAACCCTAAAAAACCTTGCTCCGGATTTACCTGAAAATATCCGAGTTGCCTCGGTATTTACCCACCTGGCAGCATCCGAAGATCCTGTGCACGATAATTTTACGCGTGAGCAGATAGCGAAGTTCGTCCAGGCAGCCGATATGTTTGAAGAAAGGCTGGGATATGCTCCATTACGCCATGTATTAAACACCGGCGGCATTCTGCGTTTCGCTGAATACGGAATGGACATGGTTCGGCTGGGTGTGGGTTTGTATGGTGTGGATCCGAGGCAGCAGCAGCAAGCGGATTTGAAGCCGGTAACAACCCTTTACAGCAGTATATCGCAATTGCACACCCTGCAGCCTGGAGAGGGCGTAGGCTACGGACGTCGTTCTGTTGCAGATACCGCCCGGGTAATAGCCACCTTGCCAGTGGGTTATGCCGATGGGTTTCGGCGCAGTCTCGGCAATGGGAAGTGGCAAGTTTTGATAAGAGGCCAAAAAGCACAGGTTGTGGGCAATGTGTGCATGGATATGTGCATGGTGGATGTGACCGGCATTGATTGCCGCGAAGGCGATGAAGTGGTTGTTTTTGGTGCAGAAAACACCGTAGCCCAAATGGCTCAATGCGCTGATACCATTCCCTATGAGATTCTTACGGGTATTTCTTCCCGCGTTCCCAGGGAGTACGTAGGGGAGAATTGATTACAAAAAAGCCCCGCAAAATGCAGGGCTTTTCTGAACACTATGGAACACAAAACTTATTTCTTTTGCAATGCGGTGAAGGTATTTCTCAGTCCTTCGTAGCCTGTAATATCTACCTTTAAGGAACCCACCTGTATAGCAGTCTGAACGCGGATGGGAATGCGGTTGGCATCGTCACTTACCCACACGGTCATGTCATTGCTGCTCTTAAATACCCGGTCCACAACGAGCTTCGGTCTGAGTTTTATGCATTTTACCTTACCGATATCGGTGCTGAGGGTTTCTTTGCCAAGGTAGGTAAAATTCAGGTTGTAAATTTTATTGTCCATATAAATATCCAGCGGATATATCTGGTTGATTTTGGCGGTTTCAAAATTCAGGTTGCGGGCATAGTAAAGCGATGAGGCAATATCCTGGGTATACATGGGCATATTCAATTCGCCATCGGTATTGCGCAGTTTCTTTTTGTCATGCATGTAAATGGCAAGGTCCTCATCATAATACTTGTTTTCACGCACGGTTTTAGCATAACGAATGGGTGCAAGGGCCTCTGCATCTATCCAGCTCTGAAATTTATCGCGCACTTTGTATGCCCAGTCAAAACTCTTCAGGGTTTCACCCTCGCAGCGCACGGCCAGGGCATCGCGGCCATTGATAGTAGTGGCTTGGTCAACAGCCATGGTAATATTGGCAGCATTGATAATGCCGTAATGAACACGAAATTTTAGTTTTTCCCCCACTTTAAATGCCTGGTTGTTCAATTTGCGATAATTGAACGGATCCGCTGAAGCGGAATGATTCTGCATGCTGAAGGATTGAACCAGCAGGGCTAAACCGGCGGCGAATGCGATGATGACAAAACTGCGTTTCATGGTGTAACTGTTTCTTACATATACACACATCGTATGCCAAACCCCCAAACCAGGTTAAAAATAAATTTCAGCCCCGGTTTCAATGTATTTTTGTGGCGTGGGTATTCCTGACTTGTTATCTTTTGGCAAAGGCAGCGGTTGCGGCTGTAAGCTTCCGCCGGAGGCATTGAAATCCATGCTTTCCGGATTTACCTGTCAAAATGATACGGACAATGTTGTGGTTGGGAATGATATGTCAGACGATTGTTCAGTGTATGACCTGGGTAATGGGCAATACCTCCTGCAAACCGTGGATTTTTTTACACCCATGGTGAATGATGCTTTTATGTATGGTTCTGCAGCGGCAGCCAATGCACTCAGCGATATCTGGGCCATGGGAGGCAAGCCGCTGATGGCCAATGCTGTTTTCAGCTGGCCGGCTGAATTGCCATTGGAAATGGGCAGGGAAGTACTTCGCGGGGCGCAGGAAATTTGCCGGCAGGCAGGCGTGGCAATGGCAGGCGGGCATACCATTGATGGGCGCGAGCCTTTGTTTGGGCTCTCGGTAACCGGTTTGGCTACACCCCTGACATTAAAAAGGAATTCCGGTGCCAAACCGGGAGATGTAATTCTGCTGAGTAAGCCCTTGGGTGTGGGTATGCTGGCAGCAGCCTACAAACGGGGCATGGCAGATGAAAATCAGAAAAACGCACTGCACAAGGCGTTGCTGAAACTGAATATAGCAGGGGAGCAGCTGGGTGACAATCCGGATGTGCATGCGATGACGGATGTGACGGGTTTTGGACTTGCCGGACATTTGCTTGAAATGTTGCGAGCTGCAGGCTGTGGTGCGGTAATCCGTGAAGACTGTCTGCCTAAAATTCCTGAGTCTGTTTCTTTGGCCGCATCGTTTGTGCTGCCCGACAATGCCACCCGAAACTGGAATGCATATGAAAAAGAGATTAAGATGAATAATCCGGCTGCTTTTCCATGGATTGCGGACCCTCAAACCAATGGGGGATTGCTAATAGCAGTAGCACCCGCGGTTACGGAAATGCTAAAAAATGCGTTTCCCGAACTGTGCGAAATAGGTTCAATTACAGGAGCACAGGAAAACCCGGTGCTGGTAGTGGATTAATTTTTATAACAAACCGCTTTAACCGCTTTCACGGTGCGTTCCACGTTGGGCAGGTATGCGTCAACAAATACGCCTGCATAAGGCAATGTTGTGTCTTGGCTGGTAACGCGGTGTACAGGTGCATCCAGGTAATCAAAAGCCCTGCGCTGCACAATGTGGCTTATTTCAGAGCTGATGCTCGCCAGTGGCCATGCCTCTTCCAAAATCACCAGGCGGTTGGTTTTCTTCACGCTATTGATGATGGTGTCATAATCAATGGGGCGTACGGTGCGTAAGTCAATCAGCTCAGCGCTGATGCCTTCTTTGGCCAGTTCTTCCACGGCAGTGATGGCACGCAGCATCATTTTTCCGAAAGAAACCAGGGTAACGTCTGTTCCTTCTTTCACAACGTGCGCCTGACCGATGGGCAATAAATATTCTTCTTCAGGTACGGCACCTTTCAGTCCATACATCTGTTCGCTTTCCATGAAAATCACGGGGTTCTCATCACGGATAGCAGATTTCAGCAAACCTTTTGCATCAGCAGGATTGCTTGGAACAACCACTTTCAGGCCCGGGGTGTTGGCATACCAGTTTTCAAAGTTCTGGCTGTGCTGCTGTGCAAGCTGTCCTGCGCTGCCAGTGGGTCCTCTGAATACCATGGGGCAGGTATATTGTCCGTTGCTCATGCTGTTCATTTTTGCCGCGCTGTTGATGACCTGATCAATGGCTACCAGCGAGAAGTTGAATGTCATAAACTCGCAGATAGGACGTAATCCATTGGCGGCAGCACCTACGGCAATGCCGGCAAAACCGAGTTCGGCGATAGGCGTATCAATTACCCTTTTGGGGCCAAACTCTGCAAGCATGCCTTGGCTAACCTTGTAGGCACCGTTGTATTCTGCAACTTCTTCTCCGAGCAAAAACACGCGCTCATCGCGGCGCATTTCTTCGGTCATAGCCTCACGCAAGGCTTCTCTGAACTGAATTTCTCTCATGGTTGTTAAAAAGTAACCTGAAATTAAACCCAAGGGTCGCTTTTCGGCGGTGCAAAAATAACGAATTTCCCTTGCAAGGGTTCAGGGCTTTTTATAATATTCTGAATCAGGCAATTCTTCGGCTGATAACGGCCTCTACCGCTTCCTGCATTTGCCTCGGTGATAACTTTCGCCATTGAAAAGCGTCCAGGTCACCGCCAAAATTGATGTAGTAATCAATACGCGCCCTGCGGAATTCATCCAGAACATGGTCCCGGAAATTGACAAATGCAATCCAACCGTCCTCTGTTTCTTGAAACCATTCCTCGTAATAACTGTCGTCGCTGGCATGGAAATTCAGCACGTTTTCGCCAATCAGGATGAACTTTTGAATTCCTTGTTCGCCAAGCATTTCAATGACTTCGCGCTTCAGCATCATGATGTCGTTGTACAAAGCATCATTCCATTCTCCTATTAGTTCCAGTATGGCAAAACCATCGGCATAGTCCACATACAGAATTTTCAGATACAGCGTGTTTGAGCCAAAAGCATCCCACTGCGGATGGATGAGGTAGTTATATACCGCATGGGTAAAGGTGAATTCACTGTATTCACGGCCATAAAACGGCGATTGCTCGTCTTCTGCAGCGTTGTAGAGGTGCAGCCAGTTGTAGTATGGCTCAATATCATGCACGGTGCAAAAATAATTTGCTTTGCTGCAGTGCGCTAACCAGAGTTACCGAAATCAGCGGTTTTTTTTCGGATTGGCCGATTTCTTCTTTTTCTTTGTTGTGTTGAAACGCGCTTTTCTCGGTAATTTGTTTGTTTTGCAGGCACTGAACTGGCTCATCAAGCCGGTTTGGATTTTTTTTATTGAGGTTGCTGTGCAAAACAGTCTTGGCGATGCCCTGTATGGCAAGTATTACGGCATTTTCGGATTGGCACTGTTGTTCAATATTTTGTTGGATTTCGGACTGAATAATTACACGGCCACGCGGGTGGCTTCCGATCCCGCGCATGCTGTCCCGAAGGGTTTGTTCAAACTGAGAATTTTACTGGCACTGGGTTATATTCTTTTTACAGCCGCATTTGGTGTTTTTCAGCATATGGACCCTCGTTTTTTATCGCTGGTTATTCTAAATCAGGTGCTGGCCGGCTTTACGCTGTATTTCAGGGCGGTTTTACAGGGCAGGCATCTCTTTAAAACCGACAGCATTGCTTCGGTGGCAGACCGGCTTGTGGCTGTGCTGCTGCTTTCGTGGCTTATTGCAGGCAGTGGTCTCAGCGGGGAAGAAGGGCTCATCTGTTTTCTTCTGGCGCAAACGGCAGGATATTCAGTTTCTCTGTTTTTCTCATGGTTTTATGCAAGGAATGGCAGTTCCGTAGATGCCGCAGCGTTCCCATCCACGGGGTTATCCCTGCTTTCCTCGATGCGCTGGTTTGCCTTGCTTTCGCTGTGTATGGCCGTTTTTACGCGTCTCGACACCCAGATGCTGCGCTATCTATCCGCAGGAGGAGAAGCAGCGGTAGGGCAGTATGCACGCAGTTTTCGCTTTTTGGATGCCGCCCTCATTTTTAGTTCTTTAATCAGTTCGCAACTGCTGCCACTTTTCAGCCGCATGATCAGCCGCAATGAATCCACCGATGGTTTGCTATGGCTTAATATCCGTATTATTTTGTATGTCGCACTGCCGCTGATGCTCACGGGAATCTACTTTGCAGGACCTCTGCTTGGGTTGTTTTATTCGGGCGAGGGCAAAGCAGGAATAATGGCTGCGGATATGACGATTTTTGCCCGTCTTATGGCCTGCTTTTTACCCATGGCACTGGTGCATATTTTCGGAACCTGGCTTACCGCTGCCGGGGAATTGAAAAAACTGGCCATGCTGGCCATCTTGTGTGTTATGGTAAATGCAGGGTTTAATCTGTGGCTTATACCCGCTCAGGGGGCATCAGGCGCTGCCATGGCCGGACTGATTACACAGGCACTTTTTCTGCTGGTTTGCATATGGTGGGTAATTCATCAAAAAGGTATTGAACTGACCCAGAGAAGAGTTCTGTATCTGGTATTTTGTGCCAATGCTGCCTGGGCTATTTTCAAAACAGTATCAAAAAATGTCCCGGATGTAAATGGTTTTCTTCTTTCCTGCGGCTTGTGGGCATTCACAGGCGCATTCTTATTTGTTCCGGAGTGGAAGAAATGGCTGTTAAGGGGTAAAACAGTCAATAAGTTAAGTTAGGCATACAGTGGATACTGTGCCATCAGCATATGCACCCTGCTTTTTACGCTGTTAAGAATATCCGAATTTTCAGGGTTCATCAGTGCTTCGTCAATCAGTGCTGCCACGGTATCCATGTCGGCTTCGTTGAGTCCCCGGGTGGTTACGGCTGAGGTGCCCAGACGAATGCCCGAAGTAACAAATGGACTGCGGGTTTCAAATGGAACGGTATTTTTATTAACCGTAATGTCACATAATCCCAGGGTGTTTTCTGCCAGTTTGCCGGTGAGGTTCTCACCTTTGGGTCTCAAATCTATAAGCATTAGGTGGTTATCGGTGCCTCCGCTGATGATGCTGTAACCCCGGCTCACCATGCCTGCCGCCAAGGCTGCTGCATTTTTCTTAACCTGTTCCTGATATTGTTTGAATCCGGGCTGTAATGCTTCACCAAAGGCAATGGCTTTTGCTGCAATCACATGTTCCAGTGGTCCGCCTTGGGTGCCAGGAAAAACAGCACCGTCCAGCAGGGCACTCATCATTTTTACCTCACCTTTGGGTGTGGTTTCTCCCCAGGGATTCGGGAAATCAGTTCCCATCATGATGATGCCTCCCCGTGGGCCTCTCAGTGTTTTGTGGGTTGTGCTGGTGGCAATATGCACATGTTTCAGCGGATTGTCCAGCAACCCGGCGGCAATGAGGCCGGCAGGATGCGAAATATCGGCCAGCACCAGCGCGCCAACTTCATCAGCAACGGCGCGTATACGGGCATAATCCCATTCTCGGCTGTAGGAGCTGGCACCGCAAATGATAAGTTTTGGCTTAACCTCTCTGGCTTTGGTTTCCAGCGTTTCATAATCGACATAGCCGGTATCTTGTTTCACACCGTAGAAATGGGGTTTATACAATTTACCCGAAAAATTAACAGGCGAACCATGCGTAAGGTGTCCGCCATGGCTTAGATCAAAACCCAATATGGAATCACCGGGCTTTAAAACGGCCAGCATTACGGCTGCATTCGCTTGCGCGCCGCTGTGCGGCTGCACATTGGCCCAACCGGCCCCAAAAAGCTGTTTCAAACGATCGATGGCGAGTTGTTCTACTTCGTCTACCACGGCACAACCACCGTAGTAGCGCTTGCCCGGCAGCCCTTCAGCATATTTGTTTGTAAGCACAGAACCCATGGCTTCCATCACCTGTGGGCTAACAAAGTTTTCGCTTGCAATAAGCTCAATCCCTTCCTGCTGCCGTTTCAGTTCGCGGTTTATCAATCCAAAAACAACTTCGTCTCTTTGCATAAATTTTACTGCAAATTAAGAGCGAAAATTAATTTCTGTACCAAGTATTTTTTCTCCTCGGAATGCAGGCAAATTGCCTAAAAATAGTGAAATTCGCCACCTTAGTATGAAGATTAACAAAAATTTCCTCGGCCAGGCAGGTGTTTTCCTGCTGTTTCTTATAGGATTCTGGCTGGTTTCGGTTATTTTTCTGTGGCCCGCCACCCAGGATAAAGCCCTTCAACAGGGTGATATGCAGCAGGTACGCCTAATGGTGGATGCCGCCCACAAATACACGGATACTTTTGGTGTAAAACCCAATTGGAATGACCGTCTGTTTTCAGGTATGCCTGCAAGCCTCATCACAGGCATTCCTACTGGAAACCTTTTGTTGAAGCTGAGGCCCATGGAATTGTTTCAGTTGGTGAAAGGGCCATTCAATTTTCTGTTTGTGGCCATGCTCAGCATGTTTGTGCTGTTGCTTTCCTGTAATGTAAACCGTTGGCTTTCGGCTGCCGGCGCCATTGGATACGCGTTCATGACTTTTTCTATCAGCTCCTATGAAGCAGGGCATATTACCAAAGTGCTGGCCACAGATGTAATGCCTGGAATGCTTGCCGGTTTGGTGCTGATTACCCGCCGAAAATACTTGCTGGGGGCGGGTGTTCTAGGGTTGTTCTTTGCCATGCTGGTAGGTTATTTTCATTATCAGGTTGCCTACTATGCGGGTATCGTGGCCGGTGTTTATCTGCTGATTGAAATGATTATGGCCATCAGAGCCGGTGAAACCAGGCATGCTTTGGTTGCCACAGGACTGTCGGCGGTGATGCTGCTTACCGGTATGGCTACCAATATTGGTAAAGTTGTTGATACGGCCCGCTACAGCGAGGCAACCATGCGTGGGGGCAGTGCCGTGGCCAGCGAGGTTCCTTCCAAAGACGGACCCAAAAACCAGGTGGGCAGAAAAGGCCTCGATATAGAATACGCCTTTTCCTGGAGTTATGGCATTGATGAATCTATGACATTGCTTATTCCCGGTTTTATGGGAGGAAGTAACAATGAAAAAGTGGGTGAAAACGAATATGGACTTGACCGTGCACCGCTGTATCACGGTGAATTGCAGTTTACGTCAGGTCCTGTATATATTGGAGCTATCTTTATTTTTCTGTTTATTCTGGCTATTGTTGTTGTGTTGCAATACCTGAAATCTGCCGGTGCAGAATCCAGACAAAAAACGATAGCCGTTACGCTGCTTATTTTCAGCATAACTACTGTACTGATATCGCTGATATTGAGCTGGGGAAGGCATTTTGGCCTGAACGAGTGGCTGTTTAATAACCTGCCATACTACAATAAGTTCCGTACCCCCATGATGGCTTTGGTTATCGCCCAGATGGTGATACCGTTTTTTGGCCTGTATGGTTTGCAGCTGTTGCTTTCAGATAGCTTCGCGGATGCAGACAGAAAAAAGATATTCAGAAACGCAGCCATCGGTATAGGTTCTCTCATGATCGTAGCCGCACTCATGCTTTTCTCAGAAGACTTTAAAGGCAACGAGGATAAGGATATCATGAATCAGGTTAGGCAACAGGCCATGCAATCCGGTCAGGATGAAGGCACCGCCATTGGTACCGCTTCTGATTACGTGAAGCAGATTGTGGATATGCGTTCAGGACTGGCCTGGGGCGACTGGATCCGAAGCATGGTGTTAATTGCCTTGTCGGCTGCCCTGATCTGGTTTACAGTCTTGAAAAAGAAAAGCAGGATGTTGCTATGGGGTGGGATGCTGGTTCTTGTTTCTTTTGACTTGATGGGCGTGGCGAAACGCTACCTTACCGATGATAACTGGCAGGACAAAGAGGAAGAAATGGCCATTGAGCCTACCGAGAGAGAAGCTCAGCTAATGGCAAACAACAAAGAGAGCAGACGCATTTTTGACTTGCGCTATAATCCTTTCAACGATAACCATCCTGCACCATTCTTCCGCAATGTGGGAGGCTATCACCCTGCCAAACTCAGCCGCTATCAGGATATAATCAGTTATTGCATTACCCCGAACGGAGGTGCTTTACAGGGAGACTGGATTAACAATAACAATGCCCTGGATATGCTGAACTGTGGTTATGTACTGTCACGTTCTCAGGACGGTGCCCGTGAAGAGGTGTTTCAGCGTCCGACAGCCCTAGGTCATGCCTGGTTTGTGCCTTCAGTAACAGAAGTTAGTGATCCCAAGCAGGCCTTGCTGGAAATCAACAAAAACCCTGCAAACCGGCAGGTGGTGGTTGAGGCAGCAGAAAAGTTGAAGCCATCTGCAAAAACCTATGCCACCGATTCTTCGGATGGGATCAGGCAAACCTATTATTCGTTTGATACCCTTGCATATGAGTCGGTTTCCAAAGCCAATGGCCTGGCTGTATTCAGTGAAGTTTACTACAATGAGAAAAACGGAGGCTGGAAAGCCTACATAGACGGCAAAGAAAGTCCGGTTATCCGTGTTAATTACATTCTGCGCGCTGTAGAGGTTCCTGCCGGTAAGCACGCAATCCGTTTTGTATACGTGCCGGAAGATCGCGGCACGTATAAAGCCATTGAAGCCGGAACATCAGCTGCAATGCTTCTGCTGGTACTTGCTGCACTGGGACTCATGGCTACGCGCAAGGAAGAAACGGATATAAAATCCTAAAGCGGTTTCAGTGCCGGTTTTCTCTGTCATTACCATCAACTATAACAACCTGCGCGGCCTAAAGCGCACTTATGACAGTGTGCAAAATCAGACTGCACGCGAACAAATTCAGTGGATTGTGGTGGATGGTGACAGCCGGGATGGCAGTGCTGAGTTTTTGCGCAGCCATGCATCCGATATTGATGTGCTGGTAATCGAGCAGGACAAAGGACTTTACGATGCAATGAACAAGGGGCTGGAGCTTGCCGAAGCTCCCTATGTGTGGTTTATGAACAGCGGCGATATTATTTATCGCAATGACGTTACGGAAAAACTCTGTGTTCTTACCCATTCCGATCCGAATGTTCTTTTTGGCGATACGATGTTCATGGATGGAAACGGAAGGGAAATTGGCCTGATCAGCAAACTGAAACCCCAGCGTTTTCCTGAAAAACTGGACGATCGTTCTTTCCGCTTCGGAATGAATCTCTGTCACCAAAGTTTTATTGCCAAAAAATCCATTTGTCCTCCATACGATTTGCAATATAGGCAGGCGGCCGATGTGGACTGGATTATCCGCATTTTGAAGAAAAATCCGTCAAACGTCAGATTTGACGGTGTGATTGCCGGTTTTGAAACCGGTGGCAGCAGTTATCAGCACGAAAAGAAGGCCTGGAAAGAGCGATTTGCGGTATTGTCGAAGCATTATGGCTTTTTGCCGAATTGCCTCAACCATGTATGGATTGTTTTAAGAAGATTGATGTTTAATTTGAAAGTGAAATGAGCAATACGGCGCGGGTAGATAAAAGCATGTTTGAGGAGTCCCACTACCTGGGAAAGCCTGCCGATGCCGCTGATCTGATTGTGGAAAGACGCATTCGTTTGCTTCGCGCCATTCCGGGTTTTACCGGCCCTGAGCTTGATTTGCTTGAAATTGGCTGCGGTAACGGCAATACGCTGTTACAGCTGGCTCCGGATTTTAAAATTGCCATTGGCCTTGAGTACAATGAGGCACACAAATCCGAATTTGAACAGCTGCAGAGCAGTCTTAACCGCACCGATGCTGTGTTTAAGGTTTGGGACATTATGGAAAAGCCCTATGCTCCGCAGGTCGACCGTCTTGTTAGTTTTGAAGTGATTGAACACTTGCCATCGGAAGAGGGCCTTGCAAATTATGCAGCAAGCCTGAAATCCGGCGGCCTGGCGGCATTTAGCGTTCCCAACAAGTGGTGGATTTTTGAAACCCATGGGGCGCGTTTACCACTGCTGCCCTGGAACCGGGTGCCTTTCTTTTCCTGGTTGCCAAAACCCCTTCACGAACGCTGGGCCAATGCCCGCATCTATACCAAAAACAGCATTAAAAAACTGCTGGAAAAACACGGATTTGAAGTATTAAGTATGCAGTATGTCATGGCTCCGATGGATGTTGTCCGATGGAAACCCCTGCAACAATTTCTCAGAAAATACGTTTTTAATGACGATACTACCCGCTATCCCTTCAAATCTGTCAGTATCTTCGTAACAGCCCGAAAAAAATCATCATGAAATTTCATAT
Source organism: uncultured Flavobacteriaceae bacterium (assembly GCA_964626685.1). Lineage (GTDB taxonomy): Bacteria > Bacteroidota > Bacteroidia > NS11-12g > UBA955 > RGEC01. The sequence goes on from CAZVJY010000003.1 coordinate 115,837, forward strand.
CCTATTATTTGCCCTGCTGTTTGCAGCAGGAAGCGGTTTTTCACAATCAACCGGGAAAAAAGAAAAGAATGCACCAAATCTCTGGTACCAAAAGCCATTCAACAAGAAAAAGAATTTCAGTATTCGCCTAGACAAAGCCTACAAGCTGGTTGAGACAATGAATCCGACTGAGATTGTGGTAGCTGTAATTGACGGCGGCACCGATCCGCATCATCCTGATCTGCAGGCCAATATGTGGCACAATCCCAAAGAGATTCCTTTCAATAATCTCGATGATGACAACAATGGCTACACCGATGACACAGTAGGATGGAACTTTATTGGTGGAAAAGACGGACAAATGGTGGGTTGCGACAACCTTGAAATTGTGCGTATTGTGCGCGAACAATCCAAGGAATTTGAAGGGTTCAACCCGGAAGGCAATCCGGATAAACAGCGTGTGGCCCGTTATGAAAACTTCATGAAAATGAAGCAGGATGTAGATGAGAACCGCGAGAAATATACCAAACAGCTCGATCGCATAAAGCCCATTCTGGATTCCATGCAGGCGATTTTAACCAGTATGGGTACTGAAAACCCAACCGAAGCACAGGTAAATGCCTATGAGCCCAAAACCCTTATGGAGTCAATTATTATGGGTATCCTGAAGCAGAATAAAGGTATGACCTTCGGTGATTTGTATAAGGCCATCAAAGATCAGGTTAAGCAAATTGAAGTTAGGGCCAATTGTCAGTATAACTTGGATTATGATCCTCGCACTATCGTGGGTGATGATTATAAAAACGCCGGTGAACGTCTTTATGGAAACAACAATGTTGCCGGCCCCGATGCATTCCACGGAACACATGTTGCAGGTATTATTGCCGCTATTCGTGGAAATGGAATTGGTGTGGAAGGTGTTGCTTCCAAAGCCAGGATTATGGTAGTGCGCGTGGTGCCCGACGGTGATGAGCGCGACAAGGATGTTGCCAATGGCATCCGCTATGCGGTGGATAATGGTGCCAAAATCATCAATATGAGCTTTGGTAAGGGTTATTCCTACAATAAGTCTGCGGTGAATGAGGCTGTTGAATACGCTGTTAAAAAAGGGGTACTGCTCGTTCACGCAGCCGGAAACAGCAGCAATGACAATGATGCTATCGGAAACTATCCCAATGATTCACTGCCTGCAGGGCGTTTTGCAGAAACCTGGATTGAAGTGGGAGCCAGCCAGCAGCAGAGCAAGCACCTTGCTACCGATTTTAGTAACTATGGCAAGTACAATGTAGATTTATTTGCTCCCGGATACCAGATTCACAGCACTACCCCCAATAACGGCTATGAAGATGCAAACGGCACCAGCATGGCTTCTCCTGTTGTAGCAGGTGTTGCAGCTTTGGTATGGAGCTGTTATCCTAATCTCACAGCGGTGCAGATTAAGGATGTACTGATGAAAAGTGTGACGCGCCATACAGGAAAAGTAATTCTACCGGGAACGAAGGAGAAGGTAAAATTCACAGAATTGTCCGTTTCCGGTGGAGTGGTAAATGCTGAACAAGCACTAAAACTGGCTTCCAAAATTCAGTAACTAGACTTCACCATGTGAAGTTTTTCCTGAATTAACCTTCACTTTACCAATGAATTGATATATTTGTGCTACCATGCACAAATATGCACTACGCATACTTGTAGTTTTTCTTTCGCTGTTTTTTGCTGAAACCCTCCGGTGTCAGGGAAACAAGCTGAATATTGTGGCCAGCGCGCCCAAAAACATGACCATATGCGGACTTTCCGATACAGCAAGGGTCACTGTTTTTAATATCAGCGCTACCGCGGTTTCCGGCGTTTCAGTTACACTTACACTGCCTACGGGTGTTCGCTACATACCCGGAAGTCTTAGCGGAACGGGTATTGGCGAATTGAATATTACCAATCTTAACCGACCTGTTTTTTCGGCTCCATCTCTTGGTATCGGGAAAAACTTCAGTTTTAGATACAGGATACGTGCCAATTGCGATTTAATTCCCGTGGTTAGTGGGCCTACCAATCCCAGTGTTGGAGTAAGGGTTGACTATACCGGCAATTTTGACGCTGCGCTTTCATTGCCCTTTACATCAGCGGTTCCATCACTGGGATACAATAGCATAACCAACCAAAGTTTTACGGGCAATGTGGGCGATAAATTTGTACGGCGGGTAACTTTCACCAATTTTGGGAAAGGGCCTCTGTTGAATCTGCGGCTGGTAAGGGTAAAAGGCAAAGACCTGAATCTCAGGTCCGAATCCGGCTTCAATCACCGATACACTGCGGATTCTGTTATCACTACCTTCTCCAAAACAGATATTCAGAAAGTGGGAAACAAAGACACTTTTCTGGATCAGAATGAGAGCATTGCCCTCTCGGATACCTTTACAATACTGGCCTGCAATTTTTTAACGACAGCCTATGACCTTGCCTGGGGCTGTGATGGAAAGTTTTGTCAGGTGGTAAAAAACAATGCCGCTGCTTTCATCAGCACAGCTTCTCCCAATTTGGTGGTTGCAGTCAGCAGCAGTGTACAGCCGGTATACAACAACACCGTTCCCAGTAAATATACATTGCGTATCATCAATACCGGATTGATGAAATCAATCAGGTCTGAAGTAATTGTGTTTCAGACCACCAATCCCGGTGCAGGATTTCAAAACTTTGAATTGTCCCGAATAGATTCAACCAGTATTCGATTGCAAAAAGGGTGGAAAGGCTCTCCGGTAAGGGTTTTCACGGATACATTTTTATCCAATGCAGCAACCCCTTGCTGGACCGTGGGCTCAATGGGTGGCTTTAGGCTCAGGCTTCAGGATTTACAGCCCAGGGATACTATTTTCATTACCTGGGATGTGTACAGATGTGCCAATACCGTGTGCAATGCGGGTTTTCATGAAACAGGATGGGGTTATAGGGTATCATACAGGAATCAGTGCAGTACAGTGCTTTCAACCAACAACCAGTGGGGTGTTGGCAATACCTATTCCGGAGGTGCTACTACGCCTTATGCGCCAACTGATTTGCAGCAAAATGAGGTTAAACCGTTCCGGTACACTTTTACCGGTATGGGAAATCTTCCTTTACACAGCAGTGCAGCCATTCGCATTGATTTGGTTCTTCCCAATACCTTAACACACAGCCTGCTTAATACTGATTTTTATATAGATAACCCCAATCTCACAGCTATCTGGTATCCGGATAGCCTGCGCAGGATTAACGATACCCTAAGGGCATTTATGGGCAGAACAGTATTGTTCGGATTAACCAATGCCGAACTAACGGTGCGCTTAAAAGGCGTTTGTGTTCCCGGAGCGGGAAATCAAAACCTGCCACTTACCCTGATTTATGCCTACAATCCCAACCGCAATGCGCACCCGAATTTATGGATCAGGCCCATTTGCAACACCGTTAATGTGAAAGTGCATTGCAGAAATGTTTGCACGGGTGGAGGTATGCTGTTCAGGAATTTCGAGTTGTATCGGAGCAGTTATGGTTTGCCCGATAATAACAACGATGGGCTGGCAGATGCGACAGGATCGCTGGATTTTTTAAAGATTCGCAGAGAGCGTATTATGTTTGGCGACACCCTAACAACGGTTTTCAGGGGCAGACCCATGCCTGCAGCGGGTATTACCAACTGGCGCTACGGTTATGCAGAGTCTGTTGTTACCAATGGGAGCTACATATCTGTAGTGGATGCAACGCTTGAACTGTATAAGGGTAATGTAAAAATCACAACAAACTGTAATTCAGTTAAGTGGAGAAAGGTAACCTCAGGTGCCAATGCCACGTTTTACTTCAATTTTACGGTTGACAGTATTTGGAAATGGGGTTGTTTGTCCGCCTCATACCGATATATCCAAAATGACAGTCTCTGCCTTGTAGTGCGCTACAAGGTTGACAAGAACAGGGGGCAGACTTCCCAGCTGATGAATTTCAGCAACCGCTATTACCTAGCTTCCGCGAATAATCCTACGCCGGCCCAGTCTTATCAGTGCGACACATTTTCAGGAAGCTGTATTTTGTATGGTTATATATTCCATAACTGGGGCACCGATAATGTCAATTATGCCAGCTGTAATGAATTAACGCTTAGCCAGAATTTTTACCTTGGCATTGGCAACTGTTGCACATACGGGGGGGGCAATATCTTTCCGTTTGAATACCGAAACTGGGGCAGGCCTGTATCACTCAGGCTCACCATTCCTCCTTCACTCAGGCTGAACAGAACCTCATTTATCCAAAACAGAACGGCCGGAACGAATAATACAGTCGCAGAGCGAAAGGATACGATTCCTTTCAGAAGAGGTTCTTCTTACATTTTCGACTTTACAAAATACTACAAGGATTCGGGAGGGAAAATCAATTTCAGTGATGATGGTTTTCATGGCACCTTCTCTTACACGGTTTTCCCTTCCTGTGAAGTACCTCCCAGGATTTCTTATCCGATTCATTATCAATTTATTTACCAAAAGCGGGGTGCATTGGGTACCGGTTTTGATACGGTGACATCACAGCAAATGAACTCATCTGATTATTTTACCTTAAATACACCCAATTTTGGATTTCAACCCGCTATCCCTATTGTTTATGGGAATAAGGACACCGTAGAATGGGAAGTTCGCTACAGCAATCCTTCCACTACATTCACGGCAAACAATATCTGGCTTTCGGCACAAAACAACGGGAATATCAGAATAGTTCAGATAAGAGACTGGGCAAGGGATACCGTTATAAATCCTGTGAATGACATTTACAGGGCAGGATCCCTTGCTGCAGGACAGACACGTAGCTTTCGGGTGCGAGCTGTATTTAGCCGCTGCACCCCAGACAGTCTTTTGCTTTATGGTGGCTGGGATTGTCGCGCCTATCCGTCCAGTTTAAACCTGAATGCCTGTCCTGTTTTATCAACCCGATTGTTTCTGGAACCCTTGAATACAAGGTTAAACCTGACCCTAAAGGATTCCCTCAATAGTTTTGATTTGTGCTATCCTAACCGGATGACACTTACCATAGATAATGTTCAGTCAGTGACGGCGCAGCAGCTCAGGGCGCGGATTACCCTGCCAATTGGCATGGAAATGATTCCTGGCAACAACCGTATCAGATATCCCCATAAAACTGCGGCTGTTTCACTGGGAAATCCGGTGTTGCTGACCGGTACTACCTACGAATGGGATTTGAGCAAACTGGCGGCTTTGTCTTCAGGGTTGCCCGGCACCGGCGATACCAACAGAAACAAAGTTGTTATTACATTCAGGGTGAAAACCAATTGTGACTATGCTTCAGGCAGTTTTATCAATGCCCGCGCTTTGTCCAATATTCGATGCGGCGATCCGGTGCCTGCCAACACAGCCTATACCAATCCCTTGGAGATAAAAGGCATTACCAGACCTTATTTTACGCAGGTAAAGAGCTGGACCGATTCTATTTTACCTTGCGAAAAACCGGCAATTACCAAAATACGTTTTTTGGTACTGGGGCCAGTTGCCACCGGCAACGATGACTGGGTTGAATTGTTGCTGCCACCGGGTATCAGCCGAGATTCTGCTTATTTCTTGAGTGTTCGGAATGCTCCAAACAAAGATTCTTTAGTTCTTAGAAATTTTAACGGTGCTACCTTGTTGTCATGGAAGATACCTCCAGGGGTTCAGCCCGGTGATTCAACGGAATTCAACCTTCGCCTTTTCTCTGTTTCATCTGCTACCACGTGTGGTCCTGCTGATCTGCTTTTCAGAACCGTTGTTTCAAAACAGATGGAATGTGTGCCGGAGAACAAAATTTGTAATATCAAAGTGATAACCGGATCCGTGATTGGGCAGCCCTACACCGATAAAAGCAGCCTTCAGATAATATCAGGCGGAGCCGCTAGCAGGTTAGTCAAGGGAGATACTGAACAGATTAGTATAAATTACAGTATTAAAAATACAGGCAGATTTACCAGCAGTGCCCTTCCTATTGTTGTCAGGTACCATTTTGATAATGACGGAAACGGAAAATGGAGTCCGGGTGACCTGCGCCTGGGCACAGACACTTTGAGAAAATCGCTCAAAAAAGATTCCATTGTGTCTGTTTCGCGGGTGCTTCGTATCAGGGCGGGCCAAAGTTGTGCATTGCTTGCGGTAATCGACAGCAGTGCCTGCGCCTGTCGGTTTGGACAGTTTTTGTTTGCACCACCTCATTTAGTTAATGCAGGCAGAGATACGGTGCTTTGCGCAGGCTCTCCGTGGCGCATGGGCAGTGTCGCTTCCAATTGGTTTCAGTACAACTGGAATAGGACAGATCTGATTGACAGCGCCACAAAAGCAAATCCAGTTTACATCCCATCCTTGTTGATCAATAGGGCTGATACGCAGGTGTTCATGCTTACTACCAATCGGGGCGCATGCAGCTCCAGAGATACAGTAAGGCTGATTGTTAGGCCTTTGCCCCAGATAAACATCGGTTCCAAAGTCGCTGAAATCTGTGACGGGGCCACATACCCAATTGCCAATACCGTGAGCAATGGACTGACTCCATATCGCTGGCGCTGGTCGCCCGCCACAGGAATATCAGATACCACAGCTGCCATTCCGGTCGCCAGCCCGAAAACAACCACACGCTATACCCTGCGTATTACGGATAAATTTGGTTGTAAACAAACCGATACGGTTCGTATTTCCGTGAATCCCAATCCGGTGGCGAGGTTTTTCTGGCCTCTTACCTGCGCAGGAAAAAAGGTGCAGGTTTCGGACAGCAGTTTAATCACGGGAGACAGCATTGCATCGCGCTTTTGGAGCGCATCCGGTTTTGATACTTTTAGCCTGAAGGTAGTGAGTCTGGATATGAAAGGTCTTGCTAAATTACCGCTAACCCTGCGGGTTTTAAGCAACAAAGGCTGTGGTGATACCCTTACCCGCATTGTGGATGTGAAAGCGATTCCTAAAATCAGTTTTTCTGTGCCGTATGTATGCAACGGAGATTCAAGCAGGTTTACAAACCTATCAACCATAGACAGTGGATTTATTGGTGCCTGGAGCTGGAATTTTGGAAACGGACAAACATCTACCCTGAAAAATCCGGTGCACCGCTACTCAGATACCGGAACCAGAACTGTTTCTCTTTCAGCTGTCAGCAACCATGGCTGTGCCGATACCCTTCAAAAGACGGCAAGGGTGTTTCCTGTCCCTGTGGCTTCATTTACTTTCTCCAATGTCTGTTCGGGAGATTCCTTTGCCTTTACTGATAATTCCAATCTTTTTGGAGATACATTCAAATCCCGGAATTGGAATCTGGGAGTGATGGGGAATGCTGCCATGACCAACGTAAAGCGATTGGTAACCAACTGGGGTAAATACCCTATTTCACTTTCCATAGAAACAATACATGGGTGCAGGCATACCAAAACAGACACTGCAAGGGTTTATCCATTGCCTTTGCCGGTGTTTTATTCAGATTCTGTGTGCGAGGGACTTACTACAAAATTCACAAACAGTAGCTCTGTTCCGCAGGGGAATATCGTTTCTTACAGCTGGAAATTTGGTGATGGCAATGTTTCTTCCGCCACTGCACCTTCACATGGATATGCGAAAGAAGGCCTTTATGCAGTATTGCTGAAAGCTATATCAGACAGAGGTTGCAGGGATAGTATGACGAAAAATGCAAGGGTTTTTGCCCCCGCATGGCCTGTATTTGCAGTAAATAATCACTGCCTGCGCCAAAACCTGATATCAACAGCTTCGCATCGCGGAGCCGGCACACCGCTCAGATATACGTGGTATCTTGGCAATGGTGATACGGTAAATGGTTCAGGTCTGAATTATATATATCCCATCCATGGTTCCTATAACCTGCGCATGCGCACAATGACAGACAAAGGATGTGCCCGCGATTCTGTAGCTGTGGTAACGGTGCATCCGCTGCCGCTGGTTAACTTCACCGCTGTTAACCCTTGTCGGGATGACAGTCTTGTCTTTACTGCACAAACAGGTATCGCTATGGGCAGCGCAGGTGTGCCTCAATGGACGTTTGGCAATGGACAAACTGCCAGTGGTAGTCCGGTGCGCCGAATTTTTGGCAACCCCGGAAATTTCACGGCCAAATTGACACATATCTCGGATAAGGGTTGTATGGATTCGCTTTCTCTGCCTTATACAGTGGGTGAAAAGGTTGTTGTGAGGTATTCTGTGAGCAATGTTTGCCTCGAAGAACCCAGTATTTTCAAGGATTCGTCCTATAGTATTCAGGCCATCAATGCATGGAACTGGGATTTTGGCAATGGTGTGAAATCAACCCAGGTAAATCCGGTGTATACCTATAAAACACCGGGTATCTATAATACACGTCTGCAAATAGCTACCCTGCCGGGTTGTCTTTATGTTGGCGTAAAGGCCACAACGGTGCATCCCAAGCCGCTGGCTTTCTTTAGCCACGATCCTGATCAGGGGACCATCGTTAATCCCAACATTACCTTCACCGATAAAAGCCAGGGTGCTGATAAAGTTTGGTATACAATCAGTACGGGGTATAAAACAACCAGTAGAAACTTTACCCATGCTTTACCCGACAGCGGGATTTTCTCCATTACCCAGTATGCCTCCACCCAGTTTGGCTGCCTGGATTCATTTACCAAGGAGATTGTCATAAACTACATGTACACCCTGCATGTACCCACTGCTTTCACTCCCGATGGCAATAACCTGAATGAAGGTTTCGGTCCTTTGGGTATGGGGATTAACTGGTATGCCATGAAAATTTATTCCCGCTGGGGTGAAAAAATTTATGAAACCCGCGACAGCAAGCCTTGGAACGGTACCTATAACGGAGAACCCGTTCCCGAAGGTGTTTATGCGGTGCTGATGGAATTGAAAGACCATAAAGGGCGAAATCACTATTACAAAGGAACCGTTCAGATACTCCGCAAGCCGGAGTAAGATTATAGTATAAATCGCTGCAGCTCTCTGTAAAATCGGGCCATCGGAAAGCCCATTACATTGTAAAAACAACCGTTGATGCGCTTTACACCCATGTATCCCATCCAGTCTTGAACCCCGTAGGATCCGGCTTTGTCAAAGGGCTTGAAGTGATCAATGTAGTATTCAATTTCATGGTCGGTGAGCGGATAGAACTCCACTTCACTGCGTTCGTGAAAAACCTGCTGCCGTTCATTGTTGCGCATACAAACGCCCGTAAAAACCTCATGGGTTCTGCCACTCAGCGATGCCAACATTTCTGTGGCTTCTTCCTTCGTGGCAGGCTTGTTGATGACCCTGCTGCCCAGGCAAACGATGGTGTCGGCTGTCACCAGTATTTTTTCATGCAATGGTTCCGTAAAATGCGCTGCTTTGTGCGATGCCAAGAATTCACACACCTGTTCGCGCTGCAGATAATCCGGAAAATCTTCCTCTGCTTCGATATTTACTACCTCAAAGTGCAGTCCTGCCTCGCGAAATATTTGATGACGGCGCGGACTTTTGGAAGCCAGCAGCAATCTGGGGAATTGAACCATGCCACAAAGGTATTGCCAGAGGATGAAAGTAGAAATTAGCGGTCAATAGGTTATTTTTGCCGCCACTTATGAAGCAAATTGCAGTAATCGGCGGCGGTACCATGGGAAATGGCATCGTGCACGTGTTCGCTCAGAACGGCTATCAGGTTTCTTTGATTGACGTTAAACCCGAAATACTTGAAAAGGCCCTGGCCACCATTACCAAAAACCTCGACCGTCAGATAGCCAAGGGTGCTATTGATGAAGATAAAAAAGCCGCTACACTGGGCAATATCAAAACCTTCACCAACATCAGCGATGGGGTTGAAGGTGCCGATCTGGTGGTGGAGGCCGCTACAGAAAACCTCGAGATCAAGCTGAATATTTTCCGTCAGCTGGACAGTTTTGCCAAACCCGGTTGCATTCTCGCATCCAACACTTCATCTATCAGCATCACCAAAATTGGTTCGGTTACAGGTCGTCCTGACAAGGTAATCGGTATGCACTTTATGAACCCTGTGCCTGTGATGAAGCTGGTGGAGATTATTGGCGGTTACAAAACCGACAAGGAAACCCTCAACACCATTGTGGAACTGACCAGGACCATTGGCAAAGTACCGGCTGTAACGCAGGATTATCCCGGTTTTATATCCAACCGTGTGCTCATCCCGATGATTAATGAGGCTATTCTTTCTCTGGAGGAAGGTATTGCAAGCGTGGAGGATATTGATACCATCATGAAACTGGGTATGGCGCATCCAATGGGGCCGCTGCAGCTCGCAGATTTTATTGGTTTGGATGTTTGTCTGGCTATTTTACACGTGTTGCACGACGGGTTTAAAAATCCCAAATACGCACCCTCCAATTTGCTGGTAAATATGGTAACGGCAGGCGATTTGGGCGTTAAATCCGGCCGTGGATTTTACGACTATTCACACGGTACCAAAGACCTGGTGGTTTCTCCGAAATTCAGCAGATAACATCTGGTACTTACAAGGATAACACACTTTAAAACCCTTTAAGGATAAGGGTTCTGTCGTATTTTCTTGACTTTCCTTTCAAATAATAGTACATTCGCGTTTTAACCAATTACGGGCGCGCTGCAACCGCATGAAATTAAGTCAATTTAAATTCGAACTTCCTGAAGAGCTGATAGCCCAGGAGCCCCTTAAAACCCGTCACGAAAGCCGCCTGCTGGTGGTAAATCGCAAGGAAAAGACCATTGAGCACAAAATGTTTCATGATGTGCTGGATATTTTTGACGAAGACGACACGTTTGTGGTAAACAACACCAAGGTGTTCACCGCACGCATGTACGGACAAAAAGAAAAAACCGGTGCACAGATTGAAGTGTTTTTGCTCCGCGAACTAAACCACGATTTCCGTCTTTGGGACGTACTGGTAGATCCGGCGCGCAAAATTCGTGTAGGAAACAAACTCTATTTTGGCGATGATGATCTGGTTGCTGAGGTGGTTGACAATACCACTTCGCGGGGTCGCACCATCCGTTTTTTGTTTGACGGCGATGACGAAGCTTTTAACCGTGTTATTAAAAAACTGGGTGAAACACCTATTCCCAAATACATAACCCGTCCGGTTAAGCCCGAAGACGAAAACTGGTATCAGAGCCAGTTTGCCAAGCATGTGGGTGCTGTGGCAGCGCCGGCTGCACAGCTTCACCTGACACGCGAGTTGCTCATGCGTCTCGATATCAAAGGAATCAGGTTTGCGGAAATTACGCTGCATCTCGGTCTGGGCGCATTCCGCGAGGTAGAGGTGGAAGATCTTACCAAGCATAAGATGGACAGTGAGTTCTACAGCATTGACCAAACTGCCTGTGATATTGTGAACGAATCCATTGAAAAGCGCAAACGCGTAGTGGCTGTAGGTGGCTCGGTAATGCGTGCCATGGAAAGCAGCGTGAGTTCTACCAAAACCCTGAACCCCGGTGCGGGCTGGTCGGATAAATTCATTTTCCCTCCCCACGATTTCAGTGTGGCCAATGCATTTATTACGAATCTTCATCAGCCTGAAAGTCCCTTGTATATGATGGCGTGTGCCTACACCAGCCATGAATTTATGACCCACGTGTATCAGGAAGCCATCAAGGAAAAATACCGTTTCCTTTGCTATGGCGATGCGATGCTGATTATGTAACAATTATTCCCTTTAAGAATATTCAAAAGCCCCGGAAACGGGGCTTTTTTATTGTTGTTTCACTGCAAAAATTAAACTAACAGAAACGCAGTAACAATTAAAATTAAACTAACTCGAACAAGGATCTGTTTTTTTCGCATCAGCTGCACATGTGTGTTTAGAAAATAGCTATAAATCTGCAAAAAATGCACATGCAATGAGAATAGTTAAAATCTTTTTGTTGTTGTCTTTTTCGGCTTTCAATCCACCCGCCCAGCTCTTCATCGGTTCCGATGCCAATTCTTTGGTCACCAAAGCAGGAGAATCGTTCAGCAAGGCTTTTTTTACCAGTAGATTTTTAGCCGTTATCGTATATAGTACAACAAACATCGCAAGTATGGAACACTCAAAATCCCACGGGGAGAATTACCTGCTCTAATACGTAAAAAAGCCTTGTAAAACAAAACAGAATCCCGAAATCTGCTTATATTTTATTCCTAGTTTTGTACAATAATCTAAAATTTGACATACAACCTCCGCAATCAAATGAAAAAAAAGAATAAAATATCTACTCTTCTGTTTGTTTTCTTCCTATCAATTACAACCAAAGTTTATGGTCAGGCTGGAATCAACTGGGATATCCGCCCAACTCTGACTGATAACAGCTTGAGCAGTGTGACCTATGGTAATGGGCTATTTGTAGCCGTAGCCTACACCGGTACCGGCAACCGGGTTGTAACCAGTCCGGATGGCATTAACTGGACAGCAAGGACCTCTGCTGCGGATAACCAATGGACCAGTGTGACGTATGGTAACGGGCTATTTGTAGCCGTATCAAACTCCGGTACAGGCAACCGGGTTATGACCAGTTCTGATGGTATTACGTGGACAGCAAGAACCTCTGCTGCGGATAACCAATGGACCAGTGTGACGTATGGTAACGGGATATTTGTAGCCGTATCAATTTCCGGTACAGGCAACCGGGTGATGACCAGTCTTAATGGTATTACGTGGACGACAAGAACCTCTGCTGCGAATAACAACTGGAGCAGTGTGACCTATGGTAATGGGCTATTTGTAGCCGTCGCAAACACTGGTGCGGGCAACCGGGTTATGACCAGTTCTGATGGTATTACGTGGACAGCAAGAACCTCTGCTGCGGATAACCAATGGACCAGTGTGACCTATGGTGGCGGGCTATTTGTAGCCGTATCCAACTCCGGTACGGCCAACCGGGTTATGACCAGTCCTGATGGCATTACCTGGACAGCAGGAACCTCCGCTGCGGATAACAACTGGGCCAGTGTGACGTATGGTAACGGGCTATTTGTAGCCGTCGCAACCACAGGTACGAACAACCGGGTGATGACCAGCCCTGATGGCATTACCTGGACGGCAGGAACCTCCGCTGCGAATAACAGTTGGAGCAGTGTGACCTATGCTAATAGTCTATTTGTAGCCGTCGCAACCTCCGGTTCGGGCAACCGGGTCATGACCAGTCCCGATGGCATTAACTGGACGGCAAGGGTAAGTTCACTTGATTTCATGTGGTATAGTGTGACCTATGGTAACGGGCTATTTGTAGCCGTAGCCTACACCGGTACCGGCAACCGGGTCATGACCAGTCCTGATGGCATTAACTGGACAGCAAGAACCTCTGCTGCGGATAACAACTGGTTCAGTGTGATCTATGGTAACGGGCTATTTGTAGCCGTAGCAAACACAGGTTCTGGTAACCAAGTTATGACCAGTTCTGACGGTATCAACTGGACAGCAAGAACCTCCGCTGCGAGTAATCCATGGAGGAGTGTGGCCTATGGTAACGGTCTGTTTGTAGCCGTATCAAGCTCCGGTACGAGCCGTGTTATGACCAGTCCTGATGGCATTAACTGGACGGCAAGAACCGCTGCTGCGAATAACAGCTGGTTCAGTGTGACCTATGGTAACGGGCTATTTGTAGCCGTATCAACCGACGGTACGAACAGCGTTATGACCAGTCCTGATGGCATTAACTGGACGGCAAGAACCGCTGCTGCGAATAACAGCTGGTTCAGTGTGACCTATGGTAACGGGCTATATGTAGCCGTCGCAACCTCCGGTACAGGCAACCGGGTAATGACCAGTCCCGATGGCATTACCTGGACGGCAAGAACCTCAGCAGCAGATATTCAATGGAATAGTGTGACCTACGGTAACGGGCTATTTGTAGCCGTTGATTACTCAGGTGCTGCCAACGGGGTAATGACCAGTCCTGATGGCATTAACTGGACAGCAAGAACATCCGCTGTGAATAACCAGTGGACCAGCGTAACCTATGGTGATGGGCTGTTTGTAGCCGTCGCAAACTCAGGCACGGGCAACCGGGTCATGACCTCAGGTACTTTTATTCCACTGCCATTGCAATGGGGAGACTTTAAAGCACAAAAACAGGGTAATCAGGCATTGTTGAAATGGACAACCTTAATGGAACAAAATACAGCTAATTTCGAAGTTCAGCATAGTACCAATATGAATGACTGGTCTACGCTGGGAATGGCTGCTGCGGCAGGTAATAGTTCAACCACCAAGGAGTATTGTATGATACACTATAGTCTGCCTAAAGGATCTACTTACAATTATTACCGCATTAAGCAAAATGATTTGGATGGACGTTATGGTTATAGTAAAATTGTGTGTGTCATTAACGATGAACCGGTCACTGTAGTAGATATCTACCCTAATCCTGTTCGAGATGTGCTCAATATTTATGTTGCAGAAGCACAGTTCACTAAGCTTGTAAATATGGCCGGAGCTACCGTATGGCAAGGTATGCTTGTCGCTGGCAGAAATCAGGTCATGACCGAGCACCTTCCCAAGGGAATCTACCAATTGTTTACCAAAAGCGGATGTAAGAAATTTGTCATTCAATGACCTTCTTCCAATAATGCGAAGCGTTTTTGATTAGAAAATCACCATCACTGTTGGTATTGAAAGTGGAACCCCAAAAATGTAGAGTTCAATAGATTCGGCCTTATCGAACTAGACGAAGTTAAGGCGTTCATGCCCCTGCTGGGAGGCTGAAAAGTAATTATACATTAAACTGAGTACAAGAAACGATACCCCTCTTTCCTTTTTGGACTGGTTCCCAAATTGAGGTTTCATTAGATCCAGATTATCAAGGCCGATATTTTTTTACCATAACGGAGAATTGAAAAAATGATATCCTTATGTTCAAACAAAAAAGTCCCGCACTCTCGTGCAGGACTTTTTTGTTTGTGCCCAAGACTGGATTCGAACCAGCACGCCGTTTCCAGCGCTACCACCTCAAGGTAGTGCGTCTACCAATTTCGCCACCTGGGCATTAGAAAGAAATTAGTGCCCAGAACAGGACTCGAACCTGCACACCTCGCGGCGCCGCCACCTGAAGACGGTGCGTCTACCAATTTCGCCATCTGGGCATTCAAGGCCATTTTGAATGGCTTTTAATTTCTTTCAATCGTTTTTAGAACGGGGGTGCAAATATAGTAAATTTTGATGAAATTTCAAACAGAATTCGGTTGGTTACCCTATTCTGCCTGGTTTCATCCACTTCCACGCCCCAAAAATGACCACCGGTAGAATCGCCCCTGCCAGAAACACAATTTGCTCGGTCCTCATATTCTCAGGAAGATGCAATAAAAGTGCGACCATAGCCCCTGTTACCGCGCCTCCCAGATGCCCTTCATGCGAAATTCCTGCCTCTCCGGCCCTGGGTAATTGTGATAAAATCATCGATATCCAGCAGATTAGGATGGCAAAAAGCCAGCCGGGTATGAAGACTGGTAGAATAAAAAGAGCAAGCTTAGCATCGGGCAGCAACCATACAAAAGCAAAAACCACCCCGAATAAACCACCCGAAGCCCCAAGTGCACTGTAATTGAGATTGTTTCGGTGGGTAATCATGGTGAAGAGGTTACCGCCAACGATGGATGACAAATAGATCGCCGCAAAACCAAACCGGCCGTACAGTTCTTCTACCACAGGGCCAAAGTAGTACAGCGTCATCATGTTAAACAGCAAATGGATAAAACTATGGTGGGCAAACCCCGAAGCAATCAGCCTGTCGTATTCTCGGTCGCGGGCCACGGACCGGTACACAAACACCATGCGCTCCAGTAAGGTATGGTTGCTTTGCAACAGCAGCCAAATGATAACATTGGCAGCCATAATGCCTGTGGTCAAACCGGGTTGTATGCCAAATGGCAGACTCATTGCCGGATGACCCTCCCGGTTCCCCATTCTTTTTTGCCCAGTTTTACCTGAGGATCCCTCACATAAATGATATTGCCAGTTCCGTAAACGCTGGCTTCCAGAATATTTTTGGGATTAACCCGCACATTCCTGGCAGCATAATGGTAAATATAAGCGTCATCCGACCTGAGGTTTCCGGCATCAAAACTGCTCCCATTCTCACAACTCCAGGCAAAAATAGTACCCTGCCCAGTCATTTCAACATGGCCCGAATTAAGCCCGCTTCCGTATAAATTGCCGCAGTGCAGCAGCAGTTTCTGGTTCTCCACGCTGTTCATCACCACATCAACCTTGTCCGAGTATACCGTATCCAGAAAAGTAACTGCGGCGGCTCCCTGTATGTCAAGAGCATTTATCTTATGAATATTTAGGGTGCAAACCGGCTGAACCCGGAAGGTCCTTACCCAGTTGAAATTATTCTTATCCTCAATTA
The DNA here is from genome assembly GCA_964626685.1 of uncultured Flavobacteriaceae bacterium. Taxonomy (GTDB): domain Bacteria; phylum Bacteroidota; class Bacteroidia; order NS11-12g; family UBA955; genus RGEC01. The sequence continues at coordinate 132,147 of CAZVJY010000003.1, forward strand.
CACAGTAGTCATCCTGCCACTCTGCTGTGATTTTATCAATCACGTTGCTGCCGTATCGAATGTGAAGTGCTTCCGGTTTAGTTGTGTCAGAAGTAATAAACAGTTGGAATTTTTGCCCCACACGAAGTTTTAAACAGGGTTTTTTCAGTAATAGTGTTATACTGTCGTCGGTACCATAAGACCGCATAAAATCAGGCCCTTTGCTGCATTGTTGCAGTCCCGTCATGAAAATAAAAACAAGGATTATAAAAAAGCGGCCCAACTTTTGAAGTTTATTTTGCAACACAAATTTCCGAAAGGTGAAGCATATTTCATTGAATCCGATAAAATTAATTGTTCTGATGTTGCTGTTTCTTCCTGCAATAACCTTTGCACAGGATGAAGATGAGTCATTAAGTGAACTGGCTCAGGCTCAGCAGGCAATTCGAAAAAAAGAGTTTCTTAAGGCTGAACATATTTGTCGGAGGATGCTTGCTCAGCACCCTTTAGACAACGATATCCGGCACTTATTGTCGCACGCCCTAATATTTCAGTCGCGGTTTGGTGAAGCTGACAGTTTACTTAGAAAGGTGCTCGAATCCGATACAAACTTGGCGGGCAGTTACTGGTACATGGGCCTGAGTGCGGAACGGCAAGGCAAGGATCTCATGGCTGTTGGGTTGTTTAAAAAGTATGTTTTAAAAACCCCCAATCCCCTTAATGTGAATGTTAGCGCCTGGCTGCATGCCGCTTCGGGTTACCGCCGCATGATGCGCAAAGATGGCATCAATACAGCCCAGTTCGATGAAATGATTTATCTGTATAATCAGTATCTGGAGGCCATGCCCACCGAGGTATATGCCGATAGTGTGAGAGAGTTTGTCGAGCGGGTTAAACCAAGGAAGCCGTCACCCGGTCAAAAACTCGTTTTGGACGAAACAGGGGATTAACAGCGGGAATTGTACCTTTGCACCCATGCAGCCGCTGAACAAGAACAAAATCATCAACGACCCGGTGTATGGTTTTATGACCGTGCCCTCGGCGCTGGTGCACGATGTAATTCAGCATCCGTATTTCCAGCGGCTTCGCCGTATTCGGCAGCTGGGGCTTAGTGAAGTGGTGTATCCCGGTGCCACCCATACCCGTTTTCACCATGCACTGGGTGCACTGAATCTGATGGTCAGGGCCATTGAAACCCTAAGATCCAAAGGGGTTAATATTAGCGAGGAAGAAGCCGAAGCGGCATGGCTAGGGATTTTACTCCACGATGTGGGCCACGGCCCTTACAGCCATACGCTGGAACACACCCTGATTGAAGGAGTGAGCCACGAATATATTTCCACGCTCATAATGCATCGCCTAAACAAAGAGTTTGGTGGCAGACTTGAGCTGGCCATTCGCATTTTCAAAGGCGATTATCCCCAAAAACCATTTTTAACACAGCTTATTTCCGGGCAACTGGATATGGATCGTCTGGATTACCTCCAGCGTGACAGTTTCTACACCGGTGTGAGCGAAGGGGTAGTGGGCGGAGATCGTCTCATCAACATGTTGAACGTGAAGGACGGGAACCTGGTGGTGGAAGAAAAAGGCATTTATTCGGTAGAAAAGTTTATTGTGGCCCGGAGGCTCATGTACTGGCAGGTGTACCTGCATAAAACTGCGATTGCTGCCGATGAACTGCTTATTGCCATCTTGCAGCGCGCAAGGCATGTAGCCACCAACATGGCATCGCTGGGGAGCTACCATCCGCTTATCCATTTTTTGGGGAAAACCATTTCTGCCGAAAAATTTGATGAAGAATCCCTGGATTTGTTTGTGCTGCTGGATGATCATGATATCATGACAGCCGTAAAGGCATGGCAGTTTCACGAAGATAAAGTGCTTTCTACCCTATCAAAGGCAATGCTGAACCGCAATTTGCCTAAAATTGTTATACAGGATAAACCGATTTCTGCTGAACTCAGCTCAGAATGCCTCAAGAAAACCCGTTATCGTTTCCCGGATATGCAGGAAAAAGAGTCCGGCTTTTTTGTGAGGACCGGACTGCTTGAAAATCTTGCCTATAAACCACAAAAGGGTGGAATTCATATTCTCAGAAAAGACGGTACGGTTTGTGATGCTGCTGAGGCATCCGACAATGATAATCTTCATTCCCTGAGCGAGGCAGTCACCAAACACTTTATTACCTACTGGCCCTGATGCAAAAAGTGGCACCCAAAAAACAGCTGGGTCAGCATTTTCTAACCGATCCGGCCATCGCCCTGAAAATTGCATCCTCCATACCGCAGGGCGTATGGGACAGGGTAGTGGAGGTGGGCCCCGGCATGGGAATCCTCACCAAACCCTTACTGGAAACACATGGTTCAGCTTTGCACTGCGTTGAAATTGATTCCGAAAGTGTACAGTGGCTTAAACAACAGGCATGGGCCAAAGAACTCAACATCATTCACGGTGATTTTCTGGCGATTCCGGAAAAAGAATTATTTGGAGAAGGCATTGTGGCCGTAATTGGCAACTACCCTTACAACATCTCCACCCAGATAGCTTTTCGGGTGCTGGAAGCAAAAAATCCGGTGACCTTTTTCGGGGGAATGTTTCAGCGTGAGGTTGCCAGGCGTTTTTGTGCCGAACACGGCAATAAGGAATATGGGGTTACCAGCGTATTGCTGCAGGCTTTTTACGATTGCAAATATTTGTTTACAGTTAATGAAGGCAGTTTTAATCCGCCACCGGCTGTCAAGAGTGGTGTGATGGCCTGCATGCGAAAAGAACATGCACCAGTTTGTACCTACAAAAGCCTGGCACTGGTAGTGAAAACAGCTTTCAACCAGCGCAGAAAAACCTTGTCCAATGCGTTGAAATCGCTCACCTCTTCCAAACCTGCATTTGTATTGCCCGATGAACTGAAAGGCAAACGTGCTGAGCAGCTGCCGGTAGAGACATTTATCATGTTGGCAGCACAATGGGATTCTTTGACCGCATAATTTCGGCAGTATTTTTGCCGTTGTAATAATATTCACCTTATGTTACGTGTCGCATTTGTCTTGAGTTTTTTATTCTTGGGCCGTCTGTTGGCACAGGATGTGGTGCCAGACAGGCAGGCATGGGATTTTGGAGACGTGCTTTTTTGGAAAAATGATACGGCCCGATTCAGGGTGAGAAACGCTACGGATAAAGATTTTGTGTTTTTGCCGACCTACTACAAAGAAGATGTATCCGTTTTTTTCAACAGTCGTCTGGTAGAACCGGGAAAAACAGCTGAAATATATATAGTCTATTACACCGACCGCAAGGGTAAATTCCAGCAGGATGTACCATTGTATATAAGCAGCCGGGCTGAACCACTCATGTTTATGCTGAAAGGCAACATCAAAGGGTTTGATCCTTCCGCACAGTTGCGCTGTCCGGTGGTTAATCCCAGCAGTATCGGTGAAAACAGCCTGGAAAAGATGGTTCAGGTAGAAATAAGAAACCGCAATACCGATGAGCGAATCAAACCAGATGAGTTTTCTGTAAAGGAAAGCAGTGGTAAACGCGTTCGCCTGGAACCGCATACCGAAGGTTTTAGAATGGCGGTTAGTCCCGGTAACTACCGGGTTTCCTGTACCAAATCAGGATTTGATGATTACCTGGCACTCATTTCGCTCGAGCCATACCAGAGTAAATTTGTTATATACATGGATCCAAAACCGGAGGAGGAGCCCATTGTTTCCGACAATGAGGCCGGTGGCGGTAGGGAGGCGGGCGAGACAGATTTATCCTTAATGGACACTGCTGAAGAGGAAGAGCATATTCACCCGGATGATGGTATCCTGGGTAATGACCTGTTTAAAATCAATAACCTGGTCTTTATTATGGATGCCAGCATGAGTATGAAACGCGATGGCAAGATGGAGACACTCAAATCTACCATGGCCATACTGGTATCAGCGCTGCGCAGCGAAGACAGGCTTGGCGTAATTGGTTTTAGCAGTGAGGCCAAGGTAATTCATCCGCACGGACCGGTCGAAAACAAAGACAGTATTTACAGCCGTATTAACCGGCTTAAAACGGAAGGAGGGACCAATGGCGGTGCAGCACTAAAGCTTGCTTACGGGCACGCAAGACAGCATTATCAGGCAGATGGTAACAATCAGATTGTGATTGTTACCGATGGAATATTCACTACCGGAGGAATGGGGAAAAAGGCCATGGAAAAAATGATTGCCGACGCCCATGCTGATGGTATTCACCTGAGTACCATTATGGTAGGCCAAAATCCCGATGCTTTGCAGCTGTTGAAGCATCTCAGTGTTTTGGGCGGTGGAAACAATATTCACATACTGCCGGATGCAAACCAGCAAAGCCTGCTGCTCGAAATGGTCAAAAACCAAAGCCGGCGCTGAATAGCTTGTTGTTATTCAAACCGTTAACAAACTTTATGAATTTTTCGCATTTTTTGCTTGAATCATGCAGCAGATTCTTAAATTTGCGCCACCAAATCCATAATAGGCATAAATGAAGAACTACCATTTGTCCGGCATTGCTGCACTTGCCACCAAGAAAGTGTTTTCAGCGATGTTTTTACTGGCGCTGCCTCTTTTTGCAATTGCCCAATCTGCCACTGATGTGGTTGAACCTCCCAAGGAATTCAGTCCCGCAAACTGGGACTGGCAATTCATCAGCTACTTTGTTATCGCACTGCTGTTGATTCTTATCATTGCCAGGGCTTTTGACATTGGGGCGCTCACCGAAAAAATCACAGGTAAAAAAGTGGTTAACTGGAACGCCACCAACCGCTGGATAGCTATTGTCTTTCTGGTTGCGGCCATTGCAGGTACTTGGTACGAAATGGTTTACCATGGAAAGTATGTGTTGATTGGAGATTCTTACTCCGAACATGGTGCAACCATAGATAGCATGTTCAACTGGACATTCGGCTTCACTTTTGTTGTGTTTGTAATCACAGAGGTTCTGCTTTTCTATTTTATGTTCAAATATCGTTACCGTGAAGGTCAAAAAGCCCACTATTATTTTCACAACAACAAACTTGAACTGATTTGGACTATTGTTCCTGCCGTTGTGTTGACCTTCCTGGTTTTGCGCGGTTTCAATACATGGACAAAAATTACAGCCGAGAAGCCCAAGGATGCTCAGGAAATCGAAGTGTTCGGTTATCAGTTTGGCTGGAAGGCTCGCTATGCTGGTGCTGACAATAAATTTGGACAAAGCCACTTTACCTTTATCAGCGGTAAAAATCCCCTTGGATTGGCTGTGAAGGAGCACGTAGACTCGCTATTGTCAGATCTTAAAAAAGATACGGCTCTCCTCAACGCACAGATTGCAGCCGCCGACGATTCTGCCAAAGCATGGAAAGCCGCATTTGTTAAGTTCAATACAGGAAGCAATGCCACAGCTTATCCTGCTGTTTTCAAAGAACTCAAAACCAAGATGGAAGATGCTGAGTCAGGTTCTTACCTGCGTGGTTTGAAAAAAGATCTTCGCCGCAAGAACACTACTATTACGCGCATCACTACCTACCGCAAGAATCAAAATGTGTTCGACAATGCCGGTAACGATGATAAAATTACTACCGAAATTGTTTTGGTTAAAGGAAAATCTTACACCTTTAACTTCCGTGCCCGCGACGTGATTCACTCCGCTTGGTTTCCCGATTTCCGCGGTCAGATGAACGTGGTTCCCGGTATGGCAACATGGTTCTCTTTCATTCCAAGTAAAACAACCGAAGAAGCCCGTGCACTGAAAAACAACAAAGACTTTGACTTTTACCTCTATTGCAACAAAATATGCGGCGGAGCCCACTACAACATGAAGATTAAAATTACCGTTGTAGGTTCCGAAGCAGAGTACAATACCTGGCTTGCAACCCAGACACCTTTCATAGCACCTCCTGCTGCAGCCCCGGCTGAAGGAACTGCCCCGGCTCAGGATTCATCTTCTATTGTAAAACCAAATACCGTTACCATCCGTTAAACTTAAAAGGAATCAATAATTATGAGCACCGCTGCTTTACATACCGATCACCATCACGATCACCACGAGCACAAGGAAAGCTTCATCAGCAAGTACGTGTTCTCTATGGACCACAAGATGATTTCCAAGCAATTCCTTGTTACAGGGATTGTTATGGGTATTGTAGGACTGGTAATGTCCCTTCTGTTCCGTATGCAACTTGCCTGGCCCGATGAAAAATTCGGAATCATGGAAATGTTGCTTGGTAAATGGGCACAGGATGGTAAACTGGATCCCAATTTTTACATGGGGCTTGTTACCATTCATGGTACCATCATGGTGTTTTATGTACTAACAGCCGGTCTTAGCGGGACTTTTTCTAACCTCTTGATTCCATTGCAGGTGGGTGCACGTGACATGGCATCACCCTTCATGAACATGCTGAGTTACTGGTTCTTCTTCCTTTCCTCAGTTGTGCTTCTTATTTCTGTAGGTGTTGAAACAGGGCCTGCTTCTGCGGGTTGGACGGTTTATCCTCCCCTTAGTGCTATGGAAAAAGCCATGCCTGGATCCGGTTTGGGTATGACTCTTTGGTTGGTGGCCATTGTATTGTTTATCGTATCTGCCCTGTTGGGTGGTATAAACTATATCAGTACCGTGCTGAACATGCGTACCAAAGGTATGAGCATGAACCGCATGCCCCTTACCATATGGGCGTTTTTCTTAACAGCTGTCCTGGGTCTGCTGTCTTTCCCCGTTCTGTTGGGTGCCGGTCTGTTTCTCATTTTTGACAGAAGTTTTGGTACTTCTTTCTACCTTTCAGATATCTACCTTGAGGGGGTAGGTGCCATGGAAAATATCGGTGGCAGCCCTGTATTGTACCAGCATTTGTTCTGGTTCCTGGGTCACCCCGAGGTGTATATCATCCTGATGCCTGCACTGGGTATTACTTCTGAGGTTATTTCAACCAATGCACGTAAGCCTATTTTTGGCTACACAGCAATGGTTATATCCCTAATGGGTATTTCTTTCCTTTCCTTTATCGTTTGGGGTCACCACATGTTTATCACCGGTATGAATCCTTTCCTGGGCAGCGTGTTTATGATTCTTACCCTCATCATTGCGGTGCCTTCGGCGGTAAAAGTATTTAACTATCTCACAACACTTTGGAGAGGTAACCTGCGTTTCACACCAGCAATGCTTTTCTCAATAGGCTTGGTGTCGTTCTTTATTTCCGGTGGTCTCACAGGTATTTACCTGGGTAACGCTGCGCTGGACATACAGCTTCACGACAGCTATTTTGTAGTGGCACACTTCCACCTTGTTATGGGCTCATCTGCCATCTTTGGTATGTTTGCCGGTATTTATCATTGGTATCCTCGCATGTATGGACGCATGCTGAACAATACCCTGGGTCAGTTCCACTTCTGGATTACTTTCATCACAGCATACCTGGTATTCTTCCCCATGCACTTTATGGGACTGGCCGGTGTGCCCCGTCGTTACTACATGTTCACCCTGGTGAAAGAGTTCGACGTATGGATGGACGTGAATAAAATGATGACTATTGCTGCCATCGTCGGTGGTGCTGCACAGCTGTTATTCCTCTGGAACTTCTTTTACAGCATGTTCCGCGGTAAGAAATCTGAACAGAACCCCTGGCAAAGCAATACCCTGGAATGGAGCGCCCCTGTGGAACATATTCACGGAAACTGGCCTGGTGCCATTCCTGAAGTGTATCGTGGTCCATACGAATACAGCCGCCCTGACCGCGAGGAAGATTTCTTCCCTCAGTATGTACCCGATGAATCAGATCATGCAGGTACCGGAGGTGATGGTCATCAAACCACACCTAAGCGCAAATCAACCAAGAAAGAAGAAGTAGCGGAAAACGTTATGTTTGCCGCCATCAAACGCGTGTTTGGCTGGAGCTGATAGGTCCTTGTCTGCACTGCTAAGAATATTCTCCGATTTTTTTTTCAGACGAACAGGTATTCTTGCCTGTTCGTCTGTTTTTTTATTGTTCCTGCTGGGTGGCCTTGTAAGGGTTACCGGTAGTGGTATGGGATGTCCTGACTGGCCAAAGTGCTTTGGCTTGCTGGCTCCGCCCACCTGTGACTGCCAGTTGCCGCCAAACTACATGCAGTTGTTTCTCGAAAAAAGAATCCAGAAAGTAAACCGTTTTGCGGCCACGCTTGAAAAGATAGGTTGGAATAGTAAAGCAGTCGAAATACGCAACAATAAGGCTATTTATCAACCGGAAGCCTTTAATGCAACCAAAGCCTGGATAGAATATATAAACAGGCTTTTTGGAGTGTTGGCCGGTTTGTTTACATTGCTGTTTTGGTTAGCTTCGTTTATTTACATACGAACCAAAACTAGGGTGTTTACGTTTGCCAGTTTCGGTTTTCTGATGCTGTTATTGAACGCCTGGCTGGGCAGTATTGTGGTAGCGACCAATTTGCTGCCGGGTATCGTTTCCGTCCATTTTATGCTCTCTTTTTCCAGTGTTTTCTTTTTTATGCTTGCCTTGAATGCGCAGGCATCCTTTTCATTTGCTCATGGTGAAAAGAAGTTGAATCTACTTTGGAGCATGTTGTTGCTGTTTTCTTTATTGATTGTTTTTCTTGGAACCCTCGCGCGTGAGAATGTGGAGGTGCTGGTTTTGTCTGGAACACTTGAAAGGGATGGTATTCTAAATTTGACTGCTATGGGCATATCCTTCGCCATACACCGTTATTTACCTCTGGTATTTATGGTTTATGCCTTTTGGATTTGGAAAAAATATAAGGTAATGTATCCCTATCAGGCACGGGCTTTTGGTCTGGTAGGCTGTCTTGCTTTTTGCCAGATTGCCCTGGGGGTGGTCAATATCAATTTTATCTTGCCTCCCATAACACAGGTGCTGCACATTGTGCTTGGAGCCGCCTTACCTATTTTGATTTTTTATTGGAGAATATCCAAACCCATTTCGGGCAATTAATGTTATATTTACACTAAGTGAAAAACACACTGAAAGCATATTTTGATCTGGTAAAGTTTCGCCTCACCTCCACGGTAGTGGCAACCTCTGTTTTTGGTTACCTGCTTGGTTGTAAATTTAACAGTGCCGATGGAAGTTTATCCGGTTTTGACTGGATTGTACTTTTTGGTGTGTTTACAGGCGGTCTGTTGATTGTGTTTGGATCAAACGGATTGAATCAGTTGCTGGAGAAGAGCCAGGACAGTCAAATGTCACGTACCCAAAGCCGGCCTATCGTTGAGGGTCGCCTCAGCGAATCGCAGGCACGCACTTTTTCGCTGGCTTGCGGTATAGCGGGTGTTGTAATTCTATTGGTTACCACGCCGCTGGTAACAACCATTCTTGGAAGCGTATCACTGCTGCTCTATGTTTTTGTGTATACTCCCTTAAAAGGGGTAACTCCATTGGCGGTAATGATTGGTGCCATCCCAGGTGCATTGCCACCGCTAATCGGCTATACTGCAGCCTCCGGTGCCATCGATGATGCCGGTGTAATTTTATTCCTTATACAATTTTTCTGGCAGTTTCCCCATTTTTGGGCCATTGCCTGGCTTTTACACGACGATTATCAAAAAGCTGGATACTGGCTGCTCCCCAGCAAAGGCGGACGTGATAAATACAGTGCGTTTCAAATACTTATTTACACCTTCATTCTCATTGCTACCAGTATCATGCCAGTAATTTATGATATGGCTGATTTGTGGGCGCTAGCCGGAGTACTGCCCGCGGGTGGGCTTTTCTTGCTGTATGCGCTTAAGCTCCGTAATTCGTTGGATACATCCGATGCGAGAAAATTGCTATTTGCTTCATTTCTGTATACACCTGTGGTATTTCTCTCTTACATCATATTTTAACCATTCATGAACACCAAAATTGCCTCTAAAAAACCTAAGGAAAACTATCGGATTGAACCCATGCGGTTTAACCTGGTACTGATGATTATTGCCAGCTGTATGCTGTTTGCTGCATTTGTAAGTGCATACATTGTGCACATGCCGGATGCCACTGCCAAGAATACCTGGACTGAATTTGATCTTCCTGTGGAATTCATGTTTTCTGCCATAGTTGCCGTGATTAGTAGTATTACCATTTACATGGCTTACCGTTCCGCCAAAAATGACGAACTTGTATCCAACAGAATTTATCTCTCAGCAACCTGGTTGCTGGGAATATTGTTCTGCGTGCTGCAATATTTGGGTTGGCTGAATATGATTTCCAAAGGACTAATGCCCGTAAATACGGATCCGGAAGATATCTCCGCGAGCTATGTGTATGCAATTTCTTTAATTCATTTGCTTCATGTGTTGGGAGGGATCATTCTGCTAACTGTCACATTAACAAAGGCTTTCAGATTTCAGGTTCACAAAAAAGAACTCACATTGATGAAGGTTACCCACACTTACTGGCATTTTCTTGGCTTGTTGTGGATTTATTTGTATTTATTCCTTTATTTCGCAGGGTAATTTTGAACAATGGCGAATCAACAACAAGCGGCCTTTGAACAACAGCCCATGTGGGCCGGCGGGCGCTCCCCTTTTAACGTAAGTTATGGAAAGCTCATGATGTGGCTTTTCCTGCTTTCTGACGCATTTACATTCTCCAGTCTGCTGGTGCAATACGGAGCACAGCGCTTCAGCAATGTGCAGTCACCGATCGTTACCAACTGGCCTGATCCCGCATCCATTTTTAACCATTTTCCGTTCATGCACGGCTTGCATTTGCCACTGCTGTTCGTGAGCGTAATGACCTTCATTCTGATTATGTCTTCGGTAACCATGGTACTCGCTGTTGAGGCCGGGCACCGCAAGAGTAAGCAGGAAGTCGTTCGTTATATGATATATACCATCATCGGAGGTGCCATGTTCCTGGGTTGTCAGGCCTGGGAGTGGACCGTGTTTATCGGTGAAGGTGCAACGCTTCACAGTAATCAGTTTGGTATTACCGATGCAGGCCAAAAAGTGTTCGGAGCGTTGGGTTTTGGTGACCATTTTGAATGGCAGCCTGAGTACCGTACAGCAGGTCCTGTTCCTTTTGCCGCTCTGTTCTTTATTGTAACAGGATTTCACGGATTCCACGTTTTCAGTGGCGTAGTGATCAATGTGGTAGTTACCATCATGGCCGCAAGAGGTGTGTTTGATCGCCGTGGCCACTACGAAATGATTGAAAAGGCCGGTCTTTACTGGCACTTTGTGGATCTGGTATGGGTGTTTGTGTTCACCTTCTTTTATCTCATCTGATTAATAGTTTTTAACCATGGAATTCTATAATAAACCCGGCGATTACGATGCCATAAACTACGTTCCCCACACCGAAAGTCACGGTACAAAAGAACTTTGGCGTACCTTTTGGATTTTGTTGGGAATTACCGTGCTTGACTTCATTATTTACTTCGTGATGCCTCACACCGGTTTCAGAAATTTCATTTTCATATTCTTCGGAATTGTGAAAGCCTACTACATCGTGGGTGCTTTTATGCACATGAAGTACGAGAAAGTAAACCTTGCATTGGTAATACTTGTGCCCACCATTTTCATAATTGGACTGGTGATGGGATTGTTGTATGAAGGCAACGCCTTAACATATGCCAAGTAATGGCTGCCGGTGCTAAAAAAGGATTTTTAAGGGTGGCCGCTGTTGCGGCCATCATTATTTTACCCATACTGGGAATATTCTATTTGGGCAAAGCCAAATGGGTACACAAACCATTGGATTATCTCGGCCAGACAGAAACACTGCCTGATGGTACTAAACAGTATCACACCATAAGCGAAATTCAGCTCACAGACCATACCGGGAAGACTGTAACGATGGCAGATTTTGACAGCTGCATTGTGGTTGCCAATATCTTCTTTGCTACCTGCCCTGAAATTTGTCCGGAAATGAATAAACAGGTGCAAACCGTGGCAGAAAAGTTTTACCGCAATGAAAAGGTACGCTTTCTGTCTATAACCATCGATCCTGATTCCGACAGTGTTCCGGTTTTGAAGAATTATGCTGCCCGTTTCCGCGCTGATCGCCTTAACTGGCAGTTTTGTACCGGATCAAAAAAGGAGATTTATGACTGGGTGATCAATGATTTACTGCTGGCAACTGAACAGAAAGGGCAGGATTTTATCCATGATGACAAAGTGGTACTTATTGACAAGGAAAGACATGTAAGAGCAATCCTTCAGACCCGCGGGGATAAAAACAAAGACCGCTTTCAAGCGTTAAAAAGGATAGAGGAAGATATCAATAATTTATTGTATGAATACAGACAAAAAGAACTGGATAAGTGATAAGGCTTTTTTCTGGCTTGTAACCGGCGTAAGTGTTGCGGTGCTGGCAGTGGTAGTGTTGTTGCGCTATCTTCCATCTGAGTATCGACCCAATATTCAGCTTGCCAAACATTTGCCTTTTCTGAATGCTGTGCTTAATTCCTGTGTTTCTGTGTGTCTTGCAGTAGGTTACTACATGATACGCTTTCGAAAAAACAAGGGATTACACCAGTTCTTCATGTTGTTGGCATTTGTTATTTCAGCGCTTTTTCTGATTAGCTACGTGGCCTATCATACCAGCATGGATCATACGCCTTATTGTGGCGATGGGTTTATGAAAACCCTTTATCTCTCTGTTCTTTTCAGCCATATAATGCTTGCTGCGATCATTTTGCCACTGGTGCTGTATACAATTTACTTTAGCACAACAGGAAATTTGGTCAGGCATAAAAAGCTTGCCCGCTGGACTTTCCCATTGTGGTTTTATGTTTCTGTAACCGGTGTTTTGGTTTATGTATTGATTTCCCCTTGCTATCCCTGGAATATATGAGAAAACTGTTTCTGATACTCTCCGTCTCTGTGCTTATGCAGTTTGCAGTTCCCGCAAAAGGACAGTGTCCTATGTGTAAAACAGCATTAAAAAGTAACCAGACCAATAAAAAAGGAGCAACTGTGGGCAACGGAATTAACAAAGGGATATTGTTTTTATTGGCTACCCCCTATCTTTTAGCCGGTGCCGCAGGCTTTGCCTGGTATCAGTATCGAAAAAATCAAAAGGATGCCTGATTTCAAGCATCCCAGACCCAGGCTCATCAGTTTCTTTCTTTGTCGTTGTCCGCGTTGCGGAAAAGACAAGGTTTTTCCCAATCATATTTACAATGTCGGTAAGTTTGCAGAAACCCAGTATGAGTGTGCAAAATGCAAACTCAGTTACGAGCCTGAACCCGGTTTTTTCTTCGGTGCGATGTACTGGAGTTATGCCATCATTGTAGCTGTTATCGTGACCATGAGTGTGGCCATGAATATAGTAGGCCTGTTTGATTATGCTATTGTTAGTATTCCGATAGCAATTGTAATTTTGCTGCCCGTGATATTCAGGTATAGCCGAATGCTCATGTTGTATGTTGTATATCCTGCCATGTATCGGGATCAGTACAATAAAAAGCCATAAAAAAAGACTGCCGAAGCAGTCTTCTAAAGAAATCAGGTTTTTACGGTTATTAAGAAGCTTCTCCAGGCTGTACCGCAACTACTTCTTCGCCGGCGGCATTTTTCGCTTTGATTTTACCTTCAATTTCAAGCAAGAGTTCAGGGTTGTCTTCCAGCAGTTCTTTTACAGAATCACGTCCCTGTCCAAGTTTGGTTCCGCCAAAGCTGAACCAGCTTCCGCTTTTCTGAACAACACCCGCATCTACAGCAATATCCAGCACTTCGCCTACACGGCTTATGCCTTTTCCGTACATGATGTCGAACTCCACAACGCGGAATGGGGGAGCTACTTTGTTTTTCGCAACTTTTACCTTGGTGCGGTTTCCAATAATATCTTCTCCATCCTTTATTTGACCGATACGGCGAATATCCAGTCGGATAGAAGCGTAAAACTTAAGGGCATTACCACCGGTGGTGGTTTCGGGGTTGCCAAACATCACTCCAATTTTTTCGCGTAGCTGGTTGATGAAAATAGCCACACATCCGGTTTTGCTGATGGTGCCAGTGAGTTTACGAAGTGCCTGGCTCATCAGCCTTGCATGCAATCCCATTTTACTATCGCCCATGTCGCCTTCAATTTCAGCGCGGGGAACCAGTGCGGCTACCGAGTCAATTACCAGTACGTCGATAGCGCCGGAACGAATTAGGTTATCGGCAATTTCCAGCGCCTGCTCCCCGTCGTCGGGCTGGGAGATGAGCAGGTTGGAGGTGTCAATGCCCAGCTTTTCAGCATACAATTTATCAAACGCGTGTTCTGCGTCTACAAAGGCGCAAATGCCTCCTTTTTTCTGTGCTTCTGCGATGGTGTGCATGGCAATAGTCGTTTTACCGGATGATTCCGGGCCGTATATTTCTATAATTCTTCCGCGGGGGAAACCGCCAACGCCCAGTGCCAGATCGAGGCTGAATGAGCCGGTAGATACTACATCCACTGCAATGGAACGGGTATCGTCCATTTTCATAACAACGCCCTTGCCATAGGTTTTTTCCAGCCTCTCGATGGTGGCTTTCAGGGCCTTCATTTTTTCATTTTGTTCACTCATGATTTCGAATTGATTAATAATTTCTGATAATAAATGTGGTCTTTGTTGGTTCAAAAGTAATACATTTGAAAAATAATTACTCATTGTTTTGTCAAAAAAATTATCAACATGTTTCAGTCTCTGCCTATTAAACTTTGGAATGAAGATGATCGCCCGCGCGAAAAAATGGCCCTCAAAGGCCGACAGAATCTAAGTGACGCCGAATTACTTGCCATTCTGATTGGCCATGGCACACCGCATCACAGCGCCTTGGATTTGGGGAAGATGATGTTATCACGTTACAATAACGATTTGAATTGTTTGGCCCGGGCAAGCCTCGCCGATTTGTGTACGATCCCCGGAATTGGAACGGCCAAGGCGGTCAGTATTATGGCGGCTATGGAGCTAAGTGCCCGCAAAAAAGAATGTGTAACAAAAGTGGCCAAAATAATCACCAGCCGCGACGCCTATGATCAGTTGAGAGGGTATATGGAAGATTTTGATCACGAAGTCTTTTGGGTACTTTATCTAAATCAGAACAACCGAGTAATGGGCGCGGAAAAAATCAGTGAAGGTGGAATTACCGGAACTGTAATCGATATCAGAATTCTGCTGCGCAAAGCGTTGGAGCGGCTGGCATGTGGTATTGTGATCGCCCATAATCATCCAAGCGGAAATCTTTTTCCCAGCGAACCCGATTTAAAAATCACAAAGCAAATTGAACATGCCTGTAAATTGATGGATGTGTCTCTGCTCGATCACCTGATCATAGGAGCATCCGGCTATTATAGCTTCCGTGACGGGGGTAAACTGTGACGTATTTTAACAAACTGTGAGCCGCATTTTTTGTTAAATTTGCATATTTATGCAACTAAACACGCGTTACACCGAGAAATTCGAGGATCGCCACATTGGTCCCCGCCCTTCCGATTTGCCCGAAATGTTGAAAACCATAGGGGTAGATTCGCTGGAAACCCTCATAGACAAAACCGTTCCGGCCGGTATTCGCCTACCAAGGCCGCTGAACATAGGTGAGCCTATGAGCGAGCCCGCGTTTTTGGAAATGCTGAAGGCCAAAGCTGCCAAAAATAAGATTTATAAAAACTATATTGGTATGGGCTACTATGGTACCCATACACCGGGTGTTATTCTGC
This sequence comes from uncultured Flavobacteriaceae bacterium, assembly GCA_964626685.1. Classification (GTDB taxonomy): domain Bacteria; phylum Bacteroidota; class Bacteroidia; order NS11-12g; family UBA955; genus RGEC01. The sequence goes on from CAZVJY010000003.1 coordinate 147,745, forward strand.
GAAACATCATGGAGAATCCCGGATGGTATACCCAATATACTCCTTATCAGGCTGAAATTGCACAAGGTCGTCTGGAAGCGCTGCTGAATTATCAGACCATGATTATCGACCTTACCGGCATGGAGATTGCCAATGCATCCCTGCTGGATGAAGGCACTGCTGCTGCAGAGGCCATTCATATGTTTTTGGAGCAGGCTCCCAAAGGCCAGGGAATGAAGTTTTTTGTGGACGAAGACATTTTCCCACAAACCAAAGACATCCTTATCACCCGCTCAGAGCCCATCGGTGTGGAACTGGTTTTTGGTAATTATAAAACATACAACCCCGACACCACCTATTTCGGTGCCGTTGTGCAGTACCCCAATGACAAAGGGAGTATTGAAGATTACCGCGAATTTGTGCAGAAGTGCAAAGCCCACAATATCAAAACCTGTTTTATTGCCGATATTCTCTCACTGACAGTGCTTACGCCTCCCGGTGAAATGGGAGCCGACTGCGTGGTGGGTTGCACCCAGCGTTTTGGTGTTCCAATGGGTTACGGTGGCCCGCATGCCGCCTACATGGCCGCCAAAGACGAACACAAACGCCAAATGCCTGGCCGTATTATAGGCGTGAGCATTGACCGCAATGGAAACCGCGCCTTGCGTATGGCTTTGCAAACCCGCGAGCAGCATATTAAGAGACAGAATGCTACCTCCAATATCTGCACAGCACAGGTGCTGTTGAGCATCATGGCCGGCATGTATGGCTGCTACCATGGTCCCGATGGTCTGAAAAAGATTGCCGGCAGGGTACATGCCCTTGCATCCGAGTTGGCACGCGGTATTGAAGCTACCGGAAGCGTTTTCAAGGTGCTCAACCAGCATTTCTTCGATACCCTTTACATTGAAGTTCCCCGTGCCGAAACCCTAAAAGCCCTTGCTGAAGCGTCCGGTATCAATCTACGTTATTTTGATGCAACCCACGTGGGAGTTTCTGTAGATGAAACGACCACAGCGCAGGATGCCAATGCCCTGTTGGAGATTTTTGCCAAGGCAATTGACGGAGAGATGCAGCAGGTAAGTGATTCTGCACAAAGCCGCATTCCCGCCTCGTTGCAGCGCACATCCAACTATATGCTGCATCCTGTCTTCAATACCCTGCAGTCTGAGCATGAAATGTTGCGTTATATCCGCGGTCTGGAAAGCAAAGACCTTAGCCTTTGCCACAGCATGATTTCACTGGGTAGCTGCACCATGAAGCTGAATGCCACCACCGAGATGATTCCCGTAACCTGGCCTGCTTTCAATGCCCTGCATCCTTTTGCCCCGGCCAACCAGGCAGAAGGCTACAAAGAGATTATCGATGAGCTCGACAAAGATTTGTGTGAAATTACCGGCTTTGCAGCCATGAGCCTACAGCCCAATGCGGGTTCGCAGGGCGAATACGCCGGACTGATGGTCATTCGGGAGTACTTTAAAGACCGCGGTGAATCGCACCGAAACATTGCCCTGATTCCCAGCAGCGCCCACGGTACCAACCCCGCCAGTGCTGTTATGGCCGGTATGGAAGTGGTGGTAACTGCCTGCGATGAGCGCGGCAACATTGATTTGAACGACCTGAAGGCCAAAGCCGAACAGTACAAAGACCGTCTGGCTTGTTTGATGGTAACTTATCCAAGTACCCACGGGGTGTTTGAAAGCGCCATTAAAGATATTACCGCGCTGATTCACCAGTATGGCGGACAGGTATACATGGATGGTGCCAACATGAATGCCCAGGTAGGCCTCACAAGCCCCGGTATGATTGGCGCTGATGTTTGTCACCTGAATCTGCACAAAACCTTCTGTATTCCCCACGGCGGTGGCGGACCCGGCATGGGCCCCATCGGTGTTGCGGCGCACCTTGCGCCTTATCTGCCCGGACATTCAGTAATCAAAACCGGCGGAGAAAAGGCCATGCACGCGGTAAGTGCCGCCCCCTGGGGCAGTGCAAGCATACTGCTTATTTCGTATGCCTACATCAAAATGATGGGCGGAAAAGGCCTCACCAACGCCACCGAATGGGCCATTTTGAATGCCAACTATATGAAAGCCCGTCTGGAAGCCGAATATCCTGTGCTTTACAGCGGTGAGAACGGCTTCTGCGCTCACGAAATGATCCTGGATACACGTAAGTTCAAAGCATCTGCCGGTATTGAAGCAGCCGATTTTGCAAAACGTCTTATGGATTATGGTTTCCACGCGCCTACGGTTTCATTCCCTGTGAGCGGCACATTGATGGTAGAACCTACTGAAAGCGAAAGCAAGGAAGAGTTGGACCGCTTCTGTGATGCCATGCTGTCTATCCGCGAAGAAATTCGTGAAGTAGAGCAAGGCAATGCAGACAAGGAAGACAACGTGCTGAAAAACGCACCTCATACTGCTTCTGAGATTGCCTCAGATGCTTGGTCGCATGCCTACGGTAGGGAAAAAGCAGCCTATCCTGCTCCCTTTGTGGCTGCCAAGAAATTCTGGCCTTCTGTGGCACGCGTAAACGACACCTACGGCGACAGAAACCTGGTGTGCGCATGTTTGCCAATGGAAGCCTACATGAATACAGAAGCCAAAGCGGCAACCGCTTGATAAAAGCAGTTAAACATATTTTTAGTATACAGGGAACCGGGTTATTTGCCTGGTTCTTTGTTTTATATGCCATTCTGGGTTATGCTACCTTGCACCGTTACGGTGTGCATTACGATGAGCTTACCCAGCGCAGTATTGGCATAGAAAACGCCCGCTACATTGCAGGCTGGGGCAAATATGAAGATGTAGCACAGCACAAATATTTCGGTCCGTTGTTTGAAACCCCTGCTTATCTGCTGGAGCAACTTGTATTTACATCGCCCATGCAGTCAAAGCTGCTGCTGCGCAGGGCCCTGTTGTTTTCCATTTTTTTATTGTCGGTTTTTGGGGTTTACCGCATTGGCAGGAGACTGTATGAACATCATACAACAGCCATGCTGACGGCCATGGTCTATGCCTGCTGGCCACGATTGTTTGCTGAAGCCCATTACAATTCAAAGGATGTTTTTTTTCTGTGTATGGGTGTATTTGTGCTCTGGACTCTATCAGTAGCCATACAAACAGGGAAGTTTCCCTGGGCCGCATGCATGCTGGCTGGAATGGCAAGCACGGTAAGAATTGCGGGTGTATTTTATTTTATTCCCGTAATCTGGATTTTGTTGCATTATCGGTTGAATATAAAAAGAATGTATGCGGTCTTTATGGCTGTGTTCATTTTTATTGTATCTTGGTATTTGGTATATCCTGCTGTCTGGAAAACCCCATGGGAAAGCATTATCGGTATATTGCGATACACAGATGAAAATCCCTGGCCATCGCCGACAATGTTAGCCGGAAAATTAATCATACCCGGAAATGTACCCGCTTATTATGCATTTTTATGGATGCTGGTAACACTGCCTCTTATGTATATTTTTTTGTTATTTTCCGGATTTTATACTTCAATTAAAATATTTAAAAAATCACCACTGGTTCAATATTTTATTATTTTATTTATAATTACTGTTGCATATTTGATTGTACAGAAACCTACACTATATAACGGATGGAGGCATGTGTATTTTATATATATGCCTATTGTTTTAATGATTGGCGTTTTTGTTGACAAAGTAGTTTCTCAAACTAATTTTAAAAAAATATTCGCAATAGCTTTATATCTGACTGTTTTATTGTTGTATAATATCAAATATGATTTTGTCTATTTTAATTCATTTAAGCAATTATGGAAGCCGGGTTCTTTTAGTATGGATTACTGGGGGATTAGCACCTTAGGTGCATTAAATACATTAGATCAGGATGAAAATTCTAAAAAGATCTATGCATTTACCGAAACCATTTGGTTAAATAAACAATTAATGGGTGTTGATGCCGAAAATATCAAACAGGTTACTACACCGGATAGCGCAGATTATTTACTAGTACTAAACCGGGAGGGAAAGCTGGATTCCTATAAGTTACCTGTTATTGATATTGATGTCTACACAGGTGATACCCTTTGGAAGCTTTATGACAGGCGGTCAGCGAAGCGGTAAAGCCGCTGGTTATCGTGATGTTCGATGTTGATGTGAAGGCAGTTTTCGCCATCCAGTAAGGCTGCGCCTACTTCGGGCCATTCAATCAGCATCAGGCAATCATCGTTGTGGATGTATTCCAGCAGGCCCGCGTCCAGCAATTCTTCGGCACTTTTTGCCCTATACCAGTCTGTATGGCATACCAGACGGCCTTTTCCGGTATGGTATTCATTCACAATGCCAAAAGTAGGACTGCTGGCTTCATCGCTGCTGTTCATGGCTTTGAGCAATGCGCGTATCAATGTGGTTTTGCCCGCGCCCAGGTTTCCGGTAAATGTGATGATGCGGGGTTGCGGAGTAAGGTTGGTGATATATTCAACCACCGTTGTTATTTCGTTTTCATCCAGCGGACCTATGCACGATTCCATTATGACTTGGGGCTAAGGGTTATCAGCGGACAACACATCTCTTCCAGGCTGATGCCACCGTGCTGAAAGGTATTGCGGTAGTGGTTTACGTAGTAATTGTAATTATTGGGATAGGCAAAAAAGTCGTTTTCGCGCGCAAATACAAACGAACTGCTCATATGCTGGGTGGGCAAAAATGCGTCAACCGGCTTTTTTACCTCCAGTACTTCTTTGGGATTGTAGGTAAGAGATTTGCCCTGCTTATATCTTAGGTTGGTATTTACGTTCTTGTCGCCCACAATTTTAATGGGGTCTTTTACCCGGATACTGCCATGATCAGTGGTGATTACCACCCGGCAGGGCTTTTCGGCTATGCGCTGCAAAGCTTCCCAAAGAGCGCTGTGTTTGAACCAGGTGGCCATAACATTGCGGTAGGCCGTTTCGTCCTCCGCCAGTTCGCGCACTACGTGAATATCTGTTCGTGCGTGGCTGAAATTATCAACGAAGTTGTAAACCAGTACGTTCAGCTTGTTCTGAAACATGTTGGGAACATTGTTTACCAGGGCTTTTCCGGCATCCAGGTTGGTGATTTTATGGTACGAAAATTTGATATCCCTGCGCAGTCTTTTCAGCATATCCTCCAGAAAATCCTTTTCAAACATGTTCTTTCCTCCTTCATCTTCATCGTTGCTCCATTTGTCGGGGAATCTCTTTTCAATTTCGGACGGCAGCAGGCCACTGAATATGGCATTGCGGCAATATTGCGTAGTGGTGGGCAGAATGCTGAGGTACAGGTCTTCCTGATCCACACGAAATTCGTTTTGCAGGGTTTCCGATATGGCGCGCCACTGATCGAAGCGCAGGTTGTCTACCAATATCATAAAAACGGGCAAATCGCCGTCCAGTAAGGGGTTGATAGCACGGCGAAACAGGTTGTGACTCATAATGGGGCCTTCATCGCCTGTGGTTTTGAGCATTCCCACGTAGTTGTCGGAAACATAGCGGCAAAAGTTGCGGTTGGCATCGGCTTTCTGGGTTTCAAACACCTCTTTCATGCCGTCTTCTCCGCTTTCGTGCAGTTCTATTTCCCAAAAAACGAGTTTTTTATAAACCTCTTTCCACTCCGCAAATTCCATTTTTTCACTCACCGCCATACCAATCTGCATGAATTCCTTCTGGTAGCTTTGTGTGGTGCGCTGGGTTACAAGGCGTTTTTCATCAAGGTTCTTTTTTACCGATAACAATATCTGATTTGGGTTCACGGGTTTGATGAGGTAATCGGCGATTTTGCTGCCGATAGCCTCCTCCATGATGTGCTCCTCCTCATTTTTGGTAATCATGATCACGGGCAGGTTGGGTTTGTCCTGCTTAATACTGGCAAGGGCATCCAAACCGGAAATGCCGGGCATGTTTTCATCTAAAAATACGAGGTCAAATTCCTGTTGCTTTACCTGTTCAATGGCGTCTCTGCCGCTGCTCACGGTTACCATTTCATATCCTTTGCCTTCCAAGAACAATACGTGCGGTTTAAGAAGGTCTATTTCATCATCTGCCCATAGAATGCGGGGTTTGGTTGCCATAATCAATTAAAACGTGAAAATACAATAAAATATTGGCACGGGAGGACTGTTTTTCGATTCTTCTGCGTGTGGAAACGACAAAACAGTTTTTTGCCCTGTAAGTGTTTTTCAACCCTAATTTTGTGCTGTGTCATCCCATCACTTTGTTCGCGACGGACAGGAACCCGCCCTCATCATTGCCAACGGCGCCGAATGCGATTCGGAACTGCTGGGGCAGCTGCTGGAGTGGAATCCGTATGTGCTGGTGCTGGACGGTGCGCTGCAACGGGTGCTGGATATGAACATCAGGGTGGATGCGGTGCTGGGCGATTTTGACTCGGTGGCGCCCGGCTGGGATTCACATGCAGCCATGCAGGGCGTACGCATTGTGCATGCACCGGATCAGGAACTCACAGATTTGCAAAAAGGCATCGAGTTTTTGATTGCCGAAGGACAACAGGCTGCACACATTGTGTGGGCCACGGGACGGCGCAGCGACCACCATTTCAACAACCTGGCTACGTTGCCGGCCTATTCGGGTCGCATAGAGCTTACCATCATCGATGATCATTCCCGCATTTATAATTTGCCCAAAAGCTTCAAAAAGTGGTATCCGAAAGATACGGTGCTGTCGCTCATACCGGTGATGGATGCCGGTGGTATTCATACCTCCAATCTTGCGTTTGCCTTACAAAACGAAGCCTTGCATTTTCCGGGCCGAAGCGGCAGCAGCAACCGGGTGGCGGAGGATGGTTTTGTGGAGATTCGGTATGAGACCGGGCACCTGCTGCTGATGGAATGCAGGGATTAATTACACACATTACCTTTGCATCATGAAAATTCTTACCTACAACGTAAATGGTATACGCAGTGCGGCTTCCAAAGGTCTTTTTGATTTTTTGAAGGAGGAAAACCCCGATGTGGTTTGCCTGCAGGAAATCAAGGCCACGCAGGACCAGGCCGATATTGCTGCCATTGAAGCGCTGGGGTATCATCACTACTGGTTTTCGGCCATCAAAAAAGGCTACAGTGGGGTGGCTGTTTTCAGCAAGAAAGCACCCAAACACGTGCACTACGGTTGCGATCAGGAGGAATATGACCATGAAGGCCGTGTTATTCGCGCCGATTATGAAGATTTCAGCGTTATCTCTGCCTATTTCCCCAGCGGCACCAGCGGTGATCACCGCCAGGATGTGAAATACCGCTTTCTGGATTTTTTCTTCGATTACTGCAACGAGCTCCGCAAAACCTTACCCGGACTGGTGGTATGCGGCGATTACAATATTTGCCACAAGCCCATAGACATTCACGATCCGGTGAGCAACAAAAACACCACCGGCTTTTTGCCCGAAGAGCGCGCCTGGATGGATAAATGGTTTGACAACGGCATGGTCGATACCTTCCGCGAGTTTCACCCCGAGCCACACCGCTATACCTGGTGGAGTTTTCGGGCCAATGCCAGGGCAAATAACAAGGGCTGGCGCATCGATTATATCAGCGTTTCCGATAATCTAAAAAAACGGCTTAAAGGGGCGGACATTCTGGCAGATGCGAAGCATTCGGATCATTGTCCGTCGTATGTGGTGTTGTAAAGTCGCATCTTGGTGCGACGCCTTATTTAATACCTCAGCTCACCCCATTCACCTGAAATGGTGAGGGATTTGGTATCCGAGGCCTCGGTGTAGCCAATAATCTGGCTATCGATATCATACAATTTGGCGAGCTGCACCATCGTTTCAGCCGATTTTTCATCGGTGTAAATTTCCAAGCGGTGACCCATGTTGAAGACCCTGAACATTTCATCCCACGCAGTACCGCTTTCTTCTTTAATCATCTGAAACAGGGGAGGGATGGGCAACAGATTGTTTTTCACCACATGCAGGTTGTCGGTGAAGTGTAACACCTTGGTTTGTCCGCCGCCACTGCAATGCACCATGCCTTTCACAGCCGGACGCAATTCTTTCAGAATGCTTTGTACCAGCGGGGCGTAGGTTCTTGTGGGCGAGAGCACCAGTTTTCCCGCATCCAGCGGGCTGCCGGCCACCGCATCGGTGAGTTTTTTGCTGCCGCAGTACACCACGTTTTCGGGCAGGGCTGTGTCGTAGGATTCCGGATATCTTTCGCGGTATTCCGCGCTGAAAACGTCATGGCGGGCACTGGTTAGGCCATTGCTGCCCATGCCGCCGTTGTATTCACTTTCGTAGGTGGCTTTTCCGTAGGATGCAAAACCCACAATCACTTGCCCCGGAGCGATGGTATGGTTGCTAATGATATCGCTGCGTTTGGCCCGGGCAGTTAATGTAGAATCCACAATAACCGTGCGAACCAGATCGCCCACATCGGCGGTTTCGCCACCGGTGGTGTAGATTTCAATGCCCATGTCGCGCATGTTGGCGCAAAACTCCTCGGTGCCGTTGATGATAGCGGCAATAACTTCTCCAGGAATCCGGTTTTTGTTGCGACCGATGGTGCTGCTGAGCAGGAAAGGACCGGTAACACCCACACAGAGCAGGTCATCGGTATTCATCACAATGGCATCCTGTGCAATGCCTTTCCACACGTCCATGTCGCCGGTTTCGCGCCAGTATAGGTATGCAAGGCTGCTTTTGGTGCCCGCCCCGTCTGCGTGCATGATGTTGCAGTATTCGGGGTCGTTGCCCAGTAAATCGGGAATGATTTTACAGAATGCTTTGGGATACAGGCCTTTGTCTACGTGGCGTATGGCGTTATGAACATCTTCCTTTTGGCTGGAAACACCGCGCAAACCGTATTTGTCCTGCATGGTGCAAATATACGTGATTGTCAGGCATTGGAGAAGAATTGACAACTTTCAAAAAGTTGTCAATTCTGCAGCATAAATCCCCGAATTTTGCAACATGACCAAACCCCTGATATTGATCAGCAACGATGACGGCATTACCTCGCCGGGTATTTCGGCACTGGTGGAAACCATGCTGGAACTGGGCGATGTAATTGTGGTAGCTCCCGATAAACCCCAGAGCGCCATGGGACACGCCATTACCATCAATCAGCCCATACGCCTTACCAAAGTGGAACTTTTTCAGGGTGTGGAAGCATGGCAGTGTAGCGGTACCCCCGTGGATTGCGTGAAAATCGCCATCGATAAGATATTGCCACGCAAACCGGATCTGATGGTATCGGGCGTTAATCATGGTTCAAACAGCAGTATTAACGTGATTTACAGCGGAACCATGAGTGCCGCCATGGAAGGGGCCATTGATGGCATGAAAGCCATTGGCTTTTCGCTCTGCGATTACAGCTGGGAGGCTGATTTTATTCCTGCAAAACCGTTCATCAAAAAGATAGCAGAGAACGTGCTTTCCCACGATATACCTTACGGAACTCTTTTGAATGTAAATATCCCCAAGCCTGAGGATGGCGTTATCAAAGGTATTAAGGTTTGCCGCCAGGCCCAGGCCAAATGGAAGGAAGATTTTGATCAGCGCACCGACCCGTTTGGGCGCACGTATTACTGGATGACCGGTAAATTTGTGAATATGGACCAAGGACAGGATACCGACGAGTGGGCTTTGCAAAACGGATATGTTTCCGTGGTGCCCACCATGTTTGATTTAACGGATCACCAGCGCATAGGAGCTATAAATAACTGGGATTTAAATGGATAGGATTATTCAACTGGTAAGCGGCTTGCTCATTGCCGCCATGTTGCCCATGCTGGTGGCGGGTTGGATTGCTATGGCCCAGGGCATACAGTTTCAAACCATCATTTATGCCATTTTACACGGCGAAGGATTTTACAATACCTACTATCAGGTGGGTGTGGCCGCCAATATTGGTATATTCTTCCTCGTTATGCGCAACCCCAAACTGCTCAATTTTGGCAGGGGATGGCTAATCGGTACTGTATTGAACGCATTGTGGACCATTATTATTGACCTGAACTGGTTTACATGAGCCGTGCCCGCAAATATTACCTTGTAGCGGGAGAGGCCAGCGGCGATTTGCACGGAGCCAATCTGATTAAGGCTATTAAAGCCTTGGATGCAGATGCTGAAATACGCTGCTGGGGCGGAGATTTGATGCGGGATGCCGGTGGCGAACTGGTTTCGCATTACCGTGAGCGGGCGTTTATGGGATTGTGGGAAGTGATTAAAAATATCCGTGCCATTTCGGGTTTTTTGCGCAAGGCCAAAGAAGATATTGCTGCCTGGAAGCCCGATGTGCTGGTGCTGATAGACAATCCGGGATTTAACATGCGACTAGCGAAATTTGCCCACATACAGGAAATTCCGGTGCATTACTACATTGCGCCCAAGGTGTGGGCATGGAATACAGGACGTGTTAAGGGCATTCGTGCCTATGTTGATACTTTGTATTCCATTTTGCCGTTTGAAATTGATTTTTTTAAAAAACACGGGGTGGATGCAACCTACGTGGGCAATCCTGTGATGGATGAAATAGCGGCTTTTCATCAATTGCAGAAAGTTAAATCGCAATATGACGGAAATAAAATAAGCATAGCCTTGTTGCCTGGTAGCAGGTCCAACGAGATTGACAATGCCATGCCCGTAATGCTGGAGTTGGCAGCCCTAAAACCCGACTGGAACTTCAGGGTGGCCGTAGCGCCCAGTTTTGACCGTTCGTTTTATAACCGTTACACCTTTTTGCCCAATATGGAATTGTGCGAAGGAAAAACATACGAGGTGTTGGCAGGCAGTACTGCTGCTGTGGTAACCAGCGGAACGGCCACGCTGGAGACGGCGTTGTTAAATGTGCCGCAGGTGGTTTGCTACCGGGTGGCGGCGCTCACCTACGCCATCGGCAGGCGGGTGATTAAGGTGCCGTATATTTCATTGGTGAATTTGATATTAAACAAACCAGCGGTGCCTGAACTGATACAAGCGGATTTTACGGCAGAAAAAATCGGGAAGCAGCTGGAAGGTCTGGTTGATGGGCCTCAACGGCAGTTGCAGCTGGATGATTATACCTTGCTGTCATCCATGGTAGGCGGACCCGGAGCTTCGGCTCGGGTAGCGGAGGCGGTGGTGGGTTTTGCAAAAAAGTTGCGCAAGTAATGAGTAAAGTATTAAATTTGCAGTTCTATTGGGGGATTAGCTCAGCTGGCTAGAGCGCTTGCATGGCATGCAAGAGGTCATCGGTTCGACTCCGTTATCCTCCACCGAAGCCCCAATTAGGGGCTTTTTTCTTTTTTAAACCGTCGTCACTAGTTAAGTATTTAATGTAATGATTTCAATGCCAACATGTTGGTAACGCGCAAAAGGGTTTTGTACTAACTGTTTGTAATCTATAGTATCCCCAGGCATCTTATTTTTTAGTCTAGATTGATTGAGCATTTTATCTTCCTGCTTAGTGATAGTGGCAATAGTTATCAAGTTGTCAAGAATTTTTGATATTCCCTCCTGGTTCAATAATTCAACAGGAATGTTTCGGAGAATGTCCACTATAATTTTTATAGGGATTGCGTGCTCCTTAACAACAAAACTATTTTTTCTTTCAGAAAGTTCTAGTGCTTTTTTTGAAACAAATTTTGACCAGAAAATTTTTTTCCAATCTGCCTTGTTATTTGTGACATAGCCGTTCCTGTAGCAATAGTATTGGTCAATAAAATGTCGCATATGTTGAGCTCTTCCATTTTGGAGTTCAAGTATGATATGCTGAACTTCAATCTCAGCCTGCCTGTTTTTGGATGTGGTAACTATCACTAGTTAAATTCCCTAGCTATTTTTTTGCCTGCGCTTTGTAGTACTCAATTTCTTTTTTTAACTGAATATTTCTGTCAGTGTAATTTTTGATGTTATTTTTTGTGCCTTCCCTATGCTTTGGCTCTAATCTTTTCATTCTTTCTTTTAGTTCTGCAATATGGTTTTTGTTTTGCAAAATCTGTTCTTTGCGACGCTCAACTTGGGCTTTAATTTCTTCTTTTGTCATGAGATTATGGTTTTTTAAGCAAGTAAAGATCAAAAATAAAAATAATTTATAAATTTCAAAGTAATCCTTTCAGAAAATCTTACTACAGTTAATACCATTACATCAGCCACATCAAAAATTACAACTATTGGGATTGGGATTCAGATTACAACTTCTTCTCCTTTGCAGATGAAGGTATACTCAGTTAAGATTTGTGGTAGAGATTATGCGCTTAAAACCATGTACCTATGGTCATGGGTGTCCACCCTGGAATTTTAGCACTTTCTCTTTAAATACCAATCTTTACTTACTATTTAATGGTGATCATAGGTAAGTAAAAATAAAGATGATATTTACCACATTTTCTAGATTCAATTGCAAGCAGATTTTTTGGCAAAAATTTGTGCAAGTGTTGTGAGGCTAACTAAGCTTGCACTACAGTTTTTTTACTTTGAGATACATTTGGGTATCTGACATAGGGGCTGAATTGTAAGTTATAGTTAGATAGGAGTTTATGCTGGATAGAGCGCTTGCATGGCATGCAAGAGGTCATCGGCCCCGAAAAAAAAATAGGTACATTTCTTGATTTTTCGAGGGTCCACGAAACAGCAAGCCCAGGAGGCGCTGTTTCGTGATTCGACTCCGCTATCCTCCACCAAAGCTATGATTGGGGCTTTTTTGTTTGAATTACTTTTTATTCTTATTCAGATTACACAGCATTGTTTTATACTGTCCAATGATGCTATCAAAGACAAGGTTAATTTATCCCAAAATCAAATTTATCCGGGATAACCTAGCCATTTTGATTATTCATTTAAAGAGGGAGCGGGGATATATTCGGTTCCTGACTTTTTCAATATCTATCTGATAAACTCAGCGTTTCTAGTTAAAAACATTATTAAACATTCACTTAACAAACGGGTATGGGTATTTTATATCAGAATCCGCATTATCTAATTATAGGTTGAGTTATATTTGAACATGGATTCACTTCATCGGCACTTCCACCGATTCGAGCCAGGACTGCTTCAAGAGATTGAAAAGGTAGGTATGGTTCGCCAATTCAAGGCAGGTGTGCAAATTATTGGTTCAGGAGAACCCATGAAGTATACCATGCTGGTGCTGAGTGGGAAAATAAAACTCTATACCGAAGGAGAAAATGGGGAGGAGTTTTTTATGTACTACCTGGAGCCCGGACAGGCCTGCGCCCTGAGTTTTGTGTGTGCTGCCCGCAATAAAAAAAGCGATGTAGAGGCCTATGCTATCGAAGACAGCGAAGTGTTGTTTATACCGGTGGAACTGATGGATGACCTGATGCTCAGGTATAAGTCATGGTACATCTTTGTGGTGGAAACCTATCGGGCTAGGTATCAGGAGTTGCTGGATGCCATACGCAGTGTGGCTTTTCACGCCATGGATGAAAGACTGGAATACTATCTGATAAGGCAAAAAAATGCCTTCAATTCTTCGGTTTTGCACCTTACACACGAACAGATTGCCAATGACCTGAACTCATCTCGTGTGGTTATTTCCCGACTGCTGAAGCAAATGGAAAACAACAAGCTGGTGAAGCTGCACCGAAACAGCATAGAATTGTTGTTTTAAGAGCCACTGTGTAACATTGGTAACAGTTTGCCCGGATTTTTCTCTCCAACTTTGCTGAAAATATTTTTGAAACTACAGCTATGGATTGGATAGAAATACTTGGTTATCTGGCATCGGCCCTCATTGGAGTATCACTGGGATTAATAGGCGGGGGAGGTTCCATATTGACAGTGCCAGTGCTAAAATACATTTTCAACCTGGATACCGTCACGTCGACTGCTTATTCCCTATTTATTGTGGGCGCCAGTAGCCTGGTGGGAGCGGTTCCCAAATACAAAGAGGGTCTGGTAAATATCAAAACTGGCTTGATTTTCGGTGCCCCTTCTATCCTGGCTGTTTATGCCACCCGCAAATGGCTGGTGCCCGTAATTCCCGATGCGGTGTTTACTGCAGGGCAGTTTGAATTTACCAAAAGCATGCTCCTGATGAGCATCTTCGCTGTGCTTATGATTTTTGCGTCGTTCAGCATGATTCGCAAACCCAAAAAGTCGGGTGAATATGGTGATGACAGCAAGCCGCTGAACTTTAACTATCCAATGATTCTGCTGGAAGGCGCTGTTGTTGGTGTGCTCACCGGACTGGTGGGGGCCGGGGGCGGATTCCTGATTATTCCTGCTTTGGTTTTGTTTACCGGTTTGCCCATGAAAGAAGCCGTGGGGACCTCTCTGATGATCATTGCAGCCAAATCCCTCATTGGTTTTACCGGAGACATGAGCACCATGCAGATTGACTGGCCTTTTCTGCTCACCGTTACTGGCATTGCCATTGCCGGTATTTTCATCGGAAACAAATTATCCAAGCGCATCGATGCTTCCAAGCTAAAAACCGGTTTTGGGTGGTTTGTGCTGGTGATGGGCATTTATGTCATGCTCAAAGAACTGGTATTCCATTTTTAAATGTAACATTAGTGACAAAAAAATAAATAAAACCTCACGAACTTTGTATAACACAATCAAAAAATAAATGACCATGAAAATAGAACAAATTTATACCGGATGTTTGGCTCAGGGAGCCTATTTTATTGAGTCTGCGGGCGAAGCTGTGGTGATTGACCCACTGCGTGAAATTCAACCCTACGTAGAACGCGCCGAAAAAAGCGGTGTAAAAATCAAGTATGTTTTTGAAACGCATTTTCATGCGGACTTTGTGTCCGGACATATTGACCTCGCCAAAGCTACCGGCGCGCAGATCGTGTATGGGCCCACCACCATGAAACTGGGTTTTGATGCCCTGGTGGCCACAGACGGACAGGAGTTTAAAGTGGGTAACATTACCTTTACCCTGCTGCACACACCCGGACATACCTTGGAAAGTTCCTGCTATTTATTGAAAGATGAGAGCGGGAAAGAAGTAGCTATTTTTACCGGAGATACCCTTTTCATAGGTGATGTAGGCCGCCCCGATCTTGCACAGAAAGTAGTGGAAGACCTAACCCAGGATAAACTGGCCTCTTATCTCTTCGATTCACTGCGCAATAAAATCATGCCGCTGGCTGATGAAATTATCGTATATCCTGCACACGGTGCGGGTTCTGCCTGTGGCAAAAACATGAGCAAGGAAACTTACGACACGCTGGGCAACCAGAAGAGAAACAATTATGCCCTGCGCGCCGATATGACCCGCGAAGAGTTTATCAAGGAAGTAATCACCGGATTGATGCCGCCTCCCTCATATTTCCCGAAAAACGTGATGATGAACATTGAGGGGTATGATAATATCGAACAGGTATTGCAGCGTGGAACGCAGGCCCTCTCTCCAGCTGCATTTGAGGCCGCTGCCAATGAAACCGGTGCCCTTATACTGGACACCCGTGCGCCTCAGGCATTTGCCAAATCCTTTATCCCCAACGCCATCAATATTGGTATCGACGGCAGCTTTGCGGTTTGGGTGGGAACCCTCATTCCCGATCTGAAGCAAGAGATTTTGCTGGTAACTGAACCCGGCCGCGAAGAAGAAGTAGTTACACGCCTGGCCCGTGTGGGATATGATTTTGCCATCGGATACCTGGATGGTGGCATGGAAAGCTGGATTGCTGCTGGAAAAGAAACAGACAGCATCAAAAGCATATCGGCCGATGAGCTTGCTGAAATTCAGAAGGCAAATCCGGATACCGCCGTATTGGATGTGCGCAAGAACAGTGAGCATTTGTCTGAGCATATTTTGGGTGCCGTAAATGCGCCACTGGATTATATCAATGACAGTATGCTGAAAGTGAGCAAGGATAAAACCTGGTATGTGCATTGTGCCGGTGGCTACCGTTCTATGATTTTTACCTCTATCCTGAAGGCCCGTGGTTATGATAATTTAATTGATGTGGCCGGAGGTTTTAAGGCCATCAAGGATTCCGGTAAGTTCAATGTGAGCGATTACGTTTGTCCTTCTACACTGTTGTAAAAAATAAAAATTAACCATATCATGTTTGGATCATTTTTCACTGCCAATCCGGCAGACCTGGAAGGTATTGCCTTCAAAAAAACCTTTGAAACGACCGAAGGGGCCGTTTTACTGGATGTGCGCACACCGTCGGAGTTTGCCGGCGGTTTCATAAACGACGCTGTAAACATCGATATTATGTCGGCTGATTTTCAGCACCGCATTGCCGCGCTGGACAAAAACAAAACCTATTTTGTGTATTGCCGCAGCGGAAACAGAAGTGGGCAGGCATGTAAGTTTATGAAGTCTCAGGGTTTCAAGGCATTTAATCTGGTAGGCGGTATCGGTGCATGGCCTAAATAAACAATCATAAAATGAAAATTATAGTTCCTATTGATTTCTCAGATATATCCCGCTATGGAACAGATCTGGCGGTAAAAATCGCGCATGAATTGCGTGCAGAAATCCATTTACTGAATGTAATTCCGCTCCCATCTCATGTATTGTTGACCCATGAAGGCGAAATTCTGGAAGACGGTGATTTTGACACCTCCGGACCAAAAAAGCAGCGTGAGGAAAATAATCTCAAACTGCAGGAATGGAAACGCATGTATGCTCCCGGTGCTATTACGGCTGTTCGGTTTGGGCACGTAAATGAGCAAGTACTGGAATATGCCAACAAGCAGGCTGCTGGCTTGATTGTAATGGGCACGCACACGACTTTCGGTATGCAGGAGTTGTTGAATACCAGCCACGGGGAATACGTGGCAATGCACGCTACTATGCCGCTGCTGACGTTGAAATGCGACCGCTCCGACCTGCAGGTAAAGTCCATTGTGATGGCCAATAGTTTCAAATCTGATGATATTCCCCATGCACAAATGACACTGGCAATTCAAAAAGCCTTTGATGCAAAACTATATCTGCTGCGGGTAAATACACCATCTGATTTTGTAACAGATGCGGATGCAGAAAGGAATATGCGCTCATTTGCAGAGAAAAATAGCCTGACAAATGTGGAGTTTGCGGTTTATAATGACAGTGATATAGAGGATGGGATCGTTCATTTTGTTGCCAAACATGATATAGATATCATTTCCATTGGCAGCAAGCAGCGTTCCGGCTTCAATAAACTCATTAATGGCTGTGTATCTGCAGATCTGGTAAATCATGTGATGAAACCCATTTTAACCCATCCCATTTAAAAATAAAAACAATGATTATAGAATTACTCAAAGAACCCTGGCCCTGGTACGTAAGCGGGCCTCTTATCGGAATTTCTGTGCCTATGCTGCTGATTTTTGGAAATAAAATGCTGGGTATTTCATCTTCGCTCAGGCATACCTGTGCGGCCGTTGCACCATTCAATATTCAGTTTCTCAAATACAACTGGAAAGCGGAAATGTGGAATTTGTTTTTTGTGCTGGGAATCTTAATCGGTGGATTTGTGGGGGGTGTTTTGCTTAATAACCATGAGCCCGTTCAGATTTCGCAGGAAACCATCAGCGATATCAAATCCCTGGGGGTCAATTCTTTTGATGGATTGGTTCCTTCAGATGTGTTTAATTGGGAAACTGTATTTTCACTGAAAGGACTGGTCATTCTGGTATTCGGCGGATTTATGATTGGATTTGGTTCACGCTATGCAGGCGGATGTACTTCAGGTCATGCCATCATGGGGCTTTCCAGTCTTCAGTGGCCTTCGCTGGTTGCCGTTATATTCTTCTTTATCGGTGGTTTGCTTATGACACATATTTTAACCCCTGTTATTTATTCCTGGTTTAATTAAATTAAAAAATGAAAAACATTAAATTTTTACTCGTAGGTATATTGTTTGGTACCGTACTCACCAAAACGGAGGCTGTATCGTGGTTTCGCATACAGGAAATGTTTCGTTTCCAGAGTTTTCATATGTATGGAATTATCGGTTCTGCAGTGGTTGTAGGTGCAATATCAGTATGGCTGATAAAGCGATTTAAAATAAAATCCATAGAGCGCGAGGAAATCGTCATTCCCAATAAGGAATTTAGCAAAGGGCAAATCATCGGAGGAACCATTTTTGGAATGGGATGGGCCTTGGCAGGTGCTTGTCCCGGTCCGCTGTATGCACTGCTGGGGGCAGGTTATCCTGTAATTTTGGTGGTGATATTTAGTGCGCTGCTGGGTACCTGGACCTATGCGTGGCTGAAACCCAGGTTGCCACATTAATGCATCTGTAACCGCTAATAAATAGATTTTATTTATGGGCATTGTGTTTATCATTTCGCTGATGTTGGGTGCGGTAGTGTTACTGTCTGCGGCCTCAAAAATGAAAGAGATGTCTGAAAAATCAAATAATACCTCGCTTACAGATATCATTGAGACACATTTGCCATTTAAAAAAGTAGCTGTTTCGGTTGTGCTGCTGATACTGGGAACGCTGGTGCTTGTGTTCAGCAGAATGGAAGGTGATTTTTTGCCTGCCCTTTCATCACAGGATACCGCGTCTTCAGATTCATTAACAGCAATGCAATCCAATATAACTGATGATTTGTGGCATGCTCCTGATGAAAGCACCATTCCCGTCGGGGAAGAGGGAGAACTCGTGAGATACGGCAAAGAACTTATAGCCCACACTTCGAAGTATTTAGGCCCCAAGGGCAGTGTGAGTGCTATTTCCAACGGGATGAACTGCAACAATTGTCATCTGGATGCCGGGACCCGTGCCTGGGGCAATAATTATGCTGCTGTATTTTCAACGTATCCAAAATACAGGGAGCGATCCGGCACTACCGAAACAATTTATAAGCGGGTAAATGATTGTTTTGAGCGTAGCCTGAATGGCAAACCGCTGGACAGCAACAGCAAGGAAATGAAAGCTATTTATGCCTATATCAAATGGCTGGGCACGGGAACGTCCAAAGGCGAAAAACCCAAAGGTTCGGGAATTGTGGAGCTTTCGTATCTGGATAGGTCTTCTGATCCTGCCAAAGGCAAAATAGTGTATGACGCCAAATGCCAGAGTTGTCATCAGGCCGATGGACAGGGAACCCTGAATTCGGACGCTACGGAATATACCTATCCGCCGCTGTGGGGTAAAAACAGTTATAACCATGGGGCCGGATTGTTCAGACTGTCACGGTTTGCGGGCTATGTAAAAGCCAATATGCCGCTGGGCGCTACCCATAACAGCGCCCAGTTAACAGATGAGGAGGCATGGGATGTGGCAGCATACGTAAATTCTCAGTCCCGGCCAAGTAAGGATTTGAGTACTGACTGGCCCAAAATAGCGGCAAAACCCGTGGATCATCCCTTTGGTCCATTCTCGGATGGTTTTGATGAAAAACAACATAAATACGGTCCTTTTGGCCCAATAAAAGAAAAAAGAAATCAAAATAAATAAGATGACGGACAGAAAATCACACTGGGAAAATGTTTACCAGACCAAAAGCCTGCAGGAAGTGAGCTGGTATCAGCCTGTACCGGAAACCTCACTTCAGTTTTTTAGGGATAACCAGATACCCAAAGGCGCTGCCATCATTGACATTGGTGGCGGAGACAGCTTTCTGGCGGATCATTTGCTGGATCTGGGATATACGGATATTACCGTTCTTGATATTTCTGAAAATGCACTCAACAGGGCAAAAGCCAGGCTGGGTGTGCGATCTGAAAAAGTGAAATGGATTGTGGCAGATGTAACAGAATTTAAGCCCGAAAGGAAATACGATGTTTGGCATGACAGGGCCGCATTTCACTTTTTAAGGGAAGAGCATGAAATTCATTATTATGTAGATTTATTAAAGAATTTTGTAAGCGCTGGCGGGTTTGTTTTTATCGGAACTTTTTCTGAGCAGGGGCCTACAAAGTGTAGTGGGATTGAGATACATCAGTATAATGAAAATGAATTATCTGTTTTGATTGCCGATAAATACCAAAAAATAAAATGTATTTATACGGATCATCTTACCCCATTCAATACTATTCAAAGTTTTATTTTTTGTAGTTTTCAATACGCAGCCGCCTCATAAAAAAGAAAGTGTTTAAAAAGTTACGGTTAATATTGCTGGCTGCCTGTGCCAATATATCTTTTGCGCAATTGCTGCCCTATCAGCATTTCACCGAAAGGGCAAGGGACAAATCCGATACCAGCAGTTTACAGCACTTTTTTCGAAATGGTGAGTTTTACGGGCATGCACGTTATTATTTCATGGCTACCGATAATGATGCAGGTTTGTCGGATTATTTTGCCAACGCCTTTGGAATGGGGATTGGCTATGAAACCGGAAAGTTCAAAGGTTTTCAAATCGGTATCAGTGGATTTTTTATATATAATATCTGGTCCAGTGATTTAACCCGACCCGATCCCCTTACCGGAGTGAAAAACCGATACGAACTGGGACAGTTTGATATGCTGGATGCATCAAACAAACACGATATGGACAGGCTGGAAGATTTATATATTAAATATTCCTTTAAAAATTCTCAGATAAAACTCGGAAAGCAGCATATAAAAACGCCCTTTATCAATCCGCAGGACGGACGCATGAGGCCCACACTGGTGGAGGGTGTAATGTTTGAATCAGGGATTTTAAAAAATACCCGTCTGGAAGGCGGCTGGTTGTATGGTGTTTCTCCGCGCAGCACGGTTAAGTGGTTTGGCATTGGAGAATCCATGGGAGTTTTTCCGGCAGGTAATAATACAGACGGTACCAAATCGGGATACCCCGGAAATATTCACAGTAAAGCGGTTTACTTTGCAGGGGTGACCCATAAAATAAAGGATGGTGTAAAATTGCAGCTTTGGGATTTTTATATAGACAATGTGCTGAACAGCGGTCTCATTCAATTAAATACAGAGTCGAAAATCAGCCGTGGTATGAAGTTTACAGGTGCAGCGCAGTGTATTGCCCAAAGCGCTGTAGGGACAGGTGGTAACCCTGATTCGTCGAAAACATTTGTATTACCGGGTTCCCGTTCCCTTACCTATGGTTTCAGGCTGGGATTGCAAGCCCGTGGAGAATGGAGTTTTCAGCTAAACTATAACCGCATTACCGACAACGGACGCTACCTGATGCCCCGGGAATGGGGAAGGGATCCCTTCTTCACGTTTATGCCGCGCGAACGCAATGAAGGTATGGCCGATGTGCATGCAGCCACTGCTGTTATTGGAAAGGGTTTCAATAAAGGGTTTAAATCCGAACTTGGAATGGGTTATTTTGCCCTTCCGGACGTAAAAGATGCTGCAAGAAACAAGTATGGAATGCCTTCCTACTGGCAGGTTAATGCGGATATCCGGTATTTGTTTTCCGGTTTTCTGAAAGGACTTGAAATGCAATTGCTATATGTGTATAAAGGCAATGCAAATAAATTGGCAATTGATCAAAAATATACAATTAATAAAACCAATATGTCTTTATATAATCTGGTTGTTAATTATCATTTTTAAATTATTTATATGAATAAAACAATACAGCAAGCTTCATACAGTCGTAGAAATTTTCTAAAAAACACCGGCCTTATGGGCTTGGGAATGGGTGTTTTACAGAATGATATGTTAGCTGAAAGCCAAAATGATTCATCAATATCGTATAATTACGATAATCATAATACCTTTAAAATTACCATACTGCAAACTACCGATGTTCACTGTCAGATTCATCCACACGATGAGCTGTTTTGGGAGAATGGCAAGGCAGTATTTCGGAAAACTGGCGGATATGCAAATCTGGCAAGCTACTTAGCCGGAAGGCGCAAAAAAAATCCCAATACGTTTCTGGTAGATACCGGTGATATGTTTCAGGGTTCAGAATTGTCGGTAAAAACAACCGGAAAGGCCATGGTGCCTATTTTAAATGCATTAAACTATGATTTGTATTTGCCCGGCAACTGGGAGGTGATTTATTACAAAAAGAGCATGCAAACCCTTATGGGCTCGCTCAATGCCCCAAAGGTTTGTGCCAATATGTACCATGACCTGGGTGAAGGGAAAAAAGGCGAATTGATATTCCATCCTTATAAAATCTGGAACATAGCCGGAATAAAAATTGGCTTTTTAGGCTATACAGATCCCCTTGTGCCGATCCGCCAAAGTCCCAATTACAGCAAGGGTATTGTCTATACGGCACCGGAAGAAAACCTGGCGCATTACGTGGACGTGCTCCGCAATGATGAAGGTTGTAAATATGTTATTCTTCTCTCTCATCTGGGGCTTTCACAGCAGATTGCCTTGGCGAATAACGAAGCTTGCAAAGGGGTGGATATGATATTTGGTGGAGATACCCACGAGCGTGTTCGTGAACCTATCCAATGCAAATATGCTAAGGTAGTAGAGCCTGGTGCATTTGGTTCGTTTGTGGGTAGGCTGGAATTAACCATTAAAAATGGGGCAATTGTGGAAGAATCTTATCACTTGGATGAAATCGCGGAGACAGCCTACAAACCCGACAAAAGAATGCAGGAAATGGTGTCGGAGCTGGAAAAACCCTTTGCCGCAGATATCAATGCCGTAGTGGGGTACAGTACACTGCCACTATACCGTTACTTTGTTATTGAAAACACTATCGACACCATGATACTGAATGCGCTACGGTGGCGGTTGCCGGAAATTGATATTGTTTTATCTAATGGTTTTCGCTTTTGTCCGCCACGCACTACACCGGACGCCACCGGGAATATTCCGGTTACCAACGGCTTTATTTATGATATGCTCCCTGTGGACAGCACCATCAGAACAGGTAAGGTTACGGGCATGCAAATAAAAAACTGGCTGGAAAAAGAACTGAATAATGTTTTTGCCAAGGATGCATCCAAGCGTTTTGGAGGATGGGTAATAAAATTTAACGGCATGACCGTGACGTTTAAAGCCTATGCAGAGATAGGCAGCCGTGTGTATTCTATAGTGGTTGGGGGTGCCCCGCTCGACTTGGAAAAAATATACAGTATTGCGGCGTGTGAGCGCGATGGCGATCCTGCCGACATGTTGTGCAGGATAAAAAATGTGGCTGATGCACAAAATACCCCTTATACCCTGCATACTACCCTGCGCGATTACCTAAAATCAAATTCGCCGGTAACGCCAGCGCCCTCCGGTAATGCCATTGCACTGGATGCTCCACAGGAATTACTCACTCAGGTTTTTGGCGTTAAATACGATTTTCGTTAACGCCTGACAGCCAGCAAGCGAACGACCTGTGCTTTCCCCTGGTGAAATGGTCCCTCGTGGAGGGTGGTTTCTAGGTTTTCTAAATTTTTTATTTCCCATTCAGTTTGCGGGAAGTCCTGTTGCAGGATTTCTGGGCTGTATAGCATGGCAAGTTCTTTTGGGCCTCCCGATGACAGTTCCAGCTGCATAGTATTGAATGCTTCAAGAATCAAGCTGCCTCCAGGTTTGATCCAGTTTTTTATTTTATGATGAAATGATTGACGCAGATCGGGATGCATGTGGGCATAAATAAGGGCTGCCAAATCAAGAGATGCAGGGTCAGTTTCATATGATAAAAAGTCTGTAACTTCATAGGTTATTTTTACTTGTCGGGTTTCCGCTAGCTTTAGCGCTTTTTCCTTTGCAGTATGGCTAAAATCAAAAGCAGTCACCTCCCATCCAAGTGTTGCGGCATAAACGGCATTTCTGCCTTCTCCTTCCGCTGGTAGCAACATCTTGCCTGTATGGATCTTATCTATGCATTGCTTAAAAAATACATTAGGTAAATCACCGTAAACGGATTCATGTTTTAGATAACGGTTATCCCAAAATTCAGCCTGCATGAGGCAAAGCTAAGGATGTGATTTAATTTAAATGCAATAATCGTTTCATCTGGCTTGTAATTCCGTTTCATCGACTTCCACATACTGTTTACAATCTTTTTGGTGTGATTTTTGTTAGTAGTGGTAATATTGCATAGAAATTTACGTAAACCCATTCAATACTTACTGTTTATGAAGAAACTCCTGATCACATTTACCATGATTGCCATGGTTTCAGTGGGTTGTGTTTCCAAGAAGAAATACAACGCCGAGGTAGCCAAAAGCACACTACTCAACGATTCACTGAACCGCATTACCAATCAGCTTGATGTTTGTCTGAGCGACAAGCAGGCCCAGCGCAACGAAATCAAACGTCTGGAAGCCGAAGTGGTAAGCCTGCGTGCCAATGCCAATAACCTGATGGGTCAGCTCGAAGATTTGTCTATTATCAGCAAGGCCCAGGCTGAGAGCATCAAGCAATCTTTGTTAAATATCAGCTCCAAGGATTCTTACATCAAGGATTTGCAGTCGGCCATGGCCCGCAAGGATTCGCTGAACATGCAGCTGGTGCTGAGCCTGAAAGGTGCCCTGAAAGACATCAACGACAAGGATGTTGAAATCAAGGTGGAAGGAAGCGCCGTGTTTGTAGATATTTCAGACAAACTGCTCTTCAAGCAAAACAGCTTTGAAGTAGAAGGCGGAGCCCTTAAAGTGCTGGAAAAAGTGGCTACCGTGCTGAAAGCCCAGAAAGACATTACCTTTATGGTAGAAGGCCACACCGACAATGTGCCTATGAACGGCAAGATTCTCGAAGACAACTGGGATTTGAGCGTACTGCGTGCTACTGCCGTGGTTCGTTTGCTGCAAACCAAATACGGACTGGATCCTTCCAGACTGATTGCTGCCGGCCGTGCCGAACACAAGCCTGTTACCGACAACAATTCTGAGGAAGGACGTGCCCGCAACCGCCGCACCCGCATCGTGATTCTGCCACAGCTGGATCAGTTCTTCAAACTGATTGAGCCGAAGAAATAATATTCATCTTTGATGAAACGGAAAAGACCGCTTAGGCGGTCTTTTTTTATGTTTTCTAGGTTGTTGCCCCACATAGCCCATGGTTTGAACCATGGGCTATGTGGGGTCTTCATTTACCTTTGCAGCCTTAAGAGAATAAATGGGCATGCGTAAATGGTTTTATCTGATTGTTTTTGTTGCTGCCGCTTCAGCCAATGCACAGCCCCTGCATGAGTATGGCTGGACGTTCTACAATACTGAAAACAAAAGCGTAGAGCACAACTTTATTACCGATATAGAATTTGATACCAAAGGCCGCGCCTGGGTGGCTACATCCAATTTTGGGCTGAATTGTTACGACAACAAGGGCTGGCATGTGGTAAAACCCATATTGCCGGATTCGCTTGTATATGGATGGTTCAACGATCTTGCCTTTATCGATGACCAAACCCTTGCTATTGGGGGTATTGTGGGCAAACTGGTTATTTATCACCTGAACAGCAACACATGGGAATACATCGATTTTCCCCAAAGCAGCCTGCAGGCCATGGAAGTGTGCAAGGTGCCTGATAATGGTTTGTTGCTGGGCGGAACACAAGGGCTGGTGCTATACCGCAACGGCTCATTTAAATCGCTGTTGCGCGAGGATGCCGGCGTGATGGGTCTTTCGCCCTATGGTGATGATGCTGTGGATGTGAATACAGGCCGCAGTACCTATCGTTACCGGTTTTCCAAAAATCTTGGCGTTGGACTCACCAGAACTTCCCATGTGTGCGATGCGGCCTTGTACCGCACTGCCGAAGACGGAAAAGGAAGGCTTTGGGCAGCGGCATTTACCGGACTGAACCTGATGTACCGCAAAGATTCCGGATGGATGAAAGCGGATAATATACCTCAGACTGCTTTTTATAATTTTAACGGTTCATGGCAGTTTACGGCACATGAGCTGGGAGTGTTGCCCGATGGGCGGTTGATGGCAGGTAGCCAGTTTGGAGCCCATTTGATTGTGAATAATGAAAATGACTGGGAGTCGTATTCTGTTCCTTTAAACGGCGAATTTGATGGCATTAACCGCATAGTAGTGGCGCCAGACAGCAGTGTCTGGCTGGCCACCTGGCACCATGGGGTGGTGGTATTTAGCCATAAGGATCATAAAAAACATAAAAAAATAAAGCCGAAACCGCAGCCCCTTCCGGTAGATCCGAGGCAACAAAGACCGACAATAATACCTGATATGCCCATTATCCCGATGCGGGATGATTGATTGGAAACCCAAAATCCACTGCTTTACAGGGTGTTTTATTGACATATTTTTTGTTCTTTTGAGGCATGTTAAAAGCCCATGCCGGAATTATTTTAATGTTATTTCTTAGCAGTGCCCTCAGAACCTGTGTTAAGGAATCTGCTGCTGTGCGTTCAGAAGCCAAAGCGGCAGCTGCAGAATCAAAGGCACTCAGCGAATCGGCTGCTGGTATGAAAGGGGCCGCAGATGAACTGCACTACCTGAGCGCCGCTGAGAAGCAAATTGTAAGCGAACACAATTCTACATTAAAAACCATTGAAGAAAGCGCAGTGCTGAAAGAGGAGAAATTGAACTGGGAAGAGTTTGTGGCTGAAAAAATAGAGGAGGAAATGTGGGATCGATTAAAGGAATGGGGTTTTGAAAAAGCCGATGAGTGGATTGTTACCAGGCAGGCCGCCAAATCACTGGCGTACAGTCCTAAAGGCGATGTGCTGGGCAAGATGATTCAGCATAAATATAGCAAACAAAACATCACACGCGACCATGTTTACGATTTGCTGATGGGCAATAAAGTAGATGATTTATCCATTGTCAAGCTAAAACGGATTCGCATTTTGTATATGTTTTCTGATGATTATGCTGCCTGGATTTTAGCCAGGCTGGTTAACCGTTGCAACTGCGATGCATCAAAAATGAAGGACTTGCAAAAAATAGCTGAAGCCAGGAAGATAAATCAGGATAGCCGTATTGTCAGAGCACTAAATTCTTGTGATTGAATAAATTTCGGTAACGAGCCATTTTTGTAGGAGGAAACTTCTATCTTCGTTTTATGCCAGTGAATAAAGATGCCCTGGGCCGGTACCGCATTATTGATGAAATGCTGAAAAGACGGTCTTTCCCGAGCAAGGAAGACCTGATAGATGCTATTGAAAATCGCCTGGGATACAGCATTAGCAGCCGCACGCTGGATGAAGATATCAATAACATGCGCAATAACCAGGATCTGGGCTATATGGCGCCCATTGCCTACGACAAGACGCGGAAGGGATATTATTACCAAACATCCGATTATTCCATCACCGGTTTGCCTATCAGCCGTGATGATATTGAAAAGCTGAAATATGCGGCGGATATTTTAAACCAGTTCAGCGGTGTTCCCTACCTGGCAGAAATTCATCGGCCCATTGAACAGCTGGAACGCATTATTCGTGTGGGAAGTGCCACCGGGCAGTGGCTCAGCCGGCAGGTTATACAAATGGAAGTACCGGCGGAGTGGCCAGAAAAAGGTATTTTTGAAACTGCAGTGGAAGGTATATTGCAAAAAAGCATTATGACGGTGCGATACAAACCCTTTGGAGGCGTGGAAAGCCAGCCTTTTCGCATTCGTCCGTATTTGCTTAAGGAATTCAATAACCGCTGGTACCTGGTGGCTTTTGCCGAGCATCGAAACGAGGTACGTAATTATGGTCTGGATCGCTTTACGGAAGCGGTGCTTACGACGGATACATACCATGAAGCCTTTGATGCCGAATCCTATTTTGCCCATGCCATGGGAATTACGGTGGTGAACAATGCCGCACCCGTGGCAGTAGAATTGCTGTTTGCCCCCGAAAGCGCTGCTTATGTGCTTTCCTCCGGACTGCATGCCACCCAGGAGATATTGGAAAACCATCTGCAAAAAGGACTTCATGTGCGCATTACGGTGCATCTTTCCGAGGAGCTAAACATGTTCATCCGCAGCTATGGCAGCCGGGTGCAGGTGTTGCAGCCCGCAACGCTGCGCGAGGCGTGGCTGGAGGATATGCGGAAGGGGCTGGAGCGGGCGGGAGGTTAAACTAGCTTCCCCCTTAAAATCTCCTCCACCACACCCGGGTCTAGCAAGGTGGTGGTATCGCCGAGGTTTTGGGTTTCGCCTTCGGCAATTTTGCGCAATATGCGCCGCATAATCTTGCCACTGCGGGTTTTGGGTAGTCCGCTCACAAACTGGATTTGATCAGGTTTGGCAATGGGGCCAATCACCTGCGAAACCGTTTGCAGGATATCCTGTCGCAGTTCACTTTCATTCTCGGGCTTGGTGCCGCAAATGACGTAGGCATAAATGCCCTGCCCTTTGATGTCGTGCGGAAAGCCCACCACGGCGCTTTCTACTACGCCGGCGTGCATGTTGATGGCGTTTTCCACCTCGGCGGTCCCTATTCGGTGGCCGGAAACATTCAGCACATCATCTACGCGGCCCGTGATGCGGTAGTGTCCTTCTTCATCACGCAGGCAGCCATCGCCGGTGAAATAGAATCCCGGGTATGTGGAGAAATAGGTTTGCCGGCAGCGTTCGTGGTCGCCCCAGGTGCTGCGGATGATGCCCGGCCAGGATTTTATGATACACAGATTGCCTGAAACCCCGTTTCCGCTGATTTCTTTGCCATTTTCATCCACCAGAACCGGAAATACACCCGGCAGGGGCAGGGTGGCAAAGGTGGGTTTTGAGGGCGTTACCCCGGCCAAATTGCTAATCATGACGCCGCCTGTTTCGGTTTGCCACCAGGTATCGGCAATGGGGGCTTTGCCTTTGCCCACTTCGCGGTCATACCAGTGCCATGCCTCGGCATTGATGGGTTCGCCCACAGTTCCCAATACTTTCAGCGAAGAAAGGTCTTTGTTTTGCAGCGGTTCTTTACCAAAAGTCATCAGGCTGCGTATGGCGGTGGGTGCGGTATAGAGAATGTCGGTGCGGTGTTTTTGAACAATGTCCCAAAAGCGGCTTGCATCGGGCCAGGTGGGAATGCCTTCAAACATAAGCGTGGTGGCGCCTGCGCTCAGCGGGCCATAGAGGATGTAGCTGTGGCCGGTAATCCAGCCAATATCTGCGGTGCAGAAATGGATTTGTCCCGGTTGGTACTGAAACACGTTTACAAACGTGTAGTGGGCCCAAACCATGTAGCCTGCGGTGGTGTGTACCACGCCCTTGGGTTTGCCGGTAGAACCCGAAGTATAGAGTATAAACAACGGATCTTCGGAATCCATGCTTGCGGCGGGGCAGTGGGTGTTGCCGCTTGCCTGCATAGCTTCGGTTTCGGCCTGCCAGTCGTAATCGCGTCCGTTGCGCATGCTCACGGGTTCGTGGGTGCGGCGCAGCACCCACACGGTTTGTGCGGTGGGACAATGCTGCAGGGCCTCATCCACCACGTTCTTCAGTGGAATGCTTTTGGCGCCTCGGAATGCACCGTCGCAGGTAATGATGGCTTTGGCACCGGCATCCTGGACGCGGTCGGCAATGCTATTGGCGCTGAAGCCGCCAAAAATTACAGAATGTATGGCTCCAATGCGGGCGCAGGCCAGCACGGCTATGGCCAATTCGGGCACCATGCCCATGTAGATGCAAACCCGGTCACCTTTGCCGATGCCGCGGTGTTTCAGTACGTTGGCAAATAGCATCACTTCATCCAGTAGTTGTTTGTAGGTAAGGGTTCTGCCGGGTTCCCCGGGGTTATTCGGTTCCCAGATAATCGCGATGGTATTGGGTTGAGAGGCAGCGTAGCGGTCAAGACAGTTTTCAGTGATGTTGAGTTTGCCTCCTTCAAACCAGCTGTGGGTGGCGCTATGGAAATCGGAGCGAACTATAGAATGCCAGGGCTTATGCCAGGTAAAATGCGACGCGATACCGGCCCAAAAGGCTTCGGGATCTTCATGGCTTTGTCGGTAGGCATCATGATACGCCTCAAGGTTCTTTATCTGGTAGGGAAAAGACATGCTTAATGCGAAAATAGGGGAATTTTGGGGATGGATGAAGGCCGGTTTGTTTATCAACAATCGGGGAAATGTCAGAAAATGGTATTTACATGAGCCTTCTCTAACTTCGCCCCATGCGCCTCGCCGCAATCGTTTTTAGCCTTGTTGCATTCACCCTGCAGGCACAGGACAGCACACGTATTCGCTGGAATCCGGTGGATACGGTGCGAACATACCTGATGCGAACCCCAGGCCTCAGGCTGGGTTTTGACAGCCGCAAATCCATTATGGGCGGGGTGCCGGTGGATGTGAACGGACTGCGCTACGGCCTGGATTTTGGGAAAGTGGCTGTGTGGACGGGCTACTACAACAGCCGCCTGCTGCAAACTCTGGATCGTGATACATTGAATCAGGGTTTTGCCTATACCAGCTCCACACTTGAATATTATGTGCACCAAAGCTGGCGGTTTGAGGTGGTAACCTCCTTTCAGGCGGGTATTGGAAACGGCTGGGAATACCGTAAAAGTGGTTCAAACATAAAGAAAGCCAATATTGGGATGATAGTGCCCCTGGAGGCCGGTATTGGTGGCACAGTGCGGTTTCTGCGTTATTTTGGCTTTTATGCGGGTGTAGGTATCCGCGTTTCCGGTTTGGAAACCACCAATTTTACCGGTCCGTACTGGTCATATGGTCTCACGTACTTTACAGGCACCATGTACCGCGATGCCAAAAAGTATATGAAAAAGCACTACAGGTAAATTACTTTTTGTTTGCTGCTTCTTCCGTCTCTTCTCTTTCAAAGTGGCCGATGAAATCCTCAATCTTTTCGCTGTCTATGCGGTTGGCCAGGATTTTCTTGTCTTTATCCAGTACGAAAATGGTAGGATTGGCTACAATGTAATATGACTGCATGTTGTGGGCCATTTCTTCGGAGCGCACTATGCCGCGTCGAAGGTGAATGAATTCTTTCACTTCGGGATGCTCAGCCAGATACTGAATCCATTCCGCTTTTTTATCGCTGCTTGCCAGTGCGATTACCTTCCAGCCTTTCTTTTTATTCTTTTCGTATACTTTGGCCAGTTTTGGCATAACCTCTTTGCAATGTCCGCAGGTAGGATCCCAGAAAATCATCAGGGTGAAGGGTGCTTTTACAGCAGCGGTATTTACCCAGGTGCTATCAGGGGTGAGCAATTCCAGCGGTGGAGCTATTCTTCCAACAAGGGTGGAAGACTTTCTGATAGCAGCTTCACACATTTTATCAATGGTGGCACTGTCTGTCCACCAGGCCCTGCCATTGCAGTAATTGTTTACGGCCAGGTTTACAAATACGGCGTCCTGACCCATGATTTTACTGGTTTCAAACTTGTAGGTCAGGTGATAAATCACAAAGTGCTCCAGATCTATGGTGTTTTTAACCTTTCCCAGAATCATGTCGCATTCCTTGATACAACTGTCCGGATCCGGGCTCACCAGTTTGTCGAAATAGAAATTCAGTTTTTGTTTGATTAAGTTCACCGGCATGCGCACCAAGCCGTCTTCTCCTAAATCCACATGGTCCCAGTAGTGGGTTTTATAGTAGCGATAGGGGAAAGCACTGTCTTTGGTTCCATCGGGATTGGTGGGTAGTTCTTCAGGAACATCTACGTCCATCATGGCATAGAGGAAGCGCGACAGCAGGTGATCGGGGTGTGCAGCAATAAAATCTTTATCGTAGCTTTCTTTTTTCTCGAAAATGGCTTTCTGTCTGGTTTGCAGGTCTTTTTTTGTCTTTTCGTTGGTTTCAATTTTAATGCTTTCTTCCAGTTTGCCAATTTCTATGCCGAGACTTACCCTTCCATTCTGGTATGCAGCAAAGGCTGTGTTCTGCTCTGAACCATCTACAGTCATGGTCCCATAGTATTCACGCTTCCAGTACTGGGTGTCTGTGCTGATGGTAAAGTCCTGATCATCATCTACGATAAACTCAAAGAAATCTGCTTTTTTCGGCATTACGAAAAGGTACATGCCCCTCTGCAGTTTTTTGTTTCCGGTGAAGGTAAGCAGGCCTTTTTTGTCTACTACCGCAGTGTCACGCAGGTATTTATTATCGAGGTAGTAATCGGCGATGTAGGCTGTATCACCGGTTTTTAGTCCACGAATTTTGAAGCGGAGATTGTACGTTCCGGGTTCCCTTCCGTCCCAGTTTTTGGCATTGGTGAGTTTGGGATAAACTCCGATATTATTGATTTTTACAGGTTCAGTGCGCTTGTAAGGCGTTATCTGTGCCATCAGTGCGGTGCTGCCTGCAAGCAGGGAGAAAAGGGTTAAAGTTCTTAGCATTGACATTGGGTTTGCAATTGAACAAATATTTTGCAAATTTTGTTCCAAAACACCATGAAAGCCGAGAAAGGTGACAAAAATGATTTTTTTGAGGATGTATATGCGGTAGTGCGCCTGATTCCACGGGGTAGGGTAACGTCTTACGGCGCAATAGCAAGGTATCTGGGTACAGGCAGGAGCAGCCGTATGGTGGGATGGGCGATGAACAATAGCCATGGATTATCTGAGTCTGTTCCAGCGCACCGGGTGGTAAACAGGATGGGAATGCTGACAGGGAAGGCTCATTTTGGTAATGATGATACCATGCAAAAACGCCTGGAGGCAGAAGGGATAAAGGTTGAAAATGACTGTGTGGTTGACTTTGAGCAGTTGCTGTGGGATCCGGGCAGGGAGCTCGGATTTTAGCAGCCTTTCCACCAAGGCTGTTTGGGATAGGGTGCTGTAATCAGGATTTTTTCTGAGGTAACGGGGTGGTTAAATTCCAGTGAAAAGGCATGCAGGGCAATACTTCTGTCGGGGAGGGGCGTGCCGGCACCGTATTTAACGTCTCCAAGAATGGGCATGCCGGTTTTGGCCAGTTGTGCGCGGATCTGGTGGAAACGGCCGGTTTCCAGGTGGACGTTTAGCAGATAGCCGTTGGGTGCGTGTTTCAGCAGTTCGTAGTGCAGAATGGCTTCTTTGGCGCCAGCTTTGGGTTTTAGGTAGGTAAGGGCACGGTGGGTTTTGCTGTCTTTTCCGAGGTAATGGGTGAGGGTTTCGGTATTTTGGGGCGGCAGTGTGCTTACAAGGGCGCGGTAGGTTTTTTGGGTGGTTTTGGCGCGGAACTGTTCGTTCATGCGGGCCAGGGCTTTGGAGGTGCGGGCCAGTAACACCACTCCGCTTACGGGTCTGTCCAGGCGGTGAATGAGGCCCACGAAGGCTTTGCCTGGTTTGTTATATTTGGCGGCAAGGTAATCCGAGACTATGTCAAGCAGGTGTACATCACCGGTCACATCGCCCTGCACGGCAAGTCCGGCGGGTTTGTTCACCGCAATGAGGTGGTTGTCTTCGTAAAGAACTTCGGGATGCACGGTGCAAAGGTCGTGAAAACCGGGCTGATATGCGAACCCTCCGGGTTCGGTTCATATCCCTGCACTTCGTTAGGGATATATGAACCCTCCGGGTTCAGCGTTGCAGGCTCTAATTATTCGCTGGATTAGTCCTTCGTTGACTGCTCGCGTTATTGGAGGTTTTTGCGAACCCTCCGGGTTTGGTTCAAATCCCCGCACTTCGTTACGGGCATGTGAAACCTCCGGGTTCAGGGGTGGACAGCTCTATTTATCTGGTGGTGATGTCCTTTTTTGCTTGCTTGTGTTTTTATTGGGTAGGATTATGCGAACCCTCCGGGTTCAGGGGTGCTGGCAAGGGTCGCTCTTTCTTGGGAGCTCCGGCTTGCATTATAATTTTGGTTTTGGTTATGGCATCCCGGAGGGATGCCATGTCATTATCCGCCAAAGGAGCCCCAAAACCCGACCCCGGAGGGGTCGCACCTCAAGAGTCCAAACCTTCGTTGAAATATCTCTCCTGATATTCAATATTGAATTTTTTAAGAAAATCCCGATATTCTTCTTCAAATGTCGTTTGCCGGTGATGTTCTTTTTGGTTGTTTATATAGTTAATTACATTATTAACGGCTGACTGGCTGTATGAAAATGCGCCATATCCCTCCTGCCAGCGAAAAGGTTTTTTACAGAAATGTTTATCGTTTACGAAGCCACCCGAAGAAAACTTAACCTCCTTAACTAAATCAGACAAACGGCAGGAAGGCTTCATTCCAATCAGAATATGGATGTGGTCTTCAACGCCGTTTATGGCCATCAGTTTCCGTCCTTTCGCCGTGATAATCCCTGTGATATATTTAAAAAGCTCCTCTTCCCACTCTTCCCGAATCAGTTTTTCTCTCCGTCTAACTACAAAAACCAATTGAATGTATATCTGTGAAAATGAATCTGCCACAAAACAAATATACATTAAAATCTACGCATTAAAATAAAAATACAATATTAAATGTGTGAAATCCGCATTTAACCTGCCTGGCCCTATTTTTGTAGTTCTTGAAACGCTTCCTTTCTCCCCATCGCCCTACTGTTATTCAAACTTTTACCCTTGCCATGCCCATCATTATGGGGCAGTTGGGCATCGTGCTTATGGGCGTTGCCGACACCCTGATGGTGGGTAGATTAGGAAAGGATGTATTGGCGGCTGCAAATCAGGCCAACAGCATTTTCTTTATGGTTTCCAGCGTCACTTTCGGGGTGATGTTTGCCATCAGTTCACGGGTAAGTATTCAGTACGGCGAGGGGTTGCGGAAGGAAACCTTCGCTACCTACCGTGCAGGGCAGGTTGCGGCTATACTGCTTTTTTTGTGTCAGTTTGTGCTGCTGGAAATCATTATCCAGAACTTTGAGTGGCTTGGACAGGCAGATAGTATCAACCGGCTTACCCCCGATTTTTTGCGCATCATCAATTATTCGGCTTTGCCCATGCTGCTGTCCACTGCATCCAGGCAGTATACCGATGGCCTTGGACACACCAAGGTTGCTATGTCCATCACGTTTGGCGGTCTTGCCCTAAACGTTTTGCTAAACTACGGCCTCATATACGGCAATCTTGGCTTACCGGACATGGGTATGCTGGGTGCGGCCTGGGCTACACTGATAGCCCGCGTGGGCATGGCACTGTCCGGTATATGGTATATTCGTTATTCAGGTTTTCTTGCGGCTTACCGCCCTACAGTAATGCCTGCATGGCATGAGATTAAAACACAGCTTTCGGCACTTTGGAAACTGGGACTTCCCGTAGGGCTTCAGACCTTTGCCGAGTGGGCATGTTTCAGCATTTCAGGGCTGATGGTCGGATGGCTGGGAACGGCACAGGTGGCGGCACATGCGGTTGCACTCAATGTGGCTTCTGTAGCCTATATGGTGGTGAGCGGCCTGGCTGTTGCCGGGAGTATTCTGGTAGGAAATGCCTACGGTGAAAAAAACAAAGACGCCATACTAAAAGTCGCCCATGCTACGTTTTTTATTGTCGTGGTTTTTCAGCTGGTAAATGCCTTTATTTTTGTGTTGTTCAATAAGCAGATTGCAGGTTGGTATGGCGTGGAGGCTGAAGTTATGCCTGTTATATTGCCATTGTTCTTCCTGGCGGCCCTTTTTCAGCTGGCCGATGGCATACAGGCCGGTGCCATGAATCTGCTTAGGGGTATAACCGATGTGAAATGGTCATCCCTGATTTCTGTAGTATCCTACTGGGTGATTTCATTGCCGGCTTCCTACATACTGGGAATAGTGCTGGACGGCAAAGTGTTTGGAATCTGGACCGGTTTTACGCTTGGGCTGTTTGTAGCTGCTGCATTTGGTGTCTGGCGTTTTTATTATAAATTGAACCGATTACAATGGGAATAAAACAAATTGTTTTGGGATGCGGCCTGCTGCTTGCTGTGGCCGGAAACGTAACTGCACAGCGCAGCAAAGACGAGCAAACCCTACATGTGTATGTGGCCCCCAATCTGGGCTTTAGGCTGCTGGCGGGTTTTAAAACCCCTGAAAGGTATTATTCGTCAGAATCGGTGTTTCGCGATTCACTAAACCGTGCCGATCGCCCGGGGCAGAACCTGAATTTTGGTGTGGCCTACACACGCAAAAAGAATGCGCTCGAGGCTGTTTCGCTGGGCCTGGGTTACACTACGGTGGGTTTCAGGCGTGTGAATACCGATGTTGAAATTGGTACTGCCATACACCCCAAAATTGGTGTAGTGCCCAATCTTACCGGTTCGGGAAATTTACAAATTAACCAGGATTTCAGGTATCACTATCTTGAGTTTTCCTGGCTGAAAACCAAAAGTGCCGAAGGTTACAGCCGAAATCTCCGCGAATTTGATCTGTGGTGGATGTATGGACTTTCGGCAGGTGCGCTCATCCGCGACCGTGTGATGGTAGAAACCGTGGGCTTTTCGCATAGCAATGGGGAGTCGCGTATAGCGGTGAAAGACGATGATTTACTTGGTTTTCCGGCTAATGTATGGCTCAATGCGGGTTACAAGGCCGATTACATCATGTTTAAAAAGACCAATGCGTTTCTTCAGGGGCGCCTGCGCGTTCCATTGTTGCCCTCGGCCACGGGTACCCAAACCGTTTTTATCCCTCAGCTTTCGTTGGAAGCAGGGTTGATTTTCAAGCTAAACGAGGAGAAGTAAGGATTACATCCTTTCCACCATGGAGATGCCGAGCAACCTGCAGGCATTTTCAAGCGTATTGGCGGTAAATGCAGCAATCTGCAGTCGGGCGGCACGTTTGGTGGTATCTGTTTCTTTCAGGAATGAGAGTTCATTGTACAGCCTGTTAAATGCTTTTGCCAGCTCCAGACTGTAATGCGCAATGATGGCGGGGTTGAAGTCGCGGCATGCGTTGTGAACCGCTTCAGGAAATCCATACAGGCATTCCAGCGTTTCTTTTTCTGCCGTATGCCAGGTAATTTCCGGAACACCGGTTTGCCAGTCAGTTCCTGCCTGCTTCAGCATGCTTTGAATCCGCGCATAGGTGTACAATACAAACGGACCAGTGTCGCCCTGAAAATCAATACTTTCCTGAGGGTTAAACAGCATACGCTTTTTAGGATCTACTTTCAGTATGAAGAATTTGAGCGCAGCCAGGCCAAGTTTTTCATAAAGGCCATTTAGCTCTGATACTTCCATGCCTTCGGTTTTCCCGAGTTCCATCGTTTTGGCTTTGGCGGTTTCGTGCATCTCTTCGAGCAGGTCATCGGCGTCTACCACAGTACCTTCGCGGCTTTTCATTTTGCCGCTGGGCAAATCAACCATGCCATAGCTGAGGTGGTACATACCCTGAGCGCAGCTGCGTCCGAGTTTTTGCATGATGAGAAAAAGCACTTTAAAGTGGTAGTCCTGTTCGTTGCCAACCACATAGATGCTCTTTTCTGCGCCGAATTCCCTGAATTTTTCATCGGCAGTGCCGATATCCTGCGTGATGTATACCGAGGTGCCGTCTTTGCGCAGTACCAGCTTGTGGTCTAGCCCTTCTTCGGTCAGGTCAATCCAAACAGATCCGTCTTCCTTGCGGTAGAAAATGCCTTTTTCGAGTCCTTCGGTAACAATATCTTTACCCAGCGTGTAGGTGTTGCTTTCGTAGTAATATTTATCAAAATCCACGCCCAGTCTCTTGTAGGTGTGGTCAAAACCTTTGTAAACCCAGCCATTCATGGTTTCCCAAAGTTTGATCACCTCAGGGTTTCCGGCCTCCCACTGCCTTAGCATTTCCTGGGTTTGCAGCATAATAGGAGCAGATTTTTCAGCCTCTTCCTTATCCATGCCGCCGGCAACCAGCGAATCAATTTCGGCTTTGTATGCCTTGTCAAATGCCACGTAGTATTTGCCTACCAGGTGATCGCCTTTCATGCCGCTGCTTTCAGGGGTTTCGCCATTGCCGAAAAGTTGCCATGCCAGCATGCTTTTGCAAATGTGTATACCTCGGTCGTTGATGAGGTTTGCTTTGATAACCTCATACCCGCCGGCTTTCATGATTTCTGCAATGCTGTATCCGAGCAGGTTGTTGCGGATATGCCCAAGGTGCAGGGGTTTGTTGGTGTTTGGAGAAGAATATTCTACCATCACCCTGCCTTCTGTTTTGTCTTTCAGGCCAAAGGATCTGTCATTCCAGTGTTGTTGCAGCAAGTGATGCCACACATTATCGCTGATGCTTAGGTTTAAAAAGCCTTTGATGACGTTGTAAGCCACCACAGGGTGTCCGTTTTGGAGTAGTTTTTCACCGATTTCGGCAGCAGTATCCTGCGGGTTTTTTTTGCTGATGCGCAGCAGTGGAAATACAACAAAGGTGTAGCTGCCCTCAAAGTCCTTATTGGTTTTCTCCAGTTTTACCGCTACCGGATTTTCTCCGTACAATTCGGTGATGGCCTGACCAATCTGCAGCGATAATTCCTGTTCAATATTCATTCTACCGCGAAAATACGCAAAATCTCAGGCATGGTGATAAGCGCTTCCTTTTTGAATGCTCATGGCCCGGTACAATTGCTCGCAAAGCAGCAGTCTTGCCATGTGGTGGGGCAGTGTCATGTCGGATAAACGGATGCACGCGTGCATCTTCATGAATTCCGGTGTAAAACCGTAGGATCCGCCAATGCCGATGATGAGCCTTCCACGCAGGGTGTCCAGTTTGCTTTGGATAAGGGTTGAAAATGCAGAACTGGTAAAGGTTTTGCCATTTTCGTCGCACAACAGCACCACATCTTCGGGCTTGATGATTTTCTGCAGGGTTTCGGTTTCAATCTGCTTTTGCTTGCCTGGTTCCTTTACCCGCGCAGCCGGAAGCCTTAGCAGGGTGGTTTTCCAGGGGCCATTCAGGCGTTGAAGGTATTTTTCGCACAGGTCATCGATGCCCGGTTCCTTGTGGTTCTCGATGGCGGCAATGAGTATGCTCAAGGCAAATCAGTTGTTGTTTAGGATTTCGAAAATCTTATCCAGCTTGGGTGTTAGTATGATTTCGGTGCGACGGTTTTTGGCCCTGCCTTCAGGGCTGCCATTGTCGGAAATCGGGTTGGTTTCACCACGACCGCTTGCAGTGATACGCGCCGGATTCATTTTGCCGTCTTCACTAAGTATGCGCACAATGCTGGTGGCACGCAATACGCTCAAATCCCAGTTGTCTTTGATTTTCTCGCTGTTCATGGGTTTGTTGTCGGTATGCCCTTCCACATTCACGGTCACATCGGGTTTTTTATTCAGTGCGCCGGCCAGTTTCAGCAGTGCTTCCTGACCTTTAGGGTCAACACTGGTACTTCCGCTTTTGAATAGCAGTTTTTCTGCCATACTCACATACACTTTGCCATTGCGGTATTCAACCTTGATATCGAGTTCATCAAAACCGGCAAGTGCCCTGGCAATCTCTTCTTTCAGCGCTTTTACAGCGCTGTCTTTGCGGTTTAGTTCACTTTCCAGCATGCGCACACGGGCCACGGTTTTCTCCAGTTCCTTGCGCAGGTTTTCCAGTTTGATTCTTTCTTCTTCTGCCTTGGCTAATGCATTGTTAAGTTCCAGTTCTTTGGTTTGCAGGATTTTGTTTTTAGTATCGAGTTCTGTGGCCAGGCGTTTTTTCTGTTCATCCAGACGATCCCCTAGACCGCGGATATAATCCTGGTTTTCGGCCAGTTTTACCCGGCAATTTCCCAGCGAGTCATACAGGTTTCCGATGCGTTTATCCAGTGCTGCTATATTGCCGTCCAATTCACTGATTCTGCCCAGGTATTCTGCACTCTGTGTCTCACAATCACCTATTTTTTTATTGAGTTTTTGCTCCAGTTCGTTTTTGGATTTTTCCAGTTCCTGGTACTTTTTCTTGGTAACGCAGGCGGTCATGAAAAGACCTGCCAGTAAAAGCCACGCATATTTCATCAGCACAAAGGTAGCAGGACCGCAAACCGGCCCGCTTCCGGCTTGTTCACACGTTCAATTTGGTGGACATGATTACTGATTTACAAAAACCTGCAGGTTGCCCTTTGTGAGTGAGCGCACAAGCAACGCATCCGGACGAATGCTGTAGTCTTTGATGTCAAGTTCCTGTAGGCTGCCTTGCAGACGTACACCATAATCCATTTTCTGGTTCAGGGAAGCATTGATGGATTCGCGGGTAAGTTTCACCAGGTCCGAAACATCAAATACCATTTGTTCTTCCAGTTTTTTACGTATGGTTTCATCCAACAGCCATTTTGCAGACTTAATGAGGACGTTTTTGGTGGCAATGTCATACTCCACCTGTTTAAGCCTGAGTTGTGATGTTTTTGCATTGAATTCCGGCACGCTTAACAGATAAAATACGCCTTTATTGCTGCCGGAAAAACCTACTTCCACACCCAGTTTTTCCTTGGCAGGGAATAACTTTATGTAGGTAACCTTTATTTTTTTGCTGCCCATTTCAAAAATCTGGTCTTTGATGGTGTTGTAAACCTGTGCAGAAAGGGTGTCGTAATTCATGTATAGGTCGGTGTATACCTCGAAGCCAGAGCTTTTTTTATAGGCTGATAAATTGGGTAATTCAGAAGGTGTTGCCGATGCCGGAACTGTGGCAATAACAGGAGCCGCTTTCAGGCCCACCGAGAAACTCAGCTGTGAGCCATTCATGCTGATGTCGCCCAGGCTAATTTCTTTTGGCTGAAAACGAAGGTAGCCAACCATGTCAATTTTAATATCTTCCTGCAGCGCATCCCAAATAGGTTTTACATACGGTTTTAGGTTCTGTTTAGCTATTTCCGCATCAATCATGCCTGCAAACTCACCCAGTCTTGGTTTTAACCTGCTTTGCAGAATGCTGTTGATGTTAATGTTGGCAAACGTCACTTCGCAGGGGTCTATGGTTTTAATATCCGTGAACCGCGAAGCAGATTTTACCTGATAGTTTGGCAGAATTTCAATATCCGATGACAGTTTCACATTCACCCTTCTTAGTTTTTCATTCCAGCCACAGGAAAAGGGGACAGGCGGATTAACACAAGTCTCGAAGAGACAGGCCGCACAGTATTCGCCTTTAAATCCGTAGGCCATATCCAAATTGAGGTTTACGGTTTTGCCCGATCCTGAAATCTGAAGGGGTTCGCGTTTTACTTTGTAGTCGTAGCGAAGGCCGGAGCATGGTTTGTCGCTGCCTTTGAATTCTTTATCAAACGCATCATCCGCCATTTTGAAAAAGGGCTTCATTTCCACTTTAATGGGAATGTGTATGTTAGAAACAACAGATGGCAGTTGTTTTGGTGCAATGGTTTGGTTGGCAGTAGAAGGAGCTTGGGGTTTAATTCCTCCGCATCCCTGCAGCATCCAGGCAGCCAGCAAGAGTATAAAAGGGGAAATAAGCTGTCTTTTAAACATACGATTCAATCGGAAACCGGATACAAAATTACGCCTTCGGCTCTTTTTTGAACGCCGGATCGAGTTTCATGAGCGTCCAGGCCACCAGAAATGTAATTACAAAAGAGTACAATGCGTATACAAGAGCCGGTTTTTCCATGGCGGGAATGCCCAGTTTGTCGCCTGCAATGAGGAGGGCAAGTGCTGTGTTGTGCAAGCCCACTTCTACGGCAATGGTGATGCGGTTTTTGAAGGATAACTTTCCCAGCATGCCTGCGATGTAGCCTGTGAGCATACTGCCGATATTGAGCGCAATCATCCATATAGAAAGATCCTTCAAATCCGATGTTCGCATGGCGGTTCCGCCTTGGTCATTTCCTGCCACAAACTTGAATGCAAATACGATCAGCAGAAGCATGGGTAAAATTACGTTCAGGTTTTTTTCAATTTTCAGTGCGCTGTTGCCATACTGGTGTCGGGCCAGCATGCCCAGCAGTGCCGGCATTACAGTAACGACAAAAATATCGAACATGGTTTTCCAGAAAGGCAGTTCTATCATTCTGCCGGAGTGCACAAAATGCTGCAAAAACAAGTTGACCAGAAACGGTATGGTAAAAAGTGAGAGCAAGGCATTGCATACGGTAAGGCTAATAGCCAGCGCTACATTGCCTTTTACGTAGTAGCTAACAAGGTTGCTGGTAATACCGCCAGGACAAACGGATAAAATCATGATGCCTACCTGAATTTCAGCGTTCAGTCCGCTTTGTTTTGCGATAAGCCACGCAAAAAACGGCAACAGCAGCATTTGAGACGCAAGCCCAATACTTAAAGCCCTGGGCTGGTCAAAAAGGTGTTTGAAGTCATCCTTGGTCAGCGACAGTCCCAGGCCAAACATGATCATTCCGAGCACTACATTTAGCAGTATGTTGATGTCAATGGCCATGTTTCAAATAGGGTATCAATAAAGTAAAAAAATGATAGAAAAAATAGATGCCGATAACCAGTAATATCAGTCCAAAATATTTATTGATAAAATAATAGACACGCCTGCTAAGTTTACGTCCCAGAAAATCACTTAGATAAACTTTTCCAAGATCAAGTAAAAACAGGGTAAAAAGTATGGATATTAGGTTTATGAGTATCGATACTTCATAGTTTGGGTCATTTTTATCGTAATATACCGATACGATAGCCAGCAATCCTACCCAGAGCAGTAATACAAAGGGATTAATCAGGTTTAATATAAAACCTTTAAAAAAAGATTTACTTTTTGCAGCAGGCTGTTCAATGCTGCGTAAAAATTGCTGGTATTTTTTGTAAAAACCCCTGATTCCGATATATGAGATGGCAGTAGCGGCAAAAAAGGAAAAACCAAGCTGAAATTCCGGCAGGATGAAGAATCGGGAAAGACCGAAAAAGCAAATCAGGGCCATGATAAACTCGCTGAGAAAAATGCCCAGTGCCACACGCATGCCTTCGGCTTTGCCTCCTTTAATTCCGGAATTTATCAGGGTGAAAAAGGATGGACCAAAGCTTAAGATGCTGATAAGGAAGCCCTGTCCGATGCCTTTCAGTATGGGAATTATCCAAAACAATTGGATTGCAAATTAGCAATGAAAAACCGCTATCCCAAATATGACAGGGTGAATGGCTGCAATTCCCTGTAAACACTTGTATTTGCAGCTACAATTTGTTTGCCAAACAAATGATTGGGTTTTTGGTGGAAGTCACTGACAATGCCACCCGCTTCCGCTACCAGGAGTGCGCCCGCAGCCACGTCCCAGGCGTTTAGGCCGGTTTCATAAAAGCCGTCAAATCTCCCACAGGCTGTGTATGCAAGGTCTATTGCAGCCGATCCCATACGGCGAAGTCCGTGGGTGTTTTTCATCAACTCGCCCAGCAGCTCAAGGTAGGCTGAGGTTTGCTGAAATTCATAATACGGAAAACCGGTAGCAATCAGAGATGATTTTAAAGTATCAACATCACTCACCCGAATAGGTTTATCATTTAAAAAGGCGCCTTTACCTTTTTCTGCGCAGAACATTTCTTCCATAACCGGGGCATATACCACACCTGCGTTTATAATGCCGTTTTCCATAAGCGCAATACTGATAGAAAAAACCTGAAGTCCGTGGAGAAAATTTGTAGTCCCGTCCAGGGGGTCAATGATCCATACACTTTGGCCTTCAGCCTTTTCGGGTGCTGTATTTTCCTCGGTGATGAAGCCCGCATCGGGTTTGATGGCTCTTAATTTGTCTACCAGTATTTTTTCGCTTTCCACATCCACAAAACTCACCAGCTGATTAAGTCCTTTATCAGAAATAGCATCTCCGGTTACAGATCTGAAGTGGGTGCGCTGGAATTCTCCCGCATGCCTGCAGGCGTCTATCATGCCAGTAAGAAGTTCGGAGTATATCAATGTTGAAGCAATAAGTAGCGTTATTCTACGTGTTGGAAACGGTTTCAATTACAATAACTGGCAGAATTATTAGGTATGTTAATTCTAACAGACTTGTAGGTCGTAAAGACAAAGCTGCCGATTAAAGTTAACAATATCAACAAAATGCCTCGTATGCACCTGACAAATTGTCGGCGACCATATCTGCAGTGCGTCCTTCAATCATGTGGCGTTCTACCATATGCACGATTTGTCCATCTTTGAATAGTGCTACGGCAGGGGATGAAGGCGGGAAAGGAATCATGTATTCGCGGGCTTTTTGTGTGGCATCCAGGTCCTGTCCGGCAAAAACGGTAAACAACCTGGCGGGTTTTTTATCTGCCTGCAGGCTCTTTAGAATGCCGGGGCGGGCGCTGCCGGCCGCACAGCCGCATACAGAATTTACAACTACAAGTGTGGTGCCTTCCTGGTTGGAAAGGGCATTTTCCACTTCTTCAGCGGTGCGCAGTTCGGTGAATCCGTTGTTGGTGAGTTCAGCGCGCATGGGCGCTACTAGCATTTCCGGGTATGGCATGGTCTTTTGAGATTACGTGGTTTAAAGACCACAAATTTAAGGCCAATTTGGTGGCAATAGGGTTAATATTCATATCTCAGGCATTTGGCATAATTATTTGTTGTTATTGCGTAAACATTCCAAACTATGAGAAATCTAATGATTTTATGTATCGCAGGACTTTCAATGACTGCCTGCACGATTGTAAGGCCCGGTGAAACCGGTGTGAAAAGGAAACTTGGAAAGCTGGGTTACACCGCTTTTGACCCGGGCATTCGGTTCTACAATCCCTTTTTATCTACCATATTGCTTGTGCCAGTAAGGACAGTTAACATGGAGGTGAGGCTTCCTTTGCCCAGCAGGGAAGGACTTACCATTCAGTCGGAAATTTCAATACTTTATCGCATCGAGAAAAAATCAGCGCCTGATGTGATTCGGAATATTGGCATGAATTACGAAGAGGTAGTAATCTTACCTGTATTTAGGTCTGCAGCAGCCGATGTAACCTCAAAGTTTTATGCGAAAGACATGCATAGTGGAGAAAGGGCTCTGATCGAGAAGAATATCCGCGATACCATGATGGAAATTTTGGGTAACAAAGGGTTTATCGTTGAGAATGTTCTTATGAAATCGATATCATTGCCTCCGGGCTTGTCTGCCGCCATTGAAGAGAAACTGAGGGCAGAGCAGGAGGCTCAGCGCATGGAGTTTACCAAACAGCGCGAAAAACTGGAAGCTGAGCGCAAGGCA
This sequence comes from uncultured Flavobacteriaceae bacterium, assembly GCA_964626685.1. Lineage (GTDB taxonomy): Bacteria > Bacteroidota > Bacteroidia > NS11-12g > UBA955 > RGEC01. The sequence continues at coordinate 192,289 of CAZVJY010000003.1, forward strand.
ATTGCAGCAGAAGGAGATAAGCAAGCTTCCATCATTGGTGCCCAGGCGCAGGCTGAAGTTGCCAAGATCAAAGCCGAGGGGCAGGCCAATGCCATCAAAATCGAAGCCGAGGCAAGAGCGAAAGGCAATGAAATGCTTTCCAAGAGTCTTACCGGCGATATTTTGAAAAACAATCAGATTGAAGCATTCAAGTCGTTGTCGCAGAGCAGCAATTCCAAAGTGATCATAACAGACGGGAAAACACCACTGCTGGGAATTCCTGAAGGGGGCAAATAATTAGTTTTTATTGCCCTTCAGGTAAACGTCTTTGGCGTGGTTTACGCCAAAAAAATAGGGCACTGATTGCAGGGCATTGCGGGTTTCTGTGGTCCAGAAATCCGCTTGCTTGCCCACGGCAATGCAGCCGGTAAGGTGTTCAAGTCTGAGGCTGCGTGCAGCATTGAGTGTGATGGCATTGAAGGCTTCTACCGGGAGCAATTTCATGCGGCTGCACCCGAGGCTCCATACCATTTGCAGGCTGCAAACCGGGCTGCTGCCGGGATTGAAGTCTGAAGCCAAAGCAAAAGGAAGGCCTGCATCGATGATTTTTCTTGCCGGTGTATAGGGGATGTCCAGAAAGTAGCTGGTACCGGGCAATCCTACGGGCATGACTTCTGAATTTCTGAGGCATTCAATTTCATCATCGCCCACATGTTCCAGGTGATCGGCGCTCCAGGCACAGGCCTTTGCCGCTACCTGTACACCACCGGTAATGCCAAGTTCATTGGCATGTATTTTGGCAGGTAGCCCCATTTCCGTTGCGGCTTCCAGCAGGCGCAGGGTTTGCTCTGGAGTAAAAAATCCACGGTCGCAGAAAACGTCCATATGGTCTGCCAGACCTTCCCCGCATACTGCAGGCAACATTTCATTCAGGATGTACTCTACATAATCTTCCTGATGGCCTTTAAATTCCGGGGGTACAGCATGGGCTCCCAAAAATGTGGTTTTGATGGTGGCTTTTACATTTCTGCCTATGCGGCGGGCTATACGCAACATTTTGAGTTCACTTTCCGTACTTAGTCCATAGCCGCTTTTGATTTCGATGGTGGTTGAACCATGTTCTATCATGCGCTGAACCCGCCATAGACTTTGCTCATAAAGCCATTCTTCATCCATGCTGCGCAGTTTGGCTGCCGAATTTAGGATGCCACCGCCTGCGGCCGCTATTTCTTCGTAGGTGGCGCCTTTTAGCCGCATTTCCCATTCGGTGCTGCGAGGCTCGGCAAAGATGCAGTGGGTGTGGCTGTCAATGAGTCCGGGTAAAACTTCCAGGCCTTGCAGCGAAACAATGTCATCTGCCGGTGGCAGGTTGCTTTCCTGCATGCTTCCCCATTTCGCAAAATTTCCGTTTTCAACCAGCATCCAGGCATTTTCAATGTGGCCGGTTTGGCTCATTTCCTTGCCTTTCAGGATACTCTTGGGTGTGTTTTCTATGCCGTGAATGGCTGAAATATGGGTAAACAACTTGCGCATGCCCTGCAAAAAAAGCATATTTGAACCGCTTATGAGCACAGAATTGACGGAACGTTTGAAAAAAAGACCCCTGATGGGCAAAAATGTATTTGTGGCAAAAGGCGCACACGTCATTGGTGAAGTGCAGCTATACGATGAAAGCAGCGTGTGGTTTGGTGCGGTTTTGCGCGGCGACAGCGATTTAATTTCGGTTGGGGCCCGCACCAATATTCAGGACAATGCTGTGTTGCACGCCGACCCGGGTGATCCGTGTATCATTGGCGATAACTGCGTTATCGGTCACAGCGCTATTGTGCATGGCGCAAAGTTGAGCCACCATGTTTTGGTGGGGATGCATGCCACAGTGCTCAACAATGCTGAAATTGGCGAATACAGCATCATTGGTGCCAACGCACTGGTGCCATCAGGAATGGTGATTCCGCCCTACAGCCTAGTGCTGGGTGTGCCGGCAAAGGTGGTAAAAACGCTGGATGAAAGTGTGCATCAGCGTATACAGGACAATACAAACGAATATGTGAGGAAGGCTCGTGCTTACATGGATGCAGGGTATTCAGCTGCTGATTAGAGAAGTTTTGGAAATGTTAGGTAAATTCCATGTATTTGAACAAAGCCTTATTTTGAAGCCTTTTTTTCAGCCTTGGCTTCTTTGGAATCCTTGCTCTCTTCCTTTTTAATATTGAAATTGTAGGTGAAGCCGATGCGGTGTTCCCAAAGCTGATCTTTGCTGTTACCCTGAACGTAGCCATCCAGATTGTCGTCAAAAGATGGCATCCAGGTAGAGTTCAGGTTTATGTCAAGGTGTGGTGTACAACGGATATTCACACCCATTCCAACGGGAATATTCAGGTATGATACGTTGCGCCAGTTGAGCGTGTAATCAGGTTTTTGGCGGTCACCATAAAACATACCTACGCCGGCAACAAAATAAGGTGCCAGAAAAGCTTCTTCCTTAAGCCACTTGCCATTGTTGAATTTGATCCTGGCAGTAAGATTGGCATTTGTGCCTTTGAGATTCAACACGGGATACTGTTCCTGAAAGGCATTGGGGTTGGGGTTAAAGTGCATTTTGCCATAGTTGGCATTCAGGCTCAGGTCCAGCCACTTGTTTATGTAACGGGAAACCCCGCCTCCAAGCTGAAAATTGGGGTAGCGAAACTGAAGGAGTGACTTGCCCAGGTCTCCCTTGTATTCTTTGTGGTTTCCATTGATTGATACCGCCCATTTGTGGGTTGATGTCTGAGCATTTCCGGTGCTTGCGGCAAGCAGCAACAGCAAAATCCAAATCGAATTTTTCATGGTGTTTTAATGCGAAAGTATTTAACAATTCTTCATAACATAAGAACATTGCTCATGATCTTGGTTATTTCTGAACAGCTGAAATCGTGCAGAATATAATACCGCCCAAAAGTGCAATCTGCGGTGGATATTCCTTATACTTGCAATAAACTAGAAATGGCGCGCAAGACTAAATACTTTTTCAATCCAAAAAGTCTGAGTTTTGAGCGGGTTAGGGATAACCGCAGTTACATGCTTTGGCGCGGAATCGGATTCAGTAGCCTCATTCTGCTATTGTCTATGCTATTTGCCGTATTATTCAGCAGGATTTTCGCTACACCTCGAGAGCAGTCGCTGATGGATGAAAATGCAACCCTGAGGCGTGAACTGAGGGGGATGGAGCGCTCGGTGGCAGAACTGGATCGGAATCTGGGTGTTTTGAAGGAACGCGATGTGCAGATATACAGGGCCATGTATGAGGCTGATCCGCCAAAGCCTGTTGATTACCGCGGTCCGGATTATGCAGAGCTTAAAGAATTGCCCGAAGGTGCACTGTTGCAACGCATCCGCCAAAAAATTGATCGTCTTGGGAAGGAAGCCTATGCTCAGGCTGTTTCATACGAATCTCTCAAAAGGCTAATTCGAGGCAAAGAGTCTTTTGTGAAATCCATACCGGCCATTCAGCCTGTAGCCAATGAGAATTTGAATCAGATGGCCAGTGGCTTTGGTTACCGGCTTGACCCGTTTTACCGCACCTTTACCTTTCATGCCGGGATGGATTTTACGGCAGATATTGGCACTGAAGTGTTTGCTACCGGCGACGGTGTGGTGCAGAAAACAAATAATGACGGTTGGGGGTACGGAAACCATATCATCATAGATCACGGATTTGGCTACACTACCCTCTACGGCCATTTGAGTAAAATGGTGGTAAGGCCCGGCCAATCGGTTAAAAGAGGTCAGCTGATAGGACATATTGGCAATACCGGTCGAAGTACCGGCCCGCACCTACATTACGAGGTGCGTAGGGGTGGAAACCCGCTGAATCCGGCATTCTTTTATCACAACGATCTCACCGATGAACAATACCGTCAGATGATAGAAATGAGCAACCGGGAATCCAAACGATTTGATTAATGGAAGCAGAAAATACACATATTAAAAAGTACTACAAGATTGGCGAAGTGAGCAAAATGCTGCATGTTCCTGCATCGACTCTGCGCTTCTGGGAAACGGAATTTAAACAGCTTAAGCCCATGAAAAATAAGAAGGGCGATCGCATTTATTCACTCAAGGACATTGAATTGCTGAAAGAAATTCACTACCTAACCCGTGAAAAAGGCATTAAAATAGCCAAAGCCAGTCGTAAGGTCAGCGGTAACAATGCCGACCAGAATCCTAAAGCCGCACTTGTAAAGAAGTTAAGGGAACTAAAAGATAAACTGCAGGTATTTAAACAGGCTCTTGAAGCGTGATTCGTTATTGGACAATAGCCCTGCTTCTTTGCCTTTGTAAGCTTGGTTTTGCTCAGCATGGCGCGTCTGTGCGCGGACTGGGTGCAAACGAGGCTAACAGGGATGCCGGTTTCGGATTAAGCAACAATCCCGGTGCGGCCTTCTCAGGCAAAGCCACAGGCGGTGTGTGGGGCCAGCAGCGATTCACGGGAACGTCTTTAGTGCACGGAGGCGGTGCGTTGGCATTCAGAAGCAAGGGGACTATGTATGGCGGGGATGCTGATTACAGAGGCACGTCCAATTTTTCGGTAAGTTCAGCCCATTTGTCGCTTTGTCAGATAATCAGTTCTCAGTTGAGTATCGGTTTTTCTGTGGGTTATGCCTATCTGCATCAATCCATGTCGGAAGAACGCAATGCATGGCTGAGCGGGCGGCTTGGCGCAGTTTTTCAGGTTAATGACAAATGGGATGCTTCTGCGGTGATTATCAATCCGTGGAACCGCACCTATGAGGGTGGAATGGCAGCTCCTGCAGCTGCAATGTTGTTGGGCTACAGAATAAACCCGTTTACCAGGGCTGGTTTTCAATACCGCTACAACGCGCAATTTCAGCCGGTGTATGGTATTGCATTGCGGCATGAGTATGGTAAACGAATTGTGTTCAACGGGGCATTGCAAACCGGCCCCGAGCCTTTTTCCGGCGGTGTGGAGTTTAAATCTGGTAACGCAGTTTTAGCAATCTCCACTCGTTATCATGCATATCTTGGCTTTTCGCCTGCTTTTTCCCTGCTATGGACAAAGCGTTAAAATTCATATTCCTATTCTTGTTTTTGCACGCGGGGAAAGCCTTTTCCCAGATACCCGAAGATGTACGTCTGACCATTGAGCGGTATCTGGAAACCATAGAAACCAACGCAGATTATACACAGATATATGAGGACCTGATTCAGTTTACCGAAAAACCCCTCAACCTCAACCATGCCGGTGTAGACGATCTGATAAATTTTCCGCTCATAACCCCGGTTCAGGCGGCTGCGATTGTAGCACACCGCAAGCGTTTCGGGCTTTTTTTGCAGCTGGCCGAGTTACAGGTTGCGGGTATGGAGCCCGAGCAAATAAGGGCTCTGGCACCTTTTGTTCATATTGCGCCCGGTATGGAAGACAGGGTAAAGGATTTTGCGAAAAAACTGCAGCAAGGGAAAACAGAACTGATTGTCACCTCAAGACGGCGCTATCCGGATCCGGAAGAAACCTACAATGCTGATTTGCTGGCCATGAGCACCCGATTGCGTTACACACTTCCCGGGATATACAGCTTTGGCATTACCGCTGAAAAAGACCCCGGGGAATCCTGGTGGAACCGCGGACCGGATTATGTTTCGGCCCATGCGGCTATTTTTAATTTTGGTGCGGTTAAATCGCTGGTAGCGGGTGATTATGTGCTGAGCCTGGGGCAGGGACTGGTGATGGGCTCCGGCATCGGTATCGGAAAAAGTGCGAGTGTGCTGAATATTAAGCGTTCACAGCCTGCTGTAAAAGCCTACCGTGGAGTGAATGAATTTTTGTTTTTGCGGGGCATTGCTTCCACGTTGCGTTTGGGTAAAAACTGGGATTTTACCGTGGCCCTTGCATCAAACGGCATCAGTGCGAGAATCGGCGATACGGCAGGTTTAGCCGGGGGCGGTTTCTCATCGGTGGATCTGGATGGGCTGCACCGAAATATGGATGAAATTCAGGGCAAGAATAGCCTCAGGCGAAATCTTCAGGGATACTGGCTGCAACGCAATGGCAAAGCCGGTAATTTCGGTGGTGGAATGGCCCGGTTCAGCAACAGCATTGCACAATTGCCATCGGAAGATTTATACCGGCTGTACAATCCCACAGGAAGGCAACAGCATTTTTACCATGCCTGGCAGGCGCACACCATCGGCAGGATGCACCTATTCAGCGAGTGGGCATGGCTGGCAGAAACCCGCAAACATGCCGTTTCAGCAGGAGCTTTGGTTTCGTTGGGTAAATGGGCAGAATGGTCTGTGCATATCCGAGATTATGCCGCGGGTTTCATCAGTCCGTATTCTACCGCCTTTGGCAATAGCAACCAGAATGAACAGGGCTTGTACATGGGTTTGAAAATGAATTTTACGCGCAAACTGAGTCTTAGCAATTATTGTGATATAGCACGTCAGCCATGGCTTACCTTTCGCTTTTATGCGCCCTCTCGCACCCAGGATTTGCTGTGGCAGCTGGATTATGCGGCAACCAAGAAGACACAACTGTATGTTCGTTACCGGTATATTGTAAGAAGCATTCAAAACAGCGAGGGAACCGCCAAAAGTATCAGCACGTATACTACACAATTACTTCGGGTGAATGTGTCTGCTGCTGTTAGTAGCAACAGTCGTGTGGAATTGCGTGCCGAACACAGCCTTGGGATAGACGGGCCATCAGCAGGGCATTCATCCCTCTTTTATGGGGAGTATACCACCAAGGTAAATCCGGGTCGTTGGCAGCTTATTATGCGTTACAGTCTGTTTGATGTTTCCGGATTTTACAATCGTCTTTACGCGTATGAAAATCAGCTTTTGTATGATTTTGGTACCGTGGCGTTTTTTGGGAAAGGCCGGTCTGCCTATATACTTGCGACCAAACCCATCAATAAAAGGCTGAAAGCGGGTTTGCGTTATGCATGGATGGAAAGTATCAACAGCGGTGATGTATTGCCCACATGGAACCGCCGTATCTTTGCGCAGCTGATTTGGCGAATATGAATCCCAAACTGAGTGTAAATATCAATAAAGTAGCTACCCTGCGTAATGCAAGGGGCGGCAACAATCCCGATGTGATAAAAGTGGCGCTGGATTGCGAGCAGTTCGGGGCCGACGGAATTACTGTGCATCCCCGTCCGGATGAGCGGCACATTCGCTATGACGATGTGCGGAAGCTAAGCCGAGTGGTAACTACCGAATTCAATATTGAAGGTTATCCCTCGGAATCATTTTTAAAACTGGTGGAGGAGGTGAAGCCTGCTCAGGTTACGCTGGTTCCTGATCCGCCGGATGTGCTCACCAGCAACAACGGCTGGGATACAAAAGCCAATTTGCATTTGCTGCAGGAGGTGGTAACACGCCTTAAGTCCGGAGGTATGCGGGTAAGTCTGTTTCTGAATCCGGACCCTTCAATGGTTGAAAATGCAGCCCTGTGCGGTGCCGATCGTATTGAACTTTACACGGAACAATACGCCGTGCTGTTTCCTGAAAATCCGGAGGAAGCGGTTAAACCCTATGTAAAAACAGCCGAAGCGGCTATTAAAGCGGGTTTGGGTATCAATGCCGGCCACGATTTGGATTTACACAATCTGCACTATTTACGTGTGCATTTGCCTGGTTTACTGGAAGTTTCCATTGGTCATGCGCTCATCTGTGATGCCTTGTATTATGGTCTCAAGGACACCATTGGCATGTATAAAAATCACCTGCTTCCCAATATCGTATTATGATTAGCAATCCAAAATCCCATATTCCTTCAGATGGTATAGCCGGACTGAGGCAGTATTACAGGGAAGATGGTATAAGCGGTTTTCTGGTTTTTCTGTTGGCACTGCCCTTAAGTCTCGGAATTGCTGGGGCGTCAGGTTTTCCGCCTGTTATGGGGCTTATTACGGCAATGATTGGAGGTCTTGTTGTGTGTTTTATATCCGGATCGCCGCTCACTGTCAAGGGACCTGCAGCAGGTTTGGTAGTGATTGTTGCGGGTGCCGTTGCTGAATTTGGTGGCAGCAATGCCGAGATTGGTTGGAAAATGGCGCTGGGAGCAATAGTTGTAGCGGGTGTTTTGCAAATATTATTTGGATTTTTACGCATAGGCACCATTGCTGATTTATTCCCTTTAAGCACCATTCAGGGAATGCTTACAGCCATAGGTGTTATTATTTTTAGCAAACAAATTCATGTTCTTTTTGGGGTTAATCCGCTATTGTCCGATGGCAGGCCTATGATAGATCCCCCTGATCTTGTGATGGCCTTTCCGGAAACATTGAAAAAGATGGATGCAAATGCTGCGATTGTAGGTTTTATCAGCCTTTTGGTTGTTTTTGTTTGGCCAAGAATCAAGCACGCCTGGCTCACAAAAATCCCCGCACCCATAATGGTATTGGCAGTGGCTATACCGGTAGCGAAATGGCTAGAGCTCGACAGCCACAAGTTTATTCATTTTGAACATGATTTAACAGAAATATTGGCCATTAATGTCGATTTTGGCGGTATGCAAAAGCCGTTGGTGTTTGCCAAATATGTGTTGATGTTTGCGCTGGTTGGGAGTCTTGAATCCCTGTTAACGGTAAAGGCAACAGATATGCTGGATCCGTTGAAACGGAAAAGTAATGCCAATAAAGATTTGATGTCGGTTGGGGTGGGAAATACAATCTCTGCAGCCTTGGGTGGTTTGCCTATGATCAGCGAAGTAGCCCGAAGTAGTGCCAATGTGAACAATGGTGGCAAAACCCGATGGGCAAATGGATTTCATGGGTTGTTTATGCTCATTTTTCTTATACTGGATGTGCAGTTTAATAACCTTATTCCGGTACCTGCATTGGCTGCTATGCTAATAGGAGTGGGATACCGACTGGCTAGCCCCCGTTCTTTTGGCGAAATGGCAAAAGTGGGATTGGAACAGGTAGTGGTATTTGTCGTTACTATCCTGGTTACCTTGTTTACCGATCTATTGCTGGGTATTGGTGCAGGTGTTGTTACCAAACTGATAACCCAACTTATGCTGGGTGCACCAATCGGTGCAGTTTTTAAAGCGCATACCATTGTGGAAGGTCGTGAAATACGTGTAGCCGGTGCAGCTGTGTTCAGCAATTGGCTTGGATTGAAAAGGATTTTGAATGCAATGAACCCACAGGAAAAGGTTGTTATAAATCTGGAGAATTGCAATTTGGTTGATTATACCGTTATAGATAATCTTTACCACATAAAGCGTGATTTTCAGCTGGCCGGCGGAGATTTACAGGTGATTGGTTTGGACGAACTTGAATATACAGGAAATCATACCCATGTTCAAGCTACAAGAAATAAACCCAGGCTTCGCAGACAATCGCTTGCAGCTTCCAAAGAGGCCATTAAGAAATAAGATATGTTGCGCATTTTCATCTTTTTTGCTAGTTGTCTTGCAGAAATAACATTGGCTTATGCGCAGCATCGCAATACCGATAACAATGATATATTTTGGGCTCCGGTAACGGTGCAGAATCGCTTGTCGGAAAAATGGTTTTTACACACCGAGTTTCAATGGCGCAGAACTGACAGGGTGCAATCTCCTCAGCAAAATTTGCTCAGAATGGGAATTACCTGGAATGCGAAACCACAGCATCGATTTCAGGCTGGCTATGCCTGGATTCTGACTTATCCATACGGAGATTTTCCCCTTGCAGAAAATGGCACTTTTGCGGAACGCAGAGCTTATCAGCAATGGTATTTTTTGAGTGAATCTGCCGGGAAAGGGGTCGTTTTTAGCTCCCGTTTGCGCACCGAACAGCGCTGGCTCGAGGTTTTGGATGCCAATAACCGATTTGTGAGCTGGAATTACCTAAACCGCATTCGGTTGATGCAGCGTATGCAATGGCCTGTGAAAAGGATCCATGAAAATTTGTATCTGGCTTTGTCAGATGAAATTTTTATTGGCTTTGGAAAGAATGTAGGGTTAAATGTATTCGATCAGAATCGTTTGTCTGGCTTGCTTGGATTGAATCTGAATAAATCCGTACAGCTGGAGATTGGGGTTCTTAATCAGATTTTGCAGCAGGGTAAGGCGGTGAACGGCAAACCCGTTTTTCAATACAATACCGGCCCTGTTCTGGGTTGCAACATTAAATTGTAACTACCGCACAAAATATTATGCTGTAAGCATTTCACGCACAGCCTCCGGCACAAGGTAGCGGATGCTTTTGTTTTGTTGCAGTAAACTGCGAATGTGCGTTGCCGAAATATCCAGCAAAGGTGCAGTATAGGGGATAATGCGTGCCGCGGCAACTGAACATTTTAGGTCGCTGCCGCTGCGGTTGTAAACATGAAAATCGGTCAGTTCGCAGAGTTTGTCAATATCTTTCCAGTCTTGCAGGCGGGGCAGGTTGTCGGAGCCTATTATAACGGAATAGGCATTGCTGCTTTTCTCCAGCAAATGCTCCAAGGTTTGTATAGTAAATGAGGGCACCGACAACCGAAATTCAGTGTCCATGGCCCTGAACTGCAGGTTGCCTGCCACAGCAGCTTTAACCATTTCGAAACGAAGGTTCTGCGGCAGTAAATCTTTTTGCTCCTTGAACGGATTTTGGGGAGAAACCACAAACCAGATTTCATCGAAAGGCCCCTCATTGAGCATGTGCTGGGCAATGATTAAATGCCCGTTGTGAATGGGATTGAACGAACCAAAATACAAGCCTACGTGGGCCATCAGGGTTTATTTAAAAAATCGGTTACCAGTTTTTCGCAGGTTTTTAGGGTGTCTTCCAGCACATCGTTCACCACCACTACGTCATACTGGTTTTCGAAACTCAGCTCGTGGTTGGCTTTGGCAATGCGTTCCTGCAGGTGGTGTTCCACTTCCGTGCTGCGCTTGCGCAGGCGTTCCATCAGCACTTCCACGCTGGGCGGTCTGAGGAAAATGGCCAGGGCATCCTGTTTGAAACGTCTTTTCAGGTTCAAACCACCCTGCACGTCCACATCAAAGACCACCGCCTTCCCGGAATCCCATATTTTGTGTACTTCGCTCCATAGGGTGCCATACAGCACACCGGCATACACTTCTTCATGCTCCAGAAATGCGTTGTTTTCAATCCTTTTTTCAAAGTCGTCAAACTCCAGAAAATGGTATTCACGGCCGTTTTCTTCGCCGGGTCTGGGTTTGCGCGTGGTGGCACTCACAGAAAATGCCATTTTATCAGGCATCACAGATAGCAAATGCTTCACCACGGTGGTCTTGCCGGATCCCGAAGGTGCTGAAAAGATGACGAGTTTGCCCAAGGTATTATTGTTTAATCAGTTTTTCAGTGATGAGTGCATCCTTGTAGCTGAGTTTCAGGTGGTATACGCCCGTTGAAAGTGCGGAAATATTGAGTCCCGGCATGGGTGTTCTGCGCATATCGATGGTTTGTTCCATCACTTTTCTGCCACGAATATCATGAACGACAATGGTGCAAACATCATTCAGTTCTTCGGGTTTATATGTGCTGAAATCCAGCATAAGATAATCTTTGGCAGGGTTAGGGCGTACGCTGATTTTTGCTGCAGGTAATACAGGTTCAGCTATTTTGCCTACCGTAAAGGCATAGCGTATGCTGCTTCCAAAATCGGTGCCAAAGCGCTGCAGAATGCCATTGCTGAGGGTGCGGATTTGCAGGAATCCGGTTCCGTCGGCGGTGTTTGCCCACCACTGCAGGCCGTCTTCGTTGAGCATGTAGTTGGGATTGGCAGCGCCTGTATCCTGAAAATCCAGTGTATAGCAGCCTTCCGGCAAATCTATGGTATCGCGGTAAACCATGTTGGCTTGTGGGTATTTCTTGCGGATTTTCACGGTTTTGCCAAACATATCGCGGATTTCCCAGCTGTTTTCAGATGGAGCATTGTTGGTGCTGCAATACAAAATGAATTTATTGGGTAACAGGGCAGGAAGATTTCCGGTAATAACCGTAGCGGTGTTGTTGCTGGGGTTATCATCCGGACGGTTGTTTACCCATGCCACATTTACCTTGAATCTGCCGGTTTTATTGTCGCGTACAAAGTCAGCCGGCAGGTCCAGTGTATCCCATTGTCCCGACTTCAATATACCGTTCCAGCGATAGTGTTTTTGCTGCAGGCCTTCCATGCCGTAGATGAAATCGATGCTTTGTACTGCAGAACCTCCGCGGTTGCGGATGATGATTTTCGGTGAACCACAGGAAGGATTTACGCGTTTGTAGCGCAGCTCAGCATTGGGGCTGATGATGTCTTCCACCACCACATCCAGGTTGTAATTGGGTTTGCCGTATTCTACCAGGTAGGTGCTTAGCATGTAGTTGCCGCCGCCATTGTCGGTTTTGTAGCTTTCCATGTCCAGGTCCATGCGGTGGGTGCTGCCGGGTGTGGCTGCCACATCCAGGTTGTATTCGCGCACTTCTGCGCCAGGACACCATCCGGCGCGGTCATAAAGCCAGGTTCCTGCCTGAGGGAAAACGGGATTTTCACCGCAGTCGTCGCGCCAAACATAGCTTTCATCGGCTACGGCGCCGTCCAGCATAACGTAGCGGCGCTTTGGGCAAAACTCAGCGCAGTTTTGCGGCCTGTCCATGCCATGGCCTGTTTGCAGGATTTTAAAGCGCATCAGGTCTGTTTCCTGTCCCAGTGTGAAGGTGTCTTCGGGCACGCGGGCATCAAACAGCGAATCGTTGCCATAGCCTACGCTGCGGGTGTAGAAACGACTTATGTTTTTCACATCACGCCAGGGTGTGCCTTCGATGAGGCTGAAGTTGAGGGAAATTTCCCATCCCCTGTCGTGGTTTGCTTCATAGCCCGTGTGCTGATACATGATTTGAACGCTGTCGTGCAGCAGATGGGCAAAGTCGGTAATGTCAAATTGCCAGGTGTGATTCCAGTTCTGGTCAAAGTAAAACCCGTATGGGGTTATGAATCGCATGATTTCCCAGCCCAGGCTGTCGTTGAAGGCACCGCGGCGGTTGCAGAGATAAATGAAGTTCAGGTAATCCCATTCCCCACATCTCAAGCCGGGTGCGCATTTGAACGTGAGTTCGGCATAAACCTTCTGGTATTTTACATGGGCTTTTGGAAAAACACCCCAGCCGAAGTATTTTGTGTTTCCCACACCGGGATTGGTTTTGATAATGACCTTGTTGTGCGTGTTTACACGAACGGTATCTCCGGGCTTTGACCAGAGGGCTGTGATGATCAGTAATGCAAAAAGGGTGGTAAGGGTTTTCCTCATCGTTTTGCAAACTTAATGAAAGATTGATTAATGAGAGAATGAAGGAATTAAGAAATGAAATAGTTATAGGTTTATTCTCTATCAATCAAGGAATGAAGACGCTTTTTGGAGATGGAGAGGCTGTAATAGCCCTTTTGATTTGTGAAAATGAAATAGATAAAAGTCCTTGATTGTTGGTGTATTTGTTTACGGTTCAAGGCTGCTTGCGGTGCCGGGATTAACTTTAAATATGTATTTACCACCTCTCGGACCTGTTCTGATACCTGTTCCGCCATATGCGCCCACATCGGTCATGTTGGCACCCAATGCGCCGGCTCGTTTATAGTATGGCTGCGCCTCTGCTGATCTGCCAAGTAAAAACAAGCAATGCCCAATATGTTTTTGCAGCTCTCCATCTTCCGGGAAATAAGCAGCAGCTTGGTTCATAAGGTTAAGGGCGGTTTTTTTGGTTGCTTCTGCGTTTCGGGTTTCACTCTCAGAATAATAATAAATTCCGTATTCTGCAATTAATTGCCATCCGGCTGTTTTAGTGATCTTGTTTGATTTGATTGCTGCTAAAATTTCAGTATGTGTTTTTCCATTCCATAAGTCATAGTTTACCGACTCAATCATATTGTGCATTTTTAATTTTTTGTATATGGTTAGAAATTGATTGAGCTCTTTTTCATTGAATGAAGACATTGGAAAAAGGTGGTTGCAAAAACCCCACCTGATTGAATCTCGGAATGTCGGATACTGCTCATAAAGTGTGAAGAAAAGTGCGCCTGAGGTTTTAGCATGAATGTATGGTGCAATAGTTTTAAGGTTCTTATTTATGCGGCTGAAAGGTATTTTTTCATCAATGGAAGTGCAAAAAACCTTTATAGGATCATTTGAGAGGTCAACTGAATTGAAAATCTTAGAAATTCGAAACTCCAGAAGTAAAGAATCCCAGTTCATACAGCCGTTAAATTTTGAACCCACCTTTTTGATGTGATCAATGCCGATTTCGTGTTGTTTTGTTACTGATAAAAATCCCAGGTAGTCCTTATGAAAACTGCAATTCGCGGCATTTAACTCGTATATTTTGTCTAATGTTGGTTGAAATGTTTTGTTGGCTTGAGGGAACATTTCTGCTGGAATTCTGGATAAAACATCAAAGTAAGATTTGTAATTGTCGCCTACAATGGGAGTCTTATTTAGCTTTAAATCAAATAGAAATGCCGCTTTATAGTAATGATGGTTATTTTTAAAGTACTTAAAATAAAAATCTAGTTTATCTGTCTTAATTTTATCGATTTTTTCCGAATTTCTGTACCATTCAGTCATGATATTCTTGTCGTAGCTTAGGCGATTGGCATAATATTCAATGTTATGGAAATTAAAATTTGTATTAAAGTATAAAATGCTGTAATTGTTTTTATTGATTAATTCCTTCTTTACCGCTACATCATACTCTTCTTGTGAATTGACTTCTGTTGGTATAAAATCTCCGGATGCAGATTGCTTGTAAATGGAATTGAGCATATCGAACATTTCCAGTGCCTGAGGATCATTAATACCGTATTTGCTTATATATATCTTGGCTGCCTTTGTTAGAAGATAAGAATGTTGACCAAAAATGGAAAGTTCATATCTGTTTGTTTTGTAGAAATTGTATATAACTGATAGTGTATTTTTGTCTAAATCTATTTTATTAAGAAACCAAGAGCTAATTTTACTCAGGTCAGCGCCACCAATGGCAACTTGAGCTGAAGGTTTAAAGCAGGAAGAAATTGCGTTAATTATGGAATCCGGAAATTGATTATTTTCGGAATTTTTATTTGATAGTTTTATATTCTCTTTTGTTGCAATAGCATCTGCCACTTTGTAAAGGTTATTGTAATTTTTTGTTTTTTCTAGTGCAAGAATATAATAGTTCACGCAGGGGGAATTGATGATGCTCGTTTCAATAATTGAAATGGGCGTATTTCGATCGAATTCATACGTGATAGCACGATATTTTTTCGCCGTGTAGTATTCTTTTATTTTTTCACAATTTTGAGAGAAGCTGTTAAATGAAAATACAAATCCAAGAATCATAAAAAAGCATAAGGCATATAGGTTTTTTGTCATGGTAATAAAGAGCGGCTAAATTAAATATAAATGTATGTCCATTTTTTATTTTCATTATAAATCTTGATTATAGTTAAAGCGTGAAGAAGTTTGATGGTCTGTTGGTTGATTGAGGAATGGGCTTATTCTGATCAAATAAGATGTGAATTTGGCTCAAAACGACGGTGAAATGAGTGGAATGGGTTGGGTTTGTGAACTGATATGACCGAAAGTAGTCAGGCTGCGTGATAAATTCGGTTTGTTGTAATATATTTGCGGTCCCATTGGGGCCTATAGCTCATTCGGTTAGAGCAACTGACTCATAATCAGTAGGTGCTTGGTTCGATCCCAAGTGGGCCCACGAAAGAAAGACACTGTGAAAACAGTGTCTTTTTTGTTTTTAATACGTTACAAGAACGATTAGGTGTTTGAATGTGCGACGAGCAAAGTTAACGGTCTTAGTAGTTAGTTGTCATTCCACCAAATCTCCCTTTTTCCCGATGAAAAAAATCACCCTGCAGATAGGGTGCGATGTGAAGGATAAATTTTGTATTCGAAATCAATATCCTTTTCATCATGAAACAGCATCCTGCCTTCATCGCCCCGCCCGACATTATCCAGCCCGGCCCCGGCCTGATTACCGAAATTGAGGTAAAAAACGAAATCAAAACCGTTAATGTACATGAAGATCTTCTGCGCATCGACTTTTTGTACTACGCCAGCAATAAATATATCAACGGTGGCTGGGTGCAGATTATGCCCCAAACCTATATCCGCCCCGTGGGCTCAGATACGCGCTACCAAATGCTGCAGGCCATCAATATTCCCACAGCCCCACAGAAGCATCATTTCAAAACCCAATCGGATATGCTGTTTTACTCTCTGCTGTTTCCGCGCCTGCCCAAGGATGTAACCCACATCGATATTATAGAGCATGATGGTGCCGGCGACAATTGGTTCAATTTTTACAACGTGGCCATGGAAACCGTGCTCAATGGCATTATCCCCGTAAACATTAAACGAAGCAAATAACCCAACCTTATGAAACGATACATTGAAATTGTAATAGACAACAGCGGCAGCATGTCAACGGCTATGGCCTCAGGAAAATCGCGCCTTGAAACAGCAAAAGAATTATTCCATGCTGAAATTTTACCCAATCTGGATTTCCTGGAAGATGCCGTGGTGTTAAGAACCCTGCGAACTGGCTGTGAAGGCATTTCAAATGCGCACAACACCAGAAACAGAGCATCATTGGAAGATTATATCAGGCAGTTACGGCCCTTTGGGGGAACCCCGCTATACAACACGGTTAAGGATGCATTAAATGCATGCAGACTGCAGCCGGCAGGCGAAAAAATCATCTTTGTACTCACAGACGGAGAGGATACATGCGGTTTTTCCGAGAATCTGAATTTTACGGATGAGGAAATGCGATTTGTGAAAAGTTTGAATGTGTTTTTGATAAAATATGCCATTGAAAACACCGTAACCAATGCCAACCTGGATTGGTTTGCTTCAAAAATCGGAGCCCGCACCTATTCTGTGGGTGCCACCGGCCGCACCGATTTCAGCAGCATGCGTGCCGATTTGCGCACCGGCCTCGGCAATGCGGGCATCATTCGTGGTGGTGTTACCGTAAATCCCAACCCTGCACCCGATTATTCACTCACCTGGGAGGAACTGCAAAACCGGGGCATTCTTTTCTATCAGGCGGAATTGCTGTACAGCGAAGGTTTTTTAAGCTGGAAACCCTTGCGAGGTGAGGAACTAAAGGGAAAGGCGTGGAGCGAATTGCTGTTTTTATGGAGCCTGCGTTTTGGCAACGGATTGCCGGTAGAAATTGTGAGAACCATGCTTTCCGGTTTGCAAAAACCCTATGCCTACAGCCAGAGCGGTGTTTACTAGGATTTTGAAAAGACCCGCTGGATTGCACCCGAACCAAAGCTCTTACAGCGTCTGCCAAATCCGAAGGCGGAGAAGGATGATTTGCCTGAAAGAAACCGTAAGAAAGAGGAAGTGATGGATGTGTATGAGGAAAACGAGTATTACGAAGTGAAAATACAGTCTCAGGAAAACGTTTTCGGCACTCCGGGATATCGGTTGGTAAAGCGGAATAACAACCTGGAAATTAGAACACTGCCCCCGAAAAATAAACTTAAAAAACTGAAGGAAGGCGACATTGTTCAGTTTGTGAAACCCAAGACAAGAGGGCGGAAGAAGAAGGGTGTTTAAGAATTGTCAAACGAAACCTGAGATGCCAATTTGGTATCTCAGTTTATTGTTTTTTGTATAAAATAATTTATAATTGTAGAAATAAATAAAAATACTTTTTGCTTTAAATTTATTATAAACGCCTTTTTTCTAAATTGGAACTTACAATTACCCATATTGAGAATAGGATATACACCTTAAGGGGGGCACAGGTAATGCTTGATAGGGATTTGGCAGAAATGTATGGGGTTGCTACCAAGGTTCTCAATCAAGCGGTTAAAAGAAACTACAATAGATTTCCCGAAACTTTTCGTTTTCAACTTACGAAAGCGGAGCTTAATGAACTGGTCACAAATTGTGACCGGTTGGCCACACTTAAGCACAGCGCCACTATTCCGTATGTTTTTACGGAACAAGGTGTAGCAATGCTCTCAGCAATATTGCGAAGCGATACAGCGATAAACATAAGCATACAAATTATGCAGGCATTCGTGTCTATGCGCAAGGCACTGATGGGGTTGCATGGTATTATACAGCGACTTGAGGGAGTGGAGTTAAAACAAATCAGAACCGATGAAACACTGGAGAAAGTTTTACTTGCTTTGGAAAAAGATACTATACCCCAACAAGGAGTTTTTTTCGAAGGGCAATTGTTTGATGCCCATGTTTTTGTTAGCAATCTGATAAAGAAAGCGAAGGAAAGTGTTGTACTGATTGATAACTACGTGGATGAAAATGCATTGGTATTACTTAGTAAACGCAAGAAAAATGTGGGTTGCATTATTTATTCTAAACCCAAAGCGTCCTTACTGAAAGACCTGGAAAAGTTTAATCAGCAATATCCACCCATTGAATTTGTTGAAAATCATGGTGCTCATGACCGTTTTTTAATTTTGGATAATGATTCTCTATATCACTTTGGAGCCAGTTTGAAAGATTTGGGTAGGAAATGTTTTGCATTTAGCAGGATGGATGTCATATTACCGGAATTAAAGTCCAGGTTGCTAAAGGTTTAATCACATCATCCCCTCAGCCATTCCCCTGCCACCACTGCCTTGCTCTGCGCGGATATTACTTCGTCCTCAAAGTGCAGTGCCACGGCCGATGAAGTAGCAAAACCGGCTTGCCCTACTTTGCCAAAATGAAAAGCCAGGGCCTGCATTTCAGGGTTGTGGCCAACCACCAAAATACAATTTGCTTTCAGGTTGTTTATGGCATCCATGTATTCGTGGGCCCTGCCCATATACAGCGGCGCGTGGTAAACAATATGTTCCGCCGGATAATCAAATATGCGGGCGGTTATCTGTGCTGTGCCTGCCGTTCGCGTAGCCGGGCTGCTCAATATCATTTCGGGAATGAGCCTGTTCTGTTTAAGCAAAACAGCAGTCTGTTCCGCTTCCTGGCGTCCGCGGGCCACCAAGGGCCGCTCAAAATCGTTGAAGGCATCCTCCGCATCGGCTGCCTTGCCGTGGCGCATGAAAATGATGGTTTTGCCCATACTCAGGATTTGCTCAGGCGCAGCAGTTTTATCCCTGCCCAGCACCAGCCGCCTATCATCAGCACGCCACCGATGGGGGTAACCGCGCCCAGTTTTTTAAGCGATGCGGCCAGCACTTCATTAATCCCAATGAAATACAAGCTCACCGAAAAAATCCACATGCCCGCTAAAATAAGCAGGATGGGCTTTTCCAGGGTTTGGCCAAACATGGATAAAACCATGATGCCCAAAGCGGTGTAAACCTGATATTGTACGCCGGTTTCAAACACTGCGATGTAGCGCTCTGTGGCTATTTCTTTCAGGCCGTGCGCACCAAAGGCACCCAGGGCAATGCCGGTGGCCAGCAGGAGTGCACCCAGCGCCGTAAGGCGATACAGGGGGTGCCCGGTTGGTGAATTAGTCATCCAGTCCGTGTTCTATCAGGGTTAACAGATAATTACGGTGGTCCTTGCTGTCTTTGTCGCCACCCATGCTGCTTTTTAGCTTGCGGGTAATTTCCTGCAGCTGTGCGGTTGCCCTGGCTTTGCTGATTTCATCGTGGCGGCTGTTGCTCTTTAGACCAGTAATGGCAATCAATCGCTCAGTGTAGTTAATCTGTAATACCTGGCGGAAGCTGTTTACATTGCTGTTGATGTCTTCATCAAAAATAGCTTTGGTAAGGTCGCCCAGCATTTCGCCTACACTGTATTTGTTGCCGTAAAGGCGGCTGTCGCTGAGACGCAGCATCACGCTGGGGCTGAGCAAATGATCCAGAACCCCGCTCTGCATGGCATCCACGCGGCTGTGGAATTTAGGGTCTTCGCCTGCTCCGAAGAAATTAAACCCACGGCGCTGGGGTTGCAGGTAGGCCACGATATCAGCGGGGACTTCCATGGCATTGGGTGCAAAGGCATATTTGGCAAGCGCGTTCATGGCGCGTTTCTGATCGGCATAGGGAACGGGCATGTAAGGCTGGGTGCTGCCTGCACCGGGTGCCACACGTTCCACGTATACACCGCCCACATAACGGCTGATAATGCCGGTCATTTGGCTGTAGGCGCCAGAAAGACTACCGTAGGCATTGCGCATTTCCTGCCAGCTTACGCCGCTGGTGTAGCGGTTTTTCAGGCCTTTCATCAATGTTTGCACCTTTTCGATGCGCTCAACGCCATAAGTAATGGCATCTGAGCTGAGGTCATTTACCATCACACGGGGGTCAATGGCTTTGCCGGGTGCGCGCATGTCATCGGCATCGTTGCCAAAGGTAAGAGCCTTTTCGCCACTGCGAGACAGGATGGTTGCCAGGCGGGCTTTTTCCTGGGTTTCATCTTCCAAAGCAGGGCTGTAGCCATATTCAATCGCCCACATATCATATGGTCCGGGAGCGGTCTGGCAGTAGTCTACTGCATTTACATCTCCGTTCAGGTTGATGGCCGGATAGTCCATCACAGAGCCAATCAGGCCGTTGGCGGTAACATTTTTGTCTTTCAATTCGGCGGGGCTTAGCAGCTGGCTGGCTTTCATGTTGTGCTGAAGGCCGAAGGTGTGTCCCATTTCATGCAATACAAGGTAATGCAGGCTTTGGTGAATGAGTTTGGTTACTTCCACATCTGAAGCACCTGAAGCACGCATCATTTCGGTGCCCAGCAGCATTTCATTGTGCAGGGTATGACCGGCTTCGCAGAAGTGTCCGTTGGGTTTTTTGATATCATACAGTTTTTCGGCGACGATGCGGTTGGTTACAAACACATATTCCAGCATAATGTCAGCACCCAGAATTTCACCGGTGCGTGGATTTACAAAGCTTGGGCCGTAACCGCCAAAGGGCGGGTTGGGGCTGCTTGTCCAGCGCAGCACATTGTAGCGGATATCGCCGGCATCCCAGTCTGCGGTGTCGGGTTGTTCCTTAATTTGTACTGCGTTGATAAAGCCCAGGGGTTCAAATGCCTTGTTCCAGGCTTCGCCGGCAGCTTTGATGGTGGCGCGGAATTCTTTTGGCGTGGTATTTTCGATCCACCAAACAACAGGCTTAATCGGTTCGCTTTTGGCTGCCGATGGGTCTTTTTTGCGAAGGTCCCAGCGGTGGATGAGATCACGGTAGTTCACGGCTGCTGTGGTGGTCATGTCGTTCACCTGGTCGGAGAAATACCCTACACGAGGGTCATCAAAACGCGGTTTGTAGCCGTCAGCCGGCATTTCGATAAGGCTGTGCTGCACCACTACATTGATGGCTCGGGCATCGGTTACCTCTTCACTGCCGCCATTAATGGGGTAGGGGTTTTCAAACACATAGCGCACCACCATATCGGTATTCATGGGGTAATTCTTCAACTGCTCGTAGCGGGTTTTGGTGCGGCTCAGGCTGCCCAGGTTAAACGCCATGGGATTGCCGGGAAATCCGCTGGGCTTGATTTGGTGAAGTTTTTCACCTAGGAATAGTTCATCCGCATCAATCAGGTATTCGCCTGTTTTTTCATCGGCGGCGATGATTTTTTCATATGCCAGCGAACTGTTGCTGATATTGGCATTGGCGCTCTTACTGATTTCGTTGCCGGGGTCGAAATAGAAGTTGGTATTCTGCTGTTCAAAATCAATGTACTCGTAGTGTTTTTTGATTTTGAAGATGCGGCTGCCACGGAATTGTCCGCGGTGAAAACCGGCATCGGTAACGCCATTTTCGGTGTAGGTGAAATGGATAAACTCTTTGTTGAGCTGGTCTTTTTTAATGAGCAGATAGGCTTTGCCTGTGGCAGTATCCCTGAAAAGGGTAAACAGACCGGGCATGCGCTTGCAACTTTTGGTTTTGGAAGCGATGGAAGGTTTGTCTTCCTTGGGTTTGGGCGCTTCGGCAGCGGCGGCGGGAGCGCCTTTTTTCTTGTTATTTTTCTTTTTCTGGGCCAGAACGGGAACGGTGGCTGCAGCGAGCATCATTCCCAGCAGTAAGGTTCTTTTCATCATAAAAGCGTAACTGCAATGATACGCAGGAAAGTATGATTTTTCGGCAAAAGCCGTTGTATGTGTAGGATTATTCGATGGTAACCTGCTTGTTTTCGAAGGCTACGACCATACCCGGATAAATTTTGTTGCGGCGGCGGGTTTCGGTTTGTCCGTTTACCTTCACCATGCCTGAATCAATTATATTGTTGGCATCGGCACCCGTTTCCACCCAGCCCAGCAATTTGAGCAGGGAGTTAAGTTGAATGAAAGGCGTATGAATTTTCATGAATTATAAATATACGAAAAAAAAGTGAGATTTCCAAATTTTTCGGGCGTTTTATTTCATGCTTCCGAATGATGCATGGCAGGGTTTTTTGCTTGGGCTGAGGCTTGCTTTGCACTGTTATGCAAGACGTTAAACTGCTTTCCACGCACGCCGAAGAAGAGGCGGTTCGCACCCTGAAATCGGCAGCATTGCCGCTGCAGCAATCCGAAGACCTGGATTTGCTGATGGAGAAGATTGGCGATGCCCGCATCGTTTTGCTGGGTGAGGCATCGCATGGCACGCATGAGTATTATTTATGGCGAAACCAGCTCACACGGCGGCTGATATCGGAAAAGAACTTCAGCTTCGTGGCTGCAGAAGCCGACTGGCCTGATGCCTATCTCATTAACCGATATGTAAAGAATTATAGGGGTGCTCCCAAAAAATCGAGGGAGGTGCTGCAAAATTTTAACCGGTGGCCGACTTGGATGTGGGCCAACTGGGAAACCGATGCCTTTGCTGAATGGATGCGCCGCTACAACGACGGGCGTGAAGAAAAGCACAGGGTCGGTTTTTACGGTCTGGATGTATACAGCCTGCAGGAATCGCTGGAGTACCTGGCCGCGTATTTGAAAGCCAACGACAAGGAAGCGTACGGACACGTGCAGAAGGTGTTCCAATGTTTTGAGCCGTATGGTGCGCAGGAAGGGTTATCCTATGCGGTGCGTAATGGTGCGCTCACACAATCGTGTGAGGCGGAAGCCGTTGCCCTGCTGGCTGCCATCCGGAATAAACAGGCGGGTTACAATGCGGATCCGGAAGCTGCGCTTAATGCGGAGCAAAATGCAGTAGTGACGGTGAATGCCGAAAAATACTACCGCGCTATGATTAAAGCCGGACCGCTGTCCTGGAACCTGCGCGATTTGCACATGGCCGATACCCTCGACCGCCTGCTGAAATTTCACGGCAAGCAATCCAAAGCCATTGTGTGGGCGCACAATACGCACATCGGCGATGCGCGGGCTACGGATATGACCGAAGACGGCATGCTCAACCTGGGGCAGCTGCTGCACGAGCAGTATCATGCGCAAGGCGTTTTCAGCGTGGGCATGGGTTCCTACACCGGCAGGGTGTTGGCCTCCAACCGCTGGAGCGGCAAACCTATCAAGATGGATCAGCCGCCGGCCCGCAACGGCAGCTGGGAGCACTGGTTGAAAGAGCATGTGGGCGCGGATTGCATGGTGTTTTCAGATGATTTGCGCGAAAAGGAATTTTTCGAAAAGCGCATCAACCACAGGGCTATTGGGGTGGTATATCTGCCCGGCAGCGAAGAAACCAAAAATTATGTTCCCAGCGTTATTCCCGAGCGGTATCAGGCTTTTCTGTATTTTCAAAAAACACATCCGGTGCATGCCATGCATGTAGAGCCCGACGGCCTGCAATTGCCGGAGACCTATCCCTGGGGTTTGTAGGCGACATATGTAGAGACGCGCAATTGCGCGTCTCTACATATGTCGCCGAGGCCGTGTGGGGTTTAACGATGTCCGCAGAGACGCACAATTGTGCGTCTCTGCGGACATCGTTGTTTCACAATAGCGTTGCAGCAAAATTTTTCACGGCCACATGAAATTGTGCAGGGGTGAGCTTGTCGTGCTGCTCAAATTTGAATTGTTTACCCGCAAACTTCTTATCTCCATTGATGTGATTTTTAAACCGGTTCACCAGGGTTTTAGGACCCAGAATCAGTGCGGCATCTACCGGTTCCAGGTATTCCGACAGTGCTTGCAGGTATTGTTTTAATTGATTGTTTTCGCGGTTGTGGCGGCTGTATTCGTTGTTGGTGGAGCGGAAATTGCCCACATTGGCACCGGGATGGGTTTCTCCTGGATAGCGCAGCCTGTTTTCAATGCCCGATTCCAGTGGTGCCGGCTGCTGCGGACCATTTTCCGGAATAAAAAACAGGGCACGGGTATGGTTCATGAAAATACCAATGGTTTTGGGGGCTTTGTGGGGTGTGTGCATAGGATAGAATTGAATGTACTAAAATACAACAGAGGAAAGGGGGGATGGGGTGATGGAGGTCAGTGGGGAATGAAAGAATTGATAATGAAAGAATGAATGAATAAGGATTGGGATTAGCTCCGTCGGCTTTGCCTCCGTTCGCTGAACCCAACTAAGCCGAAGTCTACAACCCCTGAAACCGGCGCACTGCGTGAGGGTTTTTTATGGGTGGTCTTTTTTTTGCCTGGGTTTGTGAATTGATTGTTCTACCAATTATAATAAATCCCTGTTTGGAAAACACCTTGGTAACCAAATCCCAGTTCGGTCGAAACGGAGAGTCTTTTGCCTAATTTGGATCTAAATCCTATTGCATCGATTTGGTAGGCGACGCCGCTGTAATTGTCACTTACGGAATATGAGTTATCACTTACTGTTATGTTGCCGGATAAATAACCAATACCAGCACCGGAGTATATCGATAATTTTTCTTTCTTAATCCAGTGATATGCGGCTTTGCCTAAAAAACCAAATCCTGAAAAACTGGCGTTATATCTTTCATTGTCAATATTGTAAGCATTTGCTAGCAAAAGGAAACCACATGTTGTGAATGAGATGTTCTTAGTCAAAAACCCACCTCCTTCGAAACTTGCATAAAAAGAACTTCCAGGATCAGCGCCTAAATTGGAGAAACCTCCTGCAACGGGATTATAGAGCGTAAGTCCCAAACCTACCCAATTGTCAAGTTTTTCATTTTTAATAGCCCCGTTTTCCGTGTTGATGACTTGTGTTGTTATCGTAGTATTTTCAAAAGTTTCTTTTTTGCCGTTTTCATATTTAATCATGAAAATATCTGATTTCAGTACATTGTAAATGGGTCCTTCCAGATTGTCCCATAGTTTATATTTTACTTTATCTGTATCGATTTCGATAACTTTGGTCTTTATCTCTTCTGTGTTTTTTAAAACAATAATATCCTGAGCAAGTAGATTTAAACCATAGATTAAAAAGATGATTGCAGTAATTGTGTTTTTCATGCTACAAGTATAGCAAATAAATATTTATACAAGTAGCCATTATTCATAGCTCCGTCGGCTTTGCCTACATCGCTGAACCCTGTCTGTTTGAGCAAGCTCAGATACGGATTTTGTTGGGTTAGCTCACTTCGTTCGCTGAACCCAACTAAGCCGAAGTCTACAACCACCATCCTCATTCTGCGAATGAGGTTATTTATTGCACGCATCCACCCTTGAGCAAGCTCAGATGCAGATTTTGCGGGGTTAGCTCACTTCGTTCGCTGAACCCTACTATGCCGAAGTCTACAACCCCTGAAACCGGCGCACTGCGTGACGCCTGTTTTTTATTTGCCGCCTTTCGCCTGAGCAAGCTCGGCAAAGGCAGCAAATAAAAAACCCGCCAGCTTTCGCGGCGGGTTTCAGGGGTTGCTTTAGTGCACGCGTAGGGATTCGAACCCCAAACCTTCTGATCCGTAGTCAGATGCTCTATCCAATTGAGCTACGCATGCATATTTCCGTAATGGAAATCCTTTAAAAGGGCTGCAAAGATACGCAAAAGTTTGCAATGTTTCAAGAGGTGCATCCCCTATCCGATTATCTTTGTGGCTAGCATACATGACCGCCATAGCCGAAATATGCGCCTTTACGCCCGAAGCGGCCATGTTGGCCCTCGGTGCCGGAGCGCACAGAATTGAACTTTGCGATGCACCCGAACTGGATGGTATTTCGCCACCGGAATCCTGGTTTCAGCAAATTTCCCAACAATATCACCCACAACTGGCTGTGATGGTGCGACCCCGCGGTGGCAGTTTTAGTATGTCGGAATCTGAAATCGCGCAGATGGAATCTGAAATCATTCGCCTGCGAACCCAAAAACAAGCCGGTGCCTTGGTTTTCGGAGTGCTTACCCCCGACAACGAAATCGATGTGCCGGCCTGCCGGCGGCTAATCTCCGCAGCCGAATCCCTGCCCTGCGTGTTTCACCGTGCCTTCGACATCGTTCCCGAGCCCGAAAAATCCCTGCAAACCCTCATTGGTCTGGGTTTTACCCGCCTGCTCTGCGGTCTGCCCCTTGCTGAGCTCATTCGCCTTAATACCATTTCCAATGGCCGCATCACCATCATGCCCGGCGGTGGGGTGCGTTCGCACAACGTGCAATCCTTTATGGATGCAGGGTTTACCGAAGTACACAGCTCGGCCCGCAAGGGCGGTTTGCTGCCCGATCCAAACGAACTTAAATACATCATTGCCGCATGCAAAGATTCATCGTCCTTTTAACCGCATTCTTCTGCCTGACAACCTCATGGGCACAGCACCCCACGGTGATTAAACCCAAAACCTGGTTGCTGCAAACTTTCCAGCCCGGTCCGGGCAATACCATTGCCTACAACGGCGAATGGCAGGAAGTGCCATACACCGCTTCCATCAACGAACTCATTGATGCCGGTTACCGTTTTCTGGATTCATCCGGAAAGCCCATTAAAGCCAATGAGGTCGAAAACCACTATTGGCGCTACCGTGCGGAAATGCCTGAAATGGCTGATGCCCTAAAATACAAGAATGTGGCTTTCCGCATGGCCAGGCCTGAACCTGCCACAGCCTATCTGCTGAACGGCACCCAGATCGGTTTGGGTCAATCAACACAGGTTCCCATCATTAATATAGTCTCGTCTGCCAATCTGGCCGGAGAGTCGTCGATGTTTCTGGCCCAATTGCCATCCATGCGCGATGTCGCAAAACTATACTATCCGCTTTCCGGCGGCACAAAATGGCCCGCCGACAATGATACCGCAAATCCCAAGGGCTCCGTGGTATTGCGCAAGCCACCCGTGCAGTTTGGCTGGGATGTGGCGCCACGCAGGGTTTTGAACGGACTGGGTTCAGAACCTGAATTCATTCCCTTCGATAACATGCTGGTGCTGGATGCCTTCACTACTGTGGAGTACAAACCCGGTGAAAATGCAAAAGTCAACCTGCACTGGGTTGTTCGCGCCGATTCTGTTATTTCGGTTCGGCTAAAGGCCGGCTTAAGCCAAACATCCGTTGTCGATACCCTCATGCGCTTGTCTGCAGGACAGCAGGAGTACATCACGCCATTCACCATTGAAAACCCCATTTTATGGCAGCCCAACGGCCAAGGCTGGCACCATCTTTACAAGCTAAGCCTGAACGCTATACATGGCAGGGATTTGTTTGTGAATGAAATCACTTTCGGCATCCGCGATATACAATTGCAGCGGTTGGAAGACCGCAAAGGTGAGTCATTCCGCTTTGTGGTGAACGGAACGACTGTTTTTATGAAAGGTGCCAACCTGCTTCCCCAGCAAGGTTTTCACAGTGAAGAGCAACGCAAAAAGCGCTGGGAAGGCCCCAATAGCCTGGTTAAGCAAATGGCCGCTGCCGGCTACAACATGCTGCGTGTGTGGGGTGGGGGCGGGCTCATGCCTGAATCATTTTACCGGCAGTGCGATGAACTGGGCATTCTGGTGTGGCAGGATCTGATGTTCAGTGGAACCGTTTACCCTTATAATGGTTTTTGGAAAAACCGCACGCTGACTGAAGTCGTTTCAGTTTGGAAGCAAACACGTCAGCATCCTTGCATGGCGCTGTATTGCGGCAACAATGAGATTGATGTGGCTCTGAAACACTGGGGCTGGGATAAAACCTACGGCTGGGATTCTACCGATAGAGCATTCATGCAGCAGCAATACCAAAGCATGTTTGAGGATGATTTCCCCCTCCTTTTTGCCGAGGCGAATGCCAATTACCTGCCCTCCAGTCCCGTGAGCAACTGGGCGCCCGATACCGAAATGGGACGCGGCGATAACCACCTTTGGTATGTGTGGCACGGCGAGCGTCCCTTGCAGGATTTTGATACCAAAATTCCCCGTTTTGCCAGTGAGTACGGCCTGCCCTCCTGGCCTTCATTGGAGTGTGTGCGCAAACATTTTGGAAGCGATAAGCCCGAAAACCGCATGCTGTCATACAAAGGACTGAAACTGCTGAACGGCTACATGGTAACTGAGTTTGGGGCCATGCCGAAAGATACGCTTTCTACCATCCTGCTGTCTCAATACCTGCAGGCGCGCGCACTCGTAAGGGCTTACAGGGCACACAAAAATGATTCAAATTGCGGTGGAAGTCTTTATTGGCAAGCCAATGATATTTGGCCGGGCATCACCTGGAGTACGGTGGATTTTATGGGCAACAAAAAGGCAGCCTGGTATCCGTTGTCACGCGAATTTGTCAGTGAAATTGATCCGGCATTTCATCCCGAAATGGATAAAACCTACCTCAAGCAGGTCAAGTTTACCGCAAAGCGCAAAGGCGATTACCTGACCATCAAAGTGGGCAAGGAATGGCTGATGGGCCTGATGCTGCTGAAAGACGGCAAACTGCTGGATATCCGCGGAAATGTGGCGGATTTATCACCCGGAACGACCTACACGGTGCTGTTGCCCGAAAACATTGGCGAGATTCAAATTGCCACGGCCTGGGGCCTGCTGAATGGTCAGGGTTTGCTGCCCAAATGAGGCGCGTAATTCACTCCAATCGTTTTTAGTCGCTGCATATCGGCGGGGAGGCGTTTTTTGAAGTCGTCAAAATCGCCGCCTGGGCCTGTCCACAATACTTCTGAGAGCGCTGCCGCTCTTGGCCAAACCATGTATTCCACGTGGGATTCGGTTTCCATATATTCTGTCCACACGTTGCCCTGGGCGCCCAAAATAAAATGCCGCAAACTGCTGTCAATACCTTTTGAAATGGGCCGGAATTTATACACCATTTCCAGCGAGTTGTAGCCGCCAATGGCAATGGGCTCGGTGCTGTCTTTGCTTTGGTAGTGGTCGAAATAGCAGGGTTTTCCGGGTGTCATGATGGCATTGTGCCCTTGCTTTGCCGCGGCTTCGGCACCTTCGGTACCGCGCCAGCTCATCACGGTGGCGTTGGGTGCCAGTCCGCCTTCCAGTATCTCATCCCAGCCAATGATGCTGCGTCCTCTGGCATTCAGCCATTTTTCCATGTGCTGCACAAACCAGCTTTGCAGTTCGTGTTCGTCCTTCAGACCCTCTTTTTTCATGCGGTTCTGGCACTTTTCGCATTTTCCCCAGCGGGTTTTGGGGCATTCATCACCTCCGATATGGATGTATTTGGAAGGAAACAGTGTCAGCACTTCTGTGAGTACATCTTTCAGAAAACCCAGTGTGGAATCGTTTCCGGCGCAATACACATCATCAAAAACGCCCCAGCCTTTGGCCACGTTAAAAGGTCCGCCGGTGCAACTCAGTTGCGGGTAAGCCGCAAGAGCAGCCAGGGAATGTCCGGGCATTTCTATTTCAGGAATAACTGTGATGTAGCGCTGACGGGCGTATTCCACAATCTCTTTAACTTCCTCTTGCGTATAAAAGCCGCCATATCTCACGGAGTCAAAGCGCTGTTCCGCGTAGCGGCCTTTCTGGCTTCCTTTGCGCCATGCGCCAACTTCCGTGAGTTTCGGATATTTTTTAATTTCAATGCGCCAGCCCTGGTCTTCGGTTAAATGCCAGTGAAAGACATTGTATTTATGCATGGCCATGGCATCGATGTAGCGCTTGATGAAGGAAACAGGGAAAAAATGGCGGCAAACATCCAGGTGCAAACCGCGGTAGGAAAAATCGGGCTGGTCTTCAATGGTTAAGCAGGGCAGGGTAAAACCTGTTTGTCTGTTCTGCACATAATCGGCAGGCAGCATCTGCCAAAGCGTCATGCATGCACGGTAAACGCCGGTATCGGTGTAGGCCGCAATGCAGATTTGTTTAGGTGTGATACTGAGTTTGTAATATTCTGCATGATAGCCCGGGATTTTCGGTAGTGCGGTTACACTGATATCGGCCTTTTTGGCGGTGGCGGTATTGTACATATGCACCAGCCCCCACAGGGTTAACTTGCAGGATGTGTTTTCAAAGGCCGGCGGGCAGTAAAAAGCCATGCGTTGTTTCCACACAAAGGTTTTGCCCGTTACCTCCATTTTTTTCGGAGCGGGAATCAGGTTGGGCAGCTGGGCAAAGACAATCCATGGCGCCAGCAAGGCAATAAGCAGGGCTTTCTTCATTTATTTAATCGAATGAACCCGCGGTGCGACAGTCTTCGCAGTCGTCGTGGTGTTCGGTTTCGGTTTCCACCGTGGCATGCTGAATATTCAGGTGTTGCCAGGCGTGTTTCAGTTCCTTTTTCAGGTGGTGCACATCGTCGTAGGAGAGTCCTTCTTTGATGAGCAGGTGGGCTGTAAGTGCATTGCGGGTGGTGCTCATGGCCCAGATGTGCAGGTGGTGAATATCGCGCACACCGGGAACGGCCAGGGCTGCCTCGCGGATTTTGTCGGGATCGATGTTTTGTGGCACACCATCCAAAGACAGGCGCATGCTGCTTTTTAGCAGTCCCCAGGAGCCGATGACAATGACCCCGCAGATGAGCAGGGAAATGATGGGATCTATCTGGTTGAAACCGGTCCAGCTTATGAGAAATCCACCAATCACCACCGCAGCAGAAACGCCCGCATCTGCGGCCATGTGCAGAAAGGCAGCGCGGTTGTTCAGTTCCTTGCGCTTCATGAACAGCAACGCTGTGGCCGTGTTGATGACAATGCCAATTCCCGCCACCATGCTGATGGTTTCCCAGTGGGGTGTTTCAGGGGTGAAGAGCCGGGTGATGGCCTCATAACCGATGGAGCCCACCGCCAATAGCAGTAAAATGGCGTTGGCCAGCGATGCCAGGATGGTGCCTTTGCTGTAGCCAAAGGTGTAGTTGGCGTTTGGCGATTTTGCCGCCATGCGGAATGCCAGCAGGGAAATAGCCAGTCCGGCCACATCGCCGAGGTTGTGTCCCGCATCGGCCATAAGGGCCAGCGAATCAGACCAATAGCCGTAGAGAAATTCAATAACCACAAAGGCCGCATTCAGCACAATGGCCAGAATAAAAGCTTTGGTGTTCATGCTGCCCTGGTAGGCGGCATGGGAGTGGTTGTGTTCGTGGTGATGATGCCCGTGGCTGTGCATCGTTGGTGTGTTACAGTCCCAGCACGTTTTCTTCGGGGCGCTTGCCGTCCATCAGCATTTCGGGGTTTTCCAGCAGGGTTTTCACGCGAACGAGGAAACTCACGCTTTCGCGGCCGTCGATGATACGGTGGTCGTAGCTGAGTGCCAAATACATCATGGGGCGGATCACGATCTGTCCGTTTTCCACTACGGGGCGTTCCACGATGTTGTGCATGCCCAGAATGCCGCTCTGGGGCGGGTTGATGATGGGTGTGCTCATCATGCTGCCGAATACACCGCCATTGGTGATGGTGAACGTACCTCCGGTCATTTCTTCAATGCTGAGCTTATTGTCGCGGGCTTTGGTGGCCAGGCGTTTTATTTCGGTTTCTATTTCCGCCAGTCCCAGAGTCTGGGCATTGCGGATCACGGGCACCACCAGGCCTTTGGGGGCGCTTACGGCGATGCTGATATCGCAAAAGTCGTGGTAGATGATTTCTTCGCCTTCAATGCTGGCATTCACCGCGGGCCAATCTTTGAGGGCAATGGTAACGGCGCGGGTAAAGAAGCTCATAAAGCCCAGTCCGATGCCGAATTTTTCTTCAAATGATTTTTTGTATTTGGCCCTCAGGTCCATGATGGGCTTCATGTTCACTTCGTTGAACGTGGTGAGCATGGCGGTTTCGTTTTTAGCTGCTACCAGGCGTTTGCTCACAGTTTTACGCAGGTTGCTCATTTTTTCGCGGCGTTCGCTGCGTCCGCTGGCAGGGCGGTTGCCTGCTTTGTTTACACCCAGTTTTACGATGGCTTCCAGGGCATCCAGCTTGGTGATTTTGCCATTGCTGCCGGTGCCTGAAACGGTTTCCGGGGCGATGCCATACTCTGCCAGAAGCTGTGCGGCCACGGGCGATATGAGCACATTCGATGCCACGGGAGCCGCTGCGGGAGCGGGTTTGGCTTCGGTTTTGGGTTTTTCTTCAGCGGCGGGTACTTTGGGCTGTTCGGGAGTAGCTTTTGGGGCTGCTGCCTTGGCTTCGGCGGGTCTGGCGGCTTCGGTATTGATCACCGCGATAACGCTGCCTACAGGGATGGTATCGCCTACATTGCCGATGAGTTTTTCGATAACGCCGGATTTTTCGGCGTTCACTTCAAAGGTTGCTTTGTCGCTTTCAAATTCTGCGATGGGCTGATCCATTTCCACCCATTCACCTTCTTTTTTCAGCCAGTTGGCAATGGTTACTTCGCTAACCGATTCGCCGGGGGCCGGTACTTTGATTTCTAAAGCCATTGATAGGGCAAAGTTACGGAATTTTTGTTGTGGCGTAAACAAAGAATGGCAGGTGCGTGAAAGTGTGCAAAAAACAGGGCGGGTTACGTTTGGAGATTGTGATTATGCTCTGTAACACCGATAGAGGGAGTCAAAAGGATTTTTAAATTAGGTGAATTCAATAAAAAAGACAATTACCGTTCTCTAAACCCTTGTTATTTTTGCATTAGCCATTAAACGATTTTCACCGTATTACTGGTTTGCCCTGTTTGCCCTCTGCTCCCTTGCCTACACCTATGTGCAGGATGACTTGCGGCCAAATTATCATGGGTATGATGTTGTAATCATCTATTTGCTGGGCGTTGCGCCCAATTTTTTTCCTGCACTGGGGCTGCCTGCGCTGTTTGTAATTTTATTACCTCAGTTGAAACCCGGCAACAATCCATGGTTTCATGGCAAACGGCAATACACCGCCAATGCCATTTTCCTTCTGGGGCTGCTGCTATGGGAGTTTGCACAAAAAGCCTTCGCCAAAGCGCGGTTTGACTGGCACGATGTGTTGTGGACATGCATAGGCGCCCTGGTTTTTAAAGCGGTTTGGCGGATAACACCTGCGCGGTTGAAACAGTAGATTTTTTGTTTTTACTCATATGTGCATGCTGAGCGCAAAGTCGTTACTGAGGAGATCCAAAGGTGATAGGGCAGGTATTTAATCATAACCCGAAAATGTTTTGTAAATTTGCTCTATGCAGCTCGACGCGCGCAGCATAGAAATCTTAAAAAAGTATTTTGAAACCAGGCCGGTTTTGAAAGCGTATCTTTTTGGTTCCATGGCCCGCAATGAAGCTGATGCGCAAAGCGACATAGACATCCTCGTAGATTTGGATTATTCGCAGCGAATAGGACTGCAATTTATTCAAATGAAAATCGACCTGGAGGGCTTGCTGCATACCAAAGTAGATCTGGTTTCTTCCGCAGGATTGTCACCCTATATCAAGCCAAAAGTAGATAACGAAAAACAGCTTATTTATGCGCGGAAAGCTGGGTGATAAATAAGCCCCGCTCTGCTTCATAAACATGTGCAAAACCCTCGGTGTGACAGGTAAGAAATGTTAAATTGCATGGTGTTTTATAAACATCATATTATTTCCAAATAATTCTTCTATTGTGTTTATTTTTAGCCATGTACATTCATTTTTAATTATTAGATTGTATGAACTCCATGGCCATTGCTCAATTTGCAGCACTATATTGTGATGAACAGGGTTTTTATGGACATAAAGAATTGCTTCTCTTAGATAATCCTCAGAATTAATTAAAGCCCGTTTAAATGGAGTTTGAAACAGTGTGCCACAGCGGTTTTGCTGTTTGTTAAAAGCCATGGCATAAGACTGGAACAATTTTCTGAATTGTGGGAAAACAATCTCATGGCAGTTGGTTAATTCGCTGTCCCTAATGCTGCTCCTTAGATTTGACAACTTTTTAAAAGTTGTCAAATCTGGGGCAGCGGAGGCAGCAGTGGCATCCAGGGCATCCGAAGCATTAGGCGCAATCTGCCACTCCGGGCCCTTTTCTCCTAGATAAACAAACTGCTCAGGTAATTTTGGTAAAGCTTCAATTTCAGATTTAGAACGAATTTTAATGACAAAATGAAAATGATTTCCCATAATACAATAAGCCAATGTTTCAGCCACCGGCCAGATGTATTTCTGATATTTACGAAGGAAAAAAAGGTAATTATCTTCATTTAAGAAAATGGGCTTTTTGTCTATGCCCCGATTGTATATGTGATAATAGTTGTCAAATTCAAATTGGGTATAATAATGTTCAGTAAAAGACATATAAATAAATAATAATCTACAATAATAAACAAAAAATAGTATCTTGCCACATAAACCGAAAGCACCATGCA
>CAZVJY010000004.1:0-212125 GCA_964626685.1 uncultured Flavobacteriaceae bacterium
AACCTAAAAAGGCCAGGGCCAAATCGGGCTGTAATTGTGGGTTTTGAATAAAATTGGTATTTAATTTGTGTTTTATTTGTGTTTTGTATAAATTTGAGGGGTGGGGAAAGTAAAATATCCGGAACTCGAAAGGGGAATGTTTCACGGGTTGCACAAGGCAGTTCAGGAGCGTACCGGTATTTCATTGCCTGTGATTCATCAGGCATTGACCGAGCAAGATGATCGATCTGCAAAAAAGTTGCTGGCCATTCGAACCGCATTGGAAATTATCCGCGAGCGTTCGGATTTAAACAATCATGATTATGTAGATGCTGATTCGAATTTGCCGACAGTCAGTGAGCCGATTGTCGAGTATGCCATGCTGGATCTTGAACGTTTTTATACCTATTGGGATTACCTAAAATGGTCTTTTCTGGATCGCGTGGAGCTAATCAAAGGCAAGGTGGTTAAAATGTGTCCGGCCCCCAGTCGCAGCCACCAGCTGGTAGTGCGTGTGGTAAACCGATATTTTGATCAGTATTTTCTAAATAAGCCCTGCGGGTTGTTTTATGCGCCGTTTGATGTGCGTCTTCCTGTTCCCGGTGCTAAAAAAGACAGCACCGTCGTTCAGCCCGATCTGACCGTCATTTGTGATTTAAGCAAGTTAGATGAGCGTGGTTGTTTTGGAGTGCCTGATATACTTCTAGAAATTGTTTCTCCGGGTAATTCACGACACGATATGAATGTTAAATTCAAGCTATATGAAGAATGTGGGGTAAAGGAATACTGGATAATTCAGCCACAGGAACGCAGTATTTTGATTTACGTTCTGGATAATAAAAAGTATGTTGGCCTGGCTCCGTTCACAGAGGGTACAGATGCTGCAGGCTGTTTGTTTCCGGATCTCGTATTGCCCGTGGATGCAGTATTTGCGTATCTGCCAAAAGAATAGTTTTATTGTATTTAAAAATCAACAAAAAATGATATATTTTCAGTAATTTTGCACCCCGATTTATAACATGACAACAGAAACCACATCCTATCTTCCTTACAAAGTAAAAGATATTACCCTGGCCGAATGGGGCCGCAAGGAAATCCGCATGGCGGAAGCCGAAATGCCCGGTTTGATGGCAATCCGTGAAGAATACCGTGGCAGTCAGCCTCTTAAGGGCGCACGTGTTGCAGGCTGTCTACACATGACTATTCAGACCGCTGTCCTGATTGAAACCCTTAAAGAACTGGGTGCCGAAGTTACCTGGAGTTCATGCAATATTTTCTCAACCCAAGACCATGCTGCTGCTGCCATCGCTGCTGCAGGCATTCCTGTGTATGCATGGAAAGGCATGACAGAGGAAGAATATGAGTGGTGCATAGAACAAACCTTGTATTTTGGGCCTGACCGTCAGCCGCTGAATATGATTCTCGATGACGGAGGTGATCTTACCAATGTGGTACTAGACAAATATCCTCACCTGGCTGCCGGTATCAAAGGTATCAGCGAAGAAACCACTACCGGTGTTCACCGCCTGTATGAGCGCGTAACCAAAGGCACCCTGCCCATGCCTGCCATCAACGTAAATGACAGCGTAACCAAGAGCAAGTTTGACAACAAATACGGTTGCAAAGAATCGCTGGTGGATGCCATCCGCCGTGCTACCGACGTAATGCTCGCCGGTAAAGTGGCTGTGGTTTGCGGATACGGCGACGTAGGAAAAGGAAGTGCCGATAGCCTTCGTGGTGCCGGTGCGCGTGTAATTGTTACTGAAGTTGACCCAATATGTGCCCTTCAGGCTGCTATGGATGGTTATGAAGTTCGCACCCTTGAAAATGCCATTCCCCGTGTTAATATCGTGGTTACCGCTACCGGAAACTGCCAGATTGTGACCGACAAGCATTTCAAAATGATGAACGATAAAACCATCGTTTGCAACATTGGTCACTTCGATAATGAAATTGACATTGCATGGTTGAATAGCAACTATGGCAGCACTAAATACACCATTAAGCCCCAGGTTGATGTATACAACATTGACGGCAAGGAAGTAGTGGTGCTGGCAGAGGGCCGTCTGGTAAACCTGGGTTGCGCCATGGGTCACCCCAGCTTTGTAATGAGCAATAGTTTTACCAACCAGACACTGGCACAGATTGAGTTGTGGAAAAACCACAGCAACTACGACAATAAAGTGTATGTGTTGCCAAAGCATCTGGATGAGAAGGTGGCACGTCTGCACCTTGCTCACATTGGTGCTGAACTTACTGAGCTCACCCATGAGCAGGCCGATTATATCGGTGTATCTGTTCAGGGGCCGTTCAAAAAAGATCAGTACCGTTATTAAGTTTTAAAAGAATTCACAGAAAGCCATCCGAGAGGGTGGCTTTTTTGTTGTTACTTTTGCCCCAATGCTTTTGGGAAATCCTTATCTGAAGCGGGCTTTGTTGTTTGCTTTCGGATTAAAACTTTTTTATCTGCTTCTGGGAAATTTGCTGCCGAATGGCTGGAATGGAATTGAGCATATACTGGATGTTTTTGCCCGAAATGATTCGGGTTGGTATAACCTTATTTCCCGCGAGGGTTATCCAACGGTTCCGCCGGCTGAATGGCAACAGACCCCATTTGCCTTCTTCCCGCTGTATCCTGCTGTTATCGCATTGTTTCGGCTGCCGGTGTCCTGGATTGTCCAAAATTCAGATTTTACCTATGTTTCAGCCTCTTTCCTGGCTCATTTGCCATTGACATGGCTTTGGGTAAGAGTGTTGTTTAAATGGTTGGAATCTGTCGGGATGGAACCCCGCAGGATTTTTATCTACAGCATTTTCTTTCAGGTATTTCCCTATCATTTCTTTTACCACATGTTTTACAGCGAAATGCTATTTTCAATCCTGTTTATGTGGGCTATGATATCGGTTTCTCGAAAGGCTCATTTTTCGCTGGCAGCAGCTGTGTTATTGCTGACGCTTTGCAGGCCCACTGGTATTGTGTTTTCTGCAGGACTGGGATTGTGGATTCTTGCTGATAGTGGCTGGTTTCGCATATTGAAAGAAAAAGAAAAGATAAAACAAATACTGGCTTTGTTGGCAGCACCCGCAGCCATGCTAATGTGGATGGTTTATCTGCATTTTCACTGTGGTGATGCCATGGCCTTTAGCCATACCCAAACTGCCTGGGGGCATGCCTATACATGGCCATGGGAATCGTTTTTTGCGGGCGGACAATGGTTTCAGCAGGCCATGTCGGTTTATGTACTTGTGCTGGTGGGTTTGACAATCTTTCTGTTCAGGAAAGCGGGAACCGGTGAAACGCTATTTGTTGCCATAAATGTATTGTTTCCTCTGATAACAGGCACAGTGGCCAGTTTTTACCGCTATTTTTCGGTGATTCCGCAGTTTTTTATTCGCTTTTTTACCTTGCTGGAATCCCGGTGGATATGGGTTGCAGCAATTTGTATGCTGCTAAATATCATACTGTATTGTGTATGGATTTCGGTGCAGTTTCCGACACCGGAGGCATGGCTTGCCTATTAAAAAAACCTTATTCCGCTTTATGCTGCGGCTGTTTCTTCGGTAGCGGTTGGTTCGTCGTCTTCATCGGTAATGTCTTTTTCAATGACCAGGTTATCGATGATAAACTCCTGTCTTTCCGGAGTGTTTTTACCCATGTAGTAACTCAGTACCTTGTCAATGCTGCTATCTGCGCTAAGCACCACGGGTTCCAGGCGTATGTCGGATCCGATGAATCGCGCAAATTCTTCAGGAGAAATTTCACCTAAGCCCTTAAATCGTGTAATCTCGGGTTTGCCGCCCAGTTTTTTAATGGCTCGCTGCCGTTCTTCATCATTATAACAATACAGGGTTTCCTTTTTGTTTCTAACCCTGAAAAGCGGCGTTTGCAGGATATAAAGATGCCTGTTTCTAACCAAATCGGGAAAGAATTGCAGGAAGAAGGTCATCATGAGCAAGCGTATGTGCATGCCGTCCACATCTGCATCAGTGGCTAAAACCACTTTGTTGTAGCGCAGATTGTCCACCGATTCCTCAATATCCAGTGCGTGCTGCAGCAGGTTGAATTCTTCGTTTTCATAAACTACTTTCTTCTTGAGTCCATAGCAATTCAATGGTTTTCCTCTCAGGCTGAAAACCGCCTGTAAATCGGGGTTTCGGCTTTTTGTTATACTTCCGCTTGCGCTGTCTCCTTCCGTGATAAACAGGGTTGTTTCAAACCGTCTTTCGTTTTTCTCATCGTGGAGGTGTACACGGCAGTCACGGAGTTTTTTGTTATGTAGGTTGGCTCGTTTGGCTCGTTCTTTGGCGAGTTTCTGCACGCCAGCCATGTCTTTGCGTTCGCGCTCGTTTTGCAGTATTTTCTTCAGCAGGGCATCGGCGGTAGTAGGGTTTTTATGCAGGTAGTCGTCCACCTGTTTTTTTACAAATTCCAGAATGCCGGCTTTGATGCTCGGACCGTCGGGTCCCATATCGGCACTGCCGAGTTTGGTTTTGGTCTGGCTTTCGAAAACAGGTTCCTGCACACGCACGCTCACTGCAGCGGTAATAGAGCCGCGAATGTCAGAGGCATCAAATTCTTTTTTGTAAAACTCGCGGATGGTTTTCACCATGGCTTCGCGGAATGCCTGCAGGTGTGTACCGCCCTGGGTGGTGTATTGTCCGTTTACAAACGAGTAATAATCTTCACCGTAGCTGTCTGTATGGCTAAATGCAATTTCTACATCGGTGCCTTTTGCATGAACCACGGGATAGAGCATGGTTTCGGGATTTACCTTGTGCTCGAGCAGATCCAGCAGGCCGCGTTTGCTGCTGTAATTTTCACCATTGTAATTGATGGTAAGTCCGGCATTCAGGTAGGTGTAATTCTTTATTTGCTCGCGCAGATAGTCATTGACAAATTTGTAGTTTTTGAAAATGCTGTCATCGGGCTCGAATATGGTTAGGGTGCCATTGGATTCTTTGGAATCAAATTCAGGCAGGTCTTCTTTGAGTTCGCCCTTGCAGAATTCTGCTTTTTTGGCGCGGCCATCGCGAAAACTTTGTACACAGAAATAATGGCTGAGCGCGTTTACTGCCTTGGTTCCAACACCATTCAGGCCCACGGATTTCTGAAATGCGCGGCTGTCATATTTGCCGCCTGTATTAATCTTGCTAACGCAGTCAATCACTTTGCCCAGGGGAATGCCGCGACCGTAATCCCGCACGGTAACGCGGTGTTCTTCTACTTTCACCTCGATTTTTTTACCATTGCCCATCACGTGTTCATCGATGGAGTTGTCGAGGATTTCTTTTACCAGTACATAAATACCATCGTCAGCAGCGGTGCCGTCGCCCAATTTGCCGATGTACATACCCGGACGAAGCCGTATATGTTCTTTCCAGTCAAGACTTCGGATCTCATCTTCGGTATACCTGGGTGTATTTTCTGTCATATTTGCAATATTATAATTTGATTTGCTTTCGCTCCACCATAGTTGTTCACAGTCTTGCTAAATTTGCGCATGCGTTTTTCGATATTGCTGGTTTTGTCTGCACTGATTATGGCGTGTCAGACCGAGATGGATAGGAAGCTTGAATTGATAAAGCCTTACATGGCTCAGGTCCAGGACTCCATGAATGTGAGCCGTATACCGGATTCAATGGCTGGGCATTTTCAGCAGTTTGCAGCTCGGTTTCCGCAGCATAAGTCCAGTGAAAAGCTGCTCTATGCTTCCACCCTTATTGCCGAGCGCAGTGGCCGTTATTTTGAATGTGGCAAATGGTGCGAGATGTATGTGGCGCATTATCCGCAGGGGCAGTATGTTTTTGCATCCATGGTGGCTGCGGCCCATAATTATGAGAAAATAGAGAAGTTTGACAAGGCAATTGAATATTACGATAAAGCGGCTTCAAAGGAGCCGAATTCAACGCTGGGCAAGCAGTGTGCACAGACCTCGGCCATGCTGAAAAAAGGGTTGATTACCCCAGAGCAGCAATTGGAGTATATTTTGCAAAACAGCACGGATACGGCCCAATAATTACCTTTTCTTTTTCTTTTTGAATTCTCCGCGTTTCCATGCATCCAGAAACTGCATCCATGCAACCGGACTCAGGTAATTTTGTGGAGGCGCCTGTTTGTAATAATACAATTGCTGAACGCGGCTTTGTGCAATCATTAGCTGGCTAGCCTTGGCGTCAGCCGGACGCAGTTTGAGTTCTTCCTTTGCGGCTTCCAGTTCAAGGTTTTTGCGTGCGATTTCATAGGCGTCGTCGGGTGGTACGGTATTTACGAATTCGTGGTCAAAGAAAGATTTGGAAGGCAATGCGCGAATGAAAATTACGGGTATGTCAATGGTGTCCTGCACCATGGTTTTAATGATGTTGTAACGGTTTGATGTGAGGGTGTCAGGGATTACGTGCCATGAGGCCGTTTTTTCTGCCTGGGTAAACCACAACGTGTCGCCTTTGAGTGCAACAATATCAAAATGGCCGAGTAAATCGGTGTAGCCTGCAAGACCGCGGCGATTGTTTTTAATGGCCACATAGGGAATGGGTTTTAGGCTGTCAGATGTGAGCACAAGGCCTGTAAACAGGATATACGGATTCAGGCCCTTTTGAGCCTTGATTTCCCGTGGTACAAGAAATAGCAGGGCCAGGAGGAAAACTACAATTGTTCTGTGCATGTATTTACCCATGAATATACGCATTTTTTCCTGCATTTCCAAATTTACCATCCGTTTACGGTCCATATTACACCGGCAATGACTGTGCCAAGAACAATCAGGGGAGGGGAAACTTTTTGAGAAAAGATGAGAATACCGGCCAGAATAAAGATTCCGATTTCGGAAGCATCGGTTTTGATGTCAGTAACCCCGGACCAGAAATGCTGATTGATGATAAGCGCCGCAGAAAGTATAAATCCGACGGATGCCGCAAATATGCCGTCGAGTGAGCGCTTGATGATGGGATAGGTCTGAAGTCTGTTCCACAATGGGAAAGCGAAGAATACCAATAGAATTCCGGGCAGGAAAATACCAACAAGGCCAATGATGCATCCCAGCAACTGTCCGTCAAAACCAAAACCGGAGGTGCGCATGGCAATGCCGTTGAGGTAAACTGCAAGATTGAAGTTGGGCCCTGGCATTCCCTGGATGAGTCCCAGGCCTGTATTCAGCTGCTCAATGCTCATGTAGGGTTTGTGGTATACATAATGTTCCATGGCCATGGCGCTCAAAATATTTCCGCCTCCAAAGGAAAGTGCGCCCATACGGTAGGTATTTTCGAACAAAACTATGGGTTTACTTAGGCCGAGTGTGTCTTCATTGGCACTCAATACCATACCCAGCCCACCTATTAGTAAAAATATCAGCAACAGCAAACTCAGGTTTGCCCAGCGTACTTTGCCAAATGGCCGTGGGTTAGGCGTAAATTGCCTGTTCCCAAAATTGCTGCTGATAACCCCGCCAAGAAGCACGCCGAAAGGGAAAATCAGCGGGTTTCGGAATATAAATCCGGCCAGTCCGGCCAGCATGAAAATCAGGTAGTTAACATTGTCTTTTCGAATCATTTTGAACATGCTGTAAACAGCATAGCAAAGAAATGCGGCCACCATGGGCTCAAGAAACCGAAGGTTGCCTTTGCTTAGGAATACAGGTGAAAGCGTGAAAATCGCCATGATTAGTGCTCCGGGCAAAACCCACGCAAGCAGGGTTAGAAAGGCCAGTCCCGGGCCACCAAGTGTAAATCCGACAGCCGTGATGGTCTGGGTGGTGCTGGGTCCCGGTAGAATGCTGCAGAATGCATTGATGTCGATTAAATCTTCTCGGGTGATAAATTTCTTTTGCTCAACCAGTCTTTTCTGGAATAGGGGCAGATGCATCTGGGGACCTCCAAAGGCTGAACAGCCTAGCCAGAAAGCAGATTTAAGAAATTGCCACTGCCTGAGTTTCCCTATTTTTGCACCGTGATGTGGCATTCAATGAGCAAATCAACGAAAATATGGGCAATAATGGCAGTTTTTTTGCCGCTTTTTATTATGTTTTCCGCAGGATGTGGCGGAGGTGGTGTCCCGGAGAACAGGGCTGAATGCATCCGCGGCACCGATTCACTGTGGGGATCACTGAAGCAAATCCGGAGCAGATTCGGTTATAAAATAAACGAAATTGATGAGCGCCGGCATTATATGGACAGCGTTCTTCAATGGCTGAAATTTGCCGAAGGAAGCAAAATATCACCGGAAATGCGTTCCCAGATATTGCAGTATAGTTCTGTTTACCGTATCTACAAAGGCTATGCGCCCAAATACAAGGAACATGTTCTGAGAGCGGAAGAATTGTTTTATGAAATCAAGGCGCTCGACAAGCAGGTAAGAAGCGGTGTGTTTGATAGCAACCTGCCCGATTTTGGTAAAGAATACAAGAGAATCAATGCATCTTTGTCCCACCTTAAAACGGAGGTGGAGGAGACACTTGGCAAACTAAATGCAGTGGAGCCTACCTACCGCCGCATTGCAGGGCCGGTTGAAGACTTTGCTGAGAATATGCACTAATTCCATTCGCTGGGCCACGTTTCCTTGTCAGGAAAGGATGCCTTGAGCTTTGCAAGGGCCTCCGAACATTTGTTTCTCCATTCCTCTGCCTCCTGCGGATTCTGAGATTTAACCCTATGGTTTTTCATGCGAAGCCAAGCACGGGCTTCTTCGAGGTATTGTCGGGCAGATTCGGTAAAGCCGGTTTCACAGAAGCGCCTGAAAATATATTCAATAGCCCATGCCGTTGGATGTGCCAGATCCTCAGTATAGTAGCGGTGATCGCGCAATTCTTCAGTTTGAATTTCGTAGGATGGGAAGTACAGAATATCTTCATGTTCTTCTCTGAGTTCGGCCAGAGCGCTGATGAGGCGACTCTTGCTGATTATATTCTCCTGTATTCCGTCACGCAGGTGTTTTACCGGGCTAATGGTAAACATAATTTTGATTTTGGGGTTGATCATACGCAGGTAGTAAATGCAATCCCGGTAAGCCTTGCCCGTTTCTGTTTCAGAGAGAATTCGGGATGTGAATTCATGGCTGGGTATGGTATGGCAATTGCCAACAATCATTTCAGGTTGCCGCATTTGCCAAACTTTGGCCGTGCCCGGAGTAATGATGGCTACATCGGTTTTGGTTAGAAATTCATGGGCTGTTTCAATGTTGTGGTTGATTAGGTCAGCGAGTATTTCGGCGCTTTTGTTTCGGAAGCTTCCATGATGGTGCATGCTG
This sequence comes from uncultured Flavobacteriaceae bacterium, assembly GCA_964626685.1. Lineage (GTDB taxonomy): Bacteria > Bacteroidota > Bacteroidia > NS11-12g > UBA955 > RGEC01. Next base: position 9,218 of record CAZVJY010000004.1, read on the forward strand.
TGAAATTCGCCTACATGATAGGTGAAATCATGGGCGCTGTAGCGATACTCCGAGGCTATTTTTTCAAGGCAAAGCGCGATGCTGTATGGGTTGAACAGGATGCCAAACGGGTTGTTCAGGCATTCAAATCCGGTGTTTTTCAGTTGGATGAAAATATTTTCAGAAAAGCATGAACCGAGGAAAAAGATGCGTGAATTGATGTCTGCGATCGGATTGGGTTTTATTGGAAATTCGGTGTTTTGCCTGTTTTTGAAAATTTCAGATGACATAGGCGCAAAATACGCAATTAGGCCTTCTCAGGGAATATATTTGCCTCATGTATCCGGATTTGCGGAAAAAAGAGAATTTACACGTTGTGTTTTGGCTTGTTAAAGACTTCGCCTGGCTAGCAGATTTTCAGATGCTTGGTATGGGAATGGCCCTGCCTACGGTACTGCTGTCCTACTGGCTCACGTACAAGAGCCGTTCAAACCGCACCGAATTCTTTCATAACCTGGCCGTGTCATTCTGGATAACAGGGAATTCGATGTGGATGGCCGGAGAATTTTATTTTAACGACACCAAGCGGCATTTAGTGATTCCGGTGTTTTTGGCCGGTATGGCAATCATTGCCTATTATTACGTTACCGACTACTTAAGCAAAAGGGAGCAATAATCTGCTGATTGTTTAACCTACCCCAATTTTGTTTTAAGTCCGATTGAGTAAGGCCTGAAAGCGAGGGTTTTCAAGCGTAATTTGCAGCTATTGCGTAACTTCGCGGACAATATGTCTGAAGTGCACATTTATCAGCCAAAAAACAATGTTCGCATTGTTACAGCGGCAAGCTTGTTCGACGGTCACGATGCTGCTATCAATGTGATGCGCAGAATTATACAGGCAACAGGTTGTGAAGTGATTCACCTGGGGCATGACCGCAGCGTGCAGGAGGTGGTGGAAACCGCAATTCAGGAAGATGCCCATGCCATTGCGATGACTTCCTATCAGGGTGGACACAATGAGTATTTCAAATACATGCATGACTTGCTCAAGGAGCGTGGTGCTTCACATATCCGCATTTTCGGTGGTGGTGGCGGTGTAATCCTGCCTTCAGAAATTAAGGATCTGATGGAATACGGTATTACCCGTATCTACAGTCCCGATGACGGACGTGAAATGGGGCTGCAGGGCATGATTAATGATTTGGTTGAGCGAAGCGATTACCCTGCAGGTGCTGAAATAACCGGCAATGCGGCACAATTAAACGTCGCTGCGAAAGGACAAATAGCCAATCTGATTTCGGCTGCCGAAAACCACCCTGAAAAGCACGCCGCAGTATTGTCTCAAATCCGTGAAAAGGCGGCAGGTGTAAAAACCCCGGTTTTGGGTATTACCGGTACCGGCGGAGCCGGCAAGAGTTCGCTTGTGGATGAACTGGTGCGCCGGTTTCTGACGGATTTTCCAGATAAACACATTGGAATTATCAGTGTAGATCCCAGCAAGCGTAAAACCGGAGGAGCCCTTCTCGGCGACCGTATTCGCATGAACAGTATTCACAACGATAGGGTGTATATGCGCAGTATGGCAACCCGTCAGGCCAATCTTGCGCTCAGCGGACATGTTGATGAGGCTGTAAATATCCTTAAAGTGGCAGGATATGACCTCATCGTTGTTGAAACCAGCGGAATCGGGCAGAGCGATACGGAAATTACCGAACACAGCGATGTTTGTCTGTATGTGATGACACCTGAATACGGCGCAGCTACCCAACTGGAAAAAATTGATATGCTGGATTATGCTGATGTCGTAGCCCTAAACAAATTTGATAAACGTGGAGCGCTGGATGCCCTGCGGGATGTGCGTAAACAGTTCCAACGCAACCATAAGCTATTTGATAAAGACACCGATACCATGCCGGTTTTTGGTACTATCGCAAGTCAGTTTAATGATCCGGGTATGAATACGCTGTATCTGTCGATAATGCAGAACATAGCAGCCAAAACTGCAGCGCCCTTGCAAAGTCAGTGGAAATCGGCCACGGAAATGAGCGAAAAAATCTTCATCATTCCACCTGCCCGCACCCGCTACCTCAGCGAAATAAGCGACAACAGCCGCAATTACGATAAGCACGTAAAGAGACAAAGCGCCATCGCAGATGCCATGTACAGTCTGTGGCGCTCACTAGAAACCCTATCGGGTGTTACAATGCCTGTGTCTGTTGGTGCTGAAGTCTTTTTTGCTGCCGTAAAACAGCAGTGTGAAGGCAAGCAAAACTATGATACCCTGAAAGTGCTGATGGCTGAATTTGATGCACTGAAGCGAAGTCTTGACGGCCATGTTTGGGATATGATTCAGGGCTGGCATGCAGAGGAACAGAAGTATAAAGATGAGCACTATGTGTATTATGTGAGGGGTAAGGAAATTCGTGTTCCGAACTATACCAAAAGCCTGAGTCACCTGCAAATCCCAAAAGTTGCCATGCCCAGAATGAACAGTTGGGGCGACAAGGTGCGTTGGGCGATGCAGGAAAATACGCCAGGCTTTTTTCCCTACACAGCCGGTATCTATCCGTTCAAACGCGAGGGAGAGGATCCCACACGTATGTTTGCCGGCGAAGGCGGTCCCGAGCGAACCAACAAGCGTTTTCACTATGTGAGTCTGGGAATGCCTGCCAAGCGCCTGAGTACAGCGTTTGACAGTGTTACGCTATATGGACGTGACCCTGACACACGCCCTGATATTTATGGTAAAATCGGGAATGCAGGTGTGAGCATCTGCTGTCTGGATGATGCCAAAAGGCTATACAGCGGCTTTAATCTTGCCGATCCTAAAACATCGGTGTCTATGACTATAAACGGTCCTGCTCCCATGATGCTGGCTTTCTTTATGAATGCAGCCATTGATCAGCAGTGTGAGCTATACATTAAAAAGCAGGGACTTGAAAAAGAGGTTGAAGCGAAAATTGAGGCTATTTATGCGGAAAAAGGGGTTCCAAGACCTACATACCACGGGGAACTGCCCGAAGGCAACGACGGTCTCGGACTGATGCTGCTGGGTGTAACCGGCGATCAGGTATTGCCAATGGAAGTGTATGATGAGATTAAGGCATTTACGCTCAATCAGGTGCGTGGAACCGTGCAGGCGGATATTCTGAAAGAAGATCAGGCACAGAATACCTGTATTTTCAGCACAGAGTTTGCGCTGCGCCTAATGGGTGATGTGCAGCAGCATTTCATCACCAACAAGGTCAGGAATTTTTACAGCGTTAGCATCTCAGGCTATCACATCGCCGAGGCGGGCGCCAATCCCATTACACAGCTCGCATTTACCCTGGCAAATGGTTTTACTTACGTGGAATACTACCTGAGCCGTGGTATGCACATCGATGATTTTGCACCAAATCTGAGTTTCTTTTTCAGTAACGGAACCGATCCGGAATATGCCGTTATTGGCAGGGTGGCCAGACGCCTTTGGGCAAAAGCCATGAAGCTGAAATACGGTGGCAACGAGCGCAGTCAGATGCTGAAATATCATATTCAGACCAGTGGTCGCAGTTTGCATGCACAGGAAATCGACTTTAATGATATTCGTACAACCTTACAGGCACTGTATGCTATTTACGATAACTGCAACAGCCTGCATACCAATGCATACGATGAGGCCATAACCACACCTACGGAGGAAAGCGTGCGCCGTGCCATGGCGATTCAGCTGATTATAAATCGTGAGCTGGGACTGGCCAAAAATGAAAATCCCCTGCAGGGAAGCTTTATCATTGAGGAACTTACCGACCTGGTGGAAGAGGCTGTACTAACTGAATTTGACCGCATCACTGAGCGCGGTGGGGTATTAGGTTCCATGGAAACCATGTATCAGCGCAGTAAAATTCAGGAGGAGAGTTTGTATTATGAGACCCTGAAGCATTCAGGGGAATTGCCCATCATTGGTGTAAATACCTTCCTCAGCAGCAAAGGGTCTCCGACGGTTCTGCCACAGGAAGTTATCCGAAGTACCAAAGAGGAACAAGACCGACAGATTGAAACCGTTAAAAACCTCCATAAAGGCAATGCAGATGCGGCTCAGGCAGCCTTGAAAGCCATTCAGGAAACGGCGGTGCAAAACGGAAATGTCTTTGAGAAGCTGATGGAAGCGGCCAAGGTTTGCACACTGGGGCAAATCACGCAGGCTCTGTTTGAAGTAGGCGGTCAGTACCGAAGGAATATGTAATTCCGCTTTGCTGTTCCTTCTGAAAAATTACCGGGATTAATGTATCTTCGGCCTTATTTTTAATTTTTCATGTTATGAGTGATTTTATGTTTGATTTAGCTTCTGAATTTATTTCGTCCACCCGCGCCCACATTTATTTATCCGGAAAAGCGGGTACCGGAAAGACTACCTTTTTAAAAACCGTTGTGCCTTCCTGCGGAAAAAGGTATGTGGTTGCAGCGCCAACCGGTGTTGCGGCCATCAATGCTGGCGGTGTTACCCTGCATTCTTTGTTTGGTCTGCCCACTAAGGCGTTTATTCCATCTGCAGATTCTGTTGATCCCAATCTTGCCAATAATACTCTTATGATGATGCGGCATTTTCGCTATCCGGCCCAAAAGCTGGAACTGCTGCGGGAACTGGAACTGCTGGTGATTGATGAAGTGAGTATGGTGCGCATGGATATTCTGGATGCGATTGATCTGTCGCTAAGAACAGTTAGAAGAAATGCAGAACCCTTCGGCGGAGTGCAGTTGCTGCTGATTGGCGATTTATACCAGCTGGCGCCTGTGGTGAAGGAGGATGAAGCGGGACTGCTGGGGCAATATTACGGAGGCCGTTATTTCTTCGATTCCCACGCCTACAAGAAAATAAATCCTGTGCAACTGGAGCTGGAAACCGTTCATAGACAAACCGACCGGCAGTTTGTTGGTTTACTTAACCGCATCAGGCATGCTGAATTTGACCGTGACGATTACGAAACCCTCATGCAATATTATCAGCCGGATTTTCAGCCGGAAAAGGAGGCAGGCTTCGTTACACTCACCACCCACAATGCCACGGCCGATCGCATGAATGAAGAGGCGCTGAAAAAACTGGAGGGTGAGGAAAAATACCTGATTGCCAAAATTCACAAGGATTTTCCTGAAAACCTGTATCCCACTGAAAGTGCTTTGCGGGTGAAAATAGGGGCTCAGGTTATGTTTGTTAAAAACGACACCTCATCCGAAAAGCAATATTTTAATGGTAAAATCGGGGTTATTCATAAAATTGAGGAGGCACACATTGAGGTGCAGTTTCAGGAAACGGCTGAGATTATTAAGGTAAAGCCCGAAACGTGGGAGAATAAAAGATATGCACTTAGCAAAGCCGGAGACAAACTGGACGAGGAAATTCTCGGCAGTTTTGTGCAGTATCCCATTCGCCTGGCATGGGCGATAACCATACACAAAAGCCAGGGATTGAGCTTTGATAAAGCGGTGATTGATGCCGGAAAGTCTTTTGCTCCGGGTCAGGTTTATGTGGCACTCAGCCGATGCCGCAGTATGGATGGGCTGGTGTTGAAAAGCGAAATCACCTCGCGCAGCATTCAGTGTGATGCACGTATCGTAGAATTCAGTGCCATCAGACCCGGGCGCGCTGCACTTGAAGACCGCCTGTGGCAGGAACAGCAAGCCTATGTAAGGGCTAGGCTGCTCAAAGTTTTCAATTTCGAAGAACCGCTTTTTCAAATGCAGGGCTGGCGCGATGAAAACAGGGAACTGTCATCGGCTTTGCCAAAAGAAATATTTGAAAAAACGGATAACTGTTCTGCTGAACTCATGGGAATAGAGGAAGTTGCACTTCGTTTTCGCAGCGAGATTATGCAGATTTTTCCCAATGATTTTGAAGACGAACAGCAGGTAGCAAAACTGGCAGACCGTATAACAAAAGGAGCAGATTATTTTGCCCAACAGTTGCACAGCAGGGTATTATTGCCGCTGACATCACTGCATCAGTCTCTTTCTGTTCGGTCTCGCGTAAAGAAGTATTTCGAGAAAGCGGATACGTTGCTGGAACGATTATGGTTTAGCCTGAACAACCTGTATGGCATGCGCCTTAATGGAGCTTCACTTTACACGGGAGATAAAAAGATCGTTCGCGAGCCCTCGGGAACGCCCGCCAAAGCAGATCCAAAACCGGGTAAAACACCCAAAGGCGAATCACAGGAGGTGACGCTGCAGCTGCACCGAGAGGGACACTCTATTGACGAAATAGCGCAAATGCGGGGCATTACACCGGGAACGGTAGAAACCCATCTGGGTCATTGCATTGCTACTGGTAAATTGTCATTGGATGAATTGCTTTCCCCCGAACAGATTCATGAAATAACCGAGGCCATGGAGAAGGCTCCTGAACCAAGCCTGTCGTCGGTGAAAAGTTTACTGGACGACAGTTATAGCTTTGGAATGCTGCGTTGGGTAACCCAAAGCCGTGCTCATGAAAAAAACTGAAATCATTACCCGGCTGGCTCCCACCCCAAGTGGCTATCTGCACCGCGGCAATTATTATAATTTCTTGCTGAACTGGCTTTTTGCCCGACAACAGGGCGGAAAGGTTTTCTTGCGCCTGGATGATCTGGATTCGGACAGGGTAAAACCGGAGTTTGTGGAAGCTGTTTTCAGAGATTTGGATGCCCTGGGATTGGATTGGGATATTGGGCCATTCGGACCAGATGATTTTTACCGGAAATGGTCACAAAAACACCGTACCGACCGGTATGTTGAATTGATAAGACGTATATCAGAAAAGGGTTTTACGTATGTGTGTAATTGCAGCCGAAAATCGTTGGCAGAACAGGGTGTTTCGGGTGAATATCCCGGCGTTTGCCGAAAAAAAAACTTGGTTTTTCAGCAGGATTCCACAGCCATTCGATTCAACCGTAGCTCATTTGGTTTTGATGATGGTGATCCGGTTATTCTCAGAAAAGAGGGTATTCCTGCATATCATATTGGCAGTATTTGCGATGATATTGATTTTAATGTTTCTCATGTTTTTCGGGGTAATGATTTGAAAGATTCAACCCAGGTACAAAAAGAAATTGCAAAGAGTGCCGGTATGGCTGCATATGATACAATTCAGTTTTATCACCATGAATTATTGCTGGATAAGGAGGGTCAAAAATTATCCAAATCCAATGGTAATGCAGCGAACGATCAACCTGGTTTTATCATCACTGAATTTGCTCAGTGGGCTGGTTTTCAGATCCCCACAGGGGCTAACCTTAAAATTCAGGATTTACTCGATTTTCCATTGTCAATAATTTGAGGAAATCCGCTACTGCTCAGATGGTATTTTCGTAACTTTATGTTCGAAAAACGCATTGCTTCTGCCCTGAATGTTCGAGAATCACAGGTTAAAAACACGCTCCGACTTTTTAGCGAGGGCAGTACTGTGCCGTTTATTTCCCGTTACCGGAAGGAAGTAACAGGCAATCTGGATGAAGTGCAGATTCAGCGCGTCAAGGATTTGTGGGAAGAGCTGCAGGAACTGGAAAAACGACGCAGTTTCATTCTCCAGCAGATTCAGGAACAAGGCAAGCTAACACCCGATTTAAAGCAGGCCATCGAATCAGCCACAGAACTGCAGCAGCTGGAAGATCTGTATCTGCCCTACAAACCCAAAAAGCGCAGCAAGGCCGATGCGGCAAGAGAAAAGGGATTGGATCTGCTGGCTGCCATGATTTTTGAACAGAAAAATGACCGTTTTTGGCAGGAAATTGATGCGTTTATTAACGATCAGGTCGCAAATCGGGAGGAAGCCCTGCAGGGTGCCCGCGACATTATCGCAGAGTGGATCAGTGAGAATGTTGCCGTGAGAGGCAATCTGCGCTCGCTTTTTGAGAAAGAAGGCGTCGTGAAATGTAAGGTCACACGGGGTAAAAAAGAAGATACAGAGGCACAGAAGTTCCGCGATTATTTTGACTATCATGAAAATCTGCTAAAATGCCCTTCACACAGGCTGCTGGCCATGTTCAGGGGCGAATCACTGGGTTTTTTAAAGATATCTGTCAGTCCGGATGAAGAAAAAGCCATTCAGATCATTCGCCGTCAGGTACTGCGCGGGTATTGTGATGCCACCGAGCAGGTGAAAATGGCCCTGGAGGATGCCTGGGAGCGATTGCTTCAGCCCCAGCTGCAAAGCGAAATGTTGCAAAAGGTTACTGCGCGCGCAGATGAAGAAGCCATTGCCGTATTTGCGCTGAATGCGCGTCAGCTGCTGCTGGCACCACCCTTGGGAGAAAAGCGCATGCTGGCCATAGATCCGGGTTTCAGAACGGGCTGTAAAATGGTGGCGCTGGATGAAAAAGGAAATTTTCTGGATCACACTGCCATTTATCCGCACGAACCGCAGAAGGAGATTTCAGGTGCAGGGAAAGTACTGCAGGAGTGGGTTCTAAAATACAACCCTGAAGCGATAGCGGTGGGTAACGGAACGGCCGGGCGCGAAACAGAAGCATTTGTTAAAGCCTGTTTGGGAAATCAAATTCCAGTGTATATGGTAAATGAGGCCGGAGCCAGCATATACAGTGCCGGAGAAGTGGCCAGGGAAGAATTTCCCAAACTGGATGTAACCGTGCGCGGTGCTATTTCTATTGGCCGCCGGTTGATGGACCCGATGGCCGAACTCGTGAAAATTGATCCCGGCAATATTGGTGTGGGTCAGTATCAGCATGATGTAAACAAAACACTGCTAAAAAAACGCCTTGATGCCGTGGTAGAAAGTGCGGTAAATACAGTTGGAGTTAACCTGAATACTGCCAGCAAGCATTTGTTGTCGTATGTGAGCGGACTGGGTCCTGTTTTGGCAGAGAATATTCTTGAACACCGGAAAAAGCTGGGCGGATTTAAAAGCCGCGAACAACTCAAAGAGGTTCCCCGTTTGGGCGCCAAGGCATTCGAACAATGTGCAGGGTTTCTTCGCATACGCGGTGCTGCCAATGCCCTTGATAACAGTGCCGTTCACCCCGAAAGGTATGAACTTGTAAGTAAAATGGCTGCTGACTCCGGCCATTCTGTGGCAACATTGTTGTCGGATTCGGAAAAAGTGAAAACCCTGAAACCGGAAAATTATGTGAACGAACTGCAGGGTATCGGACTTCCCACACTCAATGATATTATAAAGGAATTACAGAAGCCGGGTCTGGATCCCCGCGGAGCATTTCAGGCAGTCGGTTTCAGCGATCAGGTCCGCAGCATTTCCGATCTCGAGCCGGGCCTGGAACTGAATGGTATAGTAACGAATATTACCGATTTTGGCGCATTTGTGGATATCGGTGTGAAGCAGGACGGGCTGGTTCACGTAAGTCAGCTTAGCAATCGCTTTGTAAAACACCCCACAGAAGTGGTTTCACTGGGACAGCATGTGAAAGTTAGGGTAATGGAAGTGGATGCACAGCGCAAGCGTATCAGCCTGACCATGAAGTTTACGGGCTGATTGTGCAGGGAAATCGCTTTGTAAATACAACAAATAGCGGCCTTAAACCGCCAACTTATGTGTAATTTTGCAGCATGACTCAACCCGCATCAGGTCCACGTATCGTAACTGCCCCAACAGGCACCACACTCAACTGTAAAGGATGGATTCAGGAGGCTGCTTATCGCATGATTCAGAACAACCTGGATCCGGATGTGGCCGAAAAGCCTGAAGATTTGATTGTGTATGGCGGTCTTGGAAAAGCGGCCCGAAACTGGAAGGCGTTTGATGACATTCTTAAATCCCTTAGGGAACTCAATGACAATGAAACGCTGATTGTGCAGAGTGGAAAGCCTGTGGCAATTCTTCCGACCCACAAAGACGCTCCGCGGGTGCTGATCAGCAACAGCCAGCTGGTGCCAAACTGGGCCAACTGGGATCATTTTCGTGAGCTGGAAGCCAAAGGTCTTATCATGTATGGTCAGATGACCGCAGGAAGCTGGATTTATATTGGCTCCCAGGGTATTGTGCAGGGAACCTATGAAACCTACGCAGAATGTGCCCGACAGCATTTTGGCGGAACCTTGAAAGGAACCCTGAATGTTACCGCCGGTTTGGGGGGAATGGGCGGAGCCCAGCCCCTGGCCATCACCATGAATGAAGGGGTGGCGCTGGTAGCTGAAGTGGAGGAGTGGCGCATCAGAAAACGCCTGGAAACCCGCTACCTGGATGTGATGAGCCGGGATGTAGATGAAGCGATTGATATGGCACTAACAGCCAAGGAAAAAGGTGCCGCTGTGAGCATTGGTGTGTTTTGCAACGCGGTGGAGTTGCTGGAAAGGCTGATTGCAAGAAATATTACCCCCGAAACCCTTACCGACCAGACCAGTGCCCACGATCCACTGATAGGCTATTACCCCGAAGGCATGGATGTGGAAGCCGCCGATAAACTGCGTCGCCTGGATCCCGAAAAATATACCGCGCTCAGCTACGACACCATGGTGCACCATGTGAAATTGATGCTGGAGTTGCAACAGCGTGGCAGCATTACCTTCGATTACGGCAACAACCTGCGTGGTCGTGCATTTGAAAAAGGTTTAAAGAATGCTTTTGATTTTCCTGGATTTGTACCTGCCTTCATCCGCCCGCTGTTTTGCGAGGGTAAAGGTCCGTTCCGCTGGGTAGCGCTTAGCGGCGATCCTGAAGATATTTATGTAACCGATCAGGCTATTCTGGAGCTTTTCCCGGAAAACCACAGCCTGAAACGCTGGATGACCATGGCTCGCGAGAAAATCGCCTTTCAGGGTCTGCCCGCACGCATTTGCTGGCTTGGGCAGGGTGAAAGAGAAAAGGCCGGACTGAAATTCAACGAGCTGGTGAGAACCGGCAAGGTAAAAGCGCCTATCGTAATCGGCCGCGACCATTTGGATACCGGATCGGTAGCTTCACCCAACCGCGAAACAGAAGCCATGCTGGATGGCAGTGATGCCATTGCCGACTGGCCGATCTTGAATGCTTTGGTCAATACCGGAGGCGGTGCCAGCTGGGTAAGTCTACACCACGGTGGTGGTGTGGGTATGGGCTATAGCATTCACTCAGGTATGGTAATCGTGGCAGATGGGACCGATGACGCCGAAGCCCGTCTGAAACGGGTGCTGCACAATGATCCCGGAATGGGTGTTATCCGCCATGCAGATGCCGGTTATGAAATTGCCCGTGAAACTTCCCGTAAAAACGGCCTCGATCTGGCAAGCCGTATAGGCTGATTTGAATTGCCCGAAGGACTGATTAAACGCCTCTGTTACTGATCGGGAAGAATTTAACTTCACGTTGTGAAGCAAACCCGATTTTTTATTTTGACAGCGCTGACTGTGTTGTATTCAGGATTGTTCTGGCAATCGTCATGCAAAAAGAAAAACAACAACGGCACCCCCGAGGATGTCTGGAATATAGAGACTCAGGGTATTCCTAAGTTTGCAGATCATTACCTTGAGCTGAATAAAATCAGCAAGATTTCGAGATTCCGCTCATCAGCCGGGCATGACTACAGCGACTTTACGGAGCAATGCCGCAGCATGAAACACTATTTCTACCCTAAAGATACGATAAACTGGACAAAAATCCAAATATCTTCACCGATTTCGGGTACCGTAACCCGTTTTGAGCAGGAATGGGCCGGATTTAAAATAGAAATACAATCAGATCAATATCCGGCTTTCAGGATGATGCTATTTCATGTGGCAACACTGCGCGAATTTTTCATCGGCGATAAACTTACCCAAGGTCAGTTTCTTGGCTATCATGTTGGTTTTGAAACCTGGTCTGATATTTCGGTTTTTGTAAATGATCCAACCCGCCAGGGACGACTCGTTTCATACATAGAAACCTTAACAGATAACGCTTTTAGCGATTATTTGCTGCGGGGCGTATCTGCCAGAAACGACTTTATTATTTCGAAAACACTGCGCGATTCCAATCCGCTGCAATGCAATGGGGATGCTTTTTTGCCGGGTGATCCGCTACCGGTGTGGGTGCAACTGCAATAAGGATCATGCGGGAAGGTCTCAGCAGGCAGGAAGCGGCCAGCCGATTATTGAAATACGGGTATAACGAGTGGAATGTTCCGCGAAGACCCGGTATTTGGCAAACCCTCAAAGATGTTATGGGAGAGCCTATGTTTTTGTTATTGCTGGCTTGCGGCATTTTGTATGTGATGATTGGTGATTACCGGGAAGGCGCCATACTTCTTGCCGCTTTCAGCGTAATCATGGGTATCACTTTTTTGCAAACACTGAAAACACGAAGAACACTGGATGCGCTAAAGGCATTATCTGCCCCAAGGGTATTGGTTCGCAGGGAAGGCAATACCTACCGCATACCCTCAAGGGAACTGGTTCCCGGAGATATAATGCTGCTGACAGAAGGCGACAGGATTTCAGCGGATGCAATGCTCATATCCGCCGTGCAGTTGGTGCTGGATGAGTCTGTGCTTACAGGAGAATCTGTTCCTGTGCATAAATCCATTCAGCCGGGTGAAAATCAAGTGTATGCCGGTACTATGGTGGTGAAAGGGACGGCCGAGGCAGAGGTACAGCAAACGGCAGGGCAGTCTGCAATGGGAAGCATTGCCCTTTCGCTCGAGAGTATCAGGGCATCGGCAACACCCCTACATAGGGAATTGAAAACCCTCACGGGCAAACTGGCCATTGCGGGTGTGTTTATCAGTGTAGCTGTGATTATTATCTTTTTTGTTACCCGCAAAGATTTGGTGCAGGCTGTGCTTACGGGGCTTTCTTCAGCCATGGCTATCATGCCCGAGGAGTTTCCGGTGGTGCTTACGGTTTTTATGGCTCTGGGTGCATGGCGGCTTTCTTCCAAGCAGGTACTAACACGCAGCCCTTCTGCAATCGAGACGCTGGGTTCTGCCACGGTACTGTGCACCGATAAAACAGGAACCCTAACACAAAACAGAATGACCCTTGCACAATTATCGGATGGGATAACCGTATATCCGTTGTCACAGTATCTACTGCCTGAACATGGGATGAAATTGTTGCGTACAGCTGCACTGGCTTCCTGTGATCATACCCCAGATCCTATAGACAATGCTGTTTTGCGCGAATGGGAATCAAGGCAAAGCGGTCAAATTACTACCGAAGATCCGGTATGGGAAATGCCGCTGGATACCGAAAAAATGCTGATGGCCATGGCTTATGCCGGCCCACAGCCTGATACCATTGAAATTTTCTGCAAGGGTGCTCCGGAGGCGATTTTTAATCTTTGTCATCCGGATAACGAATCTGTACTTCACCTGCACTTGCAGCAGCAGGCGCGTGAGGGTTTTCGGTTACTGGGCATGGCACATGCTAAAATTTCGGGAAGGTCATTGCCGGTAAACATGACCGATTTTAACTTTTCTTTTGTTGGTTTTGCCGCATTTTATGATCCCGTAAGACCCGAGGTGCCCGATGCGATGAAAGCGTGTGTAATGGCTGGAATAAGGCCTGTAATGATTACCGGAGACTACCCTGTAACAGCAGCCAGTATTGCCGTGAAAGCAGGTATGCCGGAAGGTGAAATTATTACAGGTGAGGAGTTGCAAACCATTTCTGAAAGCGCCTTGCAAAATCGGATTAAACGGGCAGTGATTTTTGCACGGGTTACGCCGACGCAGAAACTCACTATCGTCAATGCACTGAAACAATCGGGTGAGGTGGTCGCCATGACAGGCGATGGGGTAAATGACGCTCCCGCACTGAAAGCGGCCGACATTGGCATCGCCATGGGAAACCGCGGTACGGATGTGGCGCGGGAGGCAGCATCCCTTGTATTGCTGGATGATCATTTTGCATCCATTGTGGCAGGAATCCGCATGGGCCGCAGGATTTTTGATAACCTGCAAAAAGCAATGGCTTTCATTTTTGCGGTTCACATTCCCATTATTGGTTTAACACTCTTACCTGCGTTTTTTTCGGCTCTGCCTATTTTGCTCATGCCTATCCATATTGTTTTCCTTGAATTGATAATTGATCCGGTTTGTGCCATTGCATTTGAGTCGGAAAAGGAAGAACCCGAAATCATGAACAGGCCGCCTAAAAGACTTACCCGGCGGTTCTTTGGTGGTAGGGAAATAGGGTATGCCGTTTTAAAAGGGTCTGTACTGCTGGGGATGGTTGTTTTTGCCTATTTGTATAGTCAGGCCGAAGGCCATGCAGCGGGTGAAGTAAGGGTGCTGGCTTTTACCACACTGATATTGGGTATGAATATCATGATTGTATCCGGACTCTCAAATTCCAGGTTTTTTTTTACAGAACTGTTTTCCCTGGGTTTGGCACCTGCATTGATACTTTCCGCATCTTTACTCGTGTTTGCGGCTATTGTGTGGTTTCCATACCTGCAGTCATTTTTTGGATTTCAGTTGCCTGCCGGTCGTCATTTTACTTTTATTCCCTTTATTTTACTCATTTACCTGGGATTGATTGAGAGCTTTAAAATCATCCGCAGGTACAGGGGTAATCCTTATGTTTAAAAGAGTTTAGCCGGCCAGATATCATCCCACTGAAGGGTTCGGTGTGTGCCTTTGAAGTATTGTTTTCTTTGTGTCGCAAACCAGTTCCATTGAATGCCGGCGCTCATACCGTTGATTGCGGATATCCGGTTTCCTGTATTGAAAACCATTTCGGCAAAAATGCTTACCCTACGTTTGTCATTTTCGGTAAAACGGATTATCTGAACAGGTGCCAAAATCTGGCTTTTCGGGAAATAACGCACGGTTTGTCCGCCAGTTAGTTGCCAATCGCTGCTTTCATATATTTTCCTGCGATATACCAGTCCGCCGCCCAATTCAATACCGGTTTGCTTACGCGAGGTAAAGAGGCGGAAATTTAATGACATGCCGGCCCGCAGGTATTGTGCCCGCGCTGTTTGCAGTGTTTTTCCGGCATTGTTGCTTTCCACGCGTGTCATGGTGTATTCCCAACCTGCATGGGTTTGCGCGCTGATGAAAGGAGATAAAACCGGAATTCTGCCATCAATCCGCAATCCGAGGATAGGCGCTGCACCCGATGTGCCGGGGAGTTTTAACAGGGATCCGATATTTATACCAATACCCCCGGATAGTGGCTCATTCTGAGAAAATAGCTTCGTGAATGGGATCAACGTAAAACAAATGGCTAACCTCAGAATCTTCGTGTTGAAAGCCACGTTTTAACGGTGTGATGGATGAAAGTGAGACCGGTTCAACAATGGAAACAGGCAATCTGCCCGTTTCGCTTAGTTGCCTTTCTTAGCTTTAATATCCGGCAATTCTTCGGTTTCAGTTTGCTCGGTAGCAGCCTTTTTATTCGGGTCCTGTCTACTGCTTCTTTTGGTGTTAAATCCTGCAGCTACCAAAGAAATCACGAGGATTAGAGCGGCACCGCCCCAGGTGATTTTCTCAACGATATCGGTGGTTTTTTCCACGCCGAAAATCTGGTTTCCCTGGCTGAAGTTAGATGCCAGCCCACCGCCTTTGGGGTTTTGTACCAGGATAACTAACATTAACAGTATGGCAACAATGATTCCGAGAATAAGAATGATGGTCATGGGTTATTTTCTTGTTTTATTTTTTGGATAAGGTCTGCAAAGTACGTGTTTTTTTCGGGAAATTTCAACATCAATCGCTCATAAATGAGAATGGCCCCCACCACGTTTCCCTGCTGCAGATATACTTTTGCAAGGGTTTCTGTTGCGAGGTTTCCCGGTAGATTTTCACTTTTCTTGGCAGCGGTTTCCGGTGTAAAAAATTCTTTTTTGGGTCTGATGACACCCGGATCGGCCTGGATAAACTTGTCGATGATCGATTGCTGTTGCAGTCTCTGGTTTTCTGCTTCCTCTAAGTCTTCTTCAGCTGTGGGAGATTCCTCCTCACCCATGGAAACAGGGTTGCTTAGCCAGCTGTAGAAATCGGTGGGAGTGCCATTGCTTTCGGGTTCAATACTCGGATAATATTGTTCAATCTGGTAGCCGGCAAATACGCCAATCAAAGGTGTTTTATCTTCGGCTATGGCCGTATGGCTGACAGATTCTTCTGCTTCCGGCTGCTCAGTGAAAGGCTGAATCAGGCCGCCGGCATCCGATGTTTCAATGGGGCCAAAGTCTATCGCAGGGGTTTTGTTTTCATCCGGTGCGGCCGTAGCAAAGCCCAGAATAGATGCTTCATTTCCTGCTTCGAAAGTTTCTATTTCTTCAAAAACCGATTCCTCCGGATCTTCCGGTGTAAACAATGAAGAAACGCTAAACGCTTCAGGTTCATCTCTGGCAATGTCTTCTATTGCGATCTCTGCCGTCATTATAACTTCTTCTGCAACCCAATCCGGTTCTTTTATGGTTTCGGTTTCGCTTCCCGCTGTTTCAGGAGTATTTTCCTCTGGAGTTTCTTCCGAAATGACATCGGTGGGGGTTGAGCCAGAAAGCAGTTCTTTCTCATGCACCGTTGTTTCTTCAGCCTTAAGTTTTTCTTCCGGTTTGTTGAGAACAAAGTCAGATAGCCATACCCTGTCTGTAACCCGCAGTGCAGCATTTTGTATCGCTTCTTCGGCCCTGTAGTCGCCTGTTTGGTGGTAATACCTGGCCAAAAGGATGAATGGTGTGGGAAAGGCCGGAAATTTGCGACATAACTCTTCCAGTTCCAGGGCATCCTGTCCTGTAATTCTTTCCGGCTGCTGAACGATATGGGATAGGTGTTCGCTGTTCACCAGTCTAGTGCTATGGCTGCAAATATCTGTTGTACAATATTGTCTGAAATGTCAGAAGAAAGGGGCCCTTCCACCGTGCTCAGGTTCTTCGACGCATCGTAGGTTCGGAAAAATGAAAATTCTTTAGATTGGTTTTTCTCAGGGTGTTTTTCGCAAACGAAATCCAGTCTCACGGTGATGGTAAGCTGGTTTTCCGCGGTTCCTGTATTGGCATTTCGTGTGGCAGGCTCAATGCGGTAGTCTTTGATAACACCGCCAAGCTTGTAGTCACCGTCGCCATTAATAAGCCTGAGCCGCGTTTCAGACTGAAACTTGGTTTTTAGTTTTTCCGTGAACTGCAGGCTGAGCTGGGGATTTACAATGGCTGCTTCGTTGTTAAAAAAATCCACTGAAAATGTTTGAACATCCTCGGGGATAAATGTACCTCGCGGGTCGTAGGCCTTGAAAAACCCGCATCCTGCAAACAGCAGTGAAACAACAAGCCATTTACTCCAGTTCATATTGTTTTATTTTACGGTAAAGGGTTCTTTCCGATATGCCGAGTGCTTCTGCCGCTTTTTTTCTGCGTCCCTTGCTTTTGGCCAGTGCCCTGCGTATCATTTCCAGTTCTTTTTCTTCCAAACTCAGGTTATCGTCGGTGGCAGGATATGATACGGCCTCAACGTATTCGTGTTCTATTTCAATGTGATTTTCGTCTTGCGGTTGGATAAAAACACTGCCTTCAGATCCACCTGACAAGGGGTTGTGCTGCTGGGTTTCAACGGTTCCGGGTAGCTGAAGATGGGCTGTGTTTTGAATCGGTGTAGGCGCAGGCATGGAAACGGAGGCTGGTGGAGCAGGGTTTTCAAGCATGCCAAAAACGAGTTTTTTCAGGTCGGTCACATCGCGTCTAAGGTCAATCAAAACCTTGTAAAAGATGTCCCGCTCACTCAGCCCTTCGCCATAACTTTCGGTTTTTCCGAATAAAACGGGAAGGCTTGGTTCTGCAGGTGGCAGGTATTTGGCTGCGGTTTCGGCCGAAAGGGTTCCGGCATCCTCGAGCACACATATTTGTTCCGTTACATTTTTTAGTTGTCGAACATTTCCGGGCCAGGAATATTGCGCAATTAACTGCTGGGCTTCAGGGCTCAGGTCTATGTGCCCGCTGCGGTGGGTTTCTGCAAAATCGCTGGCAAATTTGCGAAAAAGCAAGGGTATGTCTTCTCTTCGCTCGGCCAGTTTGGGCACCCTGATAGGCACAGTTGCCAGACGGTAGTATAAATCTTCTCTGAATTTTCCCTGTCTTGCTCGCTCAAGGAGGTCGCGGTTGGTAGCGCAAACCACGCGCACATCGGTTTTCTGTACTGCGCTTGAGCCGACTTTGATGAACTCCCCGTTTTCAAGTATTCTGAGCAAACGGGCCTGGGTTCCCAGCGGCAGTTCTCCCACTTCATCCAGAAAAATAGTCCCGCCGTTTACGGTTTCAAAATAACCCTTGCGCTTGTCGGTGGCTCCGGTAAATGCTCCTTTTTCATGTCCGAATAATTCACTGTCTATCGTGCCTTCGGGAATGGCTCCACAGTTTACGGCAATAAATGGTGCGTGCTTGCGGCCGCTAAGCTGATGTATGATTTTTGAAAAACTCTCTTTACCTACGCCACTGTCACCCAGAATCAGTACGTTCATATCCGTTGGAGCCACCCGTATGGCAGTTTCCAGCGCGTTATTCAGCATGCTGCTGTTTCCAACAATACCAAATCTTTGTTTAACTTGTATCAGTTCCATGAATTGACGGGATACAGAATTGCAAATATAAGGCCAATATGACAAAATGGCAGTATTTTTTGACGAAAAAACGTCGCAAATCATCCGTTGCTGCAGCGCTGTGTGGTTGTATTGTGCACAACTCAGATGGAAGTGTAAGCAGATATTGTGTTTTTTCGCACTTGCATGTCTGAGTACGACCCCGATGAATTAAATGATGGATTGGACAATCCAAGTCCGGAGCAGACGGATGGTCAGCTGGGTTCGGTCTTGCCGGTTAGTGCTCAGTACCGCAACTGGTTTCTGGATTATGCCTCCTATGTGATTCTCGAGCGGGCCATTCCGGCTATGGAAGATGGCCTGAAGCCTGTGCAGCGCAGGATTTTGCACGCCATGTATGAAATGGACGACGGGCGTTTTAACAAAGTCGCCAACATTATCGGAGCAACCATGGCTTACCATCCGCATGGAGATGCAGCTATCGGTGATGCACTGGTGAACATGGGGCAGAAAGACCTGTTGATTGACACACAGGGAAACTGGGGTGATGTGCGCACCGGTGACAGTGCTGCTGCTCCCCGTTATATCGAAGCTCGACTCAGCCATTTCGCCAAAGAGGTTGCATTCAATGAAAAAACCACCGAGTGGCAGCTGAGTTACGATGGTAGAAAACGTGAACCTGTAACCCTGCCAGTTAAATTTCCGTTGCTGCTCGCTCAGGGGGTGGAAGGTATAGCCGTAGGGCTTAGTACCAAAATTTTGCCCCACAATTTTATTGAGCTTTGCGAAGCCAGCATTGATATCCTAAAAGGTAAAAAAACACAGATTGTCCCTGATTTTCCAACAGGAGGACAGGCCGATTTTAGCCAGTATAACGCAGGAAAAAAAGGGGGCAGAGTAAGGGTAAGGGCTAAGATAGAAGTTGAGGATAAGAGCACACTCCGCATACGCGAGATTCCATTTGGTACTACCACAGGATCGCTCATTGAAAGCATTATCAAGGCCAATGACAGCGGTAAAATCAAAATAAAAAAGGTTATTGACAATACCGCGGCCAATGTGGATGTGGAGGTGCAGCTGGCACCCGGCGTAAGTGCTGATATTGCTATCAATGCCTTGTATGCCTTCACCGACTGTGAGGTCAGCATCTCTCCATTGGCCTGTGTCATCATGGATGAGAAACCCCGTTTCATGTCAGTCAATGAAATTCTGGAAGAATGCACGCGCAATACCCTGCATTTGCTAAGAAGGGAACTTGAAATTCAACTGCATGAACTGGAGGAAAAATGGCACTTCAGCAGCCTTGAAAAGATATTTATTGAAAATAGGATTTACCGTGATATAGAAGAGGCCGAGACATGGGAAGCCGTTATTACCGCAATAGATGAGGGGCTTGAACCATTTAAACCGCGGTTTAAACGTGAGATTACCGAAGACGATATTGTCAGGCTGACAGAGATAAAAATCAAACGTATTTCGAAGTTTGACAGTTTTAAGGCAGACGAGTTGATCCGTTCACTGGAAGACGAGATTGCCATGGTTAAACACCACCTCAACACCCTGGTGGACTTTGCCGTTGAATATTTCAAAAATCTGATAAAAAAATACGGCAAGGGAAAGGAGCGCAAAACAGAAATCCGAACCTTTGATACCATTGAGGCAAATGTGGTGGCTGCTGCCAACGTGAAGCTATATGCTAACCTGAAGGAAGGGTTTGTGGGTACGTCCTTGAAGAAAGATGAGTTTATCGCTGATTGCAGCGACATAGACGACATTATTGCTTTCCGAAAAAATGGGAAATACATGATATCCAAGGTCAGCGACAAAACCTTTTATGGAAAAGACCTGATTCATGTGGATGTGTGGCGCAAGAATGATGAGCGCACCACCTACAATGTGGTATATTGGGACGGTGCTGCCAAGAGAGCCATGGTGAAACGTTTCAATGCCACCGGACTGATCCGCGACAAGGAATACGATGTTACCGGTGGCGGAACAGGCAATGAGATTTTGTATTTTACGGCCAATCCGAACGGTGAGGCAGAGCGCGTTGTTGTGCACCTGAGCAGCATGGCCAATGCGCGCATCAAACAGTTCGATTATGATTTTGCACAGCTGGCCATCAAAGGCAAAACAGCTCAGGGGAACCTGCTTACCCGTTATCCCATTCGCCGTGTAGACCTGAAAGAAAAAGGGGTAAGCACACTGGGTGGTGTTAAAATTTGGTTCGATGAGATGACAGGCCGTCTCAGCGGTGAAGCCAGAGGCCAGTTTTTGGGAGAGTTTGACGGCGATGATCGTGTACTGGTGATTTACAAAGATGGGAATTACGAACTCACTAACTACGAACTCATAAACCGTTACGAACCCGAACAGGTTTATCTAATTCAAAAATTCTATCCCGAACAGGTAATTACTGCGGTTTATGTGGATGGTAAAACCAAGAATTACTTCGTGAAACGTTTCCTGATTGAAACCACCACGCTGAGCAAGAAGTTTCCATTTATTTCAGAGGAAAAAGGTTCTCAGATGCTTTGTGTCAGCACCGTTGAGCAGGCAATTGTAAAGGTGACCACGGAAAATAAAAAAGGGGAGAAGGAGGAGTGGAGCTTGCAGGCTGATACCTTTATGGATGTGCGTGGCTGGAAAACCCAGGGACAAAAATTGACGGCAGACAAGGTGAAGAAAGTAGTGCTCGAAAGCGCCAGAATCGGGGAGCCACCGGCAACATCCGTTATAGCTGCGGAAACAGAGGACAGTGAAGGTATTCCGCCCAACCCCGGAGATGAGCCTCAGCTGAATTTGCTTTGATAACTCCGGTTTTTTTCTTATTTTTGATATAGATGCTTCCTATCAGAATTATTCCGTTTCTGACGGTACTGTTTTTTGTCAGTAAGGCAGGAGCATGGGGTTTTCTCGGCCACAGACTCATCAATAACAGGGCGGTTTTTGCATTGCCACCGCAAATGTTTGGCTTCTACAAACAGCATATTGATTACATCACCCAGCACAGCGTAGATCCCGACAGCCGACGATATATGATGGCTGAAGAGGCTTGCCGTCATTATCTGGATTGTGACCGCTATGAAAAAGCCGCACCACTGGATACCATTCCGCACCGCTGGCACGAAGCAGTTGAAAAGTATACCGAAGATACGCTGCTCAGTCATGGCATCGTGCCGTGGCATTGTTTGGCTATGCTCAGCAGGCTAACCAAGGCTTTTGAAGAAAGAAATCTCCAAAAGATACTGAAGCTGAGTGCTGATATAGGCCACTACATTGCCGATGCCCACGTTCCGCTGCACAGCAGCAGAAACTACAATGGACAGTTAACCGGGCAGGAAGGAATTCACGCACTCTGGGAAAGCCGTATTCCCCAATTGTTTGTAGACTCATTTGATTTGCTTTCCGGTTCTGCTGTTTATCTTTACAAGCCTTCAGATTACATCTGGGGAACCATGGGCAGGAGCTACATGCTGGTAGATTCTGTATTGAAGCTTGAGCGCATTGCCACAACCATGCATCCGGAGAATAAATTTAGTTTTGAAGCCAGAGGTACACAGACGGTGGAGGTATACTCAGTTCCGTTTTGCAACGACTACCACAGGATGATGGAAAATATGGTGGAGCGCAGAATGCGACAGGCCATATTTTCGGTGGCTTCTTTCTGGTATACGGCCTGGGTTAATGCCGGTCAGCCCAATTTGGACATACTGGGTGGTTCTATCAGCCCTGACCCCGAAGATGCTGAAGTAGAAAAGGCTGTTAAATCAGGACAAATGAAAGGCCGTGAAGAACACGGGAAGGATTAGAAGTTTGGTTTCAGCGAGTATTTGCTGTAAAACTCCAGAATCTCAGTAACTGCCTCATCGGCGGTATCTACGAGTTTAAACAGCCCCAGGTCCCCTTCGCTGATGTATTGGTGTTCTTTAAGCAAGGAGTTGTGGATGAAATCCATCATAGGCGCCCAAAAGGATTTGTCAACCAGTACTATGGGGAACTGCGCACGTTTATCGGTTTGCACCAGTGTAAGCGCTTCAAAAAGCTCATCGAGGGTGCCAAATCCCCCCGGCAACACCACAAATCCCTGGGCATATTTCACAAACATGACCTTGCGGACAAAGAAGTAATCAAAATTGAGTTCTTTATCTCGATCCTGATAAGGGTTGGGATCTTGCTCAAAAGGAAGGTTGATGTTTAATCCTACGCTTGGGCCGCCGGCGGCTTTTGCGCCTTTGTTGGCAGCTTCCATAATCCCCGGTCCGCCGCCCGTAATAATTCCGAGACCGGCTTCGGATAGTTTTTGTGCAATCTCCTCTGCCAGTTTGTAGTGCGGGTGGTCTTTCTGTGTTCTGGCGGAGCCAAAAATAGAAACACAGGGGCCAATGCGGGCCAAAGCCTGATAGCCGTCCACAAACTCGGCCATAATCTTGAAAATGCTCCAGCTCATGGTGCTGGCTACTTCAGGCCAGCGCTTATTGGAAAATGCGCGCTTGATGCGACGCTCCTGTTCAGGTGTTAAATGTTTAGACATAATTTATTTTTTGGTGAGTCCTATAATTTTCATTTCAATCCTGCGATTCATGGCCCTTCCTGCGGCGGTATTGTTGTCACCAATGGGCTTGGTGCTTGCATACCCCGCGGTCTTGATCGCCGAGGAAGGGATGCCTGCTTTAACCAGGTAATCTTTGACGGATTTTGCCCGGTTTTCACTCAGAACCGCATTGTGGGCTGCAGATCCCTGATTATCGGTATGGCCTGAAATTTCAACCATAACATCCGGATTGGCTTTTAACAGCGTATGCAGCTTTTGCAGTTCCGGAAAGCTTTCCGGTCTAAGATCGAATTTATCCGTCTCAAAGAAGATATTGTTGAGAATCACGCTCTGGTCCATTTTTATGGGTTTGAGCAATGCGGTTACGATAAATGGAGAGTCAATGCCTGAAGGTGTTGGTTGAAAATTGGCCGAATAAAAGAGATACCCGCTTCGGTACACATTCAGTCCATATATACCGTGGGTTTCCAGGGTAGTGAAAAATCGGGTGGAAGAATCTGAGAGCATGATTCGTTTGTTGCTCAGGTTAATAAGTTCTATACGACCTGCGATTTCATTTCCGGTTTCAGCATCCAGAATAATGCCTTTTACATAGGTTACAGGAATAGGTTTTTTATCAGCACTCAGTTTCAGGCTATAAATGTCTAAACCTCCGAAACCTCCTGCACGAGAGCTGGCTATGTAGGCCCGCTCACCCTTAAAGTCTACGTAAAAACCGGCTTCATCCGCGTCGGTGTTGATTCCGCGACCCATGTTTTCAGGAATACTCCAGGTTAACTCGTCCATCATCTGGCTCCTGAAAATGTCGTGCTGCCCGTATCCTGTATGTCCAGAACTCGAAAAATAAAGCGTTTTGCCGTCATAGTGAAGGTAAGGAGCTTCTTCATCATCTGCGGTATTGATGGTTTTGCCGAGGTTTTCGGGTAGTGTCCAATTACCATTTTTCCAGTAACTGATCCAAAGGTCTTTTCCGCCGAAACCACCCGGTCTGGCACTCGAAAATATGAGCGTTTTCCCATCTGCGCTGATCGCTGGCTGTGCATCCCATGAAGCAGAATTAATGCGATCACCCAGATTCATTCTTTTGCTCCATGCATTGCCTTTCAGATAACTGAAGAAAATATCGCAGCTGCCAAATCCATCCTGGTTGCAAACAGAAAAGAAGATGTAGCGTCCATCTGCACTTACAGAGGTGTAGCCTTCGTTGTTGCTGGTGTTGATACTGCCGGGCAAAGGTCGGGAATTGACCCAGGAATCGGCCGATTTGGAACTTACGTAAAAATCCTCCTGTCCGTTTACAAGCCTTGTGTATATGAGGGTTTCTCCATCAACCGACATACCTGGCCAGTACTCGTTGTTGGCTGAATTTACCCCCGGTCCCAGGTTGCGTATATCCAGATCTTCTATGCGCTGTAGATCTTCCATAGCCAGTCTGCAGCTTTCTGCTAGCTTATCAGCCGCGGTTTTAATGCTGGCCGAGGCCTTGTCTTTTATGGGGTCAAAACCAGCCTCAGCGGAGATGTTGTTGAATCTCGCAAGCAGATTCAGGGCTTTTTCGTTTTGCCCTTGTCTGAAGCAGTATTTTGCATAATAGTAATAGTGATTTTGATATAAGGGCTCGTATTTGAGACAGGCATCAAAGGATGAACGGGCCAGGGTAGTATCGTTCATTTTTTCTGCTATTTCAGCTTGGAGAGACCACGCATTCCCGAATGTTACATCTGCCTTCAGCGATTTTTTTACATACTGCAGTGCGGCTTGTTTATTCCCTTCTGAGTATGCTTTCAGCGCAGTCATAAATTCATTTTCGGCTTTTTTGCGGTTGCCTTTCTGGGCAATGGCGCATGAGCCCATTAACATTAAGATTAATAATAGAGCAACCCTCATATCAATTTCTGTTCAAATTCAGTACCACAAATTATTTCCAGCGAAATGTTTTTATCAAATGTCCTATATCCGATCGCATGCGTTCCAATACGGGTGCGGTTGAATCGGATGCAACCTGGTTGTTGAAGTATAATGCGCCGCGCATAAAGTGTTTGGCACTGTCGGTCAGGTAAAAATTGATATTGGTAGCTGTATTGCCTTCGATTTCAAACATCATACCTTTTACGTTTTTTGTGGTACTGAGGGGTTGTTCAATAATGTCTTCCGCCCTCTGTATGTGTTTATTTACCAGTTTTCGGGTGTCGTCAATCAGCGAGTCAAACTGCACCCGGTTTCCGAAGCGGTAATAGGTGAGGTGAAGGGTGGCATTGAAAGGTTTGAAATTCAGGTTAAACCAAAAAGGTTGTTTTGTATACACATTCAGCGTGTCTTTTTCCATGGCCGAATAAACGGGTATTTCAAACGCATAGGGAATTCCGGAAGAATCGAATTTTTTAAATTCCTGAACCGGAAGCGTTATCCGGGGAAATGCACGCGGTTTGGGCACGTATTCGTCAGGTGCGCCGCAGGCTGACAGGGAAACACCCAAAAGGATAAGGCTAGCTTTCAGCAGGTTCATGAATGGTTACTTTAATGCGGTTAATCTTGCGCAAGTCTGCAGCGTCGACCGTAAAGGAAAGATTTTTATAGTGAAAGGAATCGCCTCGCCCCGGTATTTTACCGGACAACTCTGTGATAAAGCCTCCCAGCGTTTCAGTTTCATCGCCCGCATCATCAAAAAACTGTATGGGCAATTTCGTAATTCTCAGAAAATCAACCAGTGAAATTTTGCCTTCAAAGAGGTAGGTGGTTTCATCTAGCCGGCTGTATTGCTCCTGTATTTCATCAAATTCGTCGTTTAGTTCGCCAAATACTTCTTCCAGAATGTCTTCAAGCGTGACAATACCGCAGGTTCCCCCAAATTCGTCCACAACCACGGCCAGGTGATTTCGGTTGTGCCGGAACTCGTGCAGCAGGTCATCAATCATTTTGTTTTCCGGTACGAAAAAGGGCTGCGACATCAGCTTTTTCCATTCAAAGTTGTCGGACTCATTAAGGTATGGCAGCAGGTGCTTGATGTTCAGTATGCCAATGATGTTATCTATATTTTCCTGGTATACGGGCATCCTGCTGAAGCGCATCTCCTTCACAATTTCAATCAGTGCATGGAAGGAAGTGTCCGCTTCAATGCCAATCATGTCCATTCGAGGTTTCATGATTTGCCTGACCTGAATTTGGCCAATGTTTACAATCCCCTTCAATATTTCTTTCTCCTGCTGAGCATCCGCAGGGTCGGCGGCTATATCAATGGCATGGCTAAGTTCTTCGGGTGTCAGTTCGGGTGTGCGCTGCTTGATGCGTCTTTCAATGAAGCTGCCCATTTTTACCAGGAGTCCGGTAAAGGGCCAAAGCAAGAACATAAAGGCACGCATGGGATAGCCCAGAAACCTGGCGGAACGTTTGTAATGCTGTGTCGCATAAACCTTCGGCATTAATTCTGCAAAAATTAAGATAACGAGCGTTACGGCGATGGCATCGATGAAGAAACGCAACCAGGGTTTGTCTTCCAGGTCAAACAGAATCTCATTGAAGAGTGTTGACACCACAACAAATGCAACCATACCAAGGCTGTTAAGTACCAGGATAGTTGCCAGCAGATGCTTGGGGTAGGCCAGCAGATGCAGAATGTTTTTTGATGATTGATGTTTTGAAGTTCGCAGGACTTCGATATCGCTTTCCCTGTGGCTGAAAAATGCGTTTTCAGATGCTGCACAGATGGCGGTTACAACCAAACACGCGAGCATGGCAATACCAAGTCCTACCATACCGGGAATATCGCCGTTTTCAAGTGGGCGCAATATGCCGGAAAGCAGGTTTATCGAATCAGGGCCGGGGTCATCCATAGATTTTAAGGGTGGAATTAAAACGGAAAATCATTGTTGTAATCCGGGCCTTCAGATGCGTTTGGTTCGCGGTTTTCAGTATTTCTGTAGTTGCTTTCGGGTTCACTTGACATGGTTTTGGGCTGGTTTTCGTCCTCCTCATGGCGGTTTAGCCCACCCATAGTTTGCATTTGCAGTACACGGATTTTTTTTATCTGTTTTTCAATGCCTTCCGCATCAGTGTATTTGTCGGTGCGGATTTTGCCTTCTACGTAAATGATATTTCCTTTTCTCAGGTAATTTTCGGCCAGTCTGGCATGGTTATCCCAGAGTTCCAGGTTGTGCCATTCGGTATTTTCCATTTTCTGTCCGTCTTTGGTGTAATAGTCGTTTGTGGCCAGTGTGATGTTGGCCACCACACGACCGTTGTCAAGATGCCTTACGACGGGGTCTTTGCCTAGCCTTCCCAATAAAATAACTTTGTTAATCATATCTTATTTACCTTACTTTTTCTAAAAATTTTAGCATGAGCCTGTGAACAGGAAACGCATCTATTTCTGAAATTTTAACCTTGATTTTGTCTTGGAGTTTCTCTTCTACAATATTAGCTTCTTTGCACGAAAATTGCCAGAGCGTTGCAAAAATAGTTTGGTGCGTGAGCTGATGTTTCAGCGTTACTGGTTCAATGATTTCAGTCTCTTCAGGTAGTTTGAACCATTCATGAAAGGGATTGACTGCGTTGTCACTTACAGCGCCTTCTGTGTTCGGGAATTCATATAGGCCTTTCCAAATGCTGTCGGTTGGTCTTTTTTGCAGCCAGGTAAAGGTATCGGACTGTATGAAAATATAATCCAGCCGCACCATTTTCGCGGGTTTTTTACCGGTTTTAACCGGTAGTATTTTTTGCAGGTTATTTTCTTTCGCCACACAAACCTGCTCAAACGGACAAGCCTGACAGGCAGGATTGGCGGGTGTGCAAACCGTAGCGCCTATTTCCATCATGGCCTGGTTGAAAAGGGCTGGAGGGCAGGGTTGCATTTCCGTCAGAAGCAATTCATGTATTTTTTCATCGGACGATTTCGTGCCAATGGGGTCGTGTAAACCATAAAGCCTTGATGCAACCCTTCTTACATTTCCGTCAATGGCAGGAATGCGGATGTTGAAGGCAAAGCTGCCCACAGCAGCAGCCGTGTAGTTGCCGATTCCAGGAATTTTTTTTAATTCTTCAATTGTATCCGGAAAAATCCCTTGGTGTTTTTCAACGATGATTTTTGCAGCTTTCATCATATTCCTGGCCCGACTGTAGTAACCCAGTCCCTGCCAAATCTTTAATACTGCATCCTCAGGGGCCTCCGCCAGTGATTTTATCGTAGGGAAATTTGTAATAAAATTGTAATAAAATGGAAGACCCTGCACCACACGGGTTTGTTGAAGAATAATCTCTGAAACCCATATAAAATAAGGGTCTGAAGTGCCTCTCCAGGGTAAGTTACGGGCGTTTTTATTGTACCAATCTGCTAGCCTACATTCCATTCTTGTCATAATTATGCAAATATTTTATATTGTTTGGTTTTTATTTGCTCAAACAAATTTCCCCCCAACAAAAGAAATGACAAAATCAGAAATCGTGAATGAGATTGCGGTCCGCACAGGACTAGAGAAGACGGCCATTGCTGATACCATCGACAATTTATTTGTGGTTGTGAAGAACGCTATGGTTGGTGGAAACAACATCTATCTTAGAGGATTTGGTACTTTTGAATTAAAATTGCGTAAAACCAAAGTGGCCCGCAATATTAAGCGAAATACCAGCTTGGTTGTACCTGCCCATTATGTGGCCAGATTCAAGCCTGCCAAAGAATTTGCCACCCAGGTAAAAGACAGCAAAGTGCTTACCAAGCGTGTAACAGGCAAGTAATTGCCATAATTTGAAACCTTAAGGTTAATTTTGCCGCGTGGAAAAAAAGCCCCGCGTTTTATGGATTGTAGTCATTTTGGCTTCGCTGCTAATCTTGCTGTATTTGCCAAAATTCAAAACTTCCTCCGGTTCACTCAAGCCCACATCAGCTGCTACAGCCAATGCCCAGGCTCTTCCACAGGAACCGGTCTCAAGGAACGACTTTGTTAATGCCTTATTCAGTGAATCAAGACCTCCTGAATGGATGGGCAAGATGTTGTTTCAGCCCTTAACTGATTTGCCTCAGGACACCCTTCAGAAAGCCTTGAAATGGGCAAATGAAACGGGTAATGCGCCCCTAGTGAGCTTTATCCAAAGCGCCCTCGCTGAAAAAGAGGGAAGCGAAGAAAATCTTACCACCGCTGCCAGAACACTGGTTTTTGCCGCATCGGAAAGTATCGATAACCCGGTTGTGGCAGCATATCTTTTTCAGCAGGGGAAAAGGTTGGTGGATGCTGTTTTGAAATTGAATCCAAAAAACATTCCTGCACGCAATGCGCTCATCGTGTATCAGAGTGAATATGAGAATCAGCCCATGAAATTTTTGGGAACCCTGCGCGAAACCATAGCCATGGATAGCAACAACCTGGAAACCCGTTTTTTGAGACTGAATTTGCTCAGAAAATCGGCTCAATGGAAAAAAGCTGCGGAAGAATGCCAAAAATTAATATCTTTGCAGCCCCAAAACCCTGTATGGTACTTCCAGGCAAGTGACGTGTACGGATTTATGGGAGACTCCGTCAGTGCAAGGATGTACCTGAATCTGGCGGTTAAAGTACAGAACAGAAATAAAACAAAGTAAATATGCCAAGCGGTAAGAAAAGAAAACGTCATAAAATTGCGACCCACAAGCGCAAAAAGCGCCTTCGCAAGAACAGACACAAGAAAAAATAATCATCCGAACTAAGGTCAACCCCCTTGTCC
Source organism: uncultured Flavobacteriaceae bacterium (assembly GCA_964626685.1). Taxonomy (GTDB): domain Bacteria; phylum Bacteroidota; class Bacteroidia; order NS11-12g; family UBA955; genus RGEC01. Next base: position 38,859 of record CAZVJY010000004.1, read on the forward strand.
AACGAATTAGTAATCCATAAAAATTCGTCAGGGATTGAAATAGCCTTAATCAGCGGTAAAAAACTTATCGAGTTCCATAAGGAGTCATCGGGCTCCTCGTTTCAGGTCGGTAATTTTTATCTGGCGAAGGTCAAGAAAATTTCTCCAACCCTGAATGCCGCCTTTGTCGACATTGGTGCGGAACGCGACGCTTTTCTTACCTATTTCGATCTGGGTCCAAATGTCTTGTCGGTAAAGAAATTCACCCATCTGGTTCAGCATGGAAATATGCAGCAGGCCGATTTGGAGCGTTTTAATCTGGAGCCACAGACAGTAAAGACAGGGAAAATAGGCCAGGTTTTGAAAGTGGGCGACCGCATTCTAGTGCAGGTTGTCAAAGAGCCCATGTCTACCAAGGGGCCAAAGGTAACCTGCGATATCAGCCTTGCCGGCAGGTATTTTGTGTTGGTTCCTTTTACCAACTCCATCTCCATCAGCAAGAAAATCGGAAGTCCTGCCGAGAAGAAACGCCTTCGTGACCTGGCCACATCCCTGAAAACCGAGAATTTTGGTGTTATTATCCGAACGGTCAGTGAAGGTGTTGAAATTGAAGAACTGGACAGGGATTTGCGTGGACTAATCAAAAAATGGGATGAATTAAAAAACAACCTCAAACAGGCCAAACTAACCGATCTTGTGCTAGGTGAGGGAAACAGGCTGTATACCCTGCTGCGCGACATGCTGAATGATTCATTTACCCAAATTGCGGTGGATGATCAGACCCTCTTGCAAGATTTGAAATCTTACCTGCAGCGAATTTCGCCCGGAAGTGAGAAAATACTGAAGATACATCAGGGTAAAAACCACATTTTCGACCAGTTTCAAATCAACCGAGCCATTAAAAGTTCTTTCGGTAAGAGTGTTACCTTCAGCGGTGGTGCCTATTTGGTAATTGAACACACCGAAGCACTGCACGTGATAGACGTAAACAGTGGCAACACTAGTTTTGATCCGCAAAACCGCGATGAAAACGTGATGAAGGTGAACATGGAGGCGGTGGAAGAGGTGGCGCGTCAGATAAGACTCAGGGATATGGGCGGAATCATCGTGATCGATTTTATCGACATGAAGGACCCCAAAAAACGCAACGAACTTCATAATGCGCTGCGTACAGCCATGAAAACCGACCGCGCAAAGCACACTATTCTGCCCATGAGCAAGTTTGGTCTGGTGCAGATTACCCGCGAACGCGTACGCCCTGCCATGGAAATTACCACCAGCGAGGTTTGCCCCTCCTGCAATGGCACCGGACGCATGGAGAGCAGTGTTCAGCTGCTGAATAGGCTTGAAAATACTGTTTCTTATCTGTGGGACAACATGAACCACAAACACCTGAAACTGAAAGCACATCCATTGGTTACAAACTATCTCAAACAGGGTTTAATCAGCATTCGTCTAAAATGGTGGTTTAAACACAAGCGATGGCTGAAACTGGAAGACGCCCCCAATTATGGCCTGTCGCGTCTTGAATTTTTCGATGAAGCCGGCCACCCAATCGTGGGTGAGTAATGGTGCATTGGACACCGTGTAAAAATCGTACTTTTCCTGCTCCGTTCTGGATGTAACTTTGCAACCTCATGAAACGCATTACCGTTACTGCTGCCTTGCCTTACGCCAATGGCCCCGTTCACATTGGCCATGTAGCCGGAGTTTACCTCCCGGCTGATATTTATGTGCGTTACCTGAGAAACTGTGGACGGGAAGTGATTTTTATATGCGGCAGCGATGAACACGGAGTCCCCATCACCCTTCGGGCCAGAAAAGAAGGAATTACACCGCAGGAAGTGGTGGACCGTTACCACAATATTATTGGCAAAAGCTTTAAGGATTTTGGCATAGGTTTCGATATATACAGCCGCACCAGTAACGATATTCATAAACAAACAGCGCGCGAGTTTTTTGCCGATTTATTCAGCAAAGGAGCCTTCACCGAGGAAGTAACCGAACAATATTTCGATCCGGAGGCCGGACAATTCCTTGCCGACCGCTACATCGTGGGAACCTGCCCGGTCTGTGCCAATGAAAACGCCTATGGCGACCAGTGCGAACAATGCGGCAGCACACTGAGTCCCGCAGAATTAAAAAACCCGCGCAGTGCCCTCAGCGGTGTGCCACCGGTAATGAAGCCTACCCGCAACTGGTTTTTACCATTGGATGAGCTTCAAAAGTCGTTTCTGAACGATTATATTGGTGGTAACACTCACTGGAAGTCCAATGTGCTGGGACAGTGCAAAAGCTGGCTTAACGAAGGCCTTAAACCCCGCGCCATGACCCGCGATCTGGACTGGGGTGTGGCATTGCCCGATTTGCAGGGACATGATGCCGCTGACCTGGCAGGAAAAGTGCTGTATGTATGGTTCGAAGCACCCATCGGCTACATCAGCGCCACCCGTGAACTGCGCCCCAATGACTGGCAGGAATGGTGGAAAGGCGACACCCGCCTGGTGCACTTCATAGGAAAAGACAACATTGTTTTTCACTGCATTATTTTTCCGGCTATGCTGCACCTGCGTGGCGATGGCTTTGTTATTCCGCAGGATGTTCCTGCGAATGAGTTTTTAAACCTGGAAGGTAAAAAAATCAGTACCAGCCGCAACTGGGCGGTTTGGTTGGATGAATACCTGCAGGAACTGCCCGGCAAACAGGATGAACTTCGCTACGTGCTTTGCAGTATTGCACCTGAAACCAAAGACAGCGAATTTACCTGGAAAGATTATCAGGCGCGGGTAAACAATGAGCTGGTGGCCATTCTGGGCAATTTTGCCAATAGGGTAACCGTGCTTACCCAAAAGTATTATGATGGCAAAGCACCCGGATTCTCAGATACTCATTTTTCAGCGCAAATTGCTCAGGTGAGAAGCGAGATTGCGGGTTTGCGCAAGGAGTTGTGCGTTGCCACGGAAGAATACCGCTTTCGCGATGGCTTGGCTGCACTCATGAATATAGCCCGTGCCGGAAATAAGTTTCTGGCCGAAACAGAGCCGTGGAAACTCCAGAAAACCGATCCCGAGGCTACCGCAACCGCCATGGCTTTTGCCCTGGAAATTCTCGCGAATATTGCCATTGCCTGCGAACCCTATTTGCCGCATACCCACGAAAAACTCTGTGCCCAGCTGAATCTGTTGCCGCTGGAATTTGTGGTTAGGGCTTTCTGGAACGATGGCACATTGCTGAAGGCTTTTGCCGAAGGACATCCCCTGGGCGAACCGGGATTGATTTTTACAAAAATTGAAGATGAACAGATGGCTGTTCAGTTAAAAAAACTACAAGATACCTCCATGGAAAACAACACAATTGTAACGGCTTCGCAGGAAGAAACAAAGTCAAAGCAGGAAATTACATACGATGACTTTGCCAAGCTGGATTTGCGGATAGCGGAAATCAAGGCTGCTGAGAAGGTGGAAAAAGCCGATAAGCTGCTGAAACTTACCCTGAATGTAGGTGGGGAGGAGCGCACCGTGGTAAGTGGCATAGCACTGCATTTTCAGCCTGAAAACATCGTTGGCAAACAGGTTCTGTTCCTGGCCAATCTGGCACCGAGAAAAATGCGTGGCATCGAAAGTCAGGGCATGATTCTGATGGCTGAAGATGCCGATGGCAAACTGGTGTTTGTTGCTCCTTCAGAGACAGTGCAGACAGGTAGTTCAGTTAGTTAGAAGCGGTCAGCCCCGTAGTGAGGTAGTCGCGGTAGTTTTGCAGGGTAGCGCCCTGCAACCTGAATTCGGTAAGCCATTTTTCTTCCTTTATCAGTTCCTTAATACATGGATCGGCATATTTTTTAAATCTGTCAGTGTGGCTTTTCCAGGCATTGCAGTTGCCATCGATACAAATCCGGTGGGCATCTCCGATAATTTTTTCAAACTCATTGTCAATCAGGGTGTAGGTAAGCCGTAGATTGTTGTTCTCCATGATTTTATTATAGATCTCGCTATGGTTTTGCTGCGTGTAGTGCAGGTACCATGCGGTAAACAGGCGAAATTCATACCAGGCGAAGTATGTTCTGCTGGCATGGTCAAGCTGTATGTCGGCTTTTGCGTAATTGCCTTCAGTCGCAAATCTCGCGGCCGCCATCAAACTGGCTCTTGTGCCATTCATGTAGGCAGAAAATTCGTCCATCATTCCATAAATTCCACTGATGTTGGATGAGGCAGTTGAACTCCTGGATACATAGGTTCCCCAACGGAAAATCTGTTGCTGCAAATCTCTCGGTACAATGATGTTAAAGTCAGAAGAACGGCAGGTTTCTGTTCTGTTTACCGGAATGGCAATGCCCGGAACAATCACATAATGGTTGATGTTGCTCATGTGAATGGACTCATGCACTACGGTATTGAGTTCACCAAACAAGGCAGCATCGCTGGTGTCCTGGTTCCAGGGAACCAGTTTGCCGTCAATGTATGTGGAATATATTCCCGGGCCTGTGTAGTTGCTTTCCAGTATGGTGTTGTAACCGCGGGCATAATTTAACGTGGTGTTTAGGAAATACCGCTTCGCAGCATTGATGGCCATCTCGCTGTATGAGGTTGACGGAATCCTGCTTTTTTCTTTGGTTACGTTCTCTTCCAGCTTTTGGGTTAGCGGATTGTAATTCCAGGGTTTTTTCAAACAATCAGCATTGATTGCAATCCAAAAATCAGGAGTTCCGCCCAATAGTCCTTTGGTGGTTTTCAGGTAAATGCCTTTTTTACCCTTGAATACCGTTTTTTGGGTCACTGGATTAAATGCATGTCTTCTTTCGGATGAAATAAACTTCAATCTTCTTTGCTTTACATGAAAAGTTCCTGTGTCTCGTTGTATCTTGTTGGTTCGGTAACGGCAAAAATTGTAGGTATTGTCGGAATACAATTTAAGCACATTCAAACTCCTTTTGGATGTTTGTTGGGTGTAAATGGCGGGTTCCGGATTTACGGGTGAAGGGTGCGCAGGCGCAGGGAGAATCAATACAAAGGCTAGAATTTTCATAATGCATAAAATTTAAAATTGAAACACAGAACGGACTTTGCTTTGATAACGCTTTCAGGGTTGCATTTATTGGATGAAAATGAAATACACGGATAATTCGCGATTATTACTTGCAAAAGTTCCCGGCAATTCATAAATTTGCACCCCCAATCAAGGATTGACATGACCAAGCGTACCTACCAACCTTCGAAAACCAAGCGCAGAAACCGTCACGGTTTCCGCAAGCGCATGAGCTCCGCCAATGGCCAACGCGTACTGGCTGCGCGCCGTGCCAGGGGCCGCCATAAACTCACTACCTCCGACGAAAGAGGTCACAAGGGTTAACATGGAAAGGACGGTGCAGATTGACACCTCCGAAGCTCCAGCCAAGATATAAGCTGCCCAGAAAGAATATTCTGCGCAGCCAAAAACCCATTACCGGGTTGTTTCAGCCCGGTTTTTTTGTTAGCAGCTACCCCCTTCGTATTAATTATTTGTTTCGCCCTAAATCAGAAATCACTCCTGAAGTTCAGGTGATGTTCAGTGTGAGCAAAAGAAGATTTAAAAAAGCCACTGACCGAAACCGTGTGAAACGACTTCTTCGAGAAGTTTACAGGCTAAACCAACAGCAATTGCAGGGATTGAGATTGCCTGAAGAACAGCAACTGGCCATGGCACTGATATACACCGGACAGGAACTGCCAAAGTTTCGGGCAATTCAAATATGTTTTTTACAATGTGTTCAGAAAATGGAAAGAAAAATGAACCATGCGTAGTTTGGCCATTTTTCTCATTCGCATTTACCAGTATGTGCTGAGTCCGCTGTTTCCCAAAAGCTGCCGTTACGAGCCATCCTGCAGTGAATATGGGGTTCAGGCCTTCAAGAAGCATGGATTTTTTAAAGGTTTTAAACTCACCGCCAAACGCATCGGCCGCTGCCATCCATGGGGTGGAAGCGGGTATGATCCGGTTCCGTGATACAATTTTGCCTGCATAATAGGAAATATGAAGGTTTTGGTATAATTTTGCACCCCCTAAAAAAGCACTTTTACAATGAACCACAATCAGTATGAAACCGTGATCATTTTAACACCCGTGCTCTCTGAACAACAGATGAAAGATGCTGTTAAAGGCTACAGAGAGCTGATCACAGGTAACGGTGGGGAGATGGTCCACGAAGAAAACTGGGGCCTGACCAAATTAGCCTATCCCATCGACAAAAAAGGCACGGGATTTTATCATTTGTTTGAATTCAAAGCCAATCCTGAGTTCATCAAAACCTTCGAACTGGCATTCCGCCGTGACGAGCGCATCATGCGTTATCTCACAGTTAAGCTGGACAAGTGGGGTGTTGATTACAACGACAGGAAGCGCAAAGGCGAATTCAACCAGCCTAAAACTGTAGCTGTAGAGGAGGCCGCATCATGAGCAAAGAAGTAAACTTTATCTTCAACCAGACACCCCAGGTGTTGCAGAAGAAAAAATACTGCCGCTTCAAGAAGCACGGTATCCGTCACATCGACTACAAAGACAAAGACTTCCTGCTGAAGTTTGTGAACGATCAGGGAAAAATTCTTCCCCGCCGTATCACCGGTACTTCACTCAAGTTTCAACGCAAAATTTCCGTAGCTATTAAGCGCGCAAGACACTTGTCTCTGCTGCCTTTCGTGGCTGACGGCTTAAAATAAGAAGGAGGACCAAACAATGAAAATCATCCTGACACAAGACGTGAAAAACCTGGGCCACAAAGACGACGTGGTAGTGGTGAAAGACGGATACGGACGCAACTACCTCATCCCCAAAGGCATGGCCAAGCTGGCTACCGACGGCGCGATGAAGATGCTGGCCGAAGATATCCGCCAACGTGCGTTTAAAGTAGAAAAGCTCCGCAAAGATGCCGAACAGATTTCTGCCAAACTGAATGGCGCATCGGTAACCGTGAAGACCAAAGCCGGTGCATCCGGTAAGATTTTCGGTTCGGTAACCGGCCTGCAGATTGCCAACGCACTGAAGGAACAGGGCTACGATGTGGATCGCCGTAAAATTGCGGTTGATGACATTAAAAACCTGGGAACCTACACCGCCGATATCAACCTGTTCAAAGACATCACTGCCTCGATTACCGTGGAAGTGGTAGCGGAATAATTTCCTGAATCATTTTATAAAAAAACCGCCTGAAAGGGCGGTTTTTTTTGTGGGTATATACTCGACCTATAATTCATATCTATTTTTGAATCGCTTAGCCCTATTTTTGCACCTTTATGTGGGATCGCATAGCAACCTATATCCTTAAGAACCGCAACTATTTTGTGGTGCTCATCCTGGCGTTTGCCGGTGCTGCGGGCTGGTTTGCCACCAAGGCCGAAATGGCCTATGATATGCAAAAGCTGGTGCCTGCCGATGATCCCGAATACAAAGCCTATATCGCCTTTAAAAAGACTTTTGGCGAAGATGGAAACAAGGTAGTTATTGGTTTTAAACACAAAGACATTTTCTCCCTGCCGTTTTACCAGGATTACTACAAACTTTGCGAAGAAGTCCAAAGGCAACCCGGCGTCATCGATCTGCTTTCACCCGCCAGGGTATTCAACCTGGTCATAGATACCGCCTCGGATATGTATGCGGTGCAGCCGCTACTTAGCCGTATGCCTCAAAGCCAACAGGAGCTGGATAGTGTGGCAGCCACATTCAAATCCCTCAAATTTTACGAAGGACTGCTGTATAACGACACAGCCAAAGTAGCACTCATGGTGATTTCACTCAATGACAGCACCCTAAACAGTAAAGGACGCATTACCCTCATACAGAATATAGAAAAGCGCTGTGAGGCATTTGGTAAAAAGCACGGCATCGAAATGCACTACAGTGGGCTGCCCTTTATACGCACTGAGTTTGCCACTAAGGTAAAGAGCGAAATCGTGCTGTTTACCATCATCGCATTTGCCGTTACGGCGCTGCTAATTCTGGGTTTCTTCCGCAGCATCAGCACCCTGGCCATTTCACTGTTTTTTATTGCCATTGGTGTGGTAACCATGCTATCCGTAACAGGGCTGCTGGGCTATAAACTTACCATGCTCACAGGAACCCTTCCGCCACTGCTGGTGGTAATAGGGGTGCAAAACACCATTTACCTCATCAATAAATACCACGAAGAATACCGAAGGCATGGAAATAAGGCACGCGCGCTTACGCGCATTATTTCACGCATTGGTGTGGCTACATTTCTTATCAATTTTACAACCGCGGTAGGCTTTGGTACCTTTTATTTCACCAAAACCCTTATGCTGGAACAGTTTGGCGTGGTGGCGTTTATTACCATCAACATTATCTTCTTCATAAACATCATTGGTATTCCGGTACTTTACAGCTACCTGCCTCCGCCCACCGAAAAACAAACCGCACACCTAGATAATAAAACCGTAAATACCTTTCTGAACTGGGTTCGGTTCAACGCCTTTAATCGCAAGCGAACCATTTATTTCTGGAGTATCGCATTTACAGTTCTTAGCAGTATTTACATTATACGCCTGCGGCCGCTTGCATTCATTCTGGATGATGTGCCAAAATCCAGCAAGGTGTACAAGGATCTGGTATTCTTCCAGCAGAATTTCCGCGGCGTTATGCCGTTCGAAATTCTGATTACCTGCCACGACGAGGGCGGCGCGAACTCGGCAGAAGTGCTGAATAAAGCCAATAGCCTGCAAAAATCATTGCGTCGCTACGAAGAATTCAGTAAACCCATGAGCCTGGTAGAAATGGTGAGTTTTGCCAATCAGGCCTATAACGGCGGCGATGTGCGTCAATACCGGGTCCCCAAAGCAACCGATCTGGGCGAAATATCTGCACGGATGCCCGCTCCGGCACTGGGGAAAAAGAGCATTGTAAACGGCATGGTGGATACAAGTATGACCCGCCTTCGCATCAGCTATCAGATGGCGGATGTGGGCTCCATACGCATGGATAGCATTACCACACAAGTGAGAAATATTGCCGGTAAAATCTTTCCCGAAGAGCAGTATGAGGTGAAAATTACAGGTACATCGGCCATCTTTTTGCAGGGTAATCGCTATTTGTATGACAGTCTTATCAGCAGTACGCTGTGGAGTTTGCTCATCATCAGTCTTACCATGGGTTTGCTTTTCCCAAGCATCAAAATGATCATTATATCGGTAATACCGAACGTGCTGCCGCTGGTGATTACCGCCGGTTTGATGGGTTTCCTGAATATTCCGCTGAAACCCAGCACCATTCTGGTGTTTAGTATCGCCTTTGGTATCACGATCGATGCAACAACGCACTTCATGAGTACATTCCGGCGAGAGCTGCTGCACACCAAGAAAACACTGCGTGAAGCCCTCAGCCACACGATTATGGAAGTGGGTCTAAGCATGATTTATACCATGGTGGCGCTGTTTGCAGGCTACATGATTTTCATGTTCAGCCGTTTTGAAGGCACCCAGGCTCTGGGCTGGCTCACCGCTGTTACCTTGCTTTCCGGTTTGGTGGCCAATCTGTTTTTGTTGCCTGCATTAATACTCACCTTTGAAAAGGACCTCAATCCCAAAGAGGAGTTGAAGGAAACGGTAATAGAGCTTCCCGACGAAAGGGAAGATTAATTTCCTGAAACCAGCAGGTTACAGCCCCGCGCTTCGCTTTGGTCGTGGCGGCCCAGCACCTCGAAACTGCCATCATCATGCAGTTTGCCTAAATCCTGTGTGGCAATAAAACAGCAGCTTTGCACATTGGCTAAATCTACCACGCAAATAATACCTGTTTTGCCGGGTGGAAGCCAGTTCCCGGGATCGCTGATGTCGCGAATCATGATTTTCATCCACGGCGGGCACACGAAGCGTCCGTTTCCCTTGCTGTATGCCTGGCTCAAGAGTTCGGTCATGCCGTATTCACTGTGAATTTCGTTTACGCCAAAGCTTTTGCACCATTCTTCGTGTAGTTCGATTCGCGTAAGTTCCGGGCCGCGTCCTTTCATACCTCCCGTTTCCATGATTGTGGTATATCTGAGTGGAGGTCCATCATATACTTCTGCCAGTTCTTTGAGGGCAAAGGTCACGGCCAGCAATATGCCAGTTGTGCCGTTTTTTTCATTCGCTTCAATTTGCCGAATCAGTTTAGGATAATTGTAGAGATAAAAATCGCTGCCGGGCAGGCCGGTTTTTACAAAATCATCGGCCATAAAGACCAGGCTGCTGTTCTGCCTTTCCAGGTAGCCAGGTAATAGACAAAGCCAGGCGTATTCTGAAGCCGGGCCATATTGTATTTCAAAGCATTTGCGAAAATTACTGATGTAAATTTCAGGATTTTGCAAAAAATGTTTGGATGTACCAGACTGTCCTGTACCGCTGCTTTCAAATACGATGGCTTCCGGTTCATTGAAGCATGTGATCCTGTATTGTTTAAAGAAATCGATGGGTAAAAATGGGATGTCAGTTATTCTTTCGGGCTGTATTTTCCCATTTACGGCGAGCCATTTGGCAAATATGGGATTGTGCTGACGCTGGTAATGAAAGATTTCTAACGCCAAAGTTGTAAATTTGACATCGTCCGTGTTCCAAACCCTGCTAAAAATATCTATCATCCTTACCGCTGTGCTGTTTGCCTGCCGGCCCGACAAAAATAAGTTCTCTGAGGTGCCTTTTCTTCAAATTAAGGGAGCATATATTTACAATAATGGTTTCGACCGGGACAGTTTTATTGAATTGGTGATGCATTACCGCGATGGAGACGGCGATATTGGCCTGGATCCGGCGGATACAACCCCTCCATTTAATTATGGGGGAACTGCATTTTATAATCTCAAAATCTGGATGCTTCAGATGGTGAATGGGAAATGGGTAAAACCCATTAATCCGCTTAGTAACCCACCTGATACATTGAATTTCCACGAGCGAATACCAAGGATTACGCCGACAGGCAGGGCAAAATGGATAGAAGGTGATTTGAGTGTTAAAATCCCTGCCGCACCATACGGCCTAAAGCCTGATACTGTGAAACTGCAGGTTATATTAACCGATCGGAAACTCCGCAGCAGCGGGCTGCTGGAGTCGGAGATGCTGGTACTGAAGCACTAGGGAAAAAGACTTTTGATGTCTCATCTGGGAAATAGTCGCCAATTCCATTATTTTCGCAACTCATTTACCTTTGGCACAAGGTTTGGAATAGATAATACATGAGGTCATTACTTTTAATCACGGCAATCTCTTTCCTGGCTCCGCTCTCGGCCCAGAAAACAGGCTTTATTGACAGCGATTTAATTTTGGGTAAAATGCCTGAATACAAATCGGCGCAAAAGCAACTGGACGACTTAGCAGCCAAGTGGCAGCAGGATGCAGCTGAATTGCAGCAAAAACTGGATCAGATGTACAAGGATTACAAGGCTGAAGAGGTATTGCTGACTTCTGACCAAAAGCGGAAGCGGGAAGAATCTATTGTAGCCAAAGAAAAGGAACTATTTCAGTTTCGTGAAGACAAGTTTGGACAGACGGGAGAACTCTTCAAAAAGCGCGAGGAACTTATAAAGCCCGTGCAGGACAAGGTTTACGATGCTGTACAAAAAGTGGCGAAAAAGGAAGGTCTCGATTTTATCTTCGACAAGGCCGGCGGGGCACTAATGATGTACGCCAATGTTAAATACGACAAGACTTTTGAGGTAATGGAAGAGCTGGGAATCCCGACGGATGCTCCAGGATCTACGCCAGGCAATTCAGGAAAATAACAACAATACTATATGAAAAAAATTCTCTCTATTCTGGCCATTGCAACCCTGTTTATGGGTTCTGCAAGTGCCCAGAAAATCGCTTATCTGAACATGCAAACCGTTTTGGATACCCTTCCTGAAACCGACAGTGTTCGTGAACAACTTTACAAGTATGCAGGCAAGCTGCAGCAGGATCTTACCGACCTGGCCGGAGAAATTGACAAGGCAAAAGCTGCTTATGACGCCATCAATGCCGATCCTTCTACTTCCCAGGTTCGTAAAGAACTCCTGGCGAAACGGTACCAGACATTGGTGGAAGAGTATCAGCGTACTGAGCAGGATGCCCAAAAGCAGCTGATGGAAAAAGAAAAGGAAAAGATGCAGCCGGTTTACGATTTGATTAAAAAGTCGGCCGGAGAAGTAGGCAAGACCAAAGGCTATACCCTGGTGCTTAACAATACGAATGGTATGGTACTTTACAATCTTAACGATTCAGACGACATCACCGCTGCGGTTATAAAGCACATGCTGGCCAAATATCCTGCAACGCCCAAACCCGCAGGATCAAAATAAAATTCAGATCAACTGATATAAAAAGTCCTGATAACCATATCAGGACTTTTTTATTTGGCCTTCCATACCTTGTTTTGCATACGTGGAGAAGAATGTAGCACCCATCGGTGTTTTTGATTCCGGTTATGGCGGTTTAACCGTTTTGAAGGAACTGGAAAAAGCATTGCCACAATATGATTATTTGTATTTGGGCGATAATGCCCGTGCTCCATATGGTACGCGTTCCTTTGACGCAGTATATGAATACACCCTGCAGGCTGTAAAATGGTTGTTTGATCAGGGTTGTCCGCTGGTGATACTGGCCTGCAACACAGCTTCTGCAAAAGCCTTACGGAATATTCAGCAAAAAGATCTGCCCGGAATGGAGGAAGGCCGAAGGGTTTTAGGCGTAATCAGGCCTACTGCCGAGATTGCCGGAAAACTCACAAAAACAGGAAGCATTGGTGTTCTGGGAACGCAGGGAACCGTGTCATCCCATTCCTACATTCTGGAACTGCAAAAGTTCTTTCCCGACGTGAACGTTTATCAGGAAGCTTGTCCCATGTGGGTGCCACTCGTGGAGAATAATGAGCACGACAAACCCGGCGCCGATTACTTTGTGAAGCAGCATATTGACAATTTGCTGCTTCAGTGCCCCGAAATGGATGCCATTTTTCTTGCCTGCACGCATTACCCGCTGTTGTTGGATAAAATCAAACAATACATACCGGAAGGTATGCGTGTTTTTGAGCAGGGAAGCATCGTTGCGGAGAGTCTGGTACATTATCTGGACCGGCATCCGGAAATGCGCAGCCGCCTCAGTACCGGTTCATCCAGAAATTTCAATACCACCGATCAGGCTGAGACATTTGACAAGCATGCAGCAGTTTTCTACGGCAAATCGGTTTCTTCGCATCGCATAGAATTGCTTTAAGGAGGCAGATGCAGGATCTTTTAAAACAGCGGTTAAAAACACTGCCCGAAAAACCCGGGGTGTACAAGTACTTTGATGAAAACGGGGTAATCATTTATGTGGGAAAAGCCCGCAATCTGAAGAAAAGGGTAAACAGCTATTTTACCAAACAACACGATAACCGGAAGACGGAAGTACTGGTTAGAAAGATAGCCCATATTGATTTTACGGTTGTTGAAACAGAATGGGATGCACTGCTGCTGGAAAACAGCCTGATTAAGGAGTTTCAGCCGCGCTATAACATCAACCTCAAAGACGATAAAAGCTATCCCTATATAAGGGTGACGAATGAGCGTTTCCCAAAGGTTTATGCCATGCGGAATCCCGTTCGCGACGGTTCACTGTATTTTGGACCCTATGCCTCGCCAAAGATTATGCATACAGTGCTGGATCTGGCAAGGAAACTATATCCTACAAGGAACTGCAACCTGCAGATGACCCCTGAAAAAATTGCGCAGGGCAAATTTTCCATTTGTCTTGAATACCAGATTGGCAATTGCATGGGGCCTTGTGAGGGTAAGCAGTCTGAATCCGATTACAACCAAAGCATTCAGCAAATCAAACAATTGCTAAAGGGCAATCTGGGTGAGATCAAACAACATCTGCGTGCCGAGATGCAGGCCGCAGCTGCTTCACTCCGATTTGAAGATGCGCAGCAGTTTAAGGAAAAACTCGATGCCCTGGAAAATTACCGCCACAAAAGCACCATTGTTACCTCGCTTAGAGGAAATGCAGCTGTCTTTGGCGTGAGCAGTACAGATAAATTTGCCTTTGTTAATGTATTGTATGTAGCAGATGGAATTATTGTGCGCACGCACAACTGGGAGGTAAAAAAGAAACTGGACGAAACCGATACGGATATCATGCTGCAAGCCATCAGCGAAATGCAGGTATTGTATGCCGATGAACTGCCTGACGAGTGGATTTTGCCTTTTCCGCCGGAGGCCGATGACGGTGCTGATATTATCTGGTCTGTACCCAAGGCAGGCGACCGGAAAAAGCTGCTGGAGCTGAGTTTAAAAAACGCGATGTTGTTCCGGCAGGATAAACTCAATCAATACGAAAAACTGAATCCTGAAGTCCGCATAGACCGGCTGATGGAGCAAATGCGCAGGGATTTGCGTTTGCAGGAGCAGCCCCGGCATATGGAATGCTTTGATAACAGTAACTTTCAGGGAACCTACCCAGTTTCGGCGTGTGTTGTTTTCAAAGATGGAAAACCAGCCAAATCGGAATACCGGCATTTCAACGTGAAAACGGTGGAGGGTCCCAATGATTTCGCCACTATGCAGGAGGTGATTCAAAGGCGCTACAGCAGGCTAATTGAGGAAAGTAAAACCCTTCCTCAGCTCATTATCATTGATGGCGGAAAAGGCCAGCTGAGTGCGGCGGTGGAAGTGCTGAAACAATTGGGTATTTATGGTAAAGTGGCCGTTATCGGTATTGCCAAGAGGCTGGAGGAACTGTATTATCCAGAAGATTCTTTGCCCCTGTACCTGGATAAAAAATCGGAAACGCTCAAAGTAATTCAGCAAATGCGCGATGAGGCGCACCGATTTGGCATAACCCACCACCGAAACCGCAGAAGCAATGGGTTGGTGAAGTCTGCCTTAACTGATATTCCCGGAATAGGTCCTGAAACGGCCGCATTGCTGCTTAAAAACTTTAAATCGGTGGGAAAGGTGCGTTTATCAGGTTTAGAGGATCTGGCAGCGGTTGTAGGCGAAAAAAAGGCTATTCTGATATATGGCCATTTCCATCCTGAAGAACATGCAAACGGATAACCAACATACCCTAATGCAACTGCTTACCGAGGCCCAAAAGCATGAGGTAGCCTGCATCTGCGTATCAAACGGTTTTGATGATCCCTATGGCACCTTTGATTTTATAGCCGGTTTTGGCGAAAAAACTACCTTTCATTCACCGGAGGCAATTTCACATACCGATTCGCTCAAAATGGGTTTCTGTAGCTACGATTACAAAAACAAGCTTGAAAACCTGACCTCACAGCATCCTCAGGCTGTTCCCGTTCCGGATTTTTATTTTTTTGAGCCACATTTTTACTTCAAATCCAAACGAAACGGCATGGCATATGAGTCCAACTTTACGCTGCCTGAGCCGGTTTCCTTTTCTCAAAAGAAAGGTGCAGCGGAGTTTGTTTGCAGTACCCCGAGGGATCAATACCTGCAGAATGTAGAACACATCCGGGAATGCATTAAAAACGGCGATTTTTATGAGATGAATTACTGCCTGCAGTTTGAATGTGACAGTTGCCTCAATCCCTATGCCTTGTTTGCGGAATTAAACCGGACTGCGCCGGCACCGTTTGCCACCTTTTTTAAGTTCCACGGTAAATTTCTGTTGTGTTCGAGCCCGGAGCGTTTTCTGGCAAAAAGAAATAATACCTTGATTGCACAACCCATCAAAGGCACGCGCAAGAGGCATAAAGAACCAGCCACAGACGCCGGGATCAAATCAGCGCTGTCGGGCAGTGTAAAAGACCGCGCCGAGAACATTATGATTGTGGATCTGCTGCGCAATGATCTGAGCCGGGTTTGTCTTCCGGGCACGGTATTGGTGCCTGAACTTTGCGAGGTATATTCCTTTAGCCACGTTCATCAGATGATTAGCACCGTAACCGGTGAAATAAAGCCGGAGATAGTCTTTACAGAAATCTTGGGGGCATCTTTTCCCATGGGCAGTATGACCGGTGCACCTAAAATTCAGGTCATGAATGATATCGAGCGTTTTGAGAATTTTAGCCGAGGCTGGTATTCAGGATGTCTTGGCTATTGGGAAAACGGAGATTTTGATTTGAATGTGGTAATTCGGTCACTGCAGCTTGATACCACAGCGCAAAAAATGTTCTATCATGTAGGTGGAGCCATCACTTTCGACAGCAATCCGGAAGACGAATACAATGAGTGTTTGCAAAAAGCCGCAGGATTGATGCAGGCACTAAAAAATCAGGAGTCTTCGAATTTGTAACCCACCCCTTTTACTGTGTAAATGTAGCGTTCCTCGAGCTTTTCACGGATTTTGCGCACATGCACATCAATGGTGCGGTCAACTACCAGAACTTCGTTACCCCATACATTTTCCAGGATTTCGTCGCGGCTGAAAACCCTTCCCGGGCGACTGGCCAGGAACGATAGTAGTTCAAACTCCTTGCGTGGAAACTGCAGTGATTTTCCTTTAAATTCAACCACAAAGCGCTCCCTGTCTATTTTTAAATCCCCAAAATCGATGGTTTCATGGGCCGTGCTCTGAATAGCATTTCTGCGGCGCAGAATGGCTTTGAGTCGAGACATGAGTACACGGGGCCGGATGGGTTTGGAAATATAGTCGTCTGCACCGGCTTCAAAACCTGCCAGTTCGGCAAATTCTTCGCTGCGTGCCGTGAGGAAAACAATAGGAATGTTTCTGGTGTCGTTGTCTTCCTTAAGTTGTCTGCATGCCTCCATTCCGTCCATCACAGGCATCATCACGTCCATGAGAATGAGGTCGGGTTTGATTTTTCGGGTTTGTTCCAATGCCTGAAAACCATTGGCCGCTATGTGAACTTCGAATCCCTCTTTGTTTAGGGCGTGCCTAATAATTTCCAGAATGTCCAGTTCGTCGTCGACAACCAGAATTTTAGGCATGTTTTTTACCATCACGGTTCAAAACAATGATGGATTTGTTATGGCCTTTTAACGCTATTATTATCTTATTATTAATAGCTTAAATAATTATTGCGCAAATATTTGTTGCAACTTGGCATACAGGTTTTCGCCGCGCAGTCCCTTTGCGATGATTTTTCCATCCCTGTCAAGCAGATAGGTGGCAGGGATGCTGCTAACCTGATACAGTTTGGCCGGAGCACTTTGCCATCCGCCGAGGTCGCTCACATGTTTCCATGTAAGGGAATCTTTAGCAATGGCGCTTTTCCAGCGGCCTGCCTCGCTATCCAGGGAAACCCCGAAAATTTCAAATCCTTTGTCTTTGAAGTCGTTGTACATTTTCACATTAAAAGGATTTTCTTTTCTGCACGGGCCGCACCATGAGGCCCAGAAATCAATCAAAACCACTTTGCCGCGCAGGCTGCTCAGAGCCAGTTCTGTTCCATCGGGTTGCTTCAGTTTAATATCCGGAGCTACTGCACCAATGGCAAGTAATTTTTCCTTTTCAAACCTTGCAGCCATTTCCACGGTATATTTCCCTGTGGGGGCATATGCTTTCAGCGACTGATAAGCATGTTCCAGCAAGGGAAACTCGATCTCATCCAGCATTTGTGTAGCCAGCACAAAGTAGGGCACTGGCGACTTCTTCATTCCCAATACCAAATTGGTAATGTTTTTCTTTCGTTCATTAAGCAATTGGTAGTACTCCTGCTGCAGTTGCATTCCGATGGCGTAATTTTCTGAAGTATTGCTCAATCCGCGTGCACGGTTTTCAATGTTTTGCAGTTTAATGATATAGGAAGCATTTAGGTCTATCAGCTGTTTGAGTTCTGCGCTGCTTTCAATGCCTTTGCCTGAAAGGGCATAGCTCACATCCATTCCGCTGCCTGAGCATTCTACCTTTGCCTGGGTTTTGTTGTCAACAATCATGTAAATCAGGCTGCTTTCATCCCACTGCAGCTGACAAATGATGCTTTCGGTAACATTTCCGGAAATGGTAAAATTGCCTTTGGCATCTGTCCGTGCACTGTCAATCAGCTGCTGTCCGCCCGGCATAACTTCCAGCAACACCACAAGGTTGTTGGGTTTGTTTTTAATGTTTCCCTGGATGGTAAATCCGTCCTTCACTTTTTCAAGTGAGCCTTCCTGGCGGGTAAGCAGATCGTTGATCCAGTTTTCAAAGCGCGAACTGCTGCTGCCCGCTTTGGCGTTATTACAGGAAACTACGGTTGGAGCAAAAAGCAAAAAGGCTGCAGTCCATAGCCCGAATTTTAATTTGTTAAATACCATCAGTTGCTATTAAGCAAATATCGTCCCAAATTTTGCAAAGGTCAAGTTATTTTTAAGGCTGACCTTTTCTTGCGTCTTCCAGTTCTTTGGGGGTTACGGCATTTTCCAAGCGATGCTCGCCAATACGGGTGCGGCAAAGCGCCGATAGGTGTCCTCCACTGCCCAGCGCCTGAGCAAAATCATGCGCCAAAGAGCGTATGTAGGTCCCTTTACTGCACACTACCCTAAAGTGAATTTCAGGCAGCGTTATTTGTGTAATTTCGAATGATTTGATGGTGATTGCTCTGGGTTTCATTTCTGTGGCTACACCTTCTCTGGCTAACTTATAGGCCCGCTTGCCATCTATCTTTATGGCAGAAAAAACCGGTGGCAGCTGAGAAATTAAACCCGTAAACGCTTGCGTTTTTTCCCTGATTTGCTCTTCTGTAATGTGATCGAATGGGTAAAATACATTGGGATCGGTCTCCAGATCATAGCTAGGTGTAGTGTTTCCTAAAGTGATGGTTCCGGTGTATTCCTTTTCCTGATCCTGAAGTTCCTGTATTTTTCTTGTGCTGCCTTCCGTACATACCAGTAAAAGTCCTGTTGCCAGCGGATCCAGTGTGCCTGCATGTCCCACGCGTTTGGCACGGGTAACCCACTTTATCTTTTTTACAACCTGAAAGGATGTCCAGCCATAAGGCTTGTTAATGAGCATGATTTCTCCCGGTGGTCTGGGTTCGCTGCTCACTGTATGATGATTTTTTGACTACGAACAATAACACCGTCGGCGGTTAGCTGCAGCTCGTAAGTACCTGCAGAAAGCCTTCCCGCATCGATTTTTAGCTTGTGAATGCCTTCGCTGAGTGAAATGTCTATTCCGCTTTTTACGAACTCTCCAAGCATATTTACGAGGCTGGCCTTGTAGATAGCCGGTTTATCCACCTTAACTTCTATGTAAAGATTCTCTGCAGTCGGTATGGGGAAAATTCGCACATCCGAGACAGGCGAATTCAACAAAGGATCCGAGAGGGTAATGCGCGAGATCCATGCAAACATACCGTTGTTTTTTCCATAGGAACCTACGGTGTAAAATACGCCGGGTTCGTTGTATTTGGCCTGTATGCCCTCGTAATCACCCCAGCGCTGCTCGCCTTTGGGAATGAATGAATAATAAATCAGGCTTTTGCCTTGCACGAGTTTTACCTTTTTGCTGTATTCGCCCAAGCGGTTGCGGTAAACCACGCCTGTTCCTGGATAATGCCAGGGACTGCTGTAAACATATACAATCACCGTGCTAGGGTCATCCCCGGTTTTACCGGCAGCAGCGATGGCTGGGTAGCCAAGGTCCAGTGAATCGTCTGTAATCATGCCTGCCTGTATCACAGGGTTTTTATCGATATGGAATATGGTGTTGTGGGTCAGGTGTGCCTGCATGGTGTTAAAATTCATGGTGTTTTGCAGGTATTGAATCTGATTACCGATACGGACGGCGCTAAGAACACGGCAATCATTGGTTCTAAGCTTGTAGGATGTGTCCGGCTGCAGCGCACTGGGCGGAAATCCATATTTCATGGGCGATACCAGCACTTTCATGCTCAGCTCGGCCTGGCCACTTTGCTGTGTGTTGTTGATGTGAAGTAAAAATGCCGTGTCATTAATCTTATCAATGGGTTTCACGCTGATGAAGTAATTGTCTCTTCCATCCGGCATTGGGCCATTTTGAATGGCACAAATGCTTCTCAGTGCTTTGCCTTCGTATTTGATATTGGAGTAAAAGTCTTTTCTCAGGGTATCGCCTTTAAATCCGTCTGCTTTATTAAGCTGCCAGATAATGGCTTCAGTAAAACCTTCTTCCCAGGAGGCGCCATTTCCTATAAGATTAACGGTAAAAAAAAGATCATGGCTGTTGTGCGATACAATTGGATAATCGCTCCAAATGAGGTCATTCGTAGGTTTTCCCGTTACCTTGTATACGTTCCAGCCCTGCAATGGATCATTGGTTTGGCTGAAGGCTACCACAATGAAACTGCGTGTGTCGGTCACACCATGCATAAACAGAATGATGAATCTGTCTGCGATGGGATCGTAAAGAACACGGGGGTCGTAAACCCTGTCCATGGTGGGGAAAACATCAATCTTTTTCTGCTGGTTGGCAAACTGAATCAGTCCCCATTGTTTTTTCCAGTTGCCCTGATCATCATATACCCTGATGACTGTATTCAGAACACTGATAACCATACCGCCGTTGCTCACGGCTATGTGGTTGTCATTCGGCGTGCCGGAGCCCGAAGTTCCGTCCCATCCTTTGGTGTCGTTGGGGGCAATGGAAGCAGGCGGGGTGGGATTACCGGTATAGTTTCCCCTGCGTATTAAATTTCGCTGGTTAAAACGGCTGCGTTCATTATCTACGGCTCTGCGCAATGATTCTTTCATGCCTGATGGCATAGGCATTTCATGTTCTTCTTTAACCACACTAAGCCACTCTTCGGAGGCAATGGCGGGGTCAAAAACCTGAAACAGCGGTGTTTTATGATTTCGAATGGTTTCAAAAGCCTGAGCGCTGGCAATTCCGGCAAACCCCAACAAGCCTAAAACAAAATAGAGTCTTTTCATGAACTTCATGCAAATTAAGCCAAAATCACCTAATATCAGCGGGTATTTACTTCCATCTCTAGCCTAACCTGGAATTTTGTCTGAATATCTTCAACGATTTCGCGGGCCAGGGAAAGAATCTCGGCACCGGTTGCATGGCCATAATTCACCAGCACCAGCGCCTGTTTTTCGTGCACACCTGCATCCCCGCGGCGGAAGCCTTTCCAGCCTGCTTTTTCAATAAGCCATCCGGCTGCAAGTTTGGCGGTTCCGTCAGGCTGATCGAAACGTTTGGCATCGGGGTGTGCGGCACAAAGGGCATCGGCAGTTTCTTTGCTTACCACCGGGTTTTTAAAGAAGCTGCCGCAATTGCCGAGTTCTGCAGGATCAGGCAGTTTGCTGCGGCGAATATGAATTACAGCCCTGCTCACATCGGCGATGCCGGGTTTGGTAATGCCCCACTGCTCCAGCGTATTGGCAATATCGCCGTACTTTACATTCACCGCAGGCTTTTTATTCAGTCGAAGGGTAACGTGCGTTATAAAATAACGTCCCTTTCCGGCTTGTTTGAAAATGCTGTCACGGTAACCAAATGTGCATTCTTCCGCACCGAGGGTAACCATTTTTCCATGCAAGATATCAAAAGCTTCCAGGTTTTCAAACACATCCTTTAGTTCTGCACCATAGGCACCAATGTTTTGGATAGGGGAAGCGCCGATGGTTCCGGGGATCAGACTCATGTTTTCCAGTCCGCCCCAGTTGTGCTGTATGGTATGCATCACCACATTGTGCCAAACTTCGCCGCCACCGCATCGTAGCCAGACATGGTCTTCCGTTTCATTTACCACCTGCATTCCTGCAATCAGGTTTTGAAGCACCAACCCGGGGTAATTGTCTTTGAAAAGAATATTGCTTCCACCGCCAAGGATCAGCGGACTGTTTAAACTTAGCAGGTTTGTTTTCCAAACGTTATGTAAGATTTCTGTATCGGCCACCGGCATAAAAAGGGATGCCTCTACATCGAAACCAAAGGTGTTTAGCGATTTTAATGAAATATGCCGTTTTAGCATGAGTCGCAAGTTAACACACATCCCTGCTTGAACCGTACCATTTTTTATCAACGTAAGTGGGTGACAGGGTGATTTGTATCATTTATTTCGAAATATTTCAAAAATATTCGTTATTTTGTGTAATATTTGTTGGCCGATTTTGCAAACCTTTTAAACAAAACGGTGTTATTTAATTAATGAGTATTCTCACACACACACTTATTACCTTGTTTTTTTTCATTCTAATGGAAGGCGTAGCATGGTTCACCCACAAGTACATCATGCACGGTTTTGGCTGGGTATGGCACCAGAGTCACCACGAGCCCCGCAAAGGGAAATTCGAGTTAAATGACCTTTATGGTTTCGTTTTTGCCATTCCTTCATGTCTTTTAATTGTTTTTGGCAGTGCCGAAATGGACTGGCGTTTTTCTGCCGGCATAGGGATTGCACTCTACGGTCTGGCTTATTTTCTGGTGCACGATGTGTTTGTGCATCAGAGGGTAAAATGGCTCACACGCACCCAAAACCCTTATTTCAGGGCGATGCGTATGACCCACCATCTGCATCATGCCGTTCACACCAAAGAAGGCGCAGAAGCATTCGGTTTTCTTTTCGTGCTTCCCAAGTATGTGAGGAGGTTCCGTGGCTAAGAAAGTATTGATTGCCGGAGCTGGGCTTGGCGGTTTGAGTACAGCCCTTAGACTTGCATACGCAGGTTATGAAGTAGAATTGCTTGAACAGCATGAGCGTGCGGGTGGCAGACTCAATATTCTGCAAAAGGATGGTTTTACCTTTGATATAGGCCCGTCCTTTTTTAGCATGAGTTATGAGTTTCGTGAGCTTTTTGATAGCATCGGCGAGCCCATGCCCTTTGAGCTGAATGAACTGAACCCGCTATACACGGTTAATATTGAAGGCAGAGACAAGGTTTACCGCATATTCAAGGATTTGGAAAAACTGGCTCAGGAGTTCAGTGCCATCGAACCTGATTTTGAGCGTAAAGCCGAAAAATACCTGAAAAGGGCAGGAGAGGTTTTCCACGATACGGAATACCGCATCGTAAAGAAAAACTTCGATGGTATGCTGTCATTTCTGCTCAGCATGGCGACTGTTCCTAAAAAGCATCTTCCAAAAATGTTCAGAAGCTTCTGGGCAGAGCTGGAGCGGCATTTTGAGAGTGAGGATGTAAAAATCATATTCTCACTGGTCGCCTTCTTTTTGGGTGCAACGCCTTTTAATACGCCATCCGTATATAATCTGCTGAATTACACAGAGCTTAAACACGACGGCTACTGGAATGTGAAAGGCGGTATGTATAAAATTGCTGAAGGCATCATCGCCATGCTGGAAAAGAAAGGGGTGAAAATTCACTGCAACACCCGCGTAGTTTCCGTACAGGAGCAAGGCGGTAAAATGGTATCGGTAACCGACCAGAACGGCAAAGTATGGAATGCCGATTTGTTCGTAATCAATGCTGATTCAGCCTCCTTCAGGGGTAAATTCCTAAACAGACCCGCTTTTACCGAAAAGAAACTGGATAAAATGGACTGGACCCTGGCGCCTTTCACCATTTACCTGGGTGTGAAAGGTAAAATGGACGGAATCGCCCACCACAACTATTTCCTGGGGAACAATTTCAGGCAATATGCCGATACGATTTTCCGCAGCACCGTGGCTCCTGATAAGCCCTATTACTATGTAAATGTGGCCAGTAAAAGCAATCCGGAGTGTGCTCCTGAGGGATGTGAAAACCTGTTTATTTTATGTCCGGTTCCCGACCGCCGTGTAAAGCCCGACTGGCAGGATGCAGATAAGCTGGCAGATGACATAATTCAGGATCTTGGGAAAAGGGTTGGTTTCGATATTCATGCGAATACCATTAGCCGCACGATATATACACCTTTGGAATGGGAACAAATGTTCTCATTGTATCGCGGCAGCGGACTTGGACTGGCACACGGCATGAACCAAATTGGTGCTTTCCGCCCTGCAAACAAAGACGAGAAGTTAAATAATGTTTACTACGTTGGTGCCAGTACCCATCCGGGAACAGGCCTGCCTATTGTCGTAATCGGTTCAAAACTAATAACTGATAAAATTACCCATGAGCATCCAGCTGTTTGATAAAACATCTTCCGACATCAGCAGGCGTGTAGCCCTGAATTACAGCACCAGTTTCTCACTGGGCATCCGGTTGTTGTCTAAGGAATACCGTTGGGCCGTTTTTGCCATTTACGGTTTTGTGCGCGTTGCTGATGAAATTGTAGATACGTTTCACGACCATGATAAAGGCAAGTTGTTAACGGAGTTTAAAGAACAGACCTATGCAGCCATAGACTCCGGAATCAGTACCAACCCGGTGTTGCATTCATTTCAAATGGCGGTGCGAAAATTTGGCATTGGCAGAGAGCTGATTGAACCGTTTTTTGTATCCATGGCACTGGATCTTGAGAAAAATACCTACGATGATGAGGGCTATGAAACCTACATTTATGGAAGCGCAGAGGTAGTAGGGCTTATGTGTCTGAAAGTTTTCTGCAACAATAATCAGAGCCAGTATGATTCACTGTTGCCCCATGCGAGAAGCCTGGGTGCCGCCTTTCAGAAGGTTAACTTTTTACGTGACCTGAAAAGTGATGTGGATGAGCGTGGCCGTGTTTATTTCCCTGGTGTCGATTTCAGCGCTTTCAGTGAAAAAGATAAAAATCTGATTATTGCCGATGTGAAAAAAGATTTTTCCCATGCACTGGAGGGTATCAAAAAATTACCTGTAGGTTGCAGGCTGGGTGTATACACTGCGTATATCTATTATCTTAAGCTGCTGGAAAAAATTCAGCGAAGCTCTGCCGAGGAAATTGCAGGAAGCCGCATTCGTATTCCCAACAGCCAGAAGCTGATTTTGCTTGCCAAAAGCTACGTGAAAGAGCGCATGATGCGCGCTGCACTGTGATTTAGCCAAATAGCCAGGCAAACATTTCATCAACCCGGCCAAACTGCCGTACCTTGATTTTTCCCTTTAACTCGGGGATTTTGCAGTATTTGGAAACAATGATTTCTTCAAACCCAAGTTTTTCTGCCTCAGCAATGCGTTGTTCCACGCGCTGAACGGCACGGATTTCACCACTGAGACCAATTTCACCGGAAAAAACGGTTTTTGATGGCACGCAAATGCCCTGATAACTGCTCATGATGGCGGCAACAGCGGCAAGGTCCAGCGCAGGATCCTCAATACGGATACCACCGGCCAGGTTGATGAAAACATCCTGAGCCCCCAGACGAAAACCACATCTTTTTTCGAGCACCGCCAGCAGCATATTTAATCTGCGCAAATCAAAGCCTGTGCAGGATCGCTGCGGTGTTCCGTATACTGCAGTGCTAACCAGTGCCTGCGTTTCCAGCAGAATGGGTCTCACACCTTCCATTGCGACTGCAATGGCTACACCGGAAATGTCTTCATCGCGCTCAACCAAGAATACCTGCGAAGGATTTTTAACGGTAGATAACCCGCTTCCGCTCATTTCATAAATCCCCATTTCGTGGGTGCTGCCAAAACGGTTTTTGAGAGAGCGCAGCAATCGGAAATGATAGTTTCTGTCTCCTTCAAACTGCAAAACCGTGTCTACCATGTGTTCCAGAATTTTTGGTCCCGCAATGCTGCCATCTTTGGTTATATGGCCAATCAGAAATACAGAAACCTGATTTTCTTTGGCAAAACGTAACAATTGGCCTGCACATTCCCTTATCTGTGAAACACTGCCGGGGGTGGCTTCCAGTAAATCACTGTAAAGGGTTTGTATGGAATCGATGATGACAATTTCAGGTTTTAGGTTTTGCATATTTTGCAAAACCGCCTCCAGGCGCGTTTCTGTAATAACCATGCAATGCTCATTGTCAATGCCTATCCGGTCGGCCCGCAATTTAACCTGCTCGGCACTTTCTTCTCCTGAAACATAGGCAACAGGCAGTTTAAGTTTTAATGCAATCTGAAGCAACAGTGTACTTTTGCCTATACCGGGTTCTCCGCCCAGCAATACAAGGCTTCCCGGAACCAGGCCACCGCCCAGCACCAGGTTTAATTCTTCATCTGGCATGGCAACCCTTTCTGTTTTTTCAGATGTAATCTGTTTTACATTCTGCGGCACGGCTTTCTCTGCAGGTGAAGTTTTGGTCCAACCCGTCGGGCTGCTTTTTACGGATACAACTTCCTCCTTAAGTGAATTCCAGGCGCCACAGGCGCTGCATTTTCCTGCCCATTTAGGACTATCAGCACCACACTCTCCACAGAAAAAAACCGTTTTGCTTTTTGCCATGTTGCAAAGTACATCTACGTAGGCTTGCTGTTGTAATCAACTTTTGCACGTTTTTTATTTAGAAAGATTATAAACAAATACTGAATCTGCTGTGTTTATTGTTTAATTTTGTAGTACCATATGGAACCATCAGCGGAAAATCTTGTAACCATCTATGCCGAGGCAACACCCAATCCCGAAAGCATGAAGTTTGTTTCGAGCAAAATGCTCCTGCCCAATGACAGTGCCGATTTCAGGACTGCAGAATCTGCAGTGGATTCGGAGCTTGCCAAGGCCTTGTTTGAAATGCCTTTTGTAAAGGGCGTTTTTATCATGAACAATTTTGTGTCGGTGACCAAAAACAACGATTATGAGTGGTTTGATCTGATTCCCGACTTACGTCAGTTTTTTCAGGAGTGGATACAAGATGGAAAATCCATTGTTTCGCCCAAAAAGCAACTATCAGCAGAAGAGGAAACTGAGGTGGAACGCAAAATCCGTCAGTTACTGGAAGACCATGTTCGCCCTGCTGTTGAGATGGACGGCGGTGCCATCGATTTCAAAAGTTTCCAAAACGGCATTGTTACCGTGCAGATGAAAGGCAGCTGTTCAGGTTGTCCCTCCTCAACCATGACACTAAAGGCCGGCATTGAAAACCTCCTTAAACGAATGGTTCCCGAAGTTCAGTCGGTAGAGGCAGAAGCCGGTTGAGGATTTTATCCTGATCTGTGCAACGTGAATATCGTTGCATTTCCTTTTATTTGCCGTTAAATCTTTTTTTTATGTCCAAAAACTTACCCAAAGAATTTAAAGACCCAGACTTTCGGTCCCTTCACCAGTTTTTTCTCAATTCAGCGCATCACATTCATACACCGGATACGGTTTATCTGACGCGCAAGGAATCCGGAAAATGGGTTGATTATACCTATCGCGATTTGCTGGCCTACATTGATTGCCTCACAGGCTGGCTTATGAGCCGTGGCCTGCAAAAGGGCGATCGCGTAGCGTTGATACTTGAAAACAGCCCGGAGTTCTATTGCATAGACCAGTCTCTGCAGAAACTGGGCATTATTAATGTGAGTATTTATCCAACCCTTACAGCGGAAGAAACTGCATTTATCCTGAATGATTCAGAAGCGCGTATTCTATTTGTTGGAAATCCTTTTTTGCTGAAGAAATTTAAGAAAGTAGAAGATAAATGCCCCACTGTGGAAGTGGTTGTGAGTTTTCCGGAGGATGTAGAGACAGGCGATAAGCTGATAACCTATAAGCAGGTGCTGGAGCAGGGCAGAGTCTTGCATCCATCCTGGAATGAACAGATTGAAGCCCGCTTCAAAGAAGTAGGGCACGATGATGTGGCCACACTTATTTATACTTCAGGAACAACAGGTGTTCCCAAAGGGGCCATGCTCACCCATTATAACTTCCTCAGCAATTGCTATGATGCCAATGACTTGGTGCCCGACATCACAAAAGACGACAAATTTTTAAGTTTTTTGCCGCTGAGTCATGTGTTTGAGCGAATGGCGTATTATCTCACAACCTATCTGGGGTCATCGGTGGCTTTTGCCGAGAATATTGATAAAGTAGCGCAAAACATTGCAGAGGTAAAACCTACCCTGATGGCAGCTGTTCCGAGGTTGCTGGAAAGGGTACACGACCGTGTGATGAAAAGTGGAACTGAAGCCGGTGGTATGAAGGCGAAAATCTTTCTGTGGGCCCTTGGAGTGGGTGAGAAAGCCCGTCACCGCCGGGATGAAGGAAAATCCAAAGGGCCTGTTTTGTCTGCACAATACGCACTGGCCAATAAGTTGGTTTTTTCCAAAATCAAGGAGAAAATGGGAGGAAGGCTTAAGTTGTTCGTTTCAGGTGGAGGTGCTTTGCCGCCGCATGTGGGTGAGTTTTTTGCCAACCTGGGAATACAGGTTCAGGAAGGTTTTGGACTTACCGAGACGTCACCTTTTATAACTGTGAATGAATACAACAGGCAGGTGTATGGAACCGTGGGTCGTGTGGCCCCCAGGCAGCAGGTAGCCATTCAGAATCCCGATACAAAGGAAATTTACACGGTGCAAACATACCATACCTTTAAGCCTGATTTTGTCTCAGAGGAGGGCGAAATTCTTTCCAAAGGGCCCAATGTTATGAAAGGCTATTGGAACAACAAAGCTGAAACCAATAAGGTTTTTGACAATGAAGGATGGTTCCATACCGGGGATATTGGCCGGTTTGAAAAAGGATACCTGAAAATTACGGATCGTCTGAAAAATATGCTGGTTACCTCTCTGGGAAAGAATATTTACCCTACCCAGTTAGAGAACAACTTTCTGAAAAGCCCAAAAATAGAGCAGATTTTTATCATTGGTGATAAGCAGGAGTTTGTAACAGCCATTATCGTTCCGGCTAAAGAAGAAGCGGTTGCCAAGGGTATTGATACTGCCTTGTTTGATGGAGAAGTACCCTTTATTGAAAATGAGCAACTGCGCCAGTGGCTAATGGAGGATGTGAAAAAATACAATGAAAATCTCGCCAAGTTTGAACGGGTTAAAGATTTTCTGATTAAGCGCACGCCATTCTCTATTGAAGACGGGGATATGACCATTACATTGAAGGTGAAACGGAAGGTAGTCATGGAAAAGTATGCGAATGAAATAAACAAATTGTACAGTTGACACTTAGTTGATTTATTACTAATATCAACAGTATGTTAATATTAAGTCAGCTCTGCATATCACAAAAAACCATACTTTTGCGCTGGTTTAAAATCAGCTCTCTGTTTGAATATTTATCTGACTCTTGGTTTGTTTTCGGTTTGCAGTGCAGGCGCGTTTTTGTTTCTGAAACTTGCCAGAATTTATGGGCTTCATGATCATCCAAGCAGCAGGAGTTCTCACTGGAAGCCAACGGTAACAGGCATGGGCCTGATAGTGGCGCTCTCGTTTATTACCTATCTGTTCTGGCATCCATTTGTACTTCCTGAGTTTTTTGTGGCAGGTTTTTTTATTATCACTGCAGTTAGTTTTCTCGATGATATCTTCTTCCTGAAGCACTCTTTTCGCCTGGTAATTCAAATGATTACCATGGGTTTGCTAATGGCGCAAATGCCCTTCAGCAGCTTTGGTGCTGAGGCGGTTCCCATTTATCTGGCATCTTTTATCTTCGGTGTGGGTGTACTTAATGCCTATAATTTTATGGATGGGGTTAACGGAATGCTTACCCTTCATGCCCTGCTGGTGTTTTCCGGTCTTTTTTATCTTAACGAGACCTTGGTTGATCTTCAGGGGAATGCTATCCCATTCACGGATTCCAACTTTATTTTAAGCATCATAATTCCGCTGGCAGTTTTCGGGTTTTTCAACATACGCAGGTCTGCCATCGCATTTATGGGTGATGTTGGCAGTATGTCCATCGCCTTTATTACTGTTTACCTTATTTATTCCTTGATATTCAGGACCGGTAATTATATGTACCTGCTCATGTTCAGTGTTTTTGGCGCTGACGCGGCATTAACTGTGTGTTACAAACTGCTGCTGGGTGAGAATATATTTGTTCCTCACCGCGACTTTTTATTCAAGAAATTGGTGCATCTGGGGAAGTGGTCTCACCTTCAAGTGAGCTTTGCCTATTTTGCCCTTCAGGCAGCTATTAATTTTGTTGTTTTAGGGGTGTTCCCTCCGGCCCCAAAACTTAGCACCCAAATTTCGGTGCTGTTTATTGGATGTTTGCTTCTTATTGGCATATACGTCTATATACAGTCTAAATTCCCAAGACGCAACGCTCTCAGGTCAAAAGAGTAAACGTATCAGCCCAAAAAATACAAGCTGGATAACGAGTAAAGAAGCCGCAATGTTATTTCTCTCCGGTTTTGTAAACCAGAGATAAAGCCGAATCAGCAAAAAAGAACAGATAAACCATGCAACGTAGTTTTGTAGGGGGATGATTCCTTTTTCCCAATACCACATGCCCATCCATACTGCGCCTGGTTCCATAATGTAATCATACATTGTCATGATACATGCACCGGCCAGTGCTATTCCCCAGGTATTGCCAATCCTGCCGGAAAGCGCTGAAACAACGAAAAACACCATCATGGCCCAGTTTATTCCAATCATGTAAGGGATGCTCTGCCAGCCCGGTCCCAGGGTTTTCCCGTAATGGTACTTGCCAAAGATTAGCCCGGTATGTACACCTGCATATTCAATGAAAAAACCGCAAAGTGCCACGCAAATCAGTGCGATTAACAGTCCGAAAGTCCATTTTTTTTGAAAAATAAGCGGGACGGTCAATGATAGTGCCAGGTTTACAGGAGTCAATCCAATAACCTGACTGCGTGTTCCGGCTATATAAAGCCCGGTTATGCCTACCGCATATACAATTCCGGCTATGCCAATAACTCTTTTTTCAGCCCCTTGCATGGTGTTTTTTAATGATGATATCGCTTGCAATATTACCACCCAAAACGCACAATGGAATACCACCTCCCGGATGTACACTGCCGCCACAGAAATAAAGCCCCTTGATTTTTTTGGAAAAATTGGCCTGCCTGAAAAATGCCGACATCAGGTTATTGCTGCTGCTGCCATAGAGCGAGCCGAACGTACTTCCTGTATAGGATTCTATCCTCACGGGATCAAGGTACTCTTCGAATTCAATGAGCGATTCAATATCGCAATTCAGCATAGTGTTGATTTTATTGACTATTCTTTTCCGTGCCTGTATTCTCAGATCCTCCCAGTTTTGGCTTTGGTTTGCAGGGGTGTTGATCATTACAAACCAGTTCTCGCAATCCGGTGGGGCGTCGGCGATTTCTTCCTTACAGCTGATATTGATATACACCGTTGGATCCTCATCAATGGTTTGGTATTCAAATATGTTTTGAAATTCGCGCTTGTAATCGTTGCCGAACAAGATGTTATGCAAATCCAGCTTAGGGAATTTTCTTTTAACGCCCCAGTAAAAAATTAGTGCTGAGCTGCTGGGTTCTGATTTTTTGATTTTACCCGGCAGGGGAAGATTGAGCAGGCGATATGTCAGGCGCACATCCAGGTTCGATAACAGAAGATCGGTGTGGTGAAGCATCCCGTTAGCCGTCAGGCCTTTGATTTGATTTTGTTCATGGTGAATGTTTTCAATGGTATGCCCAAAATGAAAGGACACTCCCAATGATTCAGCCTGCCTGTGAAGGGCTTTGGCAATGGCGATTATCCCTCCTTTGGGCATGTAAGCACCAATTCCCATTTCGAGGTGTGGAATGACATTGAGTGTGGATGGAGCCTTCCACGGATTAGAACCATTGTACGTTGCATACCTGTCGAAAAACTGTATCAGATTTCTGTTGTTAAAACGCCGGCTGTTAGCGGAATGCATGCTTCGCTGTATTCCAATAAATGGAAGATTTAGAATGCCTCTGATGCCTTGGGGGTGCGTGTAGGTTGAAAGCTGATGCAGGCTTTTTTCAAGAAATACCGGAGCGGTAATTTTATACAAATAAGCACTGTGATTTAAGTGGTTTTTAATGGCCTGCTCATGCTCATTAAAGGTTTTAGATGCTGTTTTTATAAATTGACGGCGGTCCGCGGGACAGGCAAAAAAAGTGCCGTCAGGAAAGAAGTAATGGCACAGCGTGTTGAGTTTCCTGTATTCGAATCCAATACTTTTGTCCAGGAGGGCGTCTATGTATTGCGGCATGGTAAACAGGGAAGGCCCTGCGTCAAAACGATAGCCGGATCCTGAAATTTCCGACATCTTGCCACCAGGTTCATTTTTTTGTTCAAATACATCTACTTCATACCCTGCTTTGGCTAGCCTGATAGCGGCCGTGAGCCCCCCGATTCCTGCCCCTGCAATGCTTATTTTGTGCACAGGTAAATAACCCTAATCAGGTTGGGTTTGTTTGATTTGAAGCGCTTTTTATTTAATATTCGGTAATCTGAGTCCGTTTTTTGAAAAAAAATAAAAAAAAATCAGGTAAAGTGTTGCATTTTTATTTTTCACTTTTATTTTTGCCGCACATTTAATCAGGAAAACACAAAATGAAAAAGATTTATTTCGCTATCGCTGCTTGCGCTATGTTCGCTTTCGCAGCTTGTTCAGGTAACAGCGGCACCACTGACGCTGATTCTACCAAAACTGACTCAACTGTTGCTGCTCCTGCAGACACAACCGCTGCTGATACTTCAGCTGCTGCTGCTGCTGACACAACCAAAGCTGCTGAAGAGAAGAAGTAATTCATCTCCAGTTAAAAATTTAAGGGCGCTTGATAAAGTGCCCTTTTTTTTGTTACCTTTGCGTAAGACAATATGGTTAGAAAGCTACTTATTTGTTTATTTTGGATTTCTGCCGGCAGTTCTACACTGCCTACTTTGTCTGCCTCGCCTGCGCCTATTGAAGTTATTTCAGAACCGGGTCCTGTTTTTTCCCTTAATCCCAATCCTGTAACCGGATCCTGGTTTCATATCAACCTTGCTTTTTCCGAGTCTGATTACCCCAATGCAAGGTTTTCTATTTCCAATGTACTTGGAGAAGTGGTATACACTGCTCCCATCAAAAAAACGGAATTTGCCGGAGCTAAGGTGCGCGTAGATATTGCTGATCTTAAACTGGATAAAGGAGTTTACTTTGTCCAGGTTTCCGGTGGTGATAAATCCAGAATTCTTCGTCTGGTAGTTCGCTGAGCATGTCCTCCGCTTCCTATATTGTCAGAGCTGCAATACCCGCGGACGTGGAGGAAATATATAATCTCATAAAGGAGCTTGCGCTCTATGAGAAAGCCCCCAATGAAGTTATCAATACGCCTGAGCGGCTTCTAAAAGATGGTTTCAATACGGGGAATCCGCTCTATACTGCCCATGTTGCACAAACAGATGATGGTGCCATAGTCGGTTTTACACTTTGCTACATACGTTACAGCACATGGAAGGGGCCGGTTTTGTATTTGGAAGATCTTTATGTTAAAGAAGCCTTTCGTCGCAATGGAGTAGGAAAGGCCTTATTTGAAAACTGTATTGAAATGGCCAGATTAAGCGGCTATAAAAGGATAACCTGGCAAGTGCTTGACTGGAATCAGCCTGCCATTGATTTCTACAAGCAGTGGAACATCAAACTTGATCCTGAATGGATAAATGGATCCATTGACTTTTAACCTCGTGAAATCCCTTGTAAAACCCTTTCTTGCAGCCTTCCTTATTGCCCTTCTGCCCGTATTGGCTTTTTACGTTATACAGCAGCGCAGTTCTTTTGTAATGTGCGGAGGTTTGGTCCCACACGATTGGCAACATTGGGAGGGAATAATGCTCATGCCTCTTTTACATGATGGTGCGGAGCATCTATGGGGAAACAGCTTGCAATTGCTGATCGGTGTTTTCCTTGTTTTTGTTCATTACAGGCACTTGTCATGGTTGATATTGGCGTTGCAATGGGTAGGGGCCGGTTTATTGCTGTTTTTCATAGGACAGCCGGGAACTTTGCATGTGGGTAGCAGTGGTGTTGTTTATGGATTGTTGACTTATCTGATAGTTGCAGGTTTTCTTGCCAAGAACCGCCGTCTAAAGCTACTTTCATTTATGCTTGTGATGTATTATGGGAGCATGGTTTGGGGCATTTTCCCCTGGCAGAAAAAGATATCATGGGAAGGACACCTTTCCGGTTTGATTTCCGGAGTGTTTACAGCCTTTCTACTGATTAAGCAATACCGTGTTTTTACCACGGATAAAAAACCATCCTGGTTTAGCGAATCAGATAGTAGGGAAGATCCTTATGCAGGATTTGACAGACGGGTCTGATACCCAGATCAGGCAGTTGTTTTTTTAGGACTGTCTTCTTTAAACAACAGTAAAAACAAAACAGCTATCAGCATGGAATAACCGGTAAATCCGAGCCATATGCCGTGCCAGTTTTTTTCATTTCCTGACATAAAGTAATTGTCAATGACCCAGCCGCTTATTTTGCTTCCAAGAAATGCGCCTACACCATTCGTCATCATCATAAAAAGACCCTGAGCGCTGGAACGGATGCCCGGATCCGTATTGGTTTCAATAAAGAGCGATCCAGATATATTGAAGAAGTCAAAGGCCATCCCGTATACAATACAGCTCAGTACAATCATCCACAGGCCTTCTGCAGGGTTACCATAGGCAAACAGGCCAAAACGCAATACCCATGCGATCATGGCAAAGAGCATTACTTTTTTTATGCCAAATCGTTTAAGAAAAAAGGGTATCGTTAAAATAAAAAGTGTTTCTGAAACTTGAGATATTGACATAATGATGGTGGAGTATTTAACCACAAAGGATTCCGGACCATAGAGCGGATTGTTTTTAAAGTCATCCAGGAATGTGTCGCCGTACATGTTGGTAAGCTGCAAGGCGGCTCCCAGAAACATTGAGAAAATAAAGAACAGCGCCATGCGGTATCTTGCAAACAATTTAAATGCATCAAGACCCAGCTGGGAAAACAGGCTTATGTTGCCGGATTTGGCGCGGTCGGGTTTGCAGGCAGGAAGTGTGAATGCGTATATGCCAAGTCCAATGGCCGCTGTGCCGGCAATCAGAAACTGATTTGCATTGGCCTTGCTTCCGGTAAGGTTGGTAACCCACATGGCTGCGATAAATCCAATGGTTCCCCAAACCCGTATTGGCGGGAATACCTTTACTACATCGAGGCCGCTTTTTGACAGAATGGTGTAGGAAATAGAATTTGATAATGAGATGGTAGGCATATAGCAAAACATAGCCGCCATGATGAGCCAGTAAAGGGCATCGGCATCTTTTGCTTCAGGAACCATCCACAATAGGACGCCGTATGCAATCTGCAACATTCCGTAAAGGCGCTCTGCACTTACCCAGCGATCGGCAATAATACCGGTGATAGGGGGCATAATGAGCGATGAAATGGCCAGCGTGGAAAAGATGGCCCCGAATTGTTCTCCGGTACCGAGATTGTTTCCAAAAAAGTAGGTACCAATGGTAATAAGCCAGGCACCCCATACAAAGAATTGAAGAAAACTAAGTACCGTTAATCGAAAGCGGATATCCATACAGGCGAAAATATCATATTACCTGCATATATCTAGGGTTATTTCAAAACCAATTGCTCAATGCTGTCAATGAGCGCATGAATTACTTTGATATGAATTTCCTGAGCCCGGTCGGCAAATTCAGATTTAGGGGCCCTGATTTCAATATCGCAAAGGCCTGCCATAGCACCACCGTCCTTTCCGGTAAGTCCTACCGTTTTCATGCCCAGTAATTTGGCAGCTTCCATTGCCTGAATGATATTTTTGCTGTTTCCGCTGCTGCTTATGCCCAGCAATATATCGCCGGGCTTTCCAAGTGCTTCTACATAGCGGCTGAATACATATTCATAGCCATAGTCATTACCCACGCAGCTGATGTGACTGGGATCGCTAATGGCCACGGCAGCCAGCGCTTTGCGGTTTCCCCGGTAGCGCCCACTCAGTTCTTCGGCAAAGTGCATGGCATCGCAATGGCTGCCTCCATTTCCGCAGCTAATAATCTTACCTCCATTTGAAAGGCATGAGGCCATGAGCGAAGCCGCATTTTCAATCTTAATAAGGTTGTGCTCATTATCCATGAACAGCCTCAGGGTTTCGGCGGCTTCCGTAAAATGCTGTTTTATGCGTTCCCTGTTCATGGTTACTTTCTCTTGAATTCGCTGAGTCCGTTTTGGAGAAATACCTTGAATTTTTCAGGATTGTAATCAAATGTTTCGGCACTGCCGGGATGCTGCAGTAACACCTCGTCGCCGGTCATGAGTACATAAAGCGGCTGGCTGTTGCTGTTAAAGTAACAGGCTTGTATTTCAGCATTTTTTTCACCCAGTGTTTTAATGATTTTGCCCGAAAACTTTCCTTTGAATTGTTCGGCTTCACTCAGTTTTACTTTTTTGTCATCTACATAAAGGGAAACCACAACGTAATCATTTTTCAGGATTTTGAGTACCTCGGGATTGCTCCATACTTTCTCTTCCATTTTACGGCAGTTTACGCACCCGTGGCCGGTAAAGTCAATAAAAAGAGGCTTGTTCTGGGATTTGGCACAGGATAACGCTTCTTCATAATCAAAATAACCCTGAATGCCATGTGGAATATGCAGTTCGCCTGCGTATTTGGGTATCTGACATGTTACTGCGCTTCCGGTTGATTCTCCCGATTCTCCGTTTAGTTTGAAATCCTGTGTGTGCATGGGTGGCATATATCCGGCCAGGGCTTTGAGCGGTGCTCCCCAGAGGCCGGGAATTAGATATACCACAAAAGACCAGGTTGCAATTACCAGCATAAGTCTTGTGACAGACCAGTACGAGACATCGCTATCGTGAGAAAACTTGATTTTCCCCATCAGGTAAATAGCCATGAGTGAGAAAATAACAATCCACAGTGCGAGGTAAATTTCCCGGTCCAAAATTCCCCAGTGATAGGTTTGATCTGCCGTGCTGAGGAATTTGAGGGCAAACGCCAGTTCTACAAAGCCCAGGACCACCTTCACGCTGTTTAGCCAGCCACCGCTTTTGGGCAGGGTTTTCATGTAGCTTGGGAAAACTACCAGCAGGCCAAATGGAAGTGCAAATGCGAGTGAAAAGCCCAGCATGGCAACAATGGGCGTGCTGAGACCACCCTTGGCGCTTTCTACGAGAACCGTTCCTACGATGGGGCCGGTGCATGAGAAAGATACCAGGGCAATGGTCAGCGCCATAAATACAGGGCCGGCTATGCCGCCTTTGTCTGCTTTTTTATCGATGGCATTTACCCATGATGCAGGCAATACCAGTTCAAATGCACCGAAGAAGCTGGCCGCAAAGACAATGAAAATTACGAAGAAGAAAACATTGGGAATCCAATGCGTGCTCAGCCAGTTAGCAGCATCAGGTCCAACCAGTTTGCTTACCAGTGTTCCAATGATAACATAAATCAGGATGATCGCTGTAGCAAATACGAAACCGTCTCTGATGGATTTTTTGCGGTCCTCATTTTTAAGAAAAAATGCAACCGTCATTGGAATCATCGGGAAAACGCATGGCGTTAACAATGCCAGCAGCCCGGAAGTAAAAGCCAGCCAGAATACCAGCCCCAGACCTTTGTTGGCAGTTTCGCTTTTTGCATTGCCCAGGCTGCCGGTATAAACAAGCTCGGTGCAATTGCCGCTGCCGGATTTGTAGGATGCCTTAACATCGCTGCCGGCTGTCGTGCTAGCGTTAACGGTATCGGCTTTTGTAGTGGTGTCGGGATTTGTGGGCTGAACCTTTTCTTCTTCAGCAGCGCCTTCCACGACAATAGGGCTAGAAGCATCCAGGGTTTCTTCAATTTTTACACACTGGCTTTCATCGCACATCTGACCGCTGAAGGCACAGGTGATTTTTTGAATGCTGCCGGTAATCTTTATCTTTTGTTTGAATATGGCCTGTCCTGCGAAAACCCCTGTTTTACAATCTACTTTGTCCAATTCTGCCAGCTCATCGGTTTTCATTTTATCACCCACACCCATGGCCTTGCCGACCGGTATAAAATGGTCTCCCGTAAAGGTTAGGGAAGCCCGTGTATAGCCAACATCCTCTGCACAGGTAGATTTTTCGCTGTAAATATGCATGCCGGCAGCGGGCGACATGCTGACGGTTATTTCAACAATATCTCCAATCTTGGCTTTGGTGGCAGAAAAACGCATGCTTTTGGCAGTGGGTTTTTTCATTTGCCCCATGGCAGGCAGCGCAATGATTGCAATGATGAAGGATAATAAAGATTTAATTTTCATGGATGTACTGCAAAAAAACGGAATTTAAGGGATTATTCGTACAAATCGGCTGCCAATATGGTAACAATCAGATGTGAATTAAAATTTTATCGTTGTATGGCTTTTGCACCTGTGTGCGTAAAAGAATAACCCGGTATTTTTTTCGTTCATTATTTTTGGTCCTCTGTATGCAAACCCTGTGTCGCAAAATATGGATTCTTATGTTGTCTTTCTGCAGCGCGCTGTCGGCGCAAAAGATGAATACGCAGCAATACATAGAGGAATATAAGTATGCTGCCATGCAGGAAATGAAAATTTACGGTATACCGGCTTCGGTTACCCTTGCACAGGGAATTCTTGAGAGCGCCAGTGGAAACAGCAAGCTTGCAAAAGACTGCAACAATCATTTTGGGATTAAGTGTCGTAAAAACTGGACGGGTAATTTTTGTCTGGCCGATGATGATGCTGCCGATGAGTGTTTTCGTGGGTATGCCAATGCCATGGAAAGTTACAGGGATCATAGTCTGTTTCTAAAAGGAGCTTCGCGCTATGACTTTTTATTCAATCTGCCGGCTACCGATTACAAGGCATGGGCCCATGGTTTGCGTCAGGCGGGCTATGCGACCAATCCTGCCTACGGTACTATTATTATAGGAGTGGTTGAACGATACCGCCTATCCATGTACGACAGTATGATTGTGCTGGGCGATGACTATGATACTCCGGATACGGCTGCAGGCAGGTTGATACGCCTGCATGGTCTTCCTGCGGTAATTGCACTCAAGAGTCAGCAACCTGAAGATATTGCAAAACGCTATGATATGGGCGTGTGGCAAATTTACAAATACAACGATCTAAAGCGGGGGGAAGATTTAAAGCCCGGAGAAATTGTATACCTGAAACCCAAGAAAAGAAAGGCCAATGTCGATTTTCACCTGGTGAAAGAAGGTGAAACACTGCGGGATATCAGTCAGCAGCATGCCGTGAAGCTAAAACACCTGGAAAAATTTAACCATATTATGTCTTCGCAGCCACTGCGGCCCGGGGAGCTGATTTATCTGCGTGAGAAAAGAAGCAAGGATTCCGCAGCAATCAGCCGTGATATGCGGGGTTCATCCGCGTCTGTGGCAAAAGATACAACCCTGCAAGTAGCAGGGGAGGGCGATACCTGGAACAGTATTGCTCAAAAAACGGGTCAGAGTTCAGAGAATTTGAAGAAAAACAATGCAGGCATTGATGAACCTGCGCCCGGACAACTGGTGCTGCTCACGCCTAACTCAGCTACGCCAAAAGTAAGGGATGATAATGCTGATGTCGCAAAAGGACTGATGTATCATACCGTGGTTGCGGGTGAAACAGTTTACAGTATTTCCCGGCTGTACAAAACCACACCCGATTCCATCGTTCAATGGAATAATCTTGTGGGTTCAAATATTAAAGCAGGACAGGAGCTGCGTGTGCGCGCAAAGATATCAGATAGGTTGCCGGCGGCGGCGCAAAAGCACACTGTGTTGGCAGGAGAAACGCTATATCAGATTTCCAGACGCTATGGTGTGTCTGTGGCAGAGCTGCAGAAAAGGAATCAACTGATGGGTGTGGATATAAAGCAAGGACAGGTTTTGGTTATTCCCTGAGCCTTGTTTTTCGCTCTCTTGTCTGAAGGGGAAAGTCATATTTCTGTCATATGCAGAAACTTTTTTTTTAAAATTATGCAACCTTTGTTAGGTAATGCGTCTTTTTTTTAACTATAATTGCGACAACTACAAACATTTTTTAATACTATGAAGAAAATAATTACAAAAATGGCCCGAGCAATCGGCCTAACAATCATGGGAGCAATGGCAGTTCTGCCCAGTGTTTCCAAAGCACAGATCTGTGCTGCCAGTGTAGCCAGTTGTGGAACAGGAACCGCCTGGGGTGGTGCTATTATGTCCATCAGACTGGTGAACGCAACAGGTGGAACATTGGCAAACTACACCGGTATTGCCTGTGGTTCCCCTACCGTGAATGCAGCTCCTGCAGCTCCCGTTACACTTCTTGGAGGTTCCAATCTTACCATTGAAGTATCTACTTCTCAGTTTCCTGCTGGTGCAACTCCCACTGAAAGAACAAGAGTGGGTGCCTGGATTGACATGAACCGTGATAATAACTTCACTGCCAGTGAGTGTATCATTGATCCTGTTACAGGTCCCTTTACGTCGCTTGCAAATCCTTTGGCAACTACGACAATTAAATTGCCATGTTGGACATCATCAGGAGCAAGTATTATGCGTTTCCGTGGTGGTAACATTCTTTATGGTCCTAACTTAACATCTGCAAGCGGCTGTGGAGCCCTGACAGGCTGGGGTAATGTGGTAGATATTCGTGTGAATCTTACTTCGCCTCCTCCTCCTCCTCCCAGTGCTGTAAATTTCATTGTTCCCAATCCTCCTAACTTTGAAAGAACCCCTATTCGTTTCAATGCGGTTAACCCTACTAATGATTACTCTTACAGCTGGACTTTCTCCGGTCCAAACGTTACTCCTATTACTACTACCGGTTTTGTAGGTGTAGCCAGCTGGGCACCTCCCACACCTCCTGCTACTTACGACGTGAAAATGCGTGTGGGTTGTGGTTCTTTTGATTCTATCACCAAAACCATTACCATTGTTAGACCTACTGCTGTTCCTGTTGCAGACTTTATTGCAAGATCCAATCAGGTGGAACAGTATTTTAATGCCGAAATGATAGATCTGTCAACCAACGGTGCGTTTAGGTGGAATTGGGAAGCAATTTCTCCCAACGGTGGTCTCAGAACCAGCACAGCCCAAAACCCAACCTTCCTGTTGGATTCAATTGGATTCTGGAATATTTGTCTTACTTCTGAAAATGCGGTAGGTCCATCTACCAAAAGGTGTAAAACACGCTATGTAGAATGTCTGCCTCCTTCTGAATACTTTATTGGTATTACTACCTTGGGTGAAGCCAAAAGAGGAACACTTTATGATAATGGTGGAAGAACTGGTAACTATGCAAATAACTGCACACCTCCCATACATTACTTTAGACTTCTTCCATGCGGAGCTCAGGAAATCAGGTTGAATTTCAGCCAGATTCGTCTTGCTGATGCTACTGATATTATCCGCATTTACGATGCTTCATTTGAAGATCCTACCAAACAGCTCACACCTGCTGCCGGTATCAACTCTACTAACCAGGCAACCTTCCGCACTACCCAGTTTAAAGCAACCAGCGGTGCCATGTATATCACTTTCCAGTCAAATGCTTCTGGCAATGACTCAGGCTTTATCGCTACCTGGGATTCAGACCTGCTGCCTCCACTGAAGCCTGATGCAGCTTGGACAACCCCTTACAATCCTGCTGCTATCGGAACTCAGGTAACCTTTACAAATACTTCAACCAAGGTTCAGGGCGCTGCAACCTGGGAATGGTACGTAGATAACAACTTTGAAGCTGCTTCTCAGAACTTCAACAGGGTGTTCACCGCAGACGGTTCTTATTCAGTATGTCTGGTTGCCCGTACCTGCAGTGGTGCTGATACCTTCTGCAACACCTTGAACGTGGTTACACCTACTGCCCCAGGTATTCTTGATTTTACAGCCAGCAGCATCCGCCCCAACAAAGGTGATGTTGTTGACTTTACCATCAACACCGACTATGCTACTAACTTCCAGTGGAACATTTTCCCAACCACCTACACCATCGTTTCTGGTTCACTGACCGGCACCGGCAGAACCCTCCGTCTTCGTTTCAACCAGGGCGGTTGCTATACGTTTAGCTTAACCGGCTGGAACTCAGCTGAAAATCCAGTAGGAGCTACCCAGAAACAGGTTATTAAGAACAGATTTGTTTGTGTAATCGATTACTGTATTCCTCTGGTGAACCTGATCAGCGCAGACATCGGTATCAACAATGTGAGGTTGTCACAGGGTACTACCACCATGATTAACAATAACAGCACCAGTGGTATTGTGAGCTACTCGGATTTCTCATCCTCAGTATCTGCTACCCTGACATTCGGTGGTTCATATAAGCTGGATGTAGCCCGTCTAACCAACAGCAACGATCTTAACTATAAAGCATGGATTGACTTTAACGTAGACGGTGATTTCGATGACGCCGGTGAAGAAATTCTTAACTCAGGTGTAATCAACGGTCTGAGCACATCTGCAACATTTACTGTTCCTAGCATCACTTCTTCTTTTGAAGGCAGAACCCGTCTCCGTGTAGCCAGCAGTTTTGGTAACTTCAGCAATACTCCTTGTGGTGTTAATACTGTAGGTGAATTTGAAGACTATGGAATCATACTTGCCAATGATAATGCTGCACCTGTAATTACACTGGTAGGCAAGGATACTGTTTTTGTTGAGCGTACCGCTACAGCTAACGGATGCTGGGCTGAAGCTGCTGCAACAACTTACAGCGCTACCGATGCTACAGAAGGTAACATGACGTCTAAAGTTATCCTAAACTCTGATCTGGATTGTACCATCCCCGGTATCTACAGCATTGAGTTTAATGTAACTGATGCTTCCGGAAACAAAGCACAGACCAAGCGTCGTACTATTTATGTAGTACTTGACAGAACTGCACCTACGCTGACTCTCAATGGCAATGCCACTGAAACCATCGAGCAGTGCGGTACATACAACGAAGCCGGTGCAATTGCCACTGATGCCGTTGATGGTAACCTTACCTCTGCTATCATAATCTCAGGAACCGTAAACGCTTCTAAAGTAGGTGATTACACCCTGACATACTCAGTAAGCGATGCACAAGGCAACACTACAACCAAAACCCGCGTGGTTCAGGTTCGCGATACCAAGAAGCCTGGTATCTACTCTGTGGGTAACCGTATCGCCAACAACACCATCGTAAAAGTTCAGATCAACAGCGTATTTGTAGATAATATTTATGCTCAGGATGAATGTAATGGTTCTATTGGTATAACCAAAACCAACGGTTTCAATGGTCCAGTGAATACCGCTATCCGCGCTACTTACCCTGTTATTTACACAGCAGTAGATCCTCATGGCAACACTGCCGATGAGAATGGATTTGTGATTAACTACCAGGTTGATGATTACATTGCACCTGTAGTAAATCTGAATACTGCCGACATCATCACGCATGACGTAAATACACCTTATGTATCCCGCGATATAACTGTGAGCGACAACTTCTATCCTTTGAACAAAGTAAGTGTTGTTAAGACCGGAAGCGTTGATCCATATACCCTGGGTACTTACACTGAAACTTATACTGCTACAGACGAAAGCGGAAACAGCACTACTGTAACAAGAACTGTAAATGTAGTTGACCGTGTTGCTCCTCAAATGCTTGCACCTGCTATGAATGTATGCGTAGGTACACCATTCTGGGCAATGAGCGGTTTGATTATCACTGATAACTACTACTCTGCAGGAACGCTCGCTCCGCTGGTATCTGTTCTCAGCCATAACATCAATATTTGGGAAGCCGGTGTTTACTTCATCAACTACACCCTCACTGACCCAAGTGGTAACCAGGCTGTAATGGTAACCCGTCCAGTATTCGTAA
This sequence comes from uncultured Flavobacteriaceae bacterium, assembly GCA_964626685.1. Classification (GTDB taxonomy): domain Bacteria; phylum Bacteroidota; class Bacteroidia; order NS11-12g; family UBA955; genus RGEC01. The sequence goes on from CAZVJY010000004.1 coordinate 82,240, forward strand.
ACTATCCTCCTAACTGCCAGAATACCTTCCTCAGCACTGACAACATCAGCCTTGATGAAGCAGTAAACGTGTTCCCTAACCCAACCAGCGGTAAGGTAACATTGAGCTACATGCTTCAGAACAGCAAGCCAGTATCAGTAGAAGTATTCAACATCTCCGGCAGCAAGGTTGCTTCGTTCAACAACCTGAAATCAGGTCTCGGCCACACCGAAATCAACCTGGCTCAGTATGGTAACGGAGTTTACATGATTCGCCTGAGCAATGACGGACAGACCACCACCAAGCGTGTAGTGGTTAGAAACTAATCCGACATAAACTCTGATAAATAGAAAGTCCGGCCTCGAGCCGGACTTTTTATTTTAACATGGCATAAAAATAAAACCCGGCCTGGTTCAGGACGGGTTTTTCTATTTATAAAAGTTTGTGTATTTAAGGACGAATCAGATAATGTGAAGTGGTTCCTGTGTTTTGCTGTAAAAGAACATTCGATTGCTTTAAAACTTCGTTTTTGGCATCTTCTGTTGCGTTGTAAATCGTTATAAGTTCGAGAGATTCTGTAGTGTGACAGGAAAGTCCAAGGCTGCTGAGTTCGGCAATGAGGCTTTGCATCTTGTTTTCTTTGTTGTCTGCAACAAAACTGAAGCTGATGGCAGAATTTTGAATAATATTGCAACGAACTTTATGTTTAGCCAGTAACCTAAAAATATGCTCGAGGTTTTGTTCGACAATAAAGGTAAAGTCCCTTGTTTTTAGCTCAGTTAATACCTGATTGTCCTTAAATATAAAACAAGGTACATTCAGTGATTCACCTTGGTTACTGACCTTCGTACCATCTTGATTTGGGTTTATAAAGGATTTTACAAACAAAGGAATATCTTTGGCCATTAAAGGCTGAATGGTTTTTGGGTGAATAACCGAAGCACCGTAATAGGCAAGTTCGATAGCATCTGAATAACCCAATTGCGGGATGAGTGTCGCTTTCGGTAGTTTTTTGGGATCTGCATTCATGACACCTGCTACATCTTTCCAAATCGTAACAGAATCAGCATTGAGACAATAGGCAAAAATTGCAGCGGAGTAATCGCTTCCTTCTCGCCCGAGCGTTGTTGTTTCATTTAACGGGCCGCGTCCTATAAAACCCTGTGTAATAACTGTTTGTTTTTCTGCAAGAGGTTTTAGTTTCTTGGTAATGATTTTTTCTGTTTCAGACCATTGAATTCTGGCGTCTCTGTAGCGGTCATCGGTGATAATGAAATTGCGGCTATCTATCCACTGATTTTTAAAACCTTCATTTAGCAGGTAGTGGCTTACAATTTTGGTGCTTAACAATTCACCGAATGGTACCACCTGGTCGTATAAAAAATCATACTCATCTGTATTTACAGGTGTTTCAACCAGGCATTCCAACTCTAGGAACAAATTCTCAATATCATTTAGCACAACCGCGGTACTTGAGGTTCCGAGGCCTTCAACAATGTTATGGTGAAAATCTTTTAGTTCTTTGATTAACGAAGCTGTTTCTCCTGTGTTTTGTGTGCAGGCATGCACTATTTTTTCTAGATGGTTGGTACTTTTTCCCATAGCGCTGATCACCACGAGAAGTTTATCGGTACTGCAGCTGGTAAGAATCTTGGCTACATTTTTAATACCTTCAGCATCTTTTACCGATGCACCGCCAAACTTGAATATTTTCATTTTAGTTGGGAAAGACGAACTGCCTGTTGTTTTTTTGCAAAGTTAATTATCAAACTACCCCAAATAAGAAATAATTTATGGCATTGAAAGGATTGGTAACGCTGGAGCAATTTATTGTAGATCAGCAAGCTTTATATAAAAACGCTACAGGCGCTTTCAGCAAAATGTTCAGAGCGCTGGAGCTGGGAGCTAAGATGGTAAACCGGGATGTGAGAAAGGCAGGTTTGGTGGATATTCTTGGTGATATGGGTTCTATGAATATTCAGGGTGAATACCAGAAGAAGCTCGATGTGATTGCGGATACCACCTTTATTGAGGTTCTCGGGAGATGTGGTGAAGTATGCGCAGTCATCAGTGAAGAGCAGGATCACGCCATATTTATAGAAGGTTGCGAAGACAAGGAATACTATGTTGCTATTGATCCACTGGATGGCAGTTCGAATATTGATGTGAACGCGAGTATTGGAACCATTTTCTCGATATATAGGAGAAAAGACAGCAGCAGGGCTCCAAAGACGGAGGATTGTCTGCAGCGAGGTTCGGAGCAGGTAGCCGCGGGTTATTTCTTGTATGGCACCAGTACTATGCTAATTTACAGCACAGGCAATGGTGTAAACGGATTTACACTCGATGATTCTCTTCAGGAATTTTGTCTTTCCCACGAAAACATACGCATTCCGGAACAGGGCGCTATATTTTCTTTGAATGAGGGGAACACATCCGATTTCCCGGAAGGTGTTAAACAGTACATTGCCTGGTGTAAAGAGAAGGACAAAGCTACCGGAAGGCCTTATGGTGCGCGTTATATAGGCAGTTTAATTGCGGATGTTCACCGTAATTTACTGAGGGGGGGCATCTTTATATATCCGGGTACCGAGAAGAAGCCCAGCGGTAAACTGCGCCTAATTTATGAATGCAATACCATGGCGTTTATCGTTGAGCAGGCCGGTGGGATGGCCCATTCAGGGAATGAGCGGATTCTGGATATTCTGCCCACAGATTTGCATCAGCGTTCCCCTCTATTTATTGGCAGTGCCGAAATGGTAAAGCAGGCTCTTGAATACCTGCATCGTTTTGCCTAATCAGCTGTCCAGTACTTCCAACATTACCTTAAATGACCGGATATCTTTGCCGGGAAAAACAACTTCACTCATATAGGCGAGAAGTGCTTCAGCAAGTTTTCTGCGGGCATTTCTGTCGGCAACAGGTGTTTCCCTGTTAAGCAGTTTTTTTAACAGCAGAAGGTTGTTTTCGTCAGTAATTCCGCTCAACAAACCAGTATGTATGTTTGCCCCATCCGCATGCAGGGTAAGGCCATGGCCCGCCGACTCACTTAAATTAATCATGAAGCGGTGTAGGAACCATAAATCAATTTCATTGCTTCGATAAAGTCTCGAAAAATCTGTTTTTACAGATAAAAAAAGGTTTTCATCAGGCATTTGGTCCGGCACGGTATTGCGGATCAGCTCGGTGCATATTAATGCCATATTGTTGCTCAGAAAGTCTTCGGACATGAAGGGTTCTGTGGCTTTAATTTCTTTTGCCCTGAGCAGCGTTTGTCTTTCAGTAAAATAGAATACTGCTTCCAGAAATGTGCCCGGTCTTAGCAATGCACTTTTACCTTTTTTCCCCTGAACACCGGAAAATATAAATGAAAGGATACCGTGCGACTGGCAAAAAAGGTGCACTACGGCAGAATTTTCGCCGTAAGGAATTCTCTTCAGTACCAGCGCTTCGGTTTTAATCAGCATCAGTCAACCCAGTCGGCAACAAACAGGTTTGTGGCCCTGCCGCCACCGTTGTTTCTGTTTGACGAGAAAACCAGTTTTTTCCCATCAGGCGAAAACATGGGAAAGGAGTTAAACACACTTTCCGTGGTTATTTGCTCAAGATTGTTTCCGTCTTCATCTATCATAAACAGCTGGAAATCATATCCGCGGGCACTTTTATGGTTGCTTGAGAAAATGATTTTCTTGTTGTTTGGGTGGTAAAAGGGAGCCCAGTTTGCTTTGCCCAGTGTAGTTACCTGTCTGAGATTGGTCCCGTCAACATGGATGGTGTAAATTTCCATGTTTGTTGGTTCCACCAGGTTTCGGGACAGTAAATCCTTGTATTTGGTAATTTCATTTTCGGTTTTGGGTCTGCTGCTCCGAAACACGATCTTCTTGCTATCCGGGCTGAAGAATGCTCCGCCGTCATAACCAAGGCCAAAGGTGAGCTGCTTTTGGTTTTTTCCATCTATATCCATTACCCATAACTCCAGATCGCCGCTGCGGGTGCTGGTGAAGACAATTTTTTTCCCGTCAGGGGATACGGTGGCTTCTGCATCATATCCGGGCTGATCTGTGAGTCGGGTAGTGATTTTCCCTTTTAAATCAGAAACAAAAATGTCATAACTCGGGTACAGTGGCCAAACATAGGCTCCTTTGGTTTCGGGTGGTGGTGGGCAGCTTTTGTTGTCTAGATGTGTGCTGGCAAAAAGTATATGCTTGTTGTCTGGCATGAAATATGAGCAGGTAGTTCGTCCTTCACCGGTACTGATGAGGTTCGGTACATACCCCGAATCGCCAAATCCGGATAATTTGGAGGTGAAAATCTGGTCGCATTCAACACCCCATGCGGAATTGTTGCTTTGGAAAGTAAGTTGTTTGCCATCAAAACTCCAGTAAGCTTCGGCATTGTCTCCCCCAAATGTTAACTGGCGTAAGTTTCGAAGGTGTTTTTCATCTTTGCCAGAAGGCATGAAATCGACTTTTTTCTGACCGCTACAACTGGCGAAAACTAAACTAAACGTGATTAAAAAATGATATCGTAACATGATTTGATAAAGGTTCTCCAAAGGTAGTATATAAGCGCGGACCCTTTTGATGATAATGGGTTTAATTCAACAGTTCCCAAGCAATTTTAGGGTAACCTTTTTCGCCTTTATCATTATAGAAGTCTACAAACCTCATTTTGAAATAATTGCCTTTAGCATCCATAATGATAAAAATCTTCTTTTGATTGATGGTGTATTTATTGGCAGAAAGGCTCCATGTTTTCCAATCGTAACCAATTTCATTGAGAAAATTGCTCAGAATTAGGTTTTTTGCATATTGCAGATTGATGGCATTGAAATCAATAACATTGTTTAATTCCAACACTCTCACCTTATTGGGATTGCTTAGAACGCCGCGAAGAATATAGGGCATGGTTGTGCCGATGGTTTCTTCCGTAACTGTTTGTTTGTAAGTTGTAATTACAATATCCCAGTTATCGCGCTGGAAAGGTTCGTTAAAAACTTCTTTTTCGGTAGTGAAACAGTAATACGCATAGTTGTATTCATTCTTAGCCGTGATATACACGTCATGCGGGGTGGTATCCGTAAGTGCTCCCCACTGAAAGTGATAGGACGCACCTTCTCTACCCAGCATTTTTAGTTTGATATATTTCTTTTTTCCAAGTGAATCTGCTCCGCGATTGATAATGTAGAGGCGATCTTTGGGTTTGGCTTTCCCCAACTGGTAGCTTTCGCACCAGCCAGAGAATGACAATGAGTCCTGATGACCGTTAGGGTTGTCAAAAGTCCATTTATGCTTGCTTTCATCAACGAACTGAATATCGCGGAAATTGGTATTTTCCATGTAAGTCACCGTGTAAGCGCTATGTTTTCCGCAATTAACAATAATGTTGTTTTTTTCGCTAAGCGAGAACCCAATATCCCATAATCCAAAAGGATTAGAAGCTGTTTTTTGGGTTGAAAATTCAAACCACAATTGATTCTCATAGTTTTCTCCCATTGAAAAGGTAGCCGACTGCGTTCCTATAGGTACTTCCGGTGACGTGTACAGAGGCTCATCCTTTTCACACGCTGAAATGGCCAGACAGGCAATAATGATAAACAGACGGTATATCTTTTTACTCCTCATTTGATATCGAAACTTAATCGAAGAAATGCTGTTCTGCCGGGTGCAATGTTCACGTTAAGGCCTTGTTCTGAGTGGGGTGTCAGGTTGCGGCGGGTGGAAGCCAACGATGTTACACCAAGTATGTTTTTAATGCCGCATGAAAGATGCAGATTGGCTTTTGGGAAGGCTTTTTGTGCCGTAATGTCCATCAGATAAAAGCCTGCAGTTCTGTAACGGTCGTTGTTTTCCATATAACCCATTGTAGGGCTGGTATAACGGCTTAGCAGAGAAACGGATGCATTGTGTTTTTTAATTTTACGTGTCAGGTTAAAGGCCATTTGCCCGTTCAGGTATGAGCGCTGATTTATTGTATCTGCCTGTTCCAATAGGTCATAAACATTGAGCAGGGTACCCGACATTTGAACTGAGAATTTTTCATTGTGAAATTCAAAGTTGCTACTCAGTCCCTGGGAGCGGAATCTGCCAATGTTGATATAGGTGTAATAGTTGGTATTGAGATCAATCAGTGCAAGGTTGATTTTGTTTCTGATAATATTATTGAACAGGGAGAAACTGAAAACAGCTCCGGATTTGCTGGAGAAGGCGTGGCGGTAATCGAAAGACAGCACGAAATTGTCGGATACTTCAGCTTTCAGACTGTCGTTACCGTGAACATTGTGACTCATGTCAACAAAATAGAAATTCAGTTCCTTGATAGACGGGGCCCTGAAACCTTTGGCGTAGCTGCCGCGGAAGCATAGGTGTTTAGATAAATTGTATTTAACCTGCAGCGAAGGAATAACGGGAGCCATTTTTAGCCTGCTTCCAAATACAGAGGTGATGACGGGGCTTCCAAAACGCGAATTGTGCAAAACACGCACAGAGGGTCTTATCTGCCATTCTTTGCTAGGGGAGTATTCCAGTGATCCGAAAACGGCGAGGTCTGTAATTCCGGGTAGGTCTGCTGGTATTCTCTTTCCTGTGCCGGTTTCTCTCATGAAATCATAGCCGGCTGTCCAGGATATCTTGTTTACCGGGTTTCTTTGGGTATAAACACCTCTCGAATTAATCATGGTAAAGATAGTCGTATCCTGATCCTCAGGTCTGTAGGGCGTTTCAGTACCGGTTACCAGATTTCTTTTGATGGTGTTCTTGGCTCTGTTGAAGTAATTGAACGCATTTTGCCATTCAAACCGGCTGAAAGCATTAATTTTAAATACCGAATGAATGCTGTTGTCTAGGCGCGTGGTCTGGTAAATGGAATTATAGCCGGTAACGTTTGCCAGGCTGTATTCAGCGTCGCTGCGGTCGGTAAGTTTCTCCTGGAAAATGGATGAACTGATGCGGTGGTTGCTGTTTTTTGAGTTCAGGAAAATAGCTGCATCTGCAAATTGCTTTGTTTTGGGTTTCCAGTCAAAACTTCTGGTTTCCGGATTGAAATCCCTGCCGGCGAAGAAATGACGTCCCGCGTTCAAGGTGAATGGCATGTTTTTGTACAATCTGCCTGAAACATTGACATCGTAGTTGAAGTTGCTGAGGGAAGACATGTAATCGTGAAAAACATTGATTCGGGTATTGAAACGCTGGTTAGTCGGATTTTTGGTTATGATATTGATAACTCCTCCGAGTGCATCAGTCCCATATACAACACTCATTGGACCTTCAATAATTTCAACACGTTCCACATTGCTAAGAACGATCTGTCCCAGATCTACATTGCCATTTACCCTGCCAATCACCGGAATGCCGTTGATCAGAATTTTAATATCCTGACCTCCAATTCCCTGCATGATGGCATTGCTGCCCATAACAGCGTCCTGCCCGACCTGAATATTGGCTTCATTCAATAGCAATTCGCCCAGGTTTTGTGCTCCAAGTTGAATAAACTTTTCTTTTGGAATGACACGAACAAGGTAGGGGTTGTCAGCAACGGCTCGGGGCCCTGTGGCACCGGTCACGGTAACAGGGTTGATGATCATGTTTTTATGCTGTAGGGCAACAACAATATTCAGGTCCATTCCGGTGAAGGTGCCTGAAAAATCAGTCATTGAGTCGGTGGGTGATATAACGCTCAATTTGAATGCCCCTGTGGTGCTTACTGTAAAAATCCCCTGCAGATTGGTTTTGCCGGCGATTAGTTCTGCCTGTGGCCTGAAATCAGCCAATACGTCGGCGCCTGAAACGGGTTTCCCTTCCTCGTCCGTAACCCTAATGGTTCGTTCCTGGGCAAACAGTCCGATACAGCCTGCGATCAGGCTTGTAAAAAAAGCTATGTGTGTTTTGGCGCGCAAGGGTTACTCGATAACCAGTTTTTGGGTCATCACATCATTGCCGGATTGAAGCTGAAGCAGGTAGATTCCTGCTGGGATTTTGTCTATGGAAACTGCGTAGGCATTCCAGGCTGCTTGTGCTATCAGATTCTCGGAAACAAGGGTTTTGCCATTCAGGGTTTTTATGGAAAGCGTGCAGGTTTTGGGAGTTTTAGGATCCAGCGTCAAATAAAGATTCTTAGATGCGGGGTTCGGATATACATTAACGCTGCCAAAAACGTTGTCTTTCACGGAGAGACTGTTGCGCAGTTGCATGCGGCTAAATCTGATTTTCCCGGAGGAGGATCCGGTGAAGCCGGTCATGTTGATGAGCCAGTAAGAAGTGTCGCTGCTGCGAACACGCTCAACCAGATAGCTCATGGTATCGTTGAGTAACCAGGTGGTGTTGAATGATTTCCAGCCGGAACCAATGCCGGTGAGATCATTTTTGAATGACTTGGTGTAATCGCCAACCAGCCAGTTGCTGTCCGGTTTGAGGTTGCCGAACGGTTTTCCGAATACTTTGGCTGTGCGGGTTCCACGCTTGCTTTCAATACCCATGACCGGATACATTTCCATTCCTCCGGTCATTGGATTTACAGATAACTCGAAATAACGGTTGAAGGTGATATCCCAGTCCGTTGAAGCAGGTTCGCGATTGGGTTTAGTACCCCCGTTGAATCTGAAATACTTATACATTTTCCCGGTGGCTGCAGACTGGAAAAGGGTGTCGGTTTTTTCGGCTGAGCCATCAAGGTTAGCGTAGCGGAAGACCAAGTCGCCATTGTCTTTTTGGATTACAGGCCAGAACTTCAAAAACCTTGTGTAGGTTCCCGGTGCCATGCCTGCCCAGGCGAGTAAAAAGAGTGAATCCCCGGTTACTTCTTTGGTGTTAACATCGTAAGTACCCCAGCCAAATTTCCATTTAGCCATGTTGTTATGCAGGTTAAAGGCGCCTTTGTTGTGGTCGTGAATATCGTTCCACAGCGGTTTCCATGAACTCCAGCCACTGGTATCAAATGTAGACCAGGCATCTGTTTTCCCTTTTGGGTATTGGAAAACGCGCAGACCGCTCATGTGATTGGCACGGATGCAATTGTCGCGGCTAACGGATGTATGGGCGATATCCCAGTTGTTGACAGCAGCGGTTGATTTGGTGCCGGTTTTGATGTCATAATATACCTGATTGGCATAACCCGGACCCATTACAGCCGAGTCATTCAGTACGCCTTGAGCCGAAACACGACCTGCAGTCAGCGCGGTCAGCATGGGTAAAATCAACAGAGAATATTTCATGATAAATAAGATTGGTTTTTTTTAACACTGCAAAGTTACTTCTTTGCAGCCTGATGGTATTGCGTTTGGCCTTGCGTTACTGTCATTTTTGGGTAATGATTTACTCGGGTTATTTTCCATCGAAAAAGAACATTGAGCAGTTCAATGTGTTGTACCTTTGCAGTAACAAAGTTCAAACCGCGATTTTGGGAAAAATCAGCATCAATATAAAGTCCGGAACCCTTGAAAAAGAGGGTTTGGTAGTGGGTATAGATCTGGGTACCACCAATAGCATTGTGGCTATTGTAAATAAGGATACAGGAATGCCTGAAGTGCTCGGCAGGGCAGGTGAATTGCTGGTTCCGTCGGTAGTTCATATTACCCACGACGGAATGCCGGTAGTGGGCAGTATTGCCAGACAGGCACTTATATCCCATCCGCAAAGTACAATCTTTTCAGTAAAACGCCTCCTTGGCAGAAGCTATAAGGATATTGAAGCGTATGCCCCTTTCTACACTTATCGCATACTGGATGAAGAGGATGAAAAGCTGGTGCGGGTGGAGGTTAACGGTAAATATTACACTCCGATAGAGCTAAGTGCGGAAATTCTTGCCGAGCTAAAAAGACGGGCAGAATCTATATCTGGGAAATCAGTAAACCGGGCTGTAATTACTGTTCCGGCCTATTTTAATGATAGCCAGAGACAAGCCACGCGCGACGCCGGAAAGATGGCCGGGCTTGAAGTAATGCGTATTGTGAACGAGCCTACGGCAGCAAGTCTTGCTTACGGGCTGGGCATGAACGGCAATGAAACAAAAACGGTTGTTGTTTATGATTTAGGCGGAGGTACGTTTGATGTTTCCATTCTGCGCATTGAAGAGGGCGTTTTTGAGGTGCTAAGCACGCAGGGTGATACCTATCTGGGCGGGGATGACTTTGATCGCGAAATCGTTCATTACTGGCTGGAATCATTGCCCGAAGCGCTGCACGCAGAAGCACACAAATCCCTCAGATTGCTTGCAGAAGAAGCCAAAAAACAGGTTTGCGGTGGTCTTGAATTTGATGAATCAGTCAAGCTTTCTGATACGAATTTTAGGCTCGCCTTAAACCTTAATACTTTTGAGTCAACTACGCGGTCATTAATGGACAGAACCCTTGACTGCCTGCACATGGCACTGCGGGATGCGCAACTTACCCCGAAAGAAGTAGATGACGTTATTTTGGTAGGCGGCAGCACGCGCATGCCATTCGTAAAGCAACGTCTTGCAGCTTTATTTGGTCCTGATAAAGTGAACGATTCATTAAATCCGGATGAGGTGGTTGCTTTGGGCGCCGCGGTGGAGGCCGATGTATTGGCCGGTAACAGGAACGATATTCTGTTGCTGGATGTTACACCACTAAGTCTGGGAATTGAAACGCTGGGCGGTTTAATGGATGTGATGATTCCCCGAAACACCAAAATCCCGTGTAAGTATGTGAAATCCTATACTACATCGGTAGACGGGCAGGTGAAGATGGGCATTTCTGTTTATCAGGGTGAAAGGGAACTGGTCGCCGAAAACCGTAAACTGGGTGAATTGCTCCTCACAGGTATTCCTGCCATGCCCGCAGGATTGCCCAAAATTGAAGTGACTTTTCTGCTGAATGCCGACGGGATACTAACGGTAGAAGCCAAAGAACTGAGAAGCGGGGTTAAGCAAAATATTGAGATCAAGCCACAGTATGGTTTGTCTGATGCCGATGTGGAACGTATGTTGTTGGATAGCCTCAGCCATGCAAAAGAAGACGTTACGCGCCGCATGCTGGTGGAAGCCAGAACAGAGGCAGAGCAGATGATTTACACCGTGAGTCGTTTTCTGGAAAAAAATGCGGCACTGCTGAGTGAGGAAGAAATTACTACAACCAAGCAGCGCTGCGAATTCCTGAGAAACACCCTGACAAATCCTGACAAGGATACAATACTGCAGGGTATTGATGCGTTAAATGAATACACAAGGCCTTTTGCCGAACGACTGATGAACAAAGCGGTTTCATCGGCGCTTTCAGGCACCCATATTGATAACGTATGAAAAATGCATTGCTGACCCTGATGCTGCTGTTGATTTGTGCTGTTGCAAACGCACAGACATGGACAGAATCTGAAATGACTGAGCGGCAGAACTATGGTTTAAAACTGGGTTTCAACATCACTTCCATGTGGGGTGGTGAACTTCAAAATCCAAGGCCTTATTTTGGGCCTACTGCCGGCTTTTTCTGGCACACGAAGGAGACAAAAAAGCCATTCATGTTTCAGACCGGTTTTGAAGGAAGCCTTCGCGGTAGCAATTTTGCCAATAAAGACAACAGTCTGCCCGGGGGGGGGAATAGCAATTATCGGCGTATTGGGCTGATTACGGCAGAAGTTCCCCTGTTGATTAACTACAGAATTGGACCTAAAAAAGAGGAAAGAACCCGCTTGATTCAGGCCGGTGCACTGGTTTCCGCTACCGTAAGAAGTACGGCATATCTGGGAGAAGATAAGCTTCCGGCACAGCATTTTTTGGACAGTTCAAGCCACCTGTACAAATGGGACAATCTGCCTTTAAAGCCCGTTGAGTTTCTTGCTGTTATTGGTTATCAGGACCGTGGAAGAACTGCCGGTTGGCAGGTGCAGCTGCAGGTGGGCATAAACAACCTGAATGATGTAAAATACGAAAACGGTAAAATTGTGCCGCTCATGCCATATGCATTCCCAGCCACCAACACAGGAAGGCGAATAAGCACCTGGAACCTTAAGTTCAGCGCCTTGTTTTAGGCCTTTCCGTTCTATTTTTCTTAATTTTGCTGAAGAAATGGCACAATCAGTTGCTTTTTATACCCTGGGCTGCAAACTGAACTTTGCAGAAACCGGTACCATTGGCAAGCAATTGGCTGACCATGGTTTTAAGCGGGCTGAATTTACCGACGGTGCCGACATGTATGTCATTAACACCTGCAGCGTGACGGACCATGCTGACCGAAAGTGTAAAAAGGTAGTGGCAGAGGCCCTGAGACACAATCCTGAGGCTTATATTGTTGTTGTAGGTTGTTATGCGCAGTTGAAACCTGTAGAGATATCGGAGATACCGGGTGTGGATCTGGTGCTGGGTGCCGCTGAAAAATTCAACCTGATAGCTCACCTGGGCGAGTTGAGCAAGGAATCAAATCCACGAATTTTGAATTCTCCCATTAAAGAAACCCGCGATTTTGTTCCGGGCTTCAGTGAAGGAGAGCGAACCCGCGCTTTTGTGAAGGTGCAGGATGGCTGCGATTATTTTTGTTCGTTTTGTACCATTCCTTTGGCCCGTGGCAGCAGCCGAAGCGCCACCATTGGTGATACAATTGAAAAAATCAAGCAGGTTGCAACCGGTGCAGTGCGTGAAATTGTACTCACCGGTGTTAATCTGGGTGATTTTGGGGTGAATCACGGAGAAGATTTTTTTGGTCTGATACGCGAACTCGAAAAAATGGATGAGGTGGATCGTTTCCGAATCAGCAGCATTGAACCCAATTTGCTCAGCGACGAAATTATTGATTTTGTAGCCGGTTCTTCGCGGTTTGTTCCCCATTTTCATATCCCGCTGCAAAGCGGCAGCGACGAGATTCTCGGCAGAATGCGGCGCAGGTATAAAACAGACCTGTATAAAAGTCGTATAGAACACATTCTTCGGGTAATGCCGCATTGCGCCATAGGCGTGGATGTGATTGTAGGATTCCCGGGCGAAACGGAAGAGGAATTCTTAAAAACCTATCATTTTCTCAATGAGTTGGATGTTGCCTATCTGCATGTTTTTCCATACAGCGAGCGCCCAAACACCACAGCCAAAAAGATGCAGGGCCGGGTGCCCCAGTCTGTGAGGCATGATCGGGTGAGTATGCTGCGCACGCTGAGCGAAAAAAAACGCCAGGCATTTTACAGAAAACACCTGGGAACAACCCGGACCGTGCTGTTTGAAGCAGAAGAAAAAAGTGGATTTATGCATGGTTTTACGGATAATTATATCAAAGTAAAAGCAGTCTACGATCCCTTGCTGGTGAATGAACTGGCAGATATTTCGCTTGAAAACATGAATGAAGACGGAACGGTGAGCAGTATGCTTGATTTAGCGGCTCTGCATCCGTAATTTGCATGCGTGTTTCCCACCCTGTATCATTTTGTAAAGGATTTATTCGGAATTGAAATTCCGGCCCTTCAGATTCTCAATACATTCGGCTTTTTTGTGGCATTGTCGATAGCGGGCGCCGTCTGGGCCATGGCTACTGAAATGAGGAGAAGAACTGCTTTGGGCCAGTTTAAGTCAGTGGAAGTAAAAACCATAACCGGAGCAGCATATCCTTTATCAGACTATCTTCTGAATGGGGTTTTTGCTTTTGTATTTGGTTACAAGATACTATACCTAATGTTCCCCGGAGAAGACCATTTCGTACCGCAGGCGCACATTTTTACTGCGGAGGGAAATCTTCTTTATGGCTTGCTTGCCATGCTTTTCGTGCTTGGCTGGCGCTATTACGGTGATAAAAAGCAACGGCTGCCGGAGCCAAAAATAGAAATCCAGACACAGTCTGCAGACTGGCATATGGGCAATATTACAACGGTAGCTTTGCTGTCAGGATTTGCTGGTGCCAAATTGTTTCATATCCTTGAAAATCCTGCAGGGTTGAGCCTGGCAGCCATTGCGGATGCCTTTTTTAGTACCGGTGGCTGGACTTTCTTTGGAGGACTGGTTTGTGGTGCAGCGGGTGTTTTGATTTATTGCAGGCAAAAAGGCATAAGCCTGCTTCGGATGCTGGATGCCGGCGGACCAGCCATGATGCTTTCCTATGGAATCGGCCGTTTTGGTTGTCAGTTTTCAGGAGATGGCGACTGGGGTGTGGCCAACACCGCCGCTAATCCTTTTTCATGGCTGCCCGACTGGGCCTGGAGCTATACATATCCACACAATGTTTTGGGTGGACAAACCGGAGGTTTTACTCCGGATGGGATGGTCCCCATTCCCGGCTGTACAGGAGATTATTGCTTTCAGCTGGCTGTGCCGGTTTATCCTACACCGCTGTATGAGGCTCTGATGGGTCTGTGTCTTTTCTTTATTTTGTGGAAATTGCTCCGATTTAAGTCATATGCTCCCGGAAAGTTGTTTGCCTGGTATATGGTATTTGCGGGTGTAGAGCGATTTGTGATAGAGATGATCCGCGAACATGGTGACAACCTTTACCGAATGGGTTCCGTTGTTTTTTCGCAGGCACAGCTGATTTCGCTGATACTGATGCTTGGTGGTACAATCTGGCTTCTCAAAAAACCGTCGCATGAAACAATAGAAACCAACTGAAAGCGTTAATACATTACAAGGAATGCAAGCCTATATCCGGATTTTGATTTTATTGCTTTTTTGCTCCGTTACACGCCTTTCTGCGCAGGAAAAGGGAGTGAACTGGATAGTTATAGACGGCGATACTATTGATAATAAAACCATGGATCCCGTGCTGGTGAGTGCGGGTATGGACGAAGCCGGAAGAAAAGCCTATCAGCGACTTAAGAAGCGTGTGAAACGGGTTATGCCATATGCTAAAATGGCTGCTTACAAAATGCGGGTAATGGAGGACAATTTGACCCAGAAAAAATCCAGAAAGGAGCGCAAAAAGTATGTGCGCGAATGCGAGGAAAGTCTGAAGCAGATGTACATGGGGCAATTAAAGGATTTAAGCATCGACGATGGTAAAATCCTGATGAAGCTGATTCACCGTGAAACGGGGAAGACAACCTGGGAAATTATGAAAAATTACCGTGGTGGGGCAGAGGCTTTTTTCTGGCAGGCGTTCGGAGCCGTATATGGTCACGACATGAAAGTGGAGTTTGATCCGGTAACTGATTTTCAGATTGAAAACATCATCCGCATCGAAAAGCTGGAGTGACTTATTTGTTTCTAAGAATAATCCAAAGCACGGCGGGAGCTCCAATGATGGCGCACACCGCATTGGTAGGCAGTATCATGTTGCCAATGGCGTGGTGAGAAATCCAGTCGGCCACCAGACACAAAATTATACCGCAAAGGATGGTGGGAAGCCATAAAATGCCGTGGTTGTTGCTTTTCATTAGGCCACGGGCACAATGTGGGGCAATCATTCCCACAAAACCAATGGGGCCGCAAAAACCCGTAATAGCACCTGCAGTAAGGCCTGACAGCAAAACAATGGCCATGCGAAACGTTGGCACATTGATGCCTGCCGAGGTTGCATAGGTATCGCCGGGTAGATAGGCGTCCATTTTAAACCGAAAAAACCGGATGAATGCCGCCGAAACCGCTACGATCAATGCAATTAGCGGTATTTCTTCCTGTTGCACACGGTCAAAACTGCCCAATCCCCAAATAACAAAACTCTTGACCTGTTCTGCCTGGGCCAGGCCCTGTAAAATTTCGGTGCCTGCACCCAGCAGGTAACCCAGCAACACACCGGAAATCAGCAAGGTAAAAGCATTGCCATGTTTGCGCTGAATCAGCAATTGCAGAAACAAAACTGCCATACTCCCCGCTACGCCAATGCTGGCAATGCCTGCGCTTTGAAGCCAGCCGGAGGTAAAGCCGGCTGGAACAGCCATCAGGAAAATGGCAACAGCGAAGGAAGCGCCGGGTGTTGCTCCGGTAAGAAAAGGACCGGCCAGTGGATTTCTGAATAGGGTTTGCATAGCAAGTCCGCTTACAGAAAGTCCAATTCCTGCAAGGGTTGCGGCCATCACTCTCGGAAGGCGAAAGGAGGAAAAAACCTCATCATTCAGGCTCATGCCGCCGGCTGTGGCATCGAGCCAAAACAACACGCTGCACAAAACAAACAGAAAAAAGCAGATGCTCCCGTTTCTCATTATTTCACGGCTTCAAAGAAAACGAATTCCTGTTCTTCGGCTATTAGACCGGGATGAAAAATGTTTACAAGATCTCGCAGAGCGAGGTCGGGGCGTACCACTGCGTAGTCCCACCAGGCATTTCCACCATCCTTGTTTTGCGTTTTTGTACTATTGTAAACCCCGCCGGTCCTGGTTGCTGTAAAACCGCTCAGTCGCCTGTCGCTTGCAGTAATACAATCCAGGTTTCTGCAAGCCCCCGGATTGATCCAGAAGTCGGCTTCTTTTGCTTTTTGATAAACCTTCTCAATATCCAGTGAAATTTTACCCGACCCATCTTCGTTTTTCCAGTAATAATTCGCACCGGCATCCCTAAAAAGCGCCGCCATATAGCTACCTCCGGAGGGAACGTCCCAGTTTCCGCTGTATGGGGCGTTGCAGAAAACGGTTGGTTCTTCGCTGCTTGCCGCACCAACTTCGCTTACCAGACTAAGGTAATGCTCCTGAACCATATTAAAGTAGGATTCGGCTTCGGCAGGCTTTCCCGTAAGCCACCCTATCACTGTTAGCCATTCGGCTCTTGCCAGTGGGTGGTTTTCCAAATAGTTCTGAAGGAAAATTACCGGGACACCATTTTTCGCAATCGCGTTCCAGTCTTCCTTGCCTTTGTTGTCAATAAAGTAGGTTAAAACCAAGTCCGGTTTGCTTTTGAGTAGTTTTTCCCTGTCTAGTGAAACCCCTTTAGTGGCTTCCGGGATTTTGTTTTCAGCAAACCATTTTCTGCATTTGGGACCGGTGTGATATGAAGCGTTATCCGTGCAACAAATTCTGTTTTCGGTCCCCAGCACTTCCATCATGCCGGAAAAAACGGCAGTCATGCACGCAATCCGGTTTCTTTTCTTTAGGCCGATGCATTCTTCATATTTCTGTTCATTTCCCCAGCAAACGACCTGCAACCATTGTGAAGTATCGGCCGGGTTTTTAAAAGCAATGAAGGAATCCTTGCCATGCGTTCCGAGCAGAAACAGCCTGCTGTAATCCGGTTGTTGCCATTGTACACCGGCCGGAAGTGCGCCGGGCTGCTTATTGTGGCATGCAAAAAACTGCGTAAGCAGTATTAGTAAAAACGTTATGCGAAACAGCAGCCTCACGGGTTGCAAAGAAACGAACCTTCTCCCGAATTTGTTTGAAAACGGATTATGCAAGGTGTACGTATGATTTCCATACGATCCCCCATTGCTGTTTTTACCTGGTGTAATTTTCTTCCGGATAGGTCGAAGAATTCCCAGCTGCCGCCTTCCGGGGTTATCAGGTACGTTTTGTTGTTTTCAATTTGCAAACGGTAGGGCCTCGGCATTTGAATGTGTTTTGCAGCCGCACCGGGAGCGCAAATGATGGATGATGCCCAATTTGCGGTCATGGTATCCATCAGTGCGGGATTGTCAACATCGTGCATATTGCCGCTGATGATCCGGTTTCTTAGGGAATTGCCAGTGTAACCCAGTGCTTTTAGTCTACGGCTTATAATGGTGCTGCCGTAAAGCACGGGCCAGTTATCCGAAATGCCCATTCCCAGTCCGTAGAAAGGACGGTTGATGCCTGCAGGAACAACCGGATCGCCAAGCTGGTGGTAGTTAAATACAGCAGGCCTTGCGGTTTCAAGCACAGCGGTGTCTGCCACTGCGCCAAAATAGTTGAGAACACCACGTACGGAAGTGTTGTGTCCATTTAGGTGCAGGGTGCCGTCCACGCTGCCCAGAGCAGGTCTCTTGTAACTGTTTCCCTGATACACCACACTGTTGATAGAATCGCAGGAAGCAGGCCGAAATTTGTTGTCATTAACAAATGCCACATTCAAGCTGGTGATAGCTCCTGCGCTGAATCCGCCGATGAAAAAATTATGTACGTCAGCACTGTCGGATAGGTTGCGTCCTTTTAGGTATCTCACGGCACCTTTGATATCCTGCATGGCTCTGTAAGCAGCGCGTTCCGGTTCTGCCTTGTCCAGTGCCCACGGATATTGGTCGGGAATAACAGGACGGAAAAACCCAAGCCTGTAGGAGGCCGTGGCAGCAACATATCCGCGCTGAGCAAAGGATTTAGCCTGGTTGGTAACGTCTTTGTAATTGCCCCCGCTGAAACCGCCACCGTGGATAAACAAAATCATAGGGCGAAGGGTATTGTTGTCGCCGACTGGTTTATAAATATCAATGAACAATGTGTCTGTTCCATTGCCATATGACTTAGCCACTCCATAAACCGTTTTCAGTTCCTGGCGTACGGTGTATTTCTTTTGTCTGTAATCGCAGGGCTGGGATATGCCGGAGGCTGCTGCGAACATGGCCAATAGGAATGGAAAAATTCTGTTCATCAAACGAAGATAGCAAAAAAGTGGACATACGCATAAATAGTGCATGAGGCTTTTCTGTTAAGCCTATATATTTGTGGAGCGTGTTGCACAATCTGTTCAAATACCGTTACGTATTGCTGTTCGCCTTCTTTGGCCTGTGGATGCTGTTTTTTGACAGCAACAATGTGTTTTATCGTTTTTCCATTGCTTCGGAAGTTTCAGACCTGGAGGATTCAAAAGCATTGTATGAAAAGCAAATTGCAGATTTAAGAAGACAGCGCACAGAACTATTTGGCAATCAGGTAAATCTTGAAAAATTTGCCAGAGAAAAATACATGATGAAGAAAGACAATGAAGATCTTTTTATCATCGTCAATGACACTTTACCGGAGGAATAGCGGATGCATGAAACCTTTGTTTATAAAACCCAAAAATTTGTGCATTTCTATTCGCCTAAGTTAAATACGTTTGTAACCAACATCAGAAAGAATATACTTTTATGAAGTTTATAGCACCCAGCAACGAACTGCTTCAGCATTTGCTGACCGTAAATGGCGCCATCATATCCAAGCCCATTATACCTATCCTGGAGAATTTTCTCTTTGATATCAAAGGAAATACCCTCACCATATTCAGTACGGATCTGGACACCAGCATGACAACCAGCATGCAGGTTGAGTCCAAGGAGGATGTGCGCGTGGCGGTTCCCAGTAAAATGGTTATCGATATTCTCCGTTCACTACCCGATCAGCCGGTGACCTTCAGTATCGAAGAACCCAGCTACGGTATTGAAGTGGTGAATAACAACGGTCGTTATAAGATGGCCGGTCTCAATGGTTCAGATTTTCCGGCGTTGCCCGAAAAATCCGGTGAAGGCAGTTTCACTGTTCCGGCAAATGTATTGCTCCGTGCTATCAGCAAGACCTTGTTTGCTACCGGCAATGATGAGCTGCGCCTGAATCTAACAGGTCTGTTTGTGGAAATGAAGGAAGACAGTGTGAACTTTGTGGCCACCGATGCCAATAAACTTGTGCGATTCACCCGCAAAGACCTGAAAACCGGTTCGGACCAGAATTTTATCATTCCTAAAAAACCCCTGAACCTGCTGAAAACAGCGCTTCCCAACGATGATACCCCTGTAATTGTGGATTATAACCGCAGCAATGTATTTTTTACTTTTGGTTCAACCCAGCTTATTGCGCGTCTGCTTGATGAAAAATATCCCGATTACAACGCTGTTATCCCTACCGAAAACCCCAATACGCTCACCATTTCACGGAGCGATTTCCTCAGTTCCATCAACCGTATCAGCATTTTTGCGAGCAAAACCACGCACCAGATTCGCCTGAAAATAACGGGTAGCGAGCTGCAAATCAGTGCTGAGGATTTGGAAATGGCCAATGAGGCGCAGGAGAAGATCAACTGTGAGTATGATGGTGAAGACATGGAAATCGGTTTCAATGCCCGCTTCCTGAAAGATATGCTGGCAACCATAGACGGGGAGCAGGTAGTGCTCAAGCTCTCAGCACCCAACCGTGCCGGTCTGCTGGTTCCTACGGAAAATGAGAAGGATGAGGATATCACCATGCTCATTATGCCGATGATGCTCAATAACTATTAAGCGTTTCTGCGCCCCTTGCGGGTGTGCGTTTTCAGGATCCTTTCGTTTTCTGTACGAGCAGTATTCGTTTTGCGTGTACCCCATATTTTCTCGCGGTGTTCTTTTGGAATGCCCTCTGTACTGCAAATCGGAAGCGGATAATTTTCACCCGGCACAAATCCGTATTCTGCCTGTTCAAGAGCATTGGCTACCCACGGCTTGTGGCGCAGGTGAACAGGCAAATGTGCCAGTTCCGGACACCATTTTGCGATGAAAAGGCCATCGGGGTCGTGGTCAAGACTTTGTTTCACAGGGTTGTACATACGAACGGTGTTGATTCCCGTTGTTCCGGCCTGCATCTGAAACTGTGGATAGTGAATGCCAGGCTCATAATCCAGAAAAAGTTGTGCAATGTGGGCTTTGCCTTTACGCCAGTCTGCTCCCAAATGGTGGCATAAAAACGAAACCAGCATGGCCCGCATCCTGAAGTTGATCCATCCGGTTTCAGTCAGACAGCGCATGTTGGCGTCCACCATCGGGAAACCTGTTTTACCCTTTTTCCACGCTTCGATGGCTTGCTCGTTGTTATTCCAGGTGAGCAAATCGTAGCCACGGTTGATGTTTTCTGATTCATATCGGCATTCCTGCTCGAATTTTTGAATAAAATGGCAATGCCAGCGCAGCCGTTCGCGAAAAGAGGCAAAAGCCCGTTTGTGGATTTTGGCATTCTCGGATGTGTACGCTACCTGATAAGCCTGCCTCACACTCATATTGCCCCAGGCGAGGTAAGGTGATAGCCGGCTGCAGGAAAGTCGGCTTTCCGCAGGTTTTGATATATGGCGGTTGTAGTTTTGACCACGGTTTTCAATAAAGCTTTGCAGGTATTGCCACGCATGGATTTCGCCACCCGGCTGCATGTTTTTGTTCCATTTGGCAGGATGGTTTGCAGTTTCCGGCATATCTGCAAATGGCAATTCTTCATGGATGGCAAGTGCGGGTGAGAATGTATTCTCAATCTGCGGGGCGTGCATGTGTCCAAACCATTGTTTATCCCATCCATCGCGGTTTTGGATTCCGCGAAGGATGCCGTCGCGCTGGAATTCCTGCCATACAATATGGTGTTTTTTTAACAGCCGGGCAACTGCCTTGTCACGGTCCCAGGTCTGTTGAACACCGCTTTCTCGGTAGCTGAAAACATGGTTTACATTGAATTTGCCGATAATGTGTTCAAAAACGGTTACCGCTTCTTCACAGGCTATATGTACTTTTATGCCTGCTTTTTGAAGTCTATTGTTCATGTCTTCCAGCGACTGTAGTTGAAATCGGATGTGGCGCTCACTGCAATCGGGGCGGGCTAACAGGGAAGGTTCGAACAGGAAAAGTATTAGGTACGGTAGACCGTCGGCTTCTGCCGCGGCAAATGATGCATGGTCTGAAGTACGCAGATCCCGTTTCAGCCAGACAACGTTGATGGAAGGTTTCATGCATCCAGACTTTTAATGAAACATTCAGCGGCAGCAAAGTGCTGATTCCGCTTTTCAGTGTCCATGTTGTCAAGGGTTTTCAGCAGCATTCCGATTCTTGGGTTTTGGGCAAAGAAATTGCGCTGTTTGTGCATAAATGACCAAAACAGGGCATCCCAGATTTTCTCCCACCGCCCATCGCCTTTGTAGTCAGACATTTTGAGCAGGTAGTTGCTTCCGCTGATGTAGGGTTTGGAGCACATTCTCCCACCATCAGCAAACTGGCTCATTCCATATACATTGGGCACCATTACCCAGTCGTAAGCGTCTATGTACATTTCCATAAACCACCGGTACACTTCATCGGGATCAAATTCGCAAAGCAGCATGAAGTTGCCCAGTACCATGAGGCGTTCAATGTGGTGGTTGTAGCCGGTTTTTTGCAGTTTTTGTATGCAGTCGTCTATGGGTAAAATGCCTGTTGTGCCGGTGTAGAAAGAGGACGGTATTTTTCGGGTAAATCCCCAGAAATTTCGGTTTCGTTGCTCAGTTCCGTGGTTGAGGTAAAACAGGCGTATAAATTCACGCCAGCCGATGATTTGCCGTATAAAGCCCTCCAGCGAGGCTAGTGGTATGGGGTTTTTATCTGCATACTCAATGGCAGCATCTATAATTTGCTGTGGGGTGAGGAGCCCGGTGTTGAGCATGGGCGTGAGCACGGAATGGTGCAGCCAGTGTTGTTTTTTAACCAGTGCATCCTCGAAGGGCCCAAAATCATGAAAGCGTTGGGAAAGAAAATCCTGCAGCCATTTTTCTGCATCGGCATGGGTTACGGGATAGATAACCCCATCTGATATAATGCCCGGATTGTTTGGGAAATGCTTGTCCGTATAGCTTACAGCTTCTCTGACGAAGGTGTTTTCTTCCGGAAACCACAGTGGTGGCGGGGTTTGTCCTTTGGGATAGCGCTTGCGGTTATCGGTGTCGTAGGTCCATTGTCCGCCCACAGGCTTGCCGTTGTCAATTAACAGGTTACGCTGTTTGCGTTGTGCTATGTAGAAGTCGGTTTGCACAATGCTTCCGTCCTTGCGCGTGGGCAAGGGGGTTTCTGCATCGTTTAAAAATGAGGGGGAAGTGAGGTATGTAACCGGAATCCTGTTGTTATGCAAACGTTTTGAAAGCCAGTTATCACAAGGGTCATAGCAGGTGATGCCACTGATTTCTTTTGCCGGAGCTTCCAAAATGAATTGACTGATATCAGAAATGGACGATGTGCTGTCTATGTATTCTATCGCTAAGCCTTGGTTTGTTAGCCATTGCCCGTAATGCTTCATGGAAGCTCTGTGCAGGGCGATTTTTTGTTTGTGGAATGGATATTGATTGAAAAAAAGATATTCTTCCAGAAGGTAAATCTTTGGGAAACTTTTCAAAGTATCAATTTTCTTGAAAAGCTGATGCGGGAAGACAATGAAAACATCCACGCAAGAGTAACAAACAGGGTGGGTAAGGGTTTTTGGTTGAAAGAGATTGTTTACCCTTCAAAAACCTTGCTTCCCACACGCACCATAGTGCTGCCACAGGCTATTGCTATGGCAAAATCACTGCTCATGCCGATGCTTAGTTCTGTGAAAGCGTGGTTTTGTTTCATTAGTCCTGCTTTTAGTTCCTGAAACAAAGCTGAAACTGTGGTAAACTCTAGTTTAATCTGTTTCGTATCTGTGGTGTTGCTGGCCATGGCCATAAGACCGCAAACGCGTATGTTCTGCATATGCTGAAATTCGGCAGAGGCAATCAAAGCCTTCGCTTCTGACGGTTCCAAACCAAATTTGGTTTCTTCCTGCGCCACGAATATCTGCAGTAAAACATCCTGAACTTTGTTTATTTTTTCGGCCTGCTTGTTGATTTCCTTTAGCAGTTTCAGGCTGTCGGCACTGTGTATCAGCTTTACAAAAGGCACCACATATTTTGCCTTATTTGTTTGCAAATGTCCAATCAAATGCCACTCAATGTCTTTCGGCAAGGCTTCATGCCGCTCCATCAAAGCCTGCACGCGGTTTTCTGCAAACGCCCGCTGACCGGCTTCATACACGGCCTCAATCTCATCGATGCTGCGGTATTTGCTCACCACAATCAACCGGGTATTTGTGCCCAGTTTACTTTTTATATCCTGTAATCGAGTGGCTATCGCGTTCATTTGCGTAATTTTGTGGTGACCGTGTTACTCCGCAAAATTACCATAGCCTGTCTGTTTCTGGTTGCTGCCTGTGCAAAAAAAGCACCACTACCCAAAGAAAAAATGGTGGATGTGATGACGGATGTGATGCTGATGGAGTCAGCCAATGCCATTAATTACAACCATGGCTTACTGCCCGATAGTCTTTGGGAAAAGGATTATGCCGTTGTTTTTACCAAACATGGAGTTTCCAAAGAATCATTTAAAGATGCTGTAGAATTCTATCAGGAGCATCCCGATCAGTTTTCAGCTATCATGGAAAAGGTAATTACACGATTGCAAAAAATGCAACTGAACCGTCAATCGGAGAAACCGTGATTTATCCTGCGGAATTTGAAACCATCATTGGCTTTGACCGTATTCGCGAAGCCCTGAAAATGCGTTGTCGCTTTGCTTCTTCCGCCACGCGTGTGGAGTCGATGCGCATGCTGAAAGATGTTTCAGGTATTACAAGGCAATTTGACTGCACAGACCAGTGGAGGCTCTTTACGGAAAAACATCCGTCGGCCAATCCGTTTGAAGGCAGCGAAGATTTAATGCAGGGGCTCGCCGTTCTTTCTGTGGAGAATGCTTTTTTTTCAGAGGATGATTTGTCGGCCCTGAGCAAAACCCTGCAGAATTATTTGAGGGCTTCTGCCGTGCTGAGAAAATTCAGAACTGATTATCCCCTTTTGTATGCCTTGCTTGGAGAGGATGATGGGCTGCAGACCGTTGTGCGCAGTATTGATGCCGTTCTCAGCGAAAAAGGGCAGCTGAAGCCCAACGCCTCTGTGCCATTTGCGAAGTTGAGCACCGATATTGAGCGAATTGAAAAGGAAGTGCGCAACCAGGTCAAACAGATTTTTAAACAGTGGCGGGAGGCTGGCTACACAGCCGATGCTGAGCTTACCGTGCGTGAAGAACGCATCGTGATACCGGTTAAGGCCGAACACAAACGCAGGGTAAATGGTTTTGTAAAAGATGTGAGTGCCACAGGTCAGGTCCTATTCGTGGAACCGGTAGAGAGCCTGGAACTGAATAACCGCCTGAAAGAACTGTATGCCGAGCGCCGCAGAGAGCGTGAGCGAATATTGTTAAAAACAACAGATGCCATAAGGCCTTATCAGGTTTCATTGCAGTCGGTGATGCAGTCGCTGGTGGAAATGGATCTTTTGGCTGCAAGGCTCGCCTTTGCGGCGGCTGTGGGTGCCCAGCGTCCCATCCTTAGGTCCGACGCGGTTATGGTGCTGAAAAAGGCTGTCAATCCCTTGCTTAAAACCACCCGGGTGGTTCCACTGGATTTACAGCTTACCCGTGAAAACCGCTTTCTGGTAATTTCCGGTCCAAATGCAGGTGGTAAAAGCGTGGCGCTTAAAACTGCTTTTTTGTTACAATATATGGTGCAACATGGGCTGTTCATTCCTGCCTCTCCCGACAGCGAATGCGGGGTATTTTCGGGTATGATGATCGATTGCGGAGACGGACAAAGTATGGATGCGGGGTTGAGTACGTTTAGTGCGCATTTGGCGCATCTTAAAGCCATGACAGATGCTGCGAAGCCAGGCATGCTGCTGGGTGTGGACGAAATTGGTGATGGCACAGACCCGCGATTTGGCGGCCCCATTGCACGTGTAATACTGGATCAGTTGCTTAAAAAAGGCGCCAGTGCCATTGTAACCACCCATTTTAGCAGTGTAAAAGAGTGGGCCGGACAAACAGAAGGTGTGCAAAACGCAGGGATGGCCTACGATTTGCAAAACCTGCAGCCTTTATATCGAATGATTCCGGGTAAGCCCGGCAGTTCTTTTGCCTTGCAACTGCTGAAGAAAACCGGGTTTTCAGATCAGATTATCAGCCAAATAGAAGGCCTTGGTGGTGAGGAAAGCCGGAAAACCGAACATTTGCTGGTAGAGCTGGAGCAACAACAGGCAAAACTGCAGCAGCTGCTGACTGAAAATGAGCAGAAGGAAAAGCATTTGCAATTGCTGCTGGAAGAATATCATTCCCTTAAGCAAAAGATTGAAGGCAGGCGACGTGATATGCTTGAGCAGGCCAAGGTGAAGGCAGGCAGACTGTTGGATGAAGCCAACAAGCAGATTGAAATGACCATCAGGGTTATTCGCGAGCACAAGGCAGATAAAGTAAAAACGCAGGAAGTGCGCGGTAAACTGAACCATTTCAGAGAACAGATAAAAACGGAGACCGCGCCCGAAGAAAAACCGGTAAAGCCTGCTGCACCTGTAAAATGGCTGCCCGGCATGCCGGTAAAAAGCTTGCAGAACGGTGCTGTGGGGGAGGTGCTTGAGGTAAAAAAGGATAAACTGAAAGTGGCACTGGGGCTGGTGCAGGTTTGGCTGCCTCTGAACGAAGTGGAGCCTGCCGAAAAACAAAAGACCGGTAAACAGTCAGCTACCAAGGGGTATAACTGGGTAGAGCGCAATGCAACGTTCAATCCACGGCTCGATTTAAGGGGCGAAAGGGAAGAAGATGCCTTAAAAAAAGTGGCCGTATGGATGGATGAAGCCTATGCCCTGGGGCAGTTTAATCTGAAAGTTATTCACGGCCGGGGGGATGGAATTTTACGTAAATCGCTAAGGCAATACTTAAAAACCGTGAATTATGTGCGCAGCTATCACAGCGAACAGGAAGAGCAGGGCGGTGACGGCTGCACGGTAATTACGCTGATGTAATCAGGAATTAGATTCAGCACTTATCTTTGCCATGCTATGGCAACAATCATTGATGGAAGGGTCGTTTCAGCAAGTATTCGCGAATCCCTCTCCAGGGACGTACAAACCCTTGTTTCCCAAGGTCTAAGGCCGCCACACCTGGTTGCAATACTGGTAGGAAATGACGGTGGCAGCCAAACATATGTTGGCGCAAAGGAAAAAGCCTGTCATGAGGTGGGTTTTCTGGGAACGGTTATCCGCTATCCCGAAAATGTAACCGAAGAAGAATTGCTGGCGAAAGTAAACGAAATCAACCACAACGATCAGATTGACGGATTGATTGTGCAGTTGCCTCTGCCGAAGCATATCAATGAAAACCGCGTTACCCTTGCTATAGCCCCGGAAAAGGATGTGGACGGTTTCCACGATGTAAATATGGGTCGGCTCACCAAAGGTGCCGAAGGTATAAAACCAGCAACCCCTTATGGAATCACGCTTATGCTAAAGCATTATGGAATTTCCACTGAGGGAAAACATGTGGTAGTTATTGGCCGCAGCAATATTGTGGGCAGGCCCATGAGCATCTTATTGTCCAATCCAGGAGAAACCGGAAATGCAACGGTAACAGTGTGTCATAGCCGCACACACAATCTTACCTGGTTCACACAAAATGCCGATATCATTGTGGCTGCGCTGGGTAAGCCTGGTTTTTTAACCGGAGATATGGTGAAAGAGGGTTGTGTGGTTATTGATGTGGGAACTACCCGCGTGGATGATCCAACCAAAAAGGCAGGCTGGCGTCTGTGCGGTGATGTTGATTTTGCCTCCGTAGAACCCAAGGTATCTGCCATTACACCCGTGCCGGGCGGTGTGGGTCCGATGACCATTGCCGGGTTGCTTGTTAATACCCTTAAAGCCAGAAAAACAGGTCTTGCAGCCAAAACAGCCTGAAAATATTGCATTGTTGCCTGTAATGGAGCAATTCTACACCATTCAGGGTGAAGGGCATTACGCGGGCACGGCCGCCTATTTTATTCGGCTTGGAGGCTGTGATGTAGGTTGCGTTTGGTGTGATGTTAAAGAATCATGGGATGCTGAAGCGCATCCAAAAATCTCCATCGAAACCCTGGCAGAAACAGCTGCTGCCTCCGGTGCACCATGCTGCGTAATTACAGGCGGAGAGCCTGCCATGTATGACCTGATGCTGCTTACTCAGGCACTTCATAAGAAAGGCATGCGTGTGCATATTGAAACCTCGGCAGCCCACCCGCTGTGCGGATCGTTTGACTGGGTTTGTATTTCTCCAAAAAAGTTTAAGTTTCCGCTAGAAACAGAAATGAAGAAGGCACATGAACTCAAAATCATCGTTTTTAACAAAAGTGATTTTGATTGGGCGGAACAATGGGCGAAGCTGGTCTCATCCGATTGTTTATGCCTGCTGCAGCCGGAATGGGATAAACGCAATGACATTATGCCATTAATTGTGGAATATGTCAAATCAAATCCGAGATGGAAAATCTCCTTGCAAACACATAAATATATTGGTGTTCCCTAGCGTTTTCCAATTTACAGGCCAAACGTATTTCTTGTGTGAAAATTGAACTGGAGTAGTGTTGAACCTGCATTAAATTTGTGATATGCGATTTTGGGGATGGATCAGGGTTTTGCTGTGTTACTGGGTGCTGACGGCATTTACGGTGCCAAACCCGGGCCCAATTCCGTCCAAATACTATGATTTATCTCGTTACACGCGGTTTTCAGACAGCACTGAAAAAAAGATAGCATCCTTTTTTCAGTATCACCACAGAACAGGGATTTTTAACGGGACATATTTCTTCTTTAGAAATGACAGCATTATTCAGGGTGCGCATGGCTATGCTAATTTTGGGAAGCCCGATACACTTATCAACGATGATTTGTTTCAGCTGGCTTCGGTAAGTAAAACTGTCACTGGGATTGCCGTTATGATGCTGCAGCAGGATGGTTTGCTGTTAATTGATGACAGTGTGCACTGGTATATTCCGGAAATAACCCGCCGCAATCTCACCATTCGCAATTTGCTTTGTCATATGAGCGGGCTGCCGGATTATTTTTATTTTTCATCGTATCTGTGGCCAAACCAGTCCGCGCACATGAAGAACTCGGATGTTGTTATTCAGCTGAATCAACAGCCTGAAAAGAATTTTGGTGAACCGGGAACGTACTATTCCTATTGCAATACCAATTATGCATTGCTGGCCTATATCGTTGAGCGCTTGTCGGGTATGGATTTCAGGCAATATGCCCGTAAGAATATTTTCGAACCCAGTGGCATGAAGT
This sequence comes from uncultured Flavobacteriaceae bacterium, assembly GCA_964626685.1. Taxonomy (GTDB): domain Bacteria; phylum Bacteroidota; class Bacteroidia; order NS11-12g; family UBA955; genus RGEC01. Next base: position 110,872 of record CAZVJY010000004.1, read on the forward strand.
ATACCCATATCTGTAACCATGACTCGGTACCACTGTTTAATTATCCGGTGCAGGGGTACGACAAAAGACGCGTATTTTCAGATATCCCCCACAACGGCACCACCGGAGATAAAGGTGTTTACTCCAATGGGGTTGAGATGTTCTTTCTTGATCGTGCCCTAAGAGGCAACTATTTACTGAATCCAAGCAGCAAAGAACTGATGTGGACACCGCAGGTGCAGGTTTCTGCCGACGGAGCCGGTTATGCGCTGGGCTGGCGGGTGAAAGTGATTAATGGACAAAAGTGGGTGTTTCACAACGGATGGTGGAAGGGTTTCCGAACCTATTTCTGGCGCTGTCTGGATGAAGATAAGTGCTTTGTGGTGCTCACAAACCATGTTTACGGACCGTTTTTGCGGACGGTGGACATGGTGGGGCTGCTAAACTGAGGGGCTTCTTACATTGACAGATTGTTGTCCAGTCATTTCAAGCAAAAAAATCCATCAGAGAAGCCATGTAGGTGTCATCCCAGCCTGTGGCGATGTCTTCCCAAGCTTCTTCCGGAATATTAACATGTCTTACCTCCACACTGCAGCCTTTTTTGTGCGGATGCAGTTTGATGGTCACTTCGCTGGGCAATTCCATGTCCCCAAAATCCCAGTGCTGCACAATTTTTTGGTTGGGTTCAAACGCGATGTTGGTGCCTGTGATGCCTCCGTCAAAAAGACTAAAAGTGGTTCCTGGCTCGGTTCCCATTTCAATGTTTTCTCCTGCCCAAAGTGTTAAACTGGGGGCATAGGTAAGCGCCATATACACCTCTTCAGGCGGAGCCGGAATGGTATAGTATTTTTTAAAATCAGGCATTATCGTATTATTTCTATAAGGTGGCTGCTTGTACTGTTTTTGCTAGTGAAGACAAGGTAATACATACCGGTAGGTTGGTCGATTTTGAGGGTGTTTTCACCTGTTTGTATATTCCAGGATACAATTTTACTGCCCGAAATATCATACAGAGAAGCCAATGATTGTTCTTCAGTGTAAACATTAAGACTGCTTCCGTATAATGGATTGGGGCCTAATTTAATAGACGAAATGGGTCGGTAGTTGTTTTTCTTAATAGACACTTTTGAGTGAATCACACCCACCGCATCCAGGTCAAAACCACCTGATGAAAACCGGGTTGGCCAGGGATCGTTGATTTTGTTTCCTTTTGAATCCAGGGACGCGAACGGAGGCAGAAGGCTTCCGGTTACATCCTTTATTCGAACATGTGTTATAGACGTAATGTCAATTCCAACTGAATCCTTCAATTCTTCCAATTCGAAGGGTGTGCCAAATCCTACCCGGTATTTACCGGCAAGATTGTTAATTTTTTCGGGAAATGTATATCCGAATGCCCCGGTCTGGATAGTCGTATCAGTAAGGCTTACAGCCGGAAAGCGAATAAATTTATTGCCATCGCTGCTTACTTCCACGAAAGCAAGTTCAAGGAATGTGTCAAGAAAACTATTTTCAAAAACGGCAAAATCCCAGCCGGGGCCATTGGTAATGGGCGATTCAAATGTGAGTGTGGCTGTACCGCCATCACCCAGGCTAACGATACCGTTTTGCAGGGCCGGACCTGTCGCCGCCTGCGCAGTGCCTGCATCGGCATAACCACTGTCTTGCCTGGAGATATCGCGGTAACCCCTGATGATTTCGCAACTTTTTGCCCAGGCAATGAAGCACGAACTATCATGTTTGAGAGCAGTGCTTCCTGGTTTGCCGGCCGCTGGTGCGAACTGGGCATAGGTTGTCTTAGAAACAAAGAAGAATAAAAACAGGACGCTTATACGCACAGTATTAACCTCTCAACCTGTTTTCTACTTCCGCTACCATGGCATTGCAGGCGCTGCGTCCTTCCTGTATCAGTTTTTCGGCTTTGGCCGTGATATCGGAAGCCCAGGCTTTGTCTTCCAGTCCTTGAGCGTTAATCAGGACATTCATCCATGCGCCCTGCATGGCAGTGAGCATGCAGGCAGCACCCACACCCGCATCACTTAGTGAATTGGGATTGCCTTTGTTTACCATTTCCTGCAGTAATGGAATGGCTTCCACTGCGGTTTTCAAGGTTCTGAAAGGTACTTCAGTAGCATATTTACTTGCCTGTTGGATAGCTGATTTTCTGAATGCTTTCTGCTCCTCTGTGTCTTTGGGTAAGCCAAAGGCAGTCATGATAGTATTGAAAGCACGGGTGTCCTCATCTACCAAAGCAAGCAGTTTGTCTTTAATGTGCTGTCCTTTTTCAGCCCATGGGCTAAATTCAGCTGTTCTCTCCTCCCATCCTCTTTTAGATGCAGATAAGTTTGCAACCATGGTGCCCAGCGCTACTCCAAAAGCGCCCACGGCAGCAGCTATGGAACCGCCTCCCGGAGCCGGACTGTCTGCTGCGGTTTCATTGGCAAAAGCTTTCACCGTCATCGTAATCAGCTTTTCATCCAGTTCATCTTTCAGCAGGTATTCAATAATTTTCTTTTTAGGATCAAAAGGGGCAAGTTCATCGAGGCCCATACTTTTTACGGCAGACCAAATCAGTTCTTCTTCGCTTATCCCTGTGCTGAGACCTTGTTTCTCAATGAAATATTTACCGGCTTCCAGCAGGGGCTGCAACGGAATCAGGCCTACCAATTCACTGCCGGTAACACGCGCACCCCGCTCGTCGGCACTTTTACGGCATTCTTCAAATACAAGGTGCAATGGCGTTTCTCGGTAATTGGTGAGGTTAATGCTTATCTGGGCCATGCGGTATTCTTCGATGTACCAGCCAATGGCTTTTACATGCTTAAGTTTGCCCGGAACCCTCACAGGTTCGCCGTTTTCATCTGTTTTTATTTTTCCGGAATATGGGTTGCCTTCGCGCACTACACGCCCAGCCTCACGAACATCAAAGGCAATGCGGTTGGCGATGCGTGTGCTTTTGGTGTTCAGATTTACATTGTAGGCAATCAAAAAATCACGGGCTCCGATCACGGTTCCCCCGGCTGTGGAATTAAATGTAGCAGGACCAAAATCGGGTTTCCATTCTGGCAGTTTTATCTTATCAAAAAAACCTTCGTACTCGCCGGCACGGATTACACTCAGGTTGCTGCGTTTTTTATCGGGCTGTGCGTACTCATATAAATAGGCGGGTATTTGCAGTTCCTCGCCCACACGCTTCGCCAGTTTAACGGCCCAGGCTGCAGTTTCTTCCATGGTGATGCCCTGAATGGGAATCAGCGGACAAACATCGGTGGCGCCCATACGAGGATGCTCCCCCTGATGCTTGCTCATGTCTATGAGCTGCGCCGCCTTGCGAATGCCCCTGAATGCAGCTTCAATGACATGCTCAGGTTCGCCTACAAATGTTACTACCGTGCGGTTGGTTGCCTTTCCGGGATCCACATCCAGAAGGCGTACACCGTCTACGCTTTCAATTTCATCGGTAATCTGTTTGATGATGCCCGCATCGCGGCCTTCGCTGAAATTTGGTACACATTCAATGAGCTGTTTTTGCATGCTACAAAGGTATTAAGGTTTGTTGATTTGTTAGGATAAATCGCTGTTTGCATGGTTTTCTGCGAGTAATCTGCCCGACAGTAAAATTTCCCTGATGCTGAAATAGGCCGCCATCTGCAGACTTCGGTATTTTCTCCAGGTCTGGGGACGGGCTATTTTAAGTGTATCAGCGGCATACTTGTAATCGTTCCCTTCCAGAAATATTCCCAGTATCTGTTTATCTCTTTTTAAGTTCCATCCTTCCATGATATGATCCCAGACATAGAGTCCCTGCAGTAGGAAAAAATCGTCTTCACGGTCATGGGTGCGCACAAAAAAACGACTTTTTGCGCCCTCACGCTGTAAGGTCTGTCTCAATAATGGCAATTCTCTACCACCCACAATAGGATTGCGTTTTTCATCTTTCATCAGGGTAAATGCCCCTCCGCAAATACTCCAGTGCATAATGGGGCCAAGCCCCGACTGCATTAATTCCTCTTCCATAAATATCATGGCACTTACTGCATCTGCGGCATGTAGAAACAAACCATTTATCTCATTCCCGTATACCAGGCGAAAGGGCAGCAGCGTGCGTTTTTTAATTCTTTTATTTACTGATATGATACTGTTGAGCAGTATTTCCCCTGTCTTACTTGTTGTTTTTTCCGGTTTACGGATTCTTCCAAGAATAACATAATTCATAATTAGTAATAATATATAAAATTACACAAAAATAGTAATAAAAAATAAATAACCAATAATCAGTAAAAATAGCCAAAAAATCCTATTTGTTTGGCCCGGATGCTCGTTATGCATACAATTCCTGCCCAAATCCTTTATTTTTGCACCCCTCGTTTATGACCTTGATTAAGTCTATTTCCGGTATTCGCGGCACCATTGGTGGTATTCCCGAGCAAAACCTTACACCCATTGACATTGTGAAATTTGCCTCAGCCTTTGGCACCTGGATTCTTGGAAAGGACTGCGGAAACAAAGTGGTCGTAGGAAGAGATGCACGGTTAAGCGGACCCATGGTTCACGGACTTATCAGCAACACGCTTATGGGCCTTGGAATTGATGTGATAGACCTTGGCATGGCTACAACCCCGACAGTGGAAGTGGCCGTTACTGAGCTGCAGGCTGCCGGCGGAATTGTCATTACAGCCAGTCACAATCCGAAACAGTGGAATGCTTTAAAGTTGCTCAATGCCCGCGGTGAATTCATCAGCGATGATGACGGCAAGCAAGTGCTGACACTGGCAGAAAATAACGACTTTTCTTTTGCCGGTGTTGATGACCTAGGTAAAATAGAGCAGCTGGATTTTCTGGACAGACACATAGAAATGATTCTGTCACTCGACCTGGTTGACGCTGAGGCCATCGCTGCCAAAAAATTCAAGATTGCCGTGGATGCGGTCAACAGTGTGGGAGGCATTGCAGTGCCACGATTGCTTAAGGCCCTTGGAGTAGAAGATATTTTTGAACTGAATTGTGAACCTACCGGTCGGTTTGCTCACAATCCTGAGCCATTACCTGAACATCTGGGAGAAATCTCATCTTTAGTAAAAAGTAAAAAATGCCATTTGGGAATAGTGGTGGATCCTGATGTGGACCGGCTTGCGCTGGTTTGCGAAGATGGAGAGATGTTTGGCGAAGAGTATACACTGGTAGCTGTGGCAGATTATGTGCTGAAAAATACACCGGGTACTACCGTTAGCAACCTCAGCAGTACCAGGGCATTAAAAGAAGTGACCGAAAAAGCAGGACAAACCTACAGCGCCAGTGCCGTAGGTGAAGTAAATGTAGTTCAAAAAATGAAGGAAACTGGCGCTGTGATAGGTGGAGAAGGTAACGGCGGCATCATTTATCCAGAGCTGCATTATGGCCGTGATGCCTTGGTTGGGATTGCCTTATTTCTTTCGCACCTGGCCAAGAGTGGCATGAAAGCAGGTGCCCTTCGTGCATCCTATCCTTCTTATGTAATCAGTAAAAACAAGGCTGAATTGCAACCTGGAATGGATGTGGACGCTGTGCTTGAAGCACTGAAACAGAAATACAAAAAACATCCCATCAATGCGATTGATGGTGTGAAAATAGAGTTTGACGGTGACTGGGTTCATTTGCGCAAATCCAATACAGAGCCTATTATTCGCATTTATGCAGAAAGCAATACCCAAAATACCGCCGATGCACTGGCAAGAAAGGTGATACAGGATATTGGAGATCTGATATAGTGCACGGCGCATAGTATAAAGTATATAGTTTGTTGAGATTCTGTAAGTTTGTATATTCATTGGATTTTAAATTATGGAAAAATTGGGTTGCAAGAGTAAATCTGTGGTATTAAAAAAGGCATTTAATTTTGCTATGTCAATCGTAAAGTTAAACGATACTTTACATAAAGCTAAACAATTGATTCGCAGCTGTAAATCAATTGGTTCCAATATAAATGAGGCACTTGCCGGATATGTAAAACGCGACTCTATGTTTAAAATGAGTCCGGCCCTTAAAGAGTCAAATGAAACGGAATATTGGTTATTGCTTTCAAAGGAATCGAATTCAATCAATATGAATTATGATACATTTGTTAATGAAACAACAGCGCTTCAACGTACGTTGATAGCCAATTTAAATACAACAAAAAAAAGGATGCAGGCTGCATAACTATGCACTGTTAACTAAAAATTATTCACTAAAAAATGTCTTTACAATGCGGAATCGTCGGACTGCCCAATGTGGGTAAATCCACCCTCTTCAATGCGGTGAGCAGCGCCAAAGCTCAGGCTGCCAATTTTCCTTTCTGTACCATTGAACCCAATGTGGGAACCATTACCGTTCCGGATGAGCGGCTTACCGTGCTCACGGAATTGGTTAATCCACAGAACGTGGTGCCTACCACCATAGAAATAGTGGATATAGCCGGTCTGGTTAAAGGTGCCAGCCAGGGCGAGGGATTGGGAAACCAGTTTTTAGGAAACATTCGCAATACCCACGCTATATTGCATGTGTTACGTTGTTTTGACGATCCCAACGTGATACATGTGGATGGTAAAGTAGATCCGGTAGCAGACAAGGAAATTATCGATACGGAACTGCAGCTTAAGGATCTTGAATCTATAGAAAAAAGCATTGCTAAAATTCACAAGCAGGCAAAGGCGGGAGACAAAGAGGCTGCCCGATTGCTGGAAGTGCTGGAAGCATTTAAGATACATCTGGAGCAGGGTAAAAACTGCCGTACATTAAATATTGATGCAGAACGCCGCGCCATGTTAAAAGACTTGAATCTGCTTACCGACAAACCTGTGCTGTATGTCTGCAATGTAGATCCGGAGAGTGTAGTGAAAGGGAATGCCCACGTGGAGATGGTGAAAAAGGCTATAGCAGACGAAAATGCCGGCATCCTTATCATTTCCGCAGCCATTGAAGCCGAAATTGCCGAATTGGAAAGCTTTGATGACCGCAAGCTGTTTCTGGAAGAAATGGGATTAACTGAAAGTGGAGTTGAAAAGCTCATTAAGGCTGCCTACAAATTGCTGAATTACATTACCTATTTCACGGTTGGCGTTAAAGAAGTGCGTGCGTGGACCATTACTGAAGGAACTAAGGCCCCGCAGGCAGCAGGAGAAATTCATTCTGATTTTGAAAAGGGATTTATTCGTGCCGAGGTTATTGCTTACCAGGATTATGTTACCTTAAAAACAGAAGCAGCCTGCAGGGCAGCCGGAAAATTAAGGGTAGAAGGCAAGGAATACATCGTTAAGGATGGTGACTGTATGCACTTCCTTTTCAATGTTTAAGAGAGATTCTTTTAGGTTCGTCTTTCCCGTTAAAGTTGTATTTTCGTATTTCTACCAGAGAATCGCTGTAATCCCAGCTGGGAATGCCATTTCTGTTGGGCTTGGTGCGTTCCCAAAATTCCACTTCATACTCGTGTGAGCCCTTATAGCCTTTCACGAAATAATCAGTGCGAATCAGTCTTTCAACCGCTCTGCCCTTCCATTTATAAGGGGTAGGAGAGTTCATGTACGTGAAAGAATCGTAGGCTAACAGGTGGGCACCCGTGTTTCCATAGATTATCTCCAGGCCCTGATGTTCAATAAATAGAGGATCGGGTAAGTATGATAACCGCTCTCCGTCTTTCCCTGTTATGGGTAGCCATTCTTTTTTGTATCCGTTTTTGTGATAAATCATGAAACGCCTTGCACTTTGCAAAGCCTGTGCATTTAATATGTTGGGCTGGCTTAATCCCAATTGTCCAATTCTTTTATTGAACCAAACGCGTGTATCCCATTCTCTTAAAAACCAGAAAGTCTTATCTGCAACCTTTGAAACAACCGGGGTTTTAAGCAGAAACAATATTGCAAAAATGCTGTAAGCGATCCACATGTAATTTCGTAAAGGCTTGATATCTATAGACGGTTTCAACAACCTTAAACCATACATTTCAGGAGTTTTTCTATAAAAAATTAATATGAAAAACAATACTGTAAAATGAGGTAATAACACGATTCTTAAAAGTATAAAAATATGAATTAACAAAATGATAAACCATACAATGAGCCACTTTCGGGTAGGCCTGTATAGGTACAGCGGTATAAGCAGCAGCTGTGAAATTATAACGCCATATGTATTCAAAGGCATTACCATATCCATTACTCCCGGATAATGGTTTCTGAGGTCTCTGAAAAAGTAATAAAATCTGCCCCAGTAACTGTGAGCCAAATTCATTTCCATGGCATACCCGCTTTTCCAGTATGGGTCAGCTATGTGCAGCAAAGCAGAAAGTCCGTTAATAATGCCATAAGCAGCAAAGAGTATCCAGTACAGCTGGTTTAGAATACGATTGGCTTTTTCATGGTTTTCGGCTTTGTCCAGTTCGTATTTTTTTAGCAGCAATTCCCACATACCCAGAAAAAAGCAGAAATAGATGAATAGCCCGGAGCTGATACTGCCTGCACCAAAAACGATTTCAAATTTTGGATAGATGATGGCAGTAATAAAGGCCGCCAACATGGTTTTCTTGTTTACCAGCAGCAATGTTAACGATAAAACAACTGCAGATAAATAAAACCATTCCTCATTGGCAAGAGAATATCCGTTATAGATAAATTGTCCGGCAGCTACACTAAGCGTTCTGTATAGTGAGAGTGCAGCAAAACCAATGGTAATCCATCGGATTTTTTTGATTTCAAACGCGATGCCTGGGTGCTTTTCCAAACCTTACATTTTATCGCAGGATTGTGCCCGCTTGATTTTTTCTTTTTCTTCCTTATCGCTGCCCTGACGGTCTATCCAGCTGCCTGGTATATCACCAAAACTGATGCCAATGAAGTAGTCAAGGTCTTTTACGTTCTTGGTTCTTACAGCGGAAAGCAAACTGTTGGTTCCGAAATAAATGGGGCCAATACGCATGCTGGCGGCTGGTCTTAGGCTGCGGTAATCGTATTCAAGCATCACAGGCAGCGTAAATGCAAACAAGTCCGATTCATAACGGGGACCAATCATCATGTAGGAGGCATGGCGCATGGCATTTCCGTACTTTCCGCGTAAGGAGTGTGCCCACTGTCCCTGAATGAACCAATGGCGTTTGAACTGATAGTCGGCGCTCCATAGCATGCGTGTGGGAAGGCCGATGCGAAGATCCTGAGTAAAGGATGCAGCCCCGGGCAAACCGGCCAGTACAGCCTGCACATTTTTTACATCCGGAACGGGCTGATAAACGGCTGTTGCTCCATTGGTATTCCACTGCACAGGGGTCTCATTGATAAATGTGGAAGCCTTTACTTCGCGATACAAAATACTTCCTATGTCCATAAAAGATAAGCCCAGATGGATCATATAATCGGGATGTTTGAATTTATAATCACCGGGTTGCAGATGCTCTTTTTTGCGTATGGTGTAGGCAAATCCCAGATCCAGTCCGGTGCCGCGTCCACCCGTATATTCTGCCATTTGGATTCGGGTTTGGTCTAAACTGTATATGCCTTGGGCTATTCTGGTTGCCAATATTTCATCGCTCTGCACATAACTGCCTCCCAATCCTTTTACGCTTTTAATTGTAGCGCCTACATGCAGGTCGCGTTTCCATTTCATGGGTACGATGTACGCCGCGGTTATACCGATGCTTGACCACTGGTTTTGCGCTGCGGTAAAGGCCGCAATGCGTTCTGTGCTGCCGTTTTTATCCAGCGCAAATGCATCAAAGGCACCACGGGCAGAATCCATTCTGTTAAACACAGCCCTCGAAAGATTTGCACTCATCCCGTCTATGCGCACATGGCTGTTGATATCGGTGAGTAATCCAACCTTAAACTTTTTTATACGAACCATGAAGGATGGACCATAAAGCATAGAGTTAAGCGAGGCTGACTGGTCTTTGCCATCCCAGGTGCCTTTGAACCAGTTTTGCTGCAGCCGGGTCTTATTTTCACTGCGGAAATATTCATCTGCAAAGCGGCTTCTCGCAGGTTTGTTGCCGTTGTAAGGCGGATTGAACTGATAATGAGAAGCATTGGCGTTGATCCAGCCACCGATGAGGTTTACGTGCCACATGTACTTACTGTTTGCCGTCAGTGCAGGATTGATGCGTGCCGCATGTATACCGGAATACCGTCCCATTCCGATCTGTCCGAAGTGCTGCGCCTGAAGTGCTGTAATACTCAGAGAGAATAGAAATATGAGTTTTTTCACCAAAGAAATCAAAGGGGCAATTTCGGGAATAAATTTAAGAAACTACAATTTATTCCATTCCCAGACACCCCACTTTAAGGAGTCAGGCAATGGAATGCCCTGTGTTTTTGCCGTAAGCAGGGCATGGCCGCGATGGTGTGCTTCGTGGGAAATGTAATACCCGATCATTACCACAATCCCCCGTGCAAAATGCGGTGCTTTACCATCGCTGTTCAGCGATTCCAGAATCAGGCTGTCCATGATTTTACCTGAATCTTCAAATGCCTTCAGCAATTCCATTTTACCGGGAACGTAACCCTTTTCGAATGGTACAAAATCAAGTAGGTTTTTCTTCACAAAAGATTCCATCCGGTAAAAACGCACATCAATACAATGCGACAGTTGCGCTGCAATGGTTCTTCCACCGCGCTTGCTCAGGGATGTTTCGAAAGCTTTATCAGGCAAATTTTCAATCAGATAAAGCATGCTGCGGTTGTGTACCTGCCAGGTTTCCAGAATGGCTTCTCCCCACTGCATGATGTAATTCTGATTAAAAATTCCGCAAATCCTGAATAATCGCACCCAATTTACCCCATGGTAGATAGGCGTCTTCCAAGGTTTTTGCAAGCGGAACGGGTGTATCCAGGCTTCCCAGTCTTTTTACCGGAGCATCCAGCCATTGAAAGCAGTTTTCCATGATCCAGGCTGAGATATCAGAGGCAATGCTGCCGGTGAGGGTGTCTTCCGTTAGCACCAGTACCTTGCCTGTGGCTTTTACCTGTTCTGCAACCGTTTCCTTGTCCCACGGCAATAGGGTGCGCAAATCCACAATCCTGGCAGGGATTTGGTGTTCGGTTACATATTTTACCGCCTGATGAACTCCCCAGCCGTAGGTGATGATGCAAATCTCATCTCCATGGTCGTGAACCGAGGCACGGCCTTCAGGCAAGGTGTAGTAGTTGTCCGGCACTAACCCGCTGATGCTGCGATACAGGAATTTGTGTTCAAAGAACAACACCGGATTGGGATCGTTGATGGCGGTGGCCAGCAGTCCTTTGGCATCAAACGGATTGGATGGATAATAAATTTTCAATCCTGGCACATGATAAAACCAGGCTTCATTGCTTTGGCTGTGAAACGGTCCTGCCTGCACTCCGGCACCTGTGGGCATTCTTACCACCACATCGGCGGGTTGAGCCCATCTGTAGTGGCTTTTGGCCAGATTGTTCACAATCTGGTTAAATCCACAGGTTACAAAATCGGCAAACTGCATTTCCACCACCGCCTTGTATCCTTTGATTGCAAGGCCATAGCCCGCTCCCAGTATGGAACTTTCGGTAATGGGGGTGTTGCGCACCCTTTCCTTTCCGAATTCTTTGTAAAAATTGTCTGTTATCTTGAAAACACCGCCGTATTCTGCCACATCCTGTCCCATGATGACCAGGTTGGAATGCTTTAACATACTTTGTTTCAGACCGTCACTGATAGCATCCACCAGGCGTTTCTCAGTTTCATTTCCGGCAGGTTCAGTGTGGGTAATGTTTACCGGAGCATACATGTCTTCAAGTTCTTCGGCTTCATTGGCCACAGGCTCAGGTTCGGCAAATACCTCTTCCAGCCCGACTTCAATTTCAGCCAGAAATGCTTTGCGTATTTCTTCGGTTTCTTCGGTGGTAATAATGCCCTCATTTAGCATCCATGCCTCGAAATTGTCAATGGGGTCTTTCTTTTTCCATTCTTCAAACAGGTGTGGAGGAACATATTTGGTTCCACTGGCCTCTTCGTGACCGCGCATACGGAATGTGATACATTCCAGCAACACAGGCCGCGGATTTTGGCGCATATCTTCCGTGAGTTTGCGCAGGGTGTTGTATACCTCCAGAATATTGTTGCCATCTATCTGTATGGCTTCCATGCCATAGCCAATTCCCTTGTCTATAAACTGTTTGCAGCGAAATTGTTCATTGCTGGGAGTGCTGAGGCCGTAGCCATTGTTTTCAATTAGAAAAATAACCGGCAATTGCCAGACAGCAGCCACATTCAGGGCTTCATGAAAATCTCCTTCACTGGTACCACCGTCACCACTGTATACTACTGATATTTTACCTTCCTTGTTGAGTTTGTGGGCCAGCGAAATGCCATTCGCCACACCCAGCATGGCTCCCAAATGGCTGATCATGCCAACAATGTGGTATTCATTGGTGCCAAAATGGAAACTTCGGTCTCTGCCTTTGGTGAAGCCGGATTTTTTTCCCTGCCACTGTGCAAAAAGCTTGCGGAATGGGATGTTTCGGGTAGTGAAAACACCGAGATTTCGGTGCAGGGGTAAAACATACTCGTCTTCATGCAGCGCGAGTGTGGTTCCCACGGAAATAGCCTCCTGTCCCATACCGCTGAACCATTTGCCTACCTTGCCTTGCCGCAGGAGAATCAGCATTTTTTCTTCAATGACACGGGGTTTTACCAAGTATCGGTAGATGGTAACCAGTTCTTCGTTGCTGAGGTTTTGGCGGTCAAATTGCATGAAGCGGCAAAGGTAAGGTACAAACAATGGATTGGGAAGGTGTAGTGCCGGCTTTTTGACCACAGTGCTCACTATGTCTTTCCCGAAAATAAAGTGTGTTTAAGGATATTGGCGTTGTTCTTTGTTTTTCAATAAATGCATTATTAAATGTATTGGACATGCGCAGTCCAATGTGTCCGCATCAGCAAGCTTTAAGCATTGATAACAAACGTATTGAAATTTTAAGTCTGTAAGCACCTTTGTTTGCCTTAAATTCACGGCTTAATTGCAGAAAAAATGCTTTTTTTTGCAACCATTCACCCATAGTCGCGTCATTAATATTGAAACTACTTGTTAACGGATGAGGACATCATACAAGGTTGTAAAAAAGGAGACCGCCGCGCACAGGAAGCATTGTTTCTGCGCTACGGTAAAAAAATGTATGGCTATTGCCTGCGTTACTCCGGCAACCCTTCGGATGCCAACGATCTGCTTCAGGATGGTTTTGTAAAGGTCTTTGAGTTTATCGGCACCTACAAGGGAGACAGTGCCATAGAAGCCTGGATGACGCGGCTGTTCATCAATCTGGCCATCTCGCGCTTTCGCAAACGGAGTACCGGACCTCAGTTTGTGGAAGTGGATACCATTCCGCTTGCCGAACAGGCGGAAGAAAACGAGTCGGCGCAGGAATCGCTGAGTGAATCTGTGGACGAGGTACTGTCTGCCCTTGCTGCCCTGCCGGAAAAGTATCGGCTGGTTATTAACCTGTATGCCATTGATAATATGAGCCATAGGGAAATAGCCGAGCAGCTGGGTATTTCCGAGGGAGGCAGCAAAAGTCTGCTCAGCAGAGGGCGTGTGATGCTTAAAGAACTGATTAAAAACAAAAAGAAACGTTGAAAAACGAAGTTAACCATACAGATAAACAGCTTCAGGGATTGTTTCAGTCCTATGAGCCGCCTTTGCCAAAGGGAGTATGGGACGGGATTTCGGATAAACTGGATCGCAACCGCAGACGCCGCCTTGTTTTGTGGTATTCGGCTGCTGCCGCCCTTTTGGTGGGTGGTATTATTGCTCTGTGTTTGGGATTGTCAGATTCTTATAAGCTTAATACTGTTGCTAATCGCAATTTGGAAAAATCAAAACCCCAGGAGTCAGGTTATCAAGAGGCTTTCAAAACGCCTGCAGATAATGGTGGGCAACAGGCTGCAAACAGAGACATAGTTGTTAAATTGCAGCAGCATTGGCAGGACCAGTTTATCAATTCAGAGAAGCCAAGTAAAGGAGGCTCCGGTGCACCATTTATAAATTGCATAGAACCACCGGATCCGCCATCAACAGAAAATTCCAAAGCTTCCGTTTTATTGCCTGAGCCATTTGGCCTTCGAACCGTAACTGCGTATCTCGAGGCTGCAAACGCGCCGGTATTGCTTAGTATGCCGCGGCCTGCTGTATTTAAAAGGTCTGATGGCAGGTGGATGATCAGCGCAGGTTTGGCGCAGCAGCAAAGTGGAAATGGGTATTCAATCAATCCGGATTACAGCCGTTATGTCCACAAACACTATCTGAACCGGATGGAACAGGGCGAACAGGCCATGGGGAGTTTAGCTTTTTCAATGCAGCTGGGTTATCGGCTCAACAAGCGATACGCACTCATGGGAGGTTTGCAGTTCAGGCAGATGAATACACGGCAGCAGTTCAATTTTTCGGATGAAGTACCCGTTACCCTAATGCCCGGAAATACGCCGGATAAATTTGGCAATTATCCGATAATCGGGTACTTTGGCAGCACCGGAAATGTATCTTACAGCGGCTTTCAGCGTAATTCAATCTTTGAAATTCCATTGGGTGTCATGGCTAACTTCCCGCTTACCCGACATTGGACATTAAAGCCTGCATTATTCTTGAATACCGGCTTTGTAAGCGGTATCAGCGGATTTACGCTGGATTATCAGCAATTGCTGCTGACAAATCAGCGTTCAGATTGGTACAGAAAAGTTCAATTATCAGGTGCGTTTTCCATTGGTACGTTTCGGCAAATCAGCCGCAACGCAGAATGGGGCGTAACCCTGGGCGGCACCCGAATGATAACACAGGCATATGTGCCCGATGCAAGTGTAAGGCCCCGGAATCATGCGCTGAGTATTGGCACCCAACTAATATGGAGGATTGACTAAATGATGACGAAAAATTCCTTCCGATTTATTAAATTGCCGGTTATGAGAGGGTGGCTGTTATGTGTTGCATTGCTTTGCCTTATAAAAGGGCATTCCCAGGTGCTGGAGCCCCTGGGAAACGGATTGCCCAGCAAGGTACTTGCGGCATATGCCTCCGGGCAAAATTATCTTGCCCTATTCAGTGATGAGACAACACCTGATACGTCTGATTGCGTGCTTGCACACTGGAACGGTGTTTACTGGTCATACTATCCCGGGTTGGGGAAGCCGGATGCCGTTAAATCCATTAATGCAGATTACAAGTTCAACTGTGTAGTACTGTACCGAGACACGTTCTATGCAGGTGGTTTTATATCAGGCGCTTCCCGTGATGCAGATATCGCTGTAAGACATCTGTTCAAGTGGGACGGAACCCGTTGGATTACAGATAATTCCGTTGTGAAAAGTAAGAATGACGGGATTATGTCCATGACTGTTTTTGATGACAAATTGGTGGTTGCCGGTAAGTTTCTTGATGTTATAAACGGCAAGCTGGTTAATAATATTGCTATTTATGACGGAGCCTCCGGACAATGGGGCTTTCTGGGCAGTTCAAATACAACCCAGGGTTCAGACGGTGCAATCAAAGCACTTCAGGTGCTGGGAAACAGGCTTTACATCGCGGGTGATTTTCAGAATTTTGCAGGAACCTTTACAGGAAACATAGCATACTACACGGCATCAAACCAAACATGGGGCGGCATCGGCAGTCCGTTTAACGGCTCTGTGGAACAGCTGGCTGTGTTTTCCGATAACCTGGCTGCGCTGGGCCAGCATGCAGGTAATGCAGAAATCAGGGAGTTTGATGGTAACTGGAGTCAGGCCTTGCGGTTTGATACCTTCAACAGGTCAAGTTTCAGTACAATTGCCGGTTCCGGCAATACTTTGCTTGTCGGTGGTGATTTTCTGTACGATGGCAATGGTAGTTCTGTGCTGCGCTATGAAAATGGAAAGTTTAGCCTCACTGGCAACCGAATAAACGGGCTTTTCTACCTTGGACAGCGCGGTTCAGAGGCCTTTATATGGGGTGAATTTACTGAGCAAAATACCGGTTTGCGCCGTATCTGTAAGATTGAAAACAATGCCGGAGACATCGCGGGTACGGTGTTTTATGACAAAAACCAAAATTGTGTTCATGATGGTAATGATCTGCCTATGGGTATGATTACCGTGCGTTTCATCAGTATAAAGTCAGGGAAAATGTGGTTTTCTGTTACCGACAAGAAAGGAAAGTTTGCTGCTGCGTTGCCAGAAGACGACTACAATATCCAGGTATTTGCCGGCAGGCACTGGGTGAACTCATGTCCCGGAAACTTTGCCAGCTCTGTCAAGAAGGGCGAGTATAGCATGGTTAACCTTTCTCAGTACATGGCACCGAATGTACGAGATATCGAAATCAAAACTGGAATGCTTACTGCTGGCTCAGTCAGGCCGGGCGACAGGGTAAAAGCCTCCATTACCCTAAGGAATACTGGTAATTCGGTTGTAGATGGTTCTACCCTCCATTTGATTCACGATGTTCGTTTAACCGATTTTACAGCAGATAGCCTGCCAGATAATTACACGGGTAACGAAGCCGTTTGGAGTATAGCCCGCCTGGAACCAGGAGAGATTCGCAGTATCCCGTTCTGGTTTAAAATACCTGTAAACGCCCAGCCTGCAGATCGCTATGCTGTAAGCCTGAAAACAGGTTCAGCACTTACGTCGGCGGATGCTTACAAGGAAGACAATACCGACACGCTGCAGCTGAAATTGATGGACAACGGCACCGGTGCTGTAACAAAAAGCAGTTTGAAGGGCGATGATGTTGATTTCAGGGTGCGCGAACTTAGCTATCATGTAAACTTTACAAACACAAGTAAAAGTGTTGTTAAACGCCTTGTGTTGCTGGATACAGTGGATGCAAACCTGCCAATGAGTCGTGTGGTCATCACCAACCTCTATCCAACGGATGCCCTGGTTAGAACTGAGAAAGGAAACATTCTGGTGGTGGAGTTCCCCAACGCCAACCTGGCTGCACTGGAAACCAATCCTTCCTTGGCAAGCGGCTTTATTTCCTATAAAATTGAACTTACGTCAGATCTCAAGACAGGACAGTATTTCTACAACAGGGCTAACGGCGATTTTGACAGCCGCTGGAAAGCAAGCAGCAATATGGTTACGGTGCTTGCAAAAAACCCTACTGCAGGAGTTCGGTATTTTAAAGCGGCTGACCTGAAACTGTGGCCTAATCCGGTTTCGGATCAGCTTAATCTTATTTTTCCTGCAGGTATGAGCGGAATCGCTGAAATAACGGATAACGCTGGAAAAACATTGCTGCGCAAAACCATTGCAGGTTCAAAAATGCAATGGGATGTTTCCGGACTCAAGCCGGGAATGTATTTTCTGAAAACCGCCTCCGGTATCAGCGGATTTCAAGTGGTTCGCTGAGTAGAATATCGGCTTTTCTCATCAGATTGAGGTTGTATTGAACGAAATCCTCCAGACCTGCATCGTATTCTGCGTTCCCCAGGCTGTTGCCATCGTTATCCAATGCCTTGGGCGTAAATTGACTTTCAAAGCTTTTGGCAGAAACAATGCTGTTGAAATTCATAAAGTTGATAAGCTTATTCATCATATAGCCCATTTGAATAGCCGGTATTCGTCCGCCCCTGCCGCTGCTAATACCGCAAGTAGCAAAGATTTTACCATCCCAGCAGTCTGCAAAGTCCTTTTTCCCAAACTGATTTATTAGGTTGATGATTTCCGGGGTGGGAAACCAGTTGTATTCCGGTGACAACACAAAAATAAGTTTGCTTCCGGCCATGCTTTCATACACAGACTGGCTAAAAGGGCTTAAAGCACCCGGCTTCAGAGCACCGCCATTGCTGAACGGGATGTCGTATTTTTCAAAATCGGGTATGGCAATCTGATTTGATTCCATCCCTTTGGATATGAGGATACGCTTTATGGCTTTTCCTACTTTTGCAGTATTGCTGCTGGCTCTGGATGAGCCACAAAGAATTCCTATCATGTTGTATCAGCTGAATTGATTCGCATATACATACAAATTGAAACCGGGTTTGTTTGCAATTTGCCGCAGAATCTCCGCTTGTTTTTCCGCATTAAAATCTGCCATACGCCGTTTGGCAATGATTCTGCCGAGTTTATCTGCCAGTAGGGTGTAGCGTCGGGGATTGTTTTCCAGCTGTTGGTGATGATCGGATATAGCTTGGCTGAGCAGGTCTATTCCTTTACCCTTGATGGCAATGGTTTCAATGACTTTTGTTTCATGTGCTGCATTTTCCCTTGCTCTTTCCTTAAGGTGGCTTGCAAAGCGGCTGGCGCCTTCGCGGTCAGCTTTATTGACCACAAAAACATCGGCTATTTCCATCACCCCGCTTTTCAGGGTTTGTACTTCATCGCCGCTTTCCGGAACGGTCACAACCACTGTTGTATCTGCCACACCCGCAATTTCAACTTCACTCTGTCCTACACCCACCGTTTCCACGATTATTCTGTCGAAACAGGCATGTTTGAAAATGTCAATGGTTTCCAGAATGCCGGAGGAAAGGCCACCCAGACTGCCGCGGCTGCTGAGGCTTCGTATAAACAGGTTTGGATGGGTGAAAAGTCCGGCCATACGCAGCCTGTCGCCCAGCAGTGCCCCAAAATTAAATGGGGAAGATGGATCTACGGCAATTACAGCTACTTTCAAATTTTGATTCAGCCAGTAGGCAGCAAGTTCATTGACGATGCTGCTTTTTCCTGCACCGGGCGGGCCGGTAATACCAACAACAGGAATCGGATGAAGTTCTAGGCTTTCCAGCAGTGTGTGACAGCCGGGCATATTGTTTTCCACCAGGCTGATGGCACGCGCGATGGCGACTGTTTCGCCTGATTTAATCCTTTGGGATAACAACTGCCAGTCCATACGGCGAAGATACTTCAGGTTACCGGTTTAAATGCCTTACAGGCTTCGAAAATAAAGTTCCAAATCTCTTCTTTGCCTGTTTTGTCTTCACTGCTACTGATAATAAATGGCGGCAGGTTTTCCCAGCTTTTCAGCATCTCTTCCTGTATAGCTTGAACACTATTGTTCAGAGCTTCTTTGCCTAGCTTATCGGCTTTGGTGCCAATAATGGCCATGGGTATACCCTGTTCGCCGATGTCGTTGATGAAATCCATGTCAATAGCCTGGGGCGGGATGCGTAAATCAAGTAAAACAAAGAGGCACATCAGGTTAGGCCTTTCCAGCAGGTAATGCCGGATCATGCGCGCAAATTTTTCGCGTTGGGTTTTGCTTACTTTGGCATAGCCATATCCCGGCAAGTCGCACAGCTGCAGTTTTTTATCAATCAAAAAGAGGTTTAGGGTTTGGGTTTTTCCTGGATTGGAAGAAATGCGAGCCATGTTTTTGCGGCTGCAAAGCATGTTGATGAGGCTGCTTTTTCCTACATTGCTTCGGCCAATAAATGCAAATTCAGGAAGTCCCTGGTGTGGCATTCCGTCTTGTCTTTCCCAGCTACCCAGAAAATCGGCTTGTTTTATTTCTGTCATATCATTTCGTCGTCGAAGGCCCAAGGGGGAATGCTTATATTTGCACCTTCATTTTTACGCTTGTGCAAGTTAAACCCAATCAGGAATCCGCGCTTTCAAAAAAACAACAAGTTGCTCAAATGTTTGACGACATTTCGGGTAAATATGATTTTTTAAATAGATTGTTGTCTCTGGGGATTGACCGCGGCTGGCGCAAGAAGGTTCGCAAAGCGCTGTCAGCAAACAACCACAGCCGCATACTGGACGTAGCAACGGGTACAGCTGATCTGGCCATTGAAATGTCAAAAATTAAAGGTGCAGATATCACAGGGATTGATATTAGTGCGGGAATGCTGAAAAAGGGAGATGAGAAAATTCTTCGGGCAGGCCTGAACAACCAAATCAGGCTTCAGCTGGCTGATTCGGAAAATCTGCCTTTCGGTGATGCGGAATTTGATGCGGTTACCGTGGCATTCGGGGTGCGTAATTTTGAAAATTTACATGCCGGAATTAAAGAAATGCTGAGGGTGATAAAACCCGGAGGGCATCTGTATATCCTTGAATTCAGCAAGCCCAAAAACAGGCTCTTCAGTGGTTTGTACTGGTTTTATTTTAAGAAAGTATTGCCCGGGGTTGGAAAACTTGTCAGTTCAAGTGTCAATGCATACAGTTATCTGCCCCGCAGTGTGGAAGCGTTTCCTGAGGGTAAAGAATTTGCCGGTATTGTGAAAGATTGCGGCGCAAAATCCGTTTTAATAAAACCCCTTACCTTTGGTGTGAGTTCGCTGTACGTATGCGAAAAATAATTGTCATAGCGCTTTGCTGGGTCAGCCTTCAGGCACAGGCGCAAACAGATCCTAACCGGATATATAGGAAACATTTTTTCTGGGGTATTGCTTTCACGGGCACCTACGCCAAGATGAAAGTGAATCTGGATCCTGTTTTCTGGCAGCGTCAGGATTCCATCGCAGGAATTTTTCCAGGAGGTCAGGCGGGTGGTGGTTTTGGCGGCACCATAGCATATCGTTTTGGAAAACACTGGGAGCTTAAGGGGCTTACCATGCTGCAACTGCACCAGCGAGACCTGCAGTACCGCTGGAGGAACACGCCAGGCCCGGATATTAAAATGGAAACCATTTCATTCGATTTGCCGCTCACGCTCAAATACAGAAGTAAAATGCACGGAAACAAGCGTTTCTATGTGCTTGGCGGAATGCGCTGGAGCCATGATTTTCAAAGCAATGAAGATGTCGTTATCGGCGTAAATAAGCCTCTGGTAGCATTGAAAAAAAATACTTTCTACTATGAATATGGAGCCGGGTGGGAGTTTCAGCTCGATTTTGTTGACCTGAGCATTGAATTGAAAATGAGCAACGGACTCAATAACGGATTGGCAAACCGAGTACCCGGCAGTTACTACAGCGGTTCCATACAAAGTATATTCCCACGGCTTTTCAGCTTGTCATTGATGGCGCAAAACTGAGTTTGAAATTTACACTACAACATACCGATTCAGCCAGCAAGGCCAGAGCAGGCCTGGTAGAAACCGATCATGGGAGTTTTGAAACACCTGTGTTTATGCCGGTGGGAACTGCCGGTACGGTAAAATCATTGCATAGGGATTTTTTGCTGGATGACATAAATGCAAATATCATTCTGGGAAACACCTATCATCTTTACCTGCGCCCAGGAACAGAGGTTTTACAGCAGGCAGGCGGTCTGCATGCTTTCAGCAACTGGCCACGTGCAATACTGACAGATTCGGGTGGATATCAGGTTTACAGCCTTAGTGGCACCCGAAAGATGAAGGAAGAAGGTGTAACCTTTCAGAGCCACATTGATGGCAGCAGGCATTTGTTTACACCGGAAAATGTAATGGATATTCAGCGCAGCATCGGTGCTGATATCATTATGGCTTTTGATGAATGCACACCTTATCCTTGTGATTATGACTATGCCAAAAAAAGCATGCACATGACGCATCGCTGGCTGGACCGCTGTATGGCACAGTTTAACAGCACCCAGCCGTATTACGGATACGAGCAATCGCTTTTGCCCATTGTACAGGGAAGCGTATATGACGATTTGCGCAAACAAAGTGCAGAATATGTACTGAACCACGATGCGCCGGGATATGCCATCGGCGGACTGAGCGTGGGTGAACCGCACGAAGACATGTACAGGATAACCAATCTGGTTACAGATATTCTGCCTCAAAATAAGGCCAGATATCTGATGGGCGTGGGTACTCCCGAAAATCTGCTGGAATGCATTGAACGGGGTATTGATATGTTTGATTGTGTGATGCCAACCCGCAATGGCAGAAATGGAACAATTTTTACCACCAACGGCATCATCAATATCCGCAACAAAAGATGGTCAAATGATTTTGAACCGCTTGACAGCCTTACGCCAGAGTACTCAAAGGCATATATCCGTCATTTGTTTGTAGCCGATGAAATGTTGGGACCTGTAGTAGCTAGCTTGCAAAACCTGCGCTTTTACCTATGGCTGGTGCGAAACGCGAGGAAACATATTCTGGATGGTGACTTTGTTGAATGGAAAAAGTCAATACTGCCAGTAATTGCCCAAAAGCGGTAATCATGTTTAAGGAGCTGGATAAGTATATCGCTAAAAAGTTTCTCACCACTTTTGTGGTGACCATTCTGCTTTTTACCATCATTATCATTGTTTTTGACATTGCCGAAAAGCTGGATGATTTTCTGGAACACAAGGCACCGATACACAGTATCGTCTTTACATACTATGTGGCATTTATTCCGCATCTGATCAATACCTTCAGTCCTATTTTTATTTTTATTTCGGTACTGTATTTCACAAGCCGGTTGGCTTCACGCTCAGAATTTATCAGTATGCTGGCAGGGGGTATGTCGTTGAAAAGAATTCTGCTTCCATATATGGGTGTGGCAGCGCTGCTGACTTTTGGCAGTTACCTTCTTAATGCCTGGGTCATTCCCATTACGGACAAGGCGCGGGTGCGCTTTGAAAACACATATCTGCGTGATTACTGGAGCCAGGCAAAAGCCACCATTTACAGACAAATCAAGCCCGGTGAGATTCTTTACATGGAATACTTTAACAACAACGATAGCACAGCTGTGGGAGTAAATATTGAAACGTACCGGGGAAAAGAGCTTAAGAGCAATTTATTTGCGCGGTTTATGCGTTGGAACCACAAGGCAGGCAAGTGGCGCATGGAAATGGTTTGGCAGCGAGAGTTTTTACCCAATGGTAACCAGAAAATTGCGTACAAGCCTTTTCTGGACACAGCCCTGCAATTTGATGCACGGGATTTCTTTTTTAGGATAGATGATGTACAAAGTCTGAATCAAAATGAACTCAGGTCATTTATTGCCAAGGAAACAATCAGGGGCTCAGAAAACATCAAGTTGCTTGAGACAGAGCTGCACCGCCGCTATGCATCGCCATTCAGCACGTTTATCCTGGTGGCCATCGGTGTTTTTGTAGCCGGCCGTAAAACCCGCGGTGGTTTGGGATATTCACTTGCAATCGGTATATTCGTTATTATATTCTTTTTGTTTTTCAGTAAGTATTTCATAAGCATGGGGCAAACCGGTGTTTTGCCTTCCTGGGTATCGGTTTGGGCCCTGAATATTTTATTTATACCCGTGGCCTGGCTGTTTTATCGGTTCGCGCAAAAATGATGCGGTGGCTGCTCATATCACTTTGGCTGGGTATGAGTTTGCTCATGTCCTGCAAAAAGGAAACGGAAAACTACAAGTCCAAGGGTTCAGAGTATTTCCCCCTTAGAATTGGTGCCGAGCGCCTGTATCAATATGATTCTGTTCATTATTCCAGGTTGCTGAATAATACGAAGGTATTTCGTTACCTGATTAAAGAATTTGTAAAAGACACCTTTATGGACCAGGCCGGAAATCTGGCCTACAGGCTGGAGCAGTTCGTAAGCAAGGACACCGGCCGTTCCTACCAATTCTATGATTTGATTGCCGTCAATGTGAATGAATACGGCGTGCAGCGCGTGGAGGAAAACCGTCGTAATATGGTGCTGAGTTTTCCCATACGGAACCTGAAGGTCTGGTATCCTCACAGCTATTGGAATGACAGTTTTAATACGTTCATTAAATACCAGTATTCGGCTGTTGATAAACCTTTCGACAACGGCTACATCAGCAATCCCGAAGCGGTTTATGTGAAACAGCAGTACGACAGTACATTCATTTTTGTGAAAGAAGCCCGGGAAGTGTATGGTAAAGCCCAGGGCCTGCTATATCGCAAAAAAAGGAACATTGATTTGCAGGACCTGCAGAAGCCCGATGGGTATGATCTTACCTGGCAATTAATACAGTATACTCCATGAGAACGTTGCTGGTTGCCTTTTTGCTGGTATCGGTCTTTGGCTGCAAGAAAGATAGTCTGAACACTGAGAGGGTAGAGACGCTTTCAGGATGGATTCGCATCCGGGAGGGCAACCGGTGGTTGTATAAAGTAGATTCTATTGCCTTCAGCCGGAACAAATCAGTCCCTGATACCTTTTCATTTGAACTATTGGAAATGGTGGATACCGTATATGCTGATAACATCAATGAGCTTGTAGCACGCATAAAAATAGTTGTCCGCAAAGACAGTCTTGATTTCTGGCATTTCAGGAAAATGTATTACGCCAAAACTACCCGCGATTACTATGAACGCGTTGAAGAAAATCTTCGTTACCTAAAGATTAGTTTTCCGCCGGCAAACGATGTTTTATGGAATCTGAACAGCCGCAATAATCTCCCGCCCGCCATATTATCCTACCGCAATCTGTTTGAACCCTACAAGGGTGCCTATATAAAATCCGATACCACGCTATCCGTGGTGGGAAGAGAAATTAGCAATGTGCTGGAAAAGTATAAGTACCTGGAAGTGTATGGAAAGGGAATTGGACTAATGTATCGAGAAAATACCGAAATGCTCAACCAGGGCGGAAACTGGGATGGATTTAAACGCATACAAAAACTTGTTTATGCGGATTAAATTCAGTATATTTATGTTGTTTATGCCGCTTCTCTCCACAGCGGATTCTACCGATTATTTTTATTGGATTACTTTTAAAGACAAGGCAGGCAGTGAGGTTTATCTCAGGCACCCTGAACAGTTTTTGAGCAGCCGCTCCGTTTTGAAAAAGTATGCTGCCGGAATTGCCATTACAACGGAAGATTTACCGGTTTCAGAGCGTTATCTGAAACAGATCGTACAGCAAGGATTTGATGTTAGGTTTGCCAGTCGCTGGTTAAATGCGGTCATGATAGTTACACAGGACACCGCAGCAATTGCCGGTTTAAAAAAATTTAGTTTTATCTCATCTGTTTATTCACTCGGCTACCGAGTCCGCGAAGATATGAGCCGATTCGCGCCAGCGGTTTCGGGTTTGATGGAAGAACAAACCATTCCGGTGAAAACAGAGCCTTCACCAGTCAGTCCGTATGGTGCTGCCAAGGACCAGATATTGCAGATGAAAGCCAATGAATTGCACCGTAAAGGCTTCACGGGTAAAGGCATTCAAATAGCCATACTCGATGCAGGTTTTTATATGGCTAACCGCATGCAGCTCTTTGACAGCCTGTTTTTGCAGGGCAGAATTTTGAAAACCTATGATTTCGTAGAAAATGAAGCCGATGTGTTTGATGATGATGATCATGGTATGCAGGTGCTGAGCTGCATTGCGGCAAACAAGCCCGGCGTGATGATGGGTTCGGCGCCCGGTGCAGATTTTATGCTTTTTCGAACGGAAGATGCTGCTGTAGAAATGCCTTTTGAGGAGGCGCTTTGGATTCAGGCTGCCGAGCAGGCCGACATGATGGGTGCTGACATTATAACATCTTCGCTGGGTTATACTACGTTTGATGATTATAGGTTTAATCATAAGCGATCTGAGCTGGATGGAAAGACAACCCTGATAAGCCGTGCAGCGGAAATTGCCGCAACCAGGGGTATACTTGTGGTGAGCAGTGCCGGCAATGAAGGCGATGCTGCCTGGAGCAAACTGGCTGCACCGTCTGATGCAGAGCATGTGATAGCTGTAGCTGCGGTAGATAAGGATGGTGAAATAGCAGGTTTCAGCAGCCGTGGACCTGCCGCCGACGGAAGGATAAAGCCTGATGTAGCAGCAATGGGGAAGCGAACAGCGGTGGCATCGGCCAGCGGCTACATCGTAAAGGCAAACGGAACCAGCTACAGTGCGCCGTTGATGGCAGGAGCACTTGCCTCGGCGATGCAATATACCGGAATGACAGCCGCCGAGATTAGAAGCACGCTTCTTTCGGGAAATAAACCTGACACACTTGTGGGATATGGATTGCCGGACTTTACCGAGCAGAAATGGAAGCCTGTATCTCCTGCTCCCAAAAGCCACGAGTCAGCCGATCCCCGCTTTGTATACTGGGTTCCCGCCGATACGTTGGATGCTCCTTTCGTGATTGGTACTATGTTTTCTCCGGAAAAAGAGTGGAGCTATAAGCTCAGCTGTGATTGCGGTAAAGTATGGCAGCAAGCATCATTGGAGCGTGTGTCGGCCAACTGGTATGGCACAATCATTGCACCGGTAGCAACAGGACTGCACTTTCTGGAAGTAACCGACGGAAAAATGGTATTTAAAGAGAGTTTTTATTATATCAAACCATGAAAAACCTGAAACATATAATCTTGACGCTCCTGCTGATACCACTGGCACTGATAGCTCAGCCCATTGTTTCCAAATCCCGTCAAATGCGTATTGAAAGTGCGGAAGTGTCCGTTCATTATCCAGGGATTCAGGGTGCTCCCATCATGAGAGGCTACACCATAGTTGTGGTCCTAAAAAGAGATTTAAAAAATCTGCCTGATTCCATGTTTGCAGATGGATTTGCGGAAAAGCTTTACTTGCAGGGCTCTCCAGGTGAAACCGGGATGTTTAAAAAAGGTGCCCGCCTCACTTTTTCGGCCAATGTAACCGTAAATACCGCCGAAAATGTGGAAATTATGACCTATTCTCCGGTGTCAGCTGTGGCCGGAGAGGGCGTTTGTATAATACGTTTTTACACCGGGAAAAAAGGCAAAAAACAACCGGTATACCTGCGGGCCAAAACCCTGAAAAAAGGGGCTGAGGTGTTTGCTCCGTAATAATTAATCAATATACAGCACAAGCCCTTTTAGGTAATGGCCTTCGGGGTGAAACAAATTCACGGGATGGTCAGGGCCCTGACTCAGGTGATGCAGTATTCTGGCGTTGCGTCCTGCCTCAATGCCTGCGGCGGTGACGGTGTTGGCAAACAATGTGTCATCGATCACCTGACTGCAGGAGAATGTAAACAGCAGTCCTCCCGGTTTTACAGTTTGAATGCCCAGCTGATTCAGACGTTTGTAGCCCATCACGGCCTGGTGTTTTTTTGACAGGTTTTTGGCAAACGCCGGAGGGTCCAGCACTACGATGTCGTAGGCTTCCTTGTTTTCCTTCAGGTATTGGGGCACGTCTGCGGCAACGGTGGTATGGTTTTTTTCAAATCCATTTAGCCGCGCATTTTCAAAGGCCAGCGCAACAGCTTTTTCGGAAATGTCAACACTGCAAACCTCAGTTGCGCCGGCTTTTAGGGCGTACACCGAAAATCCACCTGTGTAACAAAATGTATTGAGTACGGTTTTACCTGCGCTGTAATGTGCCAGCAGTTGCCTGTTTTCCCGCTGATCCAGAAAAAATCCGGTTTTTTGTCCGGCAACCCAGTTAACCTTAAATGATATTTCATTTTCAAGTGCCTCTGTTTCGGGTGTTTCCCCCTTCATAAAGCAATCATCGGCGTTGGGATCATGCATGGAGGCGCGGCTTTTGGCGAAGATGGTTTTCAGTGAACCCTGGTAAACTTCGTCGAGGGCTGCTGCAATCTCTTTTTGGGCGTCATACATACCATGGCTGTGCGACTGAATAACAGCGCAATCTGCGTAGATATCGATGATCAGACCCGGCAGTCCATCACCCTCTCCGTGTACCAGCCTGTAGGCATTGGTTTGGGAGAAGTCACCAAACAGTTTTTTGCGGATATCAAAACATGATTGTAGTCTGTTTTTCCAGAAAACGAGATCAGGAGTTTCCTGTGTGCGGCTAAGCACCCTTATCAGAATAGATCCGTTACCTACATGCCCCGATGCCAGGTAATGTCCCCTGAAATCAAGCACTTCAGCCCAGTCGCCGGGTTTGATATCATCGGCCTGTTGCACAGCGCCGCTAAAAATCCACGGGTGTCCGCGCAGTACGGATGTTTCCTTGCCCCGTTTCAATATGACCTTTTTTGTTTTCAGTGCTGCAAAGTTCAGGGAATTCACAGAACTTTGAACCATCCATGAAATTGTTTGAAATTATTGAGGCTATAGAAAGGGTTGCGCCTCCTTCCTTGCAGGAAGATTATGACAACAGCGGATTGCTGGTGGGTTCGCCGGAGGCTGAGGTAAACAAGGCTTTGCTTACATTGGATACAACCGAGGCCGTGTTGGAAGAAGCCATTGCCGAAGGATGTGATCTGATTATTACCCACCATCCCATCATTTTTCGCGGTCTGAAAAGGCTGAATGGCAACAATTATGTGGAACGCGTGGTAATGTCAGCCATTAAAAACAACATAGCGATTTATGCCTGTCATACCAATCTGGACAATGTGCTGAAGCAGGGGGTAAATAGCCGAATAGCGGCTAAACTGGGTTTGAAGGATATTCAGATTCTGAAGCCGATGCAAAATGAACTAATTAAGATGACCGTATTTACACCGCATACCCATGCAGATGTCGTTCGTGAATCTTTGTTTGCCGGCGGAGCAGGAAATGTGGGCAATTACGATGAATGTAGTTTCAATATTCACGGCCAAGGTACTTTCCGGGGAGGTGAAAATACGAATCCGGTCATAGGAAACAGGGGAGAAAGGACCATGCTTGAGGAGCAGCGTATTGAGGTGTTGTTGCCCAAAAGCAGGTATAAACAGGTTATGAATTCCCTGAGAAATGCTCATCCTTATGAAGAAATAGCCTACTATGCTTCGCCGCTGGAAAATGCCTGGCAGGATGCCGGCAGCGGCTTGCTGGGAGTACTTGAAAAACCCGTGCAGGGAGTGCATTTTCCTGCGTTTGTGAAGGAATGTTTGCAGGCAGAAGTAGTTAGATTTACGCAGCCGGTAGCATGGGTAAAGAAGGTGGCTATTTGCGGCGGAAGCGGTGCTTTCCTGATTAAAAATGCGCTACAGTCAGGGGCGGATGCATACATCACCGGTGATGTAAAATACCATGAGTTTTTCGATGCTGAAAACCGCATGATGATTTGTGATCCGGGGCATTATGAAACCGAACAATTTACCATCGAACTTTTTGCTGAAATTTTATCAGAAAAATTCCCTAATTTTGCAACCCGTTTTTCGCATATTTATACCAATCCCATACAATACCACTACTAAAGATGGATATCAGCATTCAAAAGAAACTCACCGATCTCTGGAATCTACAGAAAATCGATTCGCGTCTTGATGGCCTCCGCTCCTTGCTTGGCGAACTCCCTATGGAAGTAGCCGATCTGGAGGACAGCATCGTGGGTCTTGAAACCCGCGTAAAGCATATCGAAGAAGAAATTGCCGAGGTAGAAGGCGAAATTTCTGACAAAAGAAACAGCATTAAGGATTTTAACCGCAACATCGAAAAATACGATGAGCAGCTGAATAACATCAAAAACAGCCGCGAATTCGACGCCATCGAAAAAGAAAAGGAAATTGCGGGTCTTGAAATTCTTCAGGCAGAGAAAAAAATCCGCGAACTGGGTAAGTTGCTCGACATCAAAAAAGAGCTTTTGGATAAAACTTCTGTGGATTTGGAAAATCGCCGTAAGGATCTCGAGTTCAAGCAAAGTGAGCTGGCTGAGATAGAGAAAGAGAACGAGGAAGAAATCAAAAAGCATTTCGCAGACCGTGAGAAGGCAGAATCATCCCTAGATGAGCGCTACAAAAGGGCCTACAACCGTATTCGTGAAAACATGCGCAACGGCATCGCAGTTGCTCCTATTCTTCGTGGTAGCTGCGGCGGTTGTTTCTCTAAAATTCCTCCCCAGCGCCACAGCGACATCCGCGCTCACATCCGCATCATTGATTGTGAGCATTGTGGTCGTCTGCTGGTAGATCAAAGTATTACCGGACTTGAATCTGTAGCCGAGGTGAAGGAAGAAAAAGCTACACGTCGTAAGATTCGTCTTACCGCTAAAGCCGAATAAAAGTCATTCAGAAAATAACAATAAAAGCCGGCCTTAAAAGGTCGGCTTTATTTTTTGTCCAATACAAAGGTTAAATCGGGCATCACCTGAATAATCTGTTCACGGCTTAGTCCTGTTACATTCAGAAAGTACACGGTTTTATTTTTTATATCGCATTGACCGCCTAGCCACGACATGTCCACAACCTCGTTGCCCTGTCCGTCTTTACGGTAGCTGCGCACCGGAATCAGGCAGTACCATGCAGCGGAAAAACCTTTGTCGTCTGTTGCCGGTGCTATCTTTTGTATGGGCCCTGCCAGTATTTTGTCATACACTGGCCTTCCTTCATCATTCATTTTCATGCGCTCGATGTAGGCAGCCTTTGTTTTATAGAACTTGATTATCGATGCAGGGGTGAATGAGGATAGCTCATCATAATCTTTTTCTTTCTCTGCCCTGCAAAGACGGTTGGCCGCAATTTGAAACAGGCGTGTGAATTTTAGGCTGTCTTTGCCGGTTTCATCTTTGTTTACTGTGTCTTTTAGCGAAGGCAATGGAATGGAATCCAGCTTTTTCAGCGCTATGGGATTGTTCTGGATTTCGGGAAGGGTAAGTGTTTCGGCTTCAGTTGCGGTTGTTTCTTCACCCGTCTTGCCTCCTTCACTGTCTTTTTTACCAGGCTGGCATGCTGATGCTGCCAGTGCAACACATATAATTATGGTGAAAGCTTGTTTCATATTTGCCATGGGCATAATAACGCTGGGGAATTGCATTTTCTTGCGAATATAAAGAAGAAAGGCCGGCACAGAGGCCGACCTTCCTAATACAAACAATATGGAAAAACTTATTTAACCTCTTCGAAATCTACATCTTCCACCTTGCCATCATTGTCGTTTTTGCCTGCACCTTCAGTACCGGTGGTTTCTCCGGCCTGATTAGCGGCATTGTACATATCCTGGCTGGCTGCTTCCCATGCTTTACTCAGCTCTGCGGTGGCTGTTTCAATTGCAGGCAGGTCTTTGGATTCATGGGCTTTTTTCAGTGATTCGAGCGCAGTTTCGATGGCCGTTTTCTTTTCTGCAGGAATTTTATCACCGTATTCTTTCAGCTGTTTTTCGGTGCTGAAAATGAGAGAGTCTGCTGCATTCAGTTTATCTACCTCCTCGCGGCGTTTGTTGTCGGCTTCGGCATTTTCCTGCGCTTCCTGCTTCATCTTTTCAATATCCTCCTTGCTAAGACCGCTACTGGCTTCAATGCGTATTTTCTGCTCTTTGCCGGTGGCTTTGTCTTTGGCGCTTACACTCAGTATGCCGTTGGCATCAATATCGAAGGTTACTTCAATCTGAGGAACGCCGCGGGGTGAAGGTGGAATTCCGTCCAGGATGAATTTTCCGATGGTTTTATTGTCGCGTGCCATGGGTCTTTCGCCTTGCAGAACATGGATTTCCACCTGAGGCTGATTATCAGCAGCGGTGCTGAAAACTTCGGTTTTCTTGGTAGGGATGGTGGTGTTTGACTCAATCATTTTGGTGAACACGCTTCCCATAGTCTCAATACCCAGGCTCAGCGGCGTTACGTCAAGCAGCAGGATATCTTTTACTTCACCGGTAAGTACACCACCCTGAAGCGCGGCGCCAATGGCTACGACCTCATCAGGGTTTACGCCTTTGCTCGGTGATTTTCCGAAGAAATCTTCCACGAGTTTCTGGATTGCAGGAATGCGGGTCGATCCTCCTACTAAAATCACCTCATCGATGTCAGATGGCTTCATTCCGGCGTCGGAAAGCGCTTTTTTACAAGGCTCAAGGGTCCGCTGAATCAGCGTTGACGCCAGTTGCTCAAACTTGCTGCGGGTGAGTTTGCGAACCAGGTGAGCAGGCACGCCGTCGATGGCAGTAATATAAGGCAGGTTGATGTCGGTTTCAGTGCTGCTGGAAAGCTCAATTTTGGCTTTTTCAGCAGCTTCTTTCAGGCGCTGCAATGCCATAGGGTCCTTACGCAGGTCCATGTTTTGCTCACTTTTAAACTCATCTGCCAGCCAGTCAATAATGACCTGGTCAAAATCATCACCGCCAAGGTGGGTATCACCGTTGGTGCTTTTTACTTCAAAAACTCCGTCACCCAATTCCAGTACGCTGATGTCGAAAGTTCCGCCACCAAGGTCATACACGGCAATTTTCATATCCTGACCTTTTTTGTCCATGCCATAGGCAAGGGCAGCAGCTGTAGGTTCGTTTATAATGCGCTCAACTTTCAGGCCTGCAATCTCACCGGCTTCTTTTGTGGCTTGTCTTTGTGCATCATCAAAATAGGCAGGAACGGTAATTACGGCGCGGGTAACTTCCTGGCCAAGGAAATCTTCGGCTGTTTTCTTCATTTTCTGAAGTACCATGGCGCTGATCTCTTGCGGCGTGTAGTTGCGGTCACCAATTTTAACGCGGGGCGTATCGTTGTCGCCTTTTACTACTGCATAGCTAACGCGGCCGGTTTCAGTTTGGACATTGGAGTACTTTTCACCCATAAATCGCTTAATGGATGAAATGGTGTGCTGTGGATTGGTAATGGCCTGGCGTTTTGCAGGATCACCTACTTTTCTTTCGCCATTGCCTCCATCCAGAAAGGCTACAATGGATGGTGTGGTGCGACGGCCTTCGCTGTTGGCTATTACAACTGGCTCGTTTCCTTCCAGAACGGCAACACAGCTATTGGTGGTGCCTAAATCAATACCTATAATTTTACTCATGATTTCAGTTTAGCCATCAAGAAACAACAAAAATGCCAAGGCTTAAAATAGCCTTTTTAGTATGACGAAATGGCAGTAAGACTGATTTTATGGCAGAATGTTCAGTGGTTTTGTTTCCACATTGTTGCGCATGAATAGGATGGAACCTCCGTCGAATTTTACCCGATCAATGCGCTGGATACATCGGCTTGCAAATAAGCCGACACCGCCCTGAATGTTGCTGAATTCTGCCTGTTTTTGTACAATGCCAATGGATGGCTCATTTACCGATATGTAATCAGATAACAGTTGGTTCCCGCCGTACACGCGCATACCTGCAAATTTAATTCTGTGGTACAGGCCCGGATCGGATGTGATGGTGTTGCGTAAAAACTGCAGGAACGCCAGTCTGGGGATTTTGTAAAGCATATTGCTGTTTCCAAGCGCAGATGCGTTGGTAAGCACATTCCAGGTAGCTGTTTTTCTGGTTTTGTTGAAGGTGTCACTTACCGGAAATTCATCGTAGGTAATATCCAGTTTGATGTCGTAGGCAAAGCTGTTTTGTCCTGCCTTCAGGCTGATGGTAAGGAACTCCGGGGTTATGGCAAAGTTGCTGTTTGAATCTCGGAAGGGAGACAGGATGTTTGCAAAGCCCACCAGGTTGGTCTCGGCGCGCACAGTGTTACCTGATTTGGGGCTGAATACCTCAAGAATATAGCGTTTACCTGCGCTCAGTGCCCTGGCTCCCCCTGTGGACAGGCGGTAAAGCGGATTTATATCATTGGCAAACAGTCCGGAATCTTTTGAAATATTCCAAACCCGTGTCAGTTTGTCCGAAAAAACATTGTCTGAAGTTCTCAGCGTTACCACAGCCGAGTCAAGATAGAGAGAATCGCTAATTTTGGCAACCTGCAGTGCGCCCGTGTTTTCATTCAAGAAAGCCTTGGCAATCCGAACATATTGCACGCTGTCATTGATATTTAGCATGCCATATACAACAATGGTTTCTTTCCAGTCTGCATTGATGTCGAGCTCGTTTTTGCAGGAAAAAAGGAGTGCCGTTGCCGCAAAAAAAGCGGAAATAATGATTCGGTATGTAGAGGTCAGTTTTTTCACAACGATGATGAAGTCAGCTTTTTGGTCTAACTTTGCCTTTGCACCCGCAAAGATGAGGAAAATTATCGGCCTTTTGAGCCTGTTCTGCTTTTTTTACCCTGCACAAACACAGCAGGTCACCAAAGAATTTGTCAAAAGGGTTTGGGTGGATGATTTTCAAAAAATCGATAGTAACTGGGCACAGCAATCTACGGCAGACAATTTTTTTATTGGTTCCTCTGAAGGGTTTGAAGTGTGGCGCAAAAGCAAGCGCAGCGGCTTTTTTATTTTTCCCAAAAAGGTGCAGGAATTCCGTGTGTTTGAAGCTTCATTGCAGTTTGTTTTTGACGGAAAAGGTACTGCTGAAAATGCTGCAGGTCTGGTTCTGCAGGCGCAGCCGGATGGCTCGGGCGCCGTTATTGTAGAGGTAAACCGAAAAAATCAGTATCGTATTCGCAGGGCAGCCTCTCACAGAATGTTGCCACCGGCAGATCCCGCCGCAGGTTGGCGAAAGCCAGCAAGGAAAATAAAGGGTGATGCTGTAATACTCACGGTTAAAACCAACGATAAGGTATACGATATATTTATCAATGGTGTTTACGTGCATTCATTTACCGAAATAGAATATTCAAAAGGATGGATTGGTCTATATGTAGGTCCCGAGGCAAGGGTGATTTATAAAAAAATCAGTGTAAAAATTGATGATGAGGCATCTTCCGTGCCAGGCACAGCTACTGCCTATTCCGATGACCGGAGATCACTTTATCTTGCGATCGTAAGACTGAAAGAGGTAATACAAAAAAAAGATTTTCGTATTGCGGAGCTGGAGTATCAGCTGAAAGATCAGACAGGACTTAATTATAAAGCCGACAGTGTATTACTGAAACAATCACAGGAAGCGGTGGCTAGGGTAGAAGAACTGGAAACAGAGCTGGAAAAAGCCAATACGGATAAGCTCGCACTGGAAAAAGAGCTGGTGAAGCTGAAACAGTTTAAAAATGCTGTATCCGATGCTGATGGTGGGAATGTGGCTGATAACCTCATCAGTATTAATGAAGAATTGCGTCTGGAGCTCCAGAAATCAAAGAAAACCGTCGAAGAGCTTGAGGAAAGTTTGTTGAAGCAACAAACCCAGGTAGCAGATTGGATCAAGAAAATCAATCAGCTGGAAAACGCAGCAGAAGACTCAAAAAATACTATTCAGTATCAACGTTCACAACTGATTCAGAAAGACAGCGTCATCCGCGAACAGCAAAAAACAATACAGGGTATGCAAAAAGCTGCCAGAGAGGCAGAAAAGGATAAAAAGAAAACAGCAAATCCGGTAAAACAGGATAAGGAAATCAAAAAAGAAGCCCTCTTTGACGAGAATTAAATCATGAGCATCCACAAAAAAGAGTTTAAAAAAGTAACCACCCATGTGCTGCTTGAAATGAAGCAGAAAGGTGAGAAGATATCCATGCTGACAGCCTACGACTTTTCCATGGCAAAGCTGGTGGACCAGGCCGGAATTGATGTGATACTCGTGGGAGATAGCGCAAGCAATGTGATGGCGGGACATGAAACGACATTGCCCATTACGCTGGATCAGATGATTTACCATGCTTCATCTGTTGTTCGTGGTGTAGACCGTGCCTTGGTGGTGGTGGATTTGCCTTTTGGCAGTTACCAGGGAAACAGCAAGGAAGCCCTTGCCAGTACCATTCGTATTATGAAAGAAAGCGGCGCTCATGCCGTAAAGATGGAGGGCGGCGAGGAGATTATTGAGAGCATCAAGCGAATTTTAACCGCCGGTGTTCCTGTGATGGGGCACCTGGGGCTAACTCCGCAGAGTATCTATAAGTTTGGGACTTATACCGTCCGTGCCACTGAGGATGAAGAAGCTGAAAAACTGATTTATGACAGCAAGCTGTTGCAGGAGGCGGGTTGTTTTGCACTTGTACTGGAAAAAATTCCCAGCAAGCTGGCCAAGCGGGTCGCTGAAAGTTTAACGATACCTGTAATCGGTATCGGTGCAGGGTCTGAGGTAGACGGGCAGGTTCTTGTATTGCACGATATGCTGGGTATTAATACGGAGTTTAAGCCCCGTTTTCTTCGCAAATATGCCGACCTGCACGGTATCATCACCGCTGCAGTGCAGCATTATGTCACGGATGTGAAAAGCCGTGATTTCCCCAACGAAAAAGAGCAATATTAAAATCAGCCGTTAGCCT
Organism: uncultured Flavobacteriaceae bacterium; assembly: GCA_964626685.1. Lineage (GTDB taxonomy): Bacteria > Bacteroidota > Bacteroidia > NS11-12g > UBA955 > RGEC01. The sequence continues at coordinate 146,531 of CAZVJY010000004.1, forward strand.
TTTTGTGGTCGGCCAGGAACTGCGCCAACCCAATATCGGTGAGCGGGTGTTTGAACAGGCCCATGATGGCGCTGAGCGGACATGTAACCACGTCGGCTCCTGCTTGTGCACTTTTCACAATATGCAAGGGATTGCGAACGCTGGCGGCCAGAATCTGTGTCTCGTAGCCCTGAATGGAATAAATTTCTGCGATTTGCTGAATCAGTTCCATTCCGTCCCAGCTGCTGTCGTCTATTCTTCCGATGAAGGGCGACAGATAGGTAGCACCAGCCTTGGCTGCCAAAATGGCTTGTCCAGAGCTGAAAACCAAGGTGCAGTTTGTGCGGATGCCTTTTTGGGTAAAGTGGGAAATGGCTTTTACCCCGTCCACTATCATCGGAACCTTTACCACGATATTCGGATGCAGACCGGCAAGCCTTTCACCTTCTTCAACCATGCCTTTGAAATCGGTTGAAATTACTTCCGCGCTGACATCGCCGTTTACAATGTTGCAAATGGCTTTGTAATGGTTAAGTACATTATCAGTTCCGGTAATGCCCTCTTTTGCCATAAGGGAAGGGTTGGTGGTTACACCGTCTAGAATGCCGAGTTCATTGGCTTCGCGAATTTGGTCTAGGTTAGCTGTGTCGATGAAGAATTTCATGGTTGCGCAAAATTACTACTTCACGCTCGGTTGTGGTATGTGGACAACCGGAAATTATCACCAACTTTTCACCCGGTATAGCATGTGCAGCCCGAGGAACACCTGGCTTAGGCCATAGTCATAACCCGTGCGGTTGGTGCTGTTCAGCCGCATGCCTGCCTCGGCTTTGAAGTGCATGCGTATTTTACGTGGTTTATAGTGAAAGGAGACTCCAAACTGAGGCATGTAGCGGGTTTTGGGCCATTGCCTTTCTTGAACAACAGCACCACTAAAAATTTCCGTGCCACTTTCTTTGAAAATGCCCTGAAATCCAAACCAGATGCCCGGGTTGAAGCGGGGCTTATCGTTGAATTTGAGTTCGCCGATGGCGTTCACCGTCCAAAGCCTCAGGCTTGCCTGATACAAAGTGCTGTTACCAGAGCGGATGTCCGGTCTGAAGTTTACTTCGCCAAAACCCACAGAAATATTGGTGTTAAATAAATAGGTAAGTGAGCTATGAAGGGAAAGTCCCGCCGAATAAGCGTTGTTAATTCTGTCAGAAAAATAACTGCCCAGTTCCTGATTGTCGTAATAGCGGTAAAAATTGGTTTCGCCCCTGCCGTAAACCCCAATACTAATGTCTTCCGGAACCGGATTCATCTGCGCCCCGGCATGTGAGGCCCAAAGCAAAATTGTTATCAACCAAATTTTGTTCATTTTCGTTCGAAATATTTTCGATACCGGGGTTTTCTGATGCCTAACATCAGCAAAATAGCAGGATACCAAAAGATGGTAAAAAAACAATTTTTTCCTGAGAAATACACCCTGTCAAATATCAAAGTTTGGTTATTTTTTCTAACCACTGCATGAACATGCCTCCAGTTTTTTAATCCCATGGGAAGGATATGCCCTTCATCCACGAAGCACCAGAATGGTTGTTTACTGCACACCTGTGTGATGGCGCCTGTCCAGAGGGTAGACGAAAACAAAGTGTCAACCCGCATGCGCATGCCGGCTCCGGCAAAAATGCCATCAAACTGCTCAATCTTAAGCGTAATGCCCGGCGGATTCAGGGTTTCCAGTAATTTTTGGTCGAAGCCATCCCTTACTTTCTCAAAGGAAGAATTTACCGTAGTTTTCAGGGTGATCCGAATCATTTTTATGCCAATTAAAACTTTTTCAAGTCGATTTGGTTTTTATAGTACGGTTTTTGCAGTAAAAGATTAAACAGAATATGGCAAATTGGGTTTCGGTAACGCGCACGGCACAGTTTAATGCAGCCCACAGGTTGCATGTAGAAGCATGGAGTGCCGAGAAAAACCGTGCGTTTTTCGGATTGTGCAACAATCCCAACTACCATGGCCATAATTATGAATTGCATGTAACTGTTTCCGGTCCGCTGGATCCTGTTTCGGGATACCTGCTTGATATGAAAACGCTGAAAGACTGGATTAAAGAGGATGTGGAAGACGCCTTTGATCACAAAAACCTGAACCTGGATACGGAAGAATTTAAAAACCTGAATCCTACCGCCGAAAACATGGCTGTGGTCATCTGGGAAAAGCTCAAAAAGCGACTTCAGCCCGAAATGAAACTGAAAATTAAATTGTTTGAAACACCCCGAAATTTTGTAGAATTTGATGGAGCACAATCATAAACACAATCACGATATGCTGGGCGATGACCACGTGGGAACCAATATGGAAACCCCGCTGAGGCCCGACGCATTCCAAATGGATAATGATCTGAAAATAGAACTCATTGCCAAGCACTTTACTGAAATCATGCACATTCTTGGTCTCGATCTTACCGATGAGAGCCTGAAAGGCACGCCCCTGCGGGTTGCTAAAATGTTCGTGAACGAGCAATTTAAGGGACTTGATCCCGAGAACCGCCCGCACCCAACCTTGTTTGAAAATGGTTTTAAATACAAGGAAATGCTGGTGGAAAAGGACATTCACTTTTTCAGTACCTGTGAGCACCATTTCGTACCCATCATGGGAAGGGCACATTTGGCATACGTGAGCAGCGGCAAGGTAATCGGATTGAGCAAGCTGAACCGCATTGTGGATTATTATGCCAAGCGTCCGCAGGTGCAGGAGCGCATGACGGTGCAGATTGCCAACGAACTGATGGAAGTGTTGGAAACACAGGATGTGGCGGTAATCATAGATGCAAGGCATTTGTGTGTTGCCAGCCGAGGTATAAAAGATATCAGCAGCGCCACGGTAACTGCCAGTTACCACGGTAAGTTCAACGATCCTCAGGTTCGTGCCGAACTGCTGAAATATATCGAGATGAACGGCGCTGAATAAGGGCTGTTTTTTTTATAGTGTTGTTTGTGAAAAAAGGCGCCTCAGGCGCCTTTTTTGATGATTTTTATTTCTGAACAGCAGTCAATGTTAATCAACGTATAGCTTTTGAGAAAAAAGCACTTTTCCAGGTTTACTTACCCTGATGATATATAAACCGCTTGAAAGTGCTTTCCTGTTAAAGGTTAACAACGTTTTGCCGCTTTTAAGATTCCCCCTAAAAAGAGTATGAATGACTTTTCCATTAATATCTAAAATATCAATTTTAACAGGGTTTGTACCTGAAAAGTTGAACTCTACATTGTAAAGGCTCACTACAGGATTAGGAAACACTAAAAATGCTGTTGGTTTTTCCATTGCACTTTTGTCGGTATTGGTAAATGAGTTGTTTAGCTGAGCAATCCACGTGTTAAAGCAATTGTATTGGGTGTTAAACAAACGCTGTGTGGATCCATAACATCCGCTTATCCAAACTTCCGGTCCGGTGCTGTTGTTTTTGTAGGCAATTCCGGTGTAATCACCCCAGCGGGCTGTGTTTTCAAACTGAAACGCATCAACATAATTGTTGCCTGCTTTCACCAAAATCGAACTTGACCAGGTTTGATTGCCGTTAAAAACCACTGCCCTTGTTTCTGGGAATATAGCTGAGCTGCTTCTTAAAAAACAAAAAATCACAGTTTTATCGCTTGCTGTGGTAGCGTAAGATGCAACCGAAGGAAACGCACAGTCAAAACCAGGTTCGCCATAACTGAATGATTGATTTGTAAGCGTGTTTACATTTAGACGATTGTAATTGATACCGGTGTATCCGGAGTTTTGATAATCGTCTTGAAAGACATAGTGAATAATGCCATCAAGATAAAAAGCATTTAAAATTCTACAGTCACCGGTAACCAGTTGTACTGGGCTTCCTGCTTGTTCAGCATTGCCTGCGGGTTCGTAATCCGGCTTGAAAATCCTTTTTCTTGTAAGTTTTGGATTATTCGCAATTTCGCTGGTTATTTCATACAGGTCGACGGCGTTGCCTCTGCCTGGGCTTTGGCTGACAAAATACAGGCCGGGTCCGTAATTGCCTTTCTGGCCATAGGAAACGGGAATAAGAGTAGAAGGATTGCTGTTGATGTCTGTCCAAACTATCCAGTTTAAGTTTGTGCCCGAGAATCCGTTTGCCTTTGTGATTTGATAAACTATCGATTGGCTGAATCCTGTCATTTCATTAAATAAATTCCCTGTGATAAAAACTTCATTATTGGATATGCCTAGTTTGGGGTAGTCTGTCCAGCAAGAGTTGTTGAGAGGATTGCCACTTAGCTTGTATATCCACCAGCCATCCATTGGATTATTTGATTTGGAAAAGCAAACGATAAGTTTGCTTGTGGTGGAATTAAATCCGTGAATTGCGATCATTATGAATCTGTCCTGGGTTGCATCATACAATACAATAGGATCATAGATAATCTCAGTAAGGGCAGGGTCGTTGAATAATTCCCAGAATGAGCCTGTCCATAAAAGCCGTCCGAAGCGGTTGTAGTAGGCTATATTACAGTTTATAACAGAAACAATATTCCCATTTTCTGCAACTGCAATTGTGTTATCAGGTGGTGCACCACCATTGAAGATATTCCCTTGGAAGTTATTTGCAATTGATAAATTGGCAAAGGCATCCTGTGTATTCAGTTCTTCTTTGTGTGTGTAAACGATGTTTGATTTCTTTATTGTTTTTTGCGCCTTTAACAACAATACCGAAGAATCAAAGCTTGTTTTTTTTGAATAATTTCTCACGTGAGTGAGGAATGCCGGTTTATTTAGGTTGGTCGTTGAATTTCCAACGCATTCAGTCGAATGAACTTTTGATTTTATGGCCTCGGATAATGAGGATTGACCGCTGCTGTTGTTAGAGGGCTTTAAATATTGCGCATTTACTTTATAATTTATCAAAAATATGGCACCCAATAGAAGAAGAGAACGTAAATGTAATTTCTGATGATTCATTAGAAAGTCAATATTGTTGATGAAATGATAACGGTGTCGCTCACGAACCTTAAATAGCATAGTAATGACCCATTTTCATAACAATATGATTAACTGTTATGTTTTTAGAATAAAACAAGAGCAGTTTTGCCCATTATACCATAAACCGCGTGTTTTACAAGGCAAAACTGGGTTTAATAGATAGTATGTTTCTTATCTGAATTGCGATATTGATTTAAAAACCAACCCCAATGGTCATTCCAACTTTGGGTAGTAAACCATTGTGATATATAAAGTATGCTTCAGGGCTTTGTTTGTAATCAAATGAAGGATCATCCTTTTTAACCGTGCTATTGGATACACGCATACCCGCTCCGGCATAAAAGTCAACATAGAAAGATTCACCCAGTGATTTTTGCAGTCCAATTACAAAACCGGGATACACGGCGGTGGTTTTTACATCATTGGTTCTTTCTTCGTTGGTACTAATAGGCCACGGTTGGTATATCGTGTACCTCGACCTTTCATTATATTGTCCAAACTGCCCAAACATGCCTATATAATATCCGGTGGCAGTCTGTGTTCCGGTTAAAGATTTTTCAATATGGAAGCGGTTCAAATAATACTTAAACTGATATTCTGCAGTAAAGCCGACGCCCCTGGTTATGCCGTTGTAATTGTCGGTGGGCTCCCTGTACATTACTTCCAGGCTCAGCTGGTGGGCTTTTTTCTGGTCTTTGTTAATGAATTCACCGGTCATCCACAAGCCACCCCGAATCAGGTGCTGGGGGCTGAACTTTAAGATGGTGGATGGAACCTGCATGTCGGCTTTGGGTTGCGAAAAGGCAGTTGATATGGCAACCGCAGCACTCAATAGGAAAATAATTTTCTTCATATGGGTAATCGATTGAACAAATATACAAGGTTCAGGCTTATTGCCCCCAATCTTCAAACTTATGTAAAACAAAAAGCGGCACTAAAGGCCGCTTTTTGACGTTGAAATTACCTTGGGCGAATAACCGGGTTCGAACCGGCGACCCCCAGTGCCACAAACTGGTGCTCTAACCAACTGAGCTATATCCGCCGTAAAGGGTTGCAAATTTAAGGAACAATCATCATTTTCTCAACAGGAATTCAATACGTTTTATCATCTTTGCACCTATTCTACCGCAACGCCCCCTCCATATTCTCCTTTTTTGCAGCTGGTATCCCACTCCGGAAAGCCCGCTTAATGGCATTTTCTGCCGAGAACTGGCGTCGTTGCTTTCCACCCACCATAAGGTTTCAGTCGTCTTTGTTCGTTATCATTCAAAAGGTGGAAAGCCTGAAATTATAAGGCACAAACAGGCAGGTTTTGAGGAGTTTGAAATCAGAATTCCCAGAAAACGTGGACTTTTTGCTCCTTTCTGCCATCAATATCATTTGAAGAATCTGCTGAATAAATGTCTGGAGATTTGTGATGATGTGAATCTGATTCATGTACAGGTTGGCTGGAAAGCCGCCTGGGATGCAGCGGTTTTACTCAGAAAAAAGGATATTCCAGTTGTGGTTACGGAACACAATACCGATTGGCTGCCGCAGGACAGGCAATATCCTGTCTGGAAGCGTCATCTCACATCCTGGGCCATGCGCAGGGCTTCGGCCGTCACAGCTGTTTCGGCCAATCTTGCAGAAAATATTGAAACCTTTACCAGCAAACCCGTAGAGGTAATTCCCAATCCTGTGGCAGATGCCTTTACCTCCGCACAGATTGTATCACCTGCGATAGAAGGCCCGGTTTTTCTGCATGTTTCCAATGGTAATCTCAGCCAAAAGCAGACAGATAAAATCATACGTGTATTTTCACAGTATGTGCAGGAAAATCCCCATGCCCGTCTGCAATTGAATGTACCCGAAGAGGCGTTTAATGTCTTCAAATCTGAGAATCCGCACTGCAGCTGGGATAAAATAGATTTGCTTGCGCCAAATGATGATAAGGCCGTTCTGCTAAAGCGCATGCAAAATGCCGACTTTCTCCTGAGCTACAGCCGTTTTGAAACTTTTGGTCTTGTCATCGCCGAGGCTCTCTGTCTGGGAGTGCCCGCCATTTATACCCCCTGCAAAGGAGCCGATTTGATTATTGATGAAAAAATGGGAATTATGTGCGATGCTGATAACGAGCAATCCTTGCTGGAAGCCATGCGTAAAACAGAAGGTTTTTCTGCGGACAGAAGCTATATTGCCGCCAAGGCCCGAGAACAATTCAATGCTAAATCCGTGTTGGATGCATACAAAGCACTTTATCAAAAATTGATACCCTAACTATGTGTGGAATTGCCGGAGTATTCAGCCTCAAACCCATATCCGCTTTGGAAATGGCGCGGATTTGCATGCAGTTTTCCGAGGACCTGTCGCACCGCGGACCGAATGACGAAGGTTTTGTATTGATGGACAGAAATTGGAAACCCCATGTGTTTGCAGGAAACAATACTATATCGGCGCTGCAGTTGCCGCACATACAGTCAGCAGAAGGCGAATACCTTGGAGCCTTTATTCACCGAAGACTCAGCATCATTCAGCCCGGATCACAGGGCCATCAGCCGTTTTGGGATGAAAATAGTATCCTTTGCTACAACGGCGAAACCTTCAATTTTACAGAACTTGATGGTGCGTACGGGTTTCAAAACCAGAGCAAAACGGACACACAGACGGTTTTTAATCTTTTAAAAACACAGGGCGAAAAAGCCGTGCAGCAGCTCGACGGTTTTTTTGCCTTAGGCTTTGTAAATCTCGTAAATGGCATGTTACACCTGCGCCGAGATACCACCGGTGTAAAGCCTTTGGTGTATGCCCAAACCGAAACCGCATTTGCGTTTTCATCCGAAACAAAAGCACTCCGACATTTTCTGAATACGGTAAGCATCCGTCCACAGGCGGTATTTCACCATTTGTGCGAGGGTGTCGTTTTACCAGATCAGGGGTTCTATAACGAAATAGAAATTGTGCAGGAAGGGTTGGATGTAAACATTCAAACCTTGGAAACGTCAATTGTTTACTACCCGGAAAATGAAGAAAAACCCGGTTCTGACTTGCGTTCCCAGCTCCAAAGCAGTGTGGGCAGGCGTTTAATGTCGGATGTGCCACTGGGATTTGCCGTGAGTGGCGGTCTCGATAGTGCTGCGGTGATTGGGCTGGCCAGAAAAACGTTGGGAGCTGATGCGCCATTGTCGCTGTTTTCCATCATTTCTTCGGATCCGCAATCTGATGAACGACAATGGCAGCAGAAGGTGGCAGAATTCAACCGCGCCGAATGGCACACATTGGCCATCGAAGATGCCGGCTTGCATCTCTTGGAAGAGGTAGCCCGCACGACCGACTTGCCGCCCATCGCCTGGAACAACCTGGCGCATTTTGAACTTTGCCGACTGGCAAAATCAAAGGGAGTTACGGTTTTCTTTAACGGACAAGGCGCTGATGAACTTTTCGGCGGATATCCCGATTATCTTTTCCGCGATTTTTGGGCTTTGCAAGGCACATTTCTAGGCAAAAACCAATTGCCGGTTTCATTCGGAACTGCTCTGACAGAGAACCTAAAACTGCAGGGCAAAACTTTTATGCCGTTCCTGTCCACCATGGCGGCGAAGAAACAGGCAGTTGGGCTTGTCAACCGTGATCTATGGCAACATGATTTGTTTCTGCCACGGCTTTCGCACCTGCGCGCCGACCATAAAATGCACGCTGATTTTTACGGGCAGAAATTACGCCAAATGCTGACCTGGGAAGATCTGAATGGCATGGCCCACGGACTGGAAAGCCGCAATCCCTTTGCCGATGACATGGAGCTGGCAAAATGGCTGAATATTTCTTTTGAGGATAAAATTAAAAATGGCTACACCAAAGGGGTGTTGCGCGAAGCGCTTAAGGATGTAATGCCCGAATCGGTTCGCTGGCGGATAGATAAAAAAGGATTCACCGTACCGGATGCTGCACTTACCTGGAAGAACCGAAATGCCTGGGCCGGCTATGTAATGTCGGAAGTGCTGGATGTCTGGTCACCGAAGGAGAACAGAGAACTTTTAATGAAAAACCTGAAGGAAGAGGATGAAAATGGCCTGAAATGGTATTTTCGCCTCGCCGCATTGTCGGTTTTCCTCCAACAATCCCACCCATGAGCAACAGCAGTGCCTTAAGTACATTCGTCAGTCAGTTATTGAGAACAGCGCTGGCGGCGGTATTTGTGATTTTGTGTTCTCGCTGGATGGGGCCGGAGGGCAGGGGAGAGCTGGGGTTAATCCTATTTTGGGTAGGATTGCTGGCTATTGCCAGTGATTATGTTGGGGGAAGCAACTTGGCCAATGCCATGCAACGATATCCCATGGGCTCATTATTGCCTGCAAGTTTGTTGTGGTCAATGCTCATTGTTTTGACCGGCTTTACCCTCTTTTGGTATTGCTTCAGTGCTGAATTGGCATGGAAAATCACGATCATTGCTTTACCCTCGCTGCTATTAAATATTCAATACAATATGCAGCAAGGTCTGGCCATGGTGCGGCAACGAAACCGTCTGCAGCTGGGGCTAGAAATGATAAAATTGCTGCTTTTGTTTCTTTTTGCAGCAATGACGCACCGGGAAGATTTTGAGATCCCGCGGTTAAACAATATACACTTAGCCGATGTGATTGTCACGTTGGGCATGGCTTACGGGATTATTCTTCTTTTTGGTACCGGGTTGTTGTATCAGGAAATTGCTGCATCTTTAAAAAACAGGCAAATTCCCCCCCGATCCTTGTTTTTTGATGGTTTCTGGAGCCAAAACGGTCACCTGACGCAGTTTCTGGCCTATCGTCTCAGTTTGTATTCGCTCACCTATCTGCTACAAAACCATGCGGCAGCGGGTGTTTATGCCAATGCCTTGCTCATCGCCGATGCCATCTGGATTTTTGCCAACAGTTTTGGTACTATCGCACATGTTAGGATTTTGCGCAGTAAAAATGAAAATTTCAAGGCAGATATTACCCTGCGCTATGCGGTGTTTGCCGTATTCGGAACGGTAGTAGCCTGTCTGCTGCTGGCAGTATTGCCCTCATCGGTTTTTGTTTGGGTTTTTGGTGCCGGATTTGAAACCTTAAAAGACACAGCCTTAATGCTGATTCCGGCCATTCTCGCGGTGGCAGCTTCCAGTTTATTCAGTCATTATTTGCATGCGGTAAATCGCTTTAAGGCATTGTTTGTGGCAAATCTTGCAGGACTTTTATTGCAGACTGTCGTTGCGTTTTGGCTTATTCCCCAATGGGATATATATGGAGCCTGCGTTGCTGCCGATGCCGGTTTTATTTTGACATTGGTATTGGTGTTTTTGTTTTTCAGAAGTCAGAATCCCCGTGCCCGACTTAAGGGGAAAATTCGTTTCAAACTGATGTTGAAAGTGGCGCTGCGAACTTTGAAAAGACGTTCCGCCCGGTTATAGCATTTCGTGAATCCAAACGGACACGTGTCCTTCAAAAACGGCGTATTCCATGATGAAATCCTGCTGGGTTCCCGGCTTGTGGAACGTTGCAGAGAATCGGCCTGAATCGCCTGTTTCAAAAGGCCCCACTGTCATGTGTTTTTTAAAATCCACTTCCTTTTTCCCATACCATTTGTACAGGCTTTCCTTGGCGCCCCACATAATCAGCAGGCACAGGCTGTGATGTGTTTTGCGAATGTTTGATTTGTCATCAGTGTTACAAAACTTATCCTCAATACGGAGAATTTTGGGTCCCTGCGTTTCAATGTCAATGCCGGTGGGATTTTTTTCGTCAACAATTGCGGCCGCATAGTTCCCGCTGTGGCTAATACTGAGATGCGGGGTCTCGCCTTTAAAATGGGGTTTCCCGGCATCATCCTTGGTTAGTATTCCTTCGGGAACCAGGGTGCGAAGCAGCAAACGGCTGCTCAGGAAATGCAATCGCTTGCTTTCGTGAAGGCCCTGTAAAAAAAGAATCTCCTCCGCGGTTGGGTTGTACATTTGTAAAAGCGTTTCTTCATCCTCAGTAATCTGCCAAAAGGCAATTTTTTTACCGGGTTGGGGAAACATAAGACGATCCAACGGCATGGCTGCGAAATTACAGGCAAAGCACCTCAAAACATACACAGGGCATCAATCGGCTGTGTATGCGCTGTGTGCAGACGGTACTGGTGGTTTTTTTTCAGCCTCCGGCGATGGTATGCTGGTACACTGGCCTGCAGGAAAGGATGACGGGCAGCTGGTTGCAAAGGTTCCGGGTAACATCTTTTCGTTGTCGTATGATGCGGAAGAAAAGCGGTTGATGGCAGGCTCCGGACAGGGTGATTTATTTGTGATTGCGGATGTGTTTGGTTCAAATCCTGGTGTACGCAGGTTTCTGGCCCACAGCAAAGGATTGTATCGGTTTTTAAATATTCCGGAGGGCCTTTTGAGTGCCGGTGGCGACGGACGTATTCTTCGCTGGAACCATCAATTCGAAATTACGGCAGAAATAAACAATTCTACCACTTCAACCCGCGCACTGTGTTTGGATAAAACCGGCAATCTATGGGCGGGCAGCAGTGATTTTGCCATCCGTGTTTATGACACGGCTGGTAAGTTGCAGAAAACCCTTCAGGGACATAAACAAAGTGTTTTCGACCTGTGTGTTTTGCCCGGTAATCAAATACTGAGCGGCGGTCGCGATGCAACACTGATAATGTGGTCAGAAACCGGCGAATTGCAACAAACCATCCCTGCCCATTTACTGCATGTCCATTCGATAGAATTGCATCCCGAAGGCAAATGGTTTGCCACTGGCAGCATGGATAAAACCATGAAAATATGGGACACTCACAACCTTGAATTACTAAAGGTAATTGATAACGACAAGCTGCCGTTTCACACATCGTCCGTCAATTGCCTGATTTGGCTGGATGAAACCACTGTCCTCAGCGCCGGTGATGACAGGCGGATTGTTTTGACGGAACTGAAAGACTGAATCTACTAAAAAAGATATCACATTTCCAGGCGGATACCGTTCGGAGTGATGTCGATTTTGCGGGCTTTGTATAATGTTCCCACTGCCTTTTTCCAGGCTTTTTTACTCATGCCGAAGCGTTCGTAAATGTCTTCAGGGCTACTGCTATCGGTGAGGCCAATGTAGCCATCATTTTCGCGCAGCGTTTGCAAAATGCGTTCTGCCATATCATCCACATGTGCCATGCCGCTCTTTTGCAATGATAGGTCGGTTTTGCCGTCGGGACGAATGTGTTTGATGTAACCGGTAATTTTGTCGCCTGTTGTTAAGGGTTGAAAAACTTCGTTGGAATAAATAATACCGCTGTGTTCTTTTCCAATGATGGCGTTATAGCCCAGTGGTGTTTTGTTCCAGATGAGCAAATCAACAGCGTCACCTTCCTCATAGGGCAGCGGGGTGTTGTTAAGGAACTTGCTGATTTTTGCAGTTCCGGCAAGTCTTTCAGAAACTTTATCAAAATAGACATACACCACATATTTTCTGCCGCGCATCATGGGGACATTTTGTTCGCGTATCGGCACCAGCAGGTCTTTCAGCAGTCCCCAGTCCATAAATGCGCCAAAGTGGGTGGTAGATTTACAGGTAAGTGCGGCAAATTCGCCGAGTAGCACAAAAGGCTTTTCTGTGGTAGCCACGATGCGGTCGTCTGAGTCGTAGTATACAAAGGCATCTACCATGTCATCCGGTGCGGCTCCGGGCGGCAGGTATTTGGCAGGCATTAGGATTTCGCCACTGTCGCCATCGTCCAGGAACGCCCCGAAATCTACCAGGCGGTTTATTTTCAATCGGTTGTATTTGCCCGGAATGGCTTTCATGCCACAAAGCTACGGAGTATTGCCCGCTTTTGGGTATTTGTCCACAAAACACCCACCCCGATTGCCCTTCGGTTATCTATGTATATTTTCGCTCCATGATTTTGTCCGACAAGCGCATACTGGAAGAAATTGACAAGGGAACCATTAAAATTGAGCCTTACGACAGACACTGTCTCGGAAGCAACAGCTACGATGTGCATCTGGGCAAATGGTTGGCAACCTACAAAGACCATATTCTGGATGCTAAAAAGCACAATGAAATCGAATATTTTGAAATTCCCGAGGAAGGTTTTGTGTTGTATCCCCATGTTTTCTATTTGGGTGTTACTGAGGAATATACCGAAACACATGCACATGTTCCTTTTTTGGAGGGCAAAAGCAGCACCGGCCGTTTGGGTATAGACATACATGCCACTGCCGGCAAAGGCGATGTGGGTTTTTGTGGTAACTGGACCCTGGAAATCAGTGTGAAGCAACCGGTGAAGATTTACCGTGGTATGCCCATCGGTCAGCTTATTTATTTTCCGGTTGACGGGGAAATTGAGGTAAAATACAACCAAAAGAAAAACGCCAAATATTCCGGTCAGCCTGATAAGCCCATCGAGAGCATGATGTGGAAGAACCAGTTTTAAACGGTTTCTATATCATCATTGGCACTTCCATCAGCAAAATTTCAGCATCGGCACTGAGGGCTTTAATCTGAAAGCTTTCGCTTTCGCTGATGCCCATCCCATCGCGGCGTTCGAGCACCTGCTCTGCAATTTCAAATCGGCCTTCCAATACAAAAATATAAACGCCGTTGCCCTTCTTTTTGAGGTTGTAGATTGCGGTTGTGTTCTCATCAAAATGACCAATGTGAAACCATGCGTCCTGGTGAATCCATACTCCCTCATCTTCAGGAATGGGAGAGAGAATCTGCTGCAGCCTGTTGTGACGCTCTGTTGGATTTAGCGTAATCTGATCGTACCTCGGCTGCACATTTTGCTTGTTGGGAAAAACCCATATTTGCAAAAAGCGTGTCTGTTTGTCTTTGTTTCGGTTGTATTCGCTGTGGGATATGCCACTGCCTGCACTCATTACCTGAATATCGCCATGCCGGATAACGGCCACGTTACCCATGCTGTCCCGGTGCTCAAGATCGCCTTCCAGCGGAATGCTGATAATTTCCATATTTTGATGGGGGTGGGTGCCAAAGCCCATACCGGCGGCAACCGTGTCGTCATTTAGTACCCGCAGCGCCCCAAAGTGAATACGGTCTGGATGAAAATACCCTGCAAAGCTGAATGTGTGATAAGAATCAAGCCAGCCATGGTTAGCGTGGCCTCTTGTATCGTTCCGGTGAATGGTGTGTTCCATTAAGTTTGTTTAAACAAAGATATATTGAATTTTTGAAATCCGCAACAGGTGGCAGGGCAAACATACCTGCTTATCTTTGCACCCTCCATGAGCAACGAAGATCTGTTTAAAAAAGTCGTTTCCCACTGCAAAGAATACGGGTTTGTTTTTCCCTCCAGCGAGATTTATGATGGCCTGGCTGCGGTATATGATTACGGCCAGAACGGGGTTGAACTGCGCAACAATATTCGCCAGTACTGGTGGAAAGCCATGACCCAGCTGCAAACCAATATTCTCGGCATTGATGCGGCCATTTTTATGCATCCCAAGACATGGAAAGCCAGCGGTCATATTGATGGATTCAGTGATCCCATGATCGACAACAAAGACAGTAAAAAACGCTACCGTGCCGACGTGTTATTGGAAGATCACCAGGAAAAACTGCGTGCCAAAGCCGATAAAGAAGTGGAAAAAGCACGCGCCCGGTTTGGGGATACCTTTGATGAGGCCATGTACCGTTCCACCAACCCCCGTGTAGTGGAATACCTCAGTTCCATTGCGCATATTGACAATACCCTGAAAGAAGGCCTGGAAACGGGCAATCTGGGCATGATCAAAGCCCTGATAGAAGAGCTCGGTATTGTGTGCCCGGTAAGCGGTTCAAAAAACTGGACCGATGTACGTCAGTTCAATCTCATGTACAGCACCCAGATGAGTGCGGTGGAAAGCGGTGAGGATAGTCTGTATCTCCGTCCGGAAACAGCCCAGGGTATTTTTGTGAATTTCCTGAATGTTCAAAAATCAGGTCGTGCCAAAATTCCCTTTGGCATTGCACAGACCGGAAAGGCGTTTCGCAACGAGATTGTAGCCCGTCAGTTTATCATGCGCATGAAAGAGTTTGAGCAGATGGAAATGCAGTTTTTTTGCAAGCCCGGCACCGAACTCGAATGGTATGCCTACTGGAAAGAACAGCGCCTGAAATGGCATTTGGCGCTGGGAACTGACCAAAATAGCTACCGCTACCACGACCACGTTAAGCTGGCTCATTACGCAAATGCCGCCGTGGATATTGAATTTGATTTTCCTTTTGGTTTCAAAGAGGTGGAAGGTATTCACAGCCGCACCGATTTCGACTTGAGCAAACACGAGGAGTTCAGCGGAAAAAAACTCCGCTATTTCGATCCCGAAACCAACGAAAGCTATATTCCGTATGTGGTAGAAACCAGCATCGGCCTGGATCGTATGTTCCTGCTTGCTTTGTGTGCTGCTTATCAGGAAGAACCTGTGGAAGGCGGTGAGATACGCACGGTATTGAAGTTGCATCCCGCTTTGGCGCCTGTAAAAGCCGCAATTTTACCGCTGGTGAAGAAAGATGGTCTGCCCGAAATGGCCGAGCAGATTTACAACGATCTTCGTTTTGATTTTAAACTTTACATAGAAGACAAAGACAGTATCGGTAAGCGATACCGACGCATGGATGCCATCGGCACACCTTTTTGTATTACCGTTGATCATGATAGTATTGCCAATGAAGATGTAACCATCCGCCACCGCGATACCATGGAACAGCGCAGGGTTAAGGTATCTGAACTGCGCGATATCCTTGCCAAACAAACCGGTATGTCTGCCTTACTGCAAAAATTAGCCTGAATTTAAAAAATGATAACCATCAATCAGTTCAATTTCAAGGGCGAAAAAGTCCTCATTCGTGTAGATTTCAATGTGCCGCTAAATGCCGGTTTTCAGATCACAGACGATTCACGCATAACGGCAACCTTACCTACCCTTACTAAAATTTTGGGTGATGGCGGTTCTGTCATTCTGATGAGCCACCTGGGCCGTCCCAAATCCGGTCCGGAAGATAAATTTAGCCTGCGTCATATCCTGGCACATTTGTCAGACCTGCTGGGCCGAAACGTAAAGTTTGCAGCGGACTGCATCGGTGAAGATGCCGCAGCCCTGGCTGCCGGATTGGCAGCGGGAGAGGTATTGCTGCTTGAAAACCTGCGTTTCTATAAAGAAGAAGAAAAAGGCGACCGTGAGTTTGCCAATAAACTGGCTTCTATGGGCACGTTTTACGTTAATGATGCCTTCGGAACCGCACACCGTGCGCATGCCAGCACGGCTATCATTGCGGATTTCTTTCCGGGTAAAAAGGCCTTTGGCTATGTGATGGCCCGCGAAGTGGAAAATGCCGATAAGGTAATGAAAGCACCACAGCGTCCGTTTACAGCCATCGTGGGAGGAGCCAAGGTTTCCGATAAAATTCTTATCGTGGAAAATCTGCTGAATGTGGCCAATCATATCATCATTGGAGGTGGCATGGCTTATACGTTCTTTAAAGCACAAGGCGGCCAGATAGGTAAATCGCTGTGCGAAGACGAGCGACTGCAAACCTGCATCGAGATTCTGGAAAAAGCCAAAGCCAGAGGTGTGCAAATACATTTGCCTTCAGACTCGGTGATTGCCGACAATTTTGCCGCTGATGCCAATACACAGAATTGCGCCAGCAATGCCATCCCTGATGGCTGGATGGGCCTTGATATTGGAGCTGCAGCCTGCAATGACTTTAAAAACGTGCTGCTGAAAAGCAAAACCATTCTTTGGAACGGCCCCATGGGCGTGTTTGAAATGGATGCCTTTAGTACCGGAACCCGCACCGTAGCCGAAGCCGTGGCCGAAAGCACCCAAAATGGAGCATTCAGCCTCATTGGTGGTGGTGATAGCGCCGCTGCTGTGCACAAATTTGGTTTCGAAGAAAAGGTGAGCTACGTGAGCACCGGTGGCGGTGCTTTGCTGGAATATTTCGAAGGCAAAACCCTGCCCGGTATTGCTGCTGTAATGGGTTGATTTACGGTCTATTTAGCCCCGAATTGATGCGCATGCCGGGTCTCTTGTATATTACCTCAAAGGGATATATGCCATTAATGAGTTCGTCAGTGAAGGGTGAGCGACTATAGGAATCTCTTTGCCCAATTCCAATAAACCCCTACAACCCCCGCTTTTCCGCCTCACTCAGTAATTCGCATTTCATGAAAAAGGCTTTCATTACATCCCAAATCGGGTGTTTTTTGTCTAAATGAGAAAGTATCCAAGCCTTGTCTTCATTGGTGTGAGAAGTGATACCCAGAATTGATGGAGCCCGACTCTCAAAGCTGAAACGCAAAAAACGTACCTCTAGATTTTGCGGCGCAATAGCCACTGCCTTGTTTAACAAGGATACTGCTTCTTTAGCCAGCGCAAAACGACTAGTAGGATTCCATCCGTGCTTGGCCTGCAATGCTTTTCCGGTTCCGTGATAGGCCATTAATGTTGCATTATTGCCGTAATTGGCCGTGATCTTCACAAGCTCATCTGCCTTGGCAGATTTTTCAACAGCCAGTTTATATGTGTTTCTTACCGTATTTATCTCGGTGTGCCCGGAGAATAGAATAGCACACATGCTCAACCACAACATATTCAAATAACAATAAAAACAGGATTTCTGTTTTATAGCCAGCCCCGGCGGCGGAAAAAGAACAGGGTAGAGATGGATGACAAAACCATCAGGCCTATGGCGAACCAGAAACCGTAACGCCAGTCAAATTCCTCTGTGAATTTAAAATTCATGCCGTAAATACTGGCAATCAGTGTGGGAGGCATGAAAATTACCGATGCCACCGTGAATATCTTAATGATTTTGTTCTGCTCTATGTTAATCAAACCCAGGAAGGTGTTTTGCATGTATTCCAGTCGCTCAAAGTTGAACTTGGTATGTTCAATCAGTGAATTGATGTCTTTGATTACCACACGAAGCCTTTCGTATTCTTCACCCACAAACTCCTGGCTTTTTAAGATTGCGGATAGCACACGCTGTTTATCAATTACGTTCTGACGAATTACCATGGTCAATTCCTGCAACCGCGAAATTGTCAGAAGCACATCTTCATCGGGTCCTTTGTCAAAAGTCAGTTCCCGACTAAGTTTGCCCACCTGACGTCCCAGGTTTTCCAGCAAATCTGCATCGTTGTCTACGTCGGTTTCAAGCAGGGAAGTCATAATTTGCTTGCCGCTGTGAAAAAGTCTTCCCGATGCCTTAATTTTCTTTACACAATCTGAAAAGGTACCCAAATCAGCATCGCGGTAGGTAAAAAGAACGTCATCCTGAAGAATAAAAGAAACAGCATGCGAAATGAAAGCTTCTCCGCTGTTATCAAATTTTAGAAAGTTACTGTTGGCAATGATTTCGTCATCGGTTTCAAAATAACGCGATGAACTCTCAATCTCCAGCTGCTGCTGTCGGCTTTGGAACTTAAATTCGAAGTGGGCTTCTACGTCGCTGATTTCAGCGGGGGTTGGGTTTTGTAGGTCAATCCAGATAATATCTTCCTGGCTTTCCAGTTGGGAAAGAGCCTGCACTTTGTGCACGCGGTTCTGCCTTCTGTAATAAACCCTCAGCATGGTAATATCGACTACTGTCTCCGTCCATTCAGCGAATGTGTCCGCAAAGTTAGGCAATTAAATGCCGTTTTGAGGTATTTGAATGATAAAATTGGATGTGACCTTGCGATTTGGGCCTATAAACTGCCGAACATGCTTTTCAGGCGCAGCTCCATTACGCCAAATAATGCTTCTCTGAATATCTTGGTGCTCATTTTACTTACTCCCAGTGTGCGGTCGGTAAAAATAATTGGAACTTCCTGAATCTTAAATCCTTTTTTCCAGGTGCGGAATTTCATTTCTATCTGGAATGCGTACCCCTTGAACTTGATTCGTTCCAGGCCGATTTGTTCCAGTACTTTTCTGGAATAGCAAACAAATCCTGCGGTAGAATCAGCCACGCGCAATCCGGTAACAATTCGAACATACTTGCTGGCATAATAGCTCATCAACACCCTGCCCATCGGCCAGTTTACCACATTTACCACGCCTCCGGCATAACGGCTTCCCACGGCCATGTCCGCGCCATCAGCGCATGCAGAAACAAGGCGGTTCAAATCATCGGGGTTGTGGCTGAAATCACAATCCATTTCGCAGATAAACAAATAATCATGTTCGAGGCACCATTTAAAACCGGCAATATACGCTGTTCCAAGTCCTGCCTTGCCCTTACGCTTTAGCAGGTGCAGGCGGTCAGTATATTCTTTTTGCAGCAATTCCACCTTGTCTGCAGTGCCATCGGGTGAATTGTCATCTACCACCAGCAGGTGAAAGGCTGGCTCCAGGCCCATAACCTTGTGCACCATGGCTTCGATGTTCTCGATTTCGTTGTATGTGGGTATGATGACGATGCGGTCTGTCACGATTGCTGCGAAATTACGTTATTTTGCAACCAAATGCAGCAAACTTCCTCCAGACACTTTGAAAAGGCCATTTTTCTCGACCGCGACGGTGTTATCAACCACGATCCTGGCGATTATACCACCTCTCTAGCCGAGTTTGATGTGTTGCCCGGCACCATTGAAACCTTGAAAAAATGGTTTGATGCAGGATACGGCCTGGTTGTTATCACCAATCAGGGCGGACTGGACAAGGATTTATACGATGAAAATGCAGTAATTGCCATGCATCAGTATTTGCAGGGCCTTTGCAATTTGCAGGGTTTCGCCATCGATGCGTTTTACTATTGTGTACATCATCCGGATGTGTCGGGGAAATGTCTCTGCAGGAAACCCGGTAGTCTGATGGTTGAAAAAGCACTACACCGGTTCAACCTAAAGCCAGAAAACTGCGTAATGATTGGTGACAGGGAACGTGATGTGCTTGCAGCGGAAGGTGCAGGCGTAAGAGGAATTCAAATTGAGGTGAATACAGGCCTTGGTCAGGTTTCTCTTTGAAGGATCTTATCTTCTTCTGCGGTAACCTGAACCCCTTCTGTAGGTTGATTTTTTATAGTAGCCTCTGTATCCCCTCCGATAGTAAGATCTGTAAACAGGAGATGTGGGTAATGCAAAACTGCCGGCAGTAAAACTCATGGTATCCTGCAACAAGCTGTCTTTGCTAAAATCTATCAGCAATTGTGGATTGAAAGGTTTGCCCAGTATTCGTGTTTCGAAATGCAAGTGAGGCCCTGTACTGTATCCTGTGCTGCCGCCAAGTCCAATGGTTTGTCCGGCATTTACCAGATCGCCGGGGTTGACCAGGCGCTGGCTTAAGTGCCCATATAGGGTTTCAAGGCCGTTATGGTGGCGAACAACCACGCAATTTCCATAACCGTGGTACCATCGGCTCATGCGCACAACTCCATCGAAAGCGCTAACAATGGTGTCGCCCGTGTGAAGACTGATGTCAATCCCGGCATGAACCTGTCCCCAGCGCCATCCGAAGGGAGATGTCATCGTGCCGAGGACGGGAAGTGCAAATCCACAGTCGGCATCCAATACCTGTAATTGCAAAGCCCCTGCGATGGAATCAAAATTAAAACGGTATGGGTCTATGTTTGTAGTATCCCAATATGCGTATAGGTCAAATATGGGAGAGATTCCCGGGATGATAGCAGGCGCTGCCAATTGCGGTGTGGAAGCATAGCCGTCTGAATCGTGATAGTTTACAATGCCTGCAGGTAAAGCGTGCAGATGGTTGCTTAAGAGCACAACACCCAAAAACAGACAAATCTTAAACAGCACCGAGTGCCATTTTTGCATTTTCACAGTCTTTTGCGATTTGTTGTTTGAGGTCCTCAAGATTGTCGAATGTATATTCTTGTCTGAGATAAGCAATCATCTCAAAGCGGATTGCAATTTCGTAAATATCTGCGGAAAAACCAAATAAATGCGCCTCAATGCTGAATCCTTTTCCTGGGACTGTGGGGTTAAAACCAATGTTCATGGCACCTCCGTAAATCCCTGAGGGCAAATGCGCCCGGATAGCGTACACCCCTGTCGCCGGCACCAGTTTGTATGGATCTTCTATTTCTATATTGGCAGTTGGAAATCCCAGTGTTCGTCCGAGTTTTTTGCCGTGTACAACCTTTCCTGAAATCGTGTAAGGCCTGCCCAGCAGCTGGTTGGCTTGTTCCAGATCGCCGGACAGCAAAGCTTTCCGTATGCGCGTGCTGGAAACGGCGATGTGGTCAATTTCTCCGGCTGGAATTTCTTTTACCGAAAAGTTGAGCATTTCACCAAACTGCAGCAAATCGGTGAAACTGCCTTCCCGGTTTTTGCCAAATCGATGATCATGCCCCACTATCATGGTTTTTACATGCAGTTTATTCACAAGCACACTGCGCACAAAATCCAGCGGACTGAGAGCCGCTACTTCTGAAGTAAACGGCAAAACCAGCAAGTGATCAATCCCGCAATCTTCCAGCTGCTGAATTTTCTCTTCGAGGCTGCTAAGCATGCGCAGGGGATTGTCGTCAGGATACAAAACAAGGCGGGGATGCGGGAAAAATGTAAGCAGCATGCTTTCCAGCGCCGCGTTGCGGGCCTCTGTAACCACGGTTTCAAGTACTTTAACATGGCCGAGATGGACCCCATCAAATGTGCCCTGTGTAAGCACCAGGCCATCAAAGTGAGGAATGTCATCAAGGTTGTGGTAAACCTGCATCGTGACCGCAAATTTCGGCTAAAACACACTTGGGTAAAATTTTATATTGTTCACAACAGGCATGGTGTTTTCCACCTCTCCTGTGATACCTTTGCGGTAGTTATGCGTGTTTTTGCCGTTTTAACGCTATTGCTGTTTTATGTTTGTCCGGCTCGGGCACAGCTTGGAGGTAATGGCGTTTACCGGGTTCTCTTGCAGCCGGTGGGTGCGCGACAGGCAGCATGGGGCGGTTATTGCAACGCATACCGCGATAAGGATGTAACGCTCTTTTCCCAGAATCCGGCTTTGCTGAATCAACAAATGGATATGCGGGGCGCCTTGAATTTTAATACCCATCTTAAAGGTGTTTGGACTGGCAATGCTTCTTTCGCAAAAAACATTAGACAGGGTACCGGTGGATTGCAAGTATCATACATTGATTATGGCATGATGGATGCCTATGATGATGGCGGAAATGCCGAAGGTCAAATTCCTGCGAATGAAACTTCTGTAACGGCTGGGTATGCCCGTCAAATCAAGCCAGGTCTGTACGCAGGTGCAAACGTAAAATTTGTCTACAGTATTCTTGGTCCTTACATATCAACGGGTGCTGCGTTGGATGCGGGACTGGTTTGGAGAAGCCGGGACAGTTTGTTTTCTGCAGCTGCTGTAGTCAGAAATGCCGGATTACAACTGCTAGCCTACACGCCCGGTGTGAGAGAGCCGCTGCCTTTGTCCGCTGAACTGGGAATAAACTTCAAGCCACGCTACATGCCCTTCCGTTTCAACGTGACTGCACATAACCTGCAACAGCCGGACATGACCTATAGCCAGTTTTTGCGCAATAATGCCATTGATTTGAGCGGTCAGCCCGCCACCGCAAAATCTGCTCCTTTCGGCGACAAGGTGCTGAGACATTTTACATTTGGCACCGAACTTTTACTGGGAAAGAATTTTGGAATTCTGATTGGCTACAATCATCAGAGAAGAAAAGAAATGGCACCCGATGTGAGGCCAGGGGTGGCCGGCTACAGCTGGGGCCTTCAATTTCGTGTAAGCCGCATTCAAATCACCTATGCAAGCATGGCATATTTTCCCGGGTTCAATGCCAATTTGTTTACTTTCAGCGCCGCACCATCTGATTTCAAGATTAAAAGGTAATAAAGTTGAAGCGCATAAACATCGCCATTGATGGCCATAGTAGCTGTGGCAAAGGCACGCTGGCAAGGCAGCTGGCAGCCGCACTGGGCTACAAGTTCATAGACAGTGGCGCCATGTACAGGGCTGTAACCTTGTATTTAATGAGGGCAGATATAAACCCGGAGGATTCCGATGCGGTAGAAGAGGTGTTGCCCCGGATTCATGTTGATTTTGTTGTAAATCCAGAAACCGGCAGAAGCGATGTATGGCTGAATGGGGAAAACGTGGAAAAGGACATTAGAACAATGTCTGTTGCCGCCTCGGTAAGTCAGGTTGCGAAAATATCAGCAGTGAGGCGTTTTCTTGTGGCGCTTCAGCAAAAAATGGGTTCAGATAAAGGTGTTGTTATGGATGGCAGGGATATTGGCACAGTTGTATTCCCGGATGCGGAGATTAAAATTTTCATGACCGCAACACCCGAGGTACGGGCAATAAGGAGGTTTGAAGAGCTGGTAGCCGGTGGAGCGGATACCAGCTATGATGAAGTTCTGGCCAATCTGAAACAACGCGATTTGATTGACAGCAGCCGTAATGATAGTCCGCTTACCATGACTGATGATTATAAATTTCTCGACAATTCAAGCATTTCCCGCGATGAACAATATGCCATCGCATTAAATTGGGTAAACGAGGCTTTGCAGCAAAACTCAATATAAGAAAAAAAAAGGGAATTATACAAATAAATTGGCATTTTTATTTTGCCTTTTTTCAGGCTGTGAATTTCTGTTTTTCGCTATAATTTAAGAACTTTGCAGCCGCAATGAGAACCAAAATAATTGCAGGAAACTGGAAGATGAATAAGACCCTTGAGGAAGGGCAGGCATTGGTAACGGAAATTCGTGGAATTGTTCGCGATGAACACGCAGGAAAATCTCAGGTTGTTCTGTGTCCGCCATTTATATCACTCGCCTCAGCGGCGAGATTGCTGGAGGGTACCGGTATAGCACTAGGAGCACAAAACTGTCATTTCGAAGATAGCGGGGCATTTACAGGCGAGATTAGTCCATCAATGTTGAAAAGTGTAGGAGCACAATATGTAATTATTGGCCATAGCGAAAGAAGACAGTATTTCGGGGAAACCGGAGAGATGCTTTTCAAAAAGGCAAAGGCTGCCATTCGTCATGGTCTTAAAGTTATTTTCTGCGTTGGAGAAAGTTTGAAGGAGCGAGAAGAGAAAATATTTTTTAAAGTTGTTGAATCACAGCTACAGGAAGGGTTGTTTGCATTGGACAGAAAAGAGTTTTCCAATGTAGTAATAGCCTACGAGCCTGTATGGGCTATAGGTACTGGCCTGACTGCCACGCCTGAGCAAGCTCAGGAAATGCACAACTATATTCGCAAGGTAATCGGAATGCATTACACCGAAGAAATCGCAGAGGATACAACCATTTTATATGGTGGAAGCATGAAGCCTGATAATGCAGCCGGACTTATGGCTCAGGCCGATATCGACGGTGGGCTGATTGGCGGTGCCGCCCTGAAAGCGCGTGATTTTGCAGACATAATCAAGGCTGTGGGATAATTCCCGGCAGCTCCCTGACTTTTCGGCACGGTTTTTCCTGTTCTTTGTACAAAGAATGAGCAGGTTTTTTCGTTATACAGTCCAAATGCGGTCGTTTCTTATCGTTTGCTTTATCTGCTGTGCGCAGTTTACATCCACTTTGTTTGCGCAAATCAGAAGTTTTAGTCCTGAACCCGCAGTTTTCATAAAAGAACTGGAAACCCATGTTTTATCTGCCTCCAGTAAGGAACTGAATCAGCGCTTTGCCGTTTTTCGTGAGAGCTGGGAGATGGGCAAGTTCAGCCCCGTGCAACAAAAAAACATCATGGCTATATGCAGCGACATGGTGTCTGAAGGAATGCCGGTTCAGCCGCATTTTGATTATTTACTTCAATCCATAACGGCATATCTGGAAAGAAAATTACCTGAAAAAGTATTGCAGCAATGGCAACAGGCTACCCGTAAACTTATCGGTAGCGGTAGCAGTAGCTATGTGGATTTTCTGAAAATGACAACAGGTTTGTTTCGCAACGGAACCTTGTTTACAGACAACAACAAAAAATGGACGGTGGATTCCTGCGATTATGATTTGTTGTTCGAAAAGGATGAAATAGTTGTGCGGTTTTCTCCTACCACCCTTACCTGTCGGGGTCCGGTGGATAGGATGAATATTTACAATACCGCCGGTACCTTTTACCCGGGTAAGAAAACATGGTCGGGATTGTCCGGCGAAGCAACCTTTGAAAGGGTTCTGCCTGATGACAACGTGAGGGTCTCTTGGAGCCGGTTTGTCATCAATCTCGAAGAATCCGATTATAAAATAGATTCGGCTATCCTGCGATACGAAGGGTATTTCAGTGAGGGAATCAAAGGCCGATTTCAGGATAAAATCAGCTTTTCACCGGATTCCAATGTGGTTAAAAAGTCCCCCTGGCCCCGTTTTTCAAGTTTTGGTAATAACCTGCAGATTTTTGGAATTGTTGGTCCCAGCGCTTCACTTCGTGGTGGATTTAGTATGGTGGGCAGCGACATTAACACCCAAACGGCAGATGGTCAGGAAACGGTAATCAATATTCTCTATAAAAACCAAAAACGGGTTACGCTGAGAAGCAAGACCTTTAAAATTGCCAACGGTGCGGCTGCCAGTAAAAATGCATCGATGACCATTTATGTGGATAGTTCTTTTATTACGCACCCTGCCGTTGATGTGAATTTTCAGTTTGAGGAGAATAAGCTTGTCATTAATCGTGGAACTGATGGGTTGATGCGGGCTCCCTTCTATGATGATTATCACAAAGTAGATATTGACGCGCAGCAGATACGATGGAAACTGGACGAGCCATTTATTGATTTTGACAACATCAACAATGACCAGGATGCAAAATTGTCCAGTGCCGATTTTTACAAGGAAATGCTGTATGCCCGAATTCAGGGACCGCTGAGCTTCAATCCCATGGAAAGCCTCTATGCCTTTTATAACAGGCAGCCTGAAGATCCGGTAGCACGTGCTATGGAAAAAGAACTTAAAGCACTTATCAGCAGAAACAAACCGGAAGACAAGCCCCTGATAGACCAAAAACTGAAAGCCCTGCAGGCGCGCAAAAAAGAAACGCGCTCTTACTACACTGCCGATAAACGCATGAAGTTTTCACTGTCTGATTATGCAGCTTTTTGCAAAATGCAGCCTGAACACCTGCGCTCACCTTTTATTGAGTTACACGATGCCGGTTTTATAACCTACTATCCGGAGCAGGACTCTGCCATGTTCAGAACCAAGCTGTTTCGCTGGGTGCAGAGCCATGAAAAAACCCGTGACTATGATGTAATCAGGCTTTCATCGCTGATTTCCAGACGCAGCAATCTGACGTTGAATCTCCTCAGCAATGAAATGAATGTGGAAGGCGTACAGAAGTTCTTCTTCTCTGATTCACAGAATGTAGTGGTCGTGCCTTACGAGCAACAGGTTACACTGCTAAAAAACCGTCGCCTGCGTTTTGGGGGAATGGTGCGTGCAGGTCGTTTTGATTTTTTTGGAAAGAAATTCGAGTTTGATTACGCCAACTTTTTGGTTCAGTCCGATATCATTGATAGCCTCAGGCTTTATTTCCCGGACAGTACCGGGCGTTCACTGATTCCTATCAAAAGCGTGCTCCGGAACATCAACGGTACGTTGTATATCGATAAACCCAACAATAAATCAGGTCTGGTTAATTATCCGGAATACCCGATTTTTAAGGCACTTAAAGGCTCGGAGGTGTTGTATGACAAACCGTCTATTCACGGAGGGCAGTATAAAGCTGAGTCTTTTAAATTCGTGATAGATCCATTTACCATCGACAGCCTGGATAACTTTACCATTGCAGGTTTGCGCTTTGATGGTCTTTTCAAGAGCGACGGTATTTTCCCTGAATTCAGACACTTCGTATATATTCAACCTGATTATTCGCTGGGTTTTGTGACACCGACACCACCCGGCGGTTACACGATGTATCGCGGCAAAGGAAAGGGTGAAATGGTGATGAACCTTAGCGAACGTGGTTTTTACGGAGAGCAGGGCAATATTGCATTTAATGGATCAACAACAAAATTCCAGCGAATATTACTTCTGCCCACAGCCGCCAAAGGCACAGTGGATTCTTACGATTTGCCGCAAAGCACCATTTATCCTCAGGTGTATGCCACAAATGCAAATATGGAATGGGTTCCCTATAATGATAAGTTTAACATCAGCAATGGCCCCACACCCATCAAAGTGTTTAAATCTGAATATGACTTTTTAGGTACCATAACCCAGAAGCCATCCAAAGTTACTGGCAACGGAACCCTGGCATGGCCGGAAGCAAAATTCAGCAGCAACGAAATGGTGTTTGCACCCAATAAAACCAGCGCTGATAAAGCCTCACTTACTATATACGGCGCTGACAGCACCCGTGTAGCTTTTGAAACCAGAGATATTCGCGGTACCATGGATTTTGATACCCGAATGGGTAACTTTACCACCAACATGGCCGGTTCGGAAACCCGTTTCCCCTTTAACAGCTATGTCACAAACCTGAATGATTATCGTTGGGATATGAACGGTAAAACCATTGAAGCCAGAATGGGCGCGGCAATGGCAGGAAAGCAGCCCTACTGGCTGAGTACAAACCCTACACAGGATAGCCTGAAGTTTGCAGGTGTGCGCGGTGTGTATGATTTGAAAAACTATACCCTGAATGTTCAGCAAATACCCTTTATCGATATTGCAGACAGCAGGGTCTTGCTCAAGGATGGGAAAGTGACCATCCGAGAAAACGCGGATATGGATATTGTGGATAGCGCAAGGTTGATAGCCAATCGGGTTGATAAGTTCCATGAGATTTACCGCAGCCGACTGAAAATTTACGGAAAGAACAAAATGCGGGGATCCGGCTATTACCAGTATGTAAATAAACTGGGTAAACGCCAGGAGTTTTTCCTTGATAGTGTAATCGTAAACCGCGATAAAAATATAGAAGGCTGGGGCAGGATTGATGAATCACAGAATTTTACCCTGGATACCAAAATTGCCTACAAGGGCTTTGCCCAGATACTCAGTACAGAGCAGAACCTGCAGTTTACAGGATATGTGAAACCACTTCACACCTTTAAAAATATTTTACCATCCGCTTGGCTGCGTTACAGCGACAGGGTAGATCCAAAAAATGTGATTATTAATGTGCAGGATCCGCGTGATAAAGATAACAAAAAGCAATACGTAGGCCTTTTTGTTGCCAACGACAGCAGCCATGTTTATCCATTGTTCTTCAGCTGGAAGCGTCGTTACAGCGACCCTGACGTGACCAACGATACCGGTATTTTTTACTACGATCACGAAAAACAGAGCTTTTTTGCCGGAAGTAAAGAAAAATTGCTGAACGATGGCCTCAAGGGCAGCTTTATACAACTGAATGAGAAAAACCACACGGTTCACGCTGAGGGCCCTCTCGATTTCGGTTTGGAAGGTAACAATATCAAGTTTAAAAATGCCGGAACCGCAGATCTCCGGGAAGGAGACAGCAGCTTTGTGTTTAATCTTGCTATGATGCTTGATTTTCCCTTGCATAAAGATTACATCACAAGGCTAAAAGAGCTTTTTCAGACCAGCAGCGGAGCTTCTGTCAATATCAACACGGAGTTCTTTAAAAATGCTTTGGGCGAAATGGTGGCTGAAGATAAAACCGCCAGAACCATTATTAAAAATATTGAAAAGAACGGAGAACTAACCGGTAAGGACGAAGCAGAATACACCCTTATTCTCAGTGATGCTACATTCCGCTGGGATAGCAAATACCGCGGTATGTATTGTAATGATAATGTGAGTGTAGCTTCATTTGCAGGAACACCTATCAATAAAGACATTAAAACCACTATGCTGCTAGAACATAAGCGTGGCGGGGAGAATATGTACATTTACTTTGATTTTGGCGGAAATGAATGGATTTACATCAATTTAACCAAAACCGTTGCCAATATCCTTAGCAGCGATGTGAAGCTGAATGAAATATTGGTAAATACCGCCGATAAACTGAAAGTGGAGGATTTCTATGTGAAACCGGCAACCCCAAAACAGGTTGAGCGTTTCCTCAAGCGACTGGGGGCTGAATAAGATTTTCTGATTTTTCAAAACCGGGATATACCACATCCACGAGGTAAAGACCCTGAGGGGGTGCAGACTTGCCAGTCATGTTGCGGTTTCCGGATTGCAGCAGCTCGGAAAATTCGTCGAGGGTCATTTTACCAAAGCCGACTTTTAGCAGCGTTCCTACCATACTTCGAACCATGCTACGCAGAAAGCGGTTGGCGGAAACCGTAAAAACAAGTCCATCGGATGTAATTTGCCAAATAGCCTTAGTTACCGAACACGTATAGCTGTCTCCGGGTGTCTTGCCTTTGCAGAAGCAGCGGTATTCAGTGTGTGAAAGCAGTATTGCCGCCGCCTGATTCATCATCAAGATATCCGGTTTGAACGGCTGAAACCAGGCAGCTTCATAGGTGAATGGATTTCTGGAATGGGAGATATAATAGCGGTATGTTCTGGATATTGCTGAAAACCGCGCATGCAGTTCATCGGGAACTGGTCTGCAATGAAAAATGGAAATGCTTTTGGGCAGCATACCATTGAGGCGGTAAACTAGATTTTCCGGCACATGCACTTCTGTGTCAAAATGTGCTACAAAATAGGAGGCATGTACCCCTGTATCGGTCCTGCCACAGCCATATACTTCGCTTGGGGTTCTCAGAATCAGTGATAACTTCTCTTCAAGCATGGCCTGAACACTGCCCACTTCCTCTTGTTTTTGCCAGCCACCAAAATCAGCGCCGTTGTAGGCCAGTTCCAGGAAGTATCGCATTATGCCTTTTCAAAAACCACTGCGCACCCTTGTCCCACGCCAATACACATAGTGGCCAGTCCAAAGCGGGCTGTGGAATTTCTTTTCATTTCGTGCAGCAGTGTTGCGCTTATTCTGGCCCCGCTGGCGCCCAGGGGATGCCCGATGGCAATACTGCCGCCATTTGGGTTGACAATTCCCGGATTGATATTCAGCTCACGCATACTGGCAATGACCTGGCTTGCAAAGGCTTCATTTAGCTCGGCAACGCTTAAATCACTTACGCTGATACCAGCGTGCTTGAGCGCCTTTTGAGATGCCGGAACCGGTCCGATTCCCATAATGGCCGGATCAACACCGGCTGCTCCGATACCCGCAATTCTTGCCAGCGGTGTAAGGTTGTAGCGTTTTACCGCATCTCCTGATGCCAGAATCAGGCAGGCCGCCCCGTCATTGATACCGCTGCTGTTGCCTGCCGTTACGGTTCCGTCTTTTTTAAATGCGGGTTTTAAGGTAGATAGCACCTCCACAGAACTCAGCCGCGGGTGCTCATCCGTTTCGAAATAATGCACTTCGCCTTTTTTACCGGGCACCGGAAACGGTGTAATCTCATCCTTGAATTTACCGGCTTCCTGCGCTTGTTTCCATTTGGTTTGGGAATCGCAGGCAAATGCATCCTGGTCCTCTCGGCTAATCTGATATTTTTCGGCTACGTTTTCAGCGGTTTCGCCCATGCTGTAAGGATGATAGGCTGCTGCAAGTGTTTTATTGGTAAACCTCCAGCCAATGGTAGTGTCATATATTTCGGTGCTGCGCTGGTACGGCGTTTCAGCTTTTGCCATTACAAAAGGTGCACGGGTCATGCTTTCCGTACCTCCGGCGATAATCAGTTCTGCAGTTCCCGATTTGATGGCCATATATCCATTCATGATGCTTTGCAAACCACTGGCGCATAGACGGTTTACGGTATAGCCGGGAACGGTTACAGACAAGCCGGCCAGCAGCGAAGCCATTCGCGCTACATTGCGGTTGTCTTCACCTGCCTGATTGGCTGCACCGAAGATTACCTCATCGGTATGCGAAAAATCTATACCAGGATTGCGGAGCATAATTTCCCGAATCACGTGGGCTGCCATGTCATCGGGTCTAACGCCGGCAAGGCTTCCGCCAAATTTTCCCACCGGTGTTCGGAGGGCATCAACTACATAAACTTCCTGCATGCTGCGGCAAAGTTACCAAATAGTAGTGGTCAGTTTTTACAATTAACTGATGCAGTCTGCATCTTCTTATTTTATTTTTGCAATCGTTGAAAATTTCATGGCCATATAAATTGCTTCTGTTCAGCCTTTTATTGTTGCTGCTGTCGTTTCCAATCATTAATTGTTTGTCACTCACAATACATAGGGTAACCATGCATTCTAAAATTGAAAAGGAATGCGAAAAGTTATTAGCTGAGCAAATCCGATTGGATAAAGGCCGGCACCCCAAGGCAAAATCATACCGGGAATTTGACCACAATGGCCGCCGTTACGATGTGATTGCTGTAGCGGATAAAGGAGACTTCTGGTTGGTAACAGCAATTGATGACACTGCTGAAAAATGGCTGGAAGAGCAGGCGGAAAAGAATGCAAACAAAGAAATACATGATTTTTACTGGATTAAGTCAGTTTCTAGCGGCAATCAGTTCGAACTCTTGATTCCGGTTACAGAAGGTTTGCAATTGACAATACCAATACACAACAAGATAGTTAATCCGATTTTTACTGTTTTTTCGCCCCCGCCGGAAGTAAATGTAGCTGCTCTATAATTTGAAGTCCGTTTTCCGGACTAGTTTTCTCACAGCTATCTTACAACATTTAAATCCTTAAAAAAATGAAAAAACAATCAATATTGGTTGCTTTGATATTTTTCGTATCGGCAATCAAAGCTCAAAATGAGCAGATAAAAACAGATAAAGACAGTGCTGAACTTGAAAATATGGATGAAATTTTGGTGTCAGCACAGCGTTTTGGTTCCAGTAGAGGCAATACTACCCGACAGATTGAGGTAATATCGTCCAAACAAATGCAGTTAGCACAACAGGGAACCATGGCAGATGTTTTGTCGCAAACAGGCCAGGTTTTTGTCCAGAAAAGCCAGCTTGGTGGTGGCAGTCCCGTGCTCCGAGGCTTTGAAGCGAGCCGGGTTTTGCTGGTGGTGGATGGTGTACGTATGAATAATGCCACTTATCGTGCCGGCCATCTTCAGGACATAATTACAGTCGATCAGTTTATGCTGGAAAGGGCAGAGGTTTTTTTTGGTTCAGGTTCTACCCAATTCGGCAGCGATGCACTGGGCGGGGTAGTTTATATGAAAACAAAGGACCCTCAGTTTAGAAAGGGCAAATTTGGTTTTGCCAATGCCCAGGCGAATATTCGATATCAATCGGCTGCACGTGCCTTGATTTCAAATGTTAACTTCGCCATGGGAGGGAAAAATGTGGCATGGATTTTTAGCACTAGCAGCAGTGATTTTGGGGATTTGAGGATGGGGCAGCAACGGCATTTTTCAGCGTGGGATACTTTTGGTCAGCGCAAATTCTTTGCCGGCAGAATCAATAACCGTGACACCATGCTCGCTAATCATAATCCCTACATACAAAAGGGGAGTTCCTATAATCAGAACGATGTGTTTAGTAAACTCGCTGTCAGAACAGGCAATCTTATTCATACAATAAATGTACAACTTTCACGCGCATCGATAGTGCCTCGTTATGACCGACTAACAGATATGTCAGCTGGCAGATTCCGGTTTGCAACATGGGATTATATTCCCCAAAACCGTGATTTTTTCTCATATACCTTGTTCATTCCAAAGGCTGAATCCGGTCGGTGGGACCACCGAATTATTGTTTCACATCAAAACACCGAAGTAGGACGTGTGACCCGCAGATTTGGCGCTGTTAGCGAATTGACCCAGCTCGACAAGGTTGGGATGTCTGCTGTCAATTACGATTTTTCGGTCAGTTTGAACAAAGGGCTGCAGGTGCAAGGTGGTGCTGAGTGGGTGTTCAATAATGTCCGCTCAACCGCAACAACCAGAAACATAAACACAGGGGTGGTGGCTATCAGTAAAAATACGCGTTATGCAGATGAGGGCGCAAAGACGCAATCAGCTGCTGTTTTTGCAAACCTGATATACATCGTTAAACCCAATGATTTTATCATAGAAGGTGGTGCTCGTGTTACCTATTATCAGCTGAACGCGAATTTTAGTCCGGATAATTTTTTAAAACTACCATATTCCAAGGCGGATTTGAATACACTGGCTCCTGTTTATAATCTCGGATTATCAAAGAAATTGAATGCGGAAGGGTTGTTTTTCAAGGCAAGTATTGCCTCTGGCTTCAGAAACCCCAACGTGGATGACATGACCAAACTGTTTGAAAGTATTCCGGGTCGAAAACTGGTTATCCCAAACAGAGATTTGAAACCCGAGCGAACAAATACAATGGATGTAGGTTTCCGTCTTGACCGTAAAAAGATTCATTTGGAATGGGGTGGATACTACACACGCATCACGCAATTGCTTGTAGACGGTCCCGCGATATTCAATGGCTCAGATTCTTTCGATTTTGAGGGTCAGCGTACTCCGATTTTTCAAATGGGAAATTCAGCTATGGGTTATGTAACCGGAGGATATTTTGCCGCAAAAATTCAATTAATCTCTAAACTGTTTGCCGACGTCAATTACAGCAGCACTTTTGGTCGTTACAAAATAAATGAGAAATCAGCCAGAGTTCCGTTGGATCATATCGCGCCTGACCATGGCAGACTGGGCTTGCGGTGGTCAGATAGGCACTGGCAATGCGAAGCGTTTATGCTGTTCAACGGACGAAAAATTAAACGTGAGTACAGCCCCAGCGGTGAAGATAATGCTCAATATGCTCCTGGTGGTGAGACGCCTGCATGGCAAACCTACAATGTGCGTGCCAGCTGGGAAGTGAAAAAATATCTCACAGCTTCCTTTGCGGTGGAAAATCTGCTCGATTTGAATTATCGGGTCTTTTCAAGTGGTATTTCAGCACCTGGGAGAAATCTGATACTTTCTCTCAGGGTTTCCTTATAGGAGTTGTTCTTAACTGAAGAGAAGGGGAAACAATGGTTCCCCTTTTCTTTTTTCACTAGTGTTTAAATCCCTGTATTAATTTCGCCCCTCAAATGGGACGCATATTCGAAAAACGAAAACACAAAATGTTTGCCCGCTTTGACCGCATGGCGAAGCAATTTACCCGCATAGGAAAAGAAATTGCCATCGCTGTAAGGCAGGGTGGGGTCAATCCTGACTACAATCCGCGTTTGCGAATGGCAATTCAAAATGCCAAAAATGTGAATATGCCTAAAGACAGGGTAGAAGCGGCCATTAAGCGTGCCAGCGATAAAGATACTGCCGGATACGAGGAAATTAAGTACGAGGGCTATGGTCCACATGGTGTGGCAATTCTGGTGGAATCTGCAACGGATAACAATACGCGTACAGTAGCCAATGTGCGTTCGCACTTCAACAAGTGCGACGGAGCACTTGGGAAAACCGGTTCACTCGATTTTGTCTTCACACGCAAAGGGGTTTTTAAAATTGCCAAGGCAGCCCTCAAGGGTAAGGATCTCGATGAGTTTGAACTTGAAATTATCGATTTTGGTTGCGAAGATCTAGCCATTGATGAGGATGATGTTTATGTATACACAAGCTTCACAGACTTTGGCAATATGCAGAAAGGCCTTGAAGAACTGAACATCGAGCCATCCAGTGCAGAACTGCAGTACATACCAACCTCTTTTGTGGATTTGGAGGAAGCGCAGGCAAACGAAGTGCTGGAACTCATCGAAAGACTTGAATCAGACGATGACGTTCAAAACGTATACCATAACCTGAGATAATCCGGTTATTTCGGGCAGGTAGCACATTTGGGTTTGTCCCTCTCAGGAAGGTGAGCTACCAGATAAATACTCTTTTCAGGCTGCTCGGGGTCGTTGCTGATAATCGAAATAGTTTGTGTGCTTTTGCCTTGTTTGATTCCTGTGTCAAAGCGCATTTTTACAACCATGCTTTCACCTGGTTTTAACGTGTTTTTAGGATAATCTACCTTCACACACGGACACCGAGGCGTAATCTCATGAAGCTTTAATTCAGATTTTCCCGCATTGGTAAAGGTGAACTGGGTATTGAATATTTCACCGCTTTCCGCACTTCCAAGATCAATAACAGTGCGGTCTGTAGTTAGTTTTGCCGCTCTTGCAAGGTCTTTTGCAGTCATTTTAGGGAAATACTGTTTCCGTTCATAGGCAACATAAAATCCAGTATATGGGTAAAGGACATTGTCCGATGTTACGGCTACTTCAAATGCCCCGAATCCGTAGGTGCTGATTTTTCTGCCGTCCAGAACTACTTTCACTTTGGCACTTTCATTGGGCTCCAGGGTTTGTGGCATCCCTATAACCTGACAAAAAGGAGGCAGGTTTTCCAAGGCTGAAAACTGCGTGCTGTATGGCGTTCCGTTGGTAATGCGAAAGATCTGTGTGTCTGACCTGTGGTCAAATATCGGTTTAAAACTAACCGTGGGCGGTAGGAAGGTGATTTGCCCCGGCGAAGTAAATTCAGGCTCTTTCTGTATCACATCCTTTTGAACATTCCCGAGAATATCCAGATGAACGAATGGGAAGTTTACCGCATTGCTGTATACCGTAATGGTTTTTTGAAAACTGCCTATACGCCCAATGGTCTCATATTTAGCATCAACAAAGCCGCTTTCCCCAGGTTTTACTGTATCCCTGGTCCAATCGGGTGTGGTGCACCCGCAGCTGGTCTGAACGGTATTGATGAATAAATCCCTGTTTCCGACATTCTTAAACATAAACCGGTGCGTTGCATACTTGATATCTTCACGGATATCACCAAAATTGTGCTGTTTTTCCGTAAATTCAATTTTAGGACCGTCAGACTTAGGTGTCATTTGTGCTCGAACTCCACTAGCAAACAAAGTGATAAACGCAAATGTGAAGATACTGTTATTCATTAATATGGTATTGTTCAAAAATTGTTCCAATAAGACGATGTTAACGTTCAGCCGGTTGTTTTGTAAACCACTTATTGTTTCTCACGTTGTGGGTGAAAAGCTGCACGTGGGCCTTTAGGGTTAACAACAAAGAATCATACATTGCTCCCTCTTTTTTTAGCAAAACCGGCTTCTTTCTGTTTCTGTACTGTAAGTGATAATCTTTCACATTTCCTTCTGCATCTATGCCAAGCGAATAGGGATATCTTATTATATAGTACAGGTTCTTTTCCTTGTGAAGGCTGTATCCTTTGTATGTCGTATCGAATGGATTTTTACCAAAACCGTAAAAAGAACCTGTAATCTCACCCAGATGCATAATGGCAGGGATAATGTCACATTGTGAAACTGTTTTGTCTACCAGGGCGGGTTTAATGTTTTTGCTATAAAAAAGCAATGGAATTTCAAAATGGCCGCTCGGGCTGTAGAAGTAATCTTCTTCGCCGTAACTGGTGTGGTCTCCGGTAATAACGAACAAGGTATTGTCAAACCAGGGGTATTGACGTGCTTTTTCAAAGAACGACTGCAAGGCATAGTCGGTATACCGTATGCTTTTATGTATGGGCAGTTTGCCTTCCGGGAATTTCTCCTGCAGGTGAGCAGGAACCGTGTAGGGATGGTGAGAGGAAAGTGTGAATACCGCATTGAAGAAAGGTTTCTTCATTGTATCGCAGCACTGAAGGAAGTAATGAAGGTATGGTTCATCAAATATGCCCCAGTTTCCGTCATAGTATCTTTTGAAGTCTTCACGCGGATATTCATCGCGGCCGAAATAATGGAGCTTGCCTGTTTGCTGCAAAAATCCCTGGAAAAACATGGTCCCGTTGGCAGCACCGTGAAAGAATGCAGTACTGTAGCCGGCTTCAGCAAATATGTTGAATGCGTTTTCCATACGGTTGCTGGCGTATCCGCTGTTCAAATAATGTGTTTCAATCATGCCGGGCATACCACAGAATATACTGGGGACCATCTCGATGCTCCGTGTTCCGTTTGCATAGCAATATCTAAAATTGATACAGTGCCTGCTGAAAGTATCCAGAAATGGGGTGTAGGGCTTCCCGTTTAAAAAGCCTGTGTAATCCCTTCCCAGGCTCTCAACAATAATCAGGATAACATTCTTTTTCTTCGCCCCGGATTTTCCTGTGTGTCGAAATACAGGATTTACAATTTGTAAGGCATGGCTCTGATCCATTAAGCGGATTTCCGGAACTTCCTCTCCACCTGGCATGGAGATAATATTTAACGGAGTGCTAACGGTAAGCAGTGTCAGCTCAGGTTTTACATACAGACCGGCGTGCAGTGTGCATATGGGTTTAAGATGAAATCCGCCCCTGGCACTAAAAAGCCATAATGAAATAAAAGTGATAAATACTACAAGGGGCTTACGCCAATCACTTCCTGTTTTCTGAAACACCGGAGAACCGGAGCCGGGGGTATACTTATATATAAGGTATGTAGCAGCAGCAAGTAATAAAATTCCGGGCCAGAAAGCAGCAACATATTGCCAAAGTGAATTTCCCGGATCAGACAGAAAGTCAAATATTTCTGCACCGCTTCTACGCCCTGATACCCGGCTGTAAGCAGTGTCAATACCATTTAGAATAAGTATAGGTAAAGCGCCAAACGTCATTAATAAACCCGAAATCCATTGTTTCTCGGAGGAGCGCCGGGGGAATAACACCATCCAGATCCAAAGCGGAAGAAAGAAATATGCAAGGAGGGGTAAATCAAAAAAAACACCCCAAAGCATTGCTGAAAAAATTTCTGTTGCTGAGGCGTCAGCAAAAATTTTCTGATTGAAAAGTCCCCAGATTGATCTTGATAATGACATTATCAACAGCGCAAACCCAACCTGACGGATAACCGTGAGTGAAAATAATTTTTGTATAGGGGTTCTAAATCTCAAGTCTGATGTGAAATCCTGACGTTTTCGTAACACAAACTTAATATTATTTCAGGGGATTAAGAAAATTTTACGTACAGTGTTGGTTTTGCGAAAAAATAGCTGTATTTTTGCTGCCCTTTTTGAGGAGATAGTATGCCTACTATTCAACAGTTAATACGCAAAGGTCGCCAGGAGACGCTCTGGAAGAGCAAGTCGCCCGCCCTTGATTCATGCCCCCAGCGTCGTGGTGTTTGCACCCGTGTATATACCACTACGCCGAAGAAACCTAACTCAGCACTCCGCAAGGTTGCCCGCGTTCGTTTGAGCAACGGCAAGGAAGTGAATGCCTACATACCCGGTGAAGGTCACAACCTTCAGGAGCACAGTATTGTGCTGGTACGCGGTGGAAGGGTAAAAGATCTTCCGGGTGTTCGTTATCACATCGTACGTGGTGCGCTTGATACAGCCGGTGTTGAAGGCCGTAACCAGCGTCGTTCCAAGTACGGAACCAAACGTCCAAAGAAAAAATAAGTCCAACATTATATAGGTAGACCTGATAGACCATGAGAAAAACCCGCGCTAAAAAACGCCCCCTTCTGCCCGATCCGAAGTTCAACGACACCGTTGTAACTCGTTTTGTGAATGGCTTGATGTATGATGGCAAAAAATCGCTTGCATACAGCCTTTTCTATGATGCTCTGGAAATAGTTGAGAAAAAGGCTCCGGATGAACCCGGTTTGGAAACCTGGCGTAAAGCCCTTAATAATGTGATGCCTACGGTAGAAGTTAAGGCTCGCCGTGTTGGTGGTGCTACCTTTCAGATTCCTACTGAGGTTTCTCCCCGTCGTCGCACCGCTGTAGGGATGAAATGGATGATCGGCTATGCACGCAAACGCAACGAGAAATCCATGGCAGAGAAACTGGCCGGTGAAATCCTCGCAGCCTCCAGGGGTGAAGGCGCAGCCGTTAAAAAGAAAGAAGATACCCATAAAATGGCTGAAGCCAACAAGGCGTTCTCGCATTTCAGGGTTTAACCAATTTAGTACAAGAGAAGAAGATTCATGTCACGCGACCTTAGATACACAAGAAACATCGGTATTGCCGCTCACATTGATGCAGGTAAAACCACTACCACAGAACGCATTCTTTATTATGCGGGCGTGAACCACAAAATTGGTGAAGTGCACGATGGTGCCGCCACCATGGACTGGATGGTTCAGGAGCAGGAGAGAGGGATTACCATTACATCTGCAGCCACCACGGTAAAGTGGAACTATCCTACCACAGATGGTCGACCAAATGCCGATACCAAAGAATATCACATAAATATTATTGATACACCTGGTCACGTTGACTTTACCGTTGAGGTAAACCGCTCGCTGCGTGTACTCGATGGCCTTGTGTTTCTCTTCAGTGCAGTAGACGGTGTTGAGCCCCAGTCTGAAACAAACTGGCGTCTTGCCAATAACTACAATGTTGCCCGTATCGGTTTCGTAAATAAAATGGACCGTGCTGGTGCTGATTTTCTCAATGTGGTAAATCAGGTTCGCGATATGCTTGGAAGCAATGCAGTGCCATTGCAGTTGCCGATCGGTGCCGAAGATAACTTCAAAGGCGTAGTTGACCTTATCAATAACCGCGGTATGATCTGGAATGAAGCGGATAAGGGTATGACCTATCAGGTCGTTCCAATTCCCGCTGAAATGGAAGCTGAAGCCCATGAATGGCGTGAAAAGCTTCTTGAGGCCGTTTCAGAGTACGACGTTACCCTCATGGAGAAGTTTTTTGAAGATCCTAACAGTATTACTGAAAGAGAAATTCTCAATGCACTCCGTCAGGCTACACTTGAAATGAAAATTGTTCCCATGGTTTGTGGTTCATCCTTTAAAAATAAAGGCGTACAAACCATGCTGGATCTTGTTATGGAATTGATGCCCAGTCCTCTTGACAAAGAGAATATCAAAGGTACAAATCCCGATACAGAAGCTGAAATTACCCGTAAGCCATCTTATGATGAACCGTTCAGTGCTTTGGCCTTTAAAATTGCAACTGATCCTTACGTGGGCCGCTTGGCATTTATGAGAGCTTACAGCGGAAAGCTGGATGCTGGTTCATATGTTCTGAATACCCGTAGTGGAAATAAAGAGCGTATTAGCCGAATTTTCCAGATGCATGCCAATAAGCAAAATGCCATTGAATCACTTGGTGCCGGTGATATCGGTGCTGCCGTAGGCTTTAAGGACATTAAAACTGGTGATACGCTTTGCGATGAAAAGCATCCTATCGTTCTTGAATCTATGGTATTCCCTGATCCTGTAATTGGACTTGCTATTGAGCCAAAAACACAGGCAGACAGCGACAAACTCAGCACAGCTCTTTCTAAGCTTGCTGAAGAAGATCCTACTTTCCGTGTTCAAACTGATCAGGATACCGGTCAGACTATCGTATCCGGTATGGGTGAATTGCACCTTGAAATTATCGTCGATCGTTTGAAGCGTGAATTCAAGGTTGAATGTAACCAGGGTGCTCCACAGGTTGCATATAAAGAAGCTATTACACGCAACTACGCTCACCGTGAGGTTTACAAAAAACAAACAGGTGGTCGTGGTAAGTTCGCTGATATTCAATTTGAGCTTGGTCCTGCAGATGCTGATTTTAAAGGTGAAGGTCTACAGTTTGTAAATGAAATTGTAGGTGGTTCAATTCCACGTGAATTTATACCTTCAGTTGAAAAAGGCTTTAAGGCAGCGATGCAGAACGGTGTACTTGCCGGCTACCCCATCAGTTCAATTAAGGTACGTTTGTTCGACGGTTCTTTCCACCCGGTTGACTCTGACTCATTGTCATTTGAAGTTGCCGCAAGAGGAGGTTTCCGTGAAGCCGCCCGCAATTGCGGTCCGGTTCTGCTCGAACCTATCATGAAGCTTGAAGTAGTAACACCAGCCGAAAACACCGGTGATGTAATGGGTGACCTAAACCGTCGTCGTGGTCAGCTGGAGGGTATAGATGAGCGTGCAGGTTCTCAGGTAGTTAAAGCCAAGGTTCCGCTGAGCGAAATGTTCGGTTATGTAACTACCCTGCGCACAATTACCTCCGGTCGCGCTACCTCAAGTATGGAATTCAGTCATTATTCAGAAACTCCCCGTAACATAGCAGACGAGGTTCTGAAAAAAGTAAATGGAGCTGCCAGTAAATAAATAAGAAAATGTTAAGCCAGAAGATTCGCATAAAATTAAAGTCTTTCGATCACAGCCTGCTCGATAAAAGCGCAGAGAAAATTGTGAAGGCAGTGCGCACGACCGATGTGGTTGTGAGTGGACCCGTTCCTCTTCCCACACGCAAGAAGATATTCACCGTACTGCGTTCACCACACGTTAACAAAAAAGCACGTGAACAGTTCCAGTACTGCACAT
This sequence comes from uncultured Flavobacteriaceae bacterium, assembly GCA_964626685.1. Lineage (GTDB taxonomy): Bacteria > Bacteroidota > Bacteroidia > NS11-12g > UBA955 > RGEC01. The sequence continues at coordinate 187,537 of CAZVJY010000004.1, forward strand.
ATCAGAGACTGATTGACATTTACAACGGCTCTACCAAGACTGTAGATGCCCTTATGAAAATAGAACTGCCCAGCGGGGTAGAAGTTGAAATCAAATTGTGATTTGAACCATGGAAGGATTAATTGGAAAAAAACTCGGAATGACCAGCATATTTGATGCTGATGGCCGCAAAGTGGCTTGTACAGTGATTGAAGCTGGTCCCTGTGTAATCACTCAGGTGAAAACCCATGCCAAAGACGGATACAGCGCTATCCAGATGGCTTGGGGTGAGAAAAAAGAAAAGAATGCAGGTGCTGCTTTGAAAGGTCACTGCGCTAAGGCAAATACCGAAGCGAAAAAGTCCTTTGTAGAGTTTCGCAACCCTGATCAAGCTGAGGCAGCTGCCAAACTTGGAGATGTTTTTGATGTTTCTATTTTTGCTGAAGGTCAGTTTGTAGACATCATCGGTACGTCAAAGGGTAAGGGATTTCAGGGCGTAGTAAAGCGTCATGGTTTTGCCGGTGTTGGTGAAGCTACCCACGGTCAGCACAATAGACTTCGTGCACCAGGTTCTATAGGAGCATGTTCTTTTCCAGCCCGCGTGTTCAAAGGTATTCGCATGGCAGGTCAAACCGGTAATCGTCGTGTAAAGGCGGTTAACATGCAGGTTCTGCGTATAGTTCCCGAACAAAATTTGTTATTGGTTAAGGGATCCGTTCCTGGCCATAATGGTGCCACAGTAATAGTAGAACGTTAACCATGAAAGTGAATGTATTAAACAAACAGGGTGCTGAAACCGGAAGGTCCGTTACCCTTTCACAGGAGATATTTGGAATTGAGCCTAATGATCACGCAATTTGGCTTGATGTTAAGCAATTCCAGGCTAATCAGCGTCAAGGAACTCACAAAACAAAAGATCGTTCCGAGATTTCACGCAGTACCCGCAAACTTTTCCGTCAGAAGGGAACAGGCGGTGCTCGTCACGGTAGCTTAAAATCTGGTATTTATGTGGGTGGTGGCCGAATTCATGGTCCGCGTCCCCGTGATTATTCTTTCAAGCTTAACAAGAAATTGAAGAAACTCGCTCGTTTGAGTGCGCTTTCATACAAAGCAAAGGAAAATAATATTCTTGTTGTTGAGGATTTTGAAATGGCAACGCCAAAGACTTCGGAATTCAAAGGATTTTTGAATGCACTGAAGATCAATGAGCGCACTTTATTTGTGACTGCAGAAACCAACAAGAACATTTACCTCAGCGGAAGAAATATAGAAGGTAATACCGTGATGAAAGCTACTGATATCAATACCTATCAGGTATTAAAGGCAGGTAAGCTTATACTCACTGAAGGAGCATTAACTAAATTAGAAGAATCAAATAAACAATGATACTCAAGAAGCCGTTGATTACTGAGAAAATGACCGCTATCATGGATAAGCGTGGTCAGTATGGTTTCGTAGTAGACAAGAAGTCTACAAAAGACGAAATCAAAAAGGCCATCGAAGATTTCTATGGTGTGGAAGTTGCATCAGTGAACACAATGATTGCAAGGGGGAAAATGCGTCGTAACAGACGTACAGGCCAGATCTCCGGTTATACCAACGGGTATAAAAAGGCCATCGTGACGTTAAAAGAAGGTTTCAACATTGACTTTTACGAAAACATCTGATCATGGCAGTTAAAAGATTAAATCCAACTACGCCCGGTCAACGGTTTCACATTGCAAATTCTTTTGCAGAAATCACTACTGACAAGCCGGAAAAATCCCTGATTGTTCCTATAAAGAAATCAGGCGGAAGAAATAACCAGGGTCGCATGACCATGAGATTCATCGGAGGCGGTCACAAGCGTCGCTATCGTTTGATTGATTTTAAAAGAGCCAATCACGGTATAGCCGGTGAAGTCCTAACTGTTGAGTACGATCCTAACCGCAGTGCTTTTATTTCTTTGGTTCAGTATACTGATGGGGATAAGCGTTACATCATAGCTCCCAATGGTATTAAAGTAGGACAGAAAATTGAGCAGGGTTCAGGTGTTCCCCCCGAAATCGGAAATGCACTGCCTATGTCTGAAATTCCCCTGGGTTCACTCATTCATAACATTGAAATGGCACCCGGTCAGGGCGCAAAGATTTGCAGAAGTGCAGGTTCTTATGCTCAATTGTTGGGTCGCGAAGACAAGTATGCAACGCTCAAACTGCCTTCAGGTGAATTGAGAAAAGTGTTGTCTGCCTGTCTTGCCACAATTGGCTCAGTGAGCAACAGCGAACATAACTTGTTGCGCAAAGGTAAAGCCGGACGCAGTCGCTGGATGGGTATTCGTCCAAGAACAAGAAGTACAGCGATGAACCCTGTAGATCACCCGATGGGTGGTGGCGAAGGCCGTAACAAAGGTGGTCAGGCACGTTCAAGAAACCTGATTTATTCACAAGGTCAGAAGACCCGTGCGCCCAAGAAAGCCACGAGCCGCCTGATTATCGAACGTAGAAAAAGTAAGAGGAACAGCAATTAATAATTAAAGAAAATGGCAAGGTCAGTAAAAAAAGGCCCATTCGTAGACTATAAGTTGATGCGTAAGGTTACCGTTCTCAATGAGGGTAGCAAAAAATCAGTTGTTAAAACCTGGTCACGCCGCAGCATGATACTCCCGGATTTCGTGGGACACACATTCGCTGTGCACAACGGTAATAAATTCATTCCGGTTTATGTAACCGAGAATATGGTAGGTCACAAGTTGGGCGAATTCGCTCCAACCCGTACTTTCAAAGGTCACGGCAAATAATAAGGGAGAAGAAACAAAATGGAAGCTAAAGCAATTTTGAGAAACTGCCCTCTTTCACCTCGCAAAATGCGCATGGTGGCTGATTTGGTTCGTGGTCAGAAAGTAGAACGTGCACTCAACATCCTTCAGTGGAATCAGAAACCCGGTTATGCCTTGTTTTTGAGCAAGCTCATTCGCAGTGGTGTTGCCAACTGGAGCCAGATAAATTCCGGTGAAAGGATTGAGGACAGTGATTTGTACGTGAAGTCAATTTTGGTCGATGGTGGCGTAACAATGAAACGTCTTCGCACGGCGCCACAAGGTCGTGGGTACCGTCAGCGCAAGCGTAGTAACCACGTTACGATTGTCATTGATACTGTAACAAAAAGTGAGGTAAATAACTAATATGGGACAAAAGGTTAACCCAATAGGATTACGTCTAGGAATCATTCGCGGTTGGGATTCCAACTGGTATGGTGGAAAAGACTACGGTGATAAGCTAGTAGAGGACGAAAAAATCCGCAAATATCTGCGCGTTCGTATACCCAAAGGTGGTATCGCGAAAGTTGTAATTGAACGTACTTTAAAGCGTATCACTATCACTATTCACACCTCACGTCCGGGCATCGTTATCGGCCGTGGTGGTCAGGAAGTTGATACCATTCGTGAAGAAATTCGTAAAATCACCGGTAAAGATGTTCAGATCAATATCAATGAAATAAAAAGGCCAGAACTGGATGCTCAGCTTGTAGGTGAAAACATAGCCCAGCAGATAGAGAACCGTTTCTCATACAAACGTGCTGTCAAAAATGCTATTCAGAACAGCATGAAGATGGGAGCTGAAGGCATTAAAGTGAGGATCAGTGGTCGTTTGAATGGTGGTGAAATTGCACGTTCTGAAATGTATAAAGACGGACGTACTCCTTTGCATACATTAAGAAGTAACATTGATTACGCCATAGTAGAAGCACAAACCGTTTATGGTAAAATTGGTATCAAAGTATGGCTTTGTCGCGGTGAAATCTATGGCAAAGTTGATTTGGCACCTCAGTTGGATACAGAAAGAAAGCGTGAAGGCGGAAGAGGCAGAGATGACAGAGGAAGAGACCGCGACAGAGGTCCTCGTCCGGGTGGAGATCGCCGTAAGCGCAAATAATTTAAAGATTAAAAGAAATAACGATGCTTAGCCCAAAAAGAACCAAATACAGGAAACAGCAAAAAGGCCGTGTTAAGGGTGTTGCCACCCGTGGTCACCGCGTTGATTTCGGTAGTTTCGGACTCAAAAGCCTGGAGCCCCATTGGATCACTGCCCGTCAAATTGAAGCAGCCCGTATTGCGCTGACCCGCTATCTTAAGCGTGAAGGTCAGGTTTGGATCCGTATTTTCCCCGACAAACCTGTGACCAAAAAACCTGCTGAAGTACGTATGGGTAAAGGTAAAGGTGCACCTGAATATTGGGTTGCTACCGTAAAGCCTGGTACTATTATGTTTGAAGTGGGAGGTGTTCCGCTGGAAACAGCTAAAGAAGGAATGCGCCTGGCAGCCCAAAAGTTGCCTGTAACTACCAAATTTGTTGTACGTCCTGATTTTGCTGAGGAGGCATAAATATGAAAAACGAAGAAATTAAAGGAATGTCAAATAAGGAACTCGTAACAGCTTACAGAGAAGAGCGTACGCGCTATCAGAAGATGAAGTTCCAAAATACAGTTTCGCAGATTGAACAACCGCACAAGCTTTCATTGACACGTAAAAACATTGCCAAAATGCTTACGGAATTGAACAGCCGTCGTATACAATCCGAGCTGGATGCATATATGAAAAAGAATAACGGAGAGAATAACTAATGGAAACAAATAGGAATTCACGCAAAGAAATTACCGGCACGGTGACCAGTACAAAAATGGATAAAACCATCGTAGTATCGGTTGTTCGTAACGTGAAACACCCCAAATATGGTAAGTATTTCAAAAAGACCAAGAAATACACCGCTCATGATGAAACCAACCAGTGTGGTGAAAATGATATCGTTCGTATCATGGAAACGCGCCCATTGAGCAAAACCAAACGTTGGAGATTGGTCGAAGTAGTAGAAAAAGCTAAATAAGATGGTACAACAGGAATCAAGATTAAAAGTAGCTGACAACAGCGGTGCTCGTGAAGTACTTTGCATCAGGGTACTCGGTGGCTCAGGTCGTCGTTATGCCTCAGTAGGCGATAAAATAGTGGTGAGCGTTAAAGACGCTATGCCTGGTGGCGGTGTGAAAAAAGGAGCAGTATCCAAAGCCGTTGTTGTTCGTGTGAAAAAAGAAGTGCGTCGTCCCGACGGTTCTTACATTCGCTTTGATGAAAATAGCTGTGTGCTGTTGAATGCATCTGATGAGCCAAGAGGTACCCGTATCTTCGGTCCTGTGGCCAGAGAGCTTCGCGACAAACAGTTTATGAAAATTGTATCACTTGCACCTGAAGTGCTCTAATTGATAAAGAAAGTGTCTAAAGTTAAATTGCATATCAAAAAAGGAGATACTGTAAAAGTAATCTCTGGTGATGACAAGGGGAAAACCGGTAAGGTTCTCAAGGTAATGGTTGCCGAAAACCGTGCATTGGTAGAAGGTTTGAACATAGTTACCAAACACCGTAAACCAACTGCACAAAACACCAGCGGCAAAATCGACAAAGTGGAAGCTCCAATTCATATTTCAAATCTGATGGTTGTTGTTGCAGGAAAACCAACCCGCATCGGAAGAAAATTGAACGAAGAGGGAAAACTACAGAGAGTAGCACGCAAAACCGGAGAATTTATTAAATAAGATAAAAAAAGATGAGCTATAAACCACTTCTGCAAACCCGCTACGAAGAAGTCGTAGTGCCGGCTCTTAAGGAGAAATTCGGTTACAAGAATGTAATGGAAATGCCCCGTCTGGTAAAGGTAAGCCTGAACCAGGGTGTAGGTGCAGCCGTAAATGATAAAAAACTGGTAGATGCTGCAGTTGAAGAAATGACCAAAATTTCCGGTCAAAAAGCACAGGCAACATTTTCACGCAAGGCAATTTCTAACTTTAAACTAAGAGAGAATATGCCTATCGGGGCAAGGGTAACTTTGCGAAAAGAAGCCATGTATGATTTCATACATCGTCTCATTAGCATTGCACTTCCTCGTGTTCGTGATTTTCAGGGTCTGAATGTAAAAGGTTTCGATGGCCGTGGTAATTTCAACATGGGCGTAACCGAACAGATCATTTTTCCTGAAATCGATATCGATAAAGTAAATAGAATTACCGGTATGGACATCACCATCGTAACAACTGCCAAAACTGACGAAGAGTGTCTTGAGTTGTTGAAGTTGATGGGTTTCCCTTTTAAAAGTAAATAATACAAATGGCAAAAGAATCCATAAAGGCAAGACAGCGCAAACGTGAGGCACTGGTGGCCCGCTTTGCTGAAAAACGCGCCACTCTTAAAGCTGAGGGTAATTACGAGGCTTTGCAGCGAATTCCCAGAAATGCATCACCCGTTCGTTTGCGCAATCGTTGCAAACTGACCGGTCGTCCCAGAGGCTATATCCGTACTTTCGGTATATGCCGTAACCAGTTCAGATTACTGGCAAGTGACGGTAAAATTCCAGGTGTAACTAAATCAAGTTGGTAATAATAAAACAAGAATAAAATGACCGATCCTATATCAGATTTTCTGACCAGATTGCGTAACGCCATGAAGGCAAAGCATAGAATTGTTGAAATTCCTGCGAGCAATCTTAAAAAGGAAATCACCCGTGTTCTGTATGAAAAAGGTTATATCCTTAAATACAAATTTGAAGATTCTTCAAACAAACAGGGTGTTATCAAAATCGCACTCAAATATGATCCTGTGACAAAGGCAAGCGCCATTCGTAATTTGTCGAGAATTAGCTCACCAGGTCTTCGCAGATATGCTAGTGTTGATAGTATGCCCCGAGTGTTGAATGGTCTGGGAGTAGCTATTCTAACAACCTCCAAAGGTGTTATGACAGATAAAGAAGCTCGCAACCAGAATGTTGGTGGAGAAGTATTATGTTACGTATCTTAAATAATAACGAAAATTAAATAAAACAAAATGTCACGCGTAGGAAAAGCACCCATAAGTATCCCGGCAGGCGTAACCGTTGTTAATAACAATGGAAATGTAACCGCCAAGGGTCCAAAAGGAGAAGTGTCGCAGTACATCGGAACAGAGATCACCTTTGAAATCAACGATGGAGTGCTGACAGTCAATCGCCCAAGCGACAGTAAACAACATAAGGCTCTGCACGGTCTTTACCGCGCACTGATTCAAAACATGGTTGTTGGTGTTAGCCAGGGTCACACAGTAAAACAGGAATTGGTAGGCGTTGGTTACAAAGTATCCAATCAGGGTAATCTAGTTGATTTTACCCTCGGATATTCCCACAGAATTATGCTGGAAATTCCGCAAGAAATCAAAGTAACTACTGAAACCCTCAAAGGTCAGAACCCTTCCATCACCATGGAATGCGCTGATAAGCAGCTTTTGGGTCAAATTGCTGCTAAAATTCGTTCATTCCGGAAGCCTGAACCTTACAAAGGCAAGGGTATTAAGTTTGCTGGTGAAGTGTTGAGGAAAAAAGCAGGTAAATCAGCGTCCAAATAATTTTAACTAATCATGTCAAAATCAGTTTTACAAAGAAGAAATAAAATTCGCAGCCGTATTCGCGGACGCATAAGCGGAACCACTGTAAGGCCTCGCCTGAGTGTATATCGCAGTAATAAAGATATCTACGCACAGATTATTGATGATAGTAAAGGAGTTACACTCTGTTCAGCGTCGTCATCTGAGAATGGTATCAAGGATGTAAAGGATAACAAGGTAGCTAAATCTGCACTTGTAGGTAAGAAATTAGCCGAAAAAGCCATTGCAGCCGGAATAAAATCTGTAGTTTTTGATCGTGGAGGCTACCTTTATCACGGTCGTGTAAAGAGCCTGGCTGATGCAGCCCGCGAGGGAGGTTTAGAGTTTTAATTAATAAAGAGTCATTCAAATGTCTGAAAATATAAATAAGCGTGTGAGACCCGGGGAGTTAACCCTGACAGAAAAGGTGGTTTCAATCAATCGCGTAGCCAAAGTAACCAAGGGCGGACGTACGTTCAGCTTCAGCGCACTCGTAGTGGTGGGTGACGGCAATGGCGTGGTAGGTCATGGATTGGGACGCTCCAACGAAGTAATGGATGCTGTTAACAAAGGAATTGAAGATGCTAAAAAGAATCTTATCAAAGTTCCCGTAATTAACGGAACCGTGCCTCACGAGCAGACTGGTAAATTTGGCGGCGGTCGTGTATTCCTAAAGCCTGCGGCCCATGGTACCGGTGTAATTGCTGGTGGTGCTATGCGTGCCGTACTTGAAAGTGCCGGTGTAACCGATGTACTTGCCAAGTCAAAGGGATCATCAAATCCACACAACGTGGTAAAGGCAACATTTGATGCCCTTACCACCATGAGAGACCCATATGCGGTTGCTAAAATGAGAAATATTAATCTTAAAAAAGTATTCAACGGATAAGGTCATGGGAAAAGTTAAAATAACACTGGTAAAAAGCGGTATCGGATATCCCAAGAACCAGAAAGCAACGCTTCGTGCCTTAGGTCTCCGTAAAATTAATGCAAGTGCTGAAGTAGAACTGAATAACCAGATTCAGGGAATGATCAACACTGTTAACCATCTTATTAAAGTAGAAAACACCAAGTAACATGAATTTGAGTAATTTAAAACCTGCCGCAGGTTCTACCAAAAATAGAAAGAGAATAGGTCGTGGTGAAGGCTCAGGAAGAGGCGGAACATCAACCAAAGGTCACAAGGGTGCACAGTCACGTACAGGATATTCCCGTAAGATTGGTTTTGAAGGTGGTCAGATGCCACTGCAGCGTCGTATTCCAAAGGGCGGTTTCAAGAACATTAATCGTGTTGAGTATGCTGCTATCAACCTGGATGTGCTTCAGGGACTTGCCGATACTCTCAAGGTAAATAAGATTGATCATGAACTCCTCGTTAAAAAACACCTGGTTGGCAAATCTGAGATGGTGAAAATTCTTGGACGTGGAGAAATCAAAGCCGGTGTTGAAGTACATGCGCACAAGTTCAGTGAAACTGCCAAGTCTGCTATAGAAAAGGCTGGTGGATCTGTTCACCTGATAGGTTGATACTATGAAAAAGCTGATTGAAACCCTAAAACACATTTGGTCTATAGAGGAATTGCGCAAAAGAATCGTATATACTTTTCTGTTGCTAACAGTTTATCGTTTGGGATCATTTGTTATCCTGCCAGGTATTGATAGTTCTGTGCTCGAGATAAACATGAACACCCAGAATAAAAACAACATTCTGGACCTTATCAATACGTTTGCAGGTGGTGCATGGAACAGGGGTGCAATTTTTGCACTTGGAATAATGCCCTACATTTCTGCAAGTATTTTCATGCAGTTGGTTTCAATTGCCATTCCTGCCTTTCAGCGTCTTCAAAAAGAGGGGGAGGAAGGAAGAAGGAAAATCAATCAGTATACCCGTATTCTTACCATTGCCTTTACAGGGGTACAGGCGTTTGGTTATCTCAATCAGTTTATTGGTAACCCGCAGTACCGTGATGCACTCTTGTTTATGAACAGTGATGCTATGTCTCAGGGTATGTTTGTATTTACCAATGTAATTCTCTTGACTGCCGGTACTATGTTTACCATGTGGATGGGTGAGCGCATTACAGACCGAGGTCTCGGGAATGGCATTTCCCTGCTTATAATGGTGGGTATCATTGCCAGACTCCCCAACGCTATTTTCTCTGAATTTGCTTTTGCCGGTCAGCGTGCCAGTTTCATCCTCTTCCTCATTGAGCTAGTTATTTGGGCATTGATTATATTGGGTGTAATACTCCTGACCCAGGGAACACGCAAAATAACCATCAATTATGCCAAGCGCGTAGTTGGAAACCGTCAGTACGGAGGTGTTAGGCAGTATCTTCCCATCAAAATTCTTGCTGCCGGTGTTATGCCAATCATTTTTGCTCAGGCTATTCTATTCCTTCCAGCGACCATAGCCGGCTTCTATGATCAGGGCGGTGTACCAGGCTGGTTGATGAGCCTGACCAATCCGAACAGCTTCGGTCACAATGCCCTTATGGTGTTCCTGATCGTTGTGTTCACCTACTTCTATACCGCCATTATCTTCAATCCAGTACAAATGGCCGATGATATGAAGAGGAACAACGGTTTTATTCCAGGTATAAAGCCAGGCAAGCAGACTGCCAATTTTATTGATGACATCATCAGCAGAATTACACTTCCGGGGGCTATCTTCATTTCCCTTGTGGCAGTATTGCCTGTAGCAGCCGGTAACCTTGGAGTTAACCAGGAATTTAGTCAGTTTTTTGGCGGAACAAGCCTTTTGATATTGGTTGGTGTAGTGCTGGACACTCTTCAGCAAATTGACAGCTATTTGCTCATGAGAAAGTATGACGGATTGATGAGCAGTGGTCGTTTAAAAGGACGTTTTACAGGCAATTCACCTCAAGTTGATTATTAAGAAAAAAAACACTATTTTTGCAGCCCTTTTGAAATGCCAAAGCAAGATGCCATAAAACAAGACGGAGTGATTACGGAAGCGCTATCCAACGCAATGTTCCGTGTAAAGCTCCAAAATGGGCATGAAATCGTTGCAACCATTTCAGGCAAAATGAGAATGCACTATATAAGAATCCTGCCCGGTGATAAGGTACAGGTAGAAATGTCACCCTATGATTTAACCCGAGGAAGGATCTCATACAGATACAAGTAAAGATATGAAAGTCAGAACTTCAGTAAAAAAGCGCAGTGTTGACTGCAAGATTGTACGCCGCAATGGTAAGGTGTACGTAATTAACAAGAAAAACCCTAAGTACAAACAAAGACAAGGTTAACAGAAAATGGCCAGGATAGCAGGTATAGATTTACCCAAAAACAAAAGAGGTGTTATAGGACTGACCTATATTTATGGTGTTGGTCCCAGCACTGCCGCAAGGATTTTGGATCACTCCGGAATTAGTCGCGACAAGAAAGTAAATGACTGGGATGATGATGATTTGTCAAAAATCCGTGGATTTATTACAAACAATCTCAAAACGGAAGGTGAACTTCGCAGCGAAACTCAATTGAATATCAAGCGTTTGATGGATATCGGCTGTTACCGCGGTTTGAGACATCGTAAAGGTTTGCCTGTCCGCGGACAACGCACAAGTACTAATGCCCGAACCAGAAAGGGTAAACGTAAAACAGTAGCAGGTAAGAAAAAGGCTACCAAATAATCAGCAGTGAAATGGCAACTAAAAAAGTAACCAAGAAAAAAGTTAAAGTAGATCCACTCGGACAAGTGCACATACATGCTACTTTTAACAATATAATTGTATCTGTAACAAACACAGAAGGTCAGGTAATTTCCTGGTCATCAGCAGGTAAGATGGGTTTCAAAGGCTCTAAGAAGAACACACCTTATGCAGCTCAGATGGCTTCATTGGATTGTGCAAAAACAGCCTTTGATTCTGGCCTTCGTAAAGTTGATGTCTTTGTAAAAGGACCCGGAGGCGGACGCGACAGCGCTATCCGTAACTTACAGACTGTAGGTCTTGAAGTGTTATCCATTACAGATATCACACCAATGCCCCACAACGGCTGTCGTCCACCCAAACGCCGCAGGGTATAATTTTCATCATTAAGAATAACAATCAATGGCAAGATACAGAGGTCCAAAATCAAAGATAGCCCGTCGTTTCCGTGAACCTATTTTCGGACGTGACAAGGCTTTGGAAAAGAAAAACTATGGTCCGGGTCAGCATGGCAATAGCCGCAGAAGACCCAAATTGTCCGAATATGCTGTACAGTTGGCTGAAAAACAGAAAGCTAAATACACATACGGACTTCTTGAAAAACAATTCAGAAATTTATTCAAGAAGGCGGCAGCGAAAAAAGGAATTACCGGTGAAAACCTGTTAAAATTTCTCGAAGCACGTCTGGATAATACCGTTTTCCGTTTAGGCATAGCCCCTACTCGTCGAGCAGCCCGCCAGCTTGTAGGTCATTGTCATATTCTGGTGAATGGTTCCGTAGTTAATATTCCTAGTTACCAATTAAAGCCTGGTGACGTTGTTTCCGTTCGTGAGCGTAGCAAATCGCTTGAGGTAATTGCTGAGGCTGCCGGAAGTGTTCGTAAACGTTTTAACTGGCTTGAATGGGATGGAGGTGAACTCTCCGGTAAATTTATAAGCTATCCAGAGCGCTCTGAGATTCCAGAGAATATTAAGGAACAGCTCATAGTGGAATTGTACTCTAAATAAAATCTTTAAAAAAAAATTAAAATGGGAGTTATTCCTTTTCAAAAACCCAATAAGGTGGTGATGAACAAAGCCACTGATTTTCATGGAGTGTTCGAATTTTCACCCCTTGAAAAAGGTTATGGTGTTACCATCGGAAACGCCATGCGCCGTATTCTTCTTTCATCACTTGAAGGTTACGCCATTACCTCTGTTAAGATTCAAGGTGTAGACCACGAATTTTCTACCATAAAAGGTGTGGTTGAAGATGTACTGGAAATAATCCTAAATCTTAAGCAGGTGCGTTTCAAGGCCAATTCATCAACCGATGATAGCGAAAAGATTTTCATTAGCCTGAAAGGCAAAGATCAATTCCTGGCTGGTGATATAGGTCGATATACCAATTCGTTCAATATCTTGAATCCAGAGCTGGTGGTTTGTAACCTTGAGCCAACTGTAAATCTAGAACTCGAACTTACGATAGGTAAGGGAAGAGGTTACGTTCCTGCTGAAGAGAATAAAGTAAAAGACGCTCCTATTGGTCTTATAGCTACAGATAGTATCTTTACTCCAATCAGAAACGTAAAATACAGTGTTGAAGATTTTCGCGTAGAGCAGCGTACAGACTACGAAAAGCTGGTAATGGAAGTTACAACAGATGGCAGTATTCATCCGGAAGAAGCACTGAAGGAAGCAGCCAAAATCTTAATCCAGCATTTTGTATTATTCAGTGATGAAAACATCATGCCTGAGTCAAAAGCCAGCAAGGCTGTTGAGGAGGTAGATGAAGGATTCCTGCAAATGCGTAAGATTCTTAAAACACCTCTTGCCGATCTTGATCTTTCTGTTCGTGCTTATAATTGTTTGAAAGCAGCAGAAATTAAGACTCTCGGTGAATTAGTACAATATCACATTGACGATCTTTTAAAATTCCGTAATTTCGGTAAAAAGTCACTTTCAGAACTCGAAGAGTTTGTACGTGACAAAGGACTTCATTTCGGAATGGAAATCGCCAAGTATAACTTAAACGAAGACTAAGCGAAATGAGACACGGGAAAAAAGTAAATCATTTAGGGCGTACCGCACCCCACCGTAAAGCGCTGATGGCCAATATGGCTTCATCGCTCATTATTCATAAGCGTATTACTACGACTGTTGCTAAAGCAAAAGCATTGAGAACCTACGTGGAGCCGCTGATAACGAAAAGTAAGGATGCAACTACACACAATCAAAGGACAGTGTTCGCCTATCTTAAGGACAAGGAAGCAGTAAAAGAGCTTTTCACAGTTGTAGGTACCAAAGTTTCAGGTAGACCAGGCGGATATACCCGTATTCTGAAAGTAGGTAATCGTATGGGTGACAATGCAGAAATGGCTTTCATTGAATTGGTAGACTTTAACGAGTACTTCCAGGGTTTTGGCACTGATAAGAAAGAAACCAAAAAGACCCGTCGTGGTCGCAGCAAAACTGCTCCGGCTGCTGCAAAAGTCACATCAGCACCGGTTGCAACTGAAGAGGTCGAAGCCTCTGTAGTTGAAGAGGTAACACCTGTTGCTGAGGTTGAAAATAATTCAGTTGAAGAAACACCAATAGTGGATTCTACCACTGAATCTGTTGAAAACACAGATGTTACTTCCACTGAAGTTGCAGAAGGTGAGGAAGAAAATAAGCCTGAATAATCATTTTAGAGTTTTTAAAAAAAGCATCCGAAAGGATGCTTTTTTTTATGCGCCTGATTTTACCATTCTAATGATATCCTGGAAAGGTATCACCCCCGATTTTCTTGAAATCAGTTTTCCATCCCGGTAAACCATCAAAGTAGGCACTCCGCTAATATTAAGTTTTTCGGCAAGGGGTCTGTTTTTGTCAATGTCAATTTTGATAATTTTTACGGAATCCCCCAGGTTTAGTTTAACCTGATCCAAAATAGGAGCAAGGGTTTTGCATGGCCCGCACCAGGTAGCGTGAAAATCAATTAACACAGGGATCTTACTATTAATCAGTGATGTAAATGAACTTTGATTACTCATAATAGTTTATTTTGAAGCGATTGCCAGCCACCACCATTATAGGCTCTAAAACCAGCCTTTTTTAACATGGCTGTAGCCGAAGTACTTCTCATTCCGGAAGCACAACATGTAATGATAACCTTGTTCTTATTGATTTTTGAAAATTGAGCAGGTAAATCCTGAACAGCAATATTTTTTGCATTTTTGATATGTCCGCTTTTAAATTCCGCAGCGGTGCGAACATCAAGTATGAGAGCACCTTCCAAAAGAAGGGCTTTGAAATCTGTTTTCTCACGTTTTCCGAATAATGAAGAAAATAATCCCATCTGTTTATTTTATGCAAATAAACATCGAGATGCTGTGTTTCTATGTGACCTGGGTTACTCTCGAAAATAAATCAGATGGATAGGCCCATTTCAGTTAAAAGATGGTTAGCCTTTCCTACATATTTAACAACGAATAACACATACCTAATATCGCAGCCAATACTTCTGCTATATTGATCGTTCCAGGCATAATCATTAATTGTGGCGGTAAAACTTCTGTCAAAGTTCACCCCGATTAAATTGCCCTCTGCGTCGAGAACAGCACTTCCACTGTTTCCGCCTGTTGTATCAAGGTTATAGAGAAATGCCACAGCGACCTCTCCGGTTTCCTTATCCTTGAATATTACAGGAACATCTTTAATACGAAGTTGATCAGCCACTGCGGAAGGGAGCCGGTAATCCTGTGCTGTGTTGGCTTTTTCAAATACGCCTTTCAGTGTTGTATAAGGCATATGTATTTCGGCATCATTGGGCTTATATCTTTTTATGTAACCATAGGTTAAACGAAGCGTGCTGTTTGCGTCGGGGATAAATTGCCCTTTTTTAAACTCTTCCTTCATGTCAAGGTATTCAGGCATAACCGCTCTCAGCTGCTGATCAAGCTGTATCCATTCCTGCTCAATGCCAGAAGCTTCCGAATATAATTCGTCATACAATCTGGTTATCGGGCTTTTATATTGCAATAGTTTTTCGGGTTTTGAACGCAGTGTTTTAAAGACAAAGCCAGTATCCATTAGTTTGTCTTTCATCAGAGTGATTCCAATCCAGGTTTTCAAATCCTGTTTCCCATTTATTTTAATTCTCTCTGTTCTGGCTGAATTGATTTTTGGCAAAAGCTCCTGAATAACCCATATCTCAAGGTTTTTATCTATGATGGAATAATTCTGATAAATGTTTTTACTGAAATCATTTAAAACTTGCTGTTTATCTTTAGGTGAAGTGGCATTTGAATATAGGCCAGCATAATTTCTTATTGCCTGCGCTGCATAGAAAGGTGAAGATTGATTGCTTAGAAACAAATAGTTAAATCGTTGATCAGCCAAAGCACTTTTTCTGTCCCAAATCTTATTTAATCCGGGTATGATGTTCTTTCTGGATTCCTGATTGTTGCGAATTGCAGCGTCATGCATGGCCATTTCATCTGCTTGCTTTTGGGCAACAAGGCCGGTTCTGGTAAGCCCCTGAATTTTACCGCGGTAGTTTTTTTCTACATTTTCCAGGCTTTGAATTTCTTTGGCAAAAGCCAGAAATTTGGCTTCATTACCTTCACTGAGGGTTTTCATCTGCCTGATGTAGGATGCATACCATTTTTGAATCAAGGGTAATTGTTTTTCCTGCTGGAACTTCAGGTATGGTGCACTTTCATGCCTGAATGTGCGTCCGGGATAACCCATGATAAAAACAAAATCGCCTTCTTTGGTGCCATTTGCATTGATTTTGAGGTGACGTTTGGGTTTGAAGGGGATGTTGTTTTTGCTGTATGGTGCTGGTTTTCCATCTGGTCCCACATAGGCGCGTACCATGCTGAAGTCACCATTATGACGAGGCCATTCCCAGTTGTCGAGATCACCCCCAAACTGCCCGATAGTTACAGGTGGAGCAAAAACGAGTCTTACATCAGGAATCAGCAGATAGCGGAACAACATGTAGCTTTTACCAACAAACATTTCTGAAACTTCGACCGATAAATCCGGGTTTTTCGACTTCTCTTCATCAATAACAGTCTTGATATTGGCAGATATGGCTTTTGCTCTGGCTGACGGGTTTAAATCTCTGCTTACTCCGGCCAAAACCCGGGCAGATACATCTTCAAAAGATTGAGTAATTCTACAAGGCATTTGAATTGGCAGTTCGCGGCTTTTATCCAAAGCCACAAACCCGTTTTCAAGGTAATTGTTGTCTGCGGTGCTTAAATCGGCAACCCCGCCGTAAACGCAGTGGTGGTTTGTGATGATCAGGCCTTCAGGAGATATAAAGGATCCTGAACAGCCTCCAACTTTTACCAGCGCATTGGCTAAAGAAACCTCACCGGGAGCAAACAATTCCCTGGTTGTAAGTTTTAATCCGGCATTTTGCAACGCTTTTTCGTCAAGGTAGTTTAGGGGGAACATACCTTCATCTTTGGTAGCAGAAACAGAAACCAGGCCAACACAGAGCACGGAGAGCGCAACTAAACAGATATTTCTCATGTCAATTTTAAATGTTGATGCAAAAGTAAACTTTAGGTTGGGTGAATGCACGGTCAAACCTAATTTTGCTGGTGAATGGAATTTAAATTGCTCTTTTTATCCGGCTTTCTGGTGCTGGTAGCGTTTGGTCTTATAATTGATTTAGGATTGCTGGGCAAAGAGCAGAAAACACTTTCATCAAAGCAGGCCATGTGGCGAACATTTGCCTGGATTGGTGCGGGTTTGATGTTTTCTATTGTAATCTATTTTTTTCATTACCGCCTGCATGGGCTGGAATCCGTGGAAGACTTCCGCAGGTTTAAAGAAACTTACGGGAGCAACTTTATTGTTTTTAACGATGTGGCAAAATGCAAGGAATCTTTCGCTGGTGAAGCCGTGGTAAGCTATATTACCGGATACTTTGTGGAGTATTCTCTTAGCGTAGACAACCTATTTGTAATGCTGCTCATTTTCAGTTCTTTCGGAATAGGTGTTTCTGACCAAAAGAAAATCCTGGTATGGGGCGTTATTGGCGCTGTATTGATGAGATTCCTTTTCATATTTCTGGGAGGGCTTATGATTCAACAGTTTCACTGGATGATTTATTTGTTCGGTGTTTTTTTGATTGGTACCGGTTTAAAAATGCTCTTTTCAGGCGGCGATGATGAAACTATCGATACGGAAAACCATCCTGTCTTTAAGTGGGTATCCAGGTTTTTTAGAGTAAGCAGGGAAAAACATACTGGAAAGTTCTTCATTGTCAAGGAGGGTAAGAGGTATGCTACAATCCTGTTTGTAGTCCTTGTACTGGTAGAATTCACCGATGTTCTATTTGCGGTGGACAGCGTTCCTGCCATATTCGGCATAACCCGCGATCCTTACCTCGTTTTCTTTTCGAATATTTTTGCCATAATGGGGCTTCGTAGCCTTTTCTTCTTACTCGGACATGGTATAAAAAACCTAAGTACGCTGCAGTACGGTCTTTCCCTAATCCTTATTTTCATTGGTGTGAAGATGATTTTTCAAAAACAACTTCAAAATCTCGGGTTCAATGAAGTACATGCGCTGCTGGTTCTTGGCAGCATTTTGGTTCTAACCTATGTTTCATCTTTCCTATTTCCCAATAAGCCTGTGGATTAGTAATCTGGTCACATTTTACCCACATTGTCCCGCATTACGGATAAATTGAACGAAATTTGAACCCTTGAAGTGAGTTCATTAAAAATTCCCGCATTGTTGGTGCTCCAGGATGGCACTGTTTTTCGTGGCACGGCCATTGGTAAAATTGGTACCACCACCGGCGAAATCTGTTTTAATACCGGCATGACCGGGTATCAAGAGGTCTTTACGGATCCATCCTACACAGGCCAAATTCTGGTAATGACCAATGATCATATTGGCAACTATGGTGTTCGGGATGAAGAAGTGGAGAGCGATTCCATCAAGATTGCAGGACTTGTATGCAAGAAGTTTTCACAGCAGTTTTCCCGCAAGATGGAATCCTACAGTCTGGATTCCTATTTTACCGAAAATAATCTTGTTGGCATTGCTGATGTGGATACACGGCAGATTGTGAGACATATCCGCGATGCAGGTGCCATGAACGCCATCATCAGCAGTGAGACTGAAGATGTTGAGGAACTGAAGCGTCGCTTAAGCGAGTGCCCAGATATGTCCGGGCTGGAACTGGCCAGCACTGTAAGCTGTGATACCTTTCACACGCTGGGAGATCCTGAAGCCCCCATCCGAATAGCGCTCCTCGATTATGGCAGTAAAAAGAATATTGCACGGTGTCTCCTTGAGAGGGGTTGTTACATTGGCGTGTTTCCGGCAAAAACAAACTCAGACAAAGTGCTTTCATGGAATCCGGATGGTATTATGATCAGCAATGGGCCAGGCGATCCTGCCAGTATGGATTACGCAATTTCCTGCGTTCGTGATCTGGTTGAGAAGGGCATACCGACTTTTGGTATTTGCCTTGGTCACCAGCTGCTTTCACTAGCCAGCGGACTTACTACCTATAAAATGCACCACGGTCATAGGGGGCTGAACCATCCGGTGAAAAATTTGGTTTCTGGCAGAAGCGAAATTACCAGCCAAAATCATGGTTTTGCTGTAAAATTTGAAGATACTGCCGAAGAAAAGGTATTGCTGACCCACCTCAATCTGAACGATAACAGTGTGGAAGGGATTGCAAGAAAGGATAAACCGGCATTTAGCGTGCAGTATCATCCTGAAGCATCGCCAGGTCCGCACGATTCCATGTATCTTTTTGATCAATTCATAGAACTAATCCAAAAACATAAATCTTAATTTATTTTATCAATGAGTGCCATTGTTCACGTACATGCCCGTCAGATTCTGGATTCCAGGGGCAATCCTACTGTTGAAGCAGAAGTATTTACCGAAGACGGTGGTTTCGGAAGAGCCGCAGTGCCGAGTGGTGCAAGCACAGGTATACACGAGGCTGCTGAATTGCGGGATGGTGATAAATCTGTTTACATGGGCAAGGGTGTCCTGAAAGCCGTAGACAACGTGAACAACATCATTGCCGAAGCCATTGAAGGCATGGAGGTTACTTCGCAGAATGAAATAGACAAGGCCATGATTGAGTTGGACGGTACGCCGAACAAATCTAAGTTGGGCGCCAATGCAGTATTGGCCGTTTCGATGGCAGCAGCGCATGCTGCTGCAGATGAGTTGGGAGTTCCTTTGTATCGATATGTAGGTGGTGCGAATGCCAATATACTTCCTGTTCCTATGATGAATATTCTGAATGGCGGTGCGCATGCAGACAATAAAATAGATTTCCAGGAATTCATGATTATGCCGGTCAAGGCAGATAGTTTCTCACATGCCCTTCGTATGGGGGTTGAGGTCTTTCATCATCTGAAATCCGTACTAAAGGAAAAAGGTTATAGCACCAATGTGGGAGATGAGGGTGGTTTTGCGCCCAATATTCAAAGCAATGAAGAAGCCATTGAAACCGTGCTTAAAGCCATAGAAAAGGCAGGTTATAAGCCGGGTGTGGATATGTACATTGCGATGGATGCCGCCACCAGTGAGCTCTATCGCGAAGAGGAAAAACTGTATGTGTTCAAGAAATCAGATGGCCGCAAATTCACCAGTGAGGAAATGGTGGACTACTGGGCTGGATGGTGCAACAAATATCCTATTATCAGTATAGAAGATGGCTGTGCCGAAGATGACTGGAATGGCTGGAAGCGTCTTACTGAAAAAGTAGGTTCAAAAATTCAGCTGGTGGGTGATGATTTATTTGTAACCAATGTAAATCGCCTGCAAAAAGGCATCGATCAGCACATAGCCAATTCCATCCTGATCAAAGTAAATCAGATTGGAAGTATTTCTGAAACGCTTGATGCCATTCAGTTAGCTACCCGCAACCGCTACACCAATGTAATGAGCCACAGAAGTGGTGAAACTGAAGATGCCAGCATTGCGGATCTTGCTGTTGCTATGAATAGTGGGCAGATAAAAACTGGCAGTGCCAGCCGAAGTGACAGAATGGCCAAATACAACCAGCTGCTGCGCATTGAAGAAGAACTCGGTTCGGCCGCGCGCTATGGCGGAAGTATTTTTCCTTTTTGCTAGGCTAATTATGATTGTCGTCACAAGCACTGTTTAGTTTTTGCACGAATTCCGAATTTTGGATTGCCTATGGAAGGGAATACCAAAATTCAATTGAAGGATTGTTTACTCAGGTACTTGCTTTACATCTTGGTATGTGCATTGCTTATGATTTCAGGTTTTATTTGCATAGGTGGAAATTTCTCTGCCGATTTCTGGCTGACTGAGACTATTCTGTTTTTTCTGAGTATACATCTTGCTACCTCGTTTTTAAACATTTTACGGCAATATAGAAGCGCATAAAATTCCTTACGCTAGCGAAAAATATCCCTGTTTAATTCAAATATGCATATTTTTGCAAGTAGCAATTTGTAGAAATGGCAATAGAACTTCAGATACTTAGCCTAGCGATTTTGTCCTACCTACTTGGTTCTATACCAAGTGCTGTGTGGGTAGGCGAGGCCTTTTTTGGAATCGATGTGCGCGAGCATGGCAGTGGCAATGCAGGTGCTACCAATACCTTTCGTGTGCTCGGTAAAAAAGCCGGTGCCGGTGTTTTGGCAATGGATGTGGTAAAAGGTTTTACCGCGGCGTGTTTGGTGAATTTTTTGCCGGAGATTAATCCGGTGCTCAATAAAACTTGGTACATTAATATACAGTTACTGTTTGGTCTGAGTGCAGTACTGGGGCATTTGTTCCCAGTGTTTGCAGGATTCAAGGGGGGAAAAGGTATTGCTACCCTGTTTGGTATGCTCATAGCTATTCACTGGTTAACCGCGGCTGTTTGTGTAGTAATGTTTCTTTGTATGTTGCTGCTTACCCGTTTTGTCAGTTTAAGCAGTATTTCGGCGGCGGTTATGTTCCCGGTGTCTTTGGTCTGGATATTTAAAAGACATGAACCTCTATTTATTGCCTTTGGTATTTGTGCAGCGATATTGGTAATACTTACACACAGAAAGAACATACATCGCCTGCTCAACGGAAGCGAAAGTAAGGCACGTATTTTAAGGAAACATTATAATTGATTTAGCAAGAGATATGGTTGAGATTCCATTGCATTTACCGGAACTGGAACAGAAGGTCGTTACAGATAAATCCTGGGCGGTGGTACTTTATAATGACGATGTTAATACGTTCGACTGGGTAATTGATTGTCTGGTCAACTATTGTGGTCATAATGAAATTCAAGCAGAACAGTGTGCATGGTTTGTGCATCATAAAGGAAAATATCCTGTTAAACATGGATCCCTGGAAGATCTGATACCTATTTGCTCCGCACTTTGCGATCAGGGGTTGGCGGCTAAACTGGAACAGTAGAATGAATAAAGTTTTTTCAAATGCCAAAGAGGCAATACACGATATTGCAGATGGGGATGTACTCATGCTGGGAGGTTTTGGTCTCTGCGGAATCCCAGAAAACAGCATTTCAGCTCTTGTAGAAAAGGGCGTTAAAGGACTGACTTGCATATCAAACAACGCCGGGGTAGATGACTTTGGTATTGGACTGATGCTTAATAACCGGCAGGTTAGGAAAATGATCAGTTCGTATGTAGGAGAAAATGAAGAGTTCGAGAGACAGCTATTATCCGGAGAATTGGAAGTTGAACTCATTCCTCAGGGAACACTGGCAGAAAGATGCCGTGCAGCAGGTGCAGGTATACCTGCATTTTATACCCCAGCCGGTGTTGGAACTGAGGTAGCTGAAGGCAAAGAAACAAGGATGTTCAACGGCAAGACCTATCTCATGGAACTGGCATTTGATGCAAAGTTTGCCATTGTTAAGGCATGGAAAGGGGATACCCATGGGAATCTAATTTACAGGGAAACTGCCCGGAATTTCAATCCAATGATGGCAACGGCGGGTAAGATTACCATTGCAGAAGTTGAGGAGTTGGTGCCGGCAGGGGAGCTGGATCCTGATCAGATACATACACCTGGAATCTTTGTGAACAGAATTTTTCAAGGTGTAAACTACGAAAAACGCATAGAGCAAAGAACTACCCGCCCCCGCAAATGAGACCATCCTGGGTTTTTGCCTCAAACAACAAACACAAACTGGAGGAAGTTCGTGAAATACTCGGTGCGTATGTCAAAATCCTGTCGCTTAATGATATCCGTTGCAGTGTGAATCCGGATGAAACAGGAGACTCGTTTGCTGAAAACGCTTTGATTAAATGCAAAGCAGTTGCGGATTTTACATCCTTGCCTGTTCTAGCAGATGATTCTGGTCTTGCGGTTTTGGCACTCAGCGGACAACCCGGCGTAAAGAGTGCAAGATATGCAGGGGAGAACGCATCCGACAATGACAATATGCTCAAGCTATTAAGGGAAATGAAGCAAGAAGAGGATCGGCGCGCACAGTTTTGGTCCTGTCTGTGTTTATATGGTTATCGAGCAGAGCCTTTGTATTTTGAAGGTGTATTGAATGGACATATCATTGGTGAGCCAAAGGGGCAGGAGGGATTTGGATACGATCCAGTATTTGTGCCCGATGGCCATGAATTGACTTTTGCGCAACTGGGATTGGAATTGAAAAATACAATAAGCCACAGGCGTATTGCGCTAAACAAACTTCTTGCTTCGGGTGTTTTCAGTATATGACACACATTCCTCCATTCGCTTTTCAACATCTACAATACGAGCTTCCTGATCATCGAATAGCCAGTTTCCCGCTTGCGGAGCGCGACCAATCGAAACTTCTGTATTATAAGGAGTCACAAATTACAGATTACCACTTTTATAATATCAGTAGTTTAATTCCTTCGGGCAGCCTGCTGGTGGGCAATAATACCAAGGTAATCCCTGCACGCCTGGTTTTTCCAAAAGATGCTGGATCTGCCATAGAATTGTTTTTGCTAACACCTCTGTCCGCGGATTGGACTGTTTGGGAAGTAATGGTGGGTAACCGACGGAAATTCAAGGAAGGACAGCAGTTGTCCTTGTTGAATAGCGATTACCCTGGCATTCAATTGACAGCAACCTGGCAAGAAAGGGAAAGAAATACAGTAAAACTGCAGGTTTCCTCTCCCTACTCCATACCTGAGGCACTTGAAATTTTTGGACATGTACCGCTGCCCCCTTATATAAAAAGGGAAATGACCATTGAGGACCGTGAAAGATACCAGACAGTTTTTGCTGAGGTGGCGGGCGCTGTAGCGGCGCCTACGGCTTCCCTGCATTTTACGGAGAGGGTGTTGAAGAATCTTGACGCTGCTGGTGTTAAAAGAAGCTATCTCACCCTGCATGTAGGTGCCGGAACCTTTAAACCGGTAAAAACCGAACTGGCTTCAGAGCATGAAATGCACCGTGAACAGTTTTTTATCACCTCGGAATTGTTAGCAGAAATAAGTTCACACCTGGAATCAGGAAGTTTAATTGTTGCGTCAGGAACAACGTCCATGCGTGTTCTTGAGAGTCTTTACTATATAGGTGCCGGAATAAGTCTGGGTTTAAATAATCCTGAAGAAATTGCTGCAGACGCTGGATTTGACCCTAAATTCAACAAAATCGGTTTCATGGAAGCAATGCATGCGTTGCGTCATTATGTTGATACGCTTGGTGGATCTTTGGGCGGTAATACCTCCATTTTTATTCTGCCGGGTTTTGATTTTAAAGTGTGCGGCGGACTGGTTACCAACTTTCATCAGCCAGGATCCACGCTTATGGCTCTGGTATCAGCATTTGTTGGCGAAGAATGGAGGAATATTTATGATCATGCATTGGATACAGAATACCGCTTTCTGAGCTACGGAGATTCATCTCTGTTGATTAGGTAAGTTTTATTTGCTTGTCAGTATTGGGTTTCAGCGGTTTTTTTCGATTTTTTGAAAAGAAAATGAAAAAAGATTGCATCAATAGTTGCAAGTATGAAAAATCTTCGTACCTTTGCACCCCGTTCTGGAACAAACAGCTACAAAAAGCGAAAGCAGTTCAAAAAATATTTTAAATTTTTCTTGACTTTTAAAATATTAGTTGTACCTTTGCAGCCCCGTTCGGGAAACAAAACAGAAATAAATCAGCCACCAGGTTGAATTTATAAAGTTCTTTGAAAGATTGGTAAGGAATAGCGAGTCGCCCAAATACTTTGGGAAAGTCGGGAATCAAACATCTTTTACTATGGAGAGTTTGATCCTGGCTCAGGATGAACGCTAGCGGCAGGCCTAATACATGCAAGTCGAGGGGTAAATATGGTAGCAATATCGTATGAGACCGGCGCACGGGTGCGTAACACGTATACAATCTGCCCGTAACTGGGGCATAGCCCGGAGAAATCCGGATTAATACCCCATATTATAAGGACATGGCATCATGATCTTATCAAAGCTCCGGCGGTTACGGATGAGTATGCGCAACATTAGCTAGTTGGTGAGGTAAAGGCTCACCAAGGCGACGATGTTTAGGGGGTCTGAGAGGATGATCCCCCACACTGGTACTGAGACACGGA
>CAZVJY010000005.1:0-74082 GCA_964626685.1 uncultured Flavobacteriaceae bacterium
AAAAGTTTAGGAAACTTCTATTCTATCCGTTGAACTACGAGGTCAGGGGTTGCAAAGATAATGCTTGCCTGCTTACCTTGCACGGGTTTAACAAAGCAACCATGGAAAACTGGAAAGAAGAAAACAACGCCCTGAACAAAACCTATGTCTTCCCCACTTTTGAGCAGGCCATGGCTTTTATGCAGCTGGCGGCAACCAAAATCAGCGCACTGAACCACCACCCCGAGTGGTGCAATGTGTACAACAGAGTTACCGTGCGGCTCACCACCCACGATGCCGGAAATACCGTGACTGCGAAAGACCGAAAACTGGCAGCATTGCTGGATGAGGTGTTTGAAAGCTAGATTTTCCCCTATCTTTGCACCGCAAAACCCCGCTGTGAAGCGGCGTAATTATTTGACATCATGGCACCCAAGAAAGAAAACAGCCGCGGGAAGAAATTCCAGGATCGGCAGCCGGGCGAGAAACGCCCCCGCAAAACCGGCGATGCTCCGGTAAAACCCAAAAAATCATTCGGCGACAAGCCCTTTCGTTCAGAAGAAAAAAAGCCTTTCCGCAGCAGCAGGCCCGGAACCCGCGATTTCAGCGATTCCCGAACCCCGCGCGGAGACAAGCCCTTCCGCCCCAAAAGAGAAGAAGGCGGATTTAATCCCGAAGAGCGCCGCACATCCCGCCCCGCCTATAAAAAACCCTTTGACAACGAGGGAAGAAAACCCTTCAAACGCGAAGGCTCCGGCGACAATCGCTTTGGCGGCGATGACAGAAAAAACTCTCGTGCTCCATTCAAAAAAGACAACGATTTTGGCGGTGGCGGCTATAAAAAAGAAGGCAACAACACCCGCATAGGCAGCGGCAGGACCGTTCGCAACGATGACAGACCCGCACGTTCAGGCCCGCGCAAACCGTTTGACAGAGAAGAAAAACCAACATACGGCAAACGCAGTGTATATGGTGGAGATAAACCCGCCGGTCGCAAGCCTGCCGAACGTGAAGAAAGGCCTGTACGTGGTAAACGTCCGGCTTTCGGAGATGAAAGACCGACTGCCAGAACCACCCGCAAACCCTTTGACCGCGAAGAAAAACCGGTACGCACCAAGCGCACAGCCTTCGGCGAAGACAAACCCGCCGCACGCAAACCCGGCAAATTCAGCAAAAACAGACCCTCAGCCCACGTTAAAAGCACCCGCAAAGGCGCTGAGAAAAACTATAAAGGCAGCCGTCGTACCCATGAAAACACAGGGCGGGATCTGGAAAACGCCAAACTGCTAACCGGTGAGGAGGTTCGCCTGAACCGCTACATTGCCAACAGCGGCATCTGCAGCCGCCGCGAAGCCGACGTGATGATAGAACAAGGGCTGGTTCAGATAAACGGCAAAGTGGTAACCGAACTCGGTCAAAAAGTAAACCCCGGCGATGAAGTGAAGGTGGACGGACGCCGCATTACCCCTGAAAAACCGGTCTATATCCTGCTCAACAAGCCCAAAGGTTACATCACCAGTACCTACGATCCGGATGGACGTGCGACGGTAATGGACCTGATAGACCTGCCCGGCAAGGAACGCATTTATCCCATCGGCAGGCTGGATAGAAACACCACCGGTGTTATGCTGCTTACCAATGACGGCGAACTGGCCCAGAAGCTCATGCACCCCAGCTTTGAAATTAAAAAAGTATACCGCGCCACACTCGATAACAGACCCAGCAAGGATCACATGCTGGCCTGGGTGAACGGCATTGAACTGGAAGACGGCTACATGGCCTTTGAACAATGCGGATTCGTGGAAAAAGAAGACGAAAACACCCTGGGTGTGGAGATTCACAGCGGCAGAAACCGCATTGTGCGCCGCATGTTTGAGCACTTTGGCTATGAAGTAAAAAACCTGGACCGTGTGCTGCTCGGCGAATTTGACCACCTAAAACTGGGCCGTGGCAAATGGCGCTTCCTCAACGAAAAAGAGCAGCGCTATGTGGAACGGATTAAGCGCAGCAATGCGCCCAAACGCAAGAAGTAATTTTTTTACGGCAATACGCTTGTGGGTTCGTTAACCTGCATCCGCAGGCGCCACTCCATGGGCCAAAGGTTGTTCCACTGGTGGCGGTTGGCATTCACAAAACCCATGGAAACATTCTTCCACACCACACGGTGCAATCCTTCTTTCCTGTCCGGATTAGGTAAGGCTTCCCTACGGAGGTAAGCCATTATTTCCGCATCATTAAGGTTTAATATTGGCCAATCGCCGGAATCGGCATGCTGCAACAACGCCACGGCTGTATCGGGTTTCCATTTTCCGTGAAAAACCTGCCCCATGGGCGTTCCGGCGGCATAAATACCGGGCAGTTCTGCCAGCAGCTGATGCCATGTTTCCGGGTTTTGGCTGCGCATTCCCCAAAGCCCCTGCGGGGTTTCCACGGCGTGCATATTTTGGGGCATCCCACCCATAGAAACAGGCGTTGCCTTGATCCGGTATTTTCCAGGTGATTTTGAGGCTGTACTCGTCTCTGTTTTTTGCATTGCAGCCACAAAAAAACCCTCAGCCGCAATCTTATGAGGCAATGCCCTGTACATCCCCTCCTGAAGGCTATAAAAGGCCTCCTTTCCTAAAAATTCAGGTTTCAGGATGTTGGCTCCGAGTGCCCGGGCCAATTTATTTACATTATCCTCGTTTTCGGCGGTATTGAAGGTGCAGGTACTATAAATCAAGTAACCACCCGGTGCTATGGCCGGCCAGATATCGGTTACAATGCGCTGCTGCCTTTCAGCACAGAGTTTCACGTTGTTTTCGCTCCATTCGTTGATGGCGGCCGGGTCTTTCCGAAACATACCCTCACCACTGCAAGGCACATCTGCCACAACAATATCAAAACGGGCATCGCTGTTTCCGAAACGGGAGGCATCTGCTTTTGTAACAATGTGGTTTGCCGCACCCCATTTGCAAAGATTTTCGGCCAGTATCGGTGTGCGTGTTCCTATGACCTCGTTGGCTACCAGCATATCACCATCCCGAAGCACAGAGGCTACATGGGTACTTTTGCCTCCCGGTGCGGCACACAAATCCAGCACCACAGCGGGCTCTGGCAATGTAGAAAGCAGGTTTTTTACAATGCTGCCCACCACCATGCTGCCCGCCTCCTGCACATAGTAATGCCCTGCATGAAAGGCGGGATCAGCAGCAAACAAGGGTCTTTCGGGAAGGTAATATCCATTTTCGCACCACCTAACCACCGATGCCGTACCGGGTTTTGATTCCGTTTTTTGGGTGTTCACACGAATGCTGACCGGTACCGGCATCTGCAACGCCTCGAGCAGGGATTTTACATCCTCTTCGGGAAGGGTTGATTGCAGGGATTTTACAAATGCAGAAGGAAACAACTGATACTTTTTATTTAAATAAATACGTTTAACCGTTTAACCTGTATTAATCTCCACCATGTTGCCAGCAATTTCCATTAGGGCTTTTTGTCATGCGTGTACAGCGTGCTCCTGCCTTGGTCGCAGCGCCGCATTGCACCGCATCACCTGCTTTTCTTATTGTTGGTTTTTGTCCGCCGGATTGTGTGCTTGTGCTCCATTTCCAGCAAGGCAAACAAATATTGGCCTCCAGGTTGTTTTCGTCTTTATCCGGCAGGGCCGGAAAGAAATCAATGCCGGTAAGACGTTCTACACTGTCTATGGTTACTGCAAAGTGGGCCAGCGGCAATGAAGATCCGGCATTGGGCATTACAAATCCAAGCGCCTTGTATTCCGGCATGCGGTAATCCAGAATAACTTTATAGTACAACTCGGGCACGGAAACCTTGTTGGCCCCAATCGAAGGCAGACCGGGCTTAAGCACAGGACCTGTCACCACGAATACAGCACCGTTGTTTCGAGCCCAAACACGCACCTGCCCTTCCAAACGCTTCCAAATGCCGCGATTAAAAGCGGGCAACTGCGGACTCATGTTGCTATAGTAAAAGGATTCGGCCATGGATGATAGCGAATAGCCAAAATCTGCCGCGGGTGCCAGGTGGCCGCGGTCATAACCGGAGTGCAGATAATCCTCATCGGCAGCTGTACCTGTTTTAACCAGCGGATCCTTCCAAAACACATCGCCTCTTTCGAATGCCTTTTGGGTTTCTTCTGCGGTGAGTTCATAGGCAACCCAATCGGCTTGTTCGTGTGCTTCATTGTAAACCAAAGCAAAACCTGTGTGATAAATGATGTGCTGACCGGGCTTCAAGGCCGGCAGTTCCAAAGAATGTGTTTGCTTAAGGGTATCGTTATTCGGTTGTGTGGCACGCACCTGCCCATGCCCAGCAAAGAGCGAGCATACTACAAACGCTATGATGCCGTGCATGAACACCAATGCAAATTACGGGTTTTTGGGTGGAATGTCGGGGAGTGGTTTCAATATACCTTTATCACTGTAAAGAGGCTCCATTGTGTATCTCGCTTGTATAGCGCTGGCTTCATCTTGTTGGTATTTCTATGAAAAGGCCGTTCCTACAGAGTTGAAAACCCCGTTATCACATCCGCCGAGTAGCCTAAGGCGCTATCTCTTCCAACACCCCTGACCAAAGGTTATTGCGCAGGCGCAACGCTTCCATGGAGGCCTGCATAGCTTCTTCCCACTTGTTTTCATCGTCGCCGCAAAGCTCGGCTGTCATTTGAAGTGCCAGGTGCGAGTGATGGTCGCCGTCAACTTCTATGTGGCGGTCAAGGTAATATTTAAAGGCAGCGATTTTTTCCGGAAAACGCTGGTTCAAATCATTTACCAGCGCCATGAACATATCGGGAATTAAATCCTCTCTGCCGAATGTAAAAACAGCCGATAAAACATGGGGTTTGTTTTCCTCAATTTGCCTGAAAGTGAATTGCACAAATTCCTTTACCGAAACCGGCAAAGGCAATGCCTCCAAAGCAGTATCCACGGTCATTCCTTTTCGGATAGAATCTGTCAATTGGTGAATCAGGGTGGTGTCTGCGCCGGCCTGTTCCATGGCATTCAGATACATTTCAAAATGGCTTTTGCGGACGCCATGCATGTCTACATCCGATTCCTCGCCTACCACAATTTCATTTATAAGAAAACGGGTTTCTGCGCTGCCTTTGGGCAACCAGGGTGTGGTGGTGCAGGTAAGGTTTTGCTGCAGGCTTTTCAGCAACGACATAAAATCCCAAACCGCATACACATGATGCTGCATAAATATCTGCACATGCTCCAGGGTTTGAATCTGGGCATACAGCGGATGTTTTACAATAAGGTCTTTTCGCGAGGCAATACTGTGGTTGATTTTATCGATATGCG
The DNA here is from genome assembly GCA_964626685.1 of uncultured Flavobacteriaceae bacterium. Classification (GTDB taxonomy): domain Bacteria; phylum Bacteroidota; class Bacteroidia; order NS11-12g; family UBA955; genus RGEC01. The sequence continues at coordinate 5,289 of CAZVJY010000005.1, forward strand.
TGTTCATGTAAACAAATAAACAAAGTTGCCGTCAGTTGGTTGCAGGGTTTTGTAAAAACCACATTTGGTCTTTTTCTGTACGGGTCCTGGAAGGAAAATTCTGCTGATACAAAGCCCCGGTGCCCAATCCCTGGTGCATGGTGTTTTCTTTCGTGGAAACCCACTGCGCTATGGCGCTCAGGCCGATGTTGCCTTCCAGCGCACTGGTGGCCCACCACCCGATGTTTTGTTTACGGGCAAATTCAATCCAGCGGTCACAGGCAGTGAACCCGCCCAGCAGGGTGGGCTTCAGCACCACAAAAGCGGGTTTAATCTTTTTCAATAGGGGTTCGGCATGTTCTTTTGAAACGCCTATCAGTTCTTCATCCAAAGCCACCGGAATGGGGCTTTTGGCGCACACTTCCTGCATGGCATCGGCTTGTCCGGCTTTGATGGGTTGCTCTATGCTGTGAATACCAAATCGGCTAAGTTCTTTGAGGTGCAGCAGTGCGTCTTCCGGTGCCCAGGCGCCGTTGGCGTCCAAACGTATGGTAAGACCAAACGCGTTTTTGAGTGTCCTGACTTTTTCCAGTAACCGGCATTCTGAATCGGTATCATGGGCCCCCACCTTGAATTTGAGGCAGGTAAATCCTTTTGCCATTTTCTGCTGTGCCTCATCCCACATACCTTCCAGCGTGTCCATCCACACCAGCCCATTGAAAGGAATGCTCTGTTTTCCGTCGGTAAAAGGGCCGGGAAACAACACGCCTTTACCTCCGTTTTGCAGATCTAAAAAGGCGCATTCCAAGGCAAACTGCAGCGATGGGTAGCCTTCGGTGAGGCGAAGCCATTCATTCAGCGGCAGTGGCTCTCCCGCAAAATACTGCAGCTGGGTGAGCATTTCATCAATGGGCGCTTGACCGTCTATGCTCAGATCCGGCAGTGGTGAGGCTTCGCCGCAACCGGTTACCCCGTTTTGTGACAGATAAATCAGCCAGTGTGGTTTTTCTGTGTATTCGCCCCGGCTGGTTTTGGCGGGTTTAATAAAAGTGAGGGTATGTTTTTCCCAGTGCAGTTGCATGCCGCAATCAGGCGGTTGTTTCGGCTTCGGGCAACCGGGGTTTTTGAAAATCGAAATGCTTGTTGCGCAAGGCTCCCTGTTGTGCCAGGGGCTGCATCATGGCTGCAAACTGATCAAAGTACAGGCTTTGTTCGCCATCACTCAGGGCCCTTTCAGGCTGGTTGTGTACTTCTATAATAAGCCCATCGGCACCGGCAGCAATGGCCGCCAGCGAAAGGGGCCCCACCAGGTTGCGGTTTCCGGTTCCCTGACTGGGATCTACAATCACGGGCAAATGGCTGAGTTGCTTTACCAGCGCCACGGCGCCCAGATCCAGCGTGTTGCGCGTAGCGGTATCAAACGTGCGAATGCCACGCTCACAGAGAATAACGCGCTCATTGCCTCCTACTAAAATATATTCGGCGGCCAGCAGCCATTCTTCCACGGTACTGCTCATGCCGCGTTTCAGCAAAACCGGCTTGTTGATTTTGCCCAAAGCACGCAGCAAAGGATAGTTTTGCATATTGCGCGTACCCACTTGCAGGATATCGGCGTATTCACAAAGCTCATCCACTTTATCTGCGCTCATCACTTCGCTCACCACAGCCATTCCGTATTTATCGGCCGCTTTTCTGAGCAACTGCAATCCTTCTGTTTTTAATCCCTGAAAAGAATAGGGGCTGCTGCGGGGTTTATAGGCGCCGCCTCGCAAAAAACGAACCTGCTGCTTGGCTAAAAACTCGGTAATGGTAAACACCTGCTCCTCATTCTCCACTGCACAGGGACCTGCTGCCAGCATAAGCTCTTTGCCAATTTCTACGCCATTCACCCGGATAACAGTGTCATCCGTCTTCCACTCGCGGCTTACCAGCTGGTAGGGTTTGCGTTTATCCATCATGCAACTAACAAGTAAGGGTTAATTCAGTTTGGTGTAGGTGATAATCAGTTTGGTTTTGCTTTGGTCTATGGCTACGCGGGCTCCACTTACAGGCTGATCGGAGGGAACCGCCAGATACAGGCCAAAATTGAAGTCTTCGTTGTAAAACTTTTTTGCGTTAAGCAAGTTTTGAATGTGTTTGGTTAGTGTAAACCGATAGCTTCCGGTGGCCTCATTGTAGGTACCCCCGTAGTTTTCAGAAACTCCGTCTTCCACAAAGGTATTTCTGTCGCTGGTTTTACCCGCCGGCTGAAACAGGTTCAGTCGGCCCGGTGCAGGATGCAGTGCTGTAGCTGTTCCGGGCATCACAAATAACTGAAGTTCTGCTTTGTTAATCGCAATATTACCCAGCTGTCCGAGATTCAGCAAAAACGGTATGCGTATATGTGTTTTCAGGCTGTTTGGAGCTTGGGCAAAAGTGGTACCGTATGACTTTGACGGATTGTTAAGCTGCTGTACCACGGCACTTTTATACACCCCTGGCATACCTTTGTTGATGGTATTTTTAGATCCGGTAAATGTAAAAACCTGGGTAGCTGTATCGCGATAATACAGCAGGATTTTTGCCCTGTAGGCAAAGCTAATGACATTGTTGAAGTCATATACCCCAAAACCACCTTTTCCTTCTCCCAGATCGCGTTTTTCCGGCAATACGGCAATCCCCGGAAAGTTCTCAATCAGCTTTTCCTGACTGGTGTATGCATCTTTGGGCATTTGCATAAGACGGCGTGCCATGGCAGAAGACAACCGAATACGAATTCCCGGGGTCAGGGCTGTTTTGCCTTTTTTGTAGCGTATCGTATCTGTTTTGTAATTGTATACCGGACCGTAGTAACGGGATTCAAGAGATGGATCGGTTTCCAGGACATCACCCTGGTAATAGGTTTTGGTAGCGTTGATTCCTGTTTTTAGCGGAAAAACAGAAAAACCCTGAAAGGATTGCTTGTCTCCGTAAAAATTCAAACCATTGATAAAAGGAATAAACAAAACGGCAGAATCCGGTTCTTCTGTGTTGGGAAAGTCCGAATTGGGCTCCAGCAATCCACACTGAGCATATGCCCCGGAGGAAATGGTTCCCAGCAGGGGATCATTCATACTGCCCAGTAATACGTAGCGGAGGTTGTTTCCGGGAAGGGAGTCTTCACGAACCGTTACAGCATTAATGCTGAGGGTGTCGGTGGTAAACAACTGCATCTGGCCGGCATTTCCCTGGCCATCCAGCACGATGTTGCCTTCCTGCTTTTTGCAGGCAAACAACAACAGCATAGCCGGAAAAAACCGGAACAGACCTTTTGTCACAGGTGCAAAGTTCGCGGTTTTAGAGGGCTTGTGAGATCACTTTTTCGTAAAAACTTACATATTGCTCTCCGATGGGCTCGTCGGTATGACGCATTAACGGCTTGGAGCTAATATGTTCTGCTACGCAGCGGTGGGCTTCATCGCAGGCGGTAACCACGGCATCAGCGTAGCTTACAGCGCCCTGGTGCAGGCTTTTAATTTTGCCATCGGCAAAACACTGCATGGTGGCATCCTGAATTTCATTCAGACTGGCCTTGCGTGAGAAATCAGAACCCAGGCATGCTTCGGTATCGTTGTAAACGCTGTAAACCACTTTGGCATCCCTAAAAACCGGCTCATCTTTATAAACTGTTTTCAGGTAAACCGGTATAAGGCTGGTCATCCAGCCCTGGCAATGGATAATATCGGGAGCCCAGCCAAGCTTTTTCACGGTTTCCATTACTCCTTTGCAGAAGAAAATGGTGCGTTCGTCATTGTCATCAAAAAATTGGCCTTTTTCATCCTGAAAAATGGCTTTGCGGTGGAAATAATCTTCGTTGTCGAGAAAATAAACCTGCATTTTTGTCTGGGGAATGCTGGCAACCTTAATAATCAGGGGGTTGTCGTTGTCATCGATGGAAATGTTAATTCCTGAAAGCCTTACTACCTCATGTAGGCGGTTTCTTCTTTCGTTGATTACGCCAAAGCGCGGTACAAGGATACGGATTTCATTGTCTCGCTCCTGAAGTGCCTGGGGAAGATTTCTTGCGATGGTGGCCTGTGCACTTTCGGTTTCGAGGAAGGGGGCCATTTCTGAACTGACAAACAGAACGCGTTTTTTGGTGATACTCATGTATGGGAACTCTATTGGGAAGATTACGTTTTACAAAATTAACACAATTTTTTCTTAATTTCAAAACTTTTCTTGTTCAAAACCCTTTATTTGCAAGGCTGATTTTTATTTTTATTGAAAATTTTCCATTATATCAAAGGTGTTTCCGAATGGACTAAACGTCAAAAAGACGCGTTTTCTTTTGTGCCAACAATGGGCGCATTGCACGCAGGACACCTCACTTTGGTAAAAAAGGCTAAAGAATTGGGAAAACCGGTACTGGTAAGCATTTTTGTAAATCCGGCCCAGTTTAACAATGCAGAAGACCTGCAGAAATACCCCAGAACCATTGCCCAAGACTTAAAAATGCTAAACGATGCGGGCGTAGATGCTGTTTTTTTACCCGTTACTTCTGATTTGTACCCGACTGACCTTCAGGATGTTCCCTTAGACCTGGGTGACCTGGATCGTATTTTTGAAGGACAACACCGCCCCGGTCATTTCGCAGGTGTAGTCAAGGTCTTGCACAGGTTGTTTTCTGTTCTTGGTCCCAAAGATGTTTTTTTTGGGCAGAAAGACCTTCAGCAATGCCTGGTCGTTGAGAAACTAATATCCAGTTTTTTTCCCAATATCCAACAGCACAATGTGCCCACTAAACGGGATTGGAAAACAGGACTTGCCCTCAGCAGCCGCAATGTGCGGCTTTCAGATCAAGGTATTGTGGTCGCCGGTGCTATAAACTTGTCCCTTCAATTGGCTTTGCAGGGGAAAACCGTGGATGAGGGCCTTGCTGAAGCGCGTTTATATCTTGAAAACAAAGGCATTAAAATTGAGTATCTGGACGTGGTTTCTTTGCCTGATATGCACCACACAAAGGAAATTATTGATCATAAAACCGCTTCTGTGTTTGCCGGCTATGTTGAAGGTGTTCGGCTAATCGATAACCATATCTTCATAGATATTCCTGAGATTACTGTGTTTTAGTGTTTTCAATCAATCGCCTGTCTCCAGCATTATCGTTACCGGACCATCATTTAGCAAAGACACCTTCATGTCAGCCCCAAAAACACCTGTAGGAACGGGTTTCCCTAGTAATTTTTCCAGTTCCGACACAAATGCTTCGTACAAGGGCTTGGCCAATTCCGGCCTGGCGGCCTGAATGTATGAAGGGCGGTTTCCCTTTCTGGCGTCGGCATACAGGGTAAATTGACTTACCACCAGTACTTCCCCGCCCACATCCAGCATACTTAGATTCATTTTACCCTGCGGGTCATTAAAAATACGCATATTCGCCACCTTGGAAGCCAGCCATGCAACCTCTTTTTGGGAGTCGGATTCGGTTACACCGAGCAATACCAGCAAACCCTTGTTTATTTGCGCTACGCTATTTCCTTCCACAACAACAGATGCGGAGGTCACACGCTGGACAAGGGCTTTCATGTTAGTGGCTCAGGTACACGCTTTTCATTTTGTAAAGCTCGCGGAAAGTAGGATCCAGCAAGTCTTTGATGAACAGGATGCTTTCTCCTGTGCTTTTCATTTCCGGGCCGAGCTCGCGGCTTACACCGGGGAACTTGTTGAATGAAAAGACAGGTTGCTTGATGGCATAACCGGACGGTCTGGGTGGAATAGTAAAATCCTTGATTTTATGGGTACCCAGCATAACTTTGGTGGCCATGTTTACATAAGGCACGTCATATGCCTTGCAGATAAACGGAACCGTGCGGCTTGCGCGGGGATTGGCCTCAATTACATATACCTTCTCGTCCTTGATCGCAAACTGAATGTTCAGAAGTCCTCGTATATTCATTTTAAGCGCCAGGCGTTTGGTGTATTCTTCCATCTGCTGCTTCACATTGTCACTCAGACTAAATGGAGGAAGAACTGCGCTGCTGTCACCGCTGTGTATACCGGCGGGCTCTATGTGTTCCATCATGCCAATGATGTGTACCTCTTCACCATCGCAGATGCTGTCACTCTCGGCTTCTTCGGCACGGTCGAGGAAGTGGTCAATTAGCACACGGTTTCCGGGAAGATCTCCCATGAGTTTAACCACGGCTTTCTCGAGGTCTTCGTCGTTGATAACGATTACCATACCCTGACCACCCAGCACATAACTGGGCCTCACCAGTACCGGATAACCTACTTCGTTGGCGATTTTTATGGCTTCTTCGGCATTGAGTGCCACGCCATATTTTGGGTATGGAATGTTAAGCTCTGCCAGCAGGTCGCTGAAACTGCCTCTATCTTCCGAAATATCCATATCCGGATAGCTGGTTCCAATGATTTTGATTCCTTTCTCGTGGAGTTTTTCAGCCAGCTTCAAGGCAGTTTGACCACCAAGCTGCACGATTACGCCTTCAGGTTTTTCATATTCAATGAGTTCCCAAAGATGCTCCCAATAAACCGGCTCAAAATAGAGCTTGTCGGCCATGTCGAAGTCTGTGCTCACGGTTTCGGGATTGCAGTTTACCATAATGGCTTCGTATCCGGCTTCACGGGCCGCCAGAATGCCATGTACACAACTGTAGTCAAACTCGATACCCTGGCCAATGCGGTTGGGTCCGCTGCCCAGCACGATCACCTTTTTGCGGTTGGTGAATACGCTTTCATTTTCACCATCGAAAGTAGAGTAGAAATAATTGGTTGGGCTGGGGAACTCTGCACTGCAGGTATCAACCATTTTGTAAACCCTGCGGATTCCAAGCGCCTTGCGTTTCTCATAAACATCTTCGGCGGTGCAATTTCCCATCAGCCAGGCAATTTGCTCATCGCTGAAACCTTTTTCCTTGCTGGTTCGAAGCAGTTCTTCGGGAAGGTTGTTGATTTGATAACGTTTGATTTCGCTGCTGGTTTTTACCAATTCAGCCACCTGCTCAAGAAACCAACGGTCTATTTTGGTCATTTTGTGCACGGTGCTGATGGGCAGCCCCAGGCTTAGTGCATCATAAACCTGAAACACACGATTCCAGCTGGCGCGTTCCAGACCCTCTGCCAGCACTTCAAGATTGCGTTCTGCCGGACGATCAGCGCCCAGCCCGTGCCTTCCTATTTCCAGGCTCTGACAGGCTTTTTGCAGGGCCTCCTGAAAGCTTCTTCCTATGGCCATCACCTCGCCCACACTCTTCATCTGGAATCCCAGACGTCGGTCGGCACCGTGGAATTTATCAAAATTCCAGCGGGGAATTTTAACGATTACATAATCAATGGCGGGCTCAAAAAACGCACTGGTGGTTTTGGTTACCGGGTTTGTAAGTTCATCCAGATAATATCCAATGGCGAGCTTCGCTGCTATTTTAGCAATGGGGTATCCGGTGGCTTTGCTGGCCAGGGCCGAACTGCGGCTTACACGGGGATTAATTTCAATGGCGATGATGTCTTCATTTTCAGGATTTACAGAAAACTGCACGTTGCATCCGCCTGCAAAAACGCCCATGCTACGCATCATTTTAAAGGCCATATCCCGCATCCGCTGAAAACACACGTCGCTCAGTGTCATGGCGGGAGCTACAGTAATGCTGTCGCCTGTATGAATGCCCATGGGGTCGAAGTTTTCAATTGTGCATATGACAGCGATATCGTCTTTGCCATCACGCAGCAGTTCCAGCTCGTATTCCTTCCAACCCATCACAGCTTGTTCCACCAGCACTTCGTGCACCGGACTGGCCTCGAGGCCACGCTGCAGAGCGGCGTCAAATTCTTCTTTTTTGAAAACAATACTGCCGCCGGTGCCACCCAGGGTGTAGCTGGGACGAATTACCAACGGAAAGCCTATGCGCTGTGCTATTTCTTTACCTTCCAGAAAACTGTTCGCAATCTGGCTTTCTGCAACACCCACACCCAGTTCTATCATCAGGTCTTTGAACTTGTCGCGGTCTTCCATCTTGTCGATGGCCTCGATGTTTACCCCAATGATTCTGCAGTTGTATTTTTCCCATATGCCAAGCTCGTCGCATTCCTTGGCCAGGTTAAGTGCAGTTTGTCCGCCCATGGTGGGCAGCACACAATCGATTTTTTGCTCCTGCAGGATTTTTTCGATGCTTTGCGGGGTAAGCGGCCACAGATACACATGATCGGCATTCATTTTGTCGGTCATGATGGTGGCCGGATTGCTGTTGATAAGCGACACCTCGATGCCTTCTTCCCGTAAGCTTCTGGCGGCTTGAGAGCCGGAATAGTCAAATTCACAGGCCTGCCCAATGATGATGGGTCCGGAGCCGATGATGAGAACGTGTTTAATTGATGGGTCTTTGGGCATAGTCCAAAATTGCACAAAGTTAGTGCACCGGGCTGAGGTTTAGCGGATTGTTGATAATTAGGGGGAAATTGGATCCGTTTAGATACTGCCAACCATATCTATTGTGGTGATGACATCTTCATCCGAAACCCCAAGGTGCGTAACCATCCTGATATTGGTTGGAGATGTAGCCGCTGACTTCACGCCCTGTGATTTTAATTGTTCAACCCAATAGGAGGCTGGTTTTTCCCCTGCCACCTCAAAAATCACAATATTGGTTTCTACCGGCATCACAGATTTTACCCAGGGTGCATTGCCCAGCGCTTCTGCCAGTTTACGGGCTTTTGCATGGTCTTCTTCCAGGCGCTCCACATGGTTTTCCAATGCATACAAACCGGCCGCTGCCAAAAACCCAGCCTGACGCATACCTCCGCCAAAAGCTTTTCTTGCCCTGCGTGCTTCATGAATGAAAGCTTTGTCTCCCAGCAGCAAGCTGCCTACCGGCGCACCCAATCCTTTACTTAAGCAAACCGAGATGCTGTGAAATACATTGCCATAATCTTTCGGGGTTTCTTTATTGGCCACAATGGCATTGAAAAGGCGGGCGCCATCGAGGTGAAGTATGAGGTTGTGATGATCGCAAAGCGCTCGGATATTGCGCATGTTTTCCATGGAATAGGTAGATCCACCGCCACGGTTACAGGTGTTCTCCAGGCACACCAGTCGCGTGCGTGGGCGATGAACATCTTCCGGGTTTATTAATGGAAGAATCTGCTCCGGATTTATTTGACCGCGGGTTCCGGCAACCGTGCGTGCCTGGCAACCGGATAGCCTGGCAATACCCCCGGCTTCGTAAAAGTACACATGCGAACCTTGCTCACATATAACCTCTTCACCTGGCCGAGTATGCACATTGATGGCTATCTGGTTGGTCATGGTGCCGCTGGGACAAAAAACAGCCGCTTCCATGCCAAACATGTCAGCGGCAAAAGCCTCAAGTTCGTTCATGGAAGGGTCTTCCCCAAAAACATCATCACCCACTTTCGCATTAAACATGGCTTTAAGCATATGTTCGGTAGGTTGGGTAAAGGTGTCTGATCGGAGTTCTACAATTCGGTTCATGCGGTGTGTGTTTTGGGCCGTCGAAATTACTATGTTTATGTCCAATAATCCCTTTTTATGTGCTTAACTTCGCGTCGTGGAGTTAACTTCAAAGATTTACGTAGCCGGACACCGCGGCATGGTAGGAAGTGCTATTGTCAGGGCTCTTGAAAATGCAGGACATACCGAAATCATCACAAAAACGCGCACTGAACTCAATTTACTGGATCAGGCGGCGGTGGCGGATTTTTTTAACCGGGAAAAACCGGAATATGTATTTCTGGCAGCGGCCAAGGTCGGCGGTATCATGGCCAACAATACCTACCGGGCCGATTTTTTATACGAAAATCTGCTCATCGAAACCAACATTATCCACAGTGCCTTCAAAAGCGGGGTTAAAAAATTGTTGTTTCTTGGCAGCAGCTGCATTTATCCCAAAATGGCTCCCCAACCTCTGAAAGAAGAATACCTGCTGAGCGGTTATCTGGAAGAAACCAACGAGCCCTATGCGATTGCAAAAATTGCGGGCATCAAACTGTGTGAAGCTTACCGCGACCAGTATGGATGCAATTTTATCAGTGCCATGCCCACCAATATGTATGGGCCGAATGACAACTACCATCCGGAAAACTCGCATGTGTTGCCTGCGCTCATTCGCAAGTTTCACGAAGCAAAAGAGCAAAACCAGGGTGCTGTGACGGTGTGGGGAGACGGAAGTCCGCTAAGAGAGTTTTTATATGCCGACGATCTTGCCAATGCATTGTTGTTTCTAATGCAGCACTACAATGAAAAACCATTCGTAAATGTGGGTTATGGGGAGGATATCAGCATAGGCGACCTGGCATTGCTTATCAAAGAAATTGTGGGATATGGTGGCGATATTGTTTTTGATACAAGCAAGCCTAATGGCACACCCCGCAAACTGATGGATAGCGGCAGGCTGTTTTCGCTTGGCTGGAAACCGGCGGTTTCCCTGCGCGAAGGCATTGCACTTGCCTACCGCGATTTTATTTCAAAAAACAGCCATTGACAACCCAGGGTAAATCTCCAAAAATTCAATATATCTCACATGGTGCATGTGAAACAGGGGGATATGCCCATGAAACATTCTTGGCAACCTCTTTAAGCGAAGCAGTGAACGGCGCTGAAAGCGGATTCAAGGAAATTCGCTTTCGCAACAATTTCAAAGGTCCGTTTCGCTGGTTTTTACTTGCGCTGAAAGCTTTTCTTTCAGCGGACCGCAACGCCGTTGTTATTACAGTAGCACGGCTGGCCTGGCCTGTTCGTTTCAAACTGTTTTTTGGGGCAGGAAAAATGTTGCTTGTGTTGCATAATTATGACCCACGTGACGGAAAACCACATCTGTATTATCGCTTGCTGGATTATTTTTTGCGTCACTCAGCAAAAAAACCCTCCAAAATTCAAGTAGTTGTGGTGGCCCGATACTGGCAACAGTTTTTCAATGAACGATTTGGCTTACATTCCATTCTGTTTCCCAATTTTTTTGATGCCAAAACCCTGGGACTAATTGGTTTTTCAGCCAGAAAAAACCCAAAACTGATTCACCTTGGCCTATACTCCGATAAAATAGATTTAAAAAAATATCTTGTTTTATTTCATTTGCTTAAAGAACGTGGTTTCGTGTGCTACTTTAGCTCACCAAGGACTGTTTTTTCTCCGGATTTGCCGGTGAGTGTTTTTCATAACCGGGGCGATTATTTAAAACAGGTAGCCGGGTCGTGTGCAACCGTTATTCTAAACAAAATTACAGAGGGATGGCCGCGTTTGGCACATGAGAGTATTTTACTTGGAACCCCTGTCATTGCCTCTCCTGGCGGGGGACTTGAAGAGCTTGTTCGGATGTCGGGGGGCATTGTTACCGACCAACCGGATAAAATTGCAAGCATTCTACAAGCCGGATTGCCGGAGGTTTCTTTTGACAATGCCGCATTCGAACCCACAGCGAAAAATAAATACCTGAATAGTATTATCTCATTTGTTTCTCAAAAATCATGAAGCCTGAAATCAGCGTGCTTATTCCCGCTTACAATGCCGAAAAGACGATTCTGGCTGCGGTATGGAGTGCATTGAATCAGGATTTTAATGCTTTTGAAGTTGTTGTTTTAAATGATGGTTCCACCGATAAAACCAGCGAATTGCTGGAAAACATTTCTGATGTCCGGCTTAGGGTGATTCAAAGAGAAAAAAACACGGGAATTGTACATGCTCGAAACCTCTTGTTGCAAAACACCATCGCGCCATTTGTAGCATGGCTTGACGCGGATGATATTATGTTGCCCGGGCGGCTTACACTTCAGTATGCGTTTTTTCAAAAACATCCAGAAACAGATATACTTGGCGGGTTTGCAGAACTCAGAAAAACCGGTTTGAAAGGGTTAATAATGCCCGGTGGGTCAGTGGTTAAAATGGCAACAAATCCCGATTATTTGAAAACAGCCATGCTTTTTCGGAATCCTTTTATTCACAGCAGCATCATGGCACGTAATTTTTTTGTTAAAGAAAACATTTTGTTTGATCCTGATTTTGACGGTTTTGCAGAAGATTATGAATGGTTTCTGCGTTGTAGACTGGCTGGAAAGCGCTTGGGTATTATCCCCCGGCAGGTTGTGAGTTATATGATATCGTCCGATGCTGATCAAAAAAACAAAGAAACCCGAAATGATGCGCAAACTAAATGGGAGAAACTTTTGCTGCGCAACTTTCCTTTTACCGATGAAAAAAATGCCCGCAGTATTATAGGTTTTTTACGAAGCAATGAACGGCTGTCGGCGGAGATGTTTGTTTATATTCAGGACTGGCTAAACAGGGCTGAGGCTTTGTGTTTTTCTACGGTATCCCTAAAAAAAGGGGCAAAAGCTGCTTTGCTGTTTCAGCGTTTTCGTCTGCATCGGCTGCGGTTTGGTTTTTTGGCGGCAACCTTGTGGCTGCTTTTCCAAAACCCCGTTGCCACTGCCACCATGTTGCGCAACCGCACCCGAATTGTCTGAGGCTTATTCAGGCATCGCGCTTCACAACCATATACATTTCGTCTTCGAGTTTTAGATAACCGTATTCATAACAGAAACGGTATTGAGATCCGGTTTTTGTGGTATAAATACCCGTAAAACAATCAAAATTAAAGCCCCTGACCGACAGCTTTTTCAGCGGTACCCGTGTTTTGCCTTCACTGTTTCCATTTAAAAGCACTTCCAGTATGCGCCGGTTTTTACGAAGCGCATTGTTGATGTTACGGACCAGGCTGTTTGCATCTGCGTTAAGCCTGTTATTGTGGGCGTTTCGGCAGGCATCACCGCAGAATTTTTTATCGGACCGGCCCAGTATTTTGTCACCGCACTCCAAACAGTTTTTGTGGTTCATTTATAGACAAAAATACACGATTTTTTGTTTTTATCCGACAACAAATATTTACAACCGCAATTAAACAATAAAAAACCGACTGCTTTTTTGGGGCAATACCACCTTTGCATCACCAACCACTTGAATTGTTGAAACCTAATTTAATTTTTATACGTTATGTCATCTTTAGTAAATTCCGTAACCCTGTGGGGCAATGTTGGCTCCACACCATCTGTACGCATCCTGAAAAACGGACGCAAGGTAGCCACCCTCAGCCTCACCACCGGCGAACGCAAGCAAAGCGAAGAGGGACAAAACAGCAAGTCTATTACCTGGCACAAGCTGGTTTTCTGGGGGCCAAAGGCGAGCATTGTTGAAAACCATGTAGGAAAAGGCCAGCGACTGTTTGTGGAAGGTAAAATTACCGAGCGCAACTGGCTCGACAAAAAAGGCGTTGAAAAGAAACAGACCGTGGTGGACGTTCAGCGTGTTTTCCTTGTTAATCAAAAGAATAAAAAAGAATCGCTGAATGAAGAGCTTCCTTTTTGATGGTTTTGTTGTAGTTTTTGAAAAACCCCGGCCGGTCCGGGGTTTTTTTAATGCTTTGCAGTGTACTTTTGTGATGTGAATACGGAAGCAAAACCCATACTTTTTAAGGAAAAACAGCGTTTCACAAAGTGGCTGTTGTTGCTGGTTTTTTTGCCCGCCATCATTTCTGCGGTTGTTGTTTTTGGCTTTACAGAAAAGGGCGATTTGCTGCCGTCTTTGATTGGTTTGGGAGTGGCTTCTCTGACGGGGGGTTTGTTATCGCTGACTGCGCTTGAGTCTTCCGTGTCTGATCAAGGTTTTTCGGTGCGGTTCATCCCTTTTTACCGCAAACCAACATTGATTTCTTTTGATGAAATTGAATCCGTAGAGGTTATTACCTACAAACCACTCAGTGAATATGGTGGGTGGGGACTTAAAATTGGAAAAAAAGGGGTGGCCTATTCTATTTCAGGTAAAAACGGGATATTTATCACCTTCAAAGAACCCAGGAAACTCTTTATGGGAAAACACAAAACGATGCTTATTGGAACCCAAAAACCCGAAGAATGGCGGGCGGTTCTGGCAGAGATTGAACGATAACAACAAACATCATCCCATAAACCACAGGTGTACGCTACCTTTGTGGTGTGATATCTTTTTCGCGTTTTGTTTTACCCAACGGCCTCCGGGTAATTCACCATTATGATCCGGACAGCACGGTTGTTGTGCTTAATACGCTCTACAATGTTGGAGCCCGTGATGAGTCTCCTGAAAAAACAGGTTTTGCGCACCTTTTTGAGCATTTAATGTTTGGAGGCAGCAAGAATGTTGATTCGTACGACAAGGCGGTAGAAAATGCCGGTGGCAGCAACAATGCCTTCACCAACAACGAATACACCAACTACTATATCACTGTTCCTGCAGAAAACACCGAAACAGCCTTTTGGTTGGAAAGCGACAGGATGTTTCAACTGAACATCAATCCAAAGACACTGGAAGTTCAGCGGGGGGTGGTAGTAGAAGAGTTTAAACAGCGCTGTCACAACGCTCCCTTTGGTATGCTGTGGCACCATTTGCGCAGCCTTTTGTATAATAAAAGTCCGTATCGCTGGCCCACCATCGGCGACAATATTTCGCACATTGAAAACGCTGTACAGGAGGACGTATCTGCTTTCTATAAAAAACACTATCATCCCGCCAATGCCATTTTGTGTGTGGCAGGTCAGATCTCCGAAGAAGAAACACGCGCGCTCTGCGAAAAATGGTATGCCGATATTGCGCCAACCGGAGCGGTAAACAGCAATGTTTATGAGGAAGACCCCATTACTGAGAGCCGGAAGTTTATGGAAACTGAAGACCTAAGTCCCAACCCGGCGGTGTTTTTGGTGTGGAGAGGACCGGCATTTATGGATCAGGACAGTGCCGCTCTGGAACTTTTTGCCGATTTGCTCGGAGGTTCCGAAATAAGCCCTGTATACACCCATTGGGTAAAGGAAAATCCTGTTTTTAATGATGCTGCTTCTTTTTACATTCGCAACGCCGGTGAAGGTCTGTTTGTGCTGTATGGTGTGCTAAATGAGGGACGAAATCACCACGAAGGCGAACAATGTCTTGTTCAAACCCTGAAAGATGCCATTGATGGTTTGTGTTTTACAGAAAGACACATGGAAAGGGTGAAAAACAAGGCCACTTCAGCACTGTTGTTTGAAAAAGCCTCCCTGATAAACCGTGCACAGAAACTTTGCTATTTCGAAAACCTCGGAAACATTGATGGTGTGAACAATGAAGATCAATTATATAGAAAAGTGAGCCTGCACAACATGCTTTCAACAGCAGCCCGCACCATTAAACCGAACAATGCGGCTGTTTTATATTACCACCCAAAAACCACCTCATGAACTTCAGATCAACAGCCCCGGAGGCCAAAACCATAAAAAACCTTCACTTCACACCACCGCGTGAAATTGTGTTGTCAAGTGGTCACACGCTGTATGCCAGCCCCAAAAAAGAGCTTGATGTGCTTAAACTGGTTTTTTACTGGCCTGTGGGTACGGCCTTACAACCCCGACCAATGCTTGCCAGGGCTTCTCAGTCTCTTCGATTAAGCGGCAATAACAACTTATCCGCAGAGCAAATACAGGAGGGTTTTGAATATTGGGGTGCGTCAGCGAATCCGGATGTGGCGCTGTTATCATCAACCCTGGTGCTACAAACCCAGAAGCAATACCTGGAAGAATCGCTGAATTGGTTATTGGAACAAGGCACAAATCCTGTTTTTCCGGAGGATGAATTGTCTGTTTTTAAGCAAGTGGAAAACGCCTCTCTTCTTAGAAGAATGCAAACTCCCAGATACTGGAGCAGCCGCCTTTGTTACGAGTCGGTTTACGGCAAAAACAGCCCTGATACAAACTTTGCGGGGACAGAAGATATTGATTCATTGGCTGCACGCAACCTTACACAGTGGTTTGAAGACCACCTTGCTTTTTCAGGAGCACAACTTTTTGTTTCGGGTGACTTTGGCGACAACGAACTTTCTGTGGTGGATCGCTTGCTGGGTGGCTTTGCATTTAAAAATACCGGTTTTGCTCAAGAACATCCCAGCAACCCAGGAAGTCCGACAACGACAAAACACGCTATGGAACACGCGCAGCAGGTGAGTTTGTATATGGCAAAAGCCCTTCCCCGGTTAAATATGCATGAGATGCAGACAGCTTCATTCGTGAATATGTTTCTCAGTGGTTTTTTTGGCAGCCGCCTGATGCAGGACTTACGTGAAACAAAGGGGCTTACATATGGAATCGGTAGTGGTTTATCGCAGGCTTCACAAGGGTTTACCTGGTATATAAGCGGAGAAATGAACAGCAGTAATGCCGAAGAGGCTGTATCGGCAACACGGGAAATTATGAAAGGCCTTTCCAGCAACCCACCCACAGGTGAAGAACTTGAAAAAGCCCGTCGATATGCATCAGGACAGCTCAGAGCAGGATTTGACGGACCTTTCTCTTTGCCTTCAAAATGGCAATTTTTACTACAGAACAACCTGCCTGAGTCGTATTATGCAACGTATATGGACAGAATATGGTCTATAACCTCAGACGAAATATCGGCGTTTGCTGACAATTATTTAAACCCGGATTCGTTTACATTGGCATTGGCAGGCAAACTGACATAACCTATTGAGTGGCATCAGACGATATATCATTGCATCCTGCGCAGGATTCTTTTATTCTGCAGTTTTTGCCATGGTGCTGCCACCAAAAGCCATTCGTGCCTGCCTTGATCCTACCACGGGTGTAGTAACCCTTTACATGGCCCCGTCTTCAGATGCTTGCGGAAGCTTTGTGAACTATCGGCTGTATGGAAGAGACAATGTTGTAAATTCATTTCAGTTGTTGTTCCAGGGCGGGGTTGTTGGAAGCACAGCACTAAGCGCTCCTTTACCCAACAAAAAGCGATGGGAGCTTTTTGTAACAGCGCGCTTCGCCTGCAATGGCAGCGATACATTGAATTCAGACACTGTTTTTGTGGACGATCAGCCTCCTGCCCTGCTATTACTGGACAGTGTGAGTGTGGATCTCGCGTCGCAGCAGATAGTCGCCGGCTGGCAGAAAGCGCCCGAAGCAGATGTAATGGGTTATTCTGTTTTTAAGGTTGACCAGGGTACAGGAAACAATGTTCTAATCAAAGACACGTCCTCTACCGGAATCCGTTTTTTAACTTCAACCTTTGATTCAAGAAACACAGGAAATAAAATTAGTATAGCAGTATTTGACTCTTGTAAAAACGGCGGAGTAATTTGTGCGCCACACAGTCCCATACTGGCAAGTATCAATACTGCAGAAAACACACAATACCGATGCTCCGGAAAGGTTTTAATCCGATGGACAGCTTATGTCGGCTGGCGGGTAGATTCTTATGAAATTTGGTACGCATCCAGCCGTGACAATTTGTTTCGTTTGGCAGGATACGTAAATGGTGACACGCTTAATTACATACACACCTTGCCTGAACTAAATTATACCTATACCTATTTTGTCCGGGCGCGTAAAACAGGGTTGCCCAGGGTAACCTCAACATCAAATGTGGTATTGTTTAATGCTGTTGGGTTCAGTAAACCGGTTAGCAATGAAATTGGCCACGCATCTGTAATCTCACCGGGAAACATAGAGGTTACTTGTCGCTGGACACCGCCTGCCTCTATCGGATTCAAAACACTATTGCAGTTCCGCGAATTTTCTTCCACTGTGTGGAGTGTAGCAAACGGCAATGTTCCCTTAGGATATAGCCGACAGATCATTTCCAACCTGGAAACCGGAAGAAAGCGCTATGTATTCCGCTTGCTGGCACAAAACCCCTGCGGAATCGGATATGATACGTCAGAAAACCACGTTTCGCTGTTGTTAACCAAATCCGGAAACAATGCACAATGGGTTGATTATCAACCTTATAACCCAAACAATCAAACTGTAGAAGAAAGAAACAAACAGGGTTTCACGTGGAACGAAGTGGGTGGGCCAACATCCCCTTTCTTCATTACGGACACAACCAAGGCTTTGTGTTACCGTGTGGTTGCCTATAAAACAGATGCAGGAAACAACAGAATAGACACAGCTTTTTCTAATGAAATTTGCCTAAGGGTATATGACACTACCTTGGTCCCAAATGCCTTTTCTCCTGAAGGAAACAACAAGGCTTTCCGAATTGTTAATCCAAATATAGCACGCGGTCAGGCCACAATGCATATATACGATCGCTGGGGGGGTAAACTTTGGCAGGGTGAGGCTCTGGACGGTTGGAATGGTGAGGCTTTGGGGCAACCGGTTATTCAGGGTTTATATGTATACAGAATAGAGGTTTTTAGGCCAGAAAAACGCGAGTTGTTTCAAGGTACACTTATGCTGCTTAGATGATGGCAAATCCAAAAATATACTTCTCTGGGCTGCGTAAAAACAGACCGTCCTTGAATAAAAAAGTTTTTCTTTCGGTGGTTAAACAGCTGAGCAAGGATAAAAACGCGAGTTTCCAAACGCTACAATATGTTTTTTTGAATGATGAGGGGTTACTTGAAATAAATATTCAGTATTTAAACCACCACACACTTACCGATATAATCACATTTGATTTAACAGAAAACGATGGAATTGTAGGGGAAATTTACGTGTCGCTCGACCGGGTAATAGAAAATGCTTCCATTTTTAAGGTATCTGTGAAAGAAGAATTGTTAAGGGTTTTATTTCACGGGGCGCTTCACCTGCTGGGATACAAGGACAAAACCACAAAAGACAAACAAGCCATGCGAGAAGCCGAAGCATATTGCATAAATTTGTACCTCGAAAAGGAAACGTGACCAGTAGTTTCACGTGAAACATATTTTGTTTTTAGGAGAATACGATATTATTGTTGTTGGTGCCGGACACGCAGGTTGTGAAGCGGCACACGCTGCGGCAACGATGGGAAGCCGTGTGATGCTGGTGACCATGAACATGGAAACCATAGCGCGTATGAGTTGCAACCCTGCAATGGGTGGTGTGGCAAAAGGACAAATCATCCGCGAGATTGATGCACTCGGAGGTATGTCTGGGGTTATTACCGATAAAACCATGATACAATTTCGTATGCTCAACCGAAGCAAAGGTGTCGCTATGTGGAGTCCAAGGGCACAAAGTGACCGATGGAAATTTGCAGAAGTTTGGCGACTGGCGCTAGAAAGCACACCAAATCTGGATTTTTTTCAGGATACAGTAAAAGAACTTATCATAGAGAATGACACCGCAGTTGGTGTTATAACAGGCATGGGGGCTCAAATTAGAGCCAAAGCGGTTGTTCTAACCAATGGTACTTTTTTAAACGGTCTCATTCATATAGGAAAAAAGAATTTTGGTGGTGGAAGAATGGGCGAAAGCGCTTCGATGGGACTAACGGGACAGCTTGAGCAATTGGGCTTTGTTTCCGGACGTATGAAAACGGGAACTCCACCCCGTGTAGATGGCAGAAGCCTTAATTACGCTGCCATGGAAGAACAAAAAGGAGATGATGAACCAGCAAAGTTTTCGTTTTCACGTGAAACGTCACCGCTACAAGAACAACGCAGCTGCCATATAACATATACAAATAGCACAGTACACGATATTCTCAGAGAAGGGTTTTCTGAAAGCCCTATGTATAATGGAAGTATACAAGGACTTGGCCCTAGATATTGCCCAAGCATTGAAGACAAAATAAATCGATTTGCTGAAAGGGAAAGACACCAGGTTTTTGTAGAGCCAGAAGGATGGAATACGGTAGAAGTGTATGTAAACGGCTTTTCTACAAGCTTGCCTGATCATATACAATTAAAAGCCCTCAGACAAATACCTGGTTTTGAAAGAGCAAAAATATTCAGGCCCGGCTATGCCATTGAATATGATTTTTTTCCGCCTACACAATTAAAGCTGAACCTTGAGACCAAGTTAATCGATAACCTGTTTTTTGCAGGACAAATTAATGGTACCACCGGCTATGAAGAAGCCGCTTGTCAAGGTTTAATGGCTGGAATCAATGCACATAGAAAAATAAAAGAACAGGATCCTTTTATTCTAGGAAGAAATGAAGCTTATATAGGAGTACTCATAGATGACCTCGTTAACAAAGGCACGGATGAACCATACAGGATGTTTACCTCAAGGGCCGAATACCGCATTACCTTGAGACAAGACAATGCGGACGAACGCCTTACTCCTGCAGGATTTGAACTCGGTTTGGCAAAACAGGAACGAATGTATTGTCTAGATGAAAAACTAAAAACAACGGCTAGATTGCTCAACTACTTCGAGAGTAACAATATAGACGTAACAACTGCGAACAATATTCTTTCTGAAAAAAACGCGTCACCGATCTCGGAAAAACAACGATATAAGCGTTTTCTATTAAGACCAGAAATAAGTATTGATGATATAAAAAACATACCGGATATTCAAATTTTGATCGAAAATGAACATTCTGACGCTATACAATCAGCAGAAACATACATCAAATATGAAAGCTATATAAAGAAAGAGCAAGAAATGGCTCAGAAACTACAAAAGCTGGAAGAAATTAAAATACCATCACAATTTGATTTTCACAAACTCTCTTCCCTAAGTAAGGAAGCCAGAGAAAAATTGCACCATATCAAACCAGAAACATTGGGTCAAGCTTCCAGAATAAGTGGCGTAAATCCTTCGGACATTTCTGTGTTGCTCGTTTATTTTGGAAGATGAAAATAAAGCACTACATACAGATTATTTCTGTTTCAATACTGTTTTTTCGCTGCGCAAATCCAGTTACACCAACCGGAGGAGTAAAAGATATAACTGCACCAAAGCTCATATTCACAGACCCAACAAATAGAAGCACCAACATAAAACCAAAAACAGTTGTATTTAAATTTGATGAAAACATACAACCAAATAGTATTAAAGAACAGGTCATAATCTCACCGCTACCTATAAAAAAACCAAAAATAGAAGCAGGTAAAAACTATGTTCGTGTTGAACTGGATGAAAACACACTCAATGAAAACAGTACTTACAGTATACAATTAAACCAGGCTATAAAAGACTTAAACGAAGGTAATCCTGGTTATTATATGCCATTGATTTTTAGTACAGGTACTACCATAGATACTTTTAAAATAAACGGACATTGCACCTTTACAGAAGAACCTAAAACCAATAAAATAAAAATTACCAGTCTTGAAAAAAACCCAAAAAAAACAATTACCAATAAAACATATCAGTTTACATTACCTGGTTTAGCGAATGATTCTATATGGTTAGCTGCAATAAATGATATAAATGGAGATGATACATGGAATAGAGGAGAAGATGTTGGCCTTGTCAGGTGTTTACCCAAAGACTCTACAAGCATTGTTCTCTATAACACCACGCCAAAAAAAATAGGCCTAATTAAATTTAATGATAGCATTTTTGGATGTTACGGAAAAGATATTCCTAGAGATGGATATGAGACATTGCTTTCTTATAAAGACACGCTTATAGGCGATAGCAATGCGCTTTATTCGTTTTTAAAAGGTTTTGATACTGCGACATTCATGGTATCTAAAAAACCAGAAACGAAAAGAGATGTATTTTCTTATTACTGGAAGAAACCTTCATTCCTTAAAGATTCAATGCAGGAATTGCATTTTATAGCAAACAAAGTATTAACTGAACCTGAAAAGATAATTTATTATATAGACAAAAAACAGCAAAAAGAAAATGTCATCGCTATCCGAACTGAGAAAAATGTAATAAAACTTATATTTAAAACCAACCAAACAGGATCGATACGCATACCCAATCCATTTAAATCCATTAGTGGAGATATCTTTAAAGATACTTTCAAAACAAGTATTCCGGTCTACACATCACTGAATATATCAAATAAAGAAAGTTTCGACATCTATATATCGATTACTAACAAAAATACAAGCGAAACCTACAGTACATACATAAGAGAAGGATCAATATTAAATTTATGGGCTCTTTCAGGGGAGCATGATATCATGTACTATCATGATAAAAATAAAAACAAGCTACTAGACGGGCCTGATATAATTCAAAAAGTACCAGGTGAATACTTCAAAAGATTACCTGTTTTAAAAATTAAAGAAAACCTGACTGTGGATTTAGATATAAAACCAACAGATAAACCTTAGAAACCTATGTTTTGTGTGTGAATAATCATTTTGTTTCACGTGAAAATAAAAAAATCAAATGAGATATTGTTAAAACCGGTTAAGAAAAACATGCTAATGAACCGAAAAATTGGACACAGATTTTGATAAGGTTATTATGTTACAGAGTATTCATATTTATTTAAAAATGACTGTAATCCTTATCTGTATTGAATAACATGATTTTTTACTTTCATAAACAAAGTACAAAATATTGCTTATTCCACATTTCCACACAGCTGTATTTAATATATAATATTCTTTTCTTTAAATGATTATTTAATATTAATTATTAGGGTTGGGGACAACGGGGAAAAGTTGATGTATCAAAAAACCGTTGTTGTTTTTACTTTTGTAATCACAATGCTTGAAGAAATAGAAAAAATAGAGAAGGAAACCGCTTCACCCTCGATAACAGATGCCGCAGCTCTGGAGCAGTTTCGTTTGACATACCTTTCTTCCAAAGGAAAGATTCAGGTGTTGATGGATGCATTCAGAAATCTGCCAGGTGAAGAAAAAAAAGCTGTCGGAAAGCCATTAAATGCCTTAAAAGCTAGACTGGAAGAGATTTTTAGAGTATATAAAGAACAATTTTCTAATACTTCTGCAACATCTGATGTTTACGATACATCTCTTCCGGTTAATACAGGCAGTTTTGGAAGTTCTCATCCGTTGAAAGTAGTTGAGAATGCCTTGTGTGATATATTTTATTCGCTGGGTTTTGACATTGCGGATGGTCCTGAGATAGAGGATGACTGGCACAATTTTGGTGCGCTGAATTTTGCAGAAGATCATCCCGCCAGAGACATGCAGGATACTTTTTTTATTGGTGAGCATGTTTTGAGAACCCATACCAGCAGTGTGCAGATCAGGGAAATGGAAAAGAGAAAGCCCCCAATCCGCTTGGTTATGCCCGGTCGGGTTTACAGAAATGAGGCTATCAGTGCCCGCAGCAATTGTTTTTTTCATCAAATTGAGGGTTTGTACATTGACAAGGATGTTTCTTTCGCAGACTTGAAACAAACATTGTATTATTTTGTGCAGCAATTTTTTGGAGAAGGTACGAGAGTACGATTCAGATCAAGTTATTTCCCATTTACAGAACCCAGTGCAGAAATGGATATTTGGGCAGGCACAGATACCGAAGAAAACAGAAGATTAACCAAAGGAACCGGATGGCTTGAAGTGTTGGGCTGTGGTATGGTTCATCCAAATGTATTAAAAGCATGTAACATAGATCCGGAAATATATCAGGGATATGCTTTTGGTATGGGTATAGACAGGATAACTATGCTTAAGTATGGTATATCCGATATACGTGATTTGTTTCACAATGATATCAGGCTCTTATCTCAATTCAGCGGCGTGTGAAGATTTATTTTGCCAGCGATTTTCACCTTGGTGTTCCAAACCGGGCAGACAGCCAGGAAAGGGAAAAAAGTATATGCCGGTGGCTGGAAATGGCGGCAAAAGATGCAACTGAAATATACCTGATGGGCGATGTTTTTGATTTTTGGTTTGAATACAGGAAAGCGGTTCCAAGAGGTTTTGTCCGCTTGCTTGGAACCATTGCATCTATTACTGACCGGGGTATTCCGGTGACCATGTTTAAAGGAAACCACGATATGTGGATGTTTGGGTATCTGGAAGAGGAGTGCGGAGTAAAAATCATTTCTGATGAATTGATTATAGAAAGAAACAATAAAACACTCTTTCTGCACCATGGTGATGGCCTTGGACCCGGTGAGTACGGATATAAAGTTTTGAGAAAAATATTCAGAAGCCGCGTATGTCAGTGGTTGTTTGGTTTTTTACACCCCAATGTAGGTATAGCCTTGGCAAGTACCCTCAGCAAAAAAAGCCGCATACAGCAAAAGGGTCGCTATGAAACATATTTGGGCGACGACAAGGAATACCTGACCTGTTTTTCAAAAGAATTCCTGAAGAAAAAACACATAGATTACTTTGTATTTGGTCACAGACACCTTGCACTTGACATAAAACTGAACGAAAAAAGCCGCTACGTGAATCTGGGCGAGTGGATGCACGAAAAAAAATATGCCACATTTGACGGAAACACAGTGACACTGCAGGTCTGGGAGAATAAAAAA
Organism: uncultured Flavobacteriaceae bacterium; assembly: GCA_964626685.1. Taxonomy (GTDB): domain Bacteria; phylum Bacteroidota; class Bacteroidia; order NS11-12g; family UBA955; genus RGEC01. The sequence goes on from CAZVJY010000005.1 coordinate 29,404, forward strand.
TGACAAACCTGCTGGTATTGGCAAGCACACTGTTGTTGGTGCCCCCAAAAAGAGATACGTTGCCTTTTTCGGGGCGAGTGGTGGCAGCAGATATAGATGTGAAAGGGAATGTTTATGTGGTTGATTCAGCATACCGTTTTTGCAAGATAAACCCCCTAAAAAACCAGATATGCAATTCGGTAGCGCAGTTTGGAGAAGGTGTGTTGCTGGACGCAGACAATCCGGTGGAACCAATGTTGTTTTTTCAAAACAGCGGTATGCTGCTCATTACAGACAACAATCTCAACACAACAGCGACAGTTTCTTTATTAGCTGAAAACAACATAAAACCCGGTGGATTTGGTCGGGCCAACGATGGAATGGTGTGGATTTTTGATGATAATAGCAGTACACTCAAAAAAATGGACCGCAGCGGAACCGTGGTAATGGAAAGCATGGTCCTTTGTGCCAAAGGAAACAAAAATCGCCGCGCCAAACCCATTTTTGATAATGGCAGGCTCGTTGTTTTAACCACTCCGCAAAACACAACCCTTGTTATGAACGTAAACCTCAATGTATTAGTAGAACTACCGGAAAAAGAGGGTGTTTGTGCAGATTTATATGAGGACAGGCTCCTGTTAATTAAAAATGGAGAGCTGCTGCTGACAGAGCCGTTTAAAAGCGCCAAAAAACGGGTTCCGCCCCTTCGGCAGAAAATAGAAACAATTGGCCAGGTCAATATCCTGGCGTCGCGCGGAAACCACCAATTGACAGAATCCCCATCAGGCTTAATTTTGCAAACACGCTGAGATGCTGGATAAACTTGAAGCCCTGAACGCCCGTTTTATGGAGGTAGAACAACTGCTGAGCAGCCCTGAGGTTGTTACAGACAGAAAGCGGTTCACCCAACTCAATAAGGAATACAAATCTCTGCAGCCGGTTTCTGCTGCATATCACCGGTATAAAAAGCTTACCACCGAGCTTCAGGAAGCCAGAGAAATACTCAAAAACGAAAAAGACAGAGACCTAAGGGATCTCGCCAAGGAAAGCGCAGACGAAATAGAAAACGAACTGCCCGCCCTGGAAGAAAACATACGCTTGTTGCTCTTGCCCCAGGACCCGGAAGACGCCAAAAAAGCCGTAATCGAAATCCGCTCGGGAACCGGTGGTGATGAGGCATCCTTGTTTGCAGGTGATCTGGCACGGATGTATCAGCGTTATTGTGACCAAAAAGGGTGGACTGTAAACGTGGTAGATTTGGTAGAAGGCAGTATGGGTGGATATAACAAAATCATACTGGAGGTAGATGCTGAAGACTCATATGGGATATTAAAGTATGAAAGTGGCGTGCATCGTGTACAAAGGGTGCCTGCCACCGAAAGCCAGGGGCGCGTACACACCAGTGCGGCCACAGTGGCGGTTATGCCGGAAGCCGAAGAGTTTGATTTTGAACTGCGCGAAGCCGATGTGAAAATGGAAACCGCACGAAGCGGCGGTGCTGGTGGCCAAAATGTAAACAAGGTAGAAACCAAGGTGATGTTAACCCATATACCCACAGGTACGGTGGTGATTTGCCAGACCGAGCGAACCCAGCTGGGTAACCGAGAAAAAGCGATGAACATGCTCCGGACTCGGCTATACGAAGCAGAATACAACAAGCGTATGGAAGAAGTGGCCAAGCGCCGCAAAACCATGGTAAGCACCGGAGACAGAAGCGCAAAAATCAGGACCTATAACTTTCCCCAAAGCCGCCTGACAGACCACCGCATAGGATTAACAGTGTACAACTTAAACGCGGTAATGAACGGGGAACTGGAAGAAATTATACACGCACTGCAGGTGGCAGAAAATGCAGAGCGGATGAAAGAGGGAGGGGTTTAACCGCCGGCAGCTTTCTGAACCGGACCTCTATCTGAACGGCGCTTAGGTGCAAACACGGTTTGTGATTCTTTTGGTGTCTGGGTTTGTGTGTTCATTGGGTCCTCCTTTTTTGATATAACCTGTTTAGGCTACATATTATTGTACAAATAAGACACACACCACCCCTAAATAGTTGTTTAAGAAACGACGAAATGACAGAAAACGGAGATAAACAAAAAATCAGGCAGTTGCCAGAGCGAGAATAGACGTAAACAACGCCCGGCCATCGATATTAAATAAACTTTCCGAGGCACATCTTTCAGGGTGTGGCATCATGCCGAAAACATTAAACCCGGCATTACAAACCCCAGCAATATTGTTCAGCGAACCATTTGGGTTGCTTTCTGTGGTTGTATTGCCTTGTTCGTCGCAATAACGGAATATAACCTGTCCGTTGGCTTCAATTTGTTTGAGGGTGTCTTCGTCCGCATAAAAACGGCCTTCGCCATGGGCAATTGGCACGGTGATGACACTGTTTTCTGAGAGGGTTGAGGTAACTGCGGTTTTTGTGTTTCCCGGGGTAAGAAAAACATTTTTGCACACAAACTTCATACTTGTGTTTCTGAGTAATGCACCTGGTAAGAGACCGCTTTCGCAAAGTATTTGAAAGCCGTTGCAAATACCCATTACGAACCCACCACCGGCAGCGTGTTCGGATACTGCTTTCATAACGGGCGAAAGCTTGGCAATGGCACCGCTGCGAAGGTAGTCACCATAAGAAAACCCACCGGGCAGGAAAATATGTGTACACCCTTCAAGGGTTGCATTTTGGTGCCAGAGTTTTACAGGCGCTTCTCCGGTCAGGTCTTTCAGCACAACCATTAGGTCGTGGTCACAGTTTGATCCCGGAAAAATAACAACACCACATTTCATTGGACACAAAGGTACAAAAACAGGTCTTTAAAAACGATCAGGGCAGCGATTTTTAGATTTTCTGCGGTAGGGTTTTCCGCCGAAACCGGAGCCCCGCGTTTTTCCCAGTGGCGCAGAATACACCAGCTGCAGAAAAGAGAAATTATCCATGTCTCTGGGATCCCCCCTGATTGCACCCGGTTCACTAAAACCAATTATGGTAGAGTTGCTGCGGTCCATTAATTGCACAGCAACAGCGCCGTTTCTGTTGGCGAGCTGCGTTTTGTCCACATAACTGGTACTAACATCGTCAATATAATCTGTGGTGCTTTTGTTCATAACAAATTCCACAGACAAAGATGCGCCACCGGTTCCGCCATCTTTGATTTTATAACCAAACCCGAAAGGAAAAATAACAGCAGTAGGACGGTAAGGCTCTTTTCCGGGAAGAAAATATTGTCCTTCAGTGCCATAATCCCTAAGCCGATAGGTATTTCCACCCAGTTGTGTTTTGGGTTCGAAATAAAAAAAACCTGCACCGGCAAAAACATAAAATCGTTTAGACTCCCCAGGTGAAAGCTCGAGCATAACACTTGAGTTTACAATAGGTGAAAAAAAGCTTAGGTTTCGCTGGTTTCGTTCGGGGTTTTGGGTAAATTTATCATTACCCGAAACCCTGGCATATGTAACATTAGCCCTGATTGCCAAAGTAGGACTGAAGGCCAGTTTAAAACCGGTCCCAACACTGTATCGGACACTTTGCAGGTTCAAATCCTGTGGGCCGTTTGTGCCAATATTGGGTCGGCCTCCCAAATCACCCAAAAACATGGAAGGCCCGATATTTATCTGATGGTAAACTTTTGGACGCTGTGCTTTAGCAGGTAAACAAAAACCCGCCCCCCAAAAACCAAGACTATATAACAGGGTAAGACGCACTTAAGCAAACTTATAACAAACGTAGCAAAAAGTAAAAAAATCAATAAACAATAATCTATAAAAATAAAGGGGGTGTTATTGGTTCATAATAAAGGAAGTAGTTTCTTCTATGGATTCATTCAAAGGACGGTAACTGAAGGTTTTTAACAGGGATAAATTGACAGAGAGATAATGCGTTTTTAGCGATGTGCTTTTCAATCCTTGAGAGGGAAAAGGAAACGGAACCCCTATTCGTTCGGCCAGATGGGAAAAATGGTACAAGAAATAGAGTCGCCATCCACTCAGCGATATTCCCGGTGGTGATATACCAAACCCCAAAGCAAAGCGATTCAGTACTTCCCGGTATGAAATGTTTTCCGTTACGCACAGTACTTTTCGTCCGAAGCACGATTCTTCGTACATGGCAATCATCATACCCACAACATCCCGCACACCGGTAAAACCATTTTCTCCCACAGGATAAAAAGGCAGTTTTTTCTTCACCAGCGCAGGTATTTGTCCGGATCCCGTGCTTTTTGGCCATGGACCAATAATGATACCCGGGCAAACAATGGCGGCGGCCAATCCTTCTTCAACACCTCGCCAAACTTCCCGCTCAGCCAGGTGTTTGCTAACAGCGTAGTGTGTGTTCTGTTCTGTTTCTTTCCAGGTTGTTGTTTCATTTACCACAACCTGCCCTTCAGCTCTTCCCAATGCAGCAACAGACGACACATATACAAGGGTTTTTTGGTGAAGCAGGCAGGCGTTCACTACATGGGCGGTTCCCTGCACATTCGTTTCCATCATTTCTTTTTTATTTTTTGCTGAAAACGACACCACCGCAGCAGCATGAAATACCACATCCACATTATTTACGAAACCGATCCACTCGTCAGGAGAGAGCAAATCACCCTCAACCCAGGTTATTTCTGATGTGTTTGCATCCGGGTAAAGTCCTGCCAGAGAATAAAACGCCGAAAGGCCACCGGTAGAGCGAACCAGTGCGGTTACACTATACCCTCTTTCAAGCAATTGGTATACAAGATGCCCACCCACAAAACCGGACGCTCCTGTTACAAATGCTACTTTTTTACCAGCAACAAACACACAAACAAAGGTAGTATCAATTCAACCAAACAAAGAATTCAAACGTGAATAATTGAGGAGAACAAAAGAATATACTTGTTTGAGTTTTTTCTCCAATTGTAACCATGATATAACAGGCCCTCTCTCGTCTTGCACTACAGCGGCTATAACAGCTTCCACCAGAAAAACCAGCCACAATTCCAAAGATTCTCATTCAGCACAGATAAATAAAAAGAGGCTTCGGCCCCTTTTTTATTGCACACACGGGTTTTAGCTTTGCAATATGAAGATTTTCGTAATCAATGGGCCCAACCTAAATCTTACCGGAACCCGTGAGCCCCATGTTTATGGAACGGAAAGCTTCGAAATGTGGTTACCTGCAGTGCGTGCAAAAAACCCAACCCTTCAGATTGAATATTATCAGTCTAATGTGGAAGGAGAAATCATCAATGCATTGCAAGAGGCTGCGTTTGAACAAAAGGTTTCAGGTATTGTGCTGAATGCAGGAGCCTACACCCATACCAGCATCGCCATCGCCGATGCCGTAGCCGCTATACCTGTTCCTGTTATTGCCGTGCATATGAGCAACCCGCTTTCCCGCGAGCCCGAGCGCCATACCGACCTGTTGCTTGGAAAGTGCCTTGGTGTGATCAGTGGCTTGGGTATGAAAAGTTACGAATTGGCGATAGGGTATTTAGCCGAGTCTAACAGCAATTTATAAGCAATCTAATATAAGGCACAAACAACAAAAAATCAACAACTTATGATTTTTTGTGTCCAGATTCGTGACATTTATCACACCCGCAACTAACAAACGTTTGTTGTTTTGGTTTTGAAAAACCACCCCATTGATGCCGTCGGACATCAAGTCAACCATATTGCCTTGTGCCCATTGTGGTACTTCCCCCGGTGAAAATCCAGTACTTGCCCTGGGACAAGTATTTTGCTGTAATGGCTGCAGATCTGTTTATCAGATTTTAAACGAGGGGGGGCTTTGTGGTTATTATAAGGTAGGAGGACAACCATTCAAGCCTACCGAAAAAAAAGAAGATGGGGATGTCGCATCCTGGAATTTGATGCAAAAGGAGTTTACCTTGTATGAATCCGCTGACAAAGTAACGGTTTTATACCACATTCCAGATATGCATTGCAGTAGCTGTATTTGGCTTCTGGAAAAACTTCCCCAGCTGGAAAAAGGCATATTGGGAAGCAGGGTAGATTTTGGCAAGAAGCAACTTACAGTAACCTATAATCCTAAAAAAACAACATTTGGCTTGTTGGTGGCCCTTCTCATCAGCGTTGGATATACACCATCTCTGATTCCGGAGGATCGCAGGGAAGAGAAAACCCGGCATGACCGAAAAACCCTTAGCCGTCTAGGTGTGGCCGGTTTCTGTGCCGGCAACATCATGTTGTTCAGTTTCCCGCAATACCTGGGACTAGATGCTGCCACACAGAACGACTTTTCTCAGATGTTTAATATGTTAAACCTGGGTCTTTCCATTCCTTTGCTGTTCTATGGTGGTGGAGATTATATCAGGGAATTTGTGACAGCATTTCGCTTTCGCACAATTTCCGTTAAAGTTTCCCTCGCACTGGGTATGGGCACTTTGTGGCTTCGCAGTGTTTATGAGATTGCTTCGGGTGCCGGAATCGGGTACTTTGATAGCCTAGCCGGACTTGTTTTTTTTCTGTTGCTGGGAACCTGGCTGCAAAATCGCACGTTTGACCATTTGCGGTTTGGTGAAAAAGCCAGACACTTTTTTCCTTTGGTGGCTAAGGTAAAAACCGCAGAAGGGTTTGGCTACAAAAGGGTTTCTGAACTCATCCCAGGCGACAGACTTTGGGTAAACTCAGGAGAAATCTTACCTGCAGATGCCATTCTAATGAGCGTAACAGCATCCATAGATTATGCCTATGTCACAGGCGAAAGCACTCCCTCGGCGAAGGTGGCCGGTGAAATGATTTATGGTGGAGGCCGAAATGCCGGAGATGCCATATCCCTTGAAGTAATTAAAACCTTTGAACAGGGCCGGTTTAATGAAATATGGAAGTCGGCGGAACAAACCACGGACCATAAAACACAGACAGCGGAGTGGGAGCGAAAAATAAGTGCAATCTTTTTGGCAACCACTCTGCTAATAGCTGCCTTTACGTTGTTATATGGTTTGTTTTTCCGTCCTGAAAACATCTGGTTTCCAGTGGTGGCAGTTTTAATGGTCGCCTGTCCCTGTGCCCTGGCCTTAGCACCGCCGTTTGCCTACAACATTGTGGCAAATAAACTGGCTGCTATGGGTTTGTTTTTGAGAAAAACAGAAGTGGTGGGGATTTTAGGCGATACAAAAAATATGGTTTTTGATAAAACAGGAACCATTACAGACCCCGACAAAACAGATGTAATGATCCCTGACAGTTTCTCTGCAACACAAAAGGACATGTTGCGAGCCTTCGCATTTTGCAGCAATCACCCAATCAGCCGGGCCCTATCACAGGATGTGGTTGGCAGACCGATTTGCCAAATAGAAAACTTTGCAGAAATAGCAGGCCGTGGAATCCGTGGGGAATGTGGCGGACAGATACTGAAACTTGGCAATGCGGCATGGGTTGGCAAACAGATACAAGAGCCCGGTATGGTATATTTTTCGGTAAATGAAAAGATACTGCCAGGTATTGAGGTAAAAAACGCATACCGCGAAGGGCTGTCCGAAACCTTGCAAGCGCTGAAAGACCGAAAAATATCTCTGCAGCTTTCAACCGGTGATGGAAATAAACAACGTGCTGCTGTTGAGAATGATCTGGGCCCATGGTTTGATTCTATGTGGTTTGAACAACTACCCGGCGAGAAAGCGGCATTGGTAAAAGTGCTTCGGAAGCAGGGAAAAACCATTATGGTGGGCGATGGCCTCAATGACGCAGGTGCCCTAAAAGCCGGGGATGTGGGCATGGTTATTTCCGAAAACACCAACAATTTTACTCCAGAGGCCGATGCGATTTTACTGGCAAAAAACATCCGCAAACTCCCGGAAATGCTGGACCTTACCAGAAAAGCCAATACGGTAGTAAAAGAAACATTTTTTATTAGCCTGATTTATAACAGTGCGGCTCTGACCTTGGCAGCAACCGGTGGGCTTACACCGCTGATTGCCGCCATCATCATGCCGGTGGGAAGCTCTGTGCTGATGTTATATGCCTGGGGTCGTTCCAAACACATTGTGAAAGGAGCAGAAAGCTGATGGATATTCTGTTTTTGCTGGTAATATGCTCTGTTTCACTGGCCATTATTTTTCTGCTGGTTTTTATCTGGTGGGTAAAAAACGGCCAGTCAGATGATCTGGAAACGCCCGCCCACCGCATGCTCTTTGATGACAAACCCAATATTACAAATACTTAATTAGCTATGAATACAGAACCGTTTTATTACAACAACCGAATCGTCAGAAATTTTGCTTACGCCACCATGATATGGGGGATTATTGGTATGCTGGTGGGTGTTATCATCGCTTTTCAGCTCGTAGAGCCCAGGCTCAACATGACTTCGTGGACAACATTTGGTCGTGTCCGTCCCCTGCACACCAATGCCGTAATTTTCGCTTTTATAGGCAATGCCATTTTTATGGGGATATACCACAGCCTGCAGCGGTTGCTAAAAGCGCGTATCTTTTCCGATGGCCTTGCCAACCTTCACTTTTGGTTGTGGCAACTGATCATTGTAAGCGCTGTCATTACCCTGCCTTTGGGAATCACCACTAGCAAAGAATATGCAGAGTTGGAATGGCCGATTGACATTGCCATTACCCTTACCTGGGTGGTTTTTGGTATCAACATGTTTGGAACCATCATTAAGCGCCGAGAAAAACACATTTATGTTGGGATCTGGTTTTACATTGCTACCTGGGTAACTGTGGCCATGTTGCACATCGTAAATAGTATGGAAATTCCTGTAACATTCCTAAAAAGCTACAGCTGGTATGCAGGAGTTCAGGATGCACTGGTTCAATGGTGGTATGGTCATAATGCAGTAGCGTTTTTTCTCACAACGCCTTTTTTGGGATTGATGTATTATTATATGCCTAAAATGGCGCAACGTCCCATTTATTCGTATAAGTTATCCATTCTACACTTTTGGTCACTTATATTTATTTATATCTGGGCCGGACCGCATCACCTTTTGTATAGCTCATTGCCGGACTGGGCTCAAAACCTGGGCGTGGTATTCAGTATTATGCTGATAGCGCCGAGCTGGGGCGGTATGTTGAACGGGCTATTAACCTTGCGCGGTGCCTGGGACAAAGTGCGCGATGATGTGTTGCTAAAATTTATGGTGGTGGGTCTTACCGCTTATGGCATGGCCACGTTTGAAGGTCCGATGCTTTCACTGAAAAATATCAATGCAATTGCCCACTTTACCGATTGGGTGGTAGCACATGTGCATGTGGGGGCACTGGGGTGGAACGGATTTTTAACCTTTGCCATGCTTTACTATACCATTCCCAGAATATTTAATACAAACTTATATTCTCAGAAAGCTGCCAATGTGCACTTCTGGCTAGGTACGCTGGGCATAATATTCTATGCAGTTCCCATGTATTTCAGTGGCTGGACACAAGGCATGATGTGGAAAGAACTGAACCCCGATGGTTCGCTCATGTACAGCTTTTTACAAAGCACCGAGCGTGTCATGTTCATGCACACGCTGCGAGGAATTGGCGGGGTTTTGTATCTGAGTGGTGCCATCATAATGGTGTGGAATCTGTTGAAAACAGCTTCATCCGGTAAACTGATCGATAATGAGGCTACAAGCTATACCGCGGTGCATTCAGAGACATCAGAAAAACCGGCCTTCTGGCACAAATGGATTGAGGTTAGGCCCATGACGATGCTTGTCTTTTCCCTGGTGGTCGTGGCCATTGGTGGTATTGTGCAAATGATTCCCACGTTTGTGGTAAAAAGCAATGTGCCAACCATCTCCACCGTAACCCCATACTCTCCGCTAGAACTTACAGGAAGAGACATATACATCCGTGAAGGGTGTAATGCCTGTCACAGTCAAATGGTAAGGCCTTTTCCAAGCGAAACCCTTCGTTACGGAGATTATTCAAAGGCCGGCGAAGGTATTTATGACCATCCTTTTTTGTGGGGCTCCAAACGCACGGGTCCGGATTTGAGCCGTGGTGGACAAAAGAGCAATCCAAACACATATAAAGATGAGGAGTGGCACTGGCGGCACATGAATAATCCGCGCGACCTGAATCCCAAGTCCATCATGCCTGCCTATGAATGGTTGTGCGACAATAACAATGAAGTGGATTTAACGACCCTCAAAGCCAAAATTAAAGCCCTAAGGGTTGTGGGAGTGCCTTATGAAAAAGGATTTGAAAACACAGCAGAAGAATTGTATAGCAAAGAGGCAAAAGTGATTTCGGACAAACTAAAAGCAAGGGGCATAAAAACCAGTACAAGAACTGAAATAATAGCACTCATTGCCTACTTGCACAAGCTCGGCAGAGACATTGAACCACCAGTGCAGTCTCAAAACTAAAAACAAGATATCGCTATGATAAATAAAATGTTAGGACACGTGAATGGGGCTGATTTCTGGCTCGTTACATCGCTGCTCATCTTTTTGGTTTTTTTCATCGGGATGGCTGTTCATCTCATAACCATGAGGAAGAACCGGGTGGAACAATTAAAAAATATACCCTTCAACGAAAACAACTAAACCCATGAAAAATTTGCTAAGAATTCTTACCATCATGAGTTTGCTCATGATTATACCCATTGCCATTTTTGTATTAATGCCCAAGTTGGCAGAATGGGTAAACCAGCAACAATGGAGTCAGACACTTTGGATGACCATTATAGGCTTTGGCTTGATGGCCATTTTCATAGGCCTCGACTTACTGAACAGGGTTCAGATCTATCAACGGTGGACCACGACCCCGGATACAGAAAAAGAAACATTTTGGAGTCAATCTTTTATGAAGCAGCGCCTTGGGTTTTTAAGAACCTCTGTAATTGTGCTCTTGGTATTGTCACTTATCCTGTTTTTCACCGTTTTTTTCCTCATGATTTTGCCTAAAGCACCCCAGGGAAACTGGTATTTGTGGACCCTAAAGGTCACAGGATTGGGCATTGCCCTGGGGGTTCTTATGTTATTAAACGCTGTTGTTTACCTGAACAGAGGAAAGCAGGTTGTTTTGGGTATGATTGAAAAGAAGGTGGACGAAAAATTACCTAAAACACTCTCCCTGGTGGACAAACTGTTTCAAATTAAACCTTCGTTTATGGATGCCGATGTGGATTTAAAAGAAGACTTTGATGGTATTAGCGAACTTGACAATCCACCGCCACCCTGGTTTATGTGGATGTTTTATTCCTGTGTGATTTTTGCAGGTGTTTATTTGGTACGGTATAGTTGGTTGAACTACGCTCCCAATCAAAAAGAAGAATATGCCCAAAAAATGCAGAAACTGAACACCGAAAAAGCAGCTTATTTTGGGAAAGCGGCTGACAATGTGGATGAAAACACCGTAACCCTTGAAAAATCTGCTGAAAAGCTGGCTGAAGCAAAAACCTTGTTTCAGGATAAATGCGCAGTTTGCCATGGTCAAAATGGTGAAGGGAAAAACGGCCCCAACCTTACCGATGATTACTGGATACATGGTAACAGCGTGAAAGAGGTTTTCAAAACCATCAAATACGGTGTGCTGGAAAAAGGAATGGTCGCCTGGAAAGAGCAGATTTCTCCTTCTAAAATGAGTGCAGTGTCTTCTTATGTACTTTCCTTAAGAGGCACTAATCCTGCCGGTGCAGCGCCTCCTCAGGGCAAAAAATTGGAGCCCAAGGAGAAGTTCTAAGCCGAAGGGGAAGCCCGCAAAATGGCAAAAAAAGAGACATCCACCTTCAGGGAACACCTGGCAAACGTTGATAAACGGGGAAATCGCATATGGCTGTTTCCCAAAATCATTGCAGGCCGATTTTATAAATGGCGCACCCGCATTTCGTGGGTGCTGCTGTTTTTTCTCTTCACCAGCCCTTGGTACCGCGTAAATGGACACCCGCTTTTTCTTTTTGATGTTTTGGAAAGAAAGTTTATTTTGTTTGGAATTCCTTTTTGGCCACAAGATCTCTACCTCATTGCCCTTGGACTCATTACCTTTATAGTTTTCATTATTGCATTTACAGCTGTTTTTGGCAGGTTTTTTTGTGGATGGCTGTGTCCTCAGACGATCTTTATGGAGATGGTTTTCAGAAAAATTGAAAACTGGATTGAAGGCTCGCCTTCACAGCAGCAAAAACTCAAAAATCAACCGTGGAACACAGAAAAAATTATCAAAATAGGAACCAAGAACACTATTTTTTGGTTGTTGTCATTTCTTATTGCCAACACCTTTTTAGCCTATATCATTGGCACTGACAAACTCATGCCGATTGTGACCGAAGGCCCAAACAAGCACATTGCAGGGCTGGTAAGCATGGTAGCGTTTACCACTGTTTTTTACCTGGTGTTTTCCCGAATTCGTGAACTGGTGTGCATAATGATTTGCCCATACGGCAGGCTTCAGGGAGTATTGCTGGATAAAAATAGCGTGGTGGTAGCCTATGACCACTTTAGGGGAGAGCCTCGGGGAAAATTGCTAAAAACACAACAAAAAATAGAAAATCGTGGCGACTGTATTGATTGTGGACTTTGTGTTGATGTCTGTCCCACAGCCATCGATGTCAGAAATGGAACCCAGATGGAATGCATACATTGCACAGCCTGTATTGATGCCTGTGACAGTGTTATGGACAAAATCAGCAAACCCCGCGGATTAATCAGATATAGCAGCGAAGAAACACTCAACACTGGAAAGCAAAAATTCTGGACGCCCAGGGTGCGGGCCTATGCCGGACTGTGGACAATACTGTTTTCAACGTTTGTCTTGATGATAGCATATCGAAAAGATTTACAGGCCAGCATTTTTCGTGTCACAGGAAGTACCTACAGCGTAGCTGCCAACGGAGATGTTACCAATTTATATGACATTAAACTGGTTAATAAAACCTTTTATCGCATTCAAATGCAATTAAAGCCGATTTCCGTAAAATTTGAAGTAAAACTGCTAGGAGATACCCTTTGGGTAGACCCTGGTCATGTGCGCAACATTCCTCTAATGATCAGGATGAAAAAGAATGATATACATAACAACACGATGCCCGTTACGCTGGAGGTTTATGGAAATGGAAAACGCATGAACATCTTAAAAGAAAAGTTTCTGGCGCCGATTTATCAATAATGTTTCCTACTAAATACTACTGATTAGTATGACAGAAATGGGATTATATCTGACTGCGGTTTTGCTGGGACTTACCGGCAGCCTGCACTGTGCAGCTATGTGTGGCCCCATTTACTGGGCAGTAAGTGGTTTTTACGATAAACCAAAAGATTTTATCACACCGCTGGTGCGGCAGTTGCTGGGAAAAACAGTCGGGTACGTGATGCTTGGAGTGTTGTTCGGTATAGCCGGAAAGGGTCTGTCCATGCTTTTTTTTCAAAATACCCTGATGATTGTCTCCGGTACCTTGCTGATGGTAGTAGGATTAAACGGGCTATTTAAATTCAAGGGATTTTCGGCAATCGAACACACTGTTAACAGGGGTATGGGACGTTTGATATCACAAAAAGGCAAAGGTGCTTTTTTGTTGGGTTTTTTAAATGGCTTTTTACCCTGTGGACTGGTATATGCCGCAGGAATAGGAGCAATGGCCAGTGGAAGTCCGGAAACAGGAGCGGTTTATATGGTTTTGTTTGGAGTGGGTACGGCTCCCGTGCTGATTTTCAGTGCATTTTCCCGCTGGTTGCTGCCATTGAGAAAAAAGGCTACCAATTTGGCTTGGAAACAAATTCCGGTCATGATTATTGGATTGTTATTTCTATTGAAAGGTGTGGGTTTTGGAATTCCCTACCTGAGCCCGGATTTGAAAAGCCCGTCTGCCCAAAAAAATTGTTGTGCCCCAAAAGTGCAGGGAAAGCCGAGTGACGTCTCAAGTCCGTAACTTTGCATTATGGGACTCAGACAGGAAAAATTTGCAAGACAACTCCAGAAAGACCTGGGGGATACCTTTCTTCAGCATAAAGAGTGGGTAGCGGGACAGTTTGTTACCATTTCCGCGGTTACCGTAAGTCCCGATTTGTCCTCAGCCAAGGTTTACCTGAGTCTTTTTAATACGCCTCAGAAAGCCAAGGTCCTGGAAGCTATTGAGCTTTACGCCCGAGAGATACGCATGGAAATAGCCAAAAAAGTGAAGAATCAGGTGAAAAAAGTACCTGAACTCCGATTTTATGAGGATGAAACCCAAGAATACGCTGCAAAGATTGACAAACTCCTCGATTCGATAAAGAAAAGCTAAACCCCTGCGGTGAACGTATCTCGGTTTATAGCGCGGCGCTACTTTTTTTCCGGAAAAAACACATCCGCAGTCAACATCATTTCCGGCATTTCTGTGCTGGGTTATGCCGTAGGTTCCTTTGCCTTGCTGGTTTTACTCAGCGCCCTAAACGGGTTTGAGCGGATAATTTTCAAAACCTATGAAAACTATTATCCTGACCTAAAAATTCAGCCCGCTTCCGGTAAGGTTTTTCAGTTGGATCCAAAGAAAATACAAGCCATTTCGGAACTTAGCGGAATTGAAAAAACGGCCCTTGTGCTGGAAGAAAATGCCATTGTGCAATATGGCGACAACCAGGTGGTGGCAACGGTAAAAGGCGTAGATAAAACATGGCCGTCAGTGGTTAAAACCGATTCTTTATTAATTGCCGGAACACCGGTTTTTGAAAACAACAGAGATGCATCTTTTGCCTGGCTTGCCGAGGGCCTGGTATATAAACTGGCTATTAACAACAACAATGCAGTTACCGTTATGGCACCCCGCAGGGAAAGTGTAGGCGTAGCACAAATGGAAATGAATGAGGATTACATAGGTGTTTCTGCAGTAATTCGGGCAGGCGAAGAACAGGATGACAAGTTGCTGCTGGTTCCGCTGAAATGGGCACAGGCTTTGTTTGAAAGGGAGGGCGAGGCAAGTGCGCTTGAGATCAAAACCAGACAGGGTGCCGATCAGGATCGGATAAAACAAGAGATTCAGCGTCTGGCAGGTCCCGAAATGACCGTGCTGGACCGATATGAACAAAACCGTGCGGTGTATAAAATGTTTAACACAGAAAAATGGGTTTCATTCTCCCTGATGGCGTTTGTATTGTTGCTCATCAGCTTCAACCTTTTGGGTTCTTTGAGTATGCTGGTGCTTGAAAAAAAGAATGATATAAAATTGCTCAGCTATGTAGGTATGCGCCTGAAAAGTATACGGGCTGTGTTTTTCAGGGAAGGCCTGATGGTGGCCATGGCGGGTACACTGGCCGGTTTGTGCATGGGTGCTTTGCTTGTGGTGGCGCAGCAAAAATTTGGACTCATTACCACACAAAGCAGCATAGCGGCCGTTTATCCTGTAGCCTTAAAAGCAACGGATTTCCTCTTTATTACCGCTCTTTGCGGATTATTGGGGATAAGCAGTGCAATATATCCGGCGCTAAAATCTGTTCAATCCGTGTAAATTTGCATACAACATGCGCAAATCAATCTTTGTAACAGGCCTTATGGTGATTCTTGCCGCTGCAAGCCTGCAGGCACAGTCCGTTGCCGAACAGCAGTTAAATTTTGAGAGGGTGCGGGTTGCCAAAGCAAGAACAGAGGCAAGAATTCGCAAAATGTTCCGCGACAGCGGTCTTTCAGAAACCCCAAAATATATTTACTGGCGCGCCTTCAAAATGGAAGATCAGCTGGAACTTTGGGCAACAGACAGCAGCAGCAGAAACTATAAAAAAATCAAAACCTACTCCATCTGCCAAAGTAGTGGCGATCTGGGTCCAAAAAGAAGATTTGGTGACCTGCAGGTTCCCGAAGGATTATACTACATTGAAAAATTCAATCCCCACAGCAACTACCGCCTCAGCATGAAAGTGGCTTACCCCAATGAAAGCGATTTGGTATTTGCAGATAAGAATAATCCCGGAAACGAGATTTACATCCACGGCGGTTGCGCCAGTGTGGGTTGTTTGCCCATGACAGACAGCCTGATTGATGAAATTTACTGGGTAACCATTCTATCCCAAAACTATCAGGGCTCAAAAGCCAAAATTCCCATTGATATATTTCCTTGCAACTTTAACAAAAAAAACTGGGCCCATCTGAAGACCACCTATGGCCATAAGCCGCAGCTGATCAAGTTCTGGGAAAATCTGGAAGAAGCCTATGCGTTTTTCAGGGATAGAAAAATAGCACCCGGATATTGGGTAGATCAGCAGGGAAAATACAACATTGTATTTCCCCAAAATTATCACATCAACGATCCGAACCATTAAGCAGGCTGCATGAAATTTCTTGTGGTTGGTCTGGGAAATCCGGGAGAGGAATATCAGCATACCCGCCACAATATTGGCTTCGATGTGCTGGATGAATTTGCAGCGAGACAAAACGCATCGTGGACGCTGGAACGGCATGGCTGGATAGCCAGAACTTCTGCCAGAGGCAGAACCATCATTCTGCTAAAACCAAACACATACATGAACCTCAGTGGTAAAGCCGTTTCATACTGGATGCAGGCTGAAAAAATGCCGTTGTCGCAGGTACTGGTGTTGCTAGATGACCTTGCTCTGCCTCCGGGCAAGCTTCGCCTTCGCCTGAATGGCAGTGACGGCGGACACAACGGATTAAAAAGCATTAATGAAACCCTTGGCACTTCGCAGTATGCCAGGCTGCGCTTCGGAATAGGCAATGACTTTCCTAAGGGCCGACAGTCAGAGTTTGTGCTGGGAAAATGGCACCCTGAAGAGCAGGATACCATTAAAGCCGCCACCATCAAAGCCGCCGATGCATTACTTTTGTATACTACGCAGCCGCAAAATATTGCTATGTCACGCATCAATGCCGCCGGATAATGCCAAGTATTGAAACCATACTCAGCCCCGCCCTGTTTCACCTCTACGAGAAGGAACTGGAGCAGAAAAACGTGGTGGTCATTGATATTCTAAGGGCTACCACTACCATTTGCGTTGCGTTTGCGAACGGAGCCAGGGAAATTTTGCCGGTTGCCAAACCCGAAGACGCAGCGTCCATGCAACAAATGGGATGGATAGCTGCTGCCGAAAGACATGGAGAAACCGTGGAAGGCTTTGACCTGGGCAATTCCCCCCAGGACTACACAGTAGCAAGGGTGTCAGGTCAAAAAATAGCATTAACCACAACCAATGGCACCCGTGCACTGCAAATGAGCAGTGCCGCCAAACATGTATGGGTAGGCTCGTTTCTCAACATTAAAATTCTTTGCGATCAATTGCGGGAAGATAACAGGGATGTGCTGCTTTTCTGTGCCGGATGGAAAGACAAGTTTAACCTTGAAGACACCGTCTTTGCCGGTGCAGTCGCAGTAATGCTGGCTGATAATTTTACTATCGTGGATGATGCAACCCTTGCGGCCATGGATCTCTTCAACAAGGCGCAGTCCGATTTGCCCGGATACCTGCAAAAAGCCAGCCATGTAAACCGTTTCAAAAGCCTGCACATTGAGACAGACCTGGATGTTTGTCTCAAGACGGCCACACTGAATGTGTTGCCCGAGTTCAAAAACGGAACCATACAAAACCGGCAGCATGCCTAACAACAGTTTAAAACCGGCGTTTTTTGAATTTTTTATCGAACTTTCGGCAAACAACCGAAAAGGATGGTTTGATGAAAACCGCATGCGCTATGAGCAGGATGTGAAAAAGCCGTTTGAAAATCTGGTAGAATCAATGTTAGAGGCATTTGCCAAAACAGAAAACACCATTATTTCGATTCGGCCGGGAGATTGCATATTCCGAATTAACCGAGACATCCGTTTTTCAAAAGATAAAACACCCTATAAACTGAACCGAAGCGCTGTAATCTCATCGGAAGGTAAAAAATCGCTGGGCCCCGATGGATTTTACTTTGAGGCAGGTCCTGAACAGTGTGCATACTATGCCGGGTATTATATGCCTGAAAAAGAGGCGCTTATGCAAATTCGCCGACACATTGCGCAAAATCCGGAAACCTGGGAGAAGATAACCGGTGAAAAAGCGTTCAAAACAACCTTTGGCGCAGTATTGGGCGATAAACAAAAACGCATTTCCTCCGAGTTTACAGCCTTCAAAAACCTGCCTGCAGCGGTTTATAACACCCAGTTTTATGTACAGCACTTGATGGAGCCTGAGGTATTCATAGAGCAGGACCCGGTAGCAGTATTGATGAACTGCTGGAAAACATCCCAAAAACTGACAAAATTTCTTTCTGACGCAACGCGTGTTCAGGATTGAGATATATTAACGAACTTTGCAATGTCAATGAACGAATCCACCACCAAAAGACCCATTCGGGTGCTGGTAGCCAAGGTAGGCCTCGACGGCCATGACCGTGGTGCCAAGGTGATTGCAGCAGCCCTAAGGGATGCCGGCATGGAGGTAATCTACACCGGCTTGAGGCAAACACCTGAAATGGTTGTGCAAGCAGCGCTTCAGGAAGACGTGGATGCTATAGGAATCAGCATACTTTCAGGAGCGCACAACACTGTTTTTCCAAAAGTTCTTGATCTGATGAAACAGGCGGGCATGAACGATGTGTTGCTTACCGGGGGAGGAATTATTCCCGATAAAGACGCCGAAGACCTAAACAAACTGGGTGTTGCCAAGCTGTTTCCTCCAGGAACAGAAATGGCATCCATTGTGGATTACATCACCCAGTGGGTAAAACAAAACAGACCTTTTTAACCTTTCATGGAAACCATCGCTACATATGAGAACATCCTCACCCGTATTGAAGAAGGAGTTCTTACCATTACCCTTAACCGGGAAACCAAACTCAATGCACTTACCCTGAAAACCCTGCAGGAAATTCGCACAGCCGTGGTGCAAGCACAGGCCGACGAAAATGTCAAGGGCATTATCCTCACAGGTTCAGGTACCAAGGCGTTTGCTGCAGGAGCAGACATCAGCGAGTTTGCCCACTTCACTGAAGACCAGGCTACGCGCATGAGTGCAGACGGACATGATGTGATGAACACCATTGAAAACAGCGAAAAGCCAATCATTGCAGCTGTGAATGGTTTTGCCCTTGGAGGAGGTTGCGAGCTGGCTATGTGCTGCCACATGCGCATAGCGTCTGAGAATGCCAAATTCGGACAGCCGGAAGTAAATCTGGGCGTGCCTCCGGGTTATGGCGGCACGCAGCGCATGATCCAGCTGGTGGGCAAGGGTAAGGCTGTAGAGTTACTGCTCACCGGCGACAGCATAGATGCGCAAACCGCGTTGCAGCTGGGTTTGGTTAACCATGTAGTATCCTTGGATGAGTTACTGCCCAAATGCCTGGAGATTCTTGCCAAAATCAGCACCAAAAGCCCTGTTGCCGTAGGTAAAGTAATAAAGTGCGTAAATGATTTTTTCCGCCCCAACGTAAATGGTATGCAGCGGGAAATTTATGAATTTGGCGAAGCTTTTATAACAGAAGACTTCAAGGAAGGAACCGACGCATTCCTTAACAAAAGAAAACCCAATTTTCCCGGCAAATAATTTTGGGTAAAACATCTAACAGTATTTAATAAACAAACACCAATATAAATACAATATGAAACACATCACCAAAGTATTTTTTCTCAGCGCTATGGCGCTCATGATGGCAGCTTCCTGCAAAAAAGATGAAGACAAAAAGACCGACACGCCTTCAGCCAACGTCGGCCTTACCAGCTGCAGTGTTAACGGAAAAGCATGGACCAGCGGAAAAACTGGTACTACTATTGGCCTTGACAGTATGCCCGGTTGTGAAGCATATCTCAATGGTGACACTATGGTCTTTATTTCAACAAACTTTTCTGACACTTCTGTTGTGCTTGCACAGCTGGTGCTGAAACAAGCCAGGGTTGGAACCTACTCCGGAACTACATCCACCGAAGGAGGCATGTTCTACCTGCCTAAGTTTGATGAAACCAGCCTTTTTCAGGCATTTTTGATGTACACCACTTCTTACAACTTTACCATCAGCAGCTGGGATAGCTCAAAGAAGAAGTTCTCAGGCACATTTAACTTCAATATGGTACCTAACATCGGAGGTGCAGGCTTCAATGTTACCAACGGTAAATTTGAAGAAGTTAACTACGTTATTGAATAAAGACAATCTGAATGTTTGTAAAAAACCCGCATACAGCGGGTTTTTTTATGCCATGTATGACCAGTCAAGCTTTGAATCTTCCTGCAGTTTCATGTGCAGATTTCGTACCTGTTCAATAATGCTTTCTACATCGTCATTGTGAATGAGATAATGGCACTTTGATACCAGTTCGTCCTGCGGAAGCTGCTTTTGCATGCGCAGCAGCACATCTTCACGTGTGCAGTGATCGCGGTTCATTACCCGCTGTATTCGGAGTTCTTTTGGTGCAACTACACCAATAGCACGGTGTACGCGTTTATAGCTGCCACTTTCAAAAAGGATAGCTGCTTCTTTGATGGTATAAGGCTTGTGCTCATTTGCAAGGCACCACTGCTCGTAATGTTCGAATACGAAAGGGTGCACCAGGCTGTTCAGTTTTTGGGCTGCTTCCGGTTTTCCAAAAACCAGAGACCGTAAAAAACCCTTGTTGATTTCACCATTTTCGAGCACCTCCGGACCATATTCAGCCTGCAATGCAGCCTGCAGTTCTTTATTCTCCGAATAAAGTCGTTTTGCTTCTGCATCGGCATAATACACGGGTATACCCAGTGTTTCAAACACACGGCAAACGGTGGTTTTACCACTTCCAATTCCGCCGGTGATGCCAACGCGCATCACAAGATTATGCCTTGGGCTTGGGGTAGGCAGCCATGGTCATTTCCATGCTTACTGCCGCTTTTTCAGCCTTTATTTTACCCTCTTCCAGTTCCAGGATAAAATGGGTATCGGTAATTTGGGCGATTTTGGCATGAAAACCACCGGTAGTTACCACGTGATCACCTTTTTTTAGTTCGGCCAGGTAAGCTTTGGCTTTTTTCTGCTTGCGCATTTGTGGCCAGATCATGAAAAAGAAAAACACCACCATAATCAACAACAGTGGCAACATCTGACCCAGACCTCCGGGCTGACCGGCTGAACCGGTTTGTAACAGGGTAAATAACATATTTATCAATGATTGTTTTGTTCGTATTCTTCGTTTTCCTCAGGGGTAGAAAACACCGTTGCCTTAAACTTAAGTACAATGGTTTCTATGGTTGAGTTTTCAAAATCCACGGTAATGGTTTTTTCATTTTCCAGACCTTCCTTTGAGCCGCGTCCTGTTGAATTGAATGTGGCATCTACATAGCCTTCCTGTCCGGGTTTGATAACGTCTTTGGTCCATCCGGGCGTAGTGCACCCGCAAGCGGCCTGACAATTGCGGATAAGCAAATCGCCTTTGCCGGTATTTTTAAATTTATAACGGTGCTGCACTTGCATTCCCGATGTTACTTTGTTGAAGTTGTAAACCGTGTCAACAAATACCGGTGTTCCTTTGGGGCCGCCTTTTTCGGGTTTAGGATTATCTGCATTGGCTTCGTTTTCGATTTTATCAACAGATAAGCCTGAGTTACCATTGCTGCAGGAAGCCGCCAAGCCCATAATCATGATGGCAAACAAGATGGAAAATCGGTGACGCATATTGCAAATATACTACGTTTATGTTTCGTGAAAATGATTTGGTCCGGGGACTTTATTTATCCCGTAAACCCCTGCCCGCCTTGACAATCACACCATTGTCAACCAGTGAAACCCGCAGCTTGTCCAGCACGCCGTTCAGGAAACGGCCGCTGTTTGGGGTGCTGTATTCCCTTACTACATCCAGGTACTCATTGATGGTAACTTTTAGTGGGATATGGGGGAAAGAAGTAAATTCCGCCAAAGCCAGTTTTAGACACAACAGGTCGATGATGGCAATACGGGCCGGATCCCAGTTTTCGGTTACGCTGCTTATATACTCCTCATATTTTTCACTGTTAGCCATGACGAGATCGAACAAGAGTATCGCCATTTTCACTTCTTCATCATCTTTGGCATAAGGCGTTCCAAGCGATATGTTCTCGGGGCGCGAAGAAAAGGTTTTTTCCAGCTCGCGTTCCAGGGTGTTTTCATCATCGTCCCAGGCACCGTAAACCTCCTGCATAAGGAAATAAAATGGCTCGCATTCTGCCAGCAAATAGCGGTAAAACTCCTTCAAAAAGGTCAGCTGTTGTTCCGCATCCGGTGCATCGAAAATGCAGTAATCCGTGGTAAATTCCTGTTGAAACAGCCAATCGGTAATGGACGGAAACGACTCTCCGTGTTCTGACCAGTTTGCGGTGAAATGGCGTCGTTTGTGGCTGAGCGTTTTATCGTAAATGGTTTTCGCCAGTGAATTGTTATTCAGAAGCCCAAGGCGGCGAATTTTTTCTTTATCAGGATAGAATTTTTTTATCTCTATCTCTCGCTCACTTAACAAAAACTCATTTAAATTATGAGGAAGTTCGAGCAGAAAAACATATACATCATAGGTTGCAAGCAAAGAAGTTTGCAGACCTTGTCTGCATTGTGTTTTGGCGGAATCGCCACCTTGCTGCGCGGCGTACAATGACTGCAGCGCTTTTATCCTGACCAACCTCCGTGAAATCATAGAACGATGCCGCGAAGATACAATAAATGTGGCGGATAGCCTAAAAAACAGAAGGACCCGTGCTTAATCCGTATCGTAGCCAAACTGTTTTAGCATGTTTTTGCTGTTTCTCCAGTCTTCGCGCACCTTCACAAACAACTCTACAAAAATATGTTTTCCGAAGAAGGCTTCCAGGTCTTTTCTGGCGTTGGTTCCCAGGCGTTTAATGGCTTCCCCTTTGTTTCCGATAACAATGCGTTTCTGGCTGTCGCGCTCCACCACCAGTTCACAGGAAAGGCGAATGATCTTTTCTTCTTCCTTGAAAAACAGGGTGGTTACTTCCAGGCTGTATGGAACTTCATCCTGATATAGCTTTAATGCATGGTTGCGGATAATTTCGTTAACAAAAAACCGTTCTGAACGATCGGTTATCTGGTCTTCAGGAAAATAGGCTGGGTGCTCGGGCAAAAAAGAAATAACCTCTGATTCCAGCTTGTCCAGCTGAAAGTTGTTAAGCGCAGAAAGCAGTAAAAAGGTATCCGCTTTGAATGTTTCGGCTACCTTTACCATAACCGCCTCCAGCTGATCTTGCTTTACGGTGTCAATCTTATTGATAGCCACAATTTTTTTGGCCGAAGATTTATCATAACGGAGTTTCAACTCTTCCGGAATCTCTGTTGCACGCACATCCAGCAGCAGAATCAGCACATCGCTGTCGTCCATTGATTCATGAACGGCGGCCATCATCTTCTCGTGCATTTTGTAACTGGCTTTGCGCAAAATTCCTGGGGTATCTGAATAAATAACTTGTGCGTTTTCACCTGTTTTTATTCCCAGAATACGGTGGCGTGTGGTTTGTGCCTTGGGATTTACAATGGCCAGTTTTTCACCCATCAACGCATTGTAAAGCGTGCTTTTACCCGCATTGGGCATACCGATGATGCTGACAAAACCTGCTTTAAATGCCATTTTTATTTTGCTTCAAAGGTAATCAATAACGTGCCCGTTCAGGAGGAAACTTACAAACCCGATGATCAATCACATTAACACACGGGGTAATTACGAATTCACTGCGCTGCTTTATCTTGCGGACCATGCCGGGGCATTTTTCTTTTTTTACGCAGGAAATTCAGGGACAAAAGGCTGTTTTTGACGAAAACGAGACCCGTCATGCCATTCAAACCCTCCGATACAAGGAAGGAGATACCATCCATTTTACCGATGGCCTGGGTCAGCGTTACCTGGGGCGGATTGATGGCATCAAAAAAAACAACTTTACCGCCAGCATTTTTCAGCAGGAGACCGATGAAAATCCGGGGGAGCTTTCGCTGGGAGTAGGGCTCATTAAAAACACGGACCGGCTGGAATGGCTGGTTGAAAAATGCACAGAACTCGGGGTAAAACAACTGTGGTTGCTGAACACAGGCAATGCAGAAAAGCGAAGGATAAACCTGGACAGGTTGCAAAAAATAGCGATTGCTGCGCTAAAGCAGTCTCATGGATACCGGCTGCCCCTGATAGGTACCGCAGCATTTGAAGATATGATGTCGGTAAAGGTAGGCCACCGTTTTATTTGCTATTGCAGTGAAACAGACGAGTCTGTTGCGGCCGGCTCTGAACAGCTGATAAAAGACAGTCTTGTGCTGATAGGCCCCGAAGGAGATTTTACCCGCAAGGAAGCAGAGCAGGCGATGGCTGAAGGATTTTCATTTTTGTCGCTTGGCCCATCGGTTTTGCGCACGGAAACCGCATGCATGGCCGTGGCGGCAATCTATGCAGTGCAGCATGGCAGGTAGGTTTTTCCGGAGGCAGTAACAGACTTTCGTGCAGTCAACCGATTTGCATCCCCTAACTTTGCAATATGATTATTGATATCAAAGGCAAAACCGCGGTGGTATGCGGAAGCACCGCCGGCATTGGGAAAGCCGCAGCCATGGAACTGGCGGCCTCAGGAGCCACTGTAATTCTATTGGCCCGAAACGAGGAAAAACTCAAACAAACCCTGGCCGAATTGCCCGGAACCGGCCACAGCTATGCAATAGCCGATTTCAGCAACAATGCGCAGGTAGCAGAAACTGCTGCCCGTATTGCCTCTGAAACCACAGTTCATATTCTGGTAAATAACACCGGCGGTCCGCCCGCAGGACCTGCCCATGCTGCAGAAGCAAGTGCTTTCCTGGAAGCATTTCAAAACCACCTTCTCAACAACCACAATCTGGTGCAGGCTTTTCTTCCGAGCATGAAAGCTGCCGGGTATGGTCGCATCATTAACGTGATCAGCACCAGCGTGAAAGTGCCCCTGCCCAATCTGGGTGTGAGTAACACCATCCGCGGTGCTGTAGGCAACTGGTCAAAAACCCTCGCCAATGAACTCGGGGCTTTCGGTATAACCGTAAACAATGTATTGCCCGGAGCCACCGAAACCGAACGCCTCAGCAGCATCATTGAAAACAAAAGCGTAAAAACCGGTACCGAAATAGATGCAGTAAAGGCAGAAATGCTCCATGAAATTCCGGCCGGCCGTTTTGCAAAACCCCAGGAAACCGCCTACGCCATCTGTTTTTTGGCCTCGGATAAAGCCGCTTACATCAATGGTACCAATGTGGTGGTAGACGGAGGTCGCACAGCCTGTCTGTAATCCCTTATGAAATCCTGGATACAAGCATTTAGGCTGAAAACCCTTCCCCTGGCGGTGAGTGGCATTGGCTTGGGCGCGGCCCTGTCTGCCATGCATGGCAAGTGGAACGGCATGGTTTTTTTGCTGTCTGCCCTTACCGCGGTCAGTTTGCAAATTCTCAGCAACCTGGCGAATGACTATGGCGATTTTACCAAAGGTACAGACCGGGCAGCCAACCGCACAGACCGGGCCCTGGCTTCAGGCCGTATCAGCCCGGCGCAAATGAAAACCGCAATTATCATCAACGCGCTGCTTTCGCTGGGTCTGGGTGTGTTGTTGTTGTATATCTCTTTACCCAGTATGCAATCTTTCGGGTTTTTTCTTGCCCTGGGTATTTTGGGTATCCTGTCGGCGCTGGGGTATACCATGGGTAAACGTGCTTTTGGCTATTCAGGCCTGGGCGATCTTGTGGTGTTTTTATTTTTTGGTCCCGTGGCGGTTTGCGGCTCGTTTTACCTTATGGCCGGCAATGTTATGCCTCAGGTTTGGCTGGCTGCCATTGGTTTGGGCCTGTTAAGCACAGCCGTGCTGAATGTGAACAACATGCGCGATACCGACACCGATCGGCAATCAGGGAAGTACACACTGGCCTTGCGTCTGGGCATAAGGCTTGCATCCATGTATCATAAAGCCCTGCTATTGCTGGGATTCCTCTTTGTTTTCACTAGTTTTTTAAGCGAAGGGGGCAACCTTCAAATTCGTCCCAACCTGACGGAGCCCATGTTGTTGTTGCTGGTATATGCACCGGTAATTTTGCTTTTCACCCGCCATGCCGGCCGAATAACTGAACTCAGCCTTCAGGCAGCACCCACTTCCCCGGAAGCCCGCGCACCGTGGAATGCGGAACTAAAAAACCTGAGCCTTACCATTCTGCTGATGGTGGGTATGTATGCCCTTACGGTGTGGCTGTTTGTGGGGTAATCACAGTACCGGGCATAGATCTGTCAACTTTAAAGTTGTCAAATATATGAACAACAAAAAAGCACCCCAAGTCATTTAGGGTGCTCTTTAAAGGTTAACATAAAGAATCACAAAGTATTATACTTACGGGCCATTTTCTTCTCTAGGGTGTAATAAGCCGCTTAATCTCCTCAATTACTCCACCACCAGTTTTTGCGTGTTGTGGAGGTGTCTTTACCCTTTTTTGGTTGAGTTATAAGGGTTTTTAGAGTGAACAACATCCAAATAACGTGCCTGTTTATACCCTAAAGATATATATTCATAACCTTCCGGAGTATATGTTTTTAGATTTCTTTCTTCCACCTTCTTGTGGAGAAAGATAGAGTCGATTGACATGCATAGCGTATTGAAGCATGGGCAACGACGTTAACTTTTCGCAATCTACTTACTCACCTTGGATTTCAGCATAGCATACACCGGCACGCCCAATGCCACAATGCCCAACCCGATGCCTGAATTTTTCCATTCAAAAACCATCAGGCTTACGGCAACAAAGCCGGCCAGCAGCAGGTATAAAACAGGCACAATGGGATATCCAATAACCTTGTAGGGCCTTTGCATGTCGGGTTCGGTTTTGCGCAGGCGCAGCAGTCCTGCCACCGTAACCATGTAAAACAAGAGGGATGCGAATGTGCAGTAGTTAAGCAAATCGCCATAGCTGCCGCTAAGGCAAAGCACGGAAGCCCAAAGGGCTTGTGCCCACAAGGCGTTGGCTGGAACACCGTTTTTATTGAGGGTACCGGCCGCCTTGAAAAACAGGCCATCCTTTGCCATGGTGCTGAACAGCCTGGCACCGGCCAGAATCATACCGTTGTTGCAACCAAAGGTGCTTATCATGATTAGACCCGCCATGAGCAATAAACCGGGCTCTCCAAAAATCATTTGTGCTGCAGAAGTTCCAACACGGTCGAAGGGGGCATGGCTGATTCCCTGTGCTTCAATGTTGCCATTTGGCGTGCCATGCAGTGGTAAGACCACGAGGAATGCGATATTGGCCAGTAAGTAGAGCAGGGTTACCAGTAACGTTCCTAAAAACAAACTGCGGGGAATGTTGCGCTCGGGCTGCCTGATCTCGCCGGCAATAAAGGTCACGTTGTTCCAGGCATCTGAGCTGAACAGGCTGCCCACCATAGCGGTGCCAAAGGCGGCCAAAAGGGCAAGCGATCCAAGAGTCTCCCAGTTGCCGGTTGTGTTTGAAAACGAAACGGCTTTGAACGGATCTGTAAGGTTTTCATTCCAATAGCTGTGACTGCCACCTATAACAAACGCAGCCACCACCAATCCCAGGATAGCCAGCATTTTCGAGAGGGTAAACAGGCGTTGAAGCCACTTTCCTTCTTCAATACCCATGGTGTTTACGGCGGTGAGAAAAACAATGAGCCCGATGGCCAGCACCTGCGCCCATGACACGGTGAAAGTACCCATTTGCAGCAGCAGGTGGTTTTCGTTCCACCAGGGGAAGATTTGTCCGGTGTATTTGGCAAAAGCCACAGCTACTGCGGCAATTACACCCGTCTGTATCACGGTAAAAACGGTCCAGCCGTAGACAAACCCGGTGAGTTTGCCGAAGGCTTTTTGAATGTACACATACTGCCCTCCGGCTTTGGGCATCATGCCCGCCAACTCTCCGTAGCTGAGGGCCCCCAGCAGGGTAATTACACCCGCCAGCAGCCACGCCAGCAGCAACCAGCCCGAGCCACCTACACCGCGGGCCATGCCGGCAGACACAATGAAAATGCCAGAACCAATCATGCTGCCCGATACGATTAGGGTCGCATCGAGAAGGCCCATGCCTTTTTTGTCAGAAGCGGATTTCAAACGGCTTATTGTTTCTCGAAGTCCGAAGCGTGGGGAAGAATCTCGGAAGGATTGCGAAGTTTGCTGCGCTGCCTGCTATATAGGAAATAAATCAGCAAACCTGCCATCATCCATATAGCCGCAACAATCAATGTTTGCTTATCCAGGCCAACAATCATGCCCAGGCAAATCAAAGCACCCATGATGGGCACAAAAGGCACCAGCGGGGTTTTGAAGGGGCGCTGAATTTCAGGTGAGGTTCTACGCATAATCAATACCCCCAGACTTACCAGAATAAAGGCAAACAGGGTTCCGAAAGAGGTGAGGTCGCCGGCCACGTGAATAGGAACGAAGGCGGCAAACAGGCCCACAAAAACAAACAAAATGATATTGGCCTTGTAGGGAGTCTGGAATTTGGGGTGTAGGTCGGAGAATACTTTGGGTATTAGACCATCGGTGCTCATGGTGTAAAACACACGGCTTTGGCCCATCAGCATCACCAGGATTACCGAGGAGAAACCAGCCAGGATAGCGATGGTTACTGCGGTAGCGAGCCACCCGTAGCCGGGCATGAAGTTGGAGATGGCATAGGCCACTGAAGCTTCACCGCCTTTGGCGGGATCGGCAAAGTCTTTCCAGTTGGCCACACCGGTAAGTACGTGTCCGAATAGGATGTAAAGAATAGTACATACCACCAGTGAACCGAGTATACCGATGGGCATATCGCGCTTGGGATTTTTGGCTTCCTGAGCAGCGGTAGAAACGGCGTCAAAGCCAATAAAGGCAAAGAATACGATACCGGCACCACCGATGATACCACCCCAGCCATGGCGGAAGAATCCATCATAGGCATTTTTCACGGTTCCATCATTGTTTAGCACAGGTGCGGTTCCCTCCGGAATCAGGTATGGGTCATAATTGGCGGGGTTGATGAACTGCCATCCGATGAAGATGAACAACAACACGATGGCCACCTTTACAAACACAATAATGGCATTGATAAAGGCGGATTCCTGCGTGCCTTTTATGAGCAGCAGGGTAAGCAGGCTCAAAATACCAATGGCGGGCAGGTTCATAATGCCATGCACCCCGTTTTGAGAAACCTCAAACGGGGAATGACACCATTCATAGGGTATCCCACCTCCCAGCAGGTTGTTGAGGTATTCGCTCCAGGCGATAGAAACGGTAGCGGCACCAAGGGCGTATTCCATAATCAGTGCCCAGCCGATAATCCAGGCTACTATTTCGCCCATGGTCACATAGCTATAGGCGTATGCGCTACCGGCAATGGGAATCATAGAGGCAAATTCAGCGTAGCACAAACCGGCAAAAGCGCAACCGATGGCGGCTACCACAAAGGCCATAGTAACGCCGGGACCTGCAGCCTGTCCGGCCGCAGCCGCAGTTCTCACAAACAATCCGGCACCTATGATGGCACCAATGCCCAGGGCTACCAGGCTCCAGGCACCGAGGGTGCGTTTCAGGCTACTGCCGTCGGCTTGCGCCAGCAGTTCTCCAAGGGGTTTTTTCCTCCAAAGTGACATAGTAAAAGTTTTTCGTTGCCCGACAAATATAGCTTTATTCGTTTTGATTATTTTCAGGCAAACAGATTTTTAGGAATCTGTCCTGACCCGGTTAGGCAATTACGCCCAGTTCTTTACCCACTTTGGTAAAGGCGGCAATGGCGCGGTCAATGTGCTCAAACTCGTGTGCAGCACTCAGTTGAACGCGTATACGGGCCTGATCTTTGGGCACTACAGGGTAGAAAAATCCAATCACATAAATACCTTCCTGCAGAAGTTTATCGGCCATTACCTGGCTCAGTTTGGCATCATACAGCATGATGGGAACGATGGCACTGTCACCGTCCTTAAAATCAAAGCCAGCAGCCTTCATACCGGCTTTGAAGCGGTGTACGTTGGCTTCAAGCTTGTCGCGCAGTTCCGTGGTTTCGGTGAGCATGTTGAAGACCTCTATGCTCGCGCCCACAATGCTGGGGGCCAGTGAGTTGCTAAACAGATAAGGGCGGCTGCGCTGTCTCAGGATTTCGATGATTTCCTTACGGCCCGTGGTATAACCCCCCATGGCACCTCCCAGGGCTTTGCCGAGCGTGCCGGTAATAATGTCTACACGGCCCATCACATTGCAGTACTCGGGCACACCACGACCGGTTTTGCCGATAAATCCTGCTGCGTGGCATTCATCGGTCATGGTAAGGGCGTTGTATTTATCGGCAAGGTCGCAGATTTTATCCAGTTGGGCTACATAGCCGTCCATACTGAAAACGCCGTCGGTTACAATAAGAATGTAGCGAGCGCCTTCAGCCCTGGCTTTGATGAGCTGTTCTTCCAGTTCGGCCATGTTGTTGTTGGCATAGCGGTAGCGGCGGGCCTTGCAAAGCCTCACACCGTCAATGATAGACGCGTGGTTCAGCGAGTCGCTAATGATGGCGTCTTCTTCGCCCAGCAGGGGCTCAAATACCCCGCCATTGGCATCAAATGCCGCAGCGTACAGGATGGTGTCATCGGTTCCGTAAAACGAAGCGATTTTGGCTTCAAGTTCTTTGTGTATGTCCTGGGTTCCGCAGATAAAGCGCACACTGCTCATGCCAAAACCATGGGTATCAATGGCGCGTTTGGCCGCTTCAACCACACGGGGGTGGCTGCTTAGCCCCAGATAGTTGTTCGCACAGAAATTAATTACCTCTTTGCCGTCCTGCAGGCGAATAACCGCATCCTGCGGAGTAACAATGATTCTTTCTCTTTTATAGAGGCCGTTTTCCTCGATGGTTTTCAGTTCGGCCTGTAAATGTTGCTGAAACGCTCCGTACATGGGGCGAAGATACAACGGGCTTTCGAGATGACCAATCTCAGGCGGGTTGCTGCAGGCTTTGCAGTACGTCGTCGATGATGTTTCTGTCGTTGCTTAGGCGAGGCACCTTGTGTTGTCCGCCCAGCTTGCCTTTTTGTTTCAGCCATTGCTGAAAAGTGCCGGAAGGAACGGCCTGTATTTTTGGCATTTTCATGGCCAGATCGCCTTGTCTTTTGGCTGCGTAATCGCCGTTGCAGGCTTTCAGGTGTCCGTCGAGCAAAAGGGTAAAGGTTTCCATGTCTGCCGGAGGCACAGAAAACTCAATCAACCATTCGTGTCCGGGTTCTGTTTCGGTCATATACACGGGGGCAGCGGTGTAATCTTCCACTACGGCATGTGTTTCAGCGGCTGCTGCCGCAATGGCTGTATCGGCATTTTCAATAACCAGTTCTTCGCCGAAGGCATTTATATACAGTTTGGTACGCCCCGATATTTTGAATAAGTACGGATTGGTTTTGCTAAACTGAATGGTATCGCCCAGGTTATATCGCCAAAGCCCACCGGTGGTGGTAATCAGTACGGCATAATTCACGCCCGGTTTCACTTCTTTCAGTGGAATAGCTGCCTCAGGGCCTTCATGCACCGGATAAAATTCATAAAACACCCCGTGGTCGGTCATCAGCAGCATATCAGAACTTGTAGGAGAGAACTGAGCACCAAAGAAGCCTTCGCTGGCATTGTAGGTTTCCAGGTAGCGCATTTTTGGATCGGGGAGCAGTTGTTTAAATTGTTCGCGGTAGGGTGTGAAACTGACACCGCCGTGGATGAACAGTTCCAGGTTTGGCCATACCTCGTGCATGTGCTTTTTGCCGGTAATTTCCAGGATTCTTTTGAAAAGCACCAGGGTCCATGTGGGTACACCACTAATGCTGGTGACATCTTCGTGGATGGTGGCTTGCGCCATGCTTTCAACCTTTTTTTCCCAATTGTCCATCAGGGCAATATTCATATCCGGGGTGGATTTGAAATTGGCCCATGCCGGCATGTGGTTCATCAAAACAGCGCTTAAATCGCCATAGTAACCACGGGCATTGAGTTGGTTGATTTTGTGGCTTCCGCCAATCAGCAGGGCCTTTCCCTCAAACAATGCCGAATCCGGATTTTCGTGGCAGAAAAGCGTGAGTATTTCTTTTGAGCCTTTAAAGTGGTTGTCCTCCAGGCTTTCATAGCTTATGGGTATGAATTTGGCGGTATTGCCCGTGGTACCGCTGCTTTTGGCAAACCAGGTAATTTCTTCGGGCCACAGTAACCCCTGTTCACCGGCCATGGTGCGTTCAATCCAAGGTTTCAGGCCTTCGTAGGAAACAACGGGAACCATTTGGCGCCACTGTTCGTAGGTTCTTATATTTTTCAGTCCCAGCGATTCGCCGTAGGCGGTGTCTTTTCCCTTTTCCAGCAGGTATTCAAACCACACATCCTGGCTATCTGTGGAACGGGATGCCATCAGAAGAATGTCCTGATGGCGCTGTTTAAAGTACCAGTGAATAACCGGGGCAATCATGCGAATTGAGCGATAAGCGGCATCAATATTAGTTCAAAGCCGGTTTTATTGCAAATAAATCAGGTGCCGGGCGGATTGTTGGGTTTGGGACCTTTGTTTTGATGTGGCGGGCGAGGTCCTCTGTTGTCTCTTCTGGGGCCGCGGTTATCCGGTCCTCGGTGGTGAGGTTTGCCCTGTGGTTTGTTGCCACCGCCCTGGCCGGCCGGCCTGTGCTGACCGCCTTTATTGTGTGGATGCTGATTGCGTCCTTTTTCCTGACGGCTTTTGCGGATCTCGGCTTCCATTTCCCTGTCTTCCAGCAACTCGGATCCTCCAATGAACTCAGGGGCAGCAGCAACCTGTTCCATTACCTGGCTGGCAGCAGCAATATCCTGCAACGGCGGAATGGTTTTGCCCTGTTTGTTGTCTTCCATATACTCCTTCACCTTGTCAACGGCGAGGGCAATCCAGGTCTGGCTGTCTTCGTAGCTGAACCACATCAGTTGCTTGAGAATATCGGTTTTGCGGCTGTAGGCAACACCTGACGCTGTTTCCAGCTTAACTACCTTGGCTTTTGGGAATTTGTCCAGCGCTTCTACATACAGGTCCAGTTCATAATTCAGGCAGCATTTGAGGCGGCCGCACTGGCCTGCCAGCTTTTCCATGTTGATGCTCAGATTCTGCACGCGGGCAGCGCCTGTGGTAACCATTTTGTAATCGGTGAGCCATGTGCTGCAGCATAGCTGACGGCCACACACCCCAATGCCACCCAAACGGGAAGCCTCTTCCCGGTAGCTGATGTGTCGCATTTCAATCTTCATGCGGAATTCATCGGCGTACAGGCGGATTAGTTCACGGAAATCAACGCGCTGTTCAGCGGTATAAAAGAAAATCACCTTGCGGCCGTCACCCTGAATCTCAATGTCGCTGATTTTCATCTGCAAATTGAGCCTGAATGCAATGGTGCGGGCTCTTTCGAGTGTGGCATTTTCCTTCTTTTTTACCTCATCATTTTTTTCAAGGTCTTTGTCCGATGCCTTGCGCAGAATAGGCAGAATACGTTCAGAGTCTTCCTGTACCCTGTGTTTTTTGAGCTGCAGGCGCACAATTTCGCCGGTAGCGGAAACCGTTCCTATGTCATACCCTACAGAGCTTTCCACCGCAACATAGTCGCCGGTGTAAAGATCCAGGTTATTTACATTTCTAAAAAACTCCTTGCGTGAACCTTTGAACCTTACTTCAACGACGTTGAAAGGCATAAAATCATCAGGGAGCTCCATGTCCCTGAACCAGTCATATACATTCAGGGCATTGCACCCTGATGTGCCACAGGTACCATTGCTTTTGCAACCGGCAGGCGAGCAACCGCCCCCCGATTTGGTACCACAAGATGAACATCCCATATTATTGTATTATTCGAAAAAGCCGGGTGTGGCAAACCTGCCGTCACCTTCCTTGCAAAAATAGGGATAAAAGTTCACACCCGCTGACGATACCAGGAACGTAACCCCACAAACGCAAGCACCAAAAACAGAGCATAAAGCCCCGCTGTTAAGGGTTTGCCGACAGAAATGTAGAGGGGAATATATATTGCATCGGCAAGAAGCCACAGAATCCAGTTTTCCCATTTTCTTCTCGCCTGCAAGGAAATAGCCCACACACTGAGAGAAGCAGTGAAGCTATCGAGCCAGGGTTTGGCAGCACCTGGGGCCCAGGTTAGCAGCAGGCGCGTCCATACATACCAGCCCGCGAAGAACAACAGCGCTTCTAACAGCCTGCGAAGAGGTTTTACCGATGTAATAGGTGATTCTTGACCGGTTTTTTGCGCCCATTTCCACCAGCCATAAACCTGAACCCCAATGAAGACAAATTGCAGCACCATATCTGAATACAGCCGGCAATCGTAAAAAATCCAGGCATATAGCAGGGTTCCCAGCATAGAAACCGGCCAGTTGGCTGTGTAAGGTTTTATAGCCAGCAGTACGCCAGCCAATGACAAAACGACGGCTGCCATTTCAGTCATCAGGGCGATATTGGCGGGAGAGAGCAAGGTGTGTGCAAAAATCAGGGTATATACACAACGAACCAAACTTACGTAACTTTGTTACCTGAATAAAACCCATAATTATGTTTGAATTACCATCACTCCCCTACGAATTTGCAGCCCTGGAGCCCCATATTGATGCCAGGACCATGGAAATCCACCACGGAAAACACCATCAGGCGTATGTAAACAACCTGAATAATGCCGTGAAAGGAAATGCAGGCGAAGGAAAAAGCCTCGAAGAGCTTATGGCCAATGTGAGCAAATACAGCATGGCAGTTCGCAATAATGGCGGCGGTCATTGGAACCACAGCCTTTTCTGGCAGCTGATGAGTCCGGCAGGTGGCGGAAATCCTGAAGGAAAGCTGCTCTCCGACATCACAACTGCATTCGGAAGTATTGAAGCCTTCAAAGAACAGTTTAATACCGCTGCTACTACCCGTTTTGGTTCAGGCTGGGCCTGGCTTGTAGTGCACGACGGAAAACTGGTGGTGACCAGCACTCCCAACCAGGATAATCCGCTAATGGATATTTCTGAAGTAAAAGGTACACCCATTCTCGGCCTGGATGTGTGGGAACATGCGTATTACCTTCATTACCAAAACCGCCGCCCTGATTACATCAATGCCTGGTGGAACGTGGTGAACTGGAAAAAGGTTGATGAACTGTATACGGCAGCACACTAATTGAAAAGAAACCCAAATAAAAAGCCCGGTTTTTCCGGGTTTTTTTGTGCAATATTCAATTGAACAGGCTGGGGTTAACCCCAAACCATGCCGGAGACCGCTGGGTGCGGAAAACCCTAGCATCCAGGCCACGAGCCACCATTTTTCTTTAGCTACAGGCTGTTGCAAAGCAAAACACCCAATATCCGCCAGCATGTTGTATTTTTGCCGTGCATGAAAACTGCTCTCATTACCGGAATAACCGGACAGGACGGAGCCTACCTGGCAGAATTTCTCCTGAAAAAAGGATACGTGGTACATGGCATCAAGCGCAGAAGCTCGCTGTTCAATACCGATCGCATAGACCATATTTATGAAGATCCGCATATGCCCGGTGCTAAAATGCACCTGCATTATGGTGATTTAACCGACTCGACCAATCTTATCCGCATCATTCAGGAAGTGCAGCCTGACGAAATCTACAACCTGGCTGCACAGAGCCATGTACAGGTGAGTTTCGAGACACCCGAATACACAGCCAACAGCGACGCATTGGGTACGCTGAGAATACTGGAGGCAGTGCGCATTCTGGGATTGACAGGCAAAACCCGCATTTATCAGGCCAGTACATCTGAATTGTATGGTCTGGTGCAGGCCGTGCCACAAAGTGAAACTACACCTTTCTATCCCCGCAGCCCCTATGCTGTGGCCAAAATGTATGCCTACTGGATTACGGTAAACTACCGTGAGGCCTATAAAATGTATGCCTGCAATGGTATCTTATTTAACCATGAAAGCCCCATTCGCGGGGAAACGTTCGTAACCCGAAAGATTACCCGAGCGGCTGCCAGAATTGCTCTTGGTCTGCAGGAAAAACTGTATTTGGGCAACCTCAACAGTAAGCGTGACTGGGGCCACGCCAAAGATTATGTAGAGGCCATGTACCTGATTTTGCAGCAGGACAATCCCGAAGATTTTGTCATAGCCACCGGCCATACTACCGAAATCCGTGATTTTGTGCGCAAAGCTTTCAGCGAAGTGGGTCTGGGCATTGAATTCCACGGCACCGGCGTGGAAGAAAAGGGCGTTTTGGGTTTTGTGGATGAACAAAAAGCCACCGCCTGTGGTCTGGATCTTGCCCATCTCCAACCCGGACGGGAACTGGTATGTGTGGATCCTCGTTATTTCAGGCCCACTGAAGTAGACTTGTTGCTTGGTGACGCGACCAAAGCACGGGAGAAACTAGGTTGGACGCCACGCCATACCCTTGATGACCTGGTAAAAGACATGATGCTGAGTGATCTTCAGTTGATGAAAAAGGAAGATTACCTGCGGAAAGGCGGTTTTTATACCCGCAATTATTTTGAATAATGGCGGGCACAGCGATTTGAAAACTTCGTAAAAGTTGTCAAATCTTGTAAAAAAATAAACCTCCAGTGCGGGATATTACGAAAAAAGTATTATTTTTGCAGCCCATTTTACGAACACATGCATCTGACAACCCAACAGAAAAAAGAAATCTTTGCCAAGTTCGGCGGTAACGAAAAAAATACCGGCAGCACCGAAGCGCAGGTTGCTATGTTTACCGAGCGTATCAACTACATCAGCGGCCATTTGAAAGGCCAGCGCAAGGACAAGAGTGCCGAGCGCGCCCTGATTGCACTGGTAGGCAAACGTCGCAGTCTGCTGAATTACCTGGCCAAGAAAGACATTTTCAAGTACCGCGCACTCATCAAGGAACTGGGCATCAGGAAGTAATCTTCCCGCCTCGTCTCTTTTGACCCCTTTAATAAGAAAAGCCCCGCACGCCTTCCGGCGTATCGGGGCTTTTTACGTAAATAAATATTATGCTAAACATACAAAAAACCCAATTTGACACCGGCGATGGCAAAATCATCGAAATAGAAACCGGTCGTCTGGCCAGACAAGCTCACGGAAGTTGCGTACTGAAAGTAGGCAAGACCATGATTCTGGCTACTGTAGTAAGTAACTATGATGCACGCGAAGGCATTGATTTTTTACCACTCAGTGTTGATTATCAGGAAAAATTTGCCGCTGTAGGCCGCATACCTGGCAGTTTTCACCGCCGCGAAGCCAAGCTCACCGATTATGAGGTTCTGATTTCGCGTCTGGTAGACCGCTGCCTTCGTCCCTTGTTCCCCGAAGATTACCACGGTGACACCCAGGTGAACCTGTTTCTCATCAGCTCTGATGAGAACATACTGCCCGATACCTATGTGGGTTTGGCTGCCAGCACTGCTTTAATGTTGACAGATATTCCTTTCATGGGCCCTATCAGTGAAGTGCGCGTGGGTCGTATTGATGGTAAATTTATTATTAACCCAACCAAGGAAGAGTTGGAAAAATCTGACATCGATATGCTGGTTGGCGGCACTGCCCACGACATCAATATGGTGGAAGGTGAAATGGATGAGGTTTCTGAAGCGGACTTTCTCGAAGCCCTGAAATTTGGCCATGAAGCTATCAAGCGTCAGTGTGCAGAGCAGATTAAGTTTGTGGAAATGCTGGGCGGCCGCAAAGCGACCCGCGAGTACAACCATGAAACCAACGATGATGATCTGCGTAAACAGGTTATCGCCGATTGCAGTCCCGAACTGCGCAAGGTTGCCGAGAGTGGCAGTGCCAAGCATGAGCGTCACGAATCATTCCGGGCCATTCTGGACCAGTATCTTACCCGTTTTGAAGGTGTTGAAGACGCTGACCTGAAGAAAAGCCTGGTGAAAAAATATTTCCACGAGGCTGAATACCACGTTATGCGTGATATGATTCTGGAAACAGGCCGCCGCCTGGATGGCAGAAGCTCTACTCAAATTCGCCCTATCAATTGCGAAGTGGATTACCTGCCGGCAGCCCATGGAAGCTCGGTCTTTACCCGTGGTGAAACCCAATCCTTGACCAGCGTAACACTGGGAAGCAAGATGGACGAACAGTTGCTGGATGCACCTATGCTATACGGTTATAACCGCTTTATGCTGCACTACAACTTCCCCGGCTTTAGTACCGGTGAGGTAAGGCCCAACAGAGGACCCGGTCGCCGCGAAATTGGTCATGGTAACCTGGCTTTGCGCGGTATCAAGAAAATGGTTCCCAACGACGTTCCTTATGTGCTGCGCATTGTGAGCGATATTTTGGAAAGCAATGGTTCCAGCTCTATGGCCACCGTGTGCGCCGGTTCTATGGCGCTGATGGATGCCGGTATTCCTATTAAAAAAGCGGTGAGTGGTATTGCAATGGGCCTGATCAGCAAGGAAGGTTCCGACAAATACGCCATTCTCAGCGACATTCTGGGCGATGAAGATCATCTTGGCGATATGGATTTCAAGGTAGTTGGAACCACTGAAGGGATTACTGCCTGTCAGATGGACATTAAAATTAATGGACTAAAGTGGGACATGGTTTACCAGGCCCTGCAACAAGCCCGCGAAGGCAGACTGCACATTTTAGGTGAGATGAGCAAAGCCATTACGGCTCCCCGTGCCGAGATGAAGCCTCATGCTCCCCGTGTTGAAGTAATTGAAATTGAAAAAGAATACATCGGTGCCGTAATCGGTCCGGGTGGTAAGGTAGTGCAGGATATTCAGGCTAAATCCGGAGCCAAAGTGGCCATTGAAGAGCGCGACGGCAAAGGATTTGTGGAAATATTCAGCAGCAACGGCGAGGCTATGCGCATCGCCAGCGGCATGGTAAGAGCCATTGTTGCAGTTCCAGAAGTGGGTGAAACCTACCATGGAACTGTCAAAAACATCATGGATTTCGGAGCCTTTGTTGAGTTTATGCCCGGCAAAGACGGACTGCTGCACATCAGCGAGATTACCTGGGAGCGACTTGGAAGTATGGAAGGTGTGTTGAAAGAAGGCGATAAGCTGGATGTTAAACTTATCGAAATTGATAAGAAGACCGGCAAGTTCCGTCTAAGCCGCAAGGTGTTGCTTCCCAAGCCAGAGGGCTATGTGGAGCCTGCACCCCGTGAGCGTCGTGAAGGTGGCGGAGACCGCGGTCCCCGCCGTGAACAACGCGATGACCGCGGACCAAGAAGGGATTCCTAAAACAGATAAATAAAATGAAAAAAGACCGCAACGGCGGTCTTTTTTCATTTATAAACTTCCTTTCAAATCGTGTAGTGGCGAGATAATGTATCAAATAAATCAATTATATCTACAAAACCAAATGGAGCAATACACATAAAGTCAAAATATTTATCATAAATCTACAAAACAGTGAAAAAATAAAGATTAATTGTTTCATTTTTGCCGCTTTCAACAATGGATATATATGACCGCTAAAACACATATCGGCCAAAGAATAAGACTTGCAAGGCAATCCAAAGGCTGGACCCAGGAAGATTTGGCAGAGCGCATCAATAAAACACGCCCAATGATTTCTCATATAGAAAGAACCGGTAGTGTAACCTTTGATACCCTTGAACAGATAGCCAGAGGCCTGGGTATAAACCTTGCAGACTTGCAAAATGTAAGCAGCGAACACATACTTTCGTCTTCCACACTTGATAGTCCGGAATGGAAATCTTTGGTTCGTGAAAACGAATTGCTGGTAGAGCTGGTAGAAAATCAGCGTGTCAGGATTCTGTATTTGGAAGAAGAGTTGAAACGCTTAAAAACGGATTTGTAAAAATCAGGGTGTCAGTCGGCCGTACATTCTGGGGAAAGGAATACTTTCTCTCACATGTTTTAGTCCGCAAATCCATGTAACCATTCGTTCTAAACCAAGGCCAAATCCACTGTGTGGTACGGATCCAAAGCGCCTTAAATCAAGATACCATTCAAAAGCGCTCATGGGGAGTTCGTGCTCAACAATTTTTTCTTTCAGCAACTCCACGTTTGTTTCTCTTTCACCGCCACCTACAATTTCGCCGTATCCTTCGGGCGCCAGCACGTCTACACCCCTGGCAAATTCAGGATTTTCAGGATTTCTTTTCAGGTAAAACGCTTTTACGGCGTGGGGCCAGTCATATACCATGATGGGAGAATCGAACAGGCGGGTGATCACCGTTTCATCGCTGCCTCCGAAGTCGTTTCCGTATTCAAATTCACGGGCACTTTTGATCCACTGAGGGATGTTTCTCGCATCCTCTTCCAAATCGGCCTTTTCCTGCTTTAACGCATCAATCTTGCTTTGGAAGAAGTTTATCTCTCCTTTTTTCATGCCACCACCGGCAATTTTGTCTTCGCGGTCAGCAATTTCTGCATCAACCTCTTTCAATCTGTTTTGAACCCTGTTCAACTCCTCTTCCAGACTGCCGATGCCGTTTTTTCCATTTACATCCTGCTCACCCTTGATAATGCGAACTGCTTCATCATAGGTGAGACGTGGAAACTGCTTCATGCTGCTCTCTAAAACAGCGGTATCACGCCCGATGGTTTTTAATTCCTGCGGGCAGTTTTCCAGCACATCCCGTATAATGGCATGCAGCATACCCTCGATGCAGTCCATGTTCTGAAAAATATCATAAAATGCCATTTCCGGTTCAATCATCCAGAATTCGCTAAGGTGACGGCGCGTTTTGCTTTTCTCAGCCCTGAAAGTTGGACCGAAAGTATAAATACGGCCCATAGCCATAGCCATGGCTTCGCCATATAGTTGACCGCTTTGGCTCAGATAGGCAGGCTCTCCGTAGAAATCGGTTTCGAATAAGGTACTGGTTCCCTCGCAGGCGTTGCCTGTGAAAATGGGGGCATCCATCTGCACAAATCCCTGATCCTGAAAATAGCGATGTATGCTGTAGATAATGCGGTTGCGGATGCGCATGATGGCCCACTGCCGTGTACTGCGAAGCCAAAGATGGCGCTGATCCATCAGAAATTCTATGCCATGTTCCTTTTTGGCAATGGGGTAATTTTCACTTTCTCCTACCTGCACAACCTGTGTAACCTGCAGTTCATGTCCGCCTATTTGTTTTTCATCGGCTATGACATTGCCAGTCAGTATCACACTGCTTTCCAGCGTGAGGTTTTGTGCGTTTATCAAGCCTTCTGTGCCTGCGGTTTCCTCCGTTACCACACACTGACAGAAGCCGGTCCCGTCCCGCAAAATGATAAAAACAATCCCTTTGCCTTCACGCTTGTTGGAAACCCACCCCTTCAGGGTGACCGATTTACCGGTAGCGCTGTGTAATTCCTCTATATACATACCGTTTAAATACGTTACTTTTGTAGTGTTATTGCAAAGGTAACGCAAACAAGGTTAAGCCTATATAATAATGAGTTCACTGAAGCAGAATTTAAGCCAGAAAATGTTGCAGAAACTGAGTCCGCAACAAATTCAGTTTATCAAACTGCTGCAGCTCAACACACAGGATTTTGAAGAGAAAGTGGAGCAGGAGCTACTTGACAATCCTGCACTGGAAGACAACCGCAGTGAGAGTGTTGATGAAAATTACGACAATTCGGATGACTTTGGCGATGACGACTATCTTGGCAATGATGTAGATGTGGATGAACTGCTCCGGGTCAATGGCAGTGATGATGACGGGGGCTTCCGCTTGAATGAGGACTACAGTGGAGACGAACAGCGTGAAATGCCGCTGGCTAGCCAGGGCAGTTTTCAGGAATATCTTGTAGAACAGGCAAGGGCCTCTTTCTACAATGAGCTAGACCTACAGTTAGCCATTCACCTCATCAATTCCATTGAGGAAGACGGTTATTTGAGGAGAGAGCTGCGCAGCATCGTAAATGATCTTGCGTTTAACGAAAACATCATCACCACGGAAGAGCACCTGGAAAAGCTGCTCATAAAGATTCAGAATTTCGACCCTGCAGGTATCGCTGCGCGCGACCTTCAGGAATGTTTGCTTTTGCAGCTGTACAAAAAAGATTATGGTGATAACCCGGCCATCACACTGGCAGAGACCATCATCTCCGAGCAGATGGAGGCGTTCAGTAAAAAGCATTATGACAAAATAAAGCGGTCATTGAAAATTGATGATCAACAGCTTAAAGATGCTATTGCTGAAATTATTAAACTCAACCCCAAGCCTGGTGAAACAGGCGCAGGATCCAACAAAACGCAGTACATTGTTCCGGATTTTATAGTTACTGGTACCAATGGCGAAATAGAGGTTCGGCTGAATTCGCGCAATACACCTGAACTTCGCATATCTTCTTCCTATGCAGAAACGCTAAGGGCCTATGAGCATTCGGGGAAAAATGATAAAAATCTTCGGGACGCGGTGCAGTACATCAAACAGAAGCTGGATGGGGCAAAATGGTTTATTGACAGCGTGAAGCAAAGGCAAAATACCTTGCTCAGCACCATGCATGCCATTGTTTCACGCCAGAAAGAGTTTTTTGAAGAGGGGGACGAAACCTTCCTTAAGCCTATGATATTGAAAGACATTGCGCAGCAGGTGAATCTCGATATCAGTACCATCAGCCGTGTAGCCAACAGCAAATACGTGGAAACGGACTTTGGTATTTTTCCGCTGAAGTTCTTTTTTAGCGAAGGCATAGTAACCGAAGAAGGGGAGGAAGTCAGCAACCGTGAAATCAAAAAAATATTGTCAGATGCCATCGGTGCTGAAAACAAGACAAAACCCCTGACCGATGAAGCACTGATGGAATTGCTGAAGGTGAAAGGGTATAATATTGCACGACGCACAGTGGCGAAATACCGTGAGCAACTGAATATTCCCGTAGCCAGACTGAGAAAGGAGCTCTAAGCAGTATTTATTATTTTTATGTTAAATATGGCTTTATCGGCTTTCCTATAAGTAGATGCCAGATACCTTTGGGTTATGGTTCCTGAGGCAGTAAAACAACTCATAAGTCCAAGAGACGGCATATTCTATACACTTTTCAATACAGGAGCAGCTTCTGTTGTTAAAATGACAGATGGCCTCTGTAAGATACTTCAGGAGAACGAGCCGGGCTCGGACAAATGGATGGCCTTTCTTAAGGAGATGAAGACGTTTTACGGCGAAAGTCAGGAAAACTACAGACAAACAGTTAAGCGGCTTTCAAAGGTTTTTATCACACCCATTGACCGTGAGGCCGTGCATCAGTTATCAATAGATATCTATTCCGTCTCAAGAAGTATTTATTTAGTGCCTCGAACTATTTCCTGGGATGCTGAACACAAACCCGATTCACATAGTAAACATCTTGTGCATTTGCTAAAAAAATCAGCTGGAGAACTGGAACAAATGATAGCGGAAATAGGGACTCCAAAACGCAGGTTTGTTTTGAAACACGCCAGGGAAGTGAATGCAATAAGAAAAGAAATGGAAATCACATACGATCGAGCCCTTAAAAGTTTATATCAAAGCAATGATAGCCCCGCAAATTTCATACGAAGACTGGATGCTTACAATGCTTTGAGAGATGTGGGCGCTTACTGCTGTAACACCGCATACACGGCCGAGGGAATTGTATTGACGCATGTCGGCTAAATTCTAATGTTATCTTATTGTTAATTTTAGTTTAATGTGCCGTTCTTGAATAACAACCAAAATAGCTTTGCACTTCAAATACTAAAAAAATGGCATTTAACAACATTATGAAGATTTTCCTGCCCAAGGATCGCGTTTTCTACAGCTTGTTTGAGCAGGTGGCAGAAAAAGTTACCCTCATGGGTAAGCTCCTTGAGGAATTTGTATACGAAGCGGATGATGACAAACGACTGGCATTATCAAAGCAGATTGAAGACCTTGAACACCAGAATGATGAACTTACCCACCAGATTTTCCAGGAGCTGGGAAGGAACTTCATTACCCCCTTTGACCGTGAAGACATTCATTACCTGGCCGGCGCTTTGGATGATGTGGCCGATTATATTTATGCCAGCTGCAAAAAAATACAGTTTCATGGCGTAAACCCAAATGATCAGGGTATCCAGAAAATGGCTGAGGTGATCAACCAGAGTGCTACAGAAGTCAGTAAGGCTGTCATGCAGCTGCGCGAATTAAAGCGTCCGGAGAAGATTTCGGAGTGCCTTGTAAAGGTAAACAGCCTGGAAAACCATGCAGATGATATTTTTGACATGAGCATCAAGAAGTTGTTTGAAACCGAAAACGATTTCAAGGAACTTATCCGCCGAAGGGAAGTATACACCGTTATGGAAGTTGCGACTGATAAGTGCGAAGATGTAGCCAATGTGATTGAAACCATCATCGTTAAGTACGCTTAAAACCACCTTATACCCAACTTTACATGACACTCGTTATTGTCATTATAGCGCTGGCCCTCATCTTTGATTACATCAACGGGTTTCACGACGCGGCGAATTCCATAGCTACTGTGGTGAGTACCAAGGTACTTACTCCGCTTCAGGCGGTATTGTGGGCGGCGGTTTTCAATTTTGCAGCATTCTTTATATTCAAGGACCACGCTGTAGCCAACACCATAGGTAAAACTGTAATTGACACGTACATTACCCTTCCGGTAATTCTGGCCGGTCTTATTGCAGCCATTTTCTGGAATCTGCTGACATGGTGGTACGGAATACCGTCTTCGTCATCGCACACCCTGATTGGTGGTTTTGCCGGAGCGGCTGTGGCACATGCCTACATGACCAAAGGATTTGTGGCATTCAGCAGTGTGGTTGAAATGGAGAAAATTGTGAAGACCCTGCTCTTCATTTTCCTGGCACCCATGATAGGTATGCTTATCTCCATGTTTATGGCACTGGTAACCATTCACCGCAATCTATGGATTAAACTCGGAATCATTGGTGTAACCTTTGCCGCTACCTGGTTTATGTTTCTGCATTTCCAGCAAGG
>CAZVJY010000005.1:74182-150561 GCA_964626685.1 uncultured Flavobacteriaceae bacterium
AAAGATATAGTAAGCAAAACAGCTAAGCTGGATCGTTTGAAAAAGGAAGCATTCTATGATGAATCTAAAAAACCTCAGCTGGAAGCCCTAACAGCTAAAATCGACGCAGTT
Source organism: uncultured Flavobacteriaceae bacterium (assembly GCA_964626685.1). Classification (GTDB taxonomy): domain Bacteria; phylum Bacteroidota; class Bacteroidia; order NS11-12g; family UBA955; genus RGEC01. Next base: position 74,294 of record CAZVJY010000005.1, read on the forward strand.
AAACCATTAATTAAGCAGCACAAAGAGCTTGGTGCAGACAGCCTGGCCATTGCTGTTTCTCATGCAATGGGATTTAGCGGATCTGAGGAAGACAAGTTGAAAAAGGCATTCAAAATTGATTTGACAAAAGATCTTTCCAAGGAAATTGGCAAAGCAGACAATTCCTTCCTGCGTTATTCACTGCTGGGCGTTGTGCTGATATTCGTGCTTTCATATATCTATGTGGAGAAGCTGCGCAAACCCTCTGCCAACCGTACCGCAAATATGTTCAAGAAGCTGCAGTTGCTTTCCTCTGCTGCATTTTCTCTGGGACATGGTGGCAATGATGCCCAGAAAGTGATGGGTATTATTGGCGCAGCATTGATTGCGAATGGCAACATCAGCGATTTTAAAGACTTGCCTTCATGGGTCCCACTGGCCTGCTACGGTGCTATTGGCCTTGGTACGCTGAGTGGTGGCTGGAAGATTGTGAAAACCATGGGAACCCGAATCACCAAGGTAACCCCGCTTGAGGGTGTAAGTGCAGAAACCGCCGGTGCCGTTACCCTGTTTATGACAGAGCAAATGGGCATTCCTGTAAGTACCACGCATACCATTACAGGTTCTATTATCGGTGTGGGTGCCACCAAGCGCCTTAGTGCGGTTCGCTGGGGTGTAACCCGAAACCTGCTGGTAGCATGGTTGCTAACCATTCCGGTGAGTGCCTCCGTGGCAGGTATCTGTTATTGGATTATCCGATTTTTTATGTAAACAATAGCCAATAAAGAAGTATTGGCTTTATAAACAGAAAAGCGATGCCAAGGCATCGCTTTTCTGTTTATAAAGCGTTTCGTTTAAGAAAGCAGTCTGTTCATCGCAAAAATTAGGCAAAAAGTTTTCCACACAGAAAAACCATGAATGGTGTGTTTTGACTTTAGACAAATTGCGAAGAGAGGCCAGCAAAATCAATCCTTACATGAAGTCTGTGCCCGAAAAAAATGTTAAAGACTCAGCTCCACAATATACATTTTTCTGCAAAATGATAGTATTGAATTTTGTGATAATTGTGATTTTTTGATTAGGCTTGTAAACCAATCAACCAATTTAATTTATGAGAATGAAACATTTACTCATGGTCATTTCGGCCACCGGCATCGCCCCAGCGGCTTTTGCCCAGGCCGGACCGGGCGCAGGCTCAGGAACTGACACAGTGGACGTTGGAACTGTTACCGTTACCGCTATTGGTACCACCAAAAATGTGCGGAAAATCGGCTATTCGGTTTCACAGGTTCAGGGAAAAGGCCTTGTATCATCCGGCGAAAGCGGGGTAATACAGGCATTAACAGGCAAAGCATCCAACGTGCAGATTACCCGTTCTGCGGGTGATCCGGGTGCCGGAGCCTACATTCAGATTCGCGGCCAGAATACCATAACCGGCAGTAATCAGCCACTTATCGTTGTGGATGGTATTCCAGTAAGTAACTCAAGCTTTGGTGGAGGAGTTGACGGTGTTGTTCAGCAATCACGTTTGAATGACCTTAACCCCTCAGACATCGAGTCTGTTGAAGTACTGAAAGGTGCTGCTGCAGCTGCTGTTTGGGGCACACGTGCTGCCAATGGCGTAATTGTGATTACCACCAAAAAAGGCAAGCGTGGTATGAGCATTGAATTCTCTTCCACCTATGCTATTGATCAGGTTAACCGTGAATACGAAAAGCAAGGTAAATATGGCCAGGGTTCTGGTGGTCGCTGGGTTGCCAACAATGCCAACTCATGGGGTGATCAGATTGGTCTCCGCAATGGCAAGGACAGTATCAACCCCAACGGAGCCAAATTTGTTGCTGACGACGGAACTGTTTACGGCACCATTGTTAGAAAAGGCGATAAAACTGTTTACAATGATCAGAACCGCGATCAGGTATTCCGAAATGGTATTACCTGGAACAATAACCTTTCTATTTCAGCTGGCAATGAAAAGAGCAATATGTTCTTCTCGCTGAGCGACTGGAACCAGCAGGGTATTATGAAAGGTCTGTCTGATTACAGAAGAACCACGGCCCGTTTGAACTTTACCCAGAGTGTAAATGACAAGCTTACCATTGGCTTGAATGCCAACATGGCCAAGACAGTTTCAAACCGTATACAGATGGGATCAAATCTGGATGGCCTGTATTTGGGTTACCTGCGTACCTCTCCCGATTTCGACAACTCGGATTACAAAGGAACCTACTACACCGCGGCCGGCGTTCCCCGCTTCAACGCACACCGAGGTTACCGTCGTTATTTGGGTGATGTTGCTCCTACGTACAACAACCCCGGCTGGACACTCAATGAGCAGACCAATACTTCAGACGTAACGCGCTTCATCCTTACCCCTGAAGCAACTTACAAGTGGCACGAAAACCACAAGCTCATTGCCCGTCTGGGACATGACATGTCAACTGACCGCAGGATTACCTATTTCCCTGTTAACTCGGCTGCAAACCAGGCAAATGGTTCATTCACCGATGAGCACCTTCAGGAAACAGAAACCAGCCTGCACTTTATTAACCAGGGAACACACAAGCTAAGCAGCAGTATCAACATGAACTCAACTGTGGGTTACCTGTACACCTATAAAAACCTGTACAGCATTGGTGGATCTGCTTCTCAGTTCATCATCCGCGACCAGGATCGTTTCGCGTTTATTAATTCTACCACCGAAAATAAGGATCCTTTTAACTCTTTTTCTGAGTTGCTGAATAACCGCGTGTATGGTATTCTGGATTTTGACGTGAAAGACAAAATATTCCTGCAGCTGACAGGTGCTTCTGAAGCATCTTCTACCTATGCAAACCGCTTCTTCTCTCCCAGTGCAAGTTTGGCATACGAACTCACAAAAGACCTAAAACCGAGTGATCTTCTTAGCTATGCGAAACTTCGCGTGTCTGCCGGACGCGTGGGTGTTGCTCCTCCTGCCTATATCTGGAACACCAACTATGTGGCTGCAAGCTCGGCTTCCGGCTGGGGCGATTACCTGGATGGTTCTCTGTATGGTGGCTCCATCTACAGAAGTTCAACCCAGGGCAATCCCGATATCAAGCCTGAAATCAAAACAGAAATTGAAATGGGTGCCGACGTGAAACTCTTCAAAAACAAGGTTTCTCTCGGCTTTACTTACTACCAGAACAAAATAGACGGCGCTGTACTGGCTATTGCCGTGCCCAACTCTACAGGCTATTCAAACCAGTGGAAGAACGCTGCCGATCTTTCTAACAAGGGACTTGAAATAGACATGAATGTTAGTCTGATTAAATCCGACGACTTCAACCTGAACCTTTACGGTAACCTGGGTCGCAACCGCAACACCGTTGACAACCTCAGCGGAGCTGCTCCCATTTTCCTGGCCGGTTTCACCGGAACTTCTTCACGCGCTGTTGAAGGTCAGGCCATGGGTGCACTTTGGGGCGGAAAATGGGCAAAGGATGAATCAGGTAAGCTAATCCTGGATGCTGACGGATTTCCCACAGCATCTTCTGAGGAAGGTGTAATTGGTGATCCTAATCCGGACTGGAGAGGCAGTGTAGGTTTGAATGGTAACTACAAAAACCTCAACTTCAACCTGCTGGTTGAAACCTGTCAGGGTAATGACATGTGGGCCGGAACTTACGGCGTGCTGAACAACTTTGGTGTAACGCCTGAGTCTGCAACGGATTTTACAGTTTCTGCCGCTGATGCTGCAAACATCGTAGATTATCGCGGTGTGACCTTGGCTTCAGCTGCTGCAGCAGGTGCCAATGGTCTGGCTGTTGTTAATGCCGACGGAAGTATCACTGCCCGTGGCAGTCTGAAAGACTTTGGTGCAGGTAACGTATGGCTGAACCAATACTGGTACACCAGCCTTGGCGGTGGTTTTGGTTCAGTAGCTGAGCAGTTTATCCGCGATGCCTCCTGGACTCGTATCCGCGAACTCAGCCTGTCTTATGCCCTGCCTAAGGCATGGTCTGATGCAGTTCACGTTCCCGGCGGAATTTCTGTTGGTTTCACAGGCAGAAACCTGGCACTGTGGACCAAGTTTGATGGTGTTGACCCCGAAACCAACCTTACCGGTGTTTCCAATGGCCGCGGTCTGGATTACTTTAACAACCCCGGAACCAAGTCATACCTGTTCAACATTAAGTTTAACCTCTAATATAACACAAGGAATTATAACATGAAAAAGATAGCTTTAATCTTTTCCGTTGCCCTGACCGTAGGACTTACTTCCTGCAAAAAGGACATTAAGGAAATCAATAAAGAAAACCCCGGCCAGTTCAGCGATTCAGATCCTGTGCTGATGATGTCGGGTGCCCAGTTGGCCAATGTGCTGGTGAATGAGGGCGAAGCTGCCCGACTGACAGGAATTTTCAGTGGTCATCACGTAGGTTTTGACCGCCAGTTTGTGTCTTACAACGATTACGTACTCACTGCCGGTGATTTTAACACTCCTTGGGGTAACGTTTACACCGAAGGCATAGCACAATGCAGAATCATCCGCGCTAAGGCAGCAAAAGCGAACAACAAGCAGCTGAATGCCGTGGCTTGCATTACGGAGGCAAATCTGCTGCTTACCGCCTCTGCACTATGGGGTGATATTCCAAATACAGAAGCCTGTGTTGATGGAATTTCCAGCCCTAAATTTGATAAAATGTCGGATGTGCATAAAGCGGCCATTGTTTTGCTTGATTCGGCACTTTCCTATGGTGCTAACCATGCCAACTTCAGTGGAGCCTATGTGGGTAACCACAACTGGGCTCAGGTGGCTAACACGCTCAAAGCCCGTGCATACCTGCGCATGAAGGATTACGCCAAAGCAGCAGCAGCAGCAGCCAACGGTATCGCTGCCGGTAAGGATTTGCTTGCCAACCATAGCCAGGCCACGCCCGGTGCATGGAATCTGTATTATGATTTCCTTGACTGGAACCGTTCCGGCTATATCTCTGCCAGCGGTTCTCACATGGAAAAATTGCTTGATACATCTGTATTCTTCCGCAACAATGCGAAGACAGACGAGTCCGACAGGTTTGCATTCTATTTCACCGATGCAGGTTACACACCGCTTGATCCCAACTGGGACAATGGCATATTTGCTGCAACTGCCAATTTTCCTATCGTTTCCTATGCTGAAAATGAGCTAATCCTTGCTGAGTGCGCAATCAGAAATGGCGATGCTACCGTGGCTATTGATCACCTGAACAATGTTCGTGATGAAAATGCCACCAGCATCGGTGGTCAGTATGACGACTATGTAATTGGTGATTTCGGTCCCGGACAAATGGTTCCCGGCACTACCGTGAATGATGCTATCACCAAAGAAATTTTGGTTGAGAAATATGTTTCACTTTATGGTCAGATTGAGCCCTGGTGTGACCTTCGCAGAACCAAAAACCTCATAGGTGTAGTTCCCAACAAAGGAACTAAGCTGCCCGAGCGTTTCCTGGTTCCTCAGGATGAAATCAACGCCAACATCAATGCGCCACGCACTGCCGGAGACCTCTTTGCTCCACTAGAACTTTTCCAATAAGGTACATTGCACATTGCATAAAAAAGGCCGTCACATGACGGCCCTTTTTATACTCGAACAAAAAATTAATCTTTCAGTACATCCCGGCTGATTACCACGCGCTGAACCTCGCTGGTGCCTTCATAAATCTGGGTGATTTTGGCATCGCGCATAAGGCGTTCAACATGGTATTCTTTTACATAGCCATATCCGCCGTGAATCTGAACCGCTTCTACCGCAGTTTTCATGGCTGTTTCGCTGGCAAACAGTTTTGCCATCGAACTGGCTCTGCCGTAGTCCATGTGCTGGTCTTTCAGCCATGCGGCTTTTAGGCAAAGAAGACGGGCCGCTTCAATTTCAGTGGCCATATCAGCCAGTTTAAATGCAATGGCCTGGTGGTTCATGATTTCGGTTCCGAAAGCCTTACGCTCTTTTGAATATTTCAATGACAATTCATAGGCTCCGCTGGCAATGCCCAGGGCTTGTGCAGCAATACCAATACGGCCACCGGTGAGGGTTTTCATGGCAAACTTGAATCCGAAACCATCTTCACCGATGCGGTTTTCCTTGGGAACCTTCACATCCTGGAACATAATGGAATGCGTGTCGCTGCCACGGATACCCAGTTTATCCTCTTTTTTGCCTACGGTTACACCGGGGCTGTTTTTTTCTACAATCAGTGCGTTGATGCCTTTATGGCCTTTGGCAGCATCTGTTTGTGCCATTACCAGGTAGACGCTGGCACTGTTGCCGTTGGTAATCCAGTTTTTGGTACCGTTCAGCAGGTAGTGGTCACCTTTGTCTTCCGCCGTAGTGCGCTGACTGGTAGCATCGCTGCCGGCTTCCGGCTCGCTGAGCAGAAATGCACCGATAATTTCTCCTTTGGCCAGCGGTACAAGATATTTTTGCTTTTGTTCTTCTGTGCCAAAGGTTTCAAGACCCCAGCAAACAAGGCTGTTGTTCACGCTCATCACAACAGAGCAGGAAGCATCCACTTTGGAAATCTCTTCCATGGCGAGCACATAGCTGATGGTATCCATACCGGATCCTCCGTATTTGGGATCGACCATCATACCCATAAAGCCAAGTTCTCCCAGTTTTTTAACCTGTTCTGCAGGAAATTTCTGGTGCTCGTCTCGCTCAATAACTCCGGGCAGAAGTTCGGTTTGTGCAAAATCGCGGGCAGCCTGCTGCACCGCCAAATGTTCTTCGGTAAGCTCAAATTGCATAGGACTGCAAAAATAGGCAAGGTTTGGCAGATTTGGACACCTTGCGTTTTGTGTATGATTTTTGGGCCAAACCCTCGAGCTTTTATGCTATCTGTGCTTTGCAGAGTGCTTCAAAATATCCATTTGGTGTAAACTTTAGGAGGCTTCTGTTGTTACCTTTGCAACCGATATGGGAAACATTACGTTTCAATTTGAAGACAAAGCGCAGGCACCGGTAACGGTAAGTATTGAGGCTGGAGAAACCATCCTTGAAGTAGCGCTGGACAACGATATTCAGCTTAACCACAATTGCGGTGGTGTATGTGGCTGTAGTACCTGTCACGTATACATTCAGCAAGGAGAGAGCCTGTTGCCGGAAATGAGCGAACGCGAAGAAGATTATGTGGACCGTGCCCGAAACCCAAAGTATAACTCACGGCTGGCGTGCCAATGTAAACTTAGTCAGGATGGTGATCTGGTGGTTACCATTCCAGACCAGAGCGGCATCATTGGTCACTAATAAACTTTAACTTCTAACCATTAAAACAATGTTCGAACCTCCAATATACTGGCCTGATCATGAGGACATAGCCATGAAGCTCTATGAACGCTTCGGTGATGATTTCAGCGAAAGCAAAATTTACCGTGTACGTTTCACCGAATTGCTGGAATGGGTTTTGGAAATTCCCAATTTTAAGGGTACCCGTGAAGAATGCAATGAAGGGCATCTGGAGATGGTACAGGCCCAGTGGGTTTATGAGTGGAGAGACAATCAGTAATCCGGTAATTGCGGATTTCTTATTGAATCAACGCTGATAAGCCCATTTTCACCCATCTGCCGGGCAAAACCACATTTCCCAGGTCCATCATAGGGCTGTCAAACACGTTGGTGGCTTCGGCAAAAAACTTCAGGCCCTTCAATGTGGCAGTAAGACGCATATCCATGGCCACGGCTTGCGGATACGCTGTTTCTACCGTGCTTCCGGGCAGTTTGTAACCCCCCAGTCGTTTCTGCAAATAACCCATCGTAGTTAGGTTGATGTTCTTATGAAGTTTCCAGTCGGCCTGCAGGGTATACTTTTGACCAATGAAATCCAGCGCATAAAAGCTCTGAAAACCTTCGCTTTTTTTATCGGCATTCATGACAAATAAGCCGGCTGTAATCTTCTGTAAAACCCCAGCCAGCGGCTTCTTGGGCATATATTCCCAGTAACCATCTGCACCGTAATAGAATACCTGGGTAAGGTTGGCCGCTGAATCCACATTGCTGCCGTTGAAACGCACCCAGTCAATCAGGTTTTTACCATCACGGGCAAATGTAGCCAGCCTAAAACGGTGTTCTTTATGCCTGATTTTGGTTCCCAATTCGTAAGAAACAGCTTCTTCAGGTTTCAACAATTTACTGCCTTTGGCACCCCCTATGTTGTAATACAAATCGGTGTAGGTAGGAAGTCTGAAACCCTTGTTGGCAGAAGCAAAAACACGCATATTGCGCAATGTTTTGGATACTTCCATTCCCGGGAAAATGCCATTCCCGAAGGCTGAGTTGTTATTGAACAAAACGCCCCCTGACAACACCCAGTTATTCCACGATACCTTGTCTTCCAGATACACACTCCAATTTTCACGCCTTGCACTGCGGGTAAATTTTGCTCCATCCGAACCAAAGGGTACCTCCAGGGTATCGCCCGGCTCACCCAGCACATTGCTGCGCACAAACTCCGATCTGTATTCCAACCCAATGGATACAGTATGCACGCCAAATCTCCGAGAAATGTTGTTCATGCCGCCCCGGGCAATGCTTTGGTGGTAATTGTGTCCGGCATACCATGTGGGGGTTGTGTCTGTGCCGCGCACATACCGTTTTCCGCTTCGCTGATACCAGCCATCGCCTTCCCTGTATAGTTCAAAACGATCGTGGTTATAGCGATAATATGAGTTTCCGACCCATTGCCATTTACCCCAATAATATTCCCAGTTCACGGTAATAAGGCGGGTTTGGGTGTATTCCTGCTGGAAGGGAAAGCGGCTGCTGTAAAAATTCTGTGCGCCAAAGCGCTTGTTGCCCATGCCCGCATTCATCCATATTTTACCTGCTTTGTCCTTGCGGTAGATTTGACCGAACAGGCTATTCTGATCCATATCGGTATTGGAGGCAAAACCATTGTGGGAAAGGGTTTGGCCCGAAATACCCGCACCCCAGCCCTTGTAATAGCCGGAAACACCTGCTGCCAGTCTTCGAAAACCATTTTCACCGCCAAATACCGAGGCAAACACGCTGTTGCTGTCGGGTAGCTGTGTAGTGAAATTAACTGCACCAGCCATGGCTTTGGGGCCATAAATCCGTGATGCTCCGTTGGCACTGATTTCAATGCTGCCATACATTTCGGGCGGCAACAACAGGTTCAGATTGTGGTGGCCTGTCTGGGCATCGGTCATGGGCACGCCGTCCAGCATAATGAGGGTTTGCTCGTAGTTGCCGCCGCGAATGCTCAAGTCGCCCTGCACACCCATATTTCCTCGGCTACGCAAATCCAGCCAGGGCAGGTAATCGAGGTAGTCCTCTGCACTTTGCACCGGGGCTTTTTGCAGGCTTTTCGCATCAATGCGTGTGATGGATGTATTTTGGTTGAGGTTGCCACGGGTTCTGCCGTCAAAAATCAGCAGCGTGTCTATGTTTAAGGTATCCTGAGCCCACACAGCAGAACCGCACAACAACATCATTCCGGTCAGTAATTTTCGGTGCATGGTTTTTTTGCAAAAATACGGGTACAGAAACTTCTGCTGTAAAAGTCGCACAAAGAAAAAGGGGCTTTTCAAAGCCCCTTTCTATCTGTAAACAAAATCAACTTTATGCCATATCTGCATTCATCACCTTGTTCCAGGCGGCCACAAAGTCTTTGATGAATTTCTTGTGTCCGTCTGCACAGGCATACACCTCCGCAATGGCCCTCAGTTCTGAGTTGGAACCGAAGATGAGGTCTGCACGGGTAGCGGTCCATTTCACAGCGCCGGTTTTGCGGTCGGTACCTTCAAATGTTTCCTGTGCATGGTCTGTAGCTTTCCAGGTGGTGCCAAAATCCAGCAGATTCACAAAGAAATCGTTGCTGAGCTTGCCGGGATTGTGGGTGAACACGCCATGTTTAGAATTATCCCAGTTGGTGTTCATCACACGCATGCCACCTACCAATGCTGTCATTTCAGGGGCGGTCAGTGTCAACAGCTGGGCTTTGTCTACCAGCATTTCTTCAGCAGAAGCGCGGTATCCGGCCTTTTTATAGTTACGGAAACCGTCGCCCATGGGCTCGAGTACTGCAAAAGATTCTACGTCGGTATGCTCTGCGCTCGCATCCATGCGGCCGGGAGTGAATGGTACGCTTACGCTGTGGCCCGCATCGGCAGCGGCTTTTTCCACAGCAGCACAACCTGCCAACACAATCATGTCGGCCAGTGAAATGCGCTTGTTGCCACTCTGAGCGCTGTTAAACGAATGCTGAATGCTTTCCAGCTTATCGAGAACCGAACCCAGCTGCGCAGGGTTGTTTACTTCCCAGAATTTCTGAGGCGCCAGACGTACACGGGCACCATTGGCACCACCGCGCTTATCTGAGTTTCTGTAGGTAGAAGCCGAAGCCCAGGCTGTACTTACCAGCTGAGAAACGGTCAGTCCTGAAGAAAGTATCTGATTTTTAAGATTAGCAACATCATTAGCATCCACCAGCTCATGGTTCACTGCGGGAATTGGATCTTGCCAGATGAGTTCCTCAGAAGGCACTTCAGGTCCGAGGTAACGGCGCTTGGGTCCCATGTCGCGATGGGTGAGCTTGAACCAGGCGCGGGCAAAGGCATCGGCAAACTGGTCAGGGTTCTCATAGAAACGGCGCGATATTTTTTCATACGCAGGATCCATGCGCAGCGACAAGTCTGTGGTAAGCATCATGGGCGCGTGGGTTTTGCCAGCCACGTGTGCATCGGGTACGGTTCCGGCGCCCGCACCGCCCTTGGGGCGCCACTGCTTTGCGCCGGCCGGACTTTCAGTGAGTTCCCATTCGTAACCAAAAAGGTTTTCAAAGTAGTTATTGCTCCATTGTGTGGGGGTGGTGGTCCATGCGCCTTCCAGTCCGCTGGTGATGGTATTTTCGGCATTGCCTGAACCCATGGTGTTTTTCCAGCCCATACTTTGTTCTTCGATTGAAGCGCCTGCGGGCTCTTTTCCCACATATTTGCCAGGGTCGCCGGCACCGTGTGCCTTACCAAAGGTATGACCACCTGCAATCAGGGCCACCGTTTCTTCGTCGTTCATGGCCATGCGGCGGAAGGTTTCGCGGATGTCGCGTGCGGCAGCAATCGGGTCGGGGTTGCCGTTAGGGCCTTGCGGGTTCACATAAATAAGACCCATTTGTACAGCAGCCAGCGGGCCTTCCAGCTCGCGGTCGCCGGAATAGCGCTTATCGGCCAGCCACTCAGCTTCGGAACCCCAGTAAATATCTTCTTCGGGCTCCCACACATCTTCGCGGCCACCACCAAATCCGAAGGTCTTGAAACCCATGGTTTCCAGGGCGCAGTTGCCGGCCAGAATCATCAAATCTGCCCATGAAAGGCTGTTTCCATATTTCTGTTTCACCGGCCACAAAAGCAGGCGAGCCTTGTCCAGGTTGGTATTGTCAGGCCAGCTGTTGAGGGGCGCAAAACGCTGCGTTCCTGCACCGGCACCGCCACGACCATCAGAGATACGGTAGGTTCCGGCACTGTGCCATGCCATGCGGATAAATAAAGGACCGTAATGGCCGTAATCAGCAGGCCACCAGTCCTGAGATTTTGTCATCAGGTCATTGATGTCTTTTTTTACTTCGTTCAAGTCCAGGGCTTTGAAAGCTTCTGCATAATTGAAACCTTCTTCCATGGGGTTGGACAGGTTTGAATGCATGCGCAAAATGCCCAGAGGCAGCTGATTGGGCCACCAGTCACGGTTGCGTGTTCCACGTCCTGCACTGGGACTTACCATTTTTCCTGAGAAAGGGCACTTACTTTCTCCGTTGCTATTTTTATGATCTTCCATTGATTTATTTAGGTTACTCGTTGTTTAACAAATTGCTTCCTTCCATTGTTTGAACAAAGAATGATTGCCTCGCAAATTTCAGCACGAAAAACGGATTATAAAAGTAACTTATGTTGCATTGGGGCTGATTTTCGTTTTAACTGTTTAAAAACAATGGTTTTAGAGTCACCTTATTAGACTAAAAGCGCAGTTTGTGTAACAAATAAGCTATGGTTTTTAACCATAACCGTAAATGCCTGAGCGTTTAAATACGAATTTTGCAGTAGGGTAGATTTAAGTTTTCATAGCTTGCAAGGCCCGGTCGTTTCGGCCGGGTCTTGTTATTTTACAGCCGGTATGCATTAAATGCTTTTAATTTGCTGCAGCATGCAACCGGGTAAGCGCATAGTACAAAGCAAGTGGTTTTTGGTTTCCGTGTATTGTATGCTTGCCCTTTTCATAAGTATTCGCGCCATCAATGCCCCTGAAAAGGAGATGCCCGGATACACCGGAAAGGTAACGGCTTACAACAACTATGTAATTTTCAGCAATAGTTTTTACCATTTGTCAGATGGCAAAAACCTGTACGTGCAGTATCCGGAGGAACAATACGACGTATTTAAGTATTCACCCACATTCGCCCTGTTTTTCGCACCCTTATCAGCTTTGCCCAGCAGTATTGGTCTTTCAGTATGGAACTTGCTGAATGTACTCGTCTTTTTATTTGCTCTTAAAAAGTTGTCGCTACCACCCAATCGTGAGCTGGGGTTTGGTTTGCTCGCCATTCCGGAGATTTTTACCACCACCACCAACAGTCAAAGTAATTTGTTAATCGCAGGGCTGCTTATACTGGCATATATAAATCTGGAAAGAGGGAAAACCCTTTTGCCGGTGCTGTTTATTTCCCTCACGGTTTTCATTAAACTGTTTGGTATTTTGTTTTTTGCCCTGGTTTTGTTGTATCCCCAACGCCTGAAAGCCATACCTGTAGCGGCAGGCATCATTCTCGGTCTGTTTATCTTGCCGATGCCATTCGGAGGCTGGGATCGGCTCATACTGCACTACCGCGAATATTTCGGTCTCATTGCAGGCGACCACGGCTTCTTTGTGAAATACAGTGTCATGGGCTGGTTGCAAAGCTGGTTTGGCTGGCAACCCGATAAAAACATCATTGTGCTTGCGGGTCTTCTCCTTCAGTGTTTTCCTCTATTGTTCTGGAAGGGATTTAGCAATCGCGACTTCAGGACCATTTATGCCGCATCCTGGCTCATCTGGCTGGTCATATTCAACCACATGGCCGAAAGTGCCACTTTTATCATTGCCGTAGCCGGAGTGTTGTTATGGTACTTTGCGCTTCCGGAAAGGAAAGCATGGCATATTGCTCTCTTGGTTCCTGTAATGTTGTTTACCTGCCTGGGCCCTTCGGATATTTACCCGAAGGCCTGGCGTATTCTGATTGTGGAGACCTGGCAGCTGAAGGTGTTCCCGTGTATCCTCATTTGGGCAATTTGTATGTTTCGGCTAATGCGTTATAGAAAACAGGCATTATCTCTTTAAGTTAATCTAAAAAGACCGTTGATTGTTATCATGTCTTTTGCTTTCCGGATTTAAATATTGTAATATTGCAATATAACAATATGGGATTAACAAAGACAGCATATTTTACCGAAGGTCAAAATGACATTGCTACTGTTGCCAAAGCCCTGGGGCATCCGGCAAGGGTTGCTATCCTGGACTACCTGCTTAAAGTGGAAGATTGTATTTGTGGTGATATTGTTACTGAAGTCCGGTTGTCACAACCCACTGTTTCGCAACATCTTAAAGAGTTGAAACTTGCAGGCCTCATAAAAGGCAATATTGAAGGAAAGTCGATTTGTTATTGTATAGACGAAGATGGAATAGGAAAATTGCACCAATATACACAAAGCCTGATACACGGGTGTAAAAGGAGAAAATCGGAGTGTTGTTAAATTTAATCAGTAAATTATGAAAATATCAGAAGTAAAAGCAATTCTTGGCTGTGCAGAAAATGTCTCATTTGCCGATGAAAATGGGATGTTCATTCCACCTCATTTTCATATAACGGAAGTGGGCGTTGTCGTAAAACACTTCATTGATTGCGGTGGCAGTTTCAGAAGTGAAAAAAAAGCCAATCTTCAACTTTGGGTGGCAAACGATACCGAACACCGCATGACTGCCGATAAATTTTTAAAGATCATTTCACTCTCTGAAGGGTTGCTAGGCACGGAAGATTTGCATGTTGAGGTGGAATACCAAGGCATAACCATCGGAAAATATGATCTTGACCATAATGGACAACACTTTGTACTCCGCAACACCAAAACCGCTTGCCTGGCAGAAGACGCCTGCGGTATTCCGGGTATTAAACAAAAAATGGTCCTTTCTGAAGTTAAACCCGCTAAGACATCTTGCACACCGGGTGGTGGCTGCTGCTAAAAAGCCCATAATGTTGATTGAAAGATATTAGGAAACGATCAATGTTTGCCTTAATGAACAACCATTATGCCTTGGCGAATCATTTCTTAATGTCAGAAATACTTTTTCTTCAGCACAAACGCCAGCTTCACCATAAGAATCAGCACAGGTACTTCCACCAGCGGACCAATGACCCCCGCAAAAGCCTGACCGCTATTTAATCCAAAAACACCAATGGCTACCGCAATAGCCAGCTCAAAATTGTTACCTGCTGCCGAAAACGAAACCGATGCGGTTTCCGGATAGGCGGCTCCCAGTTTTTTGGCCACCAAAAACATCAGCCCGAACATGATGCAGAAATACAGTACCAGTGGTACGGCCACACGAACTACGTCCAGCGGCAGTTTCACCATCAGTTCGCCTTTCAGTGAAAACATGATCACAATGGTAAGCAGCAGTGCCGAAAGGGTAATGGGCGAAATGCGCGGTATGTATTTTTGGTTATACCATGCCTCTCCTTTTAATGCAATCAATCCATAGCGGCTAATCACCCCCATCAAAAAAGGGATTCCCAGGTAAATACCAACGGTTTTGGCTATTTCTGCTATGCCAATATTGATCTGAATGGATTTTAACCCGAATAAAGGAGGCATTTTTTCCAGAAAGAACCATGCATACAAGCTGAAAAACAATAGTTGCAACACACTGTTGATACCCACCAGGGCGGCAATATACTCGCGGTTTCCCTCGGCCAGTTCGTTCCACACAATTACCATGGCTATGCAAGGTGCTATGCCAATTAAAATAAGGCCAGACATGTAATCCGGGTAATCGGAAAGAAACAACATGCTTAGGAAGAACATAAGCAAGGGGCCCACAAACCAGGTTATAAACATGTTGGAAAAGAAAAGCCCCTTATTGGTAAACAGAGCCGGAATCTTTTCATAGCGCACTTTTGCCAGCGGGGGATACATCATTAATATCAGACCAATTGCCAGCGGTGTATTTGTGGTGCCGTCACCCATTGCCTGAATTGCCGCGGGAACGGATGGAAACCAAACCCCGAGTGCAACGCCTGCTGCCATGGCAAGGAAAATCCATACGGTGAGATAGCGATCTAAAAATCCGAGTCTTTTATTTCCGGGCATATTTTCAGTGATTAAGGTGTTTTTGGATAAATGCCGAACAATAGGATTTTATGAGGTATCGCGTGTGTTCAAAAGCGTGGTGTATTTCTTCCTCTGTGCCCGAGGCTTTAGCGGGATCGGGAAAATTCTCATGATACAGCGTAGCGGAAGTGGGAAACCAGGGGCAACGTTCTTTCGCGTGGTCGCAAACCGTGATGACATAATCAAAGTCAATGTTTCTGTATTCATCTACATGGTTGCTGCTGTGGCTGCTTATGTCGATGCCGTCCTCTGCCATAATAGCTATGGCTTTCGGATTTACACCGTGGGTTTCCACGCCGGCGCTGTATACCTCCACTTTGTTTCCTCCCATGGCAGCCAGGTAGCCGTGTGCTATCTGACTTCGGCACGAGTTACCTGTGCACAGTACTAAAATTTTTGTTTTCATCAGCAGGATTTTGTTTGTTTAGGGTCGAATGTTTTAAAGAATTTTTTAAATGTTTTTCTCATGGATTCCCAATTATCCGCATCAATGCAGTAGCAGGTTTTTGGTCCCTCAATTTCTCCTTTAATAATACCAGCATTTTTTAGTTCTTTCAGGTGCTGGCTAACGGTACTTTGCGATAAGGGAATTTCCTCTACAATATCTCCACATATACATGTTTCTTTTTCCATCAATACCCGAAGAATAGCTATTCTTGCAGGACTGGAAAGGGCTTTGGCATATTCAGCAATGCGGTTGTCACGCACGCTGAATTCTTCATTTTTAGCTGTTCCCATGATTTAATTATCGCAATATTACGATAATAATAGCAGATAGAAAATTATTTTTTTGTTAACGGGTATGAATCTTCAACATCGAAAAAACAAGGAATGAAAAACAAACATATTTATCCCTTTTGGCATGGGTTTTTAAATTTATCTTTGTATCAGTATGCGGGCTTCTTTGGTGATTCTTTTTGTGGGATGTTTTTTTCAGGTTTCCGGACAAAGTAAGCTGGACAGCACACGTGATGGATTTACAAGGGGCAAGGCAGGATTAATGCTCAAGCGCGGCTGGGATTTATCCAACACTCCCGGAAACGGGCATTACAGGCAGGCGGATAAAAACACAGTGACCCTGCGGTTACCGGCAGAGGCGCGGGAATTTATTCCCGTTTTTGCCGACGAATTTGATTCTTTAAACACAAACATCTGGCAAATTGGGCAGCCCTGGGGGCGATACCACGGGCAGCAGCCGCATCAGTATTATGGCGACAGTGAAGTGTTTGTGAAAAACGGGGTGCTTTTTTTACAAAACCGCTATGCCCCAAAAAAATTTCCGTCAGGCGACAGCAGTATCATTATCCCCTATGGCACCGGGCTTATCAACACCGCCCATTCCCGCACTTTTCAATACGGTTTTTTTGCCATTCGCAGTAAAAACCCATCAGGACCAGCCACCTGGCCGGCATTCTGGCTCACCGGGAAGAACAACTGGCCTCCGGAAATTGATGTTTATGAGATGTATGGCAAAAGCACCGGGAAAACCGTACACCGGCAAACCATGACACTGCACTTCGGAAAAATAGAAACCCGCACCAAAACACACCTGATGAAAGCAGTGAACCTAAGCAAAGACACCGATTCGGCCTTTCATATTTACGCATGCCTTTGGACACCCGACAGGGTGGTGTTTTACACCGATGGGGTCCCTGTGCGCAGTATAAACATGAATCAATGGATGCGGCGGTTTTATCAGGAGCCCATGTACCTGGTGGTAAACAACGCTGTTGATCATCGCTATTTGCAACACATCGACAATAGCCGACTTCCGGTAGCACTTGAAGTAGACTGGATACGGGTTTATACTGCGCCACAACCTTAAAAAGATTGGCGCCGAGGCCATTTCTTCATTATCTTTACCCTTCAATTTTAATGGCTGAAAAGAAACTCTTTCTACTTGATGGCATGGCCCTGGTTTACCGGGCTTTTTTTGCCTTCAATCAGAACCCGCGCATTACCAGCACCGGTCTGAACGCCAGCGCGATGTTTGGTTTTACCAATACCTTGCTGGATGTGCTGAATAAGCAAAAGCCCACCCACATTGCCGTGGTTTTTGATACCGATAAACCCACAGACCGGCATATTGAATACGAAAAATATAAGGCACACCGCGAAGAAATGCCCGAAGATCTTAGGCGGAGCCTTCCCTACATTCAGCGCATCATTGAAGGTTTCAACATACCCGTAGTTACCCATGACGGATACGAAGCAGATGACATTATAGGCACCTTTGCCCTGCAAGCAGCCGAACTGGATTTTGATGTGTTTATGATGACCCCCGACAAAGATTTTGGACAGCTGGTGCGTGACCACGTATTCATCTACAAACCCGGCCGAATGGGGAACCCCGATGAAGTGCTGGGTGTGCCTGAAGTACTGAAAAAGTGGGAAGTGGAGCGCGTTGATCAGGTAATTGATATTCTAGGGCTTTGGGGGGATGCCGTAGACAACATTCCCGGGGTGCCCGGCGTGGGTGAAAAAACAGCCAAAAAGCTCATTCAGGAGTTTGGCAGCATAGAAAACATCCTTGCCAATACCGATAAGCTGAAGGGCGCGATGAAGGAAAAGTTTGAAAACAACCAAGAGCAGGCACTGATGAGCAAGCGACTGGCCACCATCAACACGGCCGTGCCCGTGGATTTGCACCCGGACGAGCTGATTTTAAAAAGCCCGGATGAAGAAAAACTCAAGGAGGTTTTCAATGAACTGGAGTTTCGCACCATGATGAAACGGGTATTTGGCGACAACGGTGCTCCTGCAGCCGCTGCACCGGCAGGAAACAACCGCATGCAGGCCAGTCTGTTTGATTTACCCGAAGTGTCAGTGCCCGAACCAGCAAGAGAATACAAAACCCTGCAGGATGTGAAACACCGCTATGTGTTATGCAACAGCGAAGAACTGATACAGGAAGCCATACAGCAGATGCAGGCAGCAGCAGAGTTTTGTTTTGATACAGAGACCACCGGGCTGGTAGCCTTTGATGCCGATATTGTGGGGCTAGCCCTGAGCTGTAAGCCTCATGATGGTTATTACATTCCCTTTCCCAGAGAATTCGAAGCGGCCAAAACGTTGTTTGCACGCTTCCGCGACTTGTTTTCGGGCAGCAACCATAAGGTGGCACAAAACCTCAAATACGATTTATCCGTGCTGAAACGCTACGGCATGGAGGTTTCAGGGCCGTGTTTCGATACCATGCTGGCACATTACCTTATAGAACCCGATATGCGCCACAATATGGATCTGCTGGCAGAAAGCTATCTTCACTACAAACCCATCAGCATTGAGACGCTGATTGGCAAAAAAGGTGCAGCGCAGCTGAGCATGGCGGTGGTGGATGTGGAAAAGGTGAAAGAGTATGCAGTAGAGGATGCGGATATTACGCTTCAGCTTAAACAAAAACTTGAACCAGAACTTCATAACCGAAATGTATATAATGTTTTTGAAAAACTGGAAATGCCGCTGGTTTCGGTGCTGAGCGATGTAGAACAGGAAGGTGTTCGGGTAGATACAGACTTTCTGAAAGACTATAGTAAAGAACTGAACAGGCAGAGCCTGGAAATACAATCACGCATTTTTGAACTGGCCGGGGAAGAATTCAACATTTCCTCGCCCATGCAGGTGGGTAAGATATTGTTTGAAAAACTGAAACTGCTGGATAAACCCAAAACCACCAAAACCGGGCAATACCAGACAGACGAAGAGACTTTGTTGTCGCTTTCCGGCGAGCATGAAATTGTGCAGCGCATTCTGGATTTCAGACAATTGCAAAAATTAAAAGGCACGTATGTGGATGCCCTGCCTTTGCTGGTAAACCACCGCACCGGCAGGGTACATACATCTTTTAACCAGGCGGTGGCTGCCACAGGCCGTTTGAGCAGCCAAAACCCCAATCTGCAAAATATTCCCATACGCACAGAACTGGGCAAGGAAGTGCGCCGTGCGTTCGTGGCCAGAGACGAAAACCATGTGTTGCTTAGTGCAGATTATTCGCAGATAGAATTGCGTGTGATAGCCCATGTGAGCGGGGATGAAGGTATGATGGACGCATTCAGGCAGGGTATAGACATTCATACAGCCACTGCTGCAAGGGTGTGGGGAGTGCCGCTGGACGCGGTTGACAAAGACATGCGCCGCAAGGCTAAAACGGTCAATTTCGGAATCATCTACGGGATTTCTGCTTTTGGATTGAGCCAGCGCGTGGGCATTCCCCGCAAGGAAGCCAAAGAAATTATAGACAACTATTTTGAAAAGTTTCCGGGCATCAAAAACTACATGGACAGTACCATCGCTTTTGCCCAGCAACACGGCTACGTGGAAACCATTCTGGGCCGCAGGCGCTATATCCGCGACATTAACAGCAGAAATGCCACCGTGCGCGGTTTTGCTGAACGAAACGCCATCAACGCGCCCATACAGGGCAGCGCCGCCGATATGATCAAGGTGGCTATGATAAAAATACATGCCTGGTTGAAGGAAAACCATCCGCAAACCCGCATGATTCTTCAGGTTCACGATGAATTGCTGTTTGATGTGCCCAAAAGTGAGGTGGAACAGATCGCGCCGCACATTAAACACATTATGCAAACAGCCATGCCCTTGAAAGTGCCCGTGGAAGTGGAATACGGAACCGGTGACAACTGGCTTCAGGCACATTGATTTCAACAAAAGACATACCAGCAGCGTTATTTATGCATACAGGCCGGACAATGAAAATCGCAGTTTATCTGATAGCCTTTTTTTATGCCGCGTTGCTGGCTGCCCAGCCCGCCAATGAATCGTTGGCCCGGCAATACATGGAGAACCGCGAATACAGCAAGGCTGCCGATTTATATGAGGATTTGAGCAACAGAACCCCGGGTGATTTCAATCTGTATGATGCATATCTGACGGCGCTGCTTATGAGCAAGCAAAACGACAAAGCAGAAAAGCTGGTGTTGAAGCGCAAAAAGAAGTTTCCGCAGGTTATTCAGTATCGCGTGGATGAAGCCTTTCTGATGGAAAAACAAGGGCAGGTACCCGAAGCAGCGAAACAATATAAAAAAGTGGCGGATATGCCCGACTTATCCATGCAGCAGTATTACGAGGCCGCCGATGCGTTTCGGCGCCGCAGCAAATACAACTGGGCCATTTATGTGTATGAACGCGGTGAGGAGCAGTTTGGATTTGCGGCAGATTTTTCTACCCGCCTGGCCCAGATGTATATGGAAACTGGCAACAAAACCAAGGGGCTGGAAAAGTATGTACAGATGGTGCTGATGTCGGGTTATGCCTATGATCAAAGCAAACAGCTGTTTGAGATGAATGTGACCGACAGTGCCGATTTTGCCATCCTGCGAAGCATTTTACTAAAGCAGTTGCAACGGGTCCCCGATAATTTTGAGCTGAATGATTTGCTGAAATGGACTTTCATAAAAACAAAAGATTGGGAGGCAGCATTTGTACAGACCCGGGCTTTGGACAAACGCCTTAAGGAAAAGGGGGTTCGACTGATTGAACTGGGCGATTTGTGCGTGAGCAACGATGCCTGGACGGTGGCCACAAAATGCTATGAGTATGTGAAATCGCTGGGTACTACAGGCGATTACTACTATTCAGCCGTTTCCGGCCTGCTGGAAACGCGCTTTCAGCAGTTAAAAACCGAGGTAAAGCCTGCTCCCGAAACCCTGCTGGCGCTGGAAACAGAAATGCTGCAATTTTTGGCAGAAAGCGGCTACAACGATGGAACATGGCGCATTGCTTCACGGTTGTCGGATGTGTATATAAAGTACAAACACACCCCGGGCAAGGCTGTGGATTTGCTGGATAAATTTTACCGCACCCCCGGATTATCGCCCAAAAACCAAGCTGAAGCCAAGCTGGCCTTGGGTGAAGCCTACGTTGCCGACAGCGATGTGTGGAGCAGCGAATTGCTGTTTGCCCAGGTGGAAAAAGATTTCCCCGAGGATCCGCTGGGGCAGGAGGCGAAATATCGCCGTGCCCGCCTCAGCTACTACCGCGGCGATTATGACTGGGCCATGCTGCAGCTGGACGTACTCAAAGGCGCCACCACTCAATTGATTTCCAACAATGCCATACGTTTGGCGCTTACCATCACCGAAAACCTGGGACTGGACAGCAACTACGACGCGCTGGAGCGGTTTAGCACAGCAGAATTGTTGCTTGCGCAAAACAAGCTGGAAGAAGCCGAGCGTGAAATGGACAGCATTCCGAAGTTGTACCCGGGCCATTCCCTTTCAGATGATATTTTGCTGCAAAAAGCTATCATTCGCGAAAAGCAGTACCGTTTTGAGGACGCTGCTGAGCTTTATAACACACTGGTGGTGGCCTTTGGCCACGATATTTTAGCTGATAACGGCTGGTATCGGCTGGGGCTATTGTATGAATATAAACTGAAAGACCCGGAAAAAGCGCGCAAGGCCTATGAAAAGATTATTCAGGATTTTCCGGGCAGCTTCTTCATGCCCGATGCCAGGGCTCGGTTTAGGAAGCTGAGGGGTGATAAGATGGGGTCTTGAGGTATTATAATTGCGCGTTAGAATTCCCTGTTTTTTTAGTAGCACTTCCAAACCACGCACCCACCAAAATTACAGGTATTGAATCAAACAGCGTTTTAGAGAAAATGACCGATACAGAAAGGGTTTTTCATGAAACTATTATCAGGCTTTGGGCGTGTTTTTAGTTATTAATGAGCTACCAAGCCGGCAGTAAATCCTAAATTTTTATGTATTTCAATAGTGTTTTAGAGCCACCTTTGTTAATTTCCAAAAAATACAATCCTGAAGCCATGTTGTCTGTGTTTAGTGGCAGCACATGTTTGCCTTTTGATAAAGGCATTGCAATTAGGTTATCACGAAAAACACCATTTGCACTGAAAATATTTACAGTAATAAATTGGTTGTTTGCCACATGAAATGACAAAGTACTCTTACCCGAACTTGGATTAGGATAAAGCACCGGTTTTTCTACCTGTTCAACATTAACATCGTTTGTAGAACTAGTGTTGAGGCCACTCACACGCAACATTACAAAGCGGTTCGGAGATTCAGTCATTGCATAAACTTTACCATCAGGTGCCTGTCTAATATCTCGAAAACGCGCGTAGCCATTCATGCTTCGTGACGAGGCCACTTTTTTATTATCTTTCAATTTCACCCAGTGAATGTGTGTGCCTGCCAATGCACCAATTAGAATATCCGCTTCGTTGTTGGGTTGTCCGTTGCTGATGAAGGTCATTCCGCTGGGCGCGATGGAGGGAACCCAATATGTAAGCGGAAGTTGCATGCCGGGAAGCGTGGTGTCTGGTGTAATCGAACTGCCATCGTAGTTAATGCCAAATGTAACCTCAGGCCAGCCAAAATTGGTGTTTGGCTTAATCAAATTGAGTTCATCTCCTCCCCTTGGGCCGTGTTCGTGGGCATATATTTCTCCCGTTGCAGGGTTCATAGCCATGCCCTGTATATTTCTGTTTCCCCAACAATAAATTTCAGGTCTTGTATTCGGAACCCCAACCAGTGGATTATCTGAGGGTACAGTGCCATCATCATTGAATCGCAATACTTTGCCCAGGTGATTATTTTTATTTTGCGCTTCGTTTTGTGCGCCGCGATCGCCAACAGACATGTATAACATGTTGTTTTTATCAAAAACAATGCGACTTCCAAAGTGTTGGCCAGAATTGCGTATGGGCAAAGCCCTGAAAAGTTCCTGGTAATTTTGAAGCTGATTACCTACCAGCGTTCCTCTGCCTAGTGCTGTTGTCTGTCCGCCAGTTGCCGCAACTGCGTATGTGAGATAAACAAAATTGTTGCTACTAAAATTTGGATGTACGGCAACATCTAGCAATCCGCCTTGGCCATTTAATGATACTGCAGGAACTCCTTTTACTTCGCTGAGGGCACCGCTAGAAATAGTATAATGAAATAGCTTGCCCTGTTTTTCGGTAAACAACACTTCATTGCTGTTAATAAATGTAAATCCCCAAGGAGCAGCCATATTGTTAATTAACACCTTTTCCTCAGACAACTGCAAGGTTTGGCTATATCCAACAGTTGCATTAAACGAAAAAAGGGTAGTTAGAATCAGCAACCCCAGTTTGTTTTTCTGTTTTAATCCGGAAACGAAGTTCATGTTTTTCATTTTAAATTGGTGTTCTTTATTTTGGTGCCAGCCAGATATCACTGTTTTTCAAAAATACCATTTTTACATGACCATATCAATCATTGCGGTTTAAATCTATTGGAAAGTTTTGGAAACAGGGCCTTGCCATTATGGTATTAGTTAATTGTCAATTTTTTAGCGCCGTTTGAGTTAACTTTATCATAGTTTTGAAGGAAATATCCGGGTGTGCAACCTGATTTACAGTTCCTGCAATGAAAATGTTCGCTCTCGGACTGTAGAAGGCCAGTGCTCCGGAAAGCCCTGAGTGACCTATAAAGTATGGTACGGAACCTGTTGGATTGAAAATCCAGGGTAGTTTGAATAAGTGAATTCCAATACCTGATTGCAATGGAAAAAAGATTTTTTTCCATTGCTGTATTTCGTTGATGTAGGATGCAGGGAAGAGCTGACCATTAAAAAATGCTTCGATAAAAACAAGCATGTCTCTTGATGTTGAAACCATTCCGCCGTCTGCGCCAAAGGAAGTCATTGCTTTGGGTATGTTTAGCTTTTTGCTGCTGTAGTAAAGTGTTTTTGGATTGTTGTCAGCTGTATTTTGATAGAGGTATGTTTTTGATAGATCCAATGGTTTGATAATAAATTCAATACAATTTTCGGAATAGGTTTTATGCGTTATGCACTCAATAATTTTGCCTAAAAGCTGAAAATTTGAATCTGAGTAGGTGGCTTTTCCATCTGTTCCGGGTGCAAAATGGGTGTGCATTTTTTTTGTTCTTTCAATAGATTGTTCGAAAGTCCAAAATTGATCATTGCCTTCCAATATTTCGTTTTCCAGGCTTTTGCCATTTGTTCCTTTGCCCTGAAAGTAGTCCGGAAGACCTGAAGTATGAGAGAGCAGGTGTTTAATTGTCAGTTCATTTGAATATTCTTTTCCTTTGTATATGTGCAGTTCTGTTAAAATTGATTTATCAATGATTTTATTAATTTTGTCTTCAAGATGTAGTTTGCCTTCTGATTGCAGTTTCAGAATTATCGCGGTTGTAAATAGTTTGGTTGTACTGGCAATGAAATAGGGTTTATCGGTGGTTAAATCACCGGATGCTCCTTGCCAAAATAAAGTGCCGCTTTTAAGAGCAAAAGATGTACCTAATACTCTTTTTCCATCAACAGTTTTATCTAAAATACGTTGAAGTAATTTTTCTTTTTCATTTATCATTACAACAAAAATAAATCAAAGTTTCATAACTAGTTTAAGATGAAAAATATAGATATAAATGAAAGCGACCTGAATACTGCTTTCCATCAGTTTCACCTTTGCGTTTTCTGCGAAGGCTGGCAGGCTGACATGTGGAATTACTATATTTTTCTTTTTTTCATTAATATTACTATTATTACTGCGCATATGGCAGTAAATAAAATAAACATGTAATAATTAACACGTGTTTCGGCTATTTGCAATTTTGTTGCTAAATCAAAAGTAATCTTATCAATAAAAACACTTATTAGTTGAAGGATGGCAACTATAAACAGAAGTATATTGGTTAATCTGTTATTCTCTTTTTCTAAAATATTTTCAATCTCTTTAAGTTTATTGTTTATAATTTCTTTTTCATTATTGATTTTTAGGTTTTCATCTAAATATCTCGAATATTCATTATACAAATGTTTAGTGGATATAGTTGTAAAATCAAAATTACGGGATATGTGAAAATAATTTTTTGATAATTCTAAATTGTTTTCAAATTTATTTTCATTAATCCATAGATTTAGGCAAGTAATTAGTTCAGATACAATAATTTTTTGAATGTATATTAGACCATATTGAATTGAATTGTTAAAAAAGATGTTATTTATGGATTCGTAATCAGAATCATAAATAGAAACAATTTTTTTATGAGTTATGATGGAAGACCAGTCTTGATATTGATCTATTAAAGACTTGTTTAGCAATATTTCCAGAAACGACTTGGAGTGTGCCATTTTTAGGGCAAATTCATTTTCAAACGTATTTTTAGCAGTGCCAGCAGGTTTATCCAGCGCTATGTCAAGAAGCATATACTTTCTTTCATTAAACGAACAATTAAAATCTCCAATCAGTACAATTTGCGTTTTTAACTTTTGAAGAAAAAGTTGCTTTTTGATATAATCTGTTTTACTGCTGAATTCCGGGATATTAAGCTCAACTATTTTTTGATACAATAAATCTGATTTAGTTTTTGATATATTTTGAAATTCATCAATACTATTATATTTAAATGAGAAACCACATTTTATAATGTTTAAGTATTTATATTCTTTGTTTTTTAGTTTGGTTTCAATGCTAAATACACAAGAGGACAGTTCATCATTGTAGTTAAAATCTTTGACATCAAGGAAGCTTGTAGGTATTGATTTTATTACTGAATTTTTTGAGAAAATATTAATAAAATAATCATTAAATGAGGAATCGGTGTGATGCCAAGATCCTAATTCTTCCAAATGTTTGTTTTTCTCTGATGCGAAGTAGGTTTTATCAGAAAAGAAAGAAAAGTAGTATAAAGAAATTCCTTCCATTTTTGTAAGTTTAATAAATTCTATAATTGGGTAGCTTGCTTTTATGCCTTGTCTGAATCGCTTGTGTGTGCATGAAGATCTAAATGTGAATTCGAAGTTTTATACTGATATGTAATCGTCATAAAGGTTAAAAAAAGTCTTTATTAGTATAGTTTGTTTATAGAATCGCGACTCCACAAAACCTCGGTTCTACACAACAAATATAAGCTATATGCTAACAACAGATCATGCCTAGCGCACCTTGCTTGCATGGCTATTACCGTTCCCCATCAGCTCCGCTTTGCGTTTTCTGCGCAGGCGAACATACATGAGAATACAGCCCAGAAACAAACCTGTCATTACCCAGGCGGCCACGTT
The DNA here is from genome assembly GCA_964626685.1 of uncultured Flavobacteriaceae bacterium. Classification (GTDB taxonomy): domain Bacteria; phylum Bacteroidota; class Bacteroidia; order NS11-12g; family UBA955; genus RGEC01. Next base: position 100,676 of record CAZVJY010000005.1, read on the forward strand.
GGTATACCACACGATTTTCTGCTTGTCGGCGTCCACCGTAAATCCGGCCAATGCCTCAATGGCGGCGAGCGCGGCTGCGGCGAGGCACAGCAGACTCATTACATGGTAGCGTATCATTCTTTTTTCGGTTTATCGTTCCACCTACGTTCATGATTTCCCAGTCGGAAAACGTCTGGTCGCTTTCCATGCCCTCACCCGTAATAATTTGCTCGGGTGTGGTAATTTTCACAAACTTGTCCGTATAAATTCTGCCCTTTTGCTGATCCCAAACCAATTCTTCAGTCTCCAGTTTTTCACATTTCACGTTCAGCACCTGCACGTTTCTGCGCACTACAATACGTTTCTGTTCGGTGTAGCTGATGCCGTATTCGCTGATTAAATAACTTTCAATGTTTCCTGTTTTATCAATAAAATCGGCCCGGATACCTTTGGGCATTTCGATGTAAGGATTGCGCACATTCTTTACCCCAATCATAACAGGGCTTTCAATTACTGCTTTCAAAATACCCGAATCTGTGTACTCAATGGTCACATTTTCGGCGGTTTCGCGGGTAGCAATGCTGTCGGTTTTTTTGCTTCGGTAGCTGCCTCCCGGTTTTTCCGAACAGGAAACCCACAGCAAGGTCAGTAGTATGAGCATCAACCGGGGCATCAGTCAAATTTACGGCGCTGAAACCAAATATCACCCAAGTTCATACTCAGGGAAAAAATGAGGTATTCTTCGCGTGCCAGGCCTCCGGCGTTTTTGCCGCGGGTGAGGTATTCGGCCTGCAGGTGCACAATGCTGCGCAGGGTTCGGTTGTCGTAATAGCGGCGCGACAAGGGTATTCCAAATCCCACAAAGGCCCTTTGCTCGGAAACCGTGTATGGATTTCCTGCAGATGTAAGCACATTCTGGGTTTCGGCCATGCTTGCACCAAATCTGAATGGCGGACGCATGCGTTTTTTACCGGGCGTTTTTTCATCCATGGGATTCACAATGAAAGTGAGGCCATAATCACTCCTGTTTGTAAGCCTTCCGCCCGGATTGAAAAAGGCGGAATAGTTACCCCACATGGATTTGCGGTAGTCCAGCGAAATGCTAAACGACCTGCGGAATCTGAACTGATATCCCACACCAAACGAGGCCGGCATGGTAAACGGCCTGTTGCCGGATTGCTCGTCCAGAACGGTATCCACCACCAGCAGCCGGTTGATGCCTCCGTTGCTAATCAGTTCCAGCGTTTGTGCAGTGCGGCTCAGGTTGGCACGCATGCCGGAGTGAAAACCGTAACTAAAGCCAAGATGGTGTGCTGCGCTGTCTTTTTCCAGTGAAAGCAAAAGCCCCGCGCGGTGCTGAAAGCCTTTCACATCCACAATCCGGATATCTTCCACAAACTGGAACCCGATGGTGTCAGGGAAGCTGAATACCGCATTGTCTTTTAGCTGTCCGAACATGTAGCCGCCCGAGTAACCCAGCTGAACGTGTTTTCCGAGTTTAACGGCCTGTGCCAGTTCCAGCACATTGATGCCACCGCTGCCCACATGCGCGGTTCTGTTGCGAAAAGGGGTACTGCTCTCGTAATTGTAATTGTATCCCACGCTGGTGGAAGGGTACAGGGCAATGGCCGAGTTCCATGCATACGGGGTGGATTTTACCTTTTTGACCACTTTCCCGTTCACGGTTTCCTCATAGGGCTTTCGTTTGTCGGTTTTGTAGTTGTTAAAGGCCATGCTCAGATAACTGAAAGACCCACCATTGAAAGATTGTGTCTGGTTTCCTGAGCGAATGTTACCAAAGCGGCCGTTCATGCCGAAATCCAGGGTTGCATAGCGAAGACTGCCCAGAGTGGCAGGGTTCATTAAACTGTAGCTGTAGGCGCCATTAAAGGTTTGACTGGCAGCGCCCGCCTGAATGAAATTGGGTTGTATCAGTTCGCCCAGACCGTAGTTGCTGTATGGCGACAATGTGTAGTTCTGACCTGCGGTTTGTGCTTTCAGGGCGGTGATGCCCAACAGAGACAATATACAGAGGGTTTTCTTAATATCCATTTAAACGCAGGGTGTGGTATAATCCGTAATGAACCAGTAAAGGTTCTGCAAATATCTTTGTTTTGAGGCGTTCCGCCAAAAACGGGGCATCGCCGCCCGTTAGAACCACCTGAAGCCCCAGGGTTTCTGCCATAAAAGATTGTATTCTTCCGGAAACTTCCTGTAAAAAACCAGCCTGAACACCACTTAAAATGGCCCTTTCGGTATTATCGCCAAGCAGGTTGTCAAAGTCTCGGTGTTCAATCTCTGGAAGCCTGTGGGTGAAGGTTTTTAATGCCTTGTAGCGCATTTTCAATCCGGGTGCAATGCTGCCGCCTTGGTAAATGTTATTTCTCAGCAGCTCGAATTTAAGGCAAGTACCGGCATCCACCACCAACAGATCATTTCCCTGAAACAGGAATGCCGCCCCGACAACACCGGCAAGCCTGTCGGAACCCAGCGTTTCGGGGGTTTGATAAGCTATGGAAAAGGGCAGTTTTACCTTGTGGCTGATAAAAAAAACCGGAATCTGAATGCCTGAAAAATCTACATTGGTGGCGCCTACATTAGCCACACACAGTGCTTTACAGTCGGTTGTATCGGGCAGGGTATCGCAAAACCCAGATTCCAGCACCGTTCCGTCCTCCGAAAAACGGGCAAATTTGTTGCGTGTGTTGCCGATATCCAGGGTTAGGTACATGCAGGTAAAACGGTTTTACGAAGTTCAAAGTTACGTCACCGGCTCAACTGACTGCTTATTTTTTTGACGGGCTTGGCTTTTTGTGCCAATCAAAGCTAATATCGCAGGTGTTGAAACAGCGGTATTTTCCTTTCCTGATTATTCTGGCCGGAGCCATTCTGCGTTGCATTTGGCCTGACGATATGGAGTGGAAATTTGATGAGCAGGAAATGTTCCGGTTGGCCGGCGATGCCTGGAAAAACGGTTTTCCGCTAATGGGAATGCCCTCCGGAGCCGGCTTGCCTAATGCAGGTTTCAGTATCTGGCCCTTTGCGATGCTTTATGGCATTCATCCAACACCCTTGTTTATGGCCATGGGCGTACAATGGCTGAATGTTCTGGCACTGGCGCTGATGGTGTATTGTGCTTTGCAGTATGAAGAACCCGTTAAAACCAAAATTATGTGGGGATTGGCTGTATACGCCGTTTCGCTGATGCCGGTGCTGTTTGCCCGTAAAATCTGGGCCCAGGATCTGATGCCCGTATTTATTGCGGTGATGTGGTGGGGATACTTGCACCGAAACCGCTGGTTTGCACTCATTTTGACGGGTGTGTTTTGCGCTTTCGCCGGACAATTGCACCTGAGCGGGTTTTTCTATGCCGGTGGATTTTTACTGACCATTCTTCTATTGAAACAATACACATCCAGGCAATGGCTGTGGCTTTTTGCCGGAGCCATACCCGCCGCTTTGCCAGGTATACCGTGGATGTTGGCGGTTTTCAATGGCGGTGGAGGCATTTCTCACCTCAGCAATATCCTGAAACTGGAATACTGGCTTCGGCTCATAACCGACACGCCCGGGTTTAACATGTATTATTTCGCTGCCGGAGAATGGAAAACATTTATGATGTTTCCTGGCGGAACTTTCTTACCACTGATAATTGCGTGTGCAATTGCCGGACTAATGTTGTTCGGCATCTGCAAAACCATCAGAACCGGTTTTCCGGAAATTAAACCCTCTCAGCCTATCGGTTTTCTGTTGATTGCCTTTGTGATTTTACCGGGTGTGCTCATCACCTTTTCTGGGATTCCGGTGCGTTCCCATTACATGATTGGTGCTTTGCCTTTTGCCTCTGTATTATTTTCCCTAATTGTTTCCAGGACATTGAAATATGGAAATCAAATTATAGTAATACTTCAAGCAATTTTCACCTTTCTTTTCTTGTTGTTTATTCATCAGGCAAATACCCTCCGTGGCGATTATGGTACACCCTACAGCAAGCAGATTACACCTACTACAGAAAATCATCCCAGTAATCCGCCGCTTCCGGTCCCAGATTGAACAACAAATCCAGCGCACTTAGATCAGTTCGGAATCCATGCCTGTCATCAAAAACCTGCGGATAAACGGGTACAGGCTGTTCCGGTTCGTTACATTGCCAGTCATCTGTAAACACGAGTGGGACAGGACACTGCAATTCCCTGTGAAGGATTTGGATGGACTGTATAATCAGTTCTTTGAGCAATGTGGTCTCCGTGTTTAGAACGGGCAAAATCCGGTAATCATAAAATTCAAAAAACGGTGCATTGCCATAGGCGGTTGTTATGGCCCGAACATGCTCGTTAATCCAGGGGTTTTGGACACTAATTTGGGTTTCTGCCAGTAACCTGGAGCCGCCGTGTACCACCGGCACCGATAGGGTTTGCAGGTTGTTGGGCCCCGCAATGACATATCGGGAGCGCAGGGTTTGCTTTTCAAAATTGCCGCCCGCTGCCACACGGATTTCTCCATGTTTTATTCCGCTCAAAAACCACGATACCGGCGGAAACAGATACGGAGGCAGGTTTTCAGGCATGGTTAAGTTCCTGAAGCAGTTCAGACATGGTTTTTTTCAGAACAGGGTGCATAAAATCCGGGGCTATTTCCACTATGGGCTTCAGCACAAATTCACGTTCGTGTAAATGCGGATGTGGAATACAAAGCCCGGGTTCACTGATGATTTGATAGTCAAAAAACAAGATGTCGAGGTCAATTATACGAGGACCCCATTTTTCATTGCGGTTTCGCCCCATCATTTTTTCAATTTCCAACAGGCTTTTCATCAAAGAGGAAGGAGTTAGTTGGGTTGTTACCTTCAAGACCCTGTTCAAAAAATGCGGCTGATCGGTTTTGCCCCAGGGCGCTGTTTCGATAACACTGCTTAAGGCCTCAATTGACCCGATATATTGGGTAATTTCTGCTTCGGCTCTCGCCAGAAATTCCTCGCGGTTTCCCATGTTTGATCCTGTTGAAAGATAAACCGTGTGCACTGCGCAAAAGTAGGGAATAGGATTACTTGGGTGCGCTGTTTGCGTTTTTTTGTGCTGTGCTTTTGTTCAGATAAGTCTGAAGCCGAAGTCCGGCATTTTCCCGCACATCCAGGTAAAACAGGTTAAAGTCACCAATGTGATAATTGGGGTCTTTGATGAGGCGGCTACCCGGAAAATTGGGGCGGTGCACCCAAAGGATTCCTTTATATACCTTGGCATCGCAAATGCCGGATCGGGTTTTTTTAAAATCGCGCAGCACCGCCCCTTTGTGCCTGGATTTGTCGATCTGAACCGTGTCTGTGGTCCACGAAATAGGGTTGTGACATACGGCGGAAAACCGGGTTGGTTCATATCCGTAGCGCCAGGTGCGCCAGCTGGTCCAGCAGCCGCAATCGGCACTGTCTTTGCAGGGCATTAGCAGTGTAAAGGAATCTGCAGGTACCGGCATTCCGGGCAGGTAGGCGCCTACAAAATCCTGTTGCAGCGGCTTACCCTCCACAAATTCCCTGATCAGCCTGTGTGCGTGAATGGTGCCTTGGCTGTGTCCTGCAATCAGAAAGGGTCTCCCGTTTCGGTGGTGAGCGAGATAAAATTCAAAGGCTTTGCGAACATCGGTGTAGGCCAGGTCAAGGGCTTGTTTTTTGTCGGAAAGGTTGTATGTCAAAAAACTGAAATAATGTGCCTGCCGGTATCGCGGGGCAAACACGCGGTAGTGCGCATTGAAAATACTGGCCTGAAACCGGATGGCACCATTGTCGGTTTCCTTGTTGATTTTTGCATTTCTGACATCGGCATTCCAGCGAAAAGAATCGCCACTGCTTCCGGTATAGGAGGTGGGATGAACAAAAAAAACATCGGCCACCTGTTGATTTTCATTGCCTGACAAGCTCTTGGGAATCTCATCTGAGGGATCTTTTTTATCAGGATGGGCTGCCCAGTTGTCTATGTTGGTGTAATTCGGTGCCGGTGGCGACGGATATTCGCTGAACCCCTTTTCAATCACTTTTCCTTTTTTGATCTGTTTTCGGGTATTACCCTGTGCTTGTGACAGGTTGGGCATCGTCGAAAGCCACAAATACGAAAATATAGCAAATACCGTGATTCTCATGCTGATTCAAAGGTATAACAATGGTCGAAATCCTGATTGCGATGGTCGTCATACAGCCTCATTTTATCGAAGCACCGCGGACACGGCAGGCTATTTGTTCATTTTAGGGTAAATTCGCCGCCATGAAAAACCTTTTTTCACTCAGTTTTCTGTTTCTGTTTTGCTTATCACTGTTTGCGCAAGACCGCGTAACTACTTACAGCGAAGAAAAAACCGATAAATGGACCGTTCAAAAGTTTGAAGGAGACCCACTGAATGTGCGTATTTACACCTTCAAAAATGGACTGACACTCATAACCAGTAAAAATCCAAGGACACCCCGCATACAAACCATGGTGGCGGTGCGCACCGGAAGTAAAAATGATCCTGCCAACAACACAGGGCTCGCGCATTACCTGGAACACATGCTTTTCAAGGGGACAGACCGTTACGGAACCCTCGACTGGAGCAAAGAAAAGCCCCTGCTGGACCAAATCGATGCTTTGTATGAGGAATATAACCAAAGCAAGGACGAAAAAGCCAGAAAGGCTATTTACAGGCGCATTGACAGTGTAAGTCGGCTTGCGGCCAAATGGAGCATTGCCAATGAGTTTGATAAAATGTGTCAGGCCATGGGCGCAGAAGGCACCAACGCCTTTACCAGCAATGAAATGACAGTGTATATCAATGATATACCAACCAATATGTTTCATAAATGGCTGGAACTCGAGTCGGAAAGGTACCGCAATCCTGTACTTCGCCTTTTCCACACCGAGCTGGAAGCCGTTTACGAAGAAAAGAATATTAGCCTGGACCGCGATGGCGAAAAGGTGGAAGACAAACTTATGGGTGAGTTGTTTAAGAAACACAACTACGGCCTGCAAACGACCATTGGTACGGTAGATCACCTGAAAAACCCAAGCCTGAAAGCCATCCGCGAGTATTTCAATGCGTATTATGTTCCCAACAACATGGCTATTATTCTGGCCGGCGACATAGATCCGGATCTGGCAGCTGACGGCATTGCCGAACACTTTGCCTGGATGCAGCCCAAGCCAGTGAAAACCTATGAATTTGAAGGCGAAATGCCCCACGGTGCTCCCCGTCAATTCGATGTGGTAGGTCCCGATGCAGAATGGGTCACCATCGGTTACCGCATGCCCGGTGCCGGAACCCGCGAAGCCAGGGCCGCCAAATTGATAGATTTGCTGCTGAACAACAGCAGTGCAGGTTTAATAGATCTGAACCTGGTAAAAGCCCAGAAAGTGCTGAGCGCCAACAGCGGTGTGAATACCCTTAATGATTACAGCGTATTTCTGCTTACCGGAAAACCCAGAGAGGGCCAGACCCTGGAGCAGGTGCGCGATTTGTTGATTTCACAAATGGAACTAATCCGCGACGGCAAATTTGATGACAGCCTGTTAAAAGCCATTATTCTGAATGAAGAAATCAGCCGTCTCCAGCAATTCAAGGAAAATGCCAACCGCGGTTATTTCCTGATGGAGAGCTATATCAACGGACAGGGCTACCAGAAACACTGGAATGAATTCTGGGCCATGAAGCAACTTACCCGTGAGGATATTATGGAAGTAGCCAAGGAGTTTCTGGACCGAGAGCGGGTTGAGGTTTTCAAACGCAGGGGCACCGATACCACGGTTTCAAAAATCAACAAACCCGAAATCAGCAGCGTGGAACTGAACCGCGACAAGCAAAGCACCTTTGTAACCGAGTGGCTGCAAGAGGAAAACCTGCCGATTACGCCCGTTTTTGCCAATCTGAAGGATGGAATTGTACATACCGGACTGGGTAAAGCGGCCGGATTGAATCTCAATACAGATCTTGCGGTGCACTATGTAAAAAATACCGAAAACCGCTTGTTTGCCTTTTCATATGTGTATGCTTTTGGCAAAAATCACAATAAAACCCTGCCACTGGCCATGCAATACATCCGTTATGCGGGTATTCCCGGCATGAATGCAGAAGAAATAAGCAAGAAAATGTATGCGCTGGGCTGCAATTTCTTCACCAACGTTGGTGATGAAGAAACCTATGTTTCGCTTATAGGCCCCGAAGAAAATTATGAACAGGCCATGCGCATTCTGGAGGGCCTCTTAAATAATCCTGTGGCCGATGAAAAGGCATTTACAGACATGATTGACGGGGAATTGAAAAAGCGTGAAGACAGTAAACTCAACAGCAGAGCCATCAGCAGCCGCCTGAACTCATATGCCATGTATGGAGCCGACAACCCGGCCCGCTGGATTCTTACCAATGCAGAACTGAAAAAACTGACTGCCGAAAATCTTATTATCCAAATCAAAGCCTTGAAATCCTATTCGCATGAGGTTTTGTATTACGGTCAAAGAGATCAGGGTAAATTGCTTACCACGCTGCTGGATATTCACGGCAATCCCAAGTCCTTTGCCAAAACCAAACCTGCCAAGAAGTTCATCCCACGCGAAAACAAAGAAAACGAGGTGTTTTTTGCTGATTATAAGCAAGTGCAGGCGAGCATTTACTGGCTCAACCGCGATGTGAAGTACAATCCCGATTCTGAACCTGTTGCTGCCGCCTTCAACCAGTATTTTGGAGGCGATATGAGCAGTGTGGTGTTTCAGAATATCCGCGAAGCCAAGGCCCTTGCCTATAGCACTTACGCCGGATACAGCATCCCGGATGAAAAAGACGAATACTGCACCAGCATGGCGTTTATTGGCACACAGGCCGATAAATTCCACGATGCAATCGCGGCCATGAATGAATTGCTTGCCCAAATGCCGGCTGACAGCAACGTTTTTGCCCTGGCAAAAGAAAGCCTGAAAAACCGGATAGAAACATCGCGCACTACCGAAGAGTATTTGCTTGGCACGTATATGAGCCTACGCAAAAAAGGCTTGGATACCGACGCAAACAAAGCACTGTATGAAGCGCTTCCGGGCATGACACTCAAGGAAATTGAGGCATTCCACAAAAACCATATCAGCAGCCGTAAATGGGCACTGTGTGTGGTTGCAAGCAAAGAGAGAATCAGCCGCAAGGACCTGGAAAAATACGGCAAGGTAAAAGAACTAAGCCTTGATGAACTTTTTGGTTACTGAAGATCACAGCCAGCCATAAAAAAAGGGGCCGTCAGGCCCCTTTTTTTTGCCGGATAGCTATTATTCTGCGCCATCGGTTTTGGCGCGTGCAACGGCTTTGCCGCCGATGCTTTTACCCATTTGCATGCCCACTTCAATGTCGCTGCGGTAGTGTATAGCGCCATAGAGGCGGCTTTTACTGGCTTCATCAGCCATAGACATATAATCGCTGGCGCGGGACGGGTTCACATGGCTCAGCAGTGTTGCGGCAGCACCGCTGAAGGTACTATGGCCGCTGGTATAGGCTGGAAAGTTTGGAACCCCTGTCAGCGTTTTGATTGAGGGATTTGCCTGAGAAGGCCTTGGGTTGAAATAGGCGTATTTGGCATCCCAGCAGCAAATGGCGGCATCAAACATGGCCATATTCAGCAGGGCAAGGTTGCGGGCCCAGCGTACTTCACTGAAACGCATATTTACAAAATCTTCGCATGCAATGGCGTTCCAATGGCCCGGAGGGGTATATGTTCCTGCTCCGTCTGCCCAAAAGTGTACAATGCGCATACGGTCTCGGGTGGCGTTTTTGCTATACCAAAGCACTTCATCCAGTTCTTTGGCAAATTCAGGGGAGCCAGTCGAAGGCGGTGCCGGCGGGCGGTTGCTGATAACTTCAGTTGTATCTACCAGAAATCCAATGGTTTTACCAAATAATGGTAGCATAGGCGGTCTTTTAGGGCTTTCAAGGCTCTTCCATGGCATTTCTCCCCGGGCAACGGCATCGCTCTCCATTTTAGACCAGTCTGCGGGAGTTCCAACGGCTTTGCCTGCCCTGTCTGTGCGGGCGCGGGCAATAAATTTGGCAGCAACCGCTTTGCCAAGTTTAACACCGGCTTCTACCTCACTGCGTACATTGGCGCCGGCCAGAACGCGCATGTCTATGCAGGCATTCAGTTTTTCCTGCAGATAATCCTGTTCTCCGGGGAAAAGCAGGCTCATCATGGCAAATGCGGCACCGGCTACCACGGCTTCTTCGCTGGGATAGGCGTAATCCTTCACCACGGGAACCAGTTCTTTGATGGAGTTGTCAACCGCCGCCGGACGCGATCTGCGGTAAAAGCCTTTGTAGTGGTATGCCGCTACCAGTGCATCGTACTGCGCTGCAGAAACATATGCATATGCGCGGGCTGCGTAGGGTGGATTGGCAAAGGGGAAATAGGGATACGCCAGTGGATTGGCGCTGCTGGGTACAGGATAGCTTCCATCGGGATTCTGGTAAGGCGGCAGGTTGTATTTGGCTACCAGTTCGCGCAGAATTTCATTCCAGCGAAGCACGGTGCCTGCACTCCAGTATTTAAGTGTTTCTTCGTCCCCATCGGTCATATTGGCCTGACGGCTTTTAATTTCCAGCAATTGAAGCTTGTAATCGGGTGATGTAACAGCAATGGGCGCATCGCAAGCGAATTCGGTTGCAGATGTCAATAGTACAGGCTTCCATTTTCCGGCTGAGGTGTCAATTTTATCGGGGTTCAATGCACCAAATTCCAGATTGCGCTGCGTGATTTCCTTGTTGCAGGAAACCAGGGCAAACAACCCCAGTAAACCCGCTATTTTAACGGTGAATTTCACTTCTTGTCTCCTTTCTCAAATGCGCCCTGATAGACCACACCGGCCATCAGCGTGGTGGCTTTGCCCATATTACGGCCCGAGAGTGTTTGCATGCCTGTGGCCATCACACTCAAGCCCTGAAGCACCGGAACCGGATATTTGATGTTTACACCGGCACGAAAAGCATCCATGTTGTTGCCGGGGAGAGGCATATCGTTTTTGCGTATGTCGAAACCACCGAGGGTATTCATGCGGTCTGCAATCAGTTCAAAGTACTTGTCTGCGCCGTCTCTCCAGCCCAGGCGGATATTATAAGAGAAAACATTCGGCATGAACATCTTATTGCTGTAAATCAACTCTGTGGTGTAGTAGGAGTTCCGGTCTATGGTGATGTTACTTCTGCCTGTATACATGGCCGATGCTGTGCCATACCAGTGCCCTTTTTGCACATCAGCCAGCAGGCGCAGGGAAGCGGTTTTGCTGCGCATGCCAATACTAATCGGAAGAAAATCAACTACGTAGTTGGTAAGCGGGGTAGAAACGCCGCCCACCGCAACCAGCGAGCTGCTGAAGCCCTTAATATCTTTGGCCCAAAGCTCTTTTTTCAGAAACAGGTTCAGATCCTGTATGCCTTTTTGTCCTATGAGGGTGCCCGCTGTTACGCGGTTGTCTATCCATGCGGCAGATGCGATTACATTAAGGCCCTTGCGAATACCATAGTTGGCCATCGCCATCACCAAATTGGATTTGAAGCTCCCAATATTGGCGTTATCACGGTAAAATGTGCCCTCCCAATAGTGATTCCAGGAGCTATTTCCATAAACAAACCCTCCACAGAGGTTGTGTTTGTCCATGAAAAGGGCATCTGATTCTGTTTGAGCCGACAAAGAAAACCCTGCACAAAAACACAAAATGGAAACGATTTTTCGCATTGTTTTTGGGTAAATAAGTTAACAAAAATAACCAAAAACAGTATTTCTTGAGAGAAATTGGCATTAATTCCAAACCTTCTTGTGATATGGGGGTGCAAAAAATGGCCAAAGCGAGGGTTATCTTTGCAGTGAAATGCGTCTCGATACCCTTGCACCCCTTATTGAAAACCTTCAAAGCGGAAAATACCGCAAGGCGGTTATTACTACCCACCACAAACCCGATGGTGACGCTATGGGCAGTAGCTTGGGTCTGTATGCATTTTTAAAATACCACATTCAAGATGTTCAGGTGATTGCACCCACAGATTATGCCGACTTTCTGAACTGGCTGCCAGGCAACGAAACCGTGCTGATTTACGAAGAAAAAGAAGCCGAGTGCAAGGCCATTACCGAAGCCGCGGATGTAATTTTTTGCTTGGATTTTAACAGTCTTTCACGCATCAACGAGTATGGTGAAATCGTGCGAAATGCTCCCGGCGCAAAGGTGATGATAGACCACCATCTTGAGCCGGAAAACTTTCAGCAATATGCCCTATGGGACCCCAAAAGCAGCAGCACAGCCGAACTGGTATTTCATTTGATCAAGCATTATTTTGGTTTGGAAAATATTTCCAAAGATTGCGCCACCTGCCTTTATACAGGGTTAATGACCGACACGGGTAATTTTCAGTACAGCAATACCAACAGCCTCACCCACCTGATAGCGGCAGATTTGCTGGAACAGGGTGCCGATCATGTAGGCATTCACGAACGAATCTATGATGTGTTTACCCCAAATCGTACCAAATTGTTTGGCTATTGTATGCTGCACAAGCTGGAGGTTTTGCCGGAGCTGCGCACAGCCCTGATTTACTTGACCAAAGAAGAACTGGAGCAGTTTGATGTAAAAACAGGGGATACAGAAGGCCTTGTTAATCTCGGCCTTGGCCTGAAAGGCATTGTGCTGAGCGTACTGATTATTGACCGCACTAAAATGGTGAAAATGAGTTTCCGAAGCAAAGGTGATTTTGCAGTGAACGAATATGCATCCAAGTACTTTAATGGTGGCGGCCACCGCAATGCATCGGGCGGTGCCAGCGATGAACCTCTGGAAAAAGTGGTGCAAAAATTCCGCGACACGATAAAAGAATATAAAGAAGCGTTACTGGCAATATGAATTTTGTTAAAAAACACTGGCTTACCTTGACCCTTGTGGTGCTGATTTTAGGATCACTGGCTTTTTTTCTGCGCAAACCCCTTGGTATCTGGCTGGGCGGCTGGGAAAAAACCGAACGTGGAGGTTACTTTAGGGTGGTGGAAGGCAAAAAATGGGATAAAATGCCCGGGGCAGGATATCACATTGTTTTTCAGTACGTGCTTACAGGACCGGAGGGTGATACGCTGGTAAACCTTGCCAAACCAGGCGTGGAACAGCATATGATGTATCCCGTAGAGCCCCGCAATGAGCTGGAGGATGCCATGCAGAACGGCGCTCCCGGTTCAGTAGTGGAAGTGTTGATTCCTACCGACTCGCTGAAACAGCGAATCAGTGGTAACCTGCAGATTATGAATCTGCCTTCAGGTGAAACCGCGAAATTTATTATCCGCATTATCAAGGTTTTGAACGATGCTCAATATGCAGGATATCAAAACCAGCGTTTTATGGAGCGTTTGCAAAAAGAAAACAAGGCCATTGATGATTTTGCAGCCCGCACTAAAAAACCATGGTTGCTGGATTCCAGCCGCTTTATCAAGTATTTTATAGAGAATAAAACCGAATCTCCGAGATTCACCGAGGGCCAGGTTGTAAGTTTTCATGCAGAAGTGGGTACCCTTGACGGACATTTGCTGATTAATTCTGCTCCTACCGGGAAAAAGTACATGATGGAAATCGGCAAAAACACCTACAACATGGCGGCATTTGACCAGATAATTCAATACATGGCAGAGGGAGAAACAGGTGTATTTCTGGTAACCAGCGATTATGGCTATGGCGATCAGGGATATATGAATATAGTAAAACCCTACACGCCGCTAAAGATCAAAGTAACCGACTTAACCGTATCAAAACCATGAGCAAAAACCTCATTATAACCGGCGGTGCCGGATTCATAGGCAGCCATGTGGTTCGCCTTTTTGTGAACCGCTACCCCGAATACAACATCATTAACCTGGATGCCCTAACCTATGCGGGTAACCTGGAAAACCTGAAAGATATTTCAGACAAACCCAATTATTGCTTTGAAAAAGCAGATATACGCGATGCGGAAGCCATACAGGCACTTTTTGAAAAGTACAAGCCTTTCGGGGTTGTGCACCTGGCTGCCGAAAGCCACGTAGACCGCAGCATCAGCAACCCCATCGATTTTGTAATGACCAATGTGGTTGGAACCGTAAACCTGCTGAACGCATTCAAGCAACATGGCGATATGCAAAACGGGCGTTTCTACCACGTAAGTACCGATGAGGTTTATGGCACCCTGGGCGATGAGGGAAAATTCACGGAAACTACGCCCTACAGTCCTAATAGTCCTTACAGCGCCAGCAAGGCCGGCAGCGATCATTTTGTGCGCGCTTATCATGAAACGTACAAAATGCCGGTAGTAATCAGCAATTGCAGCAATAATTACGGCAGCCACCATTTTCCTGAAAAGCTCATACCGCTGATGATCAACAATATCCGCCACAATAAACCCCTGCCCGTGTACGGGAAAGGGGAAAATGTGCGCGACTGGTTATATGTGGAAGACCATGCCCGTGCCATCGATGTAATCTTTCATAAAGGGCGAAACGGCGAGACCTACAATATTGGTGGCAACAACGAATGGAAAAACATTGACCTTGTTAAAACGCTCTGTGGTATCATGGATCGTAAACTGGGCCGGGCAGAAGGCGAGAGCGAAAAACTGATATCCTATGTCACCGACCGTGCAGGACACGATTTCCGCTACGCCATTGATGCTTCAAAACTGATGAATGAACTCGGCTGGGCACCCAGCGTTGCATTTGCGGAAGGTTTTGAAAAAACGGTTGACTGGTATTTGGCTAACCAGGAATGGCTGGATCATGTCACCAGCGGTGAGTATCAGCAGTATTATCAAAAAATGTACCGGTAAGTCGTCTGGTAACTTTTAGTCGGCGTTGCCGGCTATCCATGATTCCATCGCAGTATCGTATGCGGTCTGCAATTTTTGCAGTTCAGTGTCTGCCTGTCGGTAGGCCTCGGTATGTGCATTGATTTTTTCGAAATCAACAGCCACATCTTCATCTGTCAGACGTTTTTCATGCATGGCCTTTTCGGCGCGAATGGCCTCCATTTGTCTTTCCAGTTCTGCCATTTCCTGTTCCAGCTGCTGCAGCCTGTTTTTTCCGGGTTTTTTAGGCTCGGAATTACTGTCTGAAAGCTCTTTACCTACTACAGGCTTTGATTTTTGAGTATCATTTTCCTGAATGTAGGTTTCCGGTCCGCGCCGTTGCATCCACTCATTCCATTCGTCATAGGTTCCTGGATATTCACGCAGTATGCCGTTTTCAATCCACCAGATTTTGGTGGCTACGTTACTTACAAAGGTACGGTCGTGGCTTACAATGACACAGGTGCCTTTGTATTGCGAAATGGCATCGGCAAGCACGGATGTACTAAACATATCCAGGTGGTTGGTGGGTTCGTCCAGCAGTAACAGATTGGCCCTTGTAAGAAGGGTTTTGGCCAATGCTACACGGCTCTTCTCACCACCTGACAACACTTTTATTTTCTTAAAAACTTCATCACCTGTAAACAGGAAACAGCCCAACACAGTTCGCAGTTCAGCTTCTGTGTATTCTGCATCCACCGTGCCGAGTTCATTCAGCAAATCTCTTTGCAGATTCAGGGCTTCCAGCTGATGCTGCGCAAAAAATGAGGTTTCTACGTTCCATCCGGGCTCTACGACACCGCCATGCGGTTCAGACCCGTTGATGATGCGTAACAGCGTACTTTTCCCCTTGCCGTTGGCACCGATGAGGGCAATTTTATCACCCCTTAGCACCTGCGCATTCGCCGAACGGATAATTTCCGTATCATCATAGCTTTTGCTGACGTCTTTCAGTGTGCAGATCGTTTTTCCGGGTGTAGTTCGAATGTTAAAGCGGATATTCATTTCACGCTTTTCGTCATCCTTAAGCTCAATTTTATCAAGCTTCTGAAGCATTTTCACCCGGCTTTGTACTGCAGTGGCTTTGCTGGCCTTGGCTTTAAACCGGCGAATAAATGCCATTTGCTGTCGGATATAATCCTGCTGGTTATCAAAACGGCGCTGCAGCATTTCATCGCGCTCTTCTTTCTGTTCCAGGTAGTCGCTGAAATTGCCTTTGTAGTGATAGAGTTGCTGGTGGGCTACTTCTGCAATGCGGTTTACGGTATTGTCCAGAAACAGGCGGTCGTGGCTCACAATCACAAATGTGCCTTTGTAGGTTTTCAGGTAATCTTCAATCCATTCAATGGTTGGCAAATCCAAGTGGTTGGTGGGTTCGTCCAGCAGCAACAAATCGGGCTGCATTAGCAGAAGCTTTGCCAGCATAGCCCGCATACGCCAGCCTCCTGAGAACAGGTTCAGGGGTTTTTGCAGTTCTTCTGTTTTGAAGCCCAGCCCTTCCAGCAGTTTTTCAGCTTCTGCGTGCCAGTCATATCCGCCCAGGTTGCCAAACTGATCCTGCAGCTCGGTAAGGCGCTGAATGGCATTTACATCCGCTGTGCGCTCAATTTCTTCCAGCAGGCGGTTGATTTCCTTGTCCAGCGCTGACAGATCTGCCCTGCCCTGCAAAACCACTTCCAGCAGCGGATCCTGGTAATCGATACTCAGCAAATCCTGGTTTAAAAATCCGATTTTCAGGTTTGAGGGCCTGCTCATGTTTCCTTCCCGCAGTTCGTAATCGCCGGAAATCAGGCGCAGCAGGGTAGATTTTCCGGTACCGTTCAGGCCCACCAGCCCGATTTTTTCTCCGGGTTTGATGTGCCAGTTGGCGTTTTTATACAAATATCTTCCGGCAAATTCAAAGGAAAAATCTACAAGGGCAAGCATGGTACAAAGGTACGGCGGACAAGCCCTTCAAGGTTTGACAACTTTCAAAAAGTTGTCAAACCTTGAAGGAGTAGTTATTAAATCCGGGTACAAAAAATACCACACATTTTTCCCATCTTTGAGGCATGCCTGCCAAAGCTGTATTGTTTTACAATCCGAATTCGGGTCGCTACAATGCGCGGCAAATCGAAACATGGCTAAAGGAATTTGAAGGCTGTGGTCTGGAAGTTCAAGGAATCAGCAACCCTGATGAATTAACGGCGCTGCCGCCCACCCACATTATTACGGCCGGGGGAGACGGAACCCTGCATATGGCTATCAATAAAGGAGGGCTGAAACATTCATTTTCTATTTTACCGGTAGGTAGCGGCAACGATTTTGCAGCCAATTTTAAGAGGTTTTCCATTGCGGAACTCGCCCAAAAAATCAAATCGGATTCGATTATTCGTTGTGATGTTTTGCGAATAAATGAAGTATATGCGCACAATGTGTGCGGCACCGGATTTGAATCTTTTGTGGCCGGAAAAGCCCGTAAAATTCGCTGGCCTGCGCTGAAATATATTCTGCCCATTGCCCGCTATATGTTTTTTTTCAAGCCAGTTTATGTCAGCATAACCGCAGAAGATTTTCAATATACAGGCGGTGCTTTCATGGTTACCATCGGCAACGGCTACCGTTCAGGTGGCGGTTTCAGGATGTTCCCCGAAGCGTCGCTTAAGGATGGCAAAATGGATTTTATATTAATTAAGCCGCACAATCTCTTTCAGCGTCTGCGCTATGTGTTTCTGGTCAATTTTGGCTGGCATCTGCAACTTAAACCGGTAGTCTTTCTTCAGGTTACTTCATGCAAAATAGAAATGGGAAATTCGGCTGCGTTTCAGGCAGATGGTGATTTGTATCATGCTGATAGTATGAAAGTGGAAGTAGTAGCGGGTGGATTGGCTGTAATTGGCTGAAACAGGGCGACATATCATGAAAAACCGAAGTTTTGCTATCTTTAGGAATTATATGTAAATCGGGTTCTGAAGGTTTACAGGAGGTCATATTCATAATACGGAAACATAAAATTGGTTCAATTGTATTTAATTTGCAGCAGTAATTTGGTTTAAAACAAACCAATAATATACATGAAGTTAATTATTCCAATGGCCGGCATGGGAAAACGCATGCGGCCCCATACACTTACCGTTCCCAAGCCCCTGCTGCCTGTAGCAGGAAAGCCTATTGTTCACTGGCTGATAGAAGATATTGCAGCCGTTTGCGATCAGCCGATCGATGAAATTGCTTTTGTAATTGGTGATTTCGGCCAGGATACGGAAGCCCATTTATTGCAAATTGCACAAAGTGTGGGTGCCAAAGGCCGTATTTGCTACCAGCATGAGCCATTGGGTACTGCCCATGCCATTTTATGTGCCAAAGAAAGCCTTCAGGGTGAAGTTATTGTAGCCTTTGCGGATACCCTCTTCAGGGCCAAATTTCACCTGGATACCAACCCCGATGGTGTCATCTGGGTTCACAAGGTTGATAACCCTTCCAGTTTTGGTGTGGTTAAGCTTGACAATGAGAATTACATTACCGATTTTGTAGAAAAACCCGCTGAATTTGTATCGGATCTGGCAATAATTGGTATTTACTACTTCAAAAGTGGTGAAACCCTGCGCAGTGAGCTGCAATATCTTATTGACAACGATATCCGCGAAAAAGGCGAGTATCAGCTTACCAATGCCCTGGAAAACATGAAAAACAAAGGCATGCGCTTCAAGCCGGGTGCTGTAGATGAGTGGTGGGATTGCGGCAACAAGGATGCGACCGTTAATACCAACAAACGCCTGCTGGAAACACGCCGGGAACTGTTCCATATCGCTGCTGAAAGGTTTAACGGAGGCACACAGATTATTCAGCCTTGTTTTATTGGAGACAACGTGGAACTGAAAGGATGCACCATTGGTCCATATGTGAGTATTGGCAACAATACAAAACTGGAAAACTGCGTGGTTTCCAACAGCATCATTCAAAATAACAGCCATATCAGCAATCTGAATTTTACCAACAGCATGATTGGCAACCATGTCAGCCTGAATGGCCAAAGCTGCGAGCTTAGTATCGGAGATTATTCCACACAGTCATGAGGCATTTCGGCAGTTTTCTGCTGCCGTTACTTTGGGTAGCCTGGGGTTGCGGAACCCGCAAAGCAACCACCCCCGACGTTTTATCAAAAGCAATTGATACGTCCTCAATGCAGGAAATGTATTACGCTGCCGAGTTTCACTACATACAGGGAAACTGGAAGCAATCCGATTCTCTGTTCAGGCGTTACACACGCAGCAGCATGCCACCCGGTGCGGCTTACCACCGCCTGGCCTGTATTGCCGCAAAAAATGGCAGAACCGATGAGGCACTGGCGTTGAATGCCAAAGCCAGGCAATCGGATACTTCTGTTGAAGACTGGATCTGGCTGGATGCCGAATTATACCGCCGGCAGTATCAATATAAAAAAGCAGCAGATGTATATGCTTCATTTGTGGTGAAGCATCCCCGGGCATGGTCAGCCTATAGCGATGCTGCCCGCTTTTATTCTATGGCAGGCGAATGGACTTCCGTTCTTACACTTTGTGAAGGCTGGGAAAAATCTTTCGGGCTCATGGAAACGATTGTTGAATACAGGACACAGGCATTCCTAGGACTGGGGCAGCCGTTAAAAGCAGCCGAACAATGGGTTGCGATGAGCAAAAAGTATCCTGATCGCAGCTATTACCGGCTACGGCAGGTCAATGTGCTGAAACAGGGCGGTGCCGCAGCAGAAGCAAAAAACCTGCTGGATACCTTGCTGGTGCAAAATCCCCGCGATTATGAAATGATTGTCCTGTATTGTGAGCTGAACGCCACAAATCCAGGCACTTCAATTCCTGCTGCCCTGGTAAATATTGTGCAAACCCGCGGTCTGGCATTTGAAGCAAAATGGAAGTGCCTTGAGCCGTTTACCCGACCTGAACATCCCGCTTACGATTCAACAGAAGCTATTTTCCGCGGACTTTACCGTAATCACCCCAATGAACCCCTGGCAACGCACACACTCGGTCTGTGGTGTCTTAACCATGGCAAGGCCGGAGACGCTGCCGAATTTCTGAAAAAAGCCTTGCAGGAAGGAAGGCAAACCCTTATGCTGTGGCAACAATACCTCACCGCACTTTCTATGGGTTGTGAAACCCAAAAAATGCTTGCGGAATCAGATACACTGATGGAATTATATGCCCTGAATCCCTCTGTTTATCAAATGAAGGCCATCGCCTTGTCTGTAAACGGAAAAACAGAGGAGGCACTGCGTACGTGCAGTGAGGGAGCGCTCATTTCTGCCGATCCTTCAGCACTGATAGCTTTAAGGGATTATATCATGATGCAAACCGGTAAAAACCGGCCTGAGGGAAATCTGATCTTAGAGGATTCGTCTAATCTGCCTTATGCCGTGATGGTTGATGCCGAATGGGCATTGATTCAGAACAGGCCGGATGATGCGTTTACCCGCCTCAGTGCACTTTTTGATGACCAATTCAGAGGCAGGTCAAAAAAATACAGTACCTGCGAAGACGGCAGCTACTGGGCTTTTTTGCAGTGTGTACTGCAGCAGGCCAGACTGGCATTGATGGTCAATAAAAACCAAGACGCAGCAATTACTTTGCTTCAGCGATATCTGCCTGAAAACCCTTTGTCACTCGAATTGATGGGTGATTTGTATGGAAACAGGCAAGATCCAGCTCTTCGTTGTTATGAAAAGGCATTGGCATGCACTAAAACCAGCAAAGAGGTACTCTTGCAGAAAATAAACAAGCTAAAAAATCGTTAAACAAACATTGAGAAACTTCATTCTTCTGCTCGCATTCTTTTCACTGAGCGCCTGCAAGGCAAGAAAACAAAAAACAATTGAGACACCAGTCCGTATCGGGAATCTGACCACGGATACGACTGTGGAGCTGAAAGGCGACAACATCAACCGCAAAAGCTGGCAGTATTTTTCAGACCGCCTCAATATCTATTATGTTTCAGGTGATGGACAGGAAATGAGCGGCACCCTGAGTTTGCGCATGCGAAACGACAGCATACTTTGGTTTTCTGTTTCGGTTGCCTTTGGTATTCAGGTGGCAAAAGGCATTATCACCCGGGACAGTGTGCTTGTACTTGATTTGTATCACAAAGAATATATGCGTTTGGGAATCGCCGACTTATCCAATATGCTCGGTGCCCGGGTTTCACTTAGGGAATTGCAAAACCTCATTGTTTCCAATCCGATTTTTGATACTGTTTATTACAACAGAGATACACAGTCCGGGGCCTGGTATTCCTCCAATGCGGCCTCTACCAATATGCTGTTTACCAATACGGTTGGAAATATCGACAGCAGTGTAATTGCAGAAACAGGGAAAAACAGGCAAATTAAGGTGGTTTACGAAGGCGAACAAAGATCAGGCACCTTTGCTGTGCCTCAGCAGATGCGGATTACGGCATTTGGTGACAAAAATACTGTACGCTTGCAGGCTGCGTTTACAAACCCAAGCGATGCCGTTATACCTTCGTACCCGTTTAGTATTCCTGCGGGATACACCCAAAAAAAATAGCCATGTTTCGTTTTGCCTGCATAGGTTTTCTTTTACTGCTTCCATTAACGGGGTTTTCACAATCGCGAAAAGAACTGGAAAAGAAGCGCAAAAAAGTGCAGGAAGAAATCCAGTATACCCGAAACATACTTCAAAAAACCAGTGCCCAGAAAAGCGCCACCCTGCATAAAATTGGTGCTTTGAACCGCATCATTGAGCAACAGGGTGAAGTAATAAACGATTTGAAATCCGAGCTGAGTGAGGCAGAGCAGGAAATAAACAAACAAAACACAGCCCTCGAGCAGCTGAAAGCCTCGTATAACGATGAACGGCTTAAGTTGCGAAAAACCATACTCAAAGCCTACAAAAGCCGAAAATCGGCTAATAAACTGGCGTTCGTATTTGCTTCTGCATCTTTTCGTCAGGCCGTGCGCAGAATGCAATACCTAAACAGACTCTCTGACTACCGAAAACAGCAGATAGGGGTGCTTGAAATCAAGGCTTCTGAAGTAAAAAACGGTTTACAGGCATTAGAAGAAATCAGGCAGGAAAAAAATGGAATCTTGCTGGTAGAAAAAAAAGAACAGCAACAGCTTGAAACAGACAGAAGCCAGAAAACCAACCTGGTGAAATCCCTTGCTGGAAAAGAAGCAGAATTGCGGAAGAAGATAAAGCAGAACGAAAAAGCCGTGGCCCGACTGAATTCTGCCATCTCTGCCATGATTGCAAGGGAAATAGCAGCAGCAAGAAAAAGGGCAAGGCAGCAGTCTGCAAGAGACAACACGGGTACAGCTGCAGCCAATCCCAAAACCTCGGGAAGCAAGCCGGCGAGGTCTTCTGGCAGCATTTTGCTTACGCCCGAAGCACGCGTAATCAGTGATAATTTTGCTTCAGGCAGAGGAAGTCTTCCCTGGCCGGTGGAACGCGGCTTTATT
Organism: uncultured Flavobacteriaceae bacterium; assembly: GCA_964626685.1. Taxonomy (GTDB): domain Bacteria; phylum Bacteroidota; class Bacteroidia; order NS11-12g; family UBA955; genus RGEC01. The sequence goes on from CAZVJY010000005.1 coordinate 122,937, forward strand.
TCACAGTATTTTGGCGTACACGGCCATCCTGATCTGGCAGGAATTACCCTTGTTAACAATGGCGTTGACATAACCACAGCTGAGGGCAGCACGGCCCGGGCCGTTTTTAAAGGCACGGTTTCTGCCATTTTGGAAATTCCCGGGCAGGAAAAAGCCGTTCTGCTCAATCATGGTGAGTATTACACTGTTTACAGCCGCTTAAGTCAGGTTTATGTAGGTCGCGGCCAGCAGGTAGAGGCAAAACAGGCGCTTGGCAAGGTGTGGACGGATGATGAATCCAAAACCATCCTTCAGTTTCAGCTTTGGCAGGGCCAGTCCAAACTCAATCCCGCAGGGTGGCTTACCTCGCGCTAAATTTTGTATATTTGTAATTATGAAAGTGGCTGTAGCAGGGGCAGGTGTGATGGGTGCAGGTATTGCACTATGCAGTATTCAGGCCGGATATCAGACATTGCTGTTTGATGTGAATGAGGCCGCTCTGGAAAAAGGCAAATCCTACATCCGCAAAGAACTTGATAAGGCAGTTGAAAAAGGCAGGTTAACCGCTGAAAAGGCAAGCACCGCTTTAGGTTTGTTATCCGTTGTAAATGATGCGAATGCGCTACAGGCAGATATCATCATTGAAGCCATTCTGGAAAACCTGGAAATAAAACAGGCGCTTTTTAAACAGCTCGAGGCTGTAAATAGTCCCGGCGCCATACTTGCAACCAACACCAGTTCCATACCCATTACCCAGATAGCGCGCGGGCTTCAATATCCGGAAAGGGTAGTAGGTGTGCATTTCTTTAATCCGGCCCACATCATGAAGCTGGTTGAAATAATCTCTGGTGCAGAAACCCGGTTAGAAATTGCACAAAAAGCATTTCAGTGGGCGGAATCCCTGGGTAAAAAGGCCGTGTATGCTGCTGATGCTCCCGGTTTCATCGTGAATCGTGTGGCACGGCATTACTACGTAGAAGGACTTAAGGTACTTGAGGAGCAGGTGGCTTCACTGGAAAGCATAGATAGGTTGTGTGAAGCATCCGGTTTTAAAATGGGTCCTTTTCGTCTGATGGATTTGATTGGTGTTGATACCAATTATTCGGTAACCAGTTCCATGTATGCGCTGTTTGGGCAGGATGCCAAGTTTCGTCCCAGCCGGATTCAAAAGCAAAAAGTCGATGCCGGCCACCATGGCCGCAAGACAGGTCATGGTTTTTATCGATATGAAGATTAAGTTTTTTTGCCTGGCTTTTACGCTCCTCCTGCTGGCAGGCTGTCGCAATAACAATGTGACGGATGCCATACCCAAAGGTCCGGTTAACATTACCCTGGATCTCAACCTGCTCGACAATCAGCATCTCCTGGTTCCCGGCAGCTTTACCATTGCAGAAGGAGGCGTAAAGGGTGTTTTAATAGTGCATGATTATGATGATACCTGGTACGCTTTTGAACGAACCTGTGCCTGGCAGCCGCTCAATGCATGCTCTCAAATATGGGTGGATACACAGGCTATACAGCTGAAATGTGGCCTTTATAACGGCAATCGTTTTGAAAACTGCTGCGAGAGCAGGTATATGTTCAATGGATTACCTCTCAAAGGCCCTGCCGGTGGTTCGCTGTCGCGATATAATGTTAGCAGAAGTGCAAATTTGTTGTACGTGTACAACTGATCGCGCTTTTTCATTAGTCCATGAAAATCAGCCATTAAGAAATCTTTTTTGTGACATTTTTATGACAAAAACCCTGTTGGGTCAGGCAATAAAATTTTTCAAAAAATTTTTTTTTTACCCGAAGTTGTTATATTTGTTGCCTGATAACAACATTACAGTAACAGCTAACAGCTTATGATGAAAAAATACCTGGGACGTTTTTTTACTACTGCCCTCGCAATGTCAGCTTGTTTTTCCGCTCAGGCACAAACAGCAGACGCCCCGATGAGTGTTGAGGCCAATTTTGGTCTTAGAGAATATCTCGGTGATCAGGGTTCTTCCCTGTTTTTTGCCAGAAAACCGGACTATCAGGGAGCCGGTATAAACTTTGGATATTATCTGAACCCCATGTTTGACGCTGTCGTTAATTTTAGCGCCGGCGACGTGGGTTATAAAAGAGAAGTAGCATGGCAGCGTGAACCATGGAAATATCAATCATTCCGCGCCAACACCATGGATCTTACCCTGGGAGCCCGTTTCAAACTGAATTCGTTTTTTAATGAGGAATCCAAAGTGATTCCTTATGTATATGGTGGATTTGGTGGTTACTATGTTCATAGCCAGGTGCGTTGGGGCAACCAAAATGAAATTCAAAATGCAGTAACCGACATGGGTGCCGCCGTACAGGGTGGTCTTGGTATATCTTTCAACCTGAGCGATCGTATTGGTGTGCGCTGGTCATGGACCGCTACCTACACCATGAATGACCGCTGGGATGGTGCCAACCAGCCCGGTGATGCCGATCCATCTATGCCACTGGTGAACAGACTTTGGAAAACCAATGACATGTGGGGTTACCACGCAATCGGAATTACCATGGCTCTGGGTGAAAGCAAAGGCCCAAGCAAGTGCAAGGATAAAGATGAAGACGGCGTTTGTGACAAATACGATCTGTGCAAAAACACACCTGAAAAGTACCGCAAGTATGTGGACAGCGTAGGCTGCCCTGCAGATCGCGATCTTGACTCGGTATTTGATGCAGATGACGCCTGTCCTGATGTGAAAGGTCTCAAGAAATTTGCCGGATGCCCGGATACAGACGGAGATGGTATCGAGGATAGCAAAGACCGTTGCCCCAAAGATGCCGGAAGTGCTGAAAGCGGCGGGTGCCCTGACTCAGATGGTGATGGTGTGCTGGATAAAGATGACAAATGCCCCAAAGTGGCCGGTGTGCTTGCCCTCAATGGTTGCCCCGACCGCGATGGCGATGGTGTTGAAGATGGTTCCGACAAGTGCCCCGATAAGCCCGGAAGCATTTCCGGTGAAGGTTGCCCTGATACTGACGGAGACGGAATCTTTGATAACGTAGATAAGTGTCCTACCAAGGCTGGTACTGCTGCCAACAAGGGCTGTCCTGAAATTAAGGTTGAAACCAAGAAAGCGATTGAACAGGCCGCCAAAAACATCTTCTTTGAAACCAATAGAGATGTGTTGAAGGCTGAGTCATATGATGACATTGACCGTCTGGTGAAAATTCTGAAAGAGTACAGCGAAGCTGCAGTAACCATCGAAGGTCACACTGATGCTGATGGTGATCCTGCCAAGAACCTGGACCTTTCTCAGCGCCGTGCCGATGCCGTTGTTGTATACATGCTGGGTAAAGGAATCTCTCCTGAGCGTATGAAAGCGGTAGGTTTTGGCGACACCCGTCCCAAGGTTCCCAACAACAGCGTTGTAAACAAGGCTATCAACCGCCGCGTTGAAATATTGGTTACGTACTAAAACTGAATAATATCATGGAAAGGCTGCCCGCAAGGCAGCCTTTCTTATTTTTGGCTCTATGGAAGACCGTAAATTTTACCTGCGGCTCAGTGAGGCAGCACTGGAAACATGCAAATCTTGGATTGGCAAGGAAATCGTAAGTATCAGTACGTTGCAGTTACAAACAGACTGGGGTGGCAATACCCTGTACATTTCACCTGAAATTGACATATTGCTGCATCCCGATGCACAAGCTGTAAAAATATGGCAGGAACAAACAGATATGGAAGGATTGCCTGTAAGTTATGCTTTGAGGATTGAGAGAGAGCAGGTGAAACACAGGCCCGTGATTTTTCAATTTAACAATCCATTTAAGATTCGCACCGTAGAAATCTGGGCCGAAAAAACCCGGGACAGCAGCGGACTCCGCGATACAACTCAGGTTACCGAAAATACCCTCGTTCTGACCGCAGAATCCGGTGAGCGGTGGATGTTGCTGCCGGACCACCCCGGCCCCGGGTTTGTTATAGCGCGTGGCGAAGCCGCCATGAAGCCCATTTTGCATTCGGGCTGGTATGTACTCAAACATTTACTGGATTAAAAGGCTAATGGCTACCTTTGCCATATTGTGCCTTACATTCTGCGGTTTTTATTGTTTCCTGCCGGGTTGCTGTATGCTACAGGAGCTTGGTTGCGCAGACAGTATTTTCAGCGAGGCGGTAAGCGCAAAAAAGGGTCGGTTTATAGTATCGTAATTGGCAATCTTGCCGCAGGCGGCAGCGGAAAGTCACCGATGACACTCTATCTGGCCAAATATGCCGAAAGCAGAACAGCGGTCCTCTCAAGGGGCTATAAACGCAAAACCAAGGGTTTCAGAGAGGTTCAGGTTCATGACAGTATTCAACATTGCGGTGATGAGCCGCTTGAAATGAAAAATGCGGTACCGGAGTTACCCGTTTTCGTTTGCGAAAACCGCCTGCAAGGCATTTCCCTGATAAAAGAACATTATCCTGAAATACAAACGGTGATTCTGGATGACGCATTTCAGCATTTGCCCTTGCAGGCAGACAAATATGTATTGCTTACCGATTATCAGAAGCCATTTTGGCAGGATATGCCCATACCGGCCGGCCGGCTGCGGGAATTTGCCTGCACTGCCTCTCAGGCAGATGCCATAGTGGTAACAAAGTGCCCTGAAGACCTGCAGTTACAAACTGCAGAAAAAATTATCCAAAAGCTGGAAAAGTACGATAAACCTGTTTTTTTCTGCCATTATGAAAATGCTGCACCTGCCAACAATCAAGGTGAACGGCTCACAAAAGACTCAGCGGTAATATTGGTTTCCGGGCTGGCCAACAATAAGGCATTTCAGGACTGGGCAAGTCAACGCTATGCGGTAGCTGCCCGTTTCAGCTATCCGGATCACCACGCTTTCAGCAACGCATACTATGAAGCATGGATACTGGAATTAACAAAGCACAAAAACGCTGTGATACTCACCAGCAGAAAGGATTTTGCGCGCATGCAATCCTTTCCGGATATTTACAAAAAGCGGCTATTTATGACTTTTACGACACCAAAATTTCTTTTTAAGCAGGAAGATGCGTTTATTCGCATATTATTTAATCATTTTTAATTGTCGAGTTATGTATCGTTTATTTAGTATTATTGGCATCGTTGTTCTGCTTACATTCCCTGTTTTTCAGTCATGCACCACAGACCAGTCTGTATTGCTGAACAAGTTTGAAAAGGCCGAAGTTTCCGGTTGGAACTGGGGGCAGGGTAAGAAATTCACTTTCACGATTGAGGATTCCACCTATTATTATTCCCTTAGTTGCGGGCTCAGAATCACCTCAGGTTACAGCTATTCCAACATATGGCTGTTATACAGGCTGGATGGACCTGTAGTTTCTCAAAAAGAGCAGTTTGAGATAGTTCTTTCAGATAATACGGGTAAATGGCTTGGAAAAGGCCAGGGGAATCTGATAAGCTATGAAAAACCCTTTGCCGGCAGATTGAAACTGAAGCCTGGTATTTACACGCTGGAGGTTGCCCAGAATATGCGCGATGAAAAGCTCACGGGTGTAAGTGATGTAGGGTTAAAGGTCATCAAGGCCGGTAAAATTTACTAAGCCATGCTGGTGAAACTTTTTGCGAGCGCCGTACATGGCGTGAATGCAACCCCTATTACGGTTGAGGTAAATGCAACCACCGCCGCCGAATTCAAGACCTTTGTTATAGGGCTTCCGGATAATGCCGTAAAAGAAAGCCTGTTTAGGACCGACGCAGCCATCAAGAACAGTGGCTTTGAGCCCGTGCGGCAGCGTGTAGTGGTAAACATGGCTCCTGCAGATCTTCGCAAAGAAGGCAGTGCCTATGATTTACCGATTGCCATTGGGATGCTGGCAGCGTCATACCAGCTGCCGGATCAGGCTTTGTCTAACTATATTATTATGGGTGAATTGGGCCTGGATGGTGCTGTACTGCCCATTCGCGGAGCCCTGCCTATTGCCATACAAGCCATGAAAGACGGGTTTAAAGGATTGATACTTCCTGAGCAAAATGCCCGTGAGGCGGCTATTGTGAAAGATCTGGAGGTGTATGGCGTAAAAAACCTTAAAGAGGTTGCCGGTTTTCTATCCGGTAAGCTACAACTGGAGCGCGCTTTTGCCGATCCCAGGAGCGAATTTGAGGAGGCTCAGCAGTATTATGATGTGGACTTTTGCGATGTTCAGGGACAGGAGAACATCAAGCGTGCCATGGAAATTGCCGCTGCAGGCGGGCACAATATCATTCTCATCGGGCCCCCCGGTGCAGGTAAAACCATGCTGGCCAAGCGTTTGCCTACCATCATGCCCCCTTTGAACCTGCACGAGGCGCTGGAAACCACCAAAATACATTCGGTCGCAGGCAAACTGGGCAGCAGTGGCGGTCTTGTGGCACACAGGCCTTTTCGCAGTCCCCACCACACCATTAGTGATGTGGCGCTGGTAGGCGGGGGAAATCACCCTCAACCAGGCGAAATCAGTCTGGCGCACAATGGTGTACTTTTTCTGGATGAACTACCGGAATTTAAACGCACCGTGCTGGAGGTGATGAGGCAGCCACTGGAAGAACGCAAGGTAACCATTTCCCGCGCCCGCTGGACCGTTGACTATCCTGCCAGTTTTATGCTGGTAGCCAGCATGAATCCATGTCCATGTGGCTATTATAACCATCCTGAGAAGGAGTGCGTATGCGGGCCGGGTGTAGTGGACCGTTACCTCAGCCGAATTTCAGGGCCATTACTGGATCGCATTGATATCCATATTGAGGTTACGCCGGTGGGTTTTGATGAGCTTACAGCACGCAACCGCAATACCGAGAAGAGCGTGGACATCAGGGCGCGTGTTCAGCAGGCCAGGGACGTGCAGCAGCAGCGCTACAGCCAGTGGAACGGTGTGTATTGCAATGCGCAGTTGCCCGGCAACAAGGTGCAGGAGGTTTGCGGCATTGATGCGGCCGGACAGTTGTTGCTTAAATCGGCCATGCAGAAGCTTAATCTCAGCGCCAGGGCCTATGACCGTATATTGAAGGTAAGCCGCACCATTGCAGATCTTTCAGGTTCAGAAGCGATTAAAATTGAGCACCTGGCTGAGGCCATTCACTATAGAAGCCTGGATCGGGAAAACTGGGGCGGATAAACTGGTTAAATTCAAAAAAACAAAGTTTGCACCTACACATCGCAGGCCACCCAGATGTAGGGCGCTGTGGTCTTGCCTTTCAGCCTAAACATTTTAGACAATACCTTCCCGGCCAGCCAGGAAGCTTTAAAGAAGATTTTAACCCATGCCGGTTGTGTGGCGTAGTTTTCAAGCCAAATGCTGAAAGCGCCCCAGTATCCACCCTGAATCTGTTGACCGCCGAGCGAATCCAGTGTGCGCTTTAACAGTTCCGGATCCATGCAGGGAATAAAGTGTTTATCGTAATTTTCTTTGTCAAACCTGCGCTGAAACCACCCGTTTATTCCCGTAAAATTGGGAATAATCAGGAACAGGCGTCCGCCGGGTTTCACATATTTCAGATGGGCTTTCAGGATGGCCTGTGTATCTTGAAAATGCTCAATCAGGCCGATAGAAAATACAAAGTCAAAGGTTTTGTGGGCAGGCTCATCTGTCAGAATATCCGCTTCTTTCCAGTCAAGCGTATCTGTGGCAAGTTCATTGGCCTTCAGAAAACGATGGAGCAGTGACTCATCGATGAAATAGTCGACCAGCGAACATGGTATGCCCAGATCCCGTTGCACATGGATGGAAAAAGTGCCCGGAAAGCCTCCCAATTCGCATGCAACCGTAAATCCCTTATTTGCGGTCATTTCGCGAAACAGGGGCGTAAAAACGTAATCGGTTCTTACGGGCTTTTCAAATTCTTCAATCTTGCTGTGCCAGTAATCAGACCAGAACTTTCGGGTGGTTAATTCCATTTGGTGTTGTTGGTTTGAAAAAAAGCGGCGCCTGCAGGCGCCGCTTTCGTCATTATTTTACGATGGTCATCTCATTAAGCAGGTGTCCTGCACCACCCAGTTTATCCATGATAAACAGGGTAAAGCGAATATCCACGCTGATGGTTCTCTGCACAGCCGGCATAAAGCCGAAGTCGCTGGCAATGGCTTCCCAGTTGCCGTCGAAGGCGGTACCAATTAGCTCACCTCTTCCGTTAATCACAGGGCTTCCGCTGTTGCCACCCGTAATATCGTTATCGGTGAGGAAACAGGTGTGCAGTTCGCCATCCTTATCGGCATACATGCCATAATCTTTTTTACGTATCAGGTCCAGCAATGCTGAAGGAGCGTCAAATTCAAAATCGCCCGCTTTGTATTTCTCCAGGTAACCTTTGGCAGTGGTAAATTCTTTGTATTGAACACCGTCTTTTGGGTCGTAGTTCATCACGGTGCCGTAGGTCATGCGCAAGGTGCCGTTGGCATCGGGGGCCATGGCTTTATCCGGATTCATTTCGCTCAGTCCGGCAAGGAATAACCGGTCCGCGCGGGCCTTTTTGGTATTGATTTCATCATAAACAGGCTTCAGTTCTACGTTCAGTTTGGCGTTGTAACCGCTAACGATAGCATAAATGGGATCTTTAAATAGTTTGCCCACATTTGGTGCTTTCAGAAACTTGGCAAAACGTGCTTTATCGGTAAACAGGCTGGTTTTCCAGAGGTAGTCTGCCAGTTTGTTGTAATCGCGTTTGTACTTGGTAACCAGATTGGTAAGACTCACAGGCAGGTTGGCATGATCCAGGTCTTCATACAAATGGCGGAGTACAGAAGCCATAACTTCTTTTTCAATAGGGGCATGAAATTCTTTAAACATTTCATCGAGCATGCCGGCCATTCTTTCAGCCATCTTGGTGCCCTCAGGCCCCATTTTACCGTCCTTGGCATCGCGCAGCAATACAGATGACTGCAGGGCGAATGTCATGGGCTGGCTGTTGGCTATGCCATCCTGCAGGTATACGGGATACAGTCCGTACTGGTTGAGCTTTTGGTATACTTCATCATACAGGGAAGTTACTTCACCGTAAACATCCTGTTTGTTGTTGGCTTTTACCCAGGCTTCAAATTCGCGCTCTACTTTTTTGCGTTTTTCAAACATTTCAGGCTTGCTGAGTTCGCCTGCTTCGCCATTAAACTTGTTCCAGTAGTTACCCAGACCAGCCAGGCGATCGCTGTACATTAAGCGGATGGTTGCATCCTGCTTCATATATTTTTCATACACATCCATGATGTCGCGGCGCACCTGAACGCGCATAGGACGTTCTTTGCCACCCAGATAACGCACGCCTTCGCTATAGGTATAGCGGGTGGTTCGGCCTGGATAGCCCATAATCATGGCAAAATCTCCGTTAGATGTACCCTTAAGGCTTACAGGGAAGAACTTCTTGGGCTCGTAGGGTTTGTTGTTTTTGTTCATGTCTGCAGGCTTGTTGTCTGCGTCCGAATAGATGCGGAACATGCTGAAATCGCAGGTGTGACGCGGCCAGCGCCAGTTGTCGGTTTCACCGCCGAATTTGCCCACATTTTCCGGTGGCGTACCTACCAGTCGAATATCGCGGTACACTTCATAGTACATGGCCAGGTAGCGGTTACCGCCCCAGAAGGCTACCACTTCTACCACATAATTGCTTTTTTCCGCACCCAGGCTTTCTTCAAGTTCCTTTTTGGTTTTGCCGGAAGCTTCAGCAACAGCCTTGCTTCTTTCGGATTCGGGCATGTTAACGGCAATTCCGTTCAGTACTTTGTCGGTAACATCTTCTACCCTGCGCAGCAAACCAATATTGAAATTGGCTGAACGCTCTTCCTCTTTGGACTTAGCCCAGAAGCCATTGCTGAGAATATTGTCCTGGGGTGTGCTCAATTCCTGAATAGCGCCATAACCGCAGTGGTGGTTGGTGAGAAACAAGCCTTCGCGGCTGATGATTTCGCCGGTACAGAACATACGGCCTTGCTTGCTCATGAGGCGCACAACGGCGTCTTTCAGAGAGGCATTGTTGATGCTGTAAATGTCTTCTGCGGTTAGTTTAAGGCCTTTTGCCTGCATGGGATCCTGCAGTTTTGCCACCATGGTCAGGGGCCACATGCCTTCATCGGCGCGCAAACCTACAATGCTGAACACAGAGAGCAACAAAGAAAATATCGTCTTTTTCATGGTTAATTTAGGAAATGCAAAGATGCGAAATTTTAATCAATGCAGGTTTTTGGAAATGCCAGTAATTTTTTGTAATTTCGAATTACTGTACGTTCAGTCATGATGTAACAGCAGCATGCTCCCTATTGTCGGAAACCGAGGCCCAACGGCCCGGGGTTCGTTCTTTGACCGGGAGCACTGAGAAGGCAAGGGATTGCCGGGTGCGTTTTATAAAGCTTGATATGCCCTGTTTCCGGCACATTAATCCTTTACATCATGAAAGAAAATCCTTCCGTTTATGTTCCGGTGCTTCGCCGCACTGTTGAGCTTGTTAAGCCTGTTATTCATCATCGTTATCTCTGGCATGTTACATACAATCGTCATGACCTGAACCTTCTCATAGCCAAACAAGGCATTGTTTTGCCCTTCAGGGGGGCTGTTTATGCCCACAACAATCCTCCGTCTTTCGACATTATGTACCCATATTTCGTGGACAGGCACGACTGGTTTATGAGTCCCGACAGGAATGACGGAGCCCAGTTTGACCGCTACAGTTTCTGGAGAATTGATACCCAAAAACTTGATTTTGGCTGGTATGTGGATCCCGGTATGGTTTCCGATGCCGATTTTCTGGGTGTTTCCAAACATCATTATCTGTGCACCCCACATGCCATATCTCCGCATGCGCTGAGGCTGTATAACTTTGATTTGGACAACTACATTTTCCGAAATCCTAAAATCCGCTACGAGAATGGCTGCGCTCATGTTCGGCCAATCCGCGATGATTTTGACACCCTGGTTCCGAATGATGAAATCAACGGTTACATTCGCTCTATTGCGGCGTAATGGGTGTATTAATAAACAAGAAAGGCGGATGTAAATCCGCCTTTCTTGTTTGGTTTAGTTTTGTTTTTACTTGGCAACACCCACACTGCGTTTTTCGCGGATAACGGTAATTTTTACCTGTCCGGGATAGCGCATTTCGGTCATAATGCGGTTGCTGATTTCAAATGCAAGTACATCAGCCTGGTCGTCGGTGCTTTTTTCTGCACTCATGATGATGCGCAGCTCGCGACCTGCCTGAATGGCGAAAGCCTTTTCCACGCCGGGATAGCCCAGCGCCATGGTTTCCATGTCTTTAATGCGCTGCACATACTGTTCATCGCCGCGACGTGCACCGGGTCTTGATCCGGATATGGCGTCACAGGCCTGAATAACCGGGCTGAGCAGGCTTGTCATTTCAATTTCATCGTGGTGTGCACCTACCGCGTTGATTACTTCGGGGTGTTCGCCGTACTTTTCGCACAGCTTCATACCCAGCAGCGCGTGCGGAGTTTCCTCATCGGTATCGGGTACTTTGCCGATATCGTGCAGCAGACCGGCGCGTTTGGCCAGTTTTACGTTTAGACCCATTTCTGCGGCCATGGTAGCGCACAGGCGGGCTACTTCGCGGCTGTGTTTCAGCAGGTTCTGACCGAAACTGCTGCGGAAGCGCATACGGCCTACATAGCGGATGAGTTCGGGGTGCAGACCGGTAATGCCGAGGTCCACTACGGTTCTCTCACCCCATTCCACTACTTCTTCCTCAATTTGTTTTTTGGTTTTCTCCACCACTTCCTCAATGCGGGCGGGGTGGATACGGCCATCCTTAATCAGGCGCTCCAGCGATACGCGGGCAATTTCCCTGCGGATGGGGTCATAACAGCTGAGAACGATGGTTTCGGGCGTGTCGTCGATCAGAATTTCAACGCCGGTGGCGGCTTCAAACGCCTTGATGTTTCGGCCTTCGCGTCCGATGATACGGCCTTTTACATCATCATTCTCGAGCGGGAATGAGGTAACGGTGTTGTCGATGGCGGTTTCTGCGGCGGTGCGCTGAATGGTTTGCAGCACAATGCGCTTGGCATCGCGGGTGGCGCTGAGCTTGGCTTCCTCCACGATGTTTTTGGCAATGGCAAGACCCTCTGTGTGGGATTTGATGCGGATATTTTCCAGCATCTGCTCTTTGGCTTCAGCCGCACTCAGGCCGGCTATTTTTTCCAGTTGCTGCAGCTGTTGTTCGCGAACAGCTTCTACTTCGCGCTGCTTGGTTTTCAGGCCTTCCAGCTGTGCTTCGAAGGTTTCGCGGGCCTTGGCCAGCTCATCTTCCTTCTGCTTTACATGCTGCAGCTTCTGATCCCAGCTTTGTTCCTTCTGTCGGATGCGGTTTTCGGCGTTGGACATTTCCTGGTTGCGCCGGTTGATTTCTTTTTCGTGCTCGGATTTCAGGGCCATGTACTTTTCTTTGGCTTCCAGAATCCGGTCTTTCTTTAAATTTTCGCCCTGTAGTTTGGCTTCTTCAATCAGTGATTTGCGCTCGGCTTCGATTTGTTTGCGTCTGAGCAAAATAAATACGACATATCCGAGAGCCAGACCGATAAGAATGCCGGCAAGGCTGAATACTACGATTTCCATGTGTGTTTTTTTCTCCTTCTTTTTTATTTTGGTGAAGGTGAACTCATCGCTAAACGGGTAAAAAGGATGTGCGGATCAATACCCCTGCAGCAGTTGCTCAATTTGCTGCAAGTCCTGTTCCCATGCCGGATTTTCTGCCTGCCTTTCTGCCCTCAGGCGCAGCAGATCTCCGGTAAAGTCCAGTGCCGCCCATGCCAGGCGGTCGGTTTCGTCTCCTGCATGAAAGGCCTTAAAGTCTTCCATGCGTTTATTCAGCATCCGTGCGGCTGTATTTACAAATTCTTCATCGCGGGGCGCTACTCTCAGCGGCAGTACTTTGCCTGCCAGGGCCACACGTACGGAAATTTTTTCTTCAGGTCGCACGCTTACATTTTATTCGTTTAACAGATCAATACACCTGTCAATTTCCCCAATCAGTTCGTTTACTTTGTTTTTGATTTCTTCAGTATCCGAATCTTCCGGGGCTAAATTCTTTGCAAGTTTAATCAATTTATTTTGTTCTGTGAGCTCCGACAAGGTATTTTTTTGCAATTCCACGGTTCTTTCGAGCCCCTCAATGCGGTCGCGCATCGAATCATTCTCGTTTTTGAGCAACCGGTTTTCCTGCACCAGTTTTTCAACTTTGATTCGGATTTCGTAAAGGCGCGTGCTTAGGTTTTGCATATTTATTTACGGATAACGGCTCCAGCTTTGTTTTCGAAGGCTTTCATCAGTGTATTCATAGCCTGATCGGCCTCTGTATCTGTGAGTGTACGTTCAGGCACGCCCAGCGAAAACGAGATTGCAACGGCTTTTTTCCCGGTCTCCAGAGGTTTACCTTCAAACACATCAAACACATTCATTTCCTGCAAGATATCGATTTTTTGTGAAAGGGCTATACTTTCCAGATCGGCATACGGAACCGTTCGGTCTACTACCAAACTCAAATCCCTGCGCATGCGGGGAAAACGGGGTGGCTCCGTTACCTTGAATCCGGTTGTTTTTATGCCGTCTGTCAGGGTTTTCCAAGCGATTTCAGCATACCATACATCACCTTCAAGGTCATAATCCTTCAGTATTTTAGGCTCAACACGCTGCAGATTCCACGATTCTGTTTTTATCTTGCTGCCTATACCCTGTTGAAGTCGGGAAACGACTTCCTTCAAATGGTAAAAGTCCAGCTTTTCAGGTTTTTTGCGCCAGCTTTCATTCACATCGTTACCTAGCATCAGCAGGCCCAGCATTTCTGTTTCTTTAAAACCTGATTTACCGGTTTTGTAAGTGCGTCCAAACTCATAAAAACGGATATCGCTGTTTTTGCGGTTGCGGTTATACTGCGCAGCCAGCAACATTCCGGGCAGCAGCGATGCACGCATAGCGGCCATATCATTGCTTAGCGGGTTGGTAAGAATGACCGGATTTTCAGAAAACTGTCGGTGCGTATTTTCTGCACCCAGGCTGTTGTTAATGATTTCATAAAACCCATGCGCCTGCAGGGCTTTTCCGGCCCTGTTTTTCCATTCGCGGTTGCGGTTGCCGCCAAAGCCACCCAGCGAAACCTGCATTTTTCCCTGTAATGGCACGTTGTCGAAACCGTGAATGCGCATCACTTCCTCCACCAGGTCCACTTCCTGTTCCACATCGTTGCGCCATGAGGGTATAGTAATGGTAAGTTCAGTGCCCTTTTCTGCAACCCCAAAACCCAGATCCGAAAGGATTTTGATGCAGGTTTGGTCTGATACTTCCATGCCTGCAAAGCGGCGCAGTTTTTCTGTATTCAGGGAGATGGTCCCGGCCTTGTAGGGTTGTGGGTACACATCGGAAAGGGCTGTAATGACACCGCCGGCCGTTTCCACTATCAGTGCAGCAGCGCGCAGGGCGGCTTTTTTGCACATTTCAATGTCGGTGCCGCGTTCAAAGCGGAAGGAGGCATCGGTATTCAGGGTGTGGTTTCGTGCGGTTTTGCGGACGCTACCTGCGTGGAAGCAGGCACTTTCCAGCACAATGTTTACGGTATCGGCAGAAACGCCGCTGTGCAGGCCGCCAAACACCCCTGCCAGGGCCACAGGGCCTTCCGCACCGGCAATGATCAGGTCTTTGTCAGACAGTTTTCTGTCTTGTTTGTCAAGTGTGGTAAGCGTTTCACCCGTTTTGGCCATGCGCACCGAAATCAGGTTTCCTTTTAGTTTGTCAGCATCAAAGGCATGCAGTGGCTGTCCCATTTCGTGCAGCACATAGTTGGTGCAATCCACAATGTGGTTGATGGGTTCTATGCCGATGCTGCGTAAGCGGTTTTGCATCCACTCCGGTGAGGAGGTCATTTTTACACCGCTGATTTGCAAGGCCACATAGCGGTTGCAAAGGGCAGGATCTTCAATATGGATTTCAAAACCTGTGGCAGGTCCGCTGAATTCAGCAATTTCAGGCATGGACAGGTTTTTTCCGAATAGGGCCGCAACATCCCTTGCCACTCCCAGGTGCGAGGCTGCATCTCCGCGGTTAGCGGTGAGTCCGATGTCCAGCACTGTATCGGAAATGACTTTAAAATATTGGGCTGCAGGCATGCCTGCTGGTGCATCTGAGGGCAAAACACGGATACCGTCGTGTGCGGTTCCGAGTCCGCATTCGTCATCGGCGCAAATCATGCCCCTGCTGATTTCTCCGCGTATTTTGGCCTCACCAATGGTAAAGGTCCCTTTTCCGGGCACGGTTACTTCGGTTCCGGGCAGGGCTACAATTACTTTTTGGCCTGCGGCTACATTGGGCGCACCGCAAACAATAGGCTGAGGCTCACCGGTGCCAATATCCACGGTAGTAACGTGCAGTTTATCGGCATTGGGGTGTTTCTCGCAGGTCAGTACATGTCCGATAACAAACCCGCGCAGTCCGCCGGGAATGGAATCCACGGCTTCCAGGTGTTCTACCTCCAGGCCTGAAACGCTCAGCCGGTCTGCAATTTCAGCGGCAGTATGGGCATTGCCCACAAAATCACAAAGCCATGAATAGGAAATGCGCATGTGTTGCAAAGATAGTAACGGAGTGGCAAGCATAGATTTGACAACTTTTAAAAAGTTATCAAAACTTCACGTTACATAAAATCCAGCACGCAATTGAAACCGTAGCGTGCATGGGGCTGTATGGAGATGCCGACGTTAGTATATCCTTCAGTCAGGCAGATTATGCGGTGACCCAGGCTGGGAACCCTGTTGTCAATGAGCAGTTGCAGGATAATACCTAGCCCATCATTATATCCATAGGAACAGCATTCACCTGTGAAATAGCTGTTGCATTGGCTGCCGGTTTTAGGATCTTTTTGTCGGTCATGGCCCACATAGCCTGATTTACCGGACGTGCGCGCATGGCACAGGGCCGATTGAAACAGCTTGAATTCAGGGGAAACCGGAGGAACGGGTGTCATGGTGCGCAGGGTTTTCACCAATGAATTTTCATAGCTGTTGGTTTTATCCCAGTGCGGAACCACAAATTTTTCACAAAACTCTTTGGGTTTGGTACGTGCGTAATTGAGGTAATGATAGGCGTTCTTTTCCTCGCGGGTGGCAAACAGGCAGGATTCAATCTGCATGGAATCAGTTAGTTTTACCACTATTTTCTGGGTTGTTGCCTTTGGTTTGATTTCCCCCATTTTGAAATAGGCAGTCCGCAATTGGTTAAAGGTATCATTCCATTTTTTCTGAGAATCCTGATAAAGCCTGGTTTCCAATTTAATTTCTTTGTTGGAACTTCTGATGTCAGCATATTCCTGCTCCAGGGCAGATACTTCACGTTGGCTCACACATCCGATCAACATAATTGTTGCCCATAAATAAAGTATGTTTCTCATGGTTTTACTCCTTTCAGCAATTGTCTGTAGCGCTGCGCACTATCCTTGATTGTTTGCAGTTTTGCCTTTTCAGCATCCCTTTTTTTGATGAGATTTTCTGTTCTTTTATCTTCGGTTACTATTGCCTCACGCAGCTTTTTGGCCTTGAAATAATTATTGATTCCGCAGCTTTGCAAAAAAGGACCAAAAACAATGACAAACAGGAAGCTCTTGAAGTAACGCATAACAGTAAAACGCAAAAATGAGGACTATTTGTGTTTAAACAGTATTATTATTTAATAATTGTCTGAATTAACACAATGAATACTTCCTAAGTTTCTCCACTAACTTTGCCCCATGAATTTAGCTGAACAAATCAACGAAGGCATCAAAACGGCCATGAAAGCCCGTGATGAGGTGCGCCTGCGTGCCTTGCGCAATATTAAAAGTGCGTTTTTATTGCTGGATACAGCCGGTGGTAATGTGACCGATGAAGACCGCGTGAAAGCCCTGCAGAAATTGGCCAAGCAGCGAAAAGACAGCATTGAGATTTTTGAAAAGGAAGGCAGACAGGATCTGGCAGACAAGGAAAAAGAAGAACTGCTCATCATAGAAACTTTTTTACCCGCCCAGCTGAGCGAAGCGGATATTGAAGCCCGCATTAAAGCCATCATTGCCGAAACCGGCGCCGAAGGCATGAAAGACCTGGGCAAGGTGATGCCCGCAGCCATGAAAGCCATGGCGGGTGTGGCTGATGGGAAACTTATCAGCGAGACGGTGAAGAGACTGCTTAGCTGATAACCAACTTTATTTAAATAAAAAAGGCGACCCTCTGGTCGCCTTTTTTGTATGTTCTGGAAGGGAATTAATCCCTGTCCTGCATAAACTTAAACTGACGGGGTTCTTCGCCCACATAAATCTGGCGGGGACGCGCAATGGGCTGTTTTTCCCTGCGCATTTCCTGCCACTGGCTGATCCAGCCGGGCAGACGGCCCAAGGCAAACAGCACAGTGAAGAAATCGGTGGGGAAGCCCATGGCACGGTAGATGATGCCGCTGTAGAAATCCACGTTGGGGTACAGCTTGCGCTCCACGAAATAAGGATCGGTGAGGGCTGCTTCTTCCAGTTTTTTGGCAATTTCCAGCACGGGATCGTGCACGCCGAGCTTGTTAAGCACGTCGTCGCAGGTTTTCTTGATGATTTTGGCGCGGGGGTCAAAGTTCTTGTACACACGGTGACCAAAGCCCATGAGGCGGAAGTTGTCGTTCTTATCTTTGGCTTTGTTAACCCATTTCTGCACATCACCGCCATCCTGACGGATCAATTCCAGCATTTCCAGCACTTCCTGGTTGGCACCGCCGTGCAGCGGGCCCCACAGGGCGTTGATACCGGCACCGATGCTTGAATACAGGTTTGACTGGCTGCTGCCCACCATGCGAACGGTGCTTGCGCTGCAGTTTTGCTCGTGGTCGGCGTGCAGAATCAAAAGCTTATTCATGGCATCCACCACCACCGGATCGGGTTGGTAGTGGTCCATGGTTACCTGACCAAAGGTCATATTCAGGTAATTGGTTACGTAGTCGAGGTTGTTTTTCGGGTAAACAATCGGGTGTCCGCTGCGCTTTTTGTAAATCATGGCGCAGATGGTTGGCATTTTTGCCAGCAAGCGAAGCACTGTGCGGTTTACCGCATCTTCCGATCTGTTTGGATTCAGGCTTTTAGGGTAGAAAAGACTCAGTGCACTCACCATGCTGCTGAGCTGTCCCATTGGGTGCGATCCGGTGGGGAAAGCTTTGAACATGCCTTCCAGACCTTCGTTTACGAGCGTGTGCTCGCGAATGGATTCATCAAACTCATGAAACTGTGTTTTGTTGGGCAAATCTCCATGTAGCAGGAGATAGGCTACTTCTAGAAAACTGGCTTTTTCTGCCAGGTCTTCAATGGCATAGCCGCGGTGGCGCAAAATTCCAAGCTCGCCATCCAAAAATGTGATGGCGCTGGTGGTAGCTCCAGTGTTTTTGTAGCCGATATCCAATGTGATGTAACCAGTGAGGTCTCTCAGTTTGGCAATATCAATGGCTTTTTCGCCTTCCGAGCCTGTGATTACAGGTAACTCGTACTCTTTTCCTTCCAGAATAATTTTCGCAGTTTCAGACATCTCTTGATAGCTTCGCTTAATTAACCGCAAATCTACCTTTTTGGTTTGCATTTTGCAAAAAAAACAGGGCTATTAGTATGGATTTTTGCGATTCTTCATCACGGTTTTAAAATAGTTGGCGTTGGCGGTAATTTTTAACGGAGGGCTGTATCTTTGCAGAAAATCTATTCCCGGCATGCGTTCTGTAAAAATGCTAGATTTGCACGCGCAATATTTGCGCTTCAAAGACGAAATTGATGCTGCCATGGCTGCTGTACTTGAGCGTACAGATTTCATTGGCGGGCAGGATGTGAAGGAATTTGAAAAAGAACTTGCTTCCTACCACGGTGCTGCCCATTCCATTGCCTGTGCCAATGGTACCGATGCCATTCAGATTGCCCTGATGGCTATGGACCTGCCAGCCGGCAGTGAGGTTATTACACCCGGTTTTTCCTATGCTGCCATTGCCGAAATGTGCCATTTGCTGGGATTGCAGCCGGTATATTGTGATGTAGATCCTCACACCTTTCTGATGAATCTGGAAGATGCAGAACGGCGGATTACTTCCAAAACTCGGGTGCTTGCACCGGTGCATCTTTTCGGACAGGTTGCGCCCATGGAACCCATATTGGCACTTGCCAGAAAATACAACCTGTTTGTGCTGGAAGACAATGCCCAGGCTATTGGGGCTGAATATGTTTTCTCCGATGGAACCAAATCTAAATCCGGCAGTATGGGGCATGTGAGCACAACTTCCTTTTTCCCCAGTAAAAACCTGGGTTGCTACGGCGATGGGGGAGCTATCGTTACCAACGATGAATCATTGGCCAAACGCTGTAAAATGATAGCGAACCACGGCCAGTCGGTGAAATACCACCATGAAGTCATCGGGATGAACAGCCGGCTGGATACCTTGCAGGCAGCCATTCTTCGTGTGAAACTCAGAAAACTCGATGGATTTGCTTCGGAAAGGCAGACAGCAGCAGCCCATTATGACCGCGAACTGGGTGCAATTTCCGGAATTCAGATTCCTGTGAGGGCGGAAAACAGCACACACGTATTTCATCAATACTGCATGGTGCTGGAAACCCCCGAAATGCGCAGCGGATTGCAGGAATACCTCAAAAACAACGGCATTCCCAGCATGATTTATTATCCACTGCCACTGTATAAACAGGCGGCATATAAACAAGATATTTCCCTGCCCGTGACAGAGCATTTATGCGACCGCATTATGGCGCTTCCCATGGGAACGGACATGGAAACCGATCAACTTGAATATATTACCTCAACCATTAAACAATACTTCAGCACATTAGCATGAACATAGCAGTCATAGGAACCGGATACGTGGGGCTGGTTAGCGGCACTTGTTTTGCCGAAACAGGCAACAATGTAATCTGTGTAGATATCGATACCCAAAAAGTTGAAAAACTGACTTCAGGGCAAATTACCATTTATGAGCCCGGACTGGAAATTATCTTCAAGAGAAATCTCAAAGAAGGCCGTTTGAAATTCACCACCAGCCTACAAGAGGCCATTCAGGATTCGCTTGTCATTTTTCTGGCTTTGCCAACCCCTCCGGGGGAGGACGGCAGTGCTGATCTCAGTTACGTGCTTCACGTGGCAGATCAGCTGGGCCAAATGATGACAGATTATCGCGTTATTGTGGATAAAAGTACGGTTCCGGTAGGCACTGCCGATAAGGTAAAAGCCGCCGTTGCCAAAAACTATCATGGTGAGTTTGATGTGGTTTCCAACCCCGAATTTTTGCGCGAAGGTGTGGCCGTGGAAGACTTTATGAAACCCGACCGCGTGGTAATTGGTGCTGAAAGTGCCCGTGCCCGCGAGGTAATGAATGAATTGTATGCACCGTATGTGCGTCAGGGAAATCCGGTGTTGTTTATGGATACCCGCAGTGCTGAGCTTACCAAGTATGCGGCCAACAGTTTTCTGGCCACCAAAATTTCATTCATGAATGAGATATCGCGCCTGTGCGAACTGCTGGGTGCCGATGTGGATATGGTGCGCAAAGGAATAGGTTCTGACGAAAGAATCGGAAAACGTTTTTTATTTCCCGGTATCGGTTATGGAGGATCATGCTTTCCTAAGGATGTGAAAGCCCTTATTCATTCAGCATCTGAAGTAAAATATCCTTTCGAAATTCTCAATGCTGTTGAGAAGGTGAATGCAGCCCAGAAACGTTTGCTCGTGGATAAAATCCGCAAAGAATACGGAACCGCACTGCAGGGCAAAACGGCCGCCATCTGGGGCCTGGCCTTCAAGCCCAATACAGATGATATTCGCGAGGCTCCTGCCCTGGAAATCATTGCTGAATTGCGTGCCCAGGGCGTTTCGGTGAATGCCTACGATCCGGAAGCCATGCCCAATGTGAAAGCCATGCTGGGTGAAGATATTCGCTTCTGTGATAATCCGTATGAGGCTGTTCAGGGTGCTGATTTTCTGATTATCGCCACCGAATGGCCTGAATTCAGAACACCTGACTTTGCCAAACTCGGGGCCGCACTAAAATCCAAAGTGATATTTGATGGAAGAAACGTTTTTGAAACCGAAACCATGCGCAAGCATGGTTATCGCTATGTGAGCATTGGCCGGGAGGACATTACACCCGCATGAAACGCGTATTGATTACCGGTGCGGCCGGATTTCTGGGTTCCCACCTTTGTGATCGCTTTATTAAAGAAGGTTATCATGTCATCGGCATGGACAACCTGATTACGGGTGATTTGCGCAATATTGAACACTTGTTTGCCCTAAAGGAATTTGAGTTTTACAACCATGATGTGAGCAAGTTTGTGCATGTGCCCGGCAAGCTGGATTATATCCTGCATTTTGCCAGTCCGGCCAGCCCGATTGATTATCTCAAGATTCCTATTCAAACCCTGAAAGTAGGCTCACTCGGCACACACAATTTGCTGGGCCTGGCCAAAAGCAAGGGTGCCCGCATTCTGGTGGCCAGCACCAGTGAAGTTTATGGCGATCCCACGGTTCATCCGCAAAATGAAGATTACTGGGGCAATGTAAATCCTATCGGACCGCGCGGTGTTTATGACGAAGCCAAACGTTTCCAGGAAGCCATCACCATGGCCTATCACACCTATCACGGTGTGGAGACACGCATTGTGCGTATTTTCAATACCTATGGTCCGCGCATGCGGCTGAATGACGGCCGTGTACTGCCTGCGTTTATTGGGCAAGCACTGAGGGGTGAGGACTTAACCATATTTGGTGATGGTAGCCAGACACGCAGTTTTTGTTATGTGGATGATCTGGTTGAGGGAATTTACCGCCTGTTGCTGAGCGATTACGCCTACCCTGTCAATGTTGGTAATCCTGATGAAATTACCATTGCTGAATTTGCAGAGGAAATTATCAAGCTTACCGGAACCGACCAGAAAGTGGTTTACAAGCCCCTTCCGGTAGATGATCCCAAACAGCGACAGCCGGACATCACCCGTGCACGCAGCATCCTCGGCTGGGAACCGAAAATAAACCGTGCGGAAGGATTGCGCATTACCTATGATTATTTCCGAAGTTTATCCAAAGAGCGGCTTTATGAAGAGGCGCATCACAAGGATTTTGGAAAATATAAAAACTAACTGGTTAACAGTATATAGTAATAGTTAGAAGTAAAGAGTTTATCTTGCTTTTGGAAAAGTGATTCTCCGTCTTTAGGCTTTGCAGACATTCTGAAAACGGAGTTACGATTAAACCATAACGTCACTTATACCGCGCATCAATTCCGGCTTTTTCTGCTGCGTGGTCTTTCCAAAGCTCCTTGAGTTTAACGGCACCGCTGTCCAGCGCGCTTTTGGCTTTTTTCAGCAAGGGCTCATCCAGGGTGCTCAGGTCATTCATAAACTGATCCCAGGCTGCTTCCTGCCCTTGTTCACGAAGACAGCGGTCAATATCAGGGCGTATGGCATGGATGCTTTTTTGCAGGGCATAGGCTGAACGGGCCCTGTCCTCCTGTATTTCAGCAAATTCTTTCTCATTAAAGCGGTTTTTCATATCCATTTCGGCACTGCGCACAATACAGTCGCAAATGGCGGTTTCCCGCGGAGCATCTTTTTTCCCGCAATATTTCTTCGTCAAATATTCAATACCGGCCACATTCTCCTTGAACGGCCATATTTTGAAATAATACAAGGCAAAAATTCCGGCTGCTACCAGCACAAGATTCCAAAAGAGGCGAACCATGAAGCGAAGATACAGCGGGGGAAACCAAATTATTACAACAAAAGCAGCGCATATATGGAATTTATATCATGCTTGCTTTACTTTGCACTGTTAATTCCCCAATAACTATGTCAACAACCCAGTGGCTCGATTTTGAAAAGGATATTGCCGAACTCCATGAACAGCTGGCCAAGGCTAAAGATACCCACGAAAAGGGCAAGCTGAACATGACAGACATGATTCAGACCCTGGAGTCCAAAATCAAAGAGGCGCAAAAGGCTATATACAGCAACCTCAGCGGCTGGCAAAAGGTACAGATCAGCCGCCATCCGGAGCGTCCCTATACCCTGGATTATATAGAGCACATTGTCACCAATTTTATTGAACTGCACGGCGACCGCCAGGTAAAGGATGACAAGGCTATCGTGGGTGGTTTTGGTCAGATTGACGGAGAAACCTATATGATAATAGGTCAGCAGAAAGGCCGCAATACCAAACAGCGTCAGTACCGCAACTTCGGCATGCCCAATCCCGAAGGATACCGCAAAGCCCTTCGCCTGATGAAGCTGGCAGAGAAGTTTAATAAACCTGTTATTACTTTCATTGATACACCCGGTGCCAGTCCCGGACTCGAAGCCGAAGAACGCGGGCAGGGCGAAGCTATTGCCAAAAACCTGTTTGAAATGGCCACACTGAGCGTGCCAATTGTGTGCATAGTTATTGGTGAAGGTGCCAGCGGCGGTGCCTTGGGCATTGGTGTAGGCGATAAGGTGCTGATGATGCAATACACCTGGTACAGCGTGATCTCTCCTGAAAGCTGTTCCAGTATTCTGTGGCGCACCTGGGATAAAAAAGAGCTTGCGGCCGATGCCCTTAAGCTTAGTGCCGAAGATATGCTCAAAAACAAGCTGATTGATGGCATCATAGAAGAACCCATAGGGGGTGCCCACCACAATCCTGAAACGGCCTACAAAAACGTAAAAGCCGCCATCACCAAGGAAATGAAAGCCCTGAAAGCCCTGAAAACAGATGAGCTTGTAAAACAGCGCATCGATAAGTTCAGCGCCATGGGTGTGGTGGAAGAAGAAGAATGAATTTAGTTGATAGTGTATAGTTGAGGTTTAGGCCGGGGCCACCTGTCCTTACTCATTGAAAACACATTGCCCAAGATTTTAGGAATATCAGCGTTTTACCATGATGCTGCCGCAGCCATAGTTGTGGACGGTAAAATACTCGCGGCGGCCCAGGAAGAGCGTTTTACCCGCAAAAAACATAGTGCTGAATTTCCTGTGGAAGCCATCCGGTATTGTCTGGAAGAGGCAGGGTTATCCCCGAACGAGCTGGATGCCATTGTTTTTTATGATAAGCCTTTTTTAAAATTTGAAAGGCTGTTGCAAACCTACCATGATTTTGCACCCCGTGGATTTTTGTCGTTTATGAAAGCCATGCCGGTATGGTTGCGGGAAAAGCTGTTTCTAAAAAGAGAAATACACCACGGACTTAAGCAAGCAGCTGCCACTTACGATTCAAAAAAGGGTAAGCTTTTGTTTCCGGAGCACCACCTTTCCCATGCGGCCAGTGCATTTTATCCTTCCCCTTTTCAGGAAGCCGCCATACTCACCATTGATGGCGTAGGCGAATGGTGCACTGCCAGTATCTGCCATGGCAAGGGAAAGGATATTGCGATGTTAAAAGCACTTCACTTTCCGGATTCGGTGGGGTTGTTGTACAGTGCATTCACCTATTACCTGGGTTTTACGGTAAACTCAGGGGAATACAAACTGATGGGGCTTGCGCCCTATGGCAATCCGGAGGCGGAGCAAACACGGGAATTTGCCGAAGCCATTGAAAAGGAAATCGTGCAGATTTACAACGATGGCTCTGTGAAGTTAAACCAGCAGTATTTTAACTACGCAACGGGCCTGAGGATGGTAAATCATAAAAAATGGGAGGCTTTGTTTGGTTTTTCCAGAAAAGAGGAAGAGCAGCCCCTGGAGCAACACCATTGCAATCTGGCGCTTGCCATACAGCAGGTAACCGAAAAGATTGTGTTGAAAATGGCTGCCGAGGCCAAAAGACTTACCGGTTCTGACTATTTGTGCATGGCCGGGGGCGTAGCCCTGAATTGTGTAGCCAATGGGAAATTGCTTAAGACCGGGCTTTTTAAGGATATTTATATTCAGCCTGCCTCAGGTGATGCCGGTGGTGCGGTGGGTGCGGCGTTGGCTGCCCATCATGTATTTTTCGGCCAAAGCAGGAATCCCGAAAAGCCGGATGGAATGTCAGGCACATACCTGGGCCCGTCTTTTTCCGAGAAGGAAATTTTAGCGATGTCGCGCAAAGAAAAAGCGGTCTTTCATCCGCATGAGTCTGTAGATTCTCTTTGTGAAAAAGTGGCCTCTTACATTGCTGACGGCAAGGTAGTGGGGTGGTTTCAGGGCAGGATGGAGTTTGGGCCGCGGGCATTGGGCAATCGAAGTATTCTTGCGGATCCCAGAAATCCGGAGATGCAAAAAAAGTTAAACTTAAAGATAAAATACAGGGAGGGATTCAGGCCTTTTGCGCCGGCCATTCTGGAGGAAAAGTGCAGTGAGTGGTTTGAGTTAAACGCAACATCCCCTTACATGTTGCTGGTGGCGCCGGTGCAGCCCAAACAATGCCATGCTTTGCCGCAAGGGTATCACAATATGGCACTTTATGACCGGCTCTATTTCCAAAGAAGCACTATACCGGCCGTTACCCACCTTGATTATTCAGCCAGGGTGCAGACCGTAAGTGGCAAAACAAACCCAAGATTTGAAAAGTTGCTCAGCACTTTTGCGTCATTAACGGGCACTCCCATTTTGGTCAATACAAGCTTCAATGTGCGGGGAGAACCCATTGTATGCACACCATATGATGCTTACCGGTGTTTTATGAGCACGGATTTGGACGTGCTTGTCATTAACGATTATATTTACCTCAAAGAAGAACAGCCGGACTTTGAAAACAAGGACAAATGGATGGTAGATTTTATAAAGGATTAATAAGTAATGGAGTTTTTTAAAGACCTGTGTTTGTTTTTCAGGGAGCGCAAGAAATACTGGTTGCTGCCTGTTGTGCTGATTTTATTGATAGTGGGCATCATATTGGTTTTTGGTGGCGGTTCGGCGCTGGCGCCATTTATTTATACGTTATTTTAATTTACCCAATGCCTCACTCCGGAATAAACCCACAGCAAGTACCCTTAAAAACCGTTCTGGTAATGGTTTTGGGTTTTATGGGATTAGCGTTTTTGCTGCAGATACAGGCATTGTTTGCTGTAGCTGCAGGCATCGGTCTGGTGGCTCTTATCTCGGGCAGGCTGGCGCAGTTATTACATCATGGGTGGATGGGCCTGGCCAAAATTTTGGGTAAAATATTTCCACCATTGTTCATGGCTGTAATTTATTTCGTTGTGCTCACTCCCGTTGGAATACTGGCAAGGCTTTTTCGGAAAAAACCAGAGGCAAATCCGGAGAGTAACTTTATTATCCAAGGAAAGCGATTTACGGGAGATGATGTAAAGAATATGTGGTAGGGTAATTCTATCACAAGGATGAATAGCCCTGTAGAGACGCACAATTGTGCGTCTCTACAGGGCTCCACCGTTTTCCACAACAAGGGGAAGAAAGAAACAGGGTTTCTCCTTGTTGGTCTTTGCGGAAGGCCTGCGTAGGGTGAGACCAACAAGCCTGTTTGCATTGGATTACCCTGCGAGGGATTCCCGGGTTGTTTTCGAAATTCAACAATTAAACCAATAATCTAACAACCAATTACATAACCCCAAACTCTGCACAACCGTTTGTTTTTTCAATTTCATTCCCTATTTTCGCATTATTGAGTAAAAAAACTACTCAATAATACCCCATGATCGAAACCCTGATTTCATCCAAAACCCGGGTAAAGCTGTTGTTGAAGTTCTTTTTGAACGCCAACGCTACCGCGTATTTGCGCAACCTGGAGGAGGAATTTGGGGAAAGTACCAATGCCATACGGCTTGAGCTGAACAAGTTTGAGGAAGCCCAGATGCTGACCTCAGAACCTGTGGGCAAGAAGAAAATTTTCAAGGTTAATACATCGCACCCCCTCTTCCGCGATTTGCACAACATTGTGCTGAAGTATGTGGGGCTGGATCAGATTGTTGAGCATGTGATTCACCGACTCGGTAACCTGGAAAAGGTATATCTTACCGGGCATTTTGCGCGCGGCATGGACAGCGAGATTATTGACCTGGTATTTGTGGGGCAGATAGACAAAGTCTATTTGGCCCAGCTGGTGGAAAAAGCGGAGGGAATGATTGGAAGGCATGTTCGCTATATTGCGTTTACGCCCGAGGCATTCTCGACGGAAAAAATAAGCGAAAACGGCACCCATCCCTTATTGCTCTGGAGCAGCGATAAGAACTAACAGGTGCGCGGTTTTCAGCCCAACCCCGTAGGCCACGCCATGTGACTGAAGGGGCGGAGCCATAGCCAAACCCAATGACTGAAAACACTCCCTGGCACGTAGTGTATACAGCCAGCCGGCAAGAGAAAAAAGTGGCGGTGATGCTGGAGCGCTATCAAATCAGACATTACTTGCCTTTGGTAAAGAAATTGCGGCTGTGGAGCGACCGCAAGAAGTGGGTAGAAATGCCCCTGTTTAACGGATACATTTTTGTGCAGCCCAAACCTTCTGAGCGTGATCAGGTGCTGCAAATTCCCGGGGTGGTAAAATACCTAAAATACAACGGCGCAGATGCCTGTGTATCCCCAGCCGAGATAGAACTCATAAACCGTCTCATTGATAAAGGATACCACCTGGAATCCGGCGCTGCCGGCAGTTTGCGCAAGGGCGATAAAGTGAAGATAGAACAGGGGCCGCTGAAAGGCATTGAAGCAGAAGTGCTGAAAGATGCAGACGGCAGTGAAACGGTTTGGATTGCCTTTGAAACGATATCGCAGGTGGTGAAGGTGAG
>CAZVJY010000006.1:0-145390 GCA_964626685.1 uncultured Flavobacteriaceae bacterium
TCTGGCTGTTAAAAAAATAACTACTTGAATGTTATTGTTTCCATCAATTTGGTAGATCCCCTTGTTGCTTTATGCAGCGTTCAATCTGGGGTAAATGATGCTCACAGTGCCAGCACATAAAGAGCATCCATTCAGCTGCGGTCAATATACCCAGTTTAGGGTGTTCGAAACCGGCTGCAAGCATCCATATGTTATCGGGATTTACTTTTTCAAGTACTTTTTCACGGTTGTTTTTCCAGGCAGCAATCGCTTCTTCACGGGTTTTGAAAATGCCTTTGGGTAGGGCTGCTTCCGGAGCCTGTATTTTCAAATTCGAAGTTTTGCTTCTTTCTTCAAGCAATTCAATAACTTCCAGGGGATTTCTCTCGGCGGGCACTGTTTTTTTGACTATGGCAAACAAACCCGTTTTGTCTGAAATCAACAAATGCTCAATGATTTCGGCTACGCACCATCCTCCTTCTGCCGGCTTGCTAAAGAAAGTGCTGTCATCCATATCAAAAAGAATACCGCAGAGATTTGCGGTATTCTTTTTAAACGTATCTGCGATTGATACAAAGTTCGCAGCAGTATTAAGCATTTTTAAATTACTTGACTTCCACGAGTTCAGTATCGAAAATCAGGGTGGCGTTTGGTGGAATTACACCACCGGCACCGCCGGGACCATATCCGAGGCGGGAAGGAATAATAAGCTTGTACTTGGCGCCCACGCTCATCAGAGCAATGCCTTCGTCCCAGCCGGGAATAACCTGTCCAACCCCAAGCTGAAAAGCGATGGGCTCGCCGCGTCTGTATGAATTGTCGAATTCCATTCCATCGGCCAGCTTGCCACTGTAGTGAACTTTAACCTGCTTGCCTGCGGTAGCTTTTGCGCCTGTTCCTGGTTTTTCAACCACATACCAAAGACCGCTTTCGGTTTTGAGTGCCGTAGGGTAAAGTTTCAGCACTTCTTCGTCGTTACGGGCAAAATCCTGTTTCTTCAATTTTTCTTCTTTAGCTGCTTTCAGTGGAGCCTGCAGCTTATCGAACATTTCCTGGGTGGCCTCAAAGGCTTCGGCATCCGCTCCTTTGCGGTAAATTTTCAGCGACACAATTGAGTCACCCTGTTTGATGGCATCTACTACGTTTTGGCCATCAACCACATTGCCGAATACGCTGTGTTTGCCATCCAGCCAGTCTGTTTTTACATGGGTAATGAAAAACTGGCTGCCATTGGTGCCGGGTCCTGCATTGGCCATGGAGAGAATACCGGGACCGGAATGCTTCAAATCGGGTGAAAATTCATCATCGAAGTTGTAACCTGGTCCGCCTGTGCCGTTCCCTTGGGGATCGCCGCCCTGAATCATGAAATTGGCAATCACACGGTGAAATTTGATGCCATCATAATAAGGAACACCCAGCGGTTTGGCGGTGTTTTTGATTTTGCCCTCGGCAAGCCCAACAAAGTTGCATACGGTAACGGGTGTTTGCTTGTAATGGAGGTTTAAGAAGATACTGCCTTTGTTGGTTTGCATTTCTGCATACATTCCATCAGGCTGTGCTTGAATGATTTGTGGTATAGCGTTCATTTTGTCGTTTTTCTTGATGTTTGTTGCTTTTTTGGACGTTCCCTGTGCAAGGGTAACACCTATCATAGCCATTGCCAGAGCGGTGGTGATGTATTTATTCATGTTAAAGTTGGATAGTTGATTGAATTTTTTTAGGCAATTTCCGTACCACTTCGTGGTATGAATGCAAAATTAGGCTTTCGATGAATTTTTCGTGCAGTCCGTCCAAATAAACCGTATTCCACATCGTTTTATTCATATGCCAGCCCGGAATTATTTGTGCATACTCATCGCGAAGTGCTACGGCCCATTCCGGATCGCATTTCAGGTTTATGCTGTCAAACTGCAAAATATCTCCCAGGCAAAATATTTTGCCTGCCACTTTCCATACCAGCACGTTTTCATCGAATGGAAAAGATTCGGTTACCCGGGGCAAGCCCATACAATAATCCCTTACTTTGTCCAAATACATGTGGAAAATCGCTTTCGGCAAAGCTAAGGCAAGCCCGTAATTTTGAAAAATAAATTTATGGTAAATAAGTCCGGATTTTGCTTTCTGATGGCGGTCTTACTGATGGCCTCGAATAGCATGGCACAGACCGATAATGTGCCGAAAAAGCAGTCCAAGATATTTTTCGAAAACCTGGAAATGAGAAACGGTGTTGCCCACTCAAAAAACAGGCCGTACACAGGTATCAGCGTTAAACTGTGGGATAATAAAGTGGTCAATGAAGAAATACACTGGACCGATGGGTTGAAAAATGGTTTGTATAAGGAGTTTACAGAAAGCAATGTGCTGGTAGCATCAGAAACATGGGTTTCGGGGGTAAAGCACGGACCATACAGCTATTATTATCCAAACGGGGCCATTAAAAACAGCGGAACTTTCAGCAATGGTAAACTTGACGGAGAAATTATCGGGTATTATCCCAACGGAAACAAACAATATGCTGCTTTTTATACCAACGGCATCAGAAACGGCAGCAACCAAACCTGGTTTACCAATGGCAATAAAGAACAGTCAGCCACATTTGTAAATGACATTCCCCATGGTGACGTATTTGCCTGGTATCCCGAGGGTTTGCCCCGATATCAGATTTCATACAGCATGGGTGTAAAAAACGGACCGTACTACAAATACCACAAAAGCGGTTGCCCGGCCGAGGAGAGCTATTATAAAAACGGCAAGCGTGACAGTATTTACAGGATTTATGACGAAATAGGCTGCAAGCTGCTGGCTGAAGAGTTTTACAAAGAGGATGAAAAAAACGGTAATTTCATTAAGTACGGATTTAAAGGTGATACACTGAGTCTTGAAACATGGGAAAACGGTAAAAGAGAGGGAAGGTATGCAGAATGGCGTGATCGGGAGCTTGAAACCACCGGATATTTTGAGGATGGTGAAAGACAGGGGTACTGGAAACACGGTTTTTCTTCGCACTATCAAATGCGGGAAGGACACTATAGTAAAGGCGTAACGGTGGGGGAATGGAAGTTTTATGATGATAAGGGAAACATACTTGCCATACAGTGGTATAATGAGGAGGGCGAGGAAGTAAAGAGCAAGTTTTTTAAAAGACGCAAAAAGAAATAAATTGAAATCAGGTTCAGAAAAGTGGGTGATTGGGATTACCGGCCTCAGCGGCTCGGGTAAAACATACTTTATCGAGCGAATCAAGGAAAAGTTGCAGGAAAAAGTAGCCATAATCAGTTTTGATGATTACTATAAGCCCTTGCAAGAACAACAGACCGACGAAAACGGCATTACCAATTTTGATTTGCCCGGAGCTCTTTATTACCAGCAGTTTCATGAAGACTTGCTGAAACTGATGGAAGACAAGCCGGTATTGTTAAAAAAGTACAACTTTGAAAACTACGATGCTCCTGAGAGAGTGGATGTTATTGAGTCGGCACCGGTTATCATTGCAGAAGGACTCTTTGTGTTTGATTTTCCGGAAATCGACAGTTTGCTTTCCTGCAGGATTTTTATAGAAAC
This sequence comes from uncultured Flavobacteriaceae bacterium, assembly GCA_964626685.1. GTDB lineage: Bacteria > Bacteroidota > Bacteroidia > NS11-12g > UBA955 > RGEC01. Next base: position 3,541 of record CAZVJY010000006.1, read on the forward strand.
GGACATGCAGCTAAGCCTGGAACGCAGACTGGACAGGGATATGCGAGAGCGGGGTATACCGCGTGAGCGAAGCCTGTATCAGTGGCATAATCATGTTATGCCTGCCTGGGATAAGCATATTTTACCCCACAAGGAACGTTGTGATTTGCATATACTGAATGATGGTCCTGCGGACAAAAACACAGAGCGTATATTGCAGCATATTGTTCAAAACGCACACCCAGTGGTTTTGCAGGAAATCAGCCACAAGTTATAAGTAAAACTACAAGGTAATTATGGAGGAGCTGCGGCTGGCCGCGTCCACAACTCCTATAGACGGCAAGCCAAAAACACCGGCAACCTCCCCCGGGTTCAATAACAGCGCATTACCAAATTTTTGCTTTTCGGCCTGGTGGCTGTGACCATAGAATACACAGTCATACCAGCCGGTTTTAATCATGGTTTTGGCATAAAAAGGGTAGTGGCTTACCCCGATTTTCAGTCCGTCTAGCTGCAGCTGAGAGTCCATATCGCCAATATATTCGCCATAAAACCGGATATTGCTGAATCCGGCGCACATTTTTTGAATGTGGAACCGATCACCATCATTATTGCCAAAAATGGCATGCACGGGTAAGCCTGATTCAGCCAGCATTTTGGCTGCAAAAGGCGAACAAAAATCTCCGCAAAAAACCAGTGCCTCCGCTTTTTCATCCGAAAAACGCTTAATCGCTTTCTCCAGCATGGGCAGATTGTCATGAATATCGCTTAATACACCAAAAATCATCCGAATTGTTTTGAATGGGTGCTCGAAAATACGCAACTGTTGTAATTTTGCAGCACAGTTATGGCAATTATTATTACCGACGAATGCATCAATTGCGGAGCTTGTGAGCCCGAATGTCCCAATAACGCCATTTACGAAGCGGGTTTAGAGTGGGCAATTGCCGAAGGAACCGGAGTGCTGGGTTCATTTACCATGGCAGACGGAAGCACAGTAGATGCCCACGATAAATTTGCACCCATCAGCAGCGAGGTGTATTTTATTGTGCCGGACAAATGTACCGAATGTACCGGTTTTCATGAAGAACCTCAGTGTGCTGCTGTTTGTCCCGTAGATTGCTGTGTGCCTGATCCTGACCATGTGGAAAGCAAAGAGGTATTGCTCGATAGAAAAGAGCGTCTGCATTTGTAAAGGAAATATTATTTTTTTTCATAGCAATTGTAAAGGTTCTGTATCAAATTTGAACCATGCAATTGATCTGTACACAATCATGGGTTCCTCTCCGGGCTGAACCTGCTTCAGCATCAGAAATGGTGAGCAGTTTGTTGTTTGGAGAGTCATGTACATTGCTTGCCAGAGAAGCAGACTGGCTTCGCGTTTCGTGCTCACATGATGCTTATGAAGGCTGGATTCCGGAAAACTACCTCACTAATCAATCAGCAGATTTAGCTGATTGGTCCAGGAAAGTGCACGTGCACGGAGCTGTAATGCAAAATTCCGGTGCACGTATCGATTTATCTCCGGGTGCTATAATTCCATCATCTATGGAATGTGTAATAGACAAAGTGTTATTTCGTTATTCCGATGCACGAGTTTTCGAGCCTGAAAACATCGATGCAGCTGGATTGTCTATGCTGTTTCTGCATTCTCCGTATCTATGGGGAGGGCGAAGTGTATGGGGAATTGACTGTAGTGGTCTTGTTCAGGTTGTTTACGGTATGTTGGGCAGGCAGCTGCCCCGCGATGCTTCACAGCAGGTACTTCAAGGAAATACCATTTCATTTACTGAAAAGCAAACTGGAGACATTGCTTTTTTTGAAAAAAATGGTAAGGTGACGCATGTGGGTATTGTGCTTTCTGATGACAGAATCATCCATGCCAGCGGCAAAGTAAGAATTGATAAATTCACCAAGGAAGGAATCAAGCACAGTGATACTGATGAAATTACACATCATCTCTATTGCATTAAACGGGTCTGAATCTCGAAATTTGCTACCTGTATGCAAAAATTACAGGAACATCTGAACGAAATCCGAAAAGAATTTCATCTGCGTCACAGCCACGAGTTTGGTTTTACTGAAAGCCAGAGTGAAGCCCATTTTGATATAACAACTCAGGCTGCCATGGCATATATTCAGGGCCTTGCCATGAGCGGGAAAATGCAGGAAATGCAGGAGATGGTCAAAGGAGGGGAGGACACATTGAAAAACAGCCGTTATTATGATGAACTGATTCAAAAGTGTGCCGACAGTTATTATGCACTGGACGGATGGGATGCAGACCGTAAAAAGCAACTGGCGACAACAGCACTGGTGTGCGCCTTGCAGGGCCTGCGTGAGCGTTTCATTGAAGGAGGTTACAGCAACGATACATCGGGTGTACTGAAGTTTCTGGGTCTGGATAGTGGCATGCTTGGCCTCATGGGTAAAATGGGCGGCATGTTTAACATGTTCCGAAAGAAATAGCCTTAATCCACAAACGTAACCTTGATGGTGTTGGTGCGTTGTTTTTTGTGAATAGGCATGCTGGCGCAGTTAATTACGCAATCCCCGGGTTTCACAATACCTTCCTTTTTCAGTACATCGGTTACATCCTGAAAGGTTTGATCTGTGCTTACGTACTCATCATAAAAGAAACCGCGAACCCCCCATACCAGACTAAGTCTGGTAAGCAGGCTTGGATTATCTGTAAAGATAAAAACATTGGCTTGCGGCCGATAGCTTGCAACCCTGAAGCCGGTGTAACCGGAACGTGTCATTGCCACAATGGCTTCAGCCTCCAGATGGTCACTCATTCGCACTGCGGTAAAACAAACCTCATCGCTGGCAAATGACGGTGATGAATTGTTTGGTTTCTTGCCTTTGAAGTAAACCCTTTTATCTTTTTCCACATCTGTTATAATGCTGCTCATAACCTCTACCACCCTTACAGGATACTTGCCTACGCCGGTTTCTGCGCTAAGCATCACCGCATCAGCTCCATCCAGCACAGCATTGGCAACATCGTTGATTTCTGCCCGGGTGGGCATGCTGTCGTGGATCATGCTTTCCATCATTTGGGTAGCTATGATTACTGGTTTGGCTGCCTGTATGCATTTTTCAACGATGTCCTTTTGGATGAGCGGAACGCGCTGCAGTGGCAGTTCCACGCCCAGATCACCCCGTGCAACCATGATGGCATCAGACACCTTTACGATTTCCCTGATGTTTTCAACCGCCTCAGGCTTCTCAATCTTGGCAATTACACGGGTGTCTTTTTCGTGCATTCCGATAATCTGCTTCAGCTCCAGAATATCCTCCGGTTTGCGAACAAAAGACAATGCTATCCAATCTACATTTTGATTGAGTCCGAATTCAAGATCTGCAAGATCTTTCTCCGTCAGGCAGGGCACAGTCAATTGTGTTTCCGGAAGGTTAAATCCTTTATTTGATGTGAGAATACCTCCCACAACAACAGCTGCCCTGAGCCTTTTGTCATCAATAATTTCAGTAACTTTCAGTTCTACCTTTCCATCATTCAGTAATATTCGTTCTCCGGGTTTGGCGTCAAGGGCAAGTCTTGTATAGCTTACGTAGAGTATATCGTTTGTACAGATGCATTCTTCGGTAGTAACCGTAATTATCTGTCCTTCGGTAAGCATTATTTCACCATCTACCTTGCCAATTCTCAATTTGGGACCCTGAAGATCCATAAGAATGGATACATGCGTGCCCAGTTCACTGTTTATCTTGCGGATGCGCTCAATCACCTTCAGATGGGCATCATGCGACCCGTGGGAGAAATTCAGTCTGCAAACATCTACACCGGCCTCGATAATTCTTTTCAGCACATCCTCTTCCTGGGTAGCAGGACCGATGGTGGCTACAATTTTTGTTTTGTTAAACAATCCTCTGTTCATTTTATTCCTTTTCCTGATCCTGGTCTTTGGCTTGTTTTTCGCTCAGCCAGCTTATCCATGTCAATTTTTTTTTCACTTTATCGGCTACCTCGTAGCTGAGAGAAACCCCCGGAATGGTTTTTATTTTTTCCAACCACTCATCATTGGCACCATCGTCTTCACCACCCCTGCCAATCAATACCATGTCGGGCAAAGGTTTCACTTGCATTAGTGCATCGAGTGTGCCCTGGTTTTCCAGAATCCACCATTCAGTGCCGAATTCTTCAACGCGAAAATAATACTGTGCGTGTTCAGAAGTGCTTTTTTTAGTCTTGAATGAAAAAGAAAAAGGCAAAATGGAAAACTTTGTCCCCAGAAATCTGTCAATCTGCCAAGCTAGCAAAGCAGGCGGTAATGCAGTGTGAATGGCTATTGCCCGGAATGCAATGTCATCAAAATCAAAACGCAGATATTCCTTTTTGGGCATAAAGCTTTTGCAAAATTAACGACCTGATATCTTGTATGTGAAAAATTGTTTTATTTTGCACCGCAAATCCAAACAAAAAGAACATGTCAGAAATCGCAACCAAAGTTAAAGCTATCATCGTTGATAAGCTTGGCGTAGAAGAATCAGAAGTAACCAATGAAGCCAGTTTCACCAATGACCTCGGTGCAGACTCGCTCGACACCGTTGAACTGATTATGGAGTTCGAAAAAGAATTCGATATCAGTATCCCTGATGATCAGGCTGAAAAAATTCAGACTGTAGGTGAAGCTATTCGTTACATCGAAGAAAACAAAAAGTAAAATTCATGCAACTCAGAAGGGTTGTTGTAACCGGCATGGGTGCGCTGACACCCATCGGCAATACACTTGACGCGTATTGGGAAGGGCTTTTGAACGGTGTTTCAGGTGCCGCCCCAATTACCCGCTTTGACACTACATTGTTCAAGGTTCGCTTTGCCTGTGAGGTAAAAAACTTTGATATTACGCAATTCATGGATAGAAAGGAAGCCCGAAAAATGGATCCTTTTACCCATTATGGTGTGGTGGTAGCCGATGAGGCGATTCATGATTCAGGCCTGTTACAACAGCCCTTTAACCCAGACCGCGTAGGCGTAATCTGGGGTTCGGGAATCGGCGGTCTTACCACATTCTTCAATGAAGTGGTAGATTATGCCAAGGGCGACGGAACACCGCGGTTTTCCCCGTTCTTTATTCCCAAAATGATTATCGATATCGCTTCAGGCTATATCAGCATAAAACACGGTTTCCGCGGACCGAATTATGCAACTGTTTCTGCCTGTGCCACCGGCACACACAGTATTATTGATGCCTTTAACCTGATTCGTCTCGGCAAAGCCGATGTGATGGTTACCGGTGGAAGTGAGGCTTGTGTAAATGAGCCTGCGATGGGTGGATTCAGCAACATGAAAGCCCTCTCGGAAAGAAATGATGATTATGCTACTGCTTCACGCCCTTTTGACAAGGACAGAGACGGTTTTGTGCTGGGCGAGGGTGGTGCTGCTATTATACTGGAAGATCTGGAACATGCAAAAGCCAGGGGAGCCAAGATTTATGCCGAACTGGTTGGCGGAGGCATGACAGCTGACGCATATCACATTACAGCCCCGCATCCCGAAGGACTGGGTGCCATAAATGTAATGAAACAGGCGCTTGAAGATGCCGGTTTATCTCCGGAAGATCTTGATTATATCAACGTACACGGAACCAGCACACCACTTGGTGATATTGCAGAAACCAAAGCAATTTTTGGTGTTTTTGGAGAGCATGCATACAATCTCAACATCAGCAGCACCAAAAGTATGACCGGCCACCTGCTGGGCGGTGCTGGGGCTATTGAGGCCGTGGCATCGGTACTTGCCGTGAAAGAAGGTATTGTTCCTCCCACCATTAATCACTTTACCGATGATCCGGAAATTGATCCGAGGCTTAACCTTACTTTCCACAAGCCTCAAAAACGCGAGGTAAGAGCCGCGCTTAGCAATACTTTTGGTTTCGGCGGACACAATGCTTCCGTTATCTTCAAACGTTACGAAGCCTGATTTTAACAATTGGCAGTTCGGCTACTCTTATCCAAAGAATCAAAGAAATTTTCTGACCAGATTTACCGGCTAACCGGTTTGCGACCTCGCCGTCTTGCAATTTATCGAGAGGCTTTGCGGCATTCCTCGGTAAACAATGCAGGTAATGCAGACAAAGGCATTGCCGATAATGAACGACTCGAATTTCTGGGCGATGCCATTCTCGATGCGGTGGTGGCTGAATTGTTGTTTATGCGTTATCCCATGAAACAGGAAGGTTTCCTGACGGAAATGCGTATGCGGGTGGTGAACCGCGAACAAATGGGGTATCTGGCCAATCGCCTTGGTTTGCTGCAGATGATGGATTTGAAACCTGAACTGCTGAAACACCCTTCAGCATTAAAATCCATTGCAGGTAATGCCCTTGAGGCCATTATTGGAGCAGTGTATCTGGATCATGGATACCGAAAGGCAAAATTGTTTATTACCCAGCGTCTGATTGGCCAGTATCTGGATTTCGATAAGCTGATGAATACCACAGTCAGTTACAAGGCTGTACTTCTTAAATGGGTCCAGCAGCAGAAGAAAACCGTAGAATGGAAACACAGTACCGAAACACACGGCAGGAAAGACCTGCACGTGGTTTCTATATGGATAGATGAAGTTGAGATGGCTACAGAAAAGAACCTCAGCCGTAAAAAAGCAGAAGAACTTTGCTGTGAGAAAGTATGCAGAAAATTGCAGATTCAGGATTAATCGTCGGTTTCCGTAAGTGATACAGGCAATATGGCCTGACCAGTAGATTTGGCAAACTGACACCATTCACAATCTTCATTTCCGCAACCTTTTAGAAACTCCATACTGCGCAGTTTCTGGTTGCCCATAATCAGAAACTCCTTTAATAGAGCAAGGTCTTCCCGGGTGTAATACTGCGTGAATGTGGGGAATTCTTTTTTATCATTCTGTTCCACAGAATCAATCTTGGCTGCGATGCCATTCCATTGTTTTTCGGTGTAGTGATTTACAATCAGCATATACAATCCCAGCTGAAACCAGTACTTTGGCGGTAATTTGCCTTTCAGCAAACTATCCGCGGTTGGTGGTTTAAATGAAGCTTCTGCATTTTCAGGTTTCCCTGTTTTGTAATCCACGATGGTAACATCCCCGTTTTCGATGATGATTTTATCTGCTTTACCGCCAATTTTAATGCCATCAATGCTGGATTCAAGCCATTTCTCAAGAATGATATCCTGGTGCGATTGCCAGATCTCTATTCTGGAGCGGTAATACTGCGGCAATCTTTCTCTGCCCTGATCCATTTTTAGCTGAAAGCCGGCAGGTGTGAAAGCACCACGCTGTTTATACAGTTCTGTTTCGAACAAATCCAAAAATGCGCCCTCATCGAGCCACTGTTTCTTTGCGAATCCGAGATCCACTGTTTTCCAAAGCGTGTTGTGCACTGCAGAACCGTATCCCAGCGCAGCACTTGGTGCTGAAGGTACCCGTACCAGACGGCCGAAATAAAAACGCAGTCCGCATTCCAGTATGTCATATAACGTAGATGGTGAAAATGTAAATTCCTGCAATTGCTGGTGCAGCCATTCGGAATCTTCAATTTTCAGCAGCGGTGCTGCAACCCTCGCAAGTAACTGTGATTCTGCCATCACCAGGTCTTCTTTGCCGAGTTCGGTTTCTGCTACTTCATCCTTGCCAATCAGTTCCTGCAGAAACTTGCTTTTTTTCTGCATGGTGGTTTTGGCACTGATTTTTTCATTGCCCCAGCTAAGCCTCAGTGTTTCTTTGGCACGGGTCATTGCCACGTAAAAAAGCCTGCGTCTTTCTTCTTTATCCGCATCTTCTTCATCCTGGTCTTTTACTGCATGCTTAAGGCCTTGGAAAAAGGGTTTGATTTTATAAGGTAAGTCGCTGTTTCGGTCCTTATCCCAGGCTTCTTCCTCACATCCGATAATGAATACGTGTTTGTATTCAAGTCCTTTGCTGCTGTGGGCTGTAGTCAATACTACACCTGATTTGCTGCCAATGCGTTTTTCCAGGCGGATAGCTATCTCATTTCGCTTCATCTTGTCAAGCGCCTCCATGTACTGAGTCAGTGTGAGGTAGGGGTTTTTCTGGTTTGCGGCAATGGCATGGCTTAGGAATGTATGAAGTTGTTCCATTTGCCACTCACGCTGTTTGCTTTGCATGGCCAGCTTTAGGAAACCACCTTGTGATATTACTTCCTGAATGAGCTGAGGTACGGTCATGCCCGCAGCTTTTTTGAGCCACTCTTCCACATGGTTCCACAATGCCTTTAACGCCGCCCTACTATCCGCTCCGGCAGGCAATGGCTCTGGGTTTTGTTTTACATAGTCAGCCAGAAAATCACGCCATTTAACTTTTTCATGCCGTTTGGCATAGATTTCTGTGGCGATTTTGGCTATTTCAAATGGTGCAATGTCATACAGCGGATAATGCAGCAGGTTGTATATCAAATGTTCGCCTTTGTGCGGAACCTCCAGCTCCCAGGCAAGGTACTGCAGCCAGTTTTGCAACTGAATGATTAAGGGTTCCTGCAGAATATCAACACTGCGGGCAAGCGTGAACGGGATTTCCTTTTGCAACAGAATATCTGCCAACTCCTCCACAATTCTGTGTTTAGGATAGATAACGGCAATTTCATCGGGAGGGCAGCCGGCATCTCTTAACGAGGCAATTTGTCCACTAATTGCCAGTGCTTCATGAAAACGGTTTTTATAGCCATTGTAACTAACCGGAATAGGCGCATATTGGCGGTTAGCGCCAGATGCAGCAAGGTCTTTGCTCAGTTCAGGGAAAGAATTAACAAGCCTCTTTCTGTTGTTTTCTATCAGTGTTTTCGCGCCGTCCAACACAATCTGTGTACTTCTGTAGTTCCGGGTAAGAACAATTTTGGTAATATTGGATTGATACTTTCGTGCAAAATCCATCATGTTGCTGACCCTGGCTCCCTGAAATGCATAGATGCTTTGGTCATCATCACCCACCACAAAGCAATTGGGGTTGTCTTCCCAAAAGGAAATCAGCTGATAGAGTAATTCATTCTGAATGCCTGAGGTGTCCTGGTATTCATCTACCAGTACATACTGATATTTTTCTTGGTAGGTAAGCAGCAGGTCCGGATTGGTTTTGAATGCATTAAGCACCCATTGAAGCATATCGCTGAATTCATAAAGGCCGGCTTCCTTTTTAAGTTCCTGGTATCGGGGAAACAGTGCTGCTGCCTCGCGCAGTTTTTGCCATTCCTTTACTATTTTTTCATAGTCTTTGCGTTTTAGGTCCCCTTTCACATTTACCCCTGATGCCCTCTGGTAAATATATCCTGGAAAAGCTTCCTTGAAAGCTTCTTCATCGCTGAGTTTGTCTATACCATTCTCAAAAAAAGACAAGTCCAGATTTTCGCTCTGCATCAGGTTGAATACTTTTTCAAGCGCCTTTCGCAGGTAATAAGGCTGTTCCTGAAAATTTTGCAGAGGTGAGCCAGGCGGAATAGTACGTATCAGGCTGTCCATTAGTTCCAGTTTGTCCAGATCGTCCATTACCCGAAGGTTGCCTTTGGAAAACAACTCTGGATTTTCCTTGATAATGGTGTTGCACAAACCGTGAAAGGTATGAATGTTAACCTTGTAAGCATCGGCGCCCATAAAACGACTTAGCCTTTCCAGCATGGCACTGGAGCCGGCATCGGTATAGGTAAGACACAGAATTTCCTGTGGCTTGGAGTCGGGTTGGTTAAGAATGTTGAGAATTCTGACGGCTAGAATCTGCGTTTTTCCGGTTCCTGGTCCGGCAATAACCATTACGGGTCCTTCCAGTGTGTCTACAGCCTTTTGCTGTTCTGCGTTTAAAGACTGATAAAGCGAATTAAAATCTGTATTCATAAAAAAGTAAATGTTCAAGAAACATTAAATATAATTGCAAATACTGAAATTTCCAAATTTTTACAGAAAAAACAGGCTGATTAATGGTGGATGTGTATAATTTGGTCTGATAATTGATTACCAAAAACATGACCGTGGTTGTAAATTCGCAACACAATTCGAAGATGGAAAAGACACGTGAGCAATACAATGCCGTTCTGCAGGTTTGCAGGAATATCTTTGAACGCAAGAATACCGACTACGGTACCTCATGGCGTGTGTTCCGTCCTCAAAGCATTACCGATCAGATTTTTATTAAGGCCCAGCGCATCAGAAATATTGAAACCAGCGGAACCAACCTGGTGGGAGAGGATATCGAAGGTGAGTTCATGGGGATCGTCAACTACAGTATCATCGCACTTATTCAATTGCAGCTGATTGATGAAAGCCGAGAAACCGGCGATGTCAAAGAAATACTGGATTTATATGATTACCATGCCCATTTAACCCGTGATCTGATGCTGATGAAAAATACCGATTACGGTGAGGCATGGCGCGACATGCGCGTAAGCAGCTTCACTGATCTTATTCTGGTGAAAATAGCCAGAATCAAACAAATAGAGGATAATGCCGGAAAAACCATTGCCAGCGAAGGTGTGTCGGCCAATTATCAGGATATAATCAATTATGCTATTTTCGCTTTAATCAGAATGCAGGAAAAATGAAAATACCCGTTCAGATATCTCGTGTTTTTACCGCTTTGCTCTTTATTTTCTCGGGCATGGTCAAGCTCAATGATCCCAGCGGTTTTGCCATAAAACTCAATGAGTATTTTGACGTTTTTGCAGCCGATGTTTCTCAAAAACAGGATTCAATTCAGATACAACTGACAGATGGAGCCCGCATTTTGCAGCAGTCGGGTTTTCAGCTCTTTAGTGCAGATAAGGTACAGCCATTGAATATTAGCGTAAGCAGCGTTCCTGCTGTAAGCCAGGATTCTTCAGGCAGCATTGATTCCGCAGAAGGAAAATCCGGCAAAAGCGCCCGAAAAAAGAGGAAGAAAAGAATCCCTAGAAAAGTCTATAACCTGAAGCTGAATGCGACTTACAAGGATTATCCTGCAGGAGAATTGATTTTTCAGCCTCAGGATTCCGGTGCCAGGGCTATGACGGTGGTTCGCTGTGTGGTAGCCGGAAAAACCATTTATCAAAAAGATATTCATCTTGAAAGCAGCAACAATGCCGAATTTAAAGCAGATCTGCAACTCGAGCCCTATGTAAAAAAAGAAGGTGCCCTGCATGGATTTTTCCTGGGGATGAAAAAGTACAGCCTGTATTTTTCCATCGGTTTTTGCGCCTTGGAAGTAATACTCGGTTTTGCATTGCTGGTTGGCTGGAACATTGCGTTCACATCCATATCCATGCTGCTGCTGATCGTGTTTTTTACTTTCCTCACCGGCTACTCGTGGATTTATAACAAAGTGACGGATTGCGGATGCTTTGGTGACTTTATCAAGCTGAAGCCCAAGGAATCATTTATTAAAGACCTGGTTCTTACAGGACTTATTTTGGTTATTGTCTTCGGTCGTTCCTATATTAAACCATGGTTCAGTAAAGGTTTCGGCTGGAAATTTATGGGTGTGATATCCATGTTGTCGGTTGCATTTGGCTGGCTTTGTTATCTATACCTGCCGGTTTGGGATTTTCTTCCCTACAAGCAGGGCAACGATATTCATAAAATTATGACCGAAGTTCCCAAAGGCATGCGTTCTTCTGATAGTATTCAAATGCTCTTTGTGCTTGAAAAAGGAAAGGATAGTGTTAGTGTTACGACCAAAGAATACACTGATGGCTTCGAGAAATTTGAAAAAGAAGGCTGGAAATACCGTCGCAGAATTGACAAGGTAATTGAGGAAGGATACAAAAGCCCGATTCACGATTTTGCCATTTCCAATCCCATAACCGGCGCTGATCTGAAAGACAGCTTTATTCACAGCAAAGGATATAAACTACTTTGGATTTTTACTTACACAGATAAAGGATATGACGGTGCCAATCCTGAAATCAGCGAAATATACCGCTGGTCACAACAGAACAAAGTAGCCTTTTATCCTGTCACTGCGAGCAGTCCGGAACCTGCAGCAGCCTATGTGAAAACCCAAAAACTGCCGTTCAGCTTTCTTTCTGCCGACCAGAAAATGCTAATGACACTCGCCCGTTATAACCCAACACTGTATCTGTTTAAGGAATCGGTAGTGGTGGATAAGTGGAGCGGCAGAAACCTGCCATCGGTAAATAAGCTGAAAAAACTGACCTTAAAATGAGGGCATTTATCGCCGGTAAAGTAAAATTTCTGCTGGCGGTATTGCTGGGTCTGCTGTTGTTTATTTTCACCCTTTTCATGGCACTGCCTTCTCCTGAACAAATTCTAACAGGTCAGCGAAGCGATAAAGCTACAACCGACGCCATTGTAAGGGATTTGGGGCTGGATCAGCCTAAATGGAAGCAGCTGGTTTTTTACATAAACGATCTTTCACCTGTTTCGTGGTATGCCGCTGGCAGCGAAAGACCGAAACAAACCGGGGGCGTGGCTCTGGCCGGTTTTCAATCGGGGACATTGTGGTTGAAAGCACCATATCTGCGAACCAGTTTTCAGAGTAAAAAACCGGTAACGGACATAATCTCGGATGCCTTTACAGGAACACTGATACTTGCATTTGCAGCTTTGCTGATAGCACTGCTTGCCGGTATTCCCCTGGGTGTGCTTGCGGCAGTAAAACGGGGTTCTGCTTTTGATAATATCATCGTGGCTTTTTCAGCAGCAGGCATTTCGCTTCCCGCCTTTTTTAGCGCCATGCTCATTGCATGGTTGTTTGGGTTTGTTTGGAAGGAATACACAGGCCTGGAAATGACAGGCAGCCTATGGGAAGTAGATTCCATGGGCGAGGGGCGCTATCTGGCCTGGAAAAACCTTATCTTGCCTGCTGTTGCACTGGGTTTGAGGCCGCTGGCTGTGTTTGTGCAGCTTACCCGCAACACGATGGTTGATGTGCTGTATCAGGATTATGTGCGTACAGCCCGTGCCAAAGGTCTGCCGGAGTGGAAGGTTTTGTGGGTGCATGCTTTCCCCAATGCCGTAAATCCACTTGTTACATCAATTGGAGGTTGGCTAAGCAGTTTGCTGGCAGGTTCATTTTTCACAGAGTTTATTTTCAATTGGAAAGGTTTGGGAAAAGTGGCAATAGATGCACTGCAAAATTCCGACCTTCCGGTTATCATGGGAACCGTGCTTTTTACGGCAATTATTTTCTTTTTTGTCAATCTTCTCACTGAGATGTGCTATATTTGGCTCGATCCCCGTTTGCGTCATGGATAAAATCTATCTTGTAGGATTGCCCGGATCGGGTAAAAGCCACACTGGAAAATGGCTGTCTCAGAAAATGGGATGGGATTTTGTGGATTTGGATGAGCTTATAGAAAAAAATGAGAATGTTAGTATTGCAGAACTTTTCGAAACAAAGGGTGAGGATGGTTTTCGCAGCATCGAGCAAAAGTATTTAACAGCTACATTTTCCTACAAGCAGTGCGTAATCAGCTGTGGAGGCGGTACTCCGGTTTGGGGTAATAACATGGAAAACATGGGCCGGCATGGTTTAACTGTCTATCTGAATACCGAACTCTCTGAAATTGAAAAACGCCTTGAAGGCAGCCAGACCAGACGCCCCTTGTTGAATCGCAGCCAAAATCTCGGCAAACAGATCTCCGATCTCAACGAAAAAAGAAGGCCATACTACAGCAGAGCCAAAGTTATTTGGAACCGCAATGAACCTACAGAGCAGTTTTTTCGCTCGCTGGATCGGTTGCTTTCCATATATTAACAGGAGCCTTTCATGCCGCACATCGGTAACCGTCAGTATTTTTTACAGCATCTGGCTCAGACAAGCGATGCACCCCTTTTACTGGAAATAGAAAGGGCTGAAGGACATTACATGTTTGATTCAGCAGGGAATAAATACCTGGATTTGATTTCCGGAATATCGGTATCTTCTTTAGGACACAGGCATCCCGCCGTGCTTGAGGCTGTAAACGAGCAGCTGAATCGTTATTTGCACATCATGGTTTACGGTGAGGTGGTCCAGTCTCCACAAATCAAGCTGGCAGAAGCATTGCGTCAGGTGTTGCCAAACCGGCTCGACAATTTTTATTTCGTAAACTCCGGAAGTGAGGCTATAGAAGGGGCCATGAAACTGGCAAAACGCTACACGGGCCGCTCGGCATTTGTGGCGCAGACAAATGCCTATCATGGGGGTACCCAGGGGGCGCTCAGTCTTATGAGCAGCGATTATTACAGTGGCCCCTACAAGCCGCTGTTACCGGAAATCACATTTATTGATGCAGGAGATATTGAGGCGCTGCATAGAATGGATGAAAGACCAGCTGCGGTTGTATTGGAACTCATTCAGGCTGAACGCGGTGCGATACCCGTTTCCATAGAGTATGCAAAGGCAGTGAGGGAATATTGCAGCCGCATCGGAGCCCTCATGATTATTGATGAAATTCAGACAGGAATGGGGCGCACCGGCACCATGTTTGCCTTTGAACAATATGATGTTGTTCCAGATATTCTGGTGTTGGGGAAGGCACTTGGCGGTGGTATGCCGATAGGAGCCTTCATTGCAGGCAAGGAAGTTATGAATTGTCTCTCAGAAAATCCGGTGCTTGGTCATATTACCACATTTGGTGGACATCCTGTTTGCTGCGCTGCAGCTACCGCAGCGGTCAATGTTACCGCTCAGAACCTTACGTCGTTTAATGTGGTTGAAAAAGAGATGCTTTTCCGGGAATTGCTCATACATCCAAAGATAAAAAGTGTGCAGGGAAAAGGATTGCTGATTGCAGCACACCTGGACAGCGAGGAATCCTGTAAAAAACTGATTCGCAGGGCGCTGGAACATGGAATCTTTACAGATTGGTTTTTATACGCACCCGATGCTTTGCGAATAGCGCCGCCTCTCAGTATCACGTCTAAAGAAATCGAAGAAACTTGCAGCACACTTCTTGATTTGCTGAATGATTAATTTTGTTTTGGGGGTGGCCGTTGCCAAAGTTGTATAATGGGATGACAGAACAATTCAAAAAATGAAAAGAATCAGATTTACAGGTGCCATTGCCATTGGATTATTGAGTTTGATATTGGTTGTGTCTTCTTGCGTAAAACTGAGTGAAAACCTCGATAATATTGCCAGTGCCGAGGATTTTGCAGCATCAGAAACGGAAGCCGCCGGATTGTTTGATATTTCAGATGACGCGAATGAAACCGGAATGCAAATGACCATAGTGCCTTCAGGTGCCAGATTCAATTGGATTGATTCTCTAAGCGCAATCAAAGTATACGAGCTTGATTTCGGTCCACTTGGTACTGCCGAACCGAAAGGTAAATTGTGCGGAGACGGCAGATACCGTGCAGGCAAGGTTCGCATTTCTGTAACTTTTCCCTACAATGCCGTGGGTGCCGTGGCCACGATTAAAACAAACGCAACAGATCCTTTCTATAGTGGGGACGGTTTCAATATGACGCAGGTGGTTACCGATATTTCCATCAAACGCACCGCTACCTACAGTTTCGAAATGATTGTCAATAGCAGTGAGCTGATATTCAGTGATGGTAAAACATCAACCCACCAAGGAACCCGCAATGTGACCAAAATATCTGGGCAAACCACACCTGGAGTTTGGGGCGATGAGTATGAAGTTACCGGCAGTGGCAGTGGTGTAAACCGTGAAGGAGATGCTTATTTCTGGAATATTACAGCGCCTTTGCTAAAAAGACTTCAGTTGGGATGCGCCCGCACTTTTGTGAAAGGAGTAATATCTATAAAGAACGAAAATGCCGGCAAAAGCCTGGATGTGGATTTTGATCCTTACAACAATGCAGCCTGTGACCGCACAGCAAAAGCAATTGTAGGAAGCCGCAGCGTCATTTTCACAGTGCGCTGATATAGAATGACAAAAACCGTACGTAAAGCTTATTTTTGTCAAATGCGCCATCTGATTTTATTGACTGCACTATTCTGCTTATTTGTGGGTTGTCGAAAGACAGAGGAGATTGGCAGCTCATTTCAGCCAGCTGTAGACAATGCAGAAGCGTTTCAGGGTGTTGCTGCGCATGCATTTATTCCTGTAGCCGAAGTCTTGCGCGACTGGGGAAATTCCAGAGCCGCTGTGCCTGTTGTGCAGCTTACAGATAGCGGTGTTTGGTTTGATTACAAAGACGGTATTGTATGCACAGACGGACTGACTCGAAAGGGAAAATGTATTGTAAAAAACGGATTTTCGATGACCGCATTTGAAGATACCTGCTGGTTTTCTGCTTCTTCAGCAGACAGCTTTGCTGTGATGTCATCCAAAGGTCCTGTGTATTTTTCAGGCAAATTAAAACTCATTCAATCTTCTGCCTACGGGATATTGATAGAAGGCAATGCCGATATTAGGAAACAGGATGAACAATTTTCTATGATCATAGATGGATTGATTGAACTTGATCCGGAAGGACAAACCACCCGAAGTGCCAAATTCAAGGCTCACTGGTATGCGGATGTGAGACTTTTCGGAGCAGAAATGTTTCATTATGAAGTAATCAGAGAGCGTAGCTGTTTTCCTAGTTTCTCCCGAGGAAACGGGCATAATCCAAACTATTCGGTCACTGTAAATTTTAATCCTTTTGGCAATGCCGCCTGCGATCCTGTTGTGAAGTTTATTTCCGGCAGGGAAGAATGGCTGGTTGATTTATGGTAATCCGCAGAGAGTCAATGGGGCCTCGGAAGGTTTTAGGTTATTGTTTTCCATAAGCAGCCACGCATGTTGAATGCCATTGGTTACCCACAGCCACGGACAATTGTATGATTTATTGTAAACGGCTGCCTGAAGTATGGTTTCGGAAGTGAGTTTAACATGGGGTGCCTTTACTTCCACGAGGCAGGCAAACGGCCTTTCACTGCAGGAAACCATGACGTCAAAACGTTTTTTCAACCCGTTGTAGCTCAGTTCTCTTTCTACAGAAATGAGCGAAAAGGCAATATGATAACAGTGATGCAGGTGCTGAATTACGTGCTGTCTTACCCATTCTTCGGGTGTAAGGGGGATAAATTTTTTTCTTACCGGGTCAAAAATCTGCTTTTTTTGTCCTTCGGATTGGATCGTGAACCCGTATTCGGGGAATAATAGCGCTTCCAAGGCCGTGAAATTAGCTAAAAATGGCAAAACAGACCGGAACTATCGACCAATTTCTCAGTCTTAGCAAACGATTTGCTTCAAAAGACTGGTCACCGTTGATTTTACTGCAAGGTGATGAAACCTGGTTTGTTGATGCCCTTACTTCTCAAATTGAGGAGGGAGTACTTTCCCCGGCGGAGCGCAGTTTTAATCAAACCATTTTATATGGTAAGGATACCAAGCCCAATGAACTGGCAGGTATTGTTCGGCGATATCCCATGATGAGCAATTATCAGCTGGTAATACTGAAAGAAGCCCAACAGCTCGATGATTGGGAGGTTTTACTGCCATATCTTGAATCGCCACTGCCCAGCACAATTTTTGTGATGGCATTTAAAAATGCCAAAATGGACAGCCGCACTAAAGTATACAAAGCAATTTCAAAGGGCATTGTCTTTACTGCGGAAAAACTCCGTGATTACCAGGTTAAAGGGTGGATACCCCAGTTTTGTCACCTCAAAGGGCGAAGCATTGACAACAGTGCGGTAGAAATGCTGGTAGACCTGCTGGGCGCAGATTTAACACTGATTCACAATGAGCTTGAGAAAATGTTTATCACTGTCAAGGATGAATTTATTCGCCAGCATCATGTGGAAGAGCAGGTTGGATTTAACAGGGAATACAACGTTTTTGAGCTGCAATCAGCCCTTGGAATGAAAGACTTTAACCGCAGCATCCAGATTGCGCACCAGATGGGGGTGCGTGCCGAGAAAGGGGAAATACACCGCATTGTATCTGTATTGTATGGATTTTTCAACAAGGTGGTTTCGGCCCATTACTTTTTAACAAAGACAGACCAGGAAATGGCTGCAGGACTTGGAGTCAATCCCTATTTTGTAAAAGACTACCGAACGGCGGCTCGCAATTATACCCTTCATGACTTGGAAAAAGCTCTTGGTCAGATAAAATACCTCGATTTGCGCTTGAAAGGGCTGCACCGCGGCACTGCAGGAGATGGCGATCTTTTAGTGGAAGCTGTTCTGGCTATTTTGAAAAACTAATTTATTCTATCCATAGTTTTGGATTAGTATGTAAAAAAAATGTTAATTTGCAATGATTATCATCAACAACTATGAAGAAACTATACTTTTTAATGGGACTTACCGGCGTTCTCTTGAATCTGAACGCACAGGGAGTCAGGACGCCTTATCAACCAAACAATTCGGCGCGTCTGGAAACAAGCCGTAACAATGTATTCCACGACATCCTTGGTGCCGGTGGAAATGCAAATGGAAAAAAGATCAATTCACGCGGTGTTACTTACAGCAACTTTATCAAAATTGGTGCTACCTACTATGATTTGCAGAGTAACTACGCCATGCCACACCGTCTGGTAATGCATCCCAACGGTTCCATTTCGGCAACCTGGACAACCAGCGCAAATGATTTTTCAGGTTTTCCTCAGCGCGGTTCAGGGTATAATTTCAGAAATGCTACTTTGGGAAATAAATGGTATGCAAGCGATAGCAACAGGGTGGAGTCTACAACCCGCACAGGCTGGCCAAACATTGGTGTTCTTCGTAACGGAAATGAATTTATAATCGGTCACGAAGCAACCAACGGCGGATTTGCAATCACCAAAAACAATGGTCCCGGCACACGCCCTTCATTGAGCAAGAATATTCTTTCAGAAGCTCCCTACAAGCCTATTTGGGCCAGAACTGCCAATGATGGTGATACCATTCACCTTATTTGCAGCTACACAGACTCAGCTCAGCCAGGGGAAAAGCGTGCACCTCGCAGAAAGGGTATTTTTGCACCCATGGTATATAGCCGCAGCGTGAATGCCGGCGATAACTGGGATATTCAGCACCAGATGTTGCCCGATTATGACAGTATGCTCACCACCAATGGCGGTTCCGATCAGTATGCCATTGATGCCAAAGGCAAAACCGTTGCAATCGTGAATGCGGATAAATTTCAGGGTGTAATCCTGTGGAAATCAACCGATGCAGGTGCCACATTCCAGAGAATTATTGTGGATACATTTAAATATGCACCTTACACTGCCAAGAAGCTTATGCTGGATACTCCGTTTACGAATGATGGAACCTGCGACGTAATAATCGACAATAATGGCAAAGTGCACGTTTTCTGGGGTATTGGCCGCGTGGGTGATGTAGATACTACCGATGAGTTTTATACTGATTATTTTGCCGTACAGGGAATCGGTTACTGGAACGAAACCATTGGAATCGGTCAGTCAATCGTAGATCCGGTTGCCTTTGACAGGGATGGAAGCGGAACCATTGCTTTGGATGCCGCTACATATTATGGTCTGCAAAATGGTAACCTGCCAACACCTGCGGGATCAGCTTCTCCGTTGTCGCACGCTGCCCGCTTAACCAATACCAGCCCAATGCGTCAGCCTAATGCTGCCATTGATGATAACGGAAATATCTACTGCGTATTCTCAGTTCCTATCGAAAGCGACGTTTACGATCTGGGTGGAAACTACCGCGATATTGCTATCGTAAGCAGCACAGACGGAGGATTAAACTGGAGTAGCCCACAAAACCTGACCCAGGTTCTTACCCGTGAAGATGATTTTCCTTCAGTTGCCCGCAGAGCCAATGGCTTCCTACACCTGATGTGGCAGCAGGATGCTATTCCTGGCAACAACCTTAGCAATAACAATGCGAATGCCCAGAACCACCCAGCCATTCTCAATGATATCTTCTATCAGGCTATCCCTGTGAATGATATTCTTACCAATAAAATCGGCATGATTTGGGGTGTTAATGTTGATAAGCCCAATACAGGTGAGGTAATGCTGGTAAATCAGAATTATCCCAATCCTTTTAATGGCGTTTCCAATGTACTGGTTTGGATGTCTGCCCCCGGCGACATCAAACTGGAGGTGCGCAATACAGCAGGAATGCTGGTACACAGCAACACATTCTCCGGTTTAAACCGTGGAAACCACATTCTGCCTATCGATGCGAGCGAATTGTCTGCAGGTGTTTACACCTACAGCCTTATCAGCGGTGGCAGCAAAGTGAGCCGCACCATGATGGTTCACTGATAACCTAACACAGTCAAGAATGAGAAAGGCCTTCTTCGGAAGGCCTTTTTATTGCCTATTTTTGCCTTATGTTCAAAACCGGTTTTTTCTATCATTTTCTTACTGCCGTTGTCTTTATCGGTATGGGAGCTTACTTTATTACTTTAAATCCTTCTGTACTCGAAATCAGAGGAATCAATCCCATCTGGTTTGGAGGGATTTTACTGATATGGGGTATTTTTCGTGGAGTAAACGGCTATCTGATGATGCGCAAAAGGAGAAATGCTGAAAATGAAAAATAGTCTGTGGTTGCTTACCACGCTTGTATTCGCAGCCTGCTCTAATTATGATTATCAGGGCGCCGGCAAGGATGTTCCAACCGCCGGCAAAGTGAATGTATGGGCAGATTTTTCGGATTCTCTCATGCTTACACAAATGAAAGATGTTTTCGAATCCAAATACCCCAAGGCAGATATTCAGTTTACGTTTGCTTCCGAAACCGATATTCTCAAAGCTGTTAATGAGGGTGTCTGCCGAATATGCATTCTTCACCGCGATTTCTTTGAACAGGAGAAAGAGGCGCTTGAAAATAGAAACTTTAAGGTTAGAAGTGTAAAGTTTGCCAAATCTTCCATTGCACTCGTAGCCAATCGTAATTCAACATTTAATTCAATCAGCGAATCTGAATTGAAAGCCTTATTGTCCGGGCGAACTGGTTTCGCCTCACAGAAATTGTGTTTTGACAAAAAAGGAGGTAATAATTACATGTATTTTTACAGACGTTATCAATTAAATAAGCAATTTCAGTCCAATGTTGTTTCCCTTTTAGGTCCATATGCCGTTATAGATTGGGTATCCAAGCACCCTGAATTTATAGGTTTTGTGGGTGTGAATACCATTGCAGATAAAACCGATACGATGGCCCTGCATTATCAGCGGAAAGTAAAAATCTTACAGGTAAGCACCGATTCCACAGGTGTTTCATATCCGTTTCAATCTCAGATGTATACAAG
The DNA here is from genome assembly GCA_964626685.1 of uncultured Flavobacteriaceae bacterium. Lineage (GTDB taxonomy): Bacteria > Bacteroidota > Bacteroidia > NS11-12g > UBA955 > RGEC01. The sequence goes on from CAZVJY010000006.1 coordinate 24,630, forward strand.
GCAATATCCATTTATTCAGGATGTGTATATCCATGATCTGCAAGGTTATTCAGGGCTTGGTAGCGGATTTGCCGCATGGGTTTGTTCACAATCGGGTCAGATTCTGGTTAAAAAAAGCGGTCTTTTGCCCTGTTTTGATGCAGGAAGAACGGTAGAAGTTGACACAGAATAATAAATTTGGATTAATTTTTGATTTAGTGTTCGTAAACCGTTCAACTTATATTTTTTTTGCACCAAAATGAAAGCACTGTTATTCACATTGGCCACGGCCGGAGTATACTTCCTGCAGGCCCAAAGCATTGAACAGGGAAGAAGACAAACCCGCAACGAACAGTATGAAGATGCTGCCAGGACATTCGATGCCATGATTGCCAAAAAGCCCAAGGTGGGAGAGCCCTATTACTGGGCAGGTATTAATTTGCTAGAATCCGGAGACACAGCGTCAGCTAAAGCCATGTTTGAGAAAGGTTTGCAAATGATGCCAAAATACTTGGTTAACAACATAGGCTTGGGGCATATTGCCCTCAGACAGGGAAATGTTAACGAAGCAGAAAATCAATTTGCTGCTGCCAGAAAGTCAGGTAAAAAACTACTGCCATTGGTAAATCGTGAAATTGGCAGAGCCTATTTGATGGTACAGTATGCTTCTCCGGCAAGTCTGAGAAGCTATGCAGATAAAGCCGCTGCCAGTCTGAAACAGGCCTCAGAAACGGATTACGAAGCCCAGCTGCTGCTTGGAGATGCCTATCTGGTAATACACAAGGGAGATGCTTCCTTATCCATCGAACAATATACCGTTTCCGGATACATGAACGAATCGGACCCACGTTCAAAACTGAGGCAGGGTATGGTTTATCAGCGTGTAGGTAACTATGATGTTGCTTTGAATCAGATAAACGAAGCCCTCAAGATTGATAAAGATTTTGCGCCTGCCTTCAGACAAAAGGCCGATATCTTTAACCTCATGAAAAAGCGCGATAGTACAGTGTTTTACTACAAAGAATATTTAAAGCGCAATAACAATATCTCCGCCCGTAAAATGTATGCACAGGCACTTTTTCTTGCCGGTGATTATGATGAAGCCATTGCCGAGGCAAAAAGTATCCTTGAACAGCAGGAAAAGGCAGGTTCAAAGCTATTTACCAATTTGTACGGTGTAATCGCCTACGCCTATGCGCAAAAAAATGATACTGCAAGAGCCACCAATCAGGCCGGTTTGGATTACTTTGATCTGTATGAAACCAAGCATGTGAAGAATCTCAACCGTCCTTTGTCTCCGCAAGAAAACTTTATCAAGGCAAATCTTCTGGGCCGACTTGGCCAAAGCGATGTAGCATACGATATCCATATCAGTGTAATTAGCGATACAGCCCGTTGTCCTGCCATATGGTATCAGCAGCTGCAGGATTTCTACACCGGCAAAAAGCAATGGGATAGAGCAGTTACTGTGATTGAATGGAAGCGATTGAAAAACAACGGGCTTGAGAACAAGGATTTATTTTATTTGGGAAATGCGCAACTCAATGCAGGACAGTATCAAAAGGCCATTGCTACCTACACGCAACTTGTGGGTAAGGATTCTTCGGCTGTGCAGGGTTATTATAAAATCGCCCAGACCTATGATGCAATGGATCCTTCAGACTCAACAGGTAAAGCATCTGCTGCTTATCTGGTTTGGATGGATCGCTTGAATGCCGATCAAAAGGTCAAATACAAGCAAACCATGCTGATGGCTTATAATCGTATGCAAACCGCAGCCAGAGGCCGAAAACAATGGGATAAGTGCGCTGAATATCTTGGTAAAATGATAGAACTGGCTCCTGAAGATGAGAATATTAAAAAAGACAAGGAAGCCGTTGACAACTTCATAAAAAAACAGGCCCAGCGTCAGCAGAAGAAAACCACTGCTCCCGGTGCCAAGCCATAATTCATAAAATAGCCATATTTTTGAGGCCTGCTAGGAATTAGCAGGCCTTTTTGTTAGATTTGATTGGGTTGCGAAGAATAAGATTACATTATTATCTGCTGATTCTGCTGGCAGGGATGCTACAGAAATTGCATGCGCAAAACACATCAGTACTGCTTAAAATTGATTTGAGGCATTATACTGCTGTCTCGGCAAAGCTTTTTCAGCAGACAGGTTTGGTGCTTTATCCGGTAGATGCGGATTTTGGTTTGTATCGGCTGCAGGTACGAGAGGAGAGGATATCAGCTTTGTTTTTGCGTACTATCAATGCTGTCGAGGGGGTTCAGGCGGTGCAGCGCTCTCGCCAAATCACCCGCAGAAAAAATCCTGATGATCCCTTGTTTAGTGTTCAAAACTACCTCAGCACCATCCGTGCACCCTGGTTTTGGGACAGAAATACGGGTGGGGTTAACAGGAGAGGGGATACCCTGGTTGTGGCAATGGTGGATGATGGCATGGATACCGTTCACCCGGATCTAAAACCCAACATGTGGTTCAACCGCAATGAAATACCCTGGAACGGCAAGGATGATGATTCCAACGGGTATGTGGATGATTTCCGCGGCTGGAATGGTGGCGATTCCAATCACAAAACGTTTACAACCCAGAGCATGTTTGCCCATGGAACTCAGGTTGCTGGTATTTCAGGTGCCGCAGGCAACAATACAATAGGGATTTCCGGTATTAACTGGCAGGTGAAACTGATGCCGTTATTGTGTTATCCGCTCAATGGGGTTGATGGCGATCTGGGTGTGATACGCAGTATGCTTTATGCGCTGCGAATGAAACAGTTGTACATGAAATCCGAAGGTAAGAAAGGTGCATTTATAGTGGCCCTGAACACTTCCGTTGGTATTGATGGTGCATTTCCCAATGAAGAACCCATATGGTGCAGTCTATACGATTCTTTGGGTAATGCCGGAATCATAAGCAGTATAGCCACAACCAACAGCAATGTAGATGTGGGTGTATCCGGCGATATTCCGAGTTTGTGTCCTAGTTCTTTTACCCTTGTGGTAAACAATACGGATGCAAACGACAACCGTATGAATTCCGGTTACAATGCTGTGCACGTAGATATGGCATCCCCCGGTCAGGATGTTTATACGACCCAGCTGAACTCATACAGCGGGCCTAATGGACCGTATGCAAGGGTTAGCGGCACTTCATTTGCTGCGCCGCAGGTTGGCGCCGCCGCCGCCTTGCTTTGCGCTGAAGTCTGCGATTCTTTCTGGACAGTGCACAAAAATCAGCCCGATTCTGCCTCTAAACTGCTTCGTTCCTGGATTTTAAGGGGTGTGGATGTCCTGCCATCCTTGAATGGTAAATGCGCCACAGAGGGCCGCCTGAATATCGAGAAAGCGAGGGCTGAGATGAATGTATGGTGTACTTCCGTAAACCAAAACCTAAAGATCCTGACCAAGGTTTACCCCAATCCGGCATTGCCTGGACAGGTTATTGTATGGAGCGGAGTGCTGCCTAATACTGGTGCAGTAAAATTGTACACCATGGATGGCAGGCAGGTAGCTGAACTTACAGCTACGAAAAGGAAGGAGATAAGGCTTCCGGATTTGTCTGCCGGTTTTTATGTATTGCAGGGGAATTCCCCTGAAGGCATCATTCGTACCCGTATATTTATATCAGAAATGCCTAGGTAACCGGCTTGAATGCCTCAAAGGCATTGTGGCAGTTTTTACAGTAATGCATGCTGCGGCATAATGTGGGGCCAAATGGTGTTTGCATCGTCGTGTTTCTACTGTCACAAAGGGGGCAGGCAATATCACTCAATACATCCAGTTCTATGTAACCTGCATGCTTTGGGGGAGGCGCAAGTCCATGTTTTTTCAAGGCAGCCAGACCTTTTTCTGAAATCATGTTGCTGTTCCATGCTACCTCAAAACTGGTGCTCACTTTTGGGTTTTCATATCCTGATTCCTTGAGTTTATCATGCACCAATTGTTCCATCACACGCAGGGCAGGGCAACCCGAAAATGTGGGTGTAAGCTTCACATGTGGGTTGCGGTTATCCCATTCTACACCCGTAACAATACCCAGATCCACCAGTGAAATGGTAGGAATCTCAGGATCCATGACAGTTTCCAGAAGCTGATAAATGGCTGCTGTGTGATCCTCCATATAATTACCAGTCAGCGCCGGGATCAATCTGAAATACCTCGCTCATTTCATTCAGCAGGGGCTGCAGGTGTTCGGTATGAAAGCCTTTTCTGCCGCCAAATGCAGGTGTCACATCCCCAGCATCAGGAAGGGAATACCCGTGTTTTTGAAGTTCGGCATTTACTTTTTCCAGCCATTGATTTCTCAAAGCGGCTTCTCCCTCAAAAATGCCTGCTTCTTTGAGCTCAGCTTCGTAATCGCCTTCTTCGAAAATGCCCAGTGCCAGCGGAAAGGTGGCATTAATGGCAGACTGCATGCGCGCCTTACTTTCCTCTGTACCCTGACTAAGTTGTTTCATCCAAACATCGGCATGCATGGTGTGGTATTTGATTTCACCCCTGAATTTTCTGGATATCATGGACAAACCTTCAAAGGAGGAATTTTCAAGCATGGCAAAGCGAATGGCATCAGCGTGATCAAAAAAGAAATGTCTAGCCAGGCTGAAATCGTATTCTCCAATGGGCATTTCTACCAGGTGACAGTTATGAAACTGCTTGTCGTTGCGGGTGAATGCCACAATATCCGGAATATTTTCGCCCAACTCATGCAACAATTCATACAGGGCAAGGCTTTGTCCAAGTTTGTCCTGAGCCATACTGCTGAAAGCAATATCTTCTTCCAGCACAGGCCCCAGGCCTGTCCACTCGCTGTTCCTGTGGCCCAGAATTAATAAATCGTCGGCCATTTTATAGAGAAGCTCTTTGAGCCCCTCAACGTGTCTTTCTGTCAATTCCATGGTTTAGCTGTTTTGTTTGGCTTTAAATGCCTGAATTCTGTCCATAACTTTATATACTTCAGGTTCACGGTATTTCTTTTCAGGAGTGGTTGCAAAAATGTCCTCGTCCTCGTACTCTGTTGCAAATACATCAGCGGTTTTTACAACCCAAAGGTTCACGCATACGCCGCGGCGGGCATATTGCTCTTTTGCAAACAGGATAGCCAGTTCGGCATCGGGGGCGTGCAAACTCCCAACATGAACGTGGTGGGTTCCGCGTTTTTTCTGCTGGAATACCTCGTAGGTGTGCCATTGATCCATAGGCTGCTGAATGCCGTCTTTGGACTCGTCGTCAATACCGGCGCGGGTTATTCTGGGGTCTAATGATTTAATAATCATGGGTTAATTATCAGTTTCTGTGTTGTTCCGGTTTCGGGAGATACCAGCAAATAAATACCTGCCGACATGCCTGTGAGCGATACACTGTCGCCATTTTTTAAAGGGTTAATATGTTTTAAAATACGACCTTCTGTATTCATTACATAAAGTGAGGTTTGTTTCACGCCGGCAAGGCTAACTTTGGTGCAGTCTTTGGCCGGATTGGGGAAGATGCTAAAAATGGCCTGTTCTTGAATTGTATTGGTTTTAACACCAAAATTGCCGAATTCAATATTGTCTATCCATGCCTGACTTTCAGGACTTACCATCTTTAAACCGGTTGAATCGGTGATGTAAAAGGCAATGGTCGCTTTGTCGCAGTTACCTGTGTAGCCGGGCAACCACACAATGTCTTTCTCAAACTTGCTGTATTTACCATTGGTGCTGTCAATAGTAATGATAGTTGAACCTACTATACTGTCAGCATTAAACAGGTTTACAAATCCCATCAGCCTGTCGCCTTTAACAAGATCTGTTTTTGCATACCCACGGAAAGATTGAGGACGACCGCTATAACTGAAGGATGGTTGCTCCGCATCTGGTGTTATCTGGTCAATCATGTTCCTACTACGGGTGGTTATACAAAAAGCAGGGAAGGAATCATTTTTTGCATTGGGTGTCGTGTTGACAAAACCTTTCAGCCACAAGGCATACGAGCCCGTGTGTGCATCAATGCTTCGGGTATTGAATGCGCCATTTATGCCTGCATTGAACGCGAGCATGTGGTGTGTTGTCCAGTCACCGGGATAAGTTATTCCTGTTTCATTCCAGGTGGCAAAATCATGATTGGGAATAGCAGTAACAGAATTGTTTCCTGCAAACAGTTGCAAGCCTGAGATGCTAATGTATCCGTTACCAAGTGGTCCGTTTACAGGATTGGCTGAATAGATAATGAGGTAGGCAGTATCGCACACCACACCAGCATCAGGATGAATATAGTCCAGCGCAAAACTCAGTGTTTTACTGATGTGGCTACCCTGTATCATCATTTCCTGAAAGACGGCAGGTGCAGAGTCCCCTGACTTCATGGCAAAAAAGTAAATGTAAGCAGTATCGCCATCCAGTGAAGATTCAAAGGTAATCTTCAGGGAATCCGGAGTGCCGTTGATTCTGAAAGCGGGAGCCTGTATGCCGGAATCATCAAATTTCAGCAATGATGCGGATGAATACAGGTCGTCTGTTTTGCTGTTTGACAATCGGATGCCTTTGTTTTTGGAAACAATGCCCTGTGTATTCCAAATGGCAGCTTTGCTTCTGCTTTTCCCATCAAACCACTCGAAATATGGGTTGGGTATGTTTTGTGCACTCACCAAAGTGACTGACATTGACAAAATCAACATCAAAAATGTATTTGAGAGTAGGGTTTTCATAGCGGTGTTTGTTACGCAAGAGGGGTTACATAACGGGCATCTTTTTTCAAAATGGCATTGCGCACCCAACGGCCTTTTTCTTCTGCCATGCGCCTTACTGCAAGTCTTTCCTTATTACAGGGGCCATCACCGTTGATAACGCGCTTGAATTCTTCCCAATCCGGTTCGGTATATTCCCATTTACCGGTTTCTTCATTCTTTTTAAGGTTGGGGTCGGGTACAGTAAGACCCAGGTCCCAGATTTTGGGAACATACATGTCAAGAAACTGCTGACGCATGTCGTCGTTGCTGGCCATTTTAACCTTCCATTTCATGAGGGTTTCGGTATGCTGAGAAATTTTATCGCTGGGCCCGAAAAAGTGCATTAGAGGAGGCCACCAGCGGTTCATCGCTTCCTGAACCATCTGACGTTGTTTTGGGGTTCCAGTGGCCAAAAAAACCACATTGTCATGGCCGTATTTAAGGTGAAATGACTCTTCTGCGCAAATACGGTCAAGTGCTCGGCAATAGGGGCCATAGCTTCCTTTGCTGTTGGTGAGCTGATTGATGATAGCACCTGCATCCACAAGCCATGCGATTACTGCACTGTCTGCCCAGGTTTCGGCAGGATAATTGAAAATATTGCTGTATTTGCTTTTGCCATTGATGAGGTCGTTGATCATGACCTCACGGCTTTTGCCCAGGGTTTCGCAGGCTGAGTAAAGCAACTGGGCATGACCTACTTCATCCTGAACTTTGGCCATCAGAGCCAGCTTTCTGCGAAAACCGGGTGCTCGGGTAATCCAGGTGCCTTCAGGAAGTGCGCCAATGATTTCGGAATGGGCATGCTGCTCAATCATGCGAATCAGCTGACGGCGGTATTCTTTGGGCATCCAGTCCTGGGGTTCAATTTTTTCACCGGCAGCAATGCGGGCTTCGAATTCGGCCAGTTTTACCGGATCTTCACCTGCTGTGAGGCTATTGGTATTTCCGGTGTTTTCTACGTAAGCGTTTCCGTACATGGTTTTATGAATTTAATTATTTTCTTTTTTTAATCCGCTGAGAATGAATTCTGTCAGTTTCTCGGCAATTTCTTCAGATGTCATGAGACCCTTTGGCTTGTACCATTCCACGACCCAGTTTAGCGAAGCAAGGATGGTTAGCACGGCAAATTTGTTATTTACATCCTGAAAAACGCCTTCATCTTCACCTTGTTTCAGAATGGTGGTAAATTCCTTTTCATACGCATCACGCATGGCTACAAAGCGTTGTCGATTTTCGTCTCCCAGGTGCCGCCATTCGTGAACAAATACCCAACCGGCCTGCGTGTTTTCGGTAAGGATTTTTACATGGTTTTTTACAGCAAGCGATAATTTTTCAATAGGGTTGAAATAAATGTCATTTACCTCGGCCAGGCCATTAAGCAGTCTTTCTGCCATGTGAAAGCAGGTTTCAGCCAGAATCTCTTCTTTGCCTGAAATGTGATTGTAAAGGCTTGCAGCTTCCATTTTAACTGCTGAAGCAATATCCCGCATGGATGTTCCCTGATAACCCATGCGGCACATCATTTCAAGCGAAGCATGCATGATTTGCGCTTTTCGGGGGGATTTTTTGGGTGATATTTTTTCGCTAACTAACATTTGTTAGTAATGCAAACTTACACTGTGTGTGGGAAAAATACAAATGTTTTTATTTTTAAATGACAGATTTAAGACACACCACCCAGTTCTTATCTTCGCAACCATGCGTTGCTTATTCACGGCTATTTTTCTTGTTGCATCTGCCGTTCAGGCCCAGATTGATTCGGCCTTCTTTAGAAAGGTTTTTAATGAAGCATTAGAAAATGGCCATGCCTATGCCCGGCTGGGGGAGTTGTGTAAAACGATTGGATCGCGTCTATCCGGCAGTCCGCAGGCTGAAAAAGCCGTGGCTTGGGGCAAACAAATGCTTTCAACTTACGGGTTTGATTCCGTGTATCTGCAGCCGGTAATGGTGCCGCGGTGGGAGCGAAGTAAGACCGAATCACTCGTTTTTTCATCCTCTGTTTTTAATACGGCCATAAAAGGTGAAAGGCTGCAGGATTATAACTGTGAAGCTTTTGAGGAATTGCCTTTGAAGCCCGCCAAACAACACAGTATTCCTGCAGTTGCACTGGGAGGCTCAGTGGGTACCTCTGGAAAACTCAAGGCCGGAATCGTCAGCGTTCACAGCGATGCCCAGCTGGATAGTCTGGGTAAGGCCGGTGCCTTGAAAGGGAAAATGGTTCTGCTCAACAGGCCGTTTCCTGAAACCTACCTAAATACGTTCAGGGCTTATGGAGCCTGTGTGGGGCAACGTGTGAACGGAGCTTCCAAAGCCGCTGCATACGGAGCTGTGGCCGTGCTGGTGCGTAGCATGAGCAACCGCTGTGATTTGCATGCACACACCGGCGTGATGATATACGATGACAAACAGCCCAAAATACCCGCTATGGCCGTGGCAACTGCTATTGCCAACCTGCTAGATAAGTTATCCGTTCAGGATCCCGGAATGCAGGTGACCATGCAACTGGGCTGTCAGACCCTGCCCGATGTCCCCTCTGCCAATGTAGTAGCTGAATCCCGCGGCACTGCGTTTCCGAAATCGATCATTGCGTTTGGCGGCCATTTCGACAGTTGGGACCAGGGAGAAGGCGCGCACGATGACGGGGCAGGTTGCATGCATGCCTTTGAAGCCCTGAGGTTACTGAAAACCATCGGTTATAAACCAAGGCATACCTTGCGTTGTGTTTGGTGGATGAATGAAGAAAACGGTCTGCGTGGTGCAACGGAATATGCGGCTGTTGCAGGAAAAACCAATGAAAAACATGTGGCTGCACTGGAAAGCGACCGAGGAGGTTTTACACCAAGAGGCTTTGGTGTTGACAGTGCTTTTCTTTTCAAAGTGATGAAATACAAACCCTTGCTGGATGCATACGGAATAGGTGAAATTGAAAAGGGCGGGGGCGGTGCAGACATTGGACCCATACGAAAAGTAAATCCCAATGCAGTATTGGTGGGTTTTATCCCGGATTCACAGCGCTATTTTGATGTGCATCACTCGGAAACCGATGTTTTTGAGAGCGTAAACAAACGTGAACTGCATTTGGGTGCTGCCGCCGTTGCCATCATGATTGTCATTCTCGACCAGGAGCTGGATTAGTCAGGTATTTTTGGAGATCTCCCTGAAAATTCGTACATTATAATTTTATCAGGCGCTCAAAAACCTTTACGCCACGGTCATCCACGTATTCAACCCAATATAATCCGCCTGGCAACTGGGCAATATTCATTTCGCCATAGATGTTGGGAGTGATGTTTTTAACCAATTGTCCGTCAGGTCTGTAAATACCGCAATAACTACCGGGCAGGCTATGCTTCAGTTGTAGCCTGTCTCCTGCAGGGTTGGGTACAAGACCGTGTCCTTTGACCTGCGTACGCTTTGTTTTTGCGGCAGGTAACAACAATTCAAAAACAGCTGCGCTGTCAACGCCGTAAGCCTCGCCACTGAAAAGAATGCTGCCCGTAGTAGATTGGCAAACCGTTTCTATCTGTTTTGTACCGGTATACGTCAGATTGTAAGCTTTTCCCGTTCCATGCTGTATGCGGCCATGCAGCATCTTGCAGGTGTACAAAAGGGGCTTAAGGGAAAACGTAATATTTGGCACGTACCCGCACAGCAGCAGTTCATCGTTTCGCAAATGGGCTCCGGTTACCCAGAAAGGTGGTTGGACGGTATCGCTGATGCTGGCTACATAGTTTCCTGCAATCACGGGCAATGCATAAACCCTGCAAATACCAGAGGCTTTGCTTTTGCTGAACAGATAAAGGGAGTCTTCGGTTGCTACCATGGCTTCGCAATCAAAGTTGGTGAACTGGCTGGATGTAAAGTCAGTCTGGTCAGCGTAGCTAAAAGCAATCACCTCAGGCACAACCTTCTTTTTACCGAGGCTGTCTGCTGGAAACTTGAGTATTTTCAGGTCCTTTCGGGTGCCATTGTTGTTACCAAAATCACCAATGAAAAAATGCGTGGCATTGGCAGCCATGTCTTCCCAGTCAGTATTGGGTTTCAGCAGGGTAGTGGTATCAATGATTTTCCCTTTGGCATCCAGCTCAAACATCATAGCCGGAGAACCACCATCTCCATGGGCGAAGTAGCGGTTTTGCCAAATGGTCATTCCGCTGATTTCTGTGAGCGGTGATGAGAGGTTGTACCATTTTTTGATGGTTTGTGCGCTACTCTGATGCATTACCACAAGAAGAATGAGGAAAACGATGTTTCTCATCGTTGATACACTGTTTTTCCCCCAATCACGGTGCAGGTAACCCTGGATTTTTTCAGGTTTTTTTCGGGTGCTGTCATTAAATCGGTGTCAAGGACCACAAAATCCGCGTATTTATTGACTTCCAGCGAACCTTTGTCCTTTTCTTCATGGTTTGCATACGCAGCCCACAATGTCATTCCCAGCAGTGCCTGTTTGCGGGTTAGGGCTCCTTCCGGTTGAAACGGGGTTTTAACATTGCCTCCGGCATCTTTTCGGGTCACTGCGCTGTAGAAGGTTTTTATCGGAGAGATGTCCTCTACAGGGAAGTCGGTGCCGAGTGCTACCAGGCCTGCCTGTTTGCAGAGTTCAGCGTAATTATAGGCACCCTGAAGCCTGTTTTCGCAGATGCGGGAAGGTACCCATGGAGCATCGCTGGTAGCATGGGTAGGTTGCACGCTGGGCACAACGCCATATTTCCCGAACAATTTGAAATCCTTAGGATCCAGTATCTGTGCGTGTTCAATTCTCCATCGCAGCCCTTCATTGTGGTTGCGCAATTTGCCAAAAACCTGCAAGGCAAGTGCATTGGCACTGTCGCCGATGGCATGCACGCAAACCTGCCAGCTTCTTTGGGAAAGGAAATAGCAGTATTTTTCAAATTCCTGAAGATTGTTCAACAGCAAGCCTTTGTGGCCGAGTCGGTCGCAGTAGTCTTTTTTCATGAGTGCTCCGCGTGAACCCAGTGCGCCATCAAGGTAAAATTTTACCGCTCCAACATGCATCATGCCGTTGTTGGTCAGTCCATTTTCTGATACGTAGCCAAAACTCTGCGGAGAGGCGCTTAGCATGGCATAAATTCTCAGCTTTAGCTTGTCTTTCTGCTGCAAATGACTGAGATACTTGATATCGTCTGTTGTTAAACCAGCCTCGTCAAGGGTAGTAAGTCCGGCTGCGTAACACTTATCGGCGCCTTCCACTACTGCGGCGTTCAATTCTGTTTCAGGAAGCGGTGGAACAGCCGCTGATACAAGGTCAACGGCGTTGTCTATGAGGATTCCGGTAAACTTTCCTTCTTTAAAAATAAACTCGCCGCCTGCTACTTTTTGGTTTACATCCAGTTTAAGTGCATTGATAGCAGCGGTATTGATCCATGCGGCATGTCCGTCAATCCTCTTCAGAAACACGGGTGTAGTAGGAAACGCCTTATCCAGCGAGGTCAGTGTAGGGAAGTTTTTGTTTTTCCAGTCATTTTGATCCCAGCCCCGGCCTACGATCCAGCTTCGCTTGGTAGTTTTGGAAAATTTTTGCAATCGTTTGATAACCTCTTTTTCACTTTTTGTTCCTACCAGATCTGACTCTTTCAGCCCTTTGCACCAGGCCAGAAAATGGCAGTGAGCATCAATGAAACCCGGATACAGGAACTGGTTTTTAAAATGAATAGATTTTGCCTTTGGGTAAAGTGCACGGGCCAGTTCTGCAGGTCCCGTAAAAACAATTTTATCATTCTGAGTAACTACCGATTCCACTATCGATAAAGCCGTGTCGCCAACATATATCTTTTTTGCAGAATATATGGTTTCCTGTTGTGCAAAGAGTTTGGTCGTTAGACTGAAAGACCAAATAATAATCAATAAAAATGAAATGATGCAGCGCATAGTGTTTCTTTGTGGTGGTAAAAACAATGCAAATTTGAATAAAAATTCGGCTGTGTACGCAATCTGTCCACAACAATTTGTTCTAACGCTCGTTTAATCATCTTACATGACCATAAAATACTTCCAGATCATTACCTTATGGATAGCCGCAGTGCTTTCTTTACTTTTGGCATTTCTTTCAGGAAACACTCTTTTTGGCGATACATTCATTCGTGTCTTACTTGTTTTTTTTGCTTTTGACATTTTGCTTTTTGCTGGAGTTTCGTCAACCTATTTGCTTAAAGGTGCTAAGCCTTCTTTCTTTGGTGTTTTCAGGATTTTAGGTGTCACAGGAAGTGTTGTAAACTTGTTTATTGTGTTTAATGCAGCCTTCACAGTTGATGGATACTGGACAGAAGAAATAAACGGAATCTTCTTCGTCTGTACCGGTGTTTCGTTTGTGTTCGTGCTCTTCAATTTTATGGAAACTTCAGAACGTTCCCTGGAGAATAAAAGACAAGCGCAAAAACCCGGGTTTCTGGACTGGTTTTTAATCACAGCTATCCCCATGCTGATTGCCGGTTACGGAATTTTTTCGCTATACAACCAGGAAACATCCTTAAGCAGTGTGGGTGAGCCGGACTTTGTCTTGCATCCTTCAGATTTGATGGATGCTTTTGAAAAAGATGCTGTAGTGGCTAATCAAAAGTATATAGGTAAAGTAATTCGTTTTTCAGGCTCTGTTGCAGAAATTGCGGGTGAATCATCTATTTTGCTCACACTGAATGCCTGGAAGGAGGGTTATAGTGTAAACTGTAACTTTGATATTGCATTGAAGGAAAAACTATCTGCAGTGTTACAAGGCGATTCGGTTTTGTTACAATGCTCATGCAGTGGTTTGAGCGCCCCCGAAGAAGAAATGTCGCTTTTGTCCGAAACATCTCTGGAAATGACACGTTGTGCCCTCATTGAAAACTATAAAAATGCCCCCAATCTTGGCACAGATGTTGAAATGCCCAAAGAAACACGCAAAAAGAAATCCAAATGAAAAATATGTTATTTCTTCTGTCTATGTTAGGTTTTGCAATTGGAACTCAAGCCCAGGTTTATTCCACTTCTTCAGGAACCATCAAATTCTTCAGCAAAACAACTGCAGAAAATATAAATGCAACAAACAACCAGGTAAAAGCAGCATTGGATGCAAAGACAGGAAATGTGGAGTTTGCTGTTTCTATCAATAGTTTTTTGTTTAAAAAAGCCTTGATGCAAAAACATTTTCAGGAAAATTACATGGAAAGTGAAAAGTTCCCAAAAAGCACTTTTAAAGGCAGTATTGCAGAGAATGCCGCAGTTAAATATGGAACTGATGGCGTATATCCGGTAAGTGTGAAAGGTAAACTCACAATGCATGGCGTTACCAAGGATGTTGTTATTCCCGGAAAAGTTTCTATTTCAGGAAACAAGGCAGCTCTTTCCACAGACTTCAAAGTTTTGCTGGAAGATTACAATATCAAAGTGCCTGCCAATAATGCTTCACAAATCTCTAAAAGCATTCAAGTAAGCGTAGATTGCACATTGCAAAAGAAATAATGTTATACCGTTTCCGCATACTGCCGGTATTAGTCTGTGTTTTTATTCCTGCACTACTCGCAGCACAGCAGGATTCAGGTTTTTCACTCTTGGGAGATGAGCCCATACAGCGTATAAAAGTTGAAAATGCATTTAAAACAACACGTGTAATTAATTTGCAAAGCCTTGAACTAACAGATGCCGGGGTGATGGATGTGAAAATAAACCACCGTTTTGGAGCAGTGGGGCTGGGCGCATATGAGGCTTTTGGACTCGATAATGCTTCCGTGAGAATCGGGGCTGAATACGGGGTTATTCCCAATTTAGCTGCAAACCTTGGCAGAAGCAGCCTGGGTAGAATGGTAGATGCTGGTTTGAAATACAGAATTATGCACCAGACTACAGATAATGCAAGGCCCCTAAGTATACTTGTTTATGGGGGAGCAGCAAGAACAGCAATAGCTATGATGGGTTCTGAATTTGTGTATACTGCTCAATTTATTGCCGGTAGAAAGGAAACCGACCGTTTTTCATGGCAAATCGCACCTTCTGTAATTAGTGGTAAAACAGGCCAAGTGTTTGCTGTGGGGGTGGGTTTTCGTGAGAAAATTACCCCACGAACTACTTTTAACGCAGAGTATATCCCTGTGTTATCCCGACCGAGTGGCCGCGGCAACACAGGCTTTTACAATTCACTATCAATAGGTTTGGATGTGGAAACCGGTGGCCACGTATTTCAATTGCATTTTACCAATAGTGCCGGCATGGCCGAACCCCAGTTTATTGCCCAAACCAACGGTTCATGGATGGATCGTGGCTTTCGTTTTGGTTTTAACATTAGCCGGGTATTTACAGTGGTGGATCCGGCAAGATTTCGTTGAATACCGATTTGGTATGAAAAATTGATAGAAGTGTTGTATTGGGATTTTCTATGCCGCGCCTAAGGAGCTTAATTTATGTCTGGGTTGCGTGGAAATATGGTGCTGTCCCTAAGGGACTCAAATTAAATATATCACACCTTCAATGTTAAATAGATGATACACCCAACAGTGCGTCTCTAATGGCATGTTGTTAACGTCTTATCAATATTCTGTGGGTTTCCGATAAACTTGAATCGATGATCTTTAAGTGGTATATGCCTTCGCTGAGATGATGCAGTTCAGCTTTGCACTGCCCATCCTTGCTATTTCCGGAAGCTACGCGCTGTCCTGTGGCTGAGAACAACTCCCACATAAAATTGCGTTCGGGTTCCAGTGCCATAATGTAAAGTCCGCCATTGGTGGGGTTGGGAAACACTTTCAAAGGAGCTGGATTACTTACCGCACCGGCATTGCTTCTGCATACATCACTGTAGCTGATATTGTCATCCATATCTTCCAGGCGAACCCGGTAATAGGCTATCGTTGGCAGCGACTGAAGATCTGTGAAGGAATAGCTTCGCATAGTCTGACTATTGCCCGCAGCAGCCACTTCTCCAATACTATGGTAGGCATTCCCGTCTACACTTCGTTCCACCACAAATGCGCGCGTATTGCTTTCCATGGCTGTGCGCCAACTGAGTTGTGTTGGGCCTTCCTTCGTGGCTTCACAGCCAAAATCAAGCCAGGTAACAGGCAGCAGAATAACATCATCGCCAATAGTAAATGGTGAGAAAGTGCCGGTATATCCGTTATACGTAAGGGTGTTTCCAGAAACAGAAGTGGATCCGGTTTGTTTTTGCCACAAAGTGCCATCGTGATGGTAGAGTTTGTGAGAGGTAATACCGGGGGTCTCTTCACCGTTATTCCAGTTGAATACAAAGTCCACCCCACTACCAGTATTGGGATTTGTTTTTGTAATAAACCATGTGCGTTGCACATGAGGTTCCATAACTACCCACCCCCATGTAACATTGTACTGTACCAAATCGCGCACCCGCAGTGAAAAGTCATCGGTTGCGCCGGTGTTGTTGGTAATACTTACCGGGTTGTAGGCACCGTTGCCCACTGCAAAAACAAAGGTAGAGGTATTGGCAATGTTGCTTTTTAGGGTGCCGCTGCTGTTGGTTTGGAAATAACTTGCTGAACCCGCGCCGCTAATGGTTCCATTCACAGTTACATCAAAATTGCCCAGAATTACTTTTTTGCCTGAACTGTTAAAATTGATGCTGCCAATGGTTTTTGAATTGTCAGGCAGAAGATGATTACTTGCAGCGGAAGAAAAAATGATATCATCACCGGTTGCAGGCACATTGTTTCGTGTCCAGTTGCTAGCCGTATTCCAATCCGCAGAAGACAATGTACCTGTCCAAAAGTTGCTCATAGTTTCCGTAGAGGAGATGCTGGCAGCATCGCCATTGCCGGATCCGCCTCGATATAAGGACCAGTCACTGGTAGTTAAGTGCCCGGCGGAGCTACTGGTGAAGTAATCATTATTCTTTAGGGTGGCTGTTGAAGCCGTGCTACCGTAGGTGCCAGCAGGTTGAAAAACCCCACCAAGGCTAAGCTGCCCGAAGGCAGAGTTAAAGCCGTTGCAATCAAATTTGGCGGTGTTGGTGGTAATGTCCACTGCCGTGTTTAACATGGTTATGGCAAGATTGGTGCGCACCGATCCAGTTCCTGTGAGAGACAATGTGGAAGTTGAACCCATCGCAGCAAGGTGATTGACTACGAGAGTGCCCCCGGAAACGATGGTGGCCCCGCCATAGGTATTGGCCCCGCTCAGCGTGAGTGTGCCTGATCCAGTCTTGGTAAGCCGGGCACCAGCTCCGCTGAAGACACCGGAATACGTGGTGCTGCTGCCGTTGCTGCCCACTGTCACGAGGGGTATGCCAGAGGCAGAACCAATGTTACCTGCACCGGCGAGTGAGCCGGCCGTGAAGTCGAAACCAGCCAGGTTCAGCGTACCCGTCACCGTGAGGTTGCCAGTGGTAATATCCACTGCCGCCGTGAGGGTAATGGTGTGCCCGGAGGCGATAATTGCGTTATCACCGGCCGAGGGAACTGTGCCGCCCACCCAGGTGGAACCTTGTATCCAGTTTCCACTGGTAGCAGAAGTAATCGTAGTTTGCGACTTAGCGTTTGATTGAATCATCAAGACCATAGCAAGGACGCTGATATATCGTAACATTCGATTAAAGGTATTTATTTTCATACACTATTGTGAGATGTGTTTAATCATTGAGCGGTACGTACCCCGCGAAATCCATACCAGCTGTCCCGAGCTGTTTGTGTAACAGTTGCAGAAGGACGGGCTGAAATGGGCATAACAGAAACAGGATTTTGCCAATGGCCCCCACGAAAGCACGATCCGGCAGCTTGTGTTACCCCAATAGTGCCCCCAAATACTGTGTTGGCAATCGTTGTAGTGGAGTTTCCGTTAATACCCGGCCAGAAATTGACATTGGCGTTGCCTTCTCTCACTAAATTACCATCACCATGTAAACCCGTGAAAGATCTTCCTGCCTCGTTACCTATGCTTACTGGACGCTCCCATAGGTTGCCACTCATTTCCATAATGCCATAATAGGTAGCTCCTGCGTGTACCCTTGAGGTAGCTGCACCTGCAAATGCGCCAACCCTAAGCGGGCCTTGTATATTGTTATTAGAAACTGAGTTGGCATTAAGCGTGTTGGTTGTCTCATTGGCTTCTC
Source organism: uncultured Flavobacteriaceae bacterium (assembly GCA_964626685.1). GTDB lineage: Bacteria > Bacteroidota > Bacteroidia > NS11-12g > UBA955 > RGEC01. Next base: position 42,389 of record CAZVJY010000006.1, read on the forward strand.
CGCCATTGGCTATAGCATTGGCGCTGGTAGTGGTGGCATTACCCCAGGCATATTCCCAACTAACGGGTGCCTGGTTGCCCCGACAGGCTTTTTCTAATTCCAGTTCCGTCATGGGTCTTAATCCTGCCCAATCCATATATGCGCATCCATCCATCCAGCTTAACCAGTTGCAGGCAATCCATTCGCCGTCTGCAGATTCATTGTAATTAGAATTTCCATTCAGGTTGCAGCCATAAACAGCAGGCTGAAAGGTTGTAGGGTCGCCTGGTGTTTGTATGTCTATACCACTGCGGAAGGCATTGGTTGAACTTAAAGCTCCAGTGCCAGCTGCAGAATTTGGTGAAGTAACCGTTCGGCTCACTTGCTGTTGATAGGTAAGCGTGTTTAAAAAATCACGGTATTGGCCTTGTGATATTTCATATTTCATACAATAAAAAGCGGCAACGCCTTTTGGGAAAGAGGCCGCCAATGTTGCTTCTAAATCTTCTGGAGCATTTCCAATAGAGTTAGAACCGGTTGAAGAAGTTCCCCATAATTTGCCTGCAGCATTGTCAATGCCAAGTGCCGCTTCTGAGGTGATTTCAAAAGGTATGCTATTTGGCGCTGAAATAATTACTGTTGGTGCGGATGTGTATCCCGAGCCGGCGTTTGTAACTGTAACCCCTGTAACTGCACCCCCAGATATCGTTGCTGTAGCAGCCGCTCCTGAACCTCCTCCTCCTGAAATTAAAACTGTCGCGGATGAATAACCTGAACCTCCGAAATTTAAATTGATTGAATTTACTGAACCTCCTGAAATCGAAGCTGTAGCAGTCGCTGTGGATACTGAACCATCGGTAAAACTACCATTTTCTGTTCCCCTGGTACCTACAAAAAAACTTCCCTGCGGCACATACACCATTTCTATGGCAAACACCTGCACACTTACCACGGCTTCATCTGCCACGTTATTGATTCCATAGTTCCAGCGCAGATGGGTATTGTTAAAGTTACATGTGCCGGACCCATTGCTGCTAAAATAAATAAAGGCTCCGGTGCCATCAGCAGGTACATCTATAATGCTGCCACTTGGAGCTGTATGGCCGGTATTGTTTAAGCGGGCATGTTCCCAAATACGACGGCATTGAATACTTGCGCCGCTTAGTGGGGTGAAAGGGGTGGTGCTGACTACAAATTGGGTTGAATTGGTAATGCTGCTTATCACAGTATTGACGGCAAAAGCCCCGGTGCCACCGGTAACATGCACCGGCATGCCCACCCGCAGGTTGGCCGTGCTGCTTACTGTAACAGTTGTGCCGCTGCTGCTTGCTCCGGTGAAGGTGGGGTCTGCGGCTCCCACACGGAACTTGACAAATACCCAGGCGGCATCCCAGTTGGCCGGGCCGGAAGAAATACGCCAGCTATTTTCCCAGCTGAGGTTAAACTTCACCATGCTAAAGTCGTTTGTCAGATTCTGTCCGGTAATGGATACATTGCTTACATTGATGTTATTTGCATCGGCTCTGTTTATGGCACATAACCCAATAAACAAGAACAAAATAGGTTTAAATTTTTGTAAGAGCATGGAGTAGCGGTTCATGTTATTATAGTTATAACGTTTGTGCAAATGTACTTGTTTTTGTGAAATTCATCTCAAAAAGTAAATAAAATTCTAAAATAAAACACACTTTACATTCTAAAATTGTTAACAAGGTGATGATATCATTGGTGAATTTATGGTGTTTTTTTCAGACAAACATACTATTTATGCGGGAGGTTTTTACATGGTATTTGCAATGTTAAAACCAAACAACCCTGCAATAATTATAACCTCAGTCGGCACCTAATTACAAAGAGAGCAGTGCAGTAAAATGTTAATCACGGATTTTTATCCATTAACAGAATAAGTTTTGTAATGGCTTTTTAATCAAGCCACGCCGGCCCATACATATCCGGATTGGGCCTGCAAATCCGGTAGTGTAAGCGTGTTTTTATTCCCGTTTTCTTAGATTTTAAAATGATGGAAAGCCTTGTATCTCTCGAAATGCCTGAAATGTCTGCGGTTTTAATGAATAGAAAAGTACTGCCACCATCCACACCTGTAAATGCTGCTTTTTTAGCACTGCGCCAGTCAATTTGTTTATCGCCATTGTGCAAACTACCGATCAATTCTGCATCATATCCTAATGTATCTGGTATATGCATGACAATCAAATCGTTTTTATGATAACCTACTTTATCCAAAAAAATATCAAAGGACATATTTGTTTCTATCAACTTTGTATGATAGGTGATTTTGTTTGATAAGGAATCATTGAGGTAAACCACCTCACCGCCCACAAAATACCGATGACGGGCTTCTTTGCCTGTCCAGTGTTCCAGCAAAGGGATAATGCTGGGATCGCTGCCTGAATTGACCGCCAAAATGATGGGTTTGTTTTTAAATGGCCATTCATTCCACAAATTCCACAATCGGTTGTATGAAAATGGAATATTTGAATGGCTTATGAATTTGGGCAAACAAGCATCATGCTCGATAAAAAGATGATACATTAACACGTCTTCTGGTCCATCCACCAGCAATAGTTTCTTTTGACCGCAGGCAGTTTTTAACACCTTTGCCTGCTCATGGTAAACGTCTTTGCGACTATCGCCGAAATACCCGCTTTTCAACAGTCCAAAACCCAATAGCAACAAAATAACAGGGGTGAAATATGCCAGTTTTTTATCCGGAATTAAGCTAATGAAGCCCAGATAGAAAAAGGGTGCGCTGAATAACAGTACCGTATGCTGCAAAACCGGCTTGTGCAGCCATGACCATGCAAATCCAATGGCAATAGGGAATAAGAACACTGAAAAGCACAGCAGGGTATATCTTAGTGTACTTTTCTCAATCGGTTGGTGACGCCAAAAAAGAACAATGATCAATACCCCCAGAGCGGGATACAGCATGCCATTCATGAGTAATTGCAAGTGTTTTACAGGGAAAATAAAACCTGGCTTGCCCAACCAGTCCAGCCCGCCCACTCTAAGCTGATGTATAAAAACCGGCAGGGCAGGAGCAAATAGCAAAAATGCGGCAAAAGCACTCAACAACCATTTCTTACGATGTATTCTTTGTTTGGCCAATCCAAGAATCCAAAGAAGGGCAATGGGCAATACAGTGAAATAATGCAGCCATGCACATGCAGCAGCCAGCAAACCCAATAACAGAAAGGCTGTTTTGTCGGTTTTTTTATCTGTCCAGATGAAACTCCATAGCAAGAAAAACGCATTGCAGAAAAACATTCCCAGTGCATACGGCCTGATTTGGTTGCCCCATACCAAAGGCAGATAAGAGAGGCTGTATAACAGGGTTACGGAAAGTGCCTTGGCGGGTGAGGTTAGATGGAAGGCTGTTTTGTAAACCAAATAAACAGAGCCCACGGAAACCAGCGCCATCAGCGCGTGCATCAGTGGTGCGTGTTCTCCGAAATTCCTTACCCAAAACCAAATAAGGGTTTGCATTCCGGGCGGGTGACCGTCGGGTATTACACCCTGCTGCCAGTGTTCGTTCCAGGTAGCGGCTTTGGCCCTGAAAATGGCACTCAGTTCATCATAGGTAAAACTAACTTCAGAAATACCCCAAAGCCTTATGAATACTGTTAAAGTCAGTATGATAACAAGCCATAATCGCGTACTTTGAAAGCCCACTTGTGCAATGATAGCACAAAAACCCTTAGGTTTTCATTTTGTTCTTCTTGGCGCTGGGGAAGAGGATGTTGTTGAGAATAAGGCGGTAACCGGCCGAATTGGGATGCAAGTTCAGATCCGTTGGCGGCTCGCCCACCAGGTGCTGGTAATCTTCAGGATCGTGGCCACCAAAAAATGTCCAGGTTCCTTTACCCGACTCGCCATGTATGTATTTGGCTTCGCCCAATGCCGCGTTTTCGCCCATTACCAATACATCACTCTTTATTTTTTCTTTGTGAAATGCGGTGGTTTGTCCCATAAACCCTTTGATGGTGCGGGTGTGGTTTTGGCAAAGAATGGAAGGAATTACATCCCACTTGGCGCTGTAGTCAAACAGGGTAAATAAGTCGTTTTCTTCTGTAACGCCACGTCTGCGCGGATCTACATCAATATCGCTGTGCTCGTAGATATAGGGATTTTGTTCCAGCATAAAATCCTTAAAAGCGAAACAGTTTTCAAATTTTAAACGATTCTGGCAGTCTGGATCTGAAGGAGTTCCATCAAACATAGGTCCGCAGATATCGGTGCTTTCGGCAGCCAGGGAAATATCGTAGGTGTCTGTGGCGCTGCACATGGCAAACAGGAATCCGCCACCCAGGCAAAAGTCCCTAATTTTTTTGGCAACAGCCAGTTTCAATTCACGGTTGGATGCATATCCGTATTTAGATGCCATTTCTTCGGCTTCGCGCACTTCGTTTTGGTACCAGGGCGCGCTGGCATAGCTGCTCCAAAATTTGCCATATTGGCCTGTGAAGTCCTCGTGGTGGAGGTGCAGCCAGTCGTATTCGGGGAGTTTATTGGTTAATACTTCATCATCAAAGATAACGGTGTAGGGGATTTCGGCGTATGTGAGCACCATGGTGACGGCATCGTCCCAAGGTTGTTTGGTTTTTGGGCTGTAAACCGCAATCTTAGGTGCGGTTAGTAGTTTCACTACATTCATATTCACCTCCGGGTTGCTGATGGTGGCTTCAATGGCGTTGGCTTCACTTTCTGTGATTACCTCGTAGGAAACACCGCGAATTTTGCATTCGCTCTCGGTCTGTGGGGTGTGTGCAATCATAAAACTGCCGCCCTTGTAATTCAGCAGCCAGTTTACTTCTCGTCCTTCCTGTTGCAGCACCCAGAATGCCAGCCCATAGCTTTTCAGGTGGTTTTTCTGGGTTTCATCCATGGGAATAAGTATGCGGGAGGCATGCAGTCCGCAGGATAGTAAAATCAGGATGGAAAACAGAATGGTACGCATCATCTTACAAAACATCAGCAAATTTCCTGCCGATTACAACCAGGCTATAACCCAAAGATACGGAAAAAAAACCATATAGCAAAGCGCGAACGTGTTCCTGTGCCTGCGCGTATTGATAGAGTTCATACCCAAAGCCCGAAAAGGTGGTGAATCCGCCGAGCATGCCGGTTATCAAAAGCAATTTCAGGTTTTCATCCTGAATTTTCCCCATGCCCAACCCAATCAGTAGGCATCCCAGCATGTTTACGGCAAAAGTGGCCCACGCAAATCTGTCGGTATCAAAGGGTAATTGGGTTCCCAAAGCGTACCGCAGCACACAGCCGATACATCCGCCAAGCCCTACCAGAATTGCGCCTTGAAAGTTCATGTGTGCAAATGTAACACAGGGTTGTAAATTTGCGCTTCATCCATGCAGGCGGTTATTGAGAATATTGTTCAGGAAACGGAAACCGTAAAACGTTTTTTTTTGAAACCGCAGTCTGAGGATGGATTTCATTTTCTACCGGGTCAATTTATAACCCTTCGCATACAGGATACTGAGCGCAGCTATTCCATTGCCAATCCGCCGGACGATAGCGGCCTGATTGAATTGTGCATTGTGCTGAATCCGGGAGGAAAGGTTACGCCGCTGCTTTGGCAATTGGAGACTGGGGATACCCTGGAAATTTCCGAAGCACTGGGCAGTATGGTTTTGCCTGAAACATGGGAAAAAGATTTATGCTTTATCTGCACCGGCACCGGCGTTGCACCGTTTCGCAGCATGATTGGACATTTGCTGAAGCAAGGGAATTTGAAACACAACATCTATTTGGTCTTTGGAAACCGTCACAGTGCTGATATTCTTTACAATGCTGATTTTGAAGCCTGGTCAGGGCAAAACGACCATTTTCATTTTATTCCTGTATTGAGCAGGGAAGAAGGGCCGTATAGAAAAGGGTATGTGCACGCTGTATACGAAGAGCTGTTTGCAGACAAACGCGATGCGCATTTTTATGTATGCGGCTGGGAGGCCATGTGCAGGGAAGCCAGGCAGCGACTGAAGGGCATGGGTTATAACCGCAAGCAGTACACCTTTGAACAATACGACGGCTGATGTATCTGGGGCTTAAAGATAGCTGGCGCCTCGTGCGCGCGCACATGAAACCTTCCAGGTCTTTTAATACCTTCCAGGTATGGCTTTCCTATTTGCTGTCCCGATTCACCCCAAAACCCGTTTTCTGGGGTATGCCCACCGCCATCAGCATTGAACCTACCACCGCTTGTAACCTGGGCTGTCCACAATGTCCTAGCGGATTGAAGCAGTTTAACCGCCCAACCGGGAAAATGTCGTTGCAGCAGTTTAACACCATTCTGCCGCAAATAAGCCGCACGACCGGTTACATTACATTGTATTTTCAGGGGGAACCCTACATCAACAAGGATTTTACAGGCATGATTGCCGCAGCGACAAGAGAAGGGATTTACACTGCCACCAGCAGCAATGCCCATTTTATCACGCCTGAAATAGCACAAAAAACCGTGGAAGCGGGTTTAAAGCGTATGATTATCAGCATTGACGGTGCCACACAAAAAACGTATTCCGAATATAGAATTGATGGTGAATTGAATAAAGTAATTGAAGGGACCAAAAACATTCTCGCTGCCCGAAAAGCACTAGGGGTGACCTATCCCGCAGTAGTATGGCAGTTTATTGTGTTTGCCCACAATGAACATGAAATAGGTTCCATTAGGAAGCTTGCAAATGATGTTGGCGTTGATAAACTGCAGCTAAAAACCGCCCAGATTTATGATTTTGAAAATGCGGATAAATGGTTGCCGGCCAATCCTGCTTATGCGCGCTACCGCGAAAGGGAAGGCCGTGTGGCATTGAAAGCGGCAAAGAAAAACCGCTGTAAACGGTTTCATCAAAATCCTGTGCTTACCTGGGATGGAAATATGGTGCCTTGCTGTTTTGATAAGGATGCTGCCCACAATTTGGGCAATGTTTTTGATTCCAGCCTTAAGACTGTATGGAAAGGAAGTCTGAGGCGGGCCTTTGGGCAAAAGTTAAAGCAGGGCCGCAGCAAAATAGATATCTGCAACAACTGTACGGAAGGCGTTCGGGTATGGATTTAGCCTGTAACTTGGAAAAGTTCTCGTGTTCCCTTACTTTTGTATCGTCAAATCGCTGATGCAGGGATACAAAGTTTTCCCGGTTGAAGCTCCCTAACATTATTTGAACTTCTTAACATCATTCCCTGTATTTATTATTTATGGCAGATAAACCTGACCTGAGCATTATGTCATTGGCCGATCTGAAAGAACTGGCCAAGAACCTGGAAATTCAAAATTCAGCCAAACTCAAGAAAAATGAGCTGATGGGTGCAATTCAAAAAGAACTGGATAAACTGGCAGGTGCTCAACAGCCGGAAGAAAATTCCAAAGAAGATGGCGAAAAGAGAAAGAGAAGAAGATTCTCCAAAACAGATGCTCTGGAGGACGTGGTTGAGGAAGCCAAACCCGTCATCCAGGATAAGCCTCGCTCCGAGAAGCCTCGATTTGAGAAACCTGTAAAGCCTGTGAGACAGGAAAGTACTGCCATAACCGAAAAAGAACTGGATGCTATTATTCCCCCTGTTTCTGAAAATCAGCCTGCACCCGTAGTAGTACCGCCCGTGAAAAAAGAGAGAACCGGCTTGCCTCAGGAACCTGTTCAGAATAAGGAAGATCAGCGCCGCCGCGAACAACTGATTTCATATACTGAAATGGAAGGCGTGGTTACCACACAGGGCGTGCTGGAAACAGTTCCGGACGGCTACGGATTTCTCCGCAGTCCTGATTACAACTACATGCCATCGCCTGATGATGTGTATGTTCCCGGATTCATGATTAAGCAAAATGGTTTGAAGGTGGGGGATACGCTGAAAGGCACCATTCGTCCGCCCAAAGACAATGAGAAATATTTCTGTCTGGTAAAGCTGGAAAGCGTGAACGGCAGAACTCCGGAAGAAGTGCGTGACCGTGTTGCATTTGAGCACCTTACGCCTTTGTTTCCGAATGAGAAACTGAACCTGTGCGATGATTCTTCGCACTACAGCAATCGCATTATAGATCTGGTTTCTCCCATAGGAAAAGGACAGCGCGGACTGATTGTAGCGCAGCCCAAAACCGGTAAAACCTGGCTGCTGCAAGGTATCGCCAATGCCATTGCCAAAAACCATCCGGAGGTTTACATGATCATTCTGCTCATCGATGAAAGGCCTGAAGAAGTTACCGATATGGCCAGAAATGTGAAAGCAGAAGTAGTGGCAAGTACCTTTGATGAACCGGCAGACAAGCATGTGAAGCTGGTGAATATTGTGCTGGAAAAGGCGAAACGACTGGTAGAATCCGGACACGATGTGGTTATTCTGCTGGATTCCATTACACGTCTGGCTCGCGCATTTAATACCGTTCAGCCTGCCTCAGGTAAAATTTTATCCGGTGGTGTGGATGCCAATGCATTGCACAAACCCAAGCGGTTCTTCGGCGCAGCGCGCAACATTGAAAACGGCGGATCGCTTACCATTATTGCCACAGCCCTTACCGATACCGGCTCCAAAATGGATGAAGTAATCTTTGAAGAATTCAAAGGAACAGGAAACATGGAACTGCAGCTTGACCGGAAACTGGCCAATAAGCGCATTTATCCTGCTATTGATATTTTGGGTAGCAGTACCCGCCGCGAAGATTTGCTGATAGATAAAACCACTCTGCAACGCATGTGGGTATTGCGCAATCACCTTGCCGATATGAATCCGGAGGAAGCCATGAATACATTCCTGAAATACATGCAGAATACCAAAGACAATACAGAGTTTTTGGTGAGCATGAACAGTTAATCTACCTCAAAAATTTTATCGGTAGTAAAACAGTAAACCTTGTCTGTTTTCTGCTGTTTTTCAATTGCGTAAAGGCCCGTCAGGCTGCCGAAAGCCGGCATAATTGCATGGTTTTTGCCAAAATAGAAACAGGGAAGAAGCATTTTCTGCCTGCCAATTCCCATTAAGCGGTACCCCGGATGAATATGCCCGCTTACAATAAATTTATTTTGTGGTTCATCTTCCGCCTTTTCATGCACGAAATGGATTTTACCAAGAATAAACTCATGAACAAGTTCCATTCCGGCTTGTTCATAGGCTTGTTTATGGAGGATATCATGGTTGCCACGGACCAGTGTCAGCGCTCGTTTTATCCTTGTGTATAAAAATTCGGACAACAGGTCCCATTCCCGGTTTTCGTAGCTGTGAAACAAATCGCCTAAAAAGATAATTTTGTTTGGATTTAGCCTGTTTATGATGGTTTCCAGGCGCAGGAAATCTTTTTTCATGGCTTGCTCCGGTATAGGCAATGCGTTTTTGCGGAAATGGGTTGTTTTGCCAAAATGACAATCAGATACAATCAGGTTACCGGATGCGGAATGAAATAGTACCCCATCTGTTGTTGCGGTAAATAGCTCCCCTCCAAAATCAATAACAGATTCTGTTTTTGTCATTTTAGGCGCAAATTTCATGTAAGAGATTCATGTTTTTGGAATTACTTTGCAAATATGTTGTCTGTAGCAGACTCGATTGCGAGTCATCCGTCCTTACCGGGTTATAAAGTATTTGCAGTCTTGCTTTTTGTAATTTTGGTTGGCAGGGCCACCGGAATATGGCTGTACAGGAAGCGCAAGAAACTGAAGAATACGGATAACTTCATTATTGGCTTGAATAATCTCACATATGTCCTGCTTAGTATATGGCTGTTTTTTTTGTTTTTGCACCTGTTTGGTATTACTATTAAGGAGTTTTTTACCAGTATCACCATCATAGCTGCCGCGTTGGCTATAGTGTTTAAAGACTATATTCTTAATGGATTAAACGGGATGATTCTGATGTTTGGAGACAGCATTCAGATTGCTGATTATCTGAAAATCGGTGAACATAAAGGACGAATAGAGAATATTACGCTAATGAGTGTTCATTTGTTAAGCGATGACGACGACATGATCATCATTCCAAACAATGTTTTTGTAAACTCACAAATCATCAATTACAGCCGCAATCCCCGTCACCACAGCAGTATAGATTTTGAAATTCAGAGTGCACAAAGCATCAATGCTGTTTCACTGGAGGCCATGCTAAAAAAGGTGTTGGGGCAGGAAGAATTGCTTGTGCGCACGGACAGTGCCAAACTAAAGGTAGTTGAGTTTAAAAAAGACCTGGTTCATTATCGCTTTAAGTTTGCCCTGAAAGAATATGATCCCAAAGTAGAATCTCGCATAAAGCAGGCTCTTTGGAGAGAAATCCTCATGGTTATCAACATTCAAAAAATCCAATCGTAGCTGGTCTTCATTTTTTTTTCAATCCATATTATTTTTGCTGAGGTTTGAACATGGAAAAGAAAAAGGTAGTTACTGATTATTCCAAACTGAATGAGGAGTTGCTTAAACTCTATGATGAGACGTATCCTACCGGCATTGCCGGAAGCACAATACGTTTCCCGAATGCAAAAGGAGAAATTGTAACCGCTGTGCGTTTGGAAACTGCCGATACCATATATTTGGTCAAGGTAAGTGCAAAGCCAAAGGAGGTTCTCACAGAAGAACAAATGGATGAGCTCGTTCGTCCTTCTGAGAAAGAGGAGGGCGATGATGAAGAGAAGTCAGATGACGAGGAAGAACCCAGAAATAACCGTTCTGAAGATGATGATTAAATCATTTTAGGGGTATCTTTGTTTCATTACTTGAATTGATATCCTGCACCACGCATAGCATCCAGGTTTCTGTCGATTGGAGTTTCATTCATACAGATGGAAGACAAGAGCAACCTGTGTTTGTTTTTGGGTATCATATTCGTATTACCAATGAAAACAACGAAGCTGTTCAGCTTCTTGAACGCGAGTGGAACATTACGGATGCCTATGGTATTTCCCGCACGGTGAAAGGTGAGGGTGTGGTGGGAATGAAACCCCAGATTTTGCCAGGAGAGTCATTTTCCTATTCCAGTTATTCTCCCTTGATATCTCCATTCGGGCAGATGGAGGGAAACTATTTGTTCAATACAACGCAAGGTCTGGTTCGCGTGCGTATTCCCAGATTTTACATGGAGTCGCCGTTTCACTTGAATTAAATGATCCAAAAGCCAACCATCATAATTACGGGTGCCACCAGAGGAATCGGTTTTGCTATCCTAAAAAGATTTTTACATGCCGGTTTTGATGCCGCTTTCTGCGGAAGTAATTCCGACACGGTTGAAAAGGCTCTCACAGCTCTGCAAACAGCATTTCCTGAGGCAAAGATTGCCGGTTTTGTTGCCCGGCTTGAAAAGCAGGAAGAAGCAGTTGCTTTTTCAAAAAAGGCATTGGCATTTCTAGGTCATTGCACCGTGCTTGTAAATAATGCTGGTACTTTTCGGCCAGGATCCGTGCTTTCGGAAGAGGAAGGCGTGTTTGAAAATCTTTGGCAGGTGAATGTTTCTTCGGCTTATCATGTATCTCGCACGGTTATTCCTGCGATGTTTGGTAATCAAAGGTGCCATGTTTTCAATATGTGCTCCATTGCCAGTATCATTGCCTATCCCAACGGTGGCAGTTATTGTATCAGTAAATTTGCATTGCTTGGGCTGAATAAGCTGTTGCGCGAAGAATTAAAACCTAAAGGTATTTGTGTTACTGCAGTAATGCCCGGTGCAACCCTTACCGACAGCTGGGCTGGTATAGACTTGCCGGAAAGCCGCTTTATATTGCCTGAAAATATCGCAGAAATGACCTTCAATGCTTGGAACTGTAACGTCAATGCCTGTACCGAAGAACTGTTGATCAGGCCGCTGGAAGGTGATATTTAAGGTGTTAAAAGTCTATTTTCTGTAAAATACAGTCAGGATTTATCCTTTTGGTAACATTTTCGATAAATTTGATATCGAATAGAGCAAACGTTATATTTGCATCCAAAAGAAAATAACCATCATAAACCTATGAAAAAATTATTACTTGTTATCACTGCCGCCATTACAGGCAGTGGTGCGTTGATGGCACAGCAAAACATCATGACAGATGGAGCTCAGCCAAAATTGAACCGCACAGACAATTTGCTGCCCGTCAATGAAAAGTCAAAAAACCTTTCCCGCAGAACTGCAGGTAATGGTTGGTACGTTGCTGTTAATGAGGCCCGTGCCGCAGGTGAAACTTTCCAATACTTCGGTGACTTCCACATTTGGCCTGATTCACTGCCCATTTTACGCTATGCTACCCGCAATGATCACGCATACATTCACGGTGTAGGTTCTGTACTCGATCCCAAGGCTGATTATTACACTACCCGTTTGTCTCAGTTTCAGAACTACACTGTAGATACGTTTTTCTTTGTGTACAAATATTACAATCCGGTTCCCAGCAACACAGACTCTTTGATCATTCAGGTATACAATGACAGCGGATTTTCTAGACTTCGCTGGCAGTCAGGTGAAAACACCTACGCGCCTGTGCTGAAAGGCCTGCGAAGCCCTGCTGCTGTTCGTGAATTCCGCTACCTGCTTGACACAGGATCCAATACGGAAGATTTCTTCGTGCAAACTTCCGCTTCTTATACAGGTGAGTTCGTACAGGTGCTTAATCCCCCGGTTGCCGTTCGCGACATGAATGCCGCTAACCGCAACGGTTTGTTTGGTTTTTCTGCTTACATGAAGCCCAATTATGCTTATAAGTTTGGTGATACCATGATTTACGGCCGCGATACCGGCCGTTCTACAGATCCCAAAAACAAAATCAGCACATTCCAGCCTTATTGTCTTCAGGCTCAGACTGGTCTCGAAGGACTTGGCTTCTTTAACTATGCTCTGGTAAACTTTAGCGGACAGCGCTACTCAACCCGCGCTACCGAATGGTTCCTGCCTTACAACATTCCTACAGCTCAGCGTATGTACTTGTATTCCGGTTTCCATGTAAATTACTTCAATCTGGGTAACAAGCGTTTTGAGAACACCGGAGCTGACATCAGCAACGTTTATCCTAATCCCGCCGCTAAAAACAGCGACCTGATGGTTCAGGTTAAGCTGAAGCAGTCTTCTGATGTAGTTGTTGATATTTTCAATGCACAGGGTCAGAAAGTTAAAACCATTGCTAAACAGCATTTTGCTGCAGGCACTTCAAGTGTCAGCTTCAATGTAGCCGAGCTTCCTGCCGGATCTTACTTCGTAAGAATGTCAGGTTCCTTCGGTGCTGTGAGCCAGGCTATGCTCCTGAAATAATTTAAAAAACGAAAATGAAGAAGCCGCCCGTTTGGGCGGCTTTTTTTATGCCCTTTTGCCGTAGATTGCGTATGAATTTATGACTTTTCGCTTTTACTTGCTGATCGCTATCTGCTCACTTCCGATTGCCGGCCAGGCGCAGCAACTAACCGGACTGCAGTTTTCCAATTTCAATGGTGTGCATGCCATTTACACCAATCCGGCAGGTATTGCCGATGCACGTTTTAAAAAGCACAGCAATATTGTAACAACCGCAGTCATGTTTGCCAATGACTATGCCCGCTTGGATCTGCCATTCACTTTCAAACAATGGATTTTAGGTAATGTGCCAGAAGCATATCAAAACAGCAATGGAAAAGTTGATTGGCAAGGCAGCTGGATCAAGGAAAACCTCAATGGCAAGCCTAAAAACATGTACTTGGGTATTGAAAACCGCGGACCGGCCTATATGAACCGACTTGGAAAGAAAGGAGCTTTTGCCGTATCCTCAAGAACACGCGGTTCTATTCGGTTAAATCAGGTAGCTGAACCTTTGATTGAGTATGGCAAATCTTTGTTAAATAACCAAACTAACATCACACGGATTACCGACAGCAGGTTTACCATGAATGTGAACACGTATCAGGAGCTTGGTTTTACCCTGGCACATGTTTTAATCAATAAAAAAACGCACTATGCAAAGGTGGGGGGGACTGCCAAGTATCTAATGGGATTGGGAACAGGATATATTGTAAATAATGGTTTTGATGTGAATACGTCCGGTGCGGACAGCTTTGTGATAAACAGTTCCGACGTTTCAGTAGGCTTTACGCAAGGAGCCCTGTTTGATCGGTTTACCCGGGGAGTGCAACAGTGGGCTTTGCCATCATTTTCAGAAGTTATAGGTGGTGGAGTTGGCTGGGATGCGGGTATTATTTATGAGTACAGACCGAATAAAACTGATTTTCTAACCTCAAATAACCGCTATTTATGGAAACTTAGCGTTTCATTGCTTGATATGGGATCCATTACTTACGGTAAAAATGCCAAAACATTCCGTATCAGCAATCAGTCACCCGTTATTGTACACAGTGATTCAGGTTTAGGAGCGGCTTTTGCAACAGGTATAGACAGCGGTATCCGTTTTGCCAGAATAATTGCCCAAGAAAGGATGAACTATGAGGAGGGCAGTGGCAGGATTACTACAGCCATTCCCTCAACAGTCAACATTCAGTTTGATTGGAATGTGGTTAAATGGCTTTATGTGGGCGTAAACTGGTCGCAGGCTGTAGTCAGCAGGCGCGAAATTGCCCTGAGAAGGCCGTCTTCTTTGATTGTTATTCCCCGTATTGAAAACAGATGGTTTGAGTGTGCCATGCCGCTTTGCTTATACAATGACTATAAAAATGTTGGTATGGGCTGGTTTACCCGTATAGGTCCTGTTTTTTTCGGAACGGATAATCTGTTGAAATCAATCAACAGCAACAGCTACAGCGGTTTGGATTTTTACCTGGGAATCAGTACCGGACTGGGAAGTAAAAAAGGGAAGAAGAAACGTTAATCCTGAATGGTTCGTTGAATGACAGCCCCCAGTGGGTTGAGTCGTTCTTCGATGCGCTCATAACCGCGGTCAATTTGTTCAATATTGCGTATGGTGCTGTTGCCTTTGGCGCTCATGGCTGCAATCAGCAATGCAACGCCTGCGCGGATGTCGGGAGATGACATGGTTATACCTTTCAACTGGGTTTTTCGGTCAAGCCCAATCACTGTAGCCCTATGTGGATCACACAGAATGATTTGAGCACCCATATCAATCAGGTTGTCAACAAAAAACAGGCGGCTTTCAAACATTTTCTGGTGTATCAAAACAGTGCCTCTTGCCTGGGTAGCTGTAACCAATGCAATGGATATCAAATCCGGCGTGAAACCGGGCCAGATTTGGTCTGAGATGGTAAGAATGCTGCCATCAATAAAAGTGTCAATTTCATAATTCTTGTTTTCAGGGATGTAGATATCATCTCCCTTAATTTCCATTTGAATTCCCAGTCTCTGAAACATACGCGGGATGATGCCAAGCATATCAACCCTGCAGTTTTTTAAAGTAATTTCACTTTGTGTGACAGCTGCCATTCCTATAAAACTGCCAATTTCAATCATATCAGGAAGGCATCTATGGGTACATCCTTTCAGTGACTGCACACCTTCAATAATCAGCATGTTTGAACCCACACCTGATATTTTGGCTCCCATGCTGTTTAGCATGCTGCAAAGCTGCTGCAGATAAGGTTCGCAGGCGGCATTGTATATGGTGGTTGTGCCTTCAGCAAAAACGGCAGCCATTACAATATTGGCTGTTCCTGTCACGGATGCTTCATCCAGCAACATGAAGTTGCCTTTGAGTTTATCTGCATGCACCCTATAGAAATTCTCCTGCGGCAGATATTCAAAAGTAGCACCGAGCTGCGCAAATCCCTCAAAATGTACATCAAGCCTCCGACGGCCAATTTTATCACCACCCGGTGAAGGGATATAGCCTTTACCAAATCTGGAAAGCAAAGGCCCCACAATCATAATACTGCCGCGTAGGGCTGCACCTTGTTTCTTAAATTCCGATGTTTTTAGGTAATCTAGATCCACGGCATCCGCCTTGAAGCTGTATTTACCACGCTCAATCCTGTGGGTTTTAACACCAAGGCTGTGCAATAATTCAATCAGTTTTAGTACATCTCTGATTTCCGGAATGTTCTCAATAATAACCTCCTCCGGTGTAAGCAGCACTGCACATAATATTTGCAATGCCTCATTTTTTGCACCCTGAGGTGTTAATTCGCCTTTAAGTTTATGGCCGCCCTCAATTTTAAAAACTTCCATATCAGTGTCTTCTGAAACCTCCGTTGTTTCTGTTAAATCTGCCTTTTTTCTGTCCCCCACGCTTGAAAAACTTTCTGGGTTGATTGCCCTGATTAAATTGAGCCGGACTGTTATCCGGAGAAACCACAATATCCTGGCCTTCCGGTGAAAGTTTACCCTTCGATAAAATTTTAAGGTGCTCTGCAATTACATCATTGCTGAGGTTTTCGTTATTCCAGCTTTTACAGCTGTTAAACATGAATGAAGCAATCAGGTTGACCAAATCCTGTTTTAGATCACTGTTTTCCATTTCACCCACCTTATCAACCATGTTTTGCAGGTTTCTTCCGTAAAAACGGAATTTTATTTTAGAATCGAAATAGGGAATAGGGGTCGGTTTTTTGGCCTTTTCCTCTCTGGTTGGAACCGGAAAAGGGCAATCAACATCCAAATTAAAATCTGCAATTTGATACAAATGGCCCCATAGTTTTTCTCTGTAATTGGTCTGTTGTCTTAGTTCAGGGTTCAGTGTAGCCATCACATTGACAACACTGTTAGCCCATTTGGTTCTTACATCCCTGTCAGGCAATGATTGAATGTGTTTTACATATTCCTGAATTTGTCTTCCGTATTCAGAGATATTAAGATGCTCTCGCTGTGTGTTGTAGTCTTCCTGAAGGGTTATCATGTTAGATTCAAAAAAACAAAAGGCCTCCAATGGAAGCCTTTGTTAGGATAAAAAATTTCTTAATACCAGCTTGGTTCTTTGTTGATGTTTTTCAACTGAACAGACCAGGATTTGCCGGAAGAATCAACACCTTTGAATGCAATGTTCTTTTCCTTAAGTTTGGTAATAGTCCACAGGCGTGCGTTTTGGTGGAAACTATTTCCATTGCCATTTGCTGGTTCTGTGCTGTATGAACTTTCTTTTCCAATACTGATTTTGTCGTGTTTTTCATCAAAATTCCAGTAGCCTCTCGCGCCAAGAACCTTAAATGGGATTGGCATATTTCTTTCATAATTGCCAATATTTAGAGGATTCCATTTTACAGGTCCGGAGTTGTTAAGATTGTGGTTGCTGACATGAGAAGTGCCATAATATTTCATGCCGTTGTTAGGGTCAACTGTGTAGTGAACTCTTTCCACGGAGTAGGCACCTGAACGGGTCATTTCGAAAATTAAACTAAATGAATCTTGGCGGCTGTTCACCAAATCGGTAACATCTTTTCCATCATAAATAAATTGATCAACAATCCATTCATTGGCAATTCTGTCGCGCTTGGAACGAAGAGAAATTCCAGGTCCATCTTCATATTTACAAGCTGAAAATACTACAGCCACTATCGCAGCGGCAAAACAAAAACGTTTCATTTTTTGCATAATTTCCAACAAAAATAGTGAAGTACCTGTCAATTATACAAGTTTGGGGTCATGTTTTTTATGTCGTGTCTATGTTTTTAGTCATTTATGCCTAAAAAGTAGCAGAAACAGCAACCATGAAATTGCGTCCGTCTGCTGGCAAAATACCGGGCCCCGGATATCCTCCAGCCCTTCTGGTGGCATAGGTTACATTCAAAACATTGTTCATGGAAATCCTGGCAAAAACCTGTTTATAAACCGGTATGCTGCAATTAATATCCCAGACAGAATATCCGGGGATTTTCCCTGTTTGAGCATTGGCAGAAGGAGACTCCGTGTTTTGAGCATCGGTAAAAAATGATGATACACGGCTAAACTGAATATTTAGCTGGAACTTTTTATGCTCCAAACCCCATCCGGTTCTGAGGATGGATGCGGGTGCATTTTCAATTTGATTGCCTTTAAGGTTACCTTCCAAAATTACTCCGTTTCTTACCGATGTAAATCTGAAATGATTGTACCTGGCATGGTTGAACGCAAAGCTCACAAAAACCGGCATCTTCCATTTATCAATGGATAGAACTTCCATTACATCCAATTCGACCATGCTTTCAATACCCATGGTGGTAGTGCTTCCCGCATTGGTTCTG
The DNA here is from genome assembly GCA_964626685.1 of uncultured Flavobacteriaceae bacterium. Lineage (GTDB taxonomy): Bacteria > Bacteroidota > Bacteroidia > NS11-12g > UBA955 > RGEC01. The sequence continues at coordinate 60,430 of CAZVJY010000006.1, forward strand.
AACAGGTAAATGTTGCCGGAACTATCTGTTTTGCTGATAGAGGCAATACGGTTATTGTATCGCAGCAGGTATGGGCCAATATCGATGAACAGGAATTTTCCTATACTTCCCCTCAATCCGGCATCGGCATTGTATCCTGATGCATCCCTGAGCAAGGGATCAATAACATCAGTGGTGTTGTTTTGCACGAGGTCTGAGAACAAAACAGGGCGGAATGCTCTGGAAAAATTGGCATACAATTCAGCCCCCTGGAAAGCATGAAATTCAATCCCGATTCCCGGGAGGATCAATTGCCGTGTTCTTTTCTCCGGTATTGTGTTTATATCCTCGCCATTGCTGTTTAGTCCGATTCGCCCCCGGGCTTCTGAAACAATATTTTCTAAGCGCACCCCGGGTATGAACAGCCATCTTTTTCCAATCCTGAATACATTTTCCATGTAGCCTGCTGTGTTGTGTGTTTTGTACTGCATGTCCAACGGAAAGCGTTCTGTAGTGATCGAGAAGTCAGCATCTGCGCCACTTGTACCAGTGCCACGCTGCCAGCGTCCTGTATTCCCCAGATAATAACGAATACCGGCGGTGAATGTGTGTTTCTGCTTGTTGATTTTGTATTCGTGCAGCAATGTTATTTCTGTTCCTATGTTTCTGTACAGGTCTCTTGAAACATCCCTTGCAGCATACTTGCCTGTTGAGGCATTTATGGTATCGGCATTTATGGCAGATTTCATAAATCCAACGCCTTTTCGGTCTCCATACATGTAAAAGGCTTTCGCCTGAATTCTTGTGTTTTCATTAATGTCCCAATTGGCTTTGAGGGCACTCACATACCATGGAATATTCATCCAGTTTCTGTTGCGGTAACTGGCTCGAGGGTTGTTGCGATATTGCTCCTCTGTCAGGCCTCCCGGTTGCTGGCTTAGCATGGAATAGGCTGTCTGCTCGGCAGTTAGCTGAAAATTTTTATTTATTTTCCAGGTGATTGTTCCGAAAAGGGTACGGGTGTTAAAACGGTTGTTTTGCCTCCATCCGTTCCCCTGTCGTTGATCAAAGAAAACATAGTAATGCATTTTTTTTGTGCTGCCACCAACCGCATTATAGGTGTTTATCAGGCCAAAGCTGCCTAATGTTTGCTGTGTTTCAAATTGAAACGGTTTGCGAATATCGCCTCCGTCTTTAAGCACGTAATTGACCATCCCACCAAACTGCGGCCCATATTGCAGCGAACCGGCACCACGTACAACCTGAATTTTCTGTACTGCCTGCATAGGGGGGCTGTAATATGCTTCAGGATAACCAAAAGGATCTGAAGCAATATCATAGCCATTTTGCCTGGTGTTGAATTCCCAGCTACGGTTAGGGCTTAAACCCCTCGCAGCAATGCCAATTTGTATGCCAGATGCATCACTTTCCCAAATATGAATCCCGGGAACTTTGGCCATAATGAGACGCATATTGTTGTTTACCACAACGGCATTCAGGTTTTTTAATAAAATCAGGTTATTCTTCTTACCCGCATAAATGTTGGTACCAACAATTTCTGGCAGCTGTATGGTGTTGTGGTTTCTTGTTGTTCCCACAACATTCACATCAGGCAGATATACCGGTTTGCCTGTATCGCGGTTGTCGCGTGGGCCTGAATCTAGTCCCTGGGATACGGACGGCAGCAGGCAAAGAATTACCAGGCTTGATGCAAAGAGAAATTTTCTCATAGTATTGATGTTTCGCATATCACTGATTACTGCAGCAAAACAAATTATTATTTAGAAACATTCCAAATAGTGTGGATAATTATTTAGATAGATTCTAAATAAGCCCTAGTAATGCCTGTTCTTCCAATTTGTTTTCAGGGGAAGTAGGGAGAAGGTGGCTGTGAGTATGGTGTTTAAAGTGATAAAGAGCTCATAAATCAATAAGTTCAGAATGCCAGGCCCTGGTTCCTGAATCAGCCTGTAAATGCCACGGATTAGCAAGGATTGCAGAATACACTTTATTCCCCATAGGCTCAATGCTGCCAGGGGGCTGATGAAGACGAGAACAGGTATTAAAAAATAAAATAAGCCAAAGACACCGAACAGTACCCACCAGTACCAGGGCAATTCCCGGCCACCGCTGAGCCAGCGTTTGCGCTGATGCAGCAAGGTTCCTACACCTAAAACCGGGGCAGAATAGGCAGTTACCTCTTTTTGCATGATGTTATTCCATTTCCATCCTTTTTTACAGATTTCGCTGTACAGTTTATAATCTTCTGTAATGGAAAATTGTATGCCGCGGTAACCACCCACCTGATGATAGGCGGTAGCACGCACTATCATGTTATTACCTACTGCAGTTGCCGGAACTCCGTTGTAGGAAATAATGTTTAACATGCCCATGAAATAAGCCCAGTCTATTTCCTGCATTTTGTTCCAGCTTCCACTTCCATTTACCACCGTGGTGCCGCTGCATACGCCGGTGTCTTCAGGCATACTTCTAACCATGTATTTTGCCCATTCCGGTTTTATCCTGATATCGGCATCTGTAATAAGGTAAAATTCGCCCCGGGCAAAGGTTTCCAGCTGTGCCATCACCCTGGCCTTCGCCTTTAATCCGCTATTGTCATCCTGAATTTCAATAGCGATAATTTGCGGATGAATCTTGGCGTATTCCGCCAGAATTTGCCCGGTATTATCTGTGCTTTGATCATTTCCGCAAACAATATGCAGCCTGTCTTTAGGATAATCAAGTTCCAAAAGGGAGTCCAGGCATTGACGAATGTTATGTTCTTCGTTTCTTGCCGCAATGAGAATGCTTATTTCCGGCCAAGATTCGGGTTCGGGCAGGTAATGATGCCGGTAGCGCAGCAATGTGATGAGTTGCCATACCTGAATGATCAGATACAGTGAGCCTACAGCCAGGGAGATTTCGAAAAAAATCATGATAGAGCCCTCATCTCAAAACCCTTGTTTTTCAAAAAATCAAGGTACGCAGGCAGCAGGAACTTCAGGTTTTCAAAAGCCTTTTCGCTGTCATGAAAAACAACGATGCTTCCGTTTTTAGTATGTTTGATGAGTTTGTGCAGCGACTTGCCGCGGTTTAACTTGGGGTCATAATCACAGCTCAGCAGGCTCCACATGATAATATTATAGCCAAGCTGTTGCAGTTTTTTTGCCTGTGAAAGTCTAATTCTGCCGTAGGGCGGCCTGAACAGGTTTCCGGGTAGATTCGCTGAAGCTTTTTTCACATTTTGAACATAAATATCGTCGGATTTTTCCCAGCCTTTGAGGTGGTTGTATGTATGGTTGCCTGTTTTATGTCCGTTTTCCTCAATCATTTTTACAATTTCGGGAAATTTTTGGGCATTTTCTCCTACACAAAAAAATGTGGCGCAGGCGTTGAACTCGGTTAATTTTTCAATTACCCAGGGTGTGATTACGGGATGCGGTCCATCGTCGAATGTGATGTATACGGCCTTTTCCCCCGAATTGCCGCTCCATTTCCATTTTGGAAAAAGCAGGGGAAAGATGCGGGGAATCCTGTATATGTGCATTGACAAGGCAAAATGAACTCTTTTTTAGAAATATTCCAAATGTGCGAATGCTTAATTTTGCAGCATGGCTCAAAAGGTTACTTTGGTTGGCGGTGGCTTGTCGGGAGGCTTGCTTTCCGTATTTCTGGCACGTAAAGGATATGATGTTCACGTTTATGAGCGCAGGCCTGACATGCGTCAGGGAACCTACCAGGGTGGCAGAAGTATCAACCTGGCATTGTCAACGCGAGGAATCCGCGGACTGGAAAAAGCAGGTATAGCCAAAGATATTCTGGAAATCGCCATTCCCATGACCGGCCGTATGATGCACGACCGAGCCGGGAACCTGGCTTATCAGCCTTACGGCAAAGAAGGACAAGCCATTTATTCTGTTTCGCGCGGAGCGCTCAACATACGTCTGCTTCAGTTGGCTGATGCGTTTCCCAATATCCATATGTATTTTGACCATAAGTGCACGTTTTGCGACACTGAATCCGGAATTACACGCTACATGGATGCCAATGGCAACGCGGTTGAAGACAAAGCGGATATTGTCATCGGAACCGATGGCGCATTCAGCGCGGTGCGCGATGCGTTCATGACAAGCCGTTTCAATTACTCTCAAACATACGAAGCCCACGGATATAAGGAACTAGAAATTACGCCCGACGCAAACGGCGATTTTCGTTTGCAGAAAAACTCCCTGCATATCTGGCCCAGGAGCAGTTTCATGATGATTGCATTACCCAATCCCGGCGGCAATTTTACCTGTACTTTGTTTATGCCCTTCGAAGGTGAAAACAGTTTTGCTGCGCTGAATACGCCCGAATTGGTGCGGGACTTCTTCCAGCGGGAATTTGGCGATGCCGTGGATATGATGCCGGGTCTTATCGATGATTTTTTTGGCAATCCTACGGGTACACTGGCTACTATGCGTTGTTATCCCTGGGTAAAACAAAAAGCAGCTCTGCTGGGCGATTCTGCCCATGCCATTATTCCTTTTTATGGACAAGGTATGAATTGCTGTTTTGAGGATTGTATCGTGCTCGATGAATTGGTTGAGGAAAACCAGGGTGACTGGTCAAAAGCACTTGACGCTTATCAAAAGTCGCGCAAACCCAATGCGGACGCCATAGCCAGTCTGGCAATACAGAACTTTGTAGAAATGCGCGATTTGGTGGGAACAGAGGCTTTCCTTCATCGCAAACATGTGGAACACGATCTTACCGAGCTGTATCCGGATTTGTTTAAAAGCCAGTATGAACTTACCACATTTCACACAACACCTTACAAGTATGCGCTGGATATGGGGGCCAAAAACGACCGTCTTTTAAATTACATCATTGACGGCAAGCTTGAAGATAGGCTTACTGACAGAACCTTTATGGAGCCTTTGATTCAGCAGATGCTGGCGGATTGATTTCTACTTTTCCAAACAGGTAAAATATTCCGTAAACGGTTGCGAAATGCAGCAGTCCGGCAAGTTCAAGTCCTATAATGTACCAGGGCCATTCGCCAATCACAAAGGGATTGTCTGCAATGGGTTTTTCACTGAGATACATATAATTTCCGCCGGTGACATAATTGGTCAAACCTACAATAGCCAAAACAGGCTGGGTAAACAGCCATACCTTAAACCAGCTTTGTTTGCGCAGTTTCATGCCATAAACGGCCGAAGCAAATACAGCCATCGCAAAAATGCCGGCATGGGCAATGTAGTATTCGGCATATAAAAAAGGCGAATATCCATGGGTGAGTTCAGGAGTGATTATGGAATGAAATGCGCCCGGAAGTCCCCAGTAAACAAGCAATTCAAATAGGTTTTGGCCCGGCCTGAAATGAATGATTCCGGCAATAATGACGCTCATGGAACACAAATGCAAGGGCAGGGAGCTATGCAGATGCCATTTGCCGGCATTCATCAAATAAAAGTGCCCTAGTACAATCATAAACAATATCAATGCACCAATGGCTTTTCCGGTGCCCGTTTTAATGTCATCTGTTTTATTTTTAAGTAAATACGGTGGAAGCAATACAAAGGCGAGTGAGAAAAAAAGACCTCCAAACCACTGGCCGCTACCGGGTGCTATGGCATAGTGCATGCTGCAATAAACCCCTAAAAAATGGTTTTACCAACCGAGCACCGTTAATTTTTGTTTTGTTTCTGTTTTGCCCTTACCATCGAGTCAACATACCGAGGATTGTAATCAGTGCGGTAACCGCCTTTTCTCAGTGATTTGCGTCCTTTTAGTTTGTATTGATAAATGACGTATCCTGTGCCGAGAATGATGGCAATAAAAGCAACCAGAGCAATAATTTTATGGGATTTTTTCTGCATGAATTATTGTTCTAATACAATACCGGTTTGGGCCGAAATGTTTTGAAGATCGCTCCAAACTTTTTCCACCAGAGGAATTCCATGCAGGATTCTTTGGCTGTGGTGTATGCGTTCCTTGTCACCCGGAATCTGAACCGGATTCTCCTTCTCAAGGGGTTGGGTGGTCCGGAATCGCTGAATCCATTGATCCATATGTTTTTTAAATTCTTCGGCCGGCCTGAAACCATCAATTCTCCATGCGCCTACAAAATGTCCAATGCCTTTGCCCGGAAGGTTTTCAAGTGGATCCAGAAATGCAACAAACGGTGGAACCCAGGGGCCGTAGTTTGCACCGCTGAGCACACCGCTGAGAATATCGACCATAGCGCTTAATCCATAGCCCTTGTAGCTTCCGTGATCCATATCGCTGCCCAGGGTGAGCAGCATGCCGCCATTTTTGAGCTCAGATGGATTGTCGCTGTTTGAGCCATCTTTTTGGGTAAGCCAACCCGAAGGGATTTTTTTGCCTGCACGCTCAGCGATTTCCAGTTTGCCATTGCTGGCAGCGGATGTGGCCATATCCAGCACAAAAGCAGGTTCGTGTAAGGCAGGAATGGCAAGGCAGATGGGGTTGGTTCCGAGCATGCGTTCTGCTCCCAGCGCCGGCGTTACCAGCGGACTGGCATTGGTAACTGCAAAACCAATCATATCATGGGGGAGGGCCTTCATAGCATGGTAGGCCGCTATGCCAAAATGGTTGCTGTTTTGAATGGCAACCCAGCCGCTGCCCACGTTTCTGGCCTTTTCAATGGCAATATCCATGGCTGCCGGTGCAGAAACAAGCCCAATCCCGCCATCGGCGTCAAATGAAGCCGTGGAAGGTGATTCATGGATGATTTTCATAGCGGGCTCAGGATTGATCCGCTTCTTTTCTATCAGCCGCAGGTAGCCGGATAAGCGGGCCACACCGTGCGAATCGATACCGCGCAAATCAGCAGAGATCAAAACATCAGCCGACAGACGGGCGTTTTCTGCTGAAAATCCGTAATGCTCAAAAACGCGTTCAACCCAGTTTTGCAGCTTTTCGCGTCCAATCAATACTTCTGTCATCATCAATTGATTTTTCCCAGCCATTTTTCAAGGGCTGGTGATTTCTTGTCTTTTTCAAAACCCAGTGAGAGTGAATGGCGTCCCGTGGTTGAAAATACAAAATCAATTTCCCTTACAATACCACCCCGAGAGATGAGCAGTCTGGAAGTCCCAGGGAAAGATAATTTTTTTAGCAAATCATCGGCATCATTGTTGATACGGAAACCATTCAGGGCAATCAGTTCGTCATTCACATTTACCCCTGAGTTCCAGGCAGGCGTATTGCTTTCAACAAACTTTACCACAGTTTTCCCGTTTTCAGTAGCGGTGGTCATTCCGCTTACCTGGCGTTGGTCGATTTTAATATTAACCGTTAATCCGGCTTCGCTGAAAATACCCTGATATTCGGGCGTTTCCAATGATCTAACATGCTTGTCGAAAAACGGTTTCAAATCCGTTCCCGCAATTTCTGCGGCAGCAGCTTCAAATTCCGCCACGGTAAAGCCTCTTTGTTTTTCGGTGTAATACCTTTTCCAAAGCAGGCGCATCAAATCATCCAGGTTCTTTTTACCTTGCGTAACCGTGCTAATTTTGGCATCCAGTAAGGCAGCCACAACCAATCCTTTGGCATAATAACTAATCGCGGTGTTTTTGCTGTTTTCGTTGGGGCGATATTCTTTTATCCAGGCATCATGGCTGCTCTGTGCCAGGGTTTGGATCTTGCTTCCGGGGCGGTTTTCCAGGTCGTTTACATAGCTTTCCAGTGTAGCCAGAAACTGCACGGGCTTCACAAAACCTGCCCTCAGCATGGCTAGTTCATCGTAGTAGGATGTAACACCTTCGGCGACCCAAAGCTGTTCGGTGTAATTCTCTTCGTGGTAATTGAAAGGACCCAGCTCCACCGGACGAATGCGTTTTACATTCCACAGATGGAAATATTCGTGGGCACACAAGCCCAGAAAGGCCTTGTATTTGCTTTCATCCTTCCAGTTTAGCCTGCTCATTACCACCACCGTGCTGTTTAGGTGCTCCAGGCCACCGCCGCCGGCTTCCACATTTTGTACAATAAACAAATATTCCTTGCAGGGATGAACACCCACCACGTCGGTCATGGTTTCGCAAACGGTTTTCAGGTCTTTCAGAAAACGGGTTTTATCCGCATTGTGAATGCCCACCATGGCAACTTTGTGGGGCACACCCCGCACATCAAAAGTCCACTCCTGGTGATTGCCAATCTGTATGGGCGAATCCGCGAGTTCATCATAGTGCTGAAATGAATAATAGCCCTCTTTGTTTTTGGGCAAAGCCGTGCTGATCCTTGAAAAACGCCCCGGCAGGTTGATGCCCAGTGTGCCGGAAATGTTTTCCATCCCACGCACAAGCATGCAAATGCTGCTGGGATTCAGCAGTGCCTGATCTGCATCCACAAAAGAGGTACGTACACTGAATTCATAGGCATACACCCAATACGTTACTTTGATTCTTTCTGATTTGCCCTTCGCAATGTTCCAGGTGTTTTTGTTCGTTTTTGTAACCGGCAAGGATTTACCCGAGGCCGATGCTTCCAGGCGTTCCACGCTTTTGCTGAATTCCCTGACCAAATAGCTACCGGGTGTCCACACCGGCATACTCACCTGTATCTCTTTCCTGTTGGGCGCAACAATCTCCATTTCTACTTTTACGTAATGGTTGTGTGGCTCAGGAATGCTGAGTGAATAGTGCAGATTGCTGGTGTTCTGGGCTTGACTCATGTGTAGGATAAATGTAAAAATTAGACCGGCTAAGATTCGCATACCACAAATTACGGGTATTTTTGGGGGTTCGTTATCGACAATTTGTATACCTTTACACTATGAAATGGATTTTAATGTCACTGGTTATATTACTGGCTGTTTTGTTGCAGCACTTTCAATGCAACCGCTGTGATTATTCCTGTGTAGAAGTTCCTTCGGTTAAAATTGTGGATGCTACTACCGGAAACGATCTGTTTTTTGGACCCGGTGCTCTATACAGTCCGGACAGTGTTTTCTTTACCGATAATACCACGCTAAAAACATCCGGTAATAATGCCTGGGAGCGGTTTTGGATTATGCAGTATGACTCTATGTTTTCACTTTATCAATTGCGAGGCAAGTATGTGGCAGATACATTTTATATCAAAAATCAGGCTGATATTGATACCATTAAATTGACTTTTGACCTCAAAGCATCCGATTGCTGTAAGCCTTACTATAATATCAAAAGTATCATTTTTAACGGATTACCCTGCGTGAAAAAGGATGGCTACTGGATTTTTAGGAAGGATTGATTCCTTTTAAGTGCTTATGTTTGCATTATGCTTGCAAGGATTTTCCTGTCTCTGCTGTTTTGTTTTGGATTACAGGCCCACGCTCAGTATATCGTTTACGAGCCTGGCAGCTGGCAGGAGCTGCAATTAATCATCACCCAGGATGGTGGCAACAGCCTGCGTTTTAATCCACGGGTGTGGAGTTTTAATCAGGATACGGCATTGACCAATCGAGGTGTGGCTTTCAGGCCTTATTTCAGGGTTGATAATCCTGAGTCTGAAAACCGATTTGTTGAAGTCAAGAAAATGCAGCATTTAGGGAGAAACCGTCTTTTTAGCCGCAAAGGGATGTTTTACAGCTGGCAGGATGTGAATGAAAAAGGGAAGTCCACTTTTATTATCAATCCTGTGCTGAATTTGCAGGCAGGCAGCGGTTTTGATGGTGTGTTCAACCAGAATGGCCGCGGGGTGGAGGTGCGTGGAAATATTCAGCAGAAAGTGGCATTTTATAGCCGCGTTGTAGAGAACCAGAGCTACTTTCCGCAGTTTGTTAACCGCTACCGCGATTCTTTGGGCGTGGTTCCCGGACTGGGCTGGTGGAAAGGCGCCGGACAAAACGGGGGTGTTGCTTCATCTCAAACCGATTACCTGCAATCCGTGGGATACATCTCAGCTGCATTGCTGAATGATGTGACAGCCAAAAACCATATTGTAATGAGCGCAGGCCACGACCGTTTTTTTGTTGGCCAGGGCATTCGCAGCCTTATCCTGAGCAACTATGCCGCACCATTTGGTTTTGTGCGCTTAAATACGTCAATAGGGCCATTTAAATATCAAAATCTGTATGGTCAGTTGAATGGATTTACCCCTTTGCTCGGAAATACCCTGTTGCCCAAAAAGTACTTTGCCCTGCACCGAGGCAGTTTAACCTTTGCCAATCCGTTTCAGAAACTGGAACTGGGCTTTTCCGAAATGATTATTCACAACCGGCCCCAGGGTGGTTTTGATCTGGACTACCTGAACCCGATGATTTTTTACCGCTCTGTAGAAGCCAATGCCGGCAGTGCCGACAATGCCCTGATGGCGTTTGACTTTACGTACAGTTTGCCCTACCGCTGGAGGTTTTACGGACAAGGCGTGATTGATGAATTTAAACTCAATAAGCTGAAACAAGGCGGCTGGTGGGGCAATAAATTTGGCTGGCAGCTAGGCCTGATGCGGATTTTAAGAACCCCAAAATTCAATGGATTGCTGCAGGCTGAATACAACACCGTTCGTCCTTATACTTTCTCACATTCCGATGTGCTGAACAGCTATACGCATTACAACCAGCCCTTGGCGCACCCGCTGGGCAGCAATTTCAGGGAGTGGAGTTTCAAAGGGTTTTTCCAGCCCAAAGCGCTGCCCAATTTGAGGATTCATGCGCTGGCCATGCTGGCCAAACAAGGCAACGACCCCTGGCTGAATGGTCCTAATTTTGGAAGCAATCCCCGCCGCGACAATGATGTGAGGGTAGGAGATGAGGGCATCAAAATGCTGCAGGGAGAAATGTCAGAGATTCGGTCTTTTAAGCTGGATATTACCTACATGGTTTATCACAATGTGAATATTGATGTGAGCTGGCTGCACAGAAATCAAAGCGGCTGGCAGGCTTCAAACGGTAACTGGTTTAATCTGGGTCTTCGCTGGAATTTTGAGCCGGTGCAGCATTTGTATTAACACTGTTTTCAAGCGAAAAATACTGTTTCTCCACAGTCAAACCCTCCAAGTGCCCTTTCACCCGCTCTGCGTGGGTGTCTGTAATGATGATTTGCCCGAAATAGTCCTGTGCCACCAGCTCCATGAGTTTTCCGGCCCGGCTTCCGTCAATTTTCTCAAAAATATCATCCAGTAGCAGAATAGGTTTCCGTTCCGTTTTTTCCAGGAAATACTTATACTGTGCCAGTTTCAGGGCAATGACAAAACTCTTGATTTGCCCCTGAGAGCCGTATTTTTTCAGGGGATAATCGCTGAGCAAAAACTCCAGGTCGTCTTTGTGTGTGCCGCTGCCGGTGCGCTGTATTACCCTGTCGCGGTCACGGCCCAGATACAACAGGTCTTTCAATGGTTTTTCATTCAGTTCACTTACATACAGCAATCCCGGATTTTCGGTGTCTCCACTTAAAAAGCGGTAAAAATCCTGAAAATAGGGGGTGAATTCAGCGATGAATTCCCTGCGTTTTTCAAAAATGCGCTGTCCGGTTTCTGCCATGCGGTCATCGTAGGTTTCCAGCAAAACAGGGTCTATGGGACGGCCTTCAGCCTGCTTCAGAAATGCATTGCGCTGATCAAGGAGTTTTTTGTACAAACTCAGTTTCTCCAGGTATGATCGGTCGGTCTGGCTGATGGTAAAATCAATAAATCGTCTTCGTTCCTCACTTCCTTCCAGCACAAGTGAAATGTCATAAGGCGTAATAAACACTGTTTGTATGATGCCAATATGATCAAGCAGCCGAGGATATACTTTTCCGTTTTTCTTTAGCGTTTTTTTACCCTTGCCAAAATTCACCAAAATTTCCGTTTGGGTTTCACTTTCAAAAAATCCATGTATGCTGAAGAATTCCTGTCCGTGCAGGATTAGCTGCTGATCGATACCGTTAAAAAAACTCTTGGTATTGGCAAGGTAGTATACAGCATCCAAAATGTTGGTTTTTCCGCTGCCATTGGGGCCGGTAATGCAATTGATGCCGTCGCAAAACTGCAGGTGCTGTTCTTCGTGGTTCTTGAAATAAAAGAGTTGCAGCCTGCCGATGTGCATACCGCAAAGTTAGTTTTTTTAACGGGTTGTGGCAGGATGAATTCACCGCAATTAAACAAATCATCTGCAGAAAATGCGGGTTATCTGCCAATAACGATTAGTTTTGTGTATCCATCCGTCAGAACTACATACCGATTTATTGATTGTGGGGGGCGGGGCCGCAGGCTATTTTGCCGCCATTCATGCCAAAACAGCCAAGCCGGCCAAAAAGGTACTCATCATTGAAAAATCGAACAAAGTGCTGGCCAAAGTTGCTATCAGCGGTGGCGGACGTTGCAATGTTACGCACAACGAGCCCGATCTGACAGCCATTCTGGAACATTATCCCCGTGGTCGTGGCCTGCTGAAATGGGCGCTGCGTAAATGGGGCGTAACCAATACCATACGCTGGTTTGAACGTCATGGTGTTCCCCTGAAAACCGAAGAAGACGGAAGGATGTTTCCGGTAACGGATGATTCAGCCACCGTGGTGGATTGTTTGCTGAATGAAGCGGAAAAACTGGGTGTGGAGTGCTTGACGGGAACCGGCCTAAAATCATTTGAGCCCATTGTACCAAAAGGATTTCGGGTGCTGACCGAAAAAGGGAAGGTAATCATTACCAAAACCCTGATTTTGGCCTGCGGTGGCTTCCCCAAGCTCAGCCAATTTGATTTTATTACCGAACATGGAATTGAAGTTACCGAGCCTGTTCCATCCTTGTTTACATTCAATATTCCGGACAAAGAACTGCACGCACTCATGGGTGTTAGCGTTCCGGGCTGTAAGGTGCGTGTGGCTGGTTTGGATTCCGGGCCCGAAAAGGGCTGGTTTTCTGGACCTGTGCTCATTACACACTGGGGCCTGAGTGGTCCGGCGGTGTTGAAGGCATCCGCATTTTTGGCGCGAGAATTACATGCTGCAAACTACGCAGTGAATGTGATGGTAGACTGGACTGGAATGGGAGAGGAGAAGGCACGCAGCCTTTGGGATTCTGATTTGCTGATGAATGCGGCCAAAAAGATTGGAAACACCAATCCTTTTCACTTTCCTGCACGTCTGTGGAGCCTGTTGTTGCAGCGTTTTGGGGTGAATGAAAACATGGTGGTGCGCGATTTGTCCAAGCAGGATAAAAACCGTTTGCTGGAAAACTGCATTCGCAGTCCGTTTGTGGTAAAGGGTAAAACCACGTTTAAAGAGGAATTTGTAACAGCCGGCGGCGTAGCCATTGCTGAAATTGACAAGGATACCATGGAATGCAGGAAAATGCCCGGACTTTTCTTTGCCGGCGAAATCATTGACATGGATGGCGTAACAGGTGGATTCAATTTTCAGGCGGCCTGGAGCACAGGCTATCTGGCAGGTGTGCGCGCCATCGAAAAATCCTGACCGAATTTATTACTCAATTTTGCTTTTTTCTTCTGCATCTTTGAGAAGCTTATCGGCTTTCTCTGCGGCCTCTTTTTCTGTCCTATCCGCATTTTTATCAGCCTCACCCTGAACCTGAGCAGCCTTTTTGGCGGTTTCATCTTCCGTTTGGCGTGCCCTTAGGTTGAATTCCCCTCTGGCGGCTTCGGCTTTTTTACGGCCTTCTTCCCGCACTTTGTCTGCGGCTTTTTTGGCAACTGCTTTTTGCAAGGGATCGGTGGCTTTGGCTTCAATAGCTGCGGCCTGCTTTTGAGCTTCAGCATTGATTTTCTCTGCGGCTTTTTCGCCTTCCTGCCTGATTTGATTGGCTCTCAGTTGTCCTTCTCCGTTGAGTTGCGCCGCCCGTTTTTTACCCTCTTCGCGCAGCTGCGTTGCCTTTTTTGCCGCTTCGCTTTTCAGTAGCTCTCCTTTTTCCCTTGCCAGTTTCAAGGCTTCTGCACGTTTTTTCTCCAGTGCCGCTGTGGCCGCATCTTTCATGTTTTCTTTCATCGATTTGGCAAAGCCTTTCAGTGAAACCGAAACAGTGGGCTTAGTGATGGTTCCGCCGATGCGTATATCCACAGGAATTTCATTCTGCATTTTTGCATTCAGCCCAGTTTTTTTGTTCCATTCCTGCAACAGTGCATTACCCGCACCCATATTTTTAGCAGGCATTTTAAGCCACCCTCCGTAGGAAATGGTCTGATCCAGTTTGGTTTTTCCGGAGAGTTTCATCGTGCCGCCATCGGGCAGGGTCAGTTTGATGCTATCCAGCAGTTCAAAAGCGCCGTCGTGGATGCGGAAATTTAACTTCTGGGGTTTGATGTTCAGCCTGTCAAGTACAGTTGTATTAAGTTGATTGCCGAGTTGTTTCAGGAAATCCGTGCTCTGAATACCGGACTGGCTAAGGGATAGCTTACCGGTAAGATTCAGATCCTTGTAATCGGGCTGCATTTTGCTGTCCAAAGAACTGCTCACCTCAATTCCTGCATCAAATAAGCCTTCCAGCTTGCTGAAGATGGGCGCGTATTTCTGTATAATTGGGAAACTGGCCGCGGTGGTTGAGGGTGTAAAGCCCGTTGCAGTGGTTTTTATTTCCGTTGTAGGATGTTTCACATTACGGCTATCGTATTTTCCATTCAGCACAATATGTCCGCCCAGCATATCCGCTTTTAGGTTATTTAAATTAAGGATGCCTTCTTTGGCATCCACATTGCCGGAAACATCTGTGAGAACATACTTTTCATAGGTCAGTTTTCCGATGCTTGCATCCAGCTGCAAATTCAGGTTGCCAGGTATCTCAATCACACGGAGTTCGCTGCTTTCAGTGGTAGTGTTGGCAGTTTCGGACTCCGTCATCAGGCTGTTGATGTTGATGTTGTTGCTCTTGAATGCCAGTGTGCCTTGCAGCGTTTCATCATTAAACAGATATCCCGGCAGTTGATTCAGGGTTCCTTTCACATCAAAATCATTGCCTTGCCAGTTGCCTGTGCACACCGGCATGTTAATCTTCTGCGGTGTAAACTGCAGTACAAAATCCTGAAGCTGTGCGGTTTCCTTTGCTGTTTTCCAAATGAGATTTTTAATGTTCAGGTTTCCTCCTGCTTCCAGGTTTTGCATTCGTGATGTACCCAACTGGCTGTAGTGTCCTATCATGGAGAAATCAGCATCGATGAGCCCCGCGAGTTCGGTGACCTTTTCCAGTGGCAGCAGGTTTTTGATTTTTCCGAGATCTATGTTGCCTTTTGCTTTCGCATCGATAAATGGATTGCTTACGGGTGTTTTCAGCAGGCATCTTGCCGAAAAAGGAGCGCCGGCCATGCTCAGCTGCAGTTTTTTTAGGTTGATTATGCTGTTGTCGGGCTCCCCGTCGGGATTGGAGAAGGCAAAATCTACCTGAACATTATCAACAGATTGCGGTAGCTCCGGATATTTAAAAGCACCATTGATAACCTTCAGTGCCATTTCGGTCCTGGGCATTTTGTCATCGGTCATTTTGCCTTTCATAGATCCCTGTATGGCCATTTCTCCTGTAGCGTCAATTTTGCCAAAATCCTTGCTATACATTCCCGGCACGATACTCAGGAAATTTTTAAAGGTGTTTTGCAAGGCCTTGAAAGATATGTCCATTTCCATGTCTTCATCGTTCAGTTCCACAAAACCATCGCTTTGAATATCCAGTTCATTCAATCGGGCTTTGGCTTTCTTGAAGCTGAATTTCATCGCTTTCATGTTCATACTTAGGTCGGCATCAATACGGGTTTTAATGCTCTGCAGCCATGCCATGCCACCGTATTCCAGGGTTAGTGCGTCAGATTCAGTACGGGTTTTCAGGGTAAACTCATCCTGAGTGAAATCGCCGGAGCTTTGGTGGTTCAGCCCGCTTAGGCGGGTGTGGAAATCCAGGCTTCGGTCGTTGTAATCGAGGTAGGCATTTTCAATGACAAGCGATTTTAGCGATAGTTTAAAACCCTTGCCGGTGGTGTCGGTGACTACCTTTTTTGTGGTGTCGACTTTTGCTATATCCCAGTTGGCCCGGCCGCTTTTTAGTGTTTGCAGGAAAATCCTGGGGTTTTCCAAACCCACTTTGCGCAGCTCTATGGGGCCGTTGCCCATCACGCTCATTAAATCCAGGGTAAGGGACAAATTGGGGATATTCGCCAGGGTATCACCCGCAAAGCTGTCTTTGCCGATAATTTGCAGGTTGTTTATGCTAAGCGATAAATTCGGAAAGCTGCGAATCAGTCCAAGGCTGATATCTTCGTCAAAAGAAACCTGTGCATTCACCTGCTCGTTTACGGCTTTCTTAATGGCTTTCAGGGCAGGACCCTTCAGGAAAAACGGGATGATGAGTAACAACAAGAATATGATCCCCAGGGTTATACCAGTGCATTTCAGAATTCTCTTTTGCATTTTCAGGTAAACGTATTTACCGCAAAAATAGTGCGAAATGGAAGCCATGTATAGATGAACTGATGTAGATTTGCGACAGAATGGACATCTACTGGTGGGAACAAGCCATGGTGATTGTTTCGGTGCCCGTGTATACGGTTACCATATTGGCTGAAATTATAGCAAGTACTTATCTGAAAAGAGAACTTTACACCACAAAAGATACCCTCAATAATTTTCTGATGACCGGCATGAATATCCTCCTGGATACGTTCATGCGCGGGGCATTTCTGTTCATGATGAGCTGGTCGTTTCCCAACCGCATTTTTAATTGGAGCGAGCATGGAGTGCTCTATTGGATACTTGCCATCGTGCTGACTGATCTGGTGTACTGGTTTGTGCACTGGATGAGCCACATGGTTCGGTTTTTCTGGGCTGTACATACCGTTCATCACAGTAGCGAGAAATACAACATCACCGTGGGTTTTCGCAGTTCGGTGTTTGAGCCATTGTATCGTTTTTTGTTCTTTGTTCCTTTGGGTTTTTTGGGTTTCGAGGCCGCTGATATCGTACTCGCATTTGCCATACAGCAGTTGTATGGTTCCATCATTCACACAGAGCTTATTCGCCGCATTCCGGTTTGGGATTGGCTATTTGTAAGTCCCAGCCACCATGCAGTGCACCACGCCAGCAATCCACGCTACCTAGATAAAAACATGGGCATGATTTTAATTGTGTGGGATAAAATTTTCGGAACTTTTGAGCCAGAAGATGAGAAGTACGATAAAATTAAATACGGATTAACCTCCAATCTCAATACCTACAATCCGGGAACTATTCTGTTTGTGGAATGGAAACAGATGTGGCATGATGTGAAAAAGGCACCTGGGTTGCGCAACAAATTTATGTATGTTTTTGGTCCCCCTGGCTGGAGCCACGATGGAAGCCGCAAAACCAGTCATCAGATGAGGTTGGAAGAGCAACGTCAGTGAGCGGCGGCTTCAACCTTGCCGAAATCCACCCCACGCTTTTTCAATTCACGTTGAACGTTTAAGGCAAAGAAGGCCAGGTAGGCAAAGCAAACCACACCGACCCAGTAAGAGTGCTGAATCCCCAGCACATTGTCATCTGCCAGTGCGCCCTGAATAAGCGAAACAATGCCGCCTCCCATAATCATCATAATCAACAGGCTGGATGCGGTATTGGTTTTGTTGCCCAAACCGGCTATGCTGAGGGTGAAAATGCAAGGCCACAGGGTGCTGCAAAATAAACCGACTGATATAAAGGCAAAAACGCTAATTATGCCGTGGGCAAAGATGCCGGTAATGAGCGCAGCCATTCCCAGCAATGAGTATATAAATAGTTGTCTGGCAGGATTTCCGTCGCTTACGGCATCTGCTGTGGCAAGTAAAATCACAATGAACAGGTAAGGGTAGAATTGTGAAATGTCATATCCTGCAACAAAATTCACAAGGGCAAAGATGCTGAAAGCGGCAAAGGGCAGTAAAATGCTCAATTTTTGCTTGGCTCCGGCATCCAGGTTGAATGCGCCGGCAGCACTGGTCCATCGACCTATCATCAAACTGGCCCAAAAGAGAGATACAAAAGGAGCAATATCCTGTTCGCGGGTTCCCAGTTTTTGTTTCATAAATTCGGGTAAATTGCTGGCCGTGGAAACTTCCACACCCACATAAACAAAAATGGCTATCATGCCCATCAGCACCTGAGGCATGCGGATGATATCCATAATGGAGGATTCGGATCTGCCTTCCTCCATTCCGGCTTTATCGGGAATGTTGGAAAATTTAAAAATAACGGCCACCAGCAGAAAAGCAGCTCCCAGCACCAGGTATGGAATCTTAACTGCTTCCAGATTAAGTGTAGTCTCACCCGATGAAACTTTGCCGAAAATGGCAAATGCAACAATAACAGGGCCTATGGTGGTGCCAATATTGTTAATTCCGCCTGCCAGACTTAAACGCATATTGCCCTCTTTGGGATTCCCCAGGTTAATTGCGAGTGGATTAGCTGCAATTTGTTGCAATGAAAAACCCAGTCCCACTATAAACAAACCAGAAATGAGCAGGGGAAATGACGCATTGTTTGCTGCAGGAATAAACAGCAATGTTCCGGCAGCGGATATGCTTAAACCCAGTGCCAGGCCATTTCTGTAACCGATTGAATGAAGAATGTCTTCCTTCCTCAGGGAAGAAATGATAAAATAAGCCAGAGAGCCAACTGTGTAAGCAATGTAGAAGGCAAAAGAAATCAATTGCGACTGGAGCTGAGTTAAATTCAGCGCCTTTTTAAAGACAGGAATCAAAATATCGTTGCTGGCTGCAACAAATCCCCAGAAGAAGAAAACGGAAATTAAAGTGACAAAAGCGCCGGTACTGTTTTTCTGCATAACATTTTTTTCAAATGTATCAGTGACGCTCCAGTTTTTCCAAGCGCCTACAAGAATTTTTATTGGGGTTTGTAAAAATTAGTTGTTAAGCTCTTTTTTCAGGAATCTACCTGTATGGCTCTCTTTTACCTTAGCAATCTGTTCAGGAGTGCCTGTAGCCAGAATTTTACCCCCGCCGGTACCACCCTCAGGACCCAGGTCTATCACATGGTCGGCTACTTTGATCACATCCATATTATGCTCAATTACGAGTACCGTATTCCCCTTGTCGGTGAGTTCCTGCAAAACTGCCAGCAATTGTCTAATGTCATCAAAATGAAGACCGGTAGTAGGTTCGTCCAATATGTAAACGGTCTTGCCTGTATCCTTTTTACTCAGTTCGGTGGCCAGTTTCACACGTTGTGCTTCCCCTCCGCTCAGGGTGGTACTGCTTTGTCCCAGTGTAATGTAGCCAAGTCCAACCTCTACCATGGTTCTGATTTTTCTATGGATTAGGGGTAAGTGCTCAAAGAAACTTACCGCCTGAGAAATCGGCATTTCTAGCACATCATATATGCTTTTGCCCCTGTATCGGACTTCCAGTGTTTCCCGGTTGTACCGTTTACCCTGGCAAACATCGCATTTCACTTCCACGTTGGGTAAAAAGTTCATTTCAATGACTTTTTTACCGCCACCGCCACATCCTTCGCAGCGTCCGCCCTTTACATTGAAACTGAATCTACCGGGTTTGTAACCGCGAATTTTAGCTTCGGGCAATTCAGCAAACAAATTACGGATTTCCGTAAAAACACCCACGTATGTGGCAGGATTGCTTCTGGGCGTTCGTCCAATAGGACTTTGATCAATACGGATAACTTTGTCAATATGCTCCAGTCCCTTAAAGGAAGAATGTTCCAAGGGTCTGTAATGCGTGCCGTAAACATGGTTGTGTAGAATGGGGAAGAGGGTTTCGTTAATCAGGGATGATTTTCCGCTTCCACTTACACCCGTTACGCAAACCAGAATGCCCAGCGGTATCTCTATGTCCACATCTTTCAGATTGTGTCCTTTGCAGCCTTTCAGAGACAGTTTTTCTTTACCGGGTTTTCTTCTTTTTACCGGAACCGGAATGCTGATTTTCTCTGCCAAATAAGATGCAGTAACACTTTCCGACTTTAGAAAATCTTCAGGAATTGCAGATGCTACAATCTGCCCGCCATGCGCGCCGGCTCCCGGTCCTATTTCTACCAGCCAGTCGCTGGCCAGCATCATGTCTTTATCATGCTCTACCACCAGTACGGTGTTGCCCATATCGCGTAGTTCCTTAAGGCTGTCAATCAGTTTTTCGTTGTCGCGCTGATGTAATCCAATGCTGGGTTCATCCAGTATGTATAGTACATTCACCAGTTTGCTGCCAATCTGCGTAGCCAGTCTGATGCGCTGTGCTTCACCGCCACTGAGGGTTCTGGCCGGACTATTAAGGCTTAAATAGTCCAATCCAACGGCATTCAAAAAGCCTACCCTCGCCCCAATTTCTTTTAGCAGCTCGGCTGCAATAATTTTTTGGCGCTCTGATACCTGCGTTTCTATGTTTTTTAGCCAGGCTGCAAGGTCTCCAAGATTCATGGAAGCCACCTCTGCAATATTCTTTTCTCCGAAACGGATAAACAAAGATTGCTTTTTTAACCGGTTGCCGTTGCATTCCGGGCAGGCCTGCGTGTGCATGAATTCCTCGGCCCATTGCCGGAGTTTATCATCTTCACTTTCAAAGAAATTTTCGTTGATATAATGCACTACACCCTTCCACTGGCTCTGGTATTTGTGCTTTTTTCCGTCATTGCCGGTGTACTCCAGGGTTATTTTGTCTTTTAATCCGTTTAAAATGGCATCAATTTGCTCAGCTGATAGTTTTTCGATGGTGTCTGCCAGGCTGAAATCAAGGTGCTTTGCAACGGCCCTCAGCTGCGTAAATGTCCAGTTGTCGCGCAGTTCTCCTACAGGTATGATTGCACCTTTGTTGATGCTTTTGGTTTTATCCGGAATGATGTAATCTATATTGACTTCTGCCACTTCTCCCAGTCCTTCACAGTGTTCGCAGGCACCATAGGGGCTGTTAAATGAGAAACTGTTGGGTTGTGGTTCATCGTAGCTGATGCCTGAAACCGGATCCATTAAGAATTTTGAGTAGGGATGGACCCCATTTCCCGCTAGCACCATGAGGTAACCATGCCCCATTTTCAGTGCCGTTCCAACACTCTCATTCAGCCGC
Source organism: uncultured Flavobacteriaceae bacterium (assembly GCA_964626685.1). GTDB lineage: Bacteria > Bacteroidota > Bacteroidia > NS11-12g > UBA955 > RGEC01. Next base: position 81,356 of record CAZVJY010000006.1, read on the forward strand.
TGTGTATCGAGTCCGTTTACCTGGATGCGGTCAATCACAGCCTCAATGTCATGGATTTTGTAGCGGTCAACCTGCATGCCGGCTTTGATGTCTGTAATTTCGCCATCAACCCTAACTTTGTTGTATCCGCGCTTCAGCGTTTGTTCAAACAGTTCACGGTAATGCCCTTTTCTGCCCTTCACCAGGGGTGCTAGCAGGGTTATTTTTTCTCCGCTAAAGCGCTCAACAATGGAAGATATAATCTGTTCTTCCGTAAACCGGACCATCTTTTCACCTGAAACATAGCTGAAAGCTTCTCCGGCACGGGCAAACAGCAGGCGTAAAAAATCATATACTTCGGTAACGGTACCTACTGTACTCCTGGGGTTGCGCGAAACCGTTTTTTGTTCGATGCTGATAACCGGACTCAGCCCGGTGATTTTGTCCACATCAGGCCGTTTCATGTCGCCGATAAACTGTCGTGCATAGGCACTGAAACTTTCCAGATAACGGCGCTGCCCCTCAGCAAATAGTGTATCGAACGCGAGTGAGCTTTTGCCTGAACCCGACAAGCCGGTAAAAACAACCAGTTTGTTTCGAGGAATAACCAGGTCCAGGTTTTTCAGGTTGTGTTCCCTGGCACCGGTAACGGTTATTTCACCTTTATCAATATAGTTTAGTTCGGGCTCCAAAATCGGGGTTGCAAAGGTACTGAAAAAGGGCGCCTTAAGTTAGGTTAGGCTAACATTTATCAGCGTTAATCAGGCTTGAGGGATTTACCAGCCACCATCAGAGCCGCCGCCGTCAAAACCACCGCCGCCTCCCATTCCGCCCCAGCTGCTGTCTGAGCTGCTGCCGGAGCCAAAACCAAAACCGCCTCCGAAGCCGCCTCCTACAAAATAAGGGCCCATGCCGCCATAGCCCCGGTTTCTGCCTCTTTTACCAAAAACAGACATCAGCAGGATGAAAAGTAAAACCAATGAAATCATGATCCAGCCGGGTGCATCGCTTTCAGGGTGTTTCCCGTCGGATTTAAACTCACCTGCCAAAGCAAGCATCACTGCCCTTGTTCCGCTGTCCAGCGCTTCAAAATAGCGGCCCTGCTTCAGCAAAGGCTGCATAACTTTTCTGCGTATTTCGCCCGTTTCTCCGTCAGTCAGTGCCCCTTGTGTCGCATTGGCAGTGCGAATGCTGAGCTTACGGTCATCAATGGCCAGATATATTAACACACCATTGTTTTTGTCTTTTTGCCCTACGCCCCATTGTCTGGCGAAATCCATACTGCGGTCAAACTGATCGCGGCCATTGAGGTTTTTTTCCGTAACAACTACAATCTGCGAACTGGTGCTGTCTTCATAGGCCCGCAGGTTGGTTTCCAGCGCAGCAGCTTCTTCTTTTGTCAAAACACCTGCGAAATCATTGACCAGTCCACGGTAATCCGGTACCGGTTTTCGTGCAATATCTTCATCAGCCTGCGCAGTCAGGCATACGAAATTCCCAAAAAGCAGGACAGCAGCAAGTAAATGTTTAATCCCTGGAAATTTCATTGCTCAGTTCGTTGGGGTTGTGGTTGCCGGCCGGGAAGTGAAGTTGCAGTTTTTCCCCTGCACGCTGAATGCCGTGACAAATAGCATCCGTGTGCCTGCCCTGTTTTAGCAGTTCCTGCATTTCGGATTTTACGGTTTCCCAGAAAGCATCGTTCACGTATTGATGAATACCAATATCGCCAAGAATAGCAAATTTCTTCTCCCTAAAGCAGACAAAGATCAAAATGCCATTTCTCAATTCTGTACGGTTCATGCCTAGTTTGGTAAAAACGCGTTTTGCTGTTTCCAGTACCCCGTCTTTATCAGTCTTTTCTGCTAGATGAACGCGGACTTCAGCCCTTGAGAGGCTTTCTGCAAGACGTATTGCTTCAACTACAGCCAATTCGTCGATGGCAGGTTCTGCGTGTTTGCGAAGAAATGAAAACACAATGATTATTCCTTGCCTTTGTCCCAGGCCTTGTCGTAATCCGGTGCCTTTTCGCTGCCCGCTTCGGCTTTAAACTCGTCCTTTACGGTAAATCCGCCAAATCCTGCAACGATGCTACCGGGGAAGGTGCGGACAGCGATGTTGTATGCCCTTACGGTGCTGTTATAATCTGACCTTGTTTGACCTATTCTGTTTTCCGTTCCGGTTAGCTCATCTTGTAATTTACCATAGTTTTCAGTACTCCTTACTTGGGGATAAGCTTCAACTGCCAAAGTGAAAGCACTGGTTATTTTTGCATTGGCACGCTCAAGATCAGCAGGCGTTTTGGCATTGTTGATGTCTTGTTTAGCTTCGGTAATTCCGGCACGCGCCTTGGTTACCGATTCAAGAATGCCTTTTTCGTTCTTTCCGGCTTCCTGAACCGTTCTGATTAAGGCAGGTATCAAATCTGCCCTGCGCTGGTACTGTGTTTGCACATTGCCCCAGGCATTTTTCACCGTTTCATCCTGTTTGATAATGCCGTTGTACTTGTTGCAGCCCCAGAAGAAGATGATGGCAAAAAAGCCAATCACCGAAAGTAAAATAATGTTATTGCGGTTCATCGTTGAATTGTATTCCAAATATAGAAGCAAAATGCTTGCCTAACGTGTTTTTTACGACCAACATGTCAATTTGTCGGCCAAGTTCGCCTTCCATGCTGCACACCATCTTGTCAGAAATGCCGCAGGGAACAATGTGGCCAAACATTTCCAGGTTTGTATTCACATTCAGCGCCAGCCCGTGCATGCTGACAAAACGGCTGCATTTGATGCCGATGGCTGCTATCTTTCTCTCGTTGGGTTTATCCTTGTCTATCCAAACCCCAATTCGTCCGGGGATGGTTTCAGCTACAATTTCCCATTCTGCAAGGGTTTGGATAATAGCGGTTTCGATTCCTTCCACAAAGGCTTTCACCCCAATGCCCAGTTGTTCCAGATCAAAAATGGGATAGGCAACCAGCTGTCCGGGGCCATGGTAGGTAATGTCACCGCCGCGTTCGATGTCATATACGCCGGCTCCAATAGTGGAAAGGGTTTCGCTATCGGCAAGGAGGTTTTTTCTTTCTGCGCTTTTTCCAAAAGTATATACGTGTGGATGTTCCACAAAGAGCAGGTCATGGACAGGTTTTTTCCCCACTGTTTTTTCTGCTATCTTTTTGTGAAACAGATCCAGCTGAAGATCCCAAACATCCTTGTAATCTTTCGTTCCCAGATCCAAACGATTGCATTGTTGCATGGTTGCAAATTTACGAAAATGGAAACAACTTGCTTTTTTGTAGAATATATTGTATATTTGATTTGTGGTCAGTTATCAACAGGTTGGTGAAGAAGGAGAGGCCTATGCCGTTTATTTCTTAGAATGCAAGGGTTTTGAGGTAATCCACAGAAACTGGAGAACAGGAAGATATGAAATAGACATCGTGGCACAGGACAAGCGTAGTCTGGTTTTTGTTGAAGTAAAGTCACGTTATAACAGGTCGGAACGGGTGCAGCCGGAAGACTGCGTTAATCCCCTTAAACAACGCAAGCTTATTAAAGCAGCACAAAAATATCTGCAGCAGTTTCCTCACAAAGGTCCAATCCGGTTTGATGTTATCTCCGTAATGACCACACATGGCTGCAGGCAATTGTTTTATCATCCGGACGCCTTTTTCCCCATGGGTAGCTAAGGTCATTTTCCTGTCATCCCTGTAAATTTTAAAACGCTCCTTATCTAAAATGGTTAATTTTGCAAAAATCACATGAAGAGAATCTTTACTTTTCTGGTGCTGTCAGGTACCATGCTTTTTAAAGTCAACGCGCAGTTTAAACACGAGCATGCTTGCGGAACCGAATTGCTTTACCAGCAAATGCTTCAGCAGGATCCGACGCTGGCTGCCAAGCGCGAGGCATATAGCAAGGAGGCCAGGGCTGCTGCCAAAAATCCCGTAAGGAGGGCTGCAAAATATACCATACCTGTGGTTTTTCATGTTATCCATACAAATGGTACGGAAAATATCAGCCGCGAACAAATTTTGGATCAGATGCGAATTCTGAATCAGGATTTTAATTTCAAAAATCCCAACCGCACAAAAATTCGCAGTCAGTTTACCGCCGTGGCTGCGGATTGCCAGATTGAATTTAAACTGGCTGGCATAGATCCCCAGGGAAATTGTACTGATGGCATCAATCGAGTTTACAGTCCATATGGTGTTGAAGTAGATCAACAAAATGCTACCGTAAAGAATGTAGCTCGCTGGGATCATACAAAATATCTCAACATCTGGGTAGTTACCAGTATTAAATCCTCATCAGGTACCGGAACCGTTCTGGGCTATGCAGTTTTCCCTTTCTCTACAAATTCCAGAATAGATGGTATTGTAATGAGACATGATCGTGTTGGTTCTATTGGTACAGCCGTGCCCGGCGATAGCGGCAGAACGTTGACCCACGAAGTTGGCCACTGGCTGGGATTGTTTCATACCTTCCAGGGTGGTTGTAGTGATGATGATAATTGCGATGACACCCCACCGGTAGCCTCTACCTTTACCAACGCCAGCTGCCCCCCAAACAGTAACAGTTGTTCCAATGATAATCCCAATCTTCCCGATCAATGGGAAAACTACATGGATTACAGCGATGGCGGCTGTATGGCCATGTTTACCCTTCAGCAAAAGGCAATAATGGAGTTTTATCTCGCAAGAGCTCCGAGATCCGGCAACGTTACCGCGTCTAATTTGCTCGCCACGGGAATAACGCTCAATTCAAACACCGCACCAACAGCAGCATTCTCATCATCCAACAGAATAGTTTGCACAGGACAGCCTGTTAAATTTTATGACGTAAGTTGCAAGGCAGTTGTAACTGCGCGCAGTTGGTCGCTTCCCGGTTCTTCTTCACCATCTTCAACAGTGGAAGCCCCTACTGTGGTATACCAAACACCCGGAAAATATGCGGTGTCTCTTACCGTCCAGAATACCAGGGGCAGCAATACCGCTACCATTGCTGAATATATTGAGGTAGTTGACCAGAATAATGCCCTTTTTCCCAATGCAGAAGAGAAATTTGAAAGTGATCCACTGGGTCGCGGCTTTAGCCACCTTTCCCCAACTAACGCCAGGTGGGCTGTGGATGAAACAGTAGCTTACAACGGAAGCAAGAGTTACCAGGCTAAAATTAATTCATTTACCACAGCCGGAACGGTGTTTAGTTTTAGAACACCATCCTATGACCTAAGTAAACTCGGAAAATCAGGATTGCCGGCCCGCCTTTCCTTCTATGCATCTTATGCGCTGCCAACTTCAGATGCTACAGCCACCGAAATACTGCGGGTTTTTGTTTCTACCGACTGTGGAAATTCGTACAGACAGATCTTGGAACGCTCAGGCACAGGCCTGGCTCATTCTGGAGGTATAGCAAAACCCGGTTTTGTTCCCACAAGCAAATCTCATTGGAAGCTGTTTTCCATCCCATCCCTTTCTCAGCTGGGTCGCCTGGATACCGCTAAAAATGCCATTTTCCGTTTCGACGTGGAAAGCAATGCAGGAAACTCCGTTTGGCTCGATGATATTAATGTGAGTCAGTGGTTCACAGGCACCCACACCGTGGATGCGGATGAAGTAAAAGTGGCTATCTATCCCAACCCCGCACGTGATTATGCAACCCTAGAGCTGAATTTGACAGCTGGTATGCCTGTTTCGGTAGACATTTGTGATGTGCAGGGCAGGGTGGTGAAGTCCATCAGCAAAAAATATATGCCTGTGGGTAAATCATTGATTACCTTGGGTAATCCCTCTGTGGATAACGGCACAATTTATCTGGTTCGCATTCAAACAAGGAACGGGTTCATTACGAAACCCATTACCTTTGCGCCCTAGATTTTTTGATTGACCGTTATTTCCAAAGATGAAGAACCTCGTTATTGTTGAGTCACCGGCTAAAGCCAAAACTATTGAAAAATACCTGGGCAGTGGATACACCGTTACCTCAAGTATGGGGCATATCCGCGATTTAAGTCGCGGAGACAATGCCATAGATATCAAAAATGGCTTTAAGCCCAAATACGAGATTGATCCGGATAAGAAAGAACTGGTTAAAAAACTGAAAAAATTGGCTCAGGAAGCCGATGTGGTATGGCTGGCAACGGACGAAGACCGCGAAGGAGAAGCCATCAGTTGGCATTTATTTGATACACTTGGCCTTAAAGAAGAAAATACCAAGCGGATTGTTTTTAATGAAATAACAAAGCCGGCTATTTTGAAGGCAGTAGAACATCCGCGTACCATAGATAAATATTTGGTTGACGCCCAACAGGCTCGCCGTGTACTTGACCGTCTGGTAGGTTTTGAACTTTCACCCATCCTGTGGCGCAGGGTAAGCAGGGGTCTGTCTGCCGGTCGTGTGCAGTCTGTGGCTGTTCGTCTCATTGTAGAACGGGAGAGGGAGATTCATGCCTTTGAGAGTCGATCGGAATTTAAAATTACAGCCCTGTTTACCACAAAGGAGGGTAAAACCCTGAAGGCCGAATTGAATAAAAAATTCAGTTCTGAGCAGGAAGCGGTATCTTTTCTGAATCAGGTACAGCCGGCCTCGTTCAAGGTGCTTAACACAGAAGTTAAACCCACACACAGAAACCCGGCGCCGCCGTTTACTACGAGTACACTGCAACAGGAAGCCTCACGCAAATTGGGATATGATGTATCCAAAACCATGTCGCTGGCCCAGCGCCTGTATGAAAATGGCCACATAACCTACATGCGTACGGATTCGGTAAATCTCAGTCAGCTGGCAACGGCTGCAGCCAAAGACCAGATTACGGCCATGTTTGGTGCTGAATACAGCCAGTTTCGAAAATTTAGCAACAAAAACGAAAGTGCCCAGGAAGCGCACGAAGCCATACGTCCTACCTATTTCGATAAAACAGCTGCCGGTGATGATCCTCAGCAGAAAAAACTGTATGATCTAATTTGGAAAAGGGCAGTAGCCTCGCAAATGAAAACCGCCGACCTGGAGAAAACCACCATCAGCATTGGAAATTCAGCCAACGGTGAAATTTTTATTGCCGAAGGCGAAGTGATTAAATTCGATGGCTTTCTGAGGCTCTACATGGAAAGCAACGATGACGATGATGAAAAGGATGAAGAAGGCGTGTTGCCCCGTGTGAACATCAATGACGGGCTGAACTACAGTGAAATTAAGGCTGAAGAGAAATTCAGCCGCCCTGCAGCACGATACTCAGAGGCAGCACTCGTGAAAAAGCTGGAAGAACTCGGTATAGGACGCCCATCTACCTATGCACCGACCATCAGTACAATTCAGAAACGGGGTTACGTAACGACGGAATCCCGCGATGGCAAAACCCGCGATTATGTTTCGGTTTTGTTGAATAAAACAGGCATCAGCCGGGCAGTAAAAACCGAAAACTATGGTGCCGAAAAGAAAAAACTGTTCCCCACAGACATGGGAATGCTCGTAACCGATTTTCTGCTGCAGCACTTTGATCAGATTATGGATTACGGTTTTACCGCATCCGTAGAAAAAGAATTTGATGAAATTGCAGATGGTAACATGGGCTGGCAGGATATGCTGCAAACCTTTTATGATCCGTTTGCAGAAAACATCCAGCGTGCCAAGGAAACAGCCACTTTTGTTACGGGTGAGAGGATTTTGGGTCAGGACCCGCAATCCGGAAGAACAGTGCTTGTACGACTCGGGCAATATGGTCCAATGGTGCAAATCGGTGCCCGCGATGATGGTCAACCCCAGCGCTTTGCCAGTATTCCACGGGGTATGACCATGGAAAATATTTCACTGGAGGAAGCGCTGAAATTGTTTGAATTGCCCAAAAAAATGGTGCTTTCAAACGGAACTGAAGTTACTATAGCCGTGGGACGCTATGGTCCTTTCATGAAGGTAGGTGAAAAGTTTCACAGCCTCCCAAAAAACCAGGATTTGATTGCGTTTTCTGTGGAAGATGCAGAAGCCTTCCTTCAAACTCTGGCAAATGAGCCTCAGTTTCCGATGGAAATTGGAGAATATGACGGTCAAAAACTCTCCGTGAATAAAGGCCGTTTTGGGCCCTATATCAAGTTTGGTGAACTGTTTGTAAGTCTGCCTAAAGGAAGCAACCCCGCTGCTTTTACATTGCAAGAGGCTATCCCGCTCATCGAAGCAAAAAAAGAAGGGGAGAAGGCCAAAATTATCAAAGCCTTTGACCAGGATAAAACCCTGCAAATTGTTAAAGGACAATACGGTCCTTACATCAGCCACGGTAAGAAAAATGTAAAGATTCCTTCAGGCAAAAACCCCGAAGACCTTACCTATGAAGAGGTGATGGATCTGGTGAAAAACGCACCGGATAAAAAGCCTGCAGCGCGCAGGAAAAAGTAAAGGTTGGGTTGGCAATCTTTTAAAGGCTTGTCGGGCAACGAAGCGTAATAGCCATTAGTTTATTGGTTTGTCTGCAACTATGCTTTTTACCTCATCGTTGCTTCGAATAGAGATCTCCGGTCAGGAGGGGTAAGGGAAAACCAAATTATAATTTTACATGCGCGGCTAAAATTTGGCTTGTGAGGCAATATTTCTTTTTCCCCGCTTGGCACGATTTTCAGCGCGCGGAGGGCTTCGCAGCCTGAAACAAAGTGGAAGGTGACAACCGGCAAGAGGCCCGGGGTGGCTTGAGCAGGGCAAGGTGCCTTAAATCGTGACAGCCTTTTTGGTTACTTTTTGGGTGCCAAAAAGTGACAGAAGATGATAAAAATATGTATGACCGGTTTATGCGACACCACTGTGCCTGGGTTAAGCCCAGGCGCAACCCCATTTGCATTTCTTTCCCAAAATTCCGTATATTTGATTGTTGAGTCGCATGATTTCGGAATCTGAACTGAAAGCCATGTTATACCTGCTGGACGATACCGATGAGCAGGTGGTAAATACCGTTTCGGGCCGACTGTTGTCCGAGGGTACCCAGATATTGCCTGTTCTGGAAGAATACTGGCTTTCCAATCAGGATCCGCTGCGAGCCAACCGTATTGAGCAAATCATCCGAAACATTCAAAATAAAGACCTGTCAGCAGGATTTGATGAATGGTTGAAGTCCAGAGAAAAATCCCTGCTGCAAGCCTGTTTGCTAGTAAGCAAGATTCATTATCCTGGACTGGATGAATCGCTCGTAGTGAACTTTGTGGAGAAGATGAGGCTGGATGCCTGGATGTCGCTGTATAACGCTTCCAATCCCCACGATAAAATCAGCATTCTCAACCACATTTTTTTTGAACGCTACAATTTCAAAGGAAATTCAAACGATTACCACAACCCTGATAATTCGCTCATAAACAGGGTTATTGAAACCCGGTCCGGAAATCCGATTTCATTATGCAACCTCTATGCAATTGTAGCTCAGAAATTAGGCCTGCCCGTATTTGGGGTGAATTTGCCACAGCATTTCGTGCTTGCATATTGCGATGATACGCATATGGAGCCGGTTATCCCTTTTCAGGCACCTCCTTTTCTCAAAAGAGACGATTACGGACAGGTTTTGTTTTACATCAATCCGTTTAGCCGCGGACAAATCTTTTTACATAAAAATATAAAAGAATTTCTTCAGGTAATTAAAGTAGAAGCACAGCCAACATTTTTTGATACTTGCCCAACAGTTGAAATTTTGAGGCGAATGCTGCGAAACCTGCACTATGCCTACCAAAAAGCCTATGATGATGACCGCGCAAAACTGGTGTCTTTTTACATGAAAAAACTGGGTATGACAGACGAAAGCAATTCAGAAGAATAGCATTCCACTGCTGAAATTTGCAGATACCCCTAAAAACACCGAATTTTGCCGCTCTTTATATATGGCAGAAAAACCTATCCTGATGCCCAAAATGGGCGAAAGTATTGCCGAAGCAACCATAATTCGCTGGCTTAAAAATGAGGGTGATAAGGTTGAAAAAGACGAACCCATTGTAGAAATTGCTACTGATAAGGTAGATAGTGAAATACCCAGCACCGAAGCCGGTATCCTTGTAAAACAGCTTTACAAGGACGGTCAGGTGGTGAAAGTGGGTGAGCCTGTTGCCATGATTGCCACCGATGGGGCTGCAGTTTCATCGCCTGCTCCCGTCGCTGCGCCTGCCGCTCAGCCCACGCCTGTGGCAGAAGTAGAAAAGACCATCGAAACCGCTGTAAAGATTACCCAGCCAGAAAGACCGGCTGCTGTTACTTCAGGCGGAGATCGTTTTTACTCACCCCTGGTGCTGAACATTGCACGCACCGAAGGTATCGGAATGGAAGAACTGGAGCGTATTCCCGGTAGCGGTAAAGAAGGCCGTGTTACCAAAGCGGATATTTTGGCGTATGTACAAAACCGCGGTGCTGCTCCGGCCACTGCTGCAGTGGTAACCCCTGCCGCGCCGGTGTCTCAGCCTGTTGTAGCCAAATCAGAAACTGAAAAGCCTGCTCCCGCGGCCGTTTCGCTGGGTACTGGTGATGAACTCATAGAAATGGACCGCGTACGCAAACTCATTGCCGATCACATGGTAATGAGCAAACGCACCAGTCCCCATGTTACCAGCTTTGTGGAAGCCGATGTTACAAACCTTGTAAACTGGCGCAACAAGGTGAAAGACAGCTTCAAAAAACGCGAAGGCGAAAACATCACCTTCACGCCTGTATTTGTGTGGGCCATTGCCAAAGCCATCAAGGATTTTCCGATGATCAATGTTTCCGTAGACGGCGACAAAATCATCAAAAAGAAAAATATCAATATTGGGATGGCTGTGGCACAGCAAAACGGAAATCTGATTGTGCCCGTTATCAAAAATTCAGATACCATGAACCTGTTGGGCATCACCCGTGTGGTAAATGATCTTGCCAACAGAGCCCGTGTAAATAAGCTTACCCCCGATGAGATTCAGGGTGGCACCTACACTGTAACCAATGTGGGTTCTTTTGGCAATGTGATGGGAACTCCCGTTATCAACCAGCCACAAGTGGCCATTATGGCTATCGGTGCTATCCGCAAAAAGCCCGCCGTTATTGAAACTGAATACGGCGATGTGATTGCCATACGCCACATGATGTTCCTAAGCCACAGCTACGACCACCGTGTAGTAGACGGCGCACTCGGAGGCATGTTTGTTCGCAGGGTTGCCGATTATCTCGAACAGTGGGATCCTGAAACTGAAATTTAACCGGTTTCAGACTTTAGGGCTGAAACTTTTTCCATGGAAGAGAAACTGTTAAAACTGGCCCGCATCACAGCATGGCTCCTGCTGATGTTAAATTCAGTTTACATCCTTGATGAGTTTCTGAATCCTAAAACCATCACCACCGTCTGTGTTGAGGCCTATCAAAGCAGATTGCCCGACGGACAAACTGTATCTACCATTGTGCTGGCTAACAGAGCAGAAGCAGAGGTAAACAAACAGGTAGTTTTACCAAAACCCGGACAGACTGTTGTGGCACACCTTACCCCTTGGTTTGGTGGATTGAAGGCGGTCTCCTATGAATTTTACGATATGACAAGCGCATTGCAGGTACAAATCATTGGCGATCCCGATTCACCTAGAACCATGATGCTGGTGGTCTCTGGAATTCTGTTTTTAATATGTATTGTAACCCTAACGGCTAGGTATGAATTTGCAGTTGGAACGATTATCTTCGGTATAATCCTTGCCGGGGCGCGTTTTTGGGTATTGAAATAGTAATTTGGCAATATGAAACAGCGGCTTATGGCATTATGGGAAATGATCAGGCGATATCCGTTGTATCAAATTTATCTTTTGTTGCTGTTGCTGGCTTTTGGCAAACAGTGTTTCTATCCCGCCGAACTGGTGGATTCCGGTGAATACAGAAATGCTACCGTAAATTTACTTGCCGGAAACGGCTGGAGCGCCTGTTTACCTGCTGATTTATGCGATCAGCTGAGCCTGCCCGAAACACGACGCACGCCGGGTTATCCCATTTTGATTGTCATTACCGGCTTTACCGGGATTTTACTGTTGATTCAAACAATACTGGCTGCCTGCATTCCTTTTCTGATGCATAAGTTGCTGGTAAAAATGGGGAAGGAGTCATGTTTTAAAATGGCAATGCTGCTACTGTTGCTGTATCCGCTGCAGTATTATTATTCTGCCATGCTTATGCCCGAAATACTATGTCAGGTGCTGGTTTTGTGTCTAGTTATCGCATGGATAGAAATGCGCTGGATTCGGGTTTCCATCCTGATGACGTTGCTATTATTGCTAAAACCGGTTTTTATGCCATGGGCATGGCTTGTGTTGGTCGCGAAGTTTTGGATTAAAAACAAACAACGAACATGGCTGGTGATGCCCATAGCGACCGTTTTCCTTGTCTCTTGGCTTAATTTCAGGCAAACAGGGCTAATACATTACACATCCATGCCGGTAACCAATGCCTTTGAATACAATATCCGTAATTTGGTTAACGACCCGTCTGCTGAAGTTTATTATCACGCTGCAGCATTGAAAATGGATAGCATGGATTTTCCGGAGAAATACCATTTTATGCAGACTGAAACGCAACGGTCCATCAGATTGTCACCGTTTAAATATGCTTATTTGCATATTTTGGGCGCGTTTAAGGCACTCATAGATCCAGGGAGGTATGATTTTGTGGCTTTCTTTCGTTTGCCACAGGGGAGCGGTTTTATGCAAAATTCTGGTGGAGGAGTGTGGGCTTCACAGCCCACACTGATATGGATTTATATTATTCTCTTTGCGTTGCTGGCATTTATCAAATCAAGCCTTACGGTTTTTGCTACAATTAAACCCATACAACATAAATGGATTTTGTTGTTTCCGGTGCTATACAGCTTGCTGATTGTGGGCCCGGTGGGAAGCGCCCGCTACCTGTTGCCTGTCATGCCCATCATGATTATACTCGCCGCCTTCGGCTGGAATTCTTTATTTAACAAAAAATATGAAAGTACTGCTGCTCAGTGACAACCACGGTTGGGTTGATGAAGGAATCCTCAAGTATTGCGCGGAAGCTGATGAAGTATGGCATGCCGGCGATTGGCTGAATACAGCTTTACTGAAGGAAGTTGAAAAGCTGGGTAAACCGGTTCGCGCCTGTTGGGGCAATGTGGATGGACAGGATCTTCGAAAAATATTTCCCGAACACAACAAGTTTACCGCCGAGGGTGTTACCGTCTGGATTACGCACATTGCGGGAAAACCCGGCAGGTACAATCCCAAAATCACTTCACAGTTGTATGCCAATCCTCCCAAAATGCTGATTTGCGGACATTCACATATCCTGAAAGTGGAACGCGATCCGGCCCTTAAAAACATGCTGTTTGTAAACCCGGGTAGTTGTGGCATACAGGGGTTTCACATCGTGCGAACAGCCCTGAGGTTTGAAATAAATCAGGGCAAAATTATAAACATGCAAGCTATTGAATTTGGTCCCAGAGTTCAAAAAATAACGGAATAAATCATGATTACAGTGCAGAAATTCAAGGTAAATCCGTATTTTTGCAATCCCACTTTGCCCGGGTGGCGGAATTGGTAGACGCGTTGGTCTCAAACACCAATGGGGTAACACTCGTGCCGGTTCGAGCCCGGCCCCGGGTACAAGAAAAAAAAGCCTTGCCAATCAAGGCTTTTTTTATGAAATATGGCCGAAAAAATCGCTGTCACCATTCCTGGTATTGATGAATATGACATCCATGCACATCTGTTTTTGCCTGAAAAGGAAATAGATGTTCCCGTATTTATATTTTGCCATGGCTTTAAAGGATTTCGCGATTGGGGCTTCTTTCCCCGAATAGCCGATTATTTCTGCCCGGAGAATGTAGCCGTACTTACGTTCAATCATACTTTTAATGGCGTGGATGAGGCGCATCCCAACGATTTTGACCGCCTCGATTTATTTGAACAGCATACAGTTACCCGAGAGCTTGCCGAAATCAAAGCGGTCATCAGCTGGGTGCATTCTCAGGCTGAAACATTTGGCATCGATGCTGAACAGATTGTATTGGGAGGCCATAGTAGAGGTGGGGCCAATGCTATTGTCGCAGCTTCAATGGCAAAAAATATCAATAAAGTGGTGGCCTGGGCCCCCGTTGCGCACTATGCATCGATGTTTGCCAGTGCTGATTTGCAAAAATGGGAAAAGGAAGGCCATATAATGATTCCAAATACCCGTACAGGTCAGCAAATGCCACTGAATTATACTTACTGGAAAGATTTAATCACCAACGAGGAAAAATACAATGTGATGGAAGCCGCCGGGTCTTTGCAGATACCACTCTTACTCATACATGGCATGGAAGATAAATCAGTACCAGTAGTGCATTCCGAAAAGTTGTATGATGAATGCTGGCATGCTTTCCTCGTGAAAATGGAAAACGCAGACCACACATTCAACACGCCGCACACTGCACCTATGGAGCTTTGTGATCAGACAGTTGAATTACTCAACAATACGTTGGACTTTATACTCGATTAAATTATTTCGCAGCAGCCCGTCGCAAACGGTCGTTGATGGCTCGCCCGAGGCCGGTTTCAGGCAATAATTCTGCTACGATGTAGTGGTATCCCGCATTATCCAGCTGCCTTAGCATGGCAAAAAGATGTACCGCGGCCTCTTCAAGGTTCTTTTTAGGGCTGAGAATCAGCTGACGAGTTTCTTCAATGCCCGGAAGTAGCTCTGCATAGCGCAGATACGCCGTTTCAGGGTTGTCTGATGCTAATCGTTCGGAAGTAAGTATCACTTTGCACCGGGGGCTGTAATGCACATCCAGTTGTCCGGGTGCTGCAGGGTTGCTGCCCGAAGATATTTGTTCCGCAACCGGACCGACAACTGCAGCTATCTGTTCTACCGCAATTCCGCCCAATCGGTAAACAACCGGCTCGCCCCCAGGAAATCCAACAATGGTGCTTTCTACGCCAACACGGCAAGGGCCTCCGTCCAGAATATAGCATGTTTTGTTGCCCAATTGGTCGGCCACGTGTTGCGCGGTAGTTGGACTTACGTATCCAAAGGGATTGGCACTGGGAGCCGCCAGCGGAAAATCAAGCTGTTTGAGCAACGCAAGGCAAACAGGGTGGGAGGGAACCCGAATCCCGACAGTTTCATTTCCAGCAGTTACCAGATCGGGAATAATTGCTTTTTTGGGTAAGACCAGTGTCAACGGACCGGGCCAAAAGGCTTCTGCCAGTTTAAGTGCCTTTTCTGGCATGGATTGCACATATTTTTTAGCTTCATCGATGTCATGAATATGAACAATCAACGGATCGAAAAAAGGACGGTTTTTGGCACTGAAAATTTTGGCTACAGCCTCAGCATTCAAGGCGTTTGCAGCCAGCCCATAGACGGTTTCTGTTGGAATACCGACCAGCTCGCCTTTTTGCAGACAGTGCAGCGCTGCTTCCATATCGGAGCCGGGCTTTGTCATTAGCGCCTTTTCAGGTTGTATTTCTCAATTTTGTTATACAGATGGCTGCGCTGAATGTCAATTTCCTGAGCAGTTTTTGCCACATTCCAGGCATTTTGAATCAGCTTGCGCTCAATAAATATTTTCTCGGCCCAGTCTCTGAAGTCCTGCAGGGTGGCATAATTATCAACCACACCAAATGGATCTGATCCGCGCTGTGCAGGATTGCTGTATATAAACACGTCTTCGCCCGTAATTTCTTCACCACAAAGGATAACAAGCCGCTCCACCACATTGTGCAATTCGCGAATGTTACCGGTCCAGTTCACTTCCTTCAGCGCTTCTAGTGCATCGGCAGTAAACTTTTTGGCAGATAGTCCGTTTTCAGCACAAATGTTTTCCAGAAAATTGCCGGCAATGGTTGGAATGTCATCCGTGCGCTCATTGAGCGTGGGAACATGAATAAGAATAACTGACAGTCGGTGGTACAAATCCATACGGAAATTACCCTTTTCAATCTCTTCCAGCAGATTTTTATTGGTGGCAGCTACAATTCTTACGTCCACTTTGATTTCGCGGTCACCGCCAACCCGTGTTATACGGCCTTCCTGGATGGCTCTGAGAACTTTTGCCTGCGCAGCCATACTCATATCGCCGATTTCATCCAGAAACAAAGTTCCGCCATGCGCCTGCTCAAACTTACCGATACGCTGCTTGATGGCACTGGTAAAACTTCCTTTTTCGTGTCCGAATAGTTCGCTTTCAATGAGTTCAGAAGGAATACTGGCGCAGTTTACTTCTACCAGCGGCATATTGGCTCTGGGGCTTTTTTCATGTATCCACCTCGCTACGAGTTCCTTTCCGGTTCCGTTTTCACCGGTAATCAGGACGCGGGCCTCAGTTGGCGCAACCTTTTCTATGGTTTCCTTTATTTTTAGAATTGCCGGTGTTTCTCCAATAATGTCGTATGTTTTGGCAGCTTTGCGCTTCAAAACCTTGGTTTCCGATACCAGGTTGTTTCTGTCTACCGCATTGCGCAAGGTTATCAGCAGCCTGTTCAGATCCGGTGGTTTCGTGATAAAATCATAAGCACCTTTTTTGGTAGCTTCTATAGCCATTTCCACCGTGCCATGCCCTGAAATCATCACCATGGGAACATCTGGAGCTAAAGCCTGAACGCGGTCAAGCAACTCCATACCATCGATTCCAGGCATTTTAACATCACTTAAAACCACATCAAAGCTGTTTTTCTGTAGCAGCTGTAATCCTTTCGCACCGTCCTCTGCCAGGGTTACTTCGTATTTTTCATACTCAAGAATTTCCTTCAGTGTCTCCCTGATGGCGGCTTCATCATCAATGACCAAAATAGATGGCATAATATGTATATATTTTCCTACAAGATTATGTAAAATAGATTGGACACCAAGCGGTTTTTTCGTTTTGTTATCCACGCATTATCAATACTTGAAATAAGATTTTAAAGTATTGAATATCATATAAATAAAATTAGTATGATTGCTTTAATGTAAATTTCACTGATGGTGGCATTACCAACACATGATTTCCATGAACAATAAAAATAATGTAAAAAAACTTGCACATTCATACGGAAACCCCCAAATTTGTGGATTAACGATACAAGTGTAGTGTTCATGAGGAATAAAATATCAATAGTGCTGCTAGCCTTGCTGGCATTGCCGTACAAGGGTTTTGGACAACAAGATCCCTATTACACGCATTATGCTTTTAACAAAATATTGTTCAACCCTGCTTATGCAGGTGCTTCAGGCAGTTTCTGCGTCAATGCCAATGCACACAGACAATGGATGGGGCTGGCCGATGAATCCGGTTATTTCAAAACACAGTCAGGAAAAGCCCCAGTTAATTTTATTGACAATATAATGCCGAAAACCAATGCATTTGGTTTTTCAGCACCCATCAATATCAAAAACAGTTCAGGAGCGCTCACAAATTATGGCGGTGCATTTTTGAGCTTCGTCAATGATGTAATTGCATATGAATCCAATACCTATCTGCGTGGTGGATTAGCGGGTGCTTACAACATGGCCGACGGTAGCAGTCTGCGCGTCGGTATTGATATTACGAGCATCACCAGGCAGATTGACGGTACTAAGATGCGTGCACATGACCCCAACGACCCGCTTGTTCCTACCAACAAACAAGGCGACACCAAAACCGAGCTGGGCGCAGGTGTTTGGTATTCAAACCCCAACATGAAAGATTTGTATGTGGGTCTCTCCATGTCACACATCAACCCCAAGGAATATAACTATGCCACATCTGGAGGAAATATTCTTGTTAAATCTGCCCGCCACCTCTACTTAATGGCCGGATACACCAAAGAGCAGTTTCTGGGAAACCCTGCACTTACACTGGATCCCAGTATTATGGTGAAAACTGTAATGGAAGAAGGCGGTTTTGTAAAGCCTCAGTTTACTCCTCAGGGGATGGTTACATGGAACAATACATTTGCAGGTGGCCTTTCTATTAGAGGTCAGGGGTTGGGCCTGGATGCGGCTTCCATATTACTGGGATATTATCCTCCTATTAAGGGTAACACCCCCAATGGCCAGGGTACCCAGTTATTCCGAATTGGATATTCATATGATATTACCCTGCAAAGCCTTCGTCGCAGCAGTAACGGAACACACGAATTGCAGGTAAATTATTGTTTCAAAATTGCTTTGCCTGAAAGAATTGAGAAAGTATATCGCCATCCGCGATACATGAACAGGTCTATAGATTTGGAATAAAAATTAAATTAATACAATATAATTAAATAAACAACGTTATAGATTAACGGAAGAAAAAAAATAGTTGCGTATTCATTACAAAAACCTATTTTTGCAACTTCACGTATCATACACAAAAACGAAACTGCCAGATGAAAAGGAAAATAATCAGCAGAATCATCAGTGAAAATCAAATGGGTAAAAAACTGGTGAAAGCATTAACAAACGGCAAATTGCGGGCTGCCATGATTACGGCATCCGTAGTGCTGTTTGCATGTGGTCCCGCAGATACGGGTGATTTAACAGGCGTGCTCAACAGAAGGCCGTGGTTTCATCCCCAGCCTCCGGGAACTGTATATATCCCGTCAGGAACTTTCCATACCGGTCAGTCAGGGCAGGATGTGTTTCAATCTTATTTGGAGCCAAACAAGCAAATGACCATTGTGGCATTCTGGATGGATGAGACAGAAATTACCAATAACGAATACAGACAATTCGTTGAGCACGTGCTGGACTCAATTGCCCGCTACAAGCTCGATGATGATCAGTATTTCTTACCTGAAGACGATGAGGGTAACCGCTACATCGACTACAGCAGAGAACTTGATTGGGTTAAACACAAGGAAGATCTTGCTGATATGTATTATCAGGGCAATGAGCGTTTCCGTGGACTTACCCAGATTGACACGCGCAAACTCATGTATAAATACCAGTGGTTTGATTACGTGAGTGCGGCCAATCAGGATCGTGACAAGTACAATCCCATGGATCGTTCCAAGTTTATCAAAGATGAGGAAACACTCATTTACCCGGACACTCTATGCTGGGTAAGGGACTTTACCTATAGTTTCAATGAGCCTATGGCCCGGGTATATTTCTGGCACCCAAAATACGATGATTATCCTGTAGTAGGAGTGAACTGGCATCAGGCTAATGCTTTCTGTGCATGGAGAACCATCCGTAAAGCCAACTACTGGCATGAGATTGGTCTTCCAAATACAGAAGATTTCCGCTTGCCTACGGAATACGAATGGGAATATGCTGCACGCGCCAACCGTATCGGAAATAAATATGCATGGGGTGGTCCTTACACCCGCAACAGCAAAGGTTGTATGATGGCCAACTTTAAGCCCCTTCGCGGCAACTACGGCGCTGATGGTGGTGTTTATCCGGTCCGAGCAGATTCTTACTTCCCCAACGATTTTGGTTTGTATAACATGAACGGCAACGTGTCAGAATGGACTTGGACAGATTATCAGGTATCCAACAACGCCATTGTGCATGATCTGAACGGCCAAAACTACCGCCGTGTTCCTGAAAGAGGTCCCGGAAGCGAAGTTCCTGTTACCCTTAAAAGAAAAGTTATTCGCGGTGGCAGCTGGAAAGACGTGGCTTATTTCATCGAAAATGGTGCACGTACTTATGAATACCAGGATACCAGTAAGTGTTACGTAGGCTTCCGTTGTGTGCAAACGTATATTGGACGATCAAACCGTGATAAAAAATAATCTTTAAACTAAACTAAATAACAAACAATAAGACTATGGAAAAAAGTTTCTTTGAAAGCAAAAGGTGGAAAGTGATCATGAATTACGTTTATGGTCTGGGTGCTGCAATCGTAATTGCCGGTGCGCTGTTTAAAATCATGCACTGGAAAGGTGCTGACCTTATGCTGATCGTGGGTATGGGCACAGAGTGTGTAATTTTCGTAATTTCTTCGTTTGAACCCGTTCACATGGATCCGGACTGGTCTCTGGTTTATCCTGAATTGGCTGGTGGTGAATCCAGAGGCCATGGACAAAAAAGTGGTTCCATGACACAGCAACTCGATACTATGCTTAAAGAAGCCAATGTGGACTCCAATGTAATTTCTAGCCTTGGTTCAGGTCTGCAAAGCCTTAGCAACAATGTAAAAGAAATGGCAACGCTCTCAAATGCAGCTGTTGCTACAAAAGAATATGCTGAAAGCGCATCAGCTGCCGCCAGCAACATGAATGCAATCAGCAACAGCACTGCAGAAGTAGCGAGCTCTATGGGTTCATTAAGCGGCGGTCTTTCTAACCTGGTTAGCAATCTCTCTGCCAGTGAAAATGAAACCTTGAAGTTCAAGGAAGAAATCGCGAAATTGAACAGCAACCTCGCAAGCCTGAATACCGTATACGGTAACATGCTTAGCGCCATGGGCGGTGGACGTTAATCCCCGATTTGTCAGATATAAAACAACTTAATAGAAACAGGAGTTAAAAATGGCAGGTGGTAAAACTACACCACGTCAGAAGATGATCAACATGATGTATCTCGTGTTGACAGCTCTGCTGGCGTTGAACGTGTCCAAGGAAATTATTAAAGCCTTTAATCTGATTGAGAATTCGCTGAATACCTCAACCAGCAACATTAAGGCTAAGAATGAAATGACCCTCAAAGCCATTGGTAAAGAGGATAATGCAAGTGCAAAAGCAGCAATGGAAATTGCCAATGAAGCCAAAAAGATAACCGACCAGTTCGAAAAGAACATGGATGCTGTAAAAACAGATTTGACAGATCTTTCCGGTGGAAGAAAAACAGAGCCGGAGGCTATGTTGGTAAAAGGCGGTGTTGCCGAATTGATGCAGGGTGACAATATGGAAGTTCACGCTAATTATTTCCTTTTGGAAAACAAGCCTCAGCGCCCTGACGGCAAGCAGTGGGCTTTTGCTCCGTCTGGAAAAATGCGTGGTGATGCAGTTTTTGAAGCGATCAACAAAACCCGTGAAGATTTACTTTCATTGCTCGATAAAGCAATGAAAAATCCTAATCTGGGTGGTAAAGACGATAAGGGCGAGACCAAAAAATTGCTTGAGGAAGCCAAAAATAGTTTGAAGGCAAAGACTGCCCTCATAGCTCAGGATGGAAAAAATTCAGATGGCAAAGAACAGAAATGGGTATCGATGTATCTTGAACACTCTCCACTGGCTGGTGTATTTGCTTTGCTAAGCAAGTATGTTAACGATGCACGATCACTGGAATCAGAAGTTACTGCTGTTCTTGCGAAAGCAGTTAACGCTTCTGATTTCAAATTTGATAAATTGGCCGCAGTAATTTCTGCCCCGAACAGTGCCATCATGCAAAACCAGACATACGAGGCTGACATCATGCTGGCTGCCTACAACAGTAAGGCTCAAATGAACATTACCGTTGGTGGTGCCGCTGTAGAGATTAAAGATGGTATCGGTAAATACAAAGTAACGGGTGGTTCTCCAGGAGAATTTAACTATAAGGTTAACATTGCCGTTCCAGGTCCGGGTGGTAAAATTGAAAATCTTACTGCTGAGGCCAAATACAGCGTATTTCCTCCGATGGCAGCCATTTCAGCAGACGAGCTCAATGTGTTCTACGTAGGTCTGGAAAACCCTATCTCTGTTGCTGTAGCCGGTGTAGATTCTCGTAATGTTTCGGTATCTGCAAGTGCAGGTAATCTCCAAAACATAGGAGGTGGACGTTACAAAGTGCTTTTCCCTGCACGTCAGGGTAATGAATCCGTAATCAGTGTTAGTGCCAAGATGGGAGATGGACGTGTTGTTCCAATGGGTTCAAAGAAGTTTAAAATCAGAAACGTGCCTCGTCCCACATTCCGTGCCGGAGCACTTTCTTTCGACAAACCCGTTCCCTTGTCTGCTTTGATGGCTCAATCTTCGGCCGTGGCGATTTTGGAAAACTTTGTATATGATGGCGTAAAATACACTATACAGGGTTATACATTTACCGGGATTGGAAGAACAGGCCCCAAGAAGGCTTCAATTACTGGTTCTTCTCTTCAGGGAATAAAAGGAATTTTGGGTGGAATGCGCGCCGGTGAGTTCGTTATGTTCTCAGATATCCGCGCCGTAGGTCCTTCTGGTCCTGTATTTTTGGAAAACGTAAGCGGAATGCTTCAATAAGTATAATTTTAAACAATTGGTTATGAAAAAGGGAATGTTAATCGTAGCAACTTGTCTGATAGCCTTAAACGGCTACAGTCAAGATTGGGGTTGGGGCGATGCCGGAAGTTCAAGCGGTTCGGGCAGT
Organism: uncultured Flavobacteriaceae bacterium; assembly: GCA_964626685.1. Taxonomy (GTDB): domain Bacteria; phylum Bacteroidota; class Bacteroidia; order NS11-12g; family UBA955; genus RGEC01. Next base: position 103,522 of record CAZVJY010000006.1, read on the forward strand.
GGCTCTGGTCGTACTTCTTCATCTGGAAGTTCTTCAACCGGTTCTTCCGGCGGATCATCCGGTACAGGTGCAGGATCGGCTGCAAGTGGTTCATCCACACCATCATTGGCTGTTCCAACTATAGGAACACATTATGACGATGCTCCAGCATTCCACCGTGAAACACCCTTTACGACCAATGATGTGCGTCCAGGAATTGATGATGCAGTAGTAGTCCCTTATCCATTCTTGCGCGAGGCAGATTTAAAGTTTCGTCGCAGAATATGGAGAAGAATTGATTGCCGTCAGAAGATGAACCGTTCTTTTACCTGGCCTAAAAATCCGGTAACCCAAATCATCTATGAAGCAGCTACAAAGGGCTTAGTTCGCGCGTACCATACAGATTCCCTAAATCGTATTAAAACTCCTGAAGAGTGCTACAAGGAAGGATCTAAGCTGGTAGTCACCCAGATTCAAAACTGGCGCAACCCTGAGGATAATGAAGATTTGGTGGACACCGCCTACTACGATATCTTCAAATGGGAAAAGATTGTGCGCTTTGAAATCATGGAAGACTGGTTGTTTGATTACAAGCATGGTGAGCTGCGTCCGCGTATCATTGCCATCGCCCCCATGTATGAAGAGAAGTTTCCGAATGGACAGACTTATGAGTTGCCATTGTTCTGGATAAAGATGGATGATTTGAGACCTACTTTGGCTAAATCTGAAGTATTTAACCGCTACAATGACGTTATGCGCATAAGCTGGGATGATTTATTTAATCACTACAGGCTGTTTGACAGCTACATTGTGAAAACAACTGATTGGGATGATAAATATATCAACCAAAGGACAGAGTTCCAGCAGGATGGTCTTGCAACGCTGCTCGAAGCGGAAAATATCAAAAATGATCTTTTCATATTTGAGCATGATTTGTGGGAGTTTTAATTGACAATTAACATAATCAGAGTCCCGGCCTACCTAGAGCCGGGACTTTTGTTTTTATTGTGTTTAGTTTTTTATTTTGGTTGATAAATTCCATAAAATATTGTAATTTTGCCGTTCGTTTTGAAAGACGCGTTTTTAGGTCTGGAGGAATTTGACATTGAGTTCGTTAAGCTGAAAGACGGCCTACACGAGTTCAATTACAGACTTGAAAAGAAGTTCTTTGAAGTATTTGATAACGAGGATGTACTTGCATCTGATATCGAGGTAAAGGCTGTATTAGAAAAAACAGCAAACCTTATGAACCTAAGCCTTCACTTGAAAGGGAAGGTAGATGTGAGTTGTGATCGCTGTTTGGTGCCCCTTTCTGTTTCTGTAGAAACGGATCATCATGTTCTTTATAAAATGTTGCCAGAGATTGGTGATGAAGATATAGTACATGATGATTGGATTATACTAACCCAGCAGGATTACAAAATTAACCTCGGACAGGATTGTTATGAAACCACATTATTGTCATTACCTATGATGCGCAACTGTGATGATATGGAAACCAAGCCTTGTAATTATCAAATGCTTTCAAAGCTAAACGAATTGTCCGGTAACGATGAAGAGCAATCTGATCCTCGCTGGGACAAACTAAAAGAACTACTAAAAAAGAAATAAAAATATAAAATGGCACATCCTAAGCGAAAAATATCCAAAACCCGTAGGGACAAACGCCGCACCCATGATAAACTGGAAGTGCGCCCTATGATTGCCGACCCTGTAACAGGCGATGTTTCACTATACCATCGTGTTAACCTGGAAACCGGCATGTATCGTGGCCAGAAGGTCATGAAGGGCCGCAACGAATCATAATGATGAGAATTGGCGTGGATGCGATGGGCGGTGATTACGCCCCGTTGGAAGCTGTAAAAGGCGCTTTCAATGCTGCTCGTACTCACTCCGATTACCAAGTAGTTCTTTTTGGTGCTAAAAGCGCCATAGAATCAGTGTGTGCACAGGAAGAGCTCGACGTTTCCAAATTTGAAATCGTAGACTGCCCCACCCTCATAGAAATGGGTGAGCATCCAGTAAGGGCTTTTTCCTCCAAACAAGATTCCAGCATCGCTGTTGGTTTTCGGTATTTGGCAGAAGGTAAAATTGATGCTTTTCTGAGTGCCGGAAACACAGGAGCTATGCTTGTGGGTTCTTTGATGACGGTAAAAGCCATTCCCGGTATTGACAGACCTTGTTTGACAACCGTTGTGCCCAGGCTTAACAATCATCCCGGGTTGTTGCTGGATGTAGGGGCCAATGCAGATTGCAAACCTGAACATTTACAGCAGTTTGCCATTCTTGGTTCTGTTTTCTATGGTGCCGTTAATAAGGTAGATAATCCCAAGGTAGGATTGTTGAATATCGGTGAAGAAGAAGAAAAGGGAAGTATCTTCACCCGTGCAACGCATTCATTGCTGAAATCGACCGGAGGAATCAACTTTGTCGGAAATGTTGAAGGCAGAGATATTTTCGGTGATGATTGTGATGTGATTGTGTGTGATGGTTTTACCGGCAATGTGATCATCAAAGTTTGTGAGGGCATGTACTACAGACTGGCTAAAAGAGGTGTGCAGGACGAGTATCTGGATAAATTCAACTTCAAGCATTATGGCGGAAGCTCTATTTTGGGGGTGAATGCTCCTGTAATAGTAGGACACGGCATTTCCAAAGCCGATACATTCGTTAAAATGATAGAGCTTGCTGCCGAAGAAGTTAGCAGTGGCATGATTCAGAAAATCAAAGATGCCGTTGCCACTCACATAAATCCCCAAGCTACCGCGTGATGCAAAAAGTAACAGCAGCAATTACAGCCGTTGGAGGGTATGTACCTGAAACGGTTTTAACCAATAAAGATCTAGAAAATCTGGTAGACACTTCAGATGAGTGGATCACCACCCGAACAGGTATTAAAGAACGCCATATTCTGCGCGAGCCCGGTAAAGCAACCAGTGATATGGCTGTTCGTGCCATTTTGCCCATGTTGGAAAAGAAGGGTGTTTCTCCTGAGGAAATTGATGTTATTCTCGTAGGTACTATCACCGGAGATTATATTTTTCCTGCCTGTGCCAACATTATCGCTGATAAAATAGGTGCTAAAAATGCGTGGGGTTTTGATATCGCCGCAGCCTGTTCCGGATTTTTATATGCACTTGAAACCGGTAGCCGGTTTATTCAAAGCGGATCTAAGAAGGTGCTGGTTTGCGGTTTTGATAAAATGAGTTCCATCATTGATTACACAGATAGAAATACCTGTATCATCTTTGGTGACGGCGGTGGCTGTGTATTGCTGGAACCAAATTCGGAAGGATTCGGTGTGCGTGACTCTATCCTTAAAATGGATGGCAGTGGTCGTGAATATCTTTATCAGCCAGCCGGTGGATCTATGAATCCTCCTACGCTGGAAACGGTTAGTAACCGTCAGCACTATGTGTATCAGGAAGGTAAAACCGTATTTAAGTTTGCCGTAACCAATATGGCAGATGTTAGCTATGATATTATGGACAGAAACGGCCTTAATGCAGATTCTGTAGACTGGCTGATAGCACATCAGGCAAATCTGCGCATCATTGATGCAACAGCTGAACGGATGGGTCTGGACAAAGAAAAAGTGCTTGTCAACATCGATCGATACGGTAATACCACAGCAGGAACACTTCCATTGCTTATGTATGATTTTGAAAAGAAATTTAAAAAGGGTGACAACCTTATTTTAAGCACCTTTGGTGGTGGTTTCACCTGGGGCAGCATTTACATTAAATGGGCCTACGATCCGGCCTGATTTATTGTTTTCTGAAAATTGCTCTGTAAATATAGTCGGCATCTTTTTGACCGCCACCGCAAAAGATTTCAGAGTCCAGTATTAACCCCAATTTATCCTGAAAGTATTTTGTGTTCTCCTCATTTTCAGCTGAGAATAAGGAGCAGGTTAAATAAATCAGTTTGCCATTCGGTTTAAGAAAGGCAGCTGCATTGGTAACAATACTGCGCTGTTTCTCCGCATACCTCATTAGTTCTGATTCTGAAAATACATGCAGCATCTCCGGAGTTCTTCTCCATGTTCCGCTACCGCTGCATGGTACATCGCAGATGAGGATATCAAAAACAGGTTTGGAAATAACCATTGTATCGTCAAATACCAGTTTTTGAACGGGGCGGGATAAATCGGCTGTGCCACAAAATGGGCGGGCTTTGCCTTCTGCTGAAAATCGCATCACTGCATTGTGCACCATCTGGGATCGGGTGTCAGAAATGTAAATCGTAGCACTTGGACTGGCTTCCGAGGCCAGCATGGCTTTTCCGCCTGCACCGCAGCAAGTATCCCAGATCAGTTCAGCGTCTGATAGGATATTTTCACTGATGGATTCCTGGCTACTCAGATCCTGTATTCTGCACCATCCTTTGATAATCACTTCATCGAGTTTTGCGTTTTCGCATTTTAAAACAAACTGTCCGTGCTCCTCAAACTCGGTAGCATTTTTATTCAAATAGGCAATTAAATCCTCTCGAAATGGCGGGTTGATTTTTACCCAAACGGGTGCCTTACGACCGAACCATTGATTGATGTCTTTAATACAGAGTTTATTGGAAAGTAAAGCTGAAAAAGGTTTATAAGGATTCCATTCTTCGCCTGTCAGGGAATCAAATTCTAAGGCTTTTTTGGTTGAATGTTTGCCGGAAAAAATATCCGGTAGCAGTTCGGTGAGCTTTTCATTGTCAGGTTCTAGCCGAATCAAACCCAGTAGCAATCGCTGCTCTAAACTCAGATTGTTATTGATTTTTCCAAGTTTCCAGTAGCCGTAAAAAACATCCCGGTAGAATTTTCGGTCTTTGCTACCAAACTGTTTATGTTGTCTGAATACCTCCTGCAGCCACAAATGGAAAGGCTGTTTAAATGAAAAACCAGCAATCAGGTCCGCTGCAATTCGCAATCTGTTTTTGAGTGTATTCAGGGTTCTATTTCCTCCCGGATACCGTCAGACAAACGAATAAAATGCAATCCGAAGTTGACCACCTCTTTGTTGAATTTTTTGAGGTGTATATGGTTTATAAAGCCCCTGTAATCCATATTCACTGAATTGTTTACAAAAGAATCTCCAAAAGCCATGAGGCCGAAGCCTAAATACGTAGCCTGGTCATAACCGATATACGCATATTTGCTTGGATCACTGAAATAGGTTGCGTAGTATAGGTCTTCAAATTCAACAGAAGCAGTATCTCCCGGTGTATTTACAGTAACCTCAGGATATAAGATGTGCGGCTCATTTTTGTTTACAATAGTTCTGAAGGTTCCATGCCAGTCATGGTGTGCTATAATCCAGCTTTGCTTTTTGTTTTTAATGAGTTTTTCCAGTTCCGGTTTTATACTAATTTTCTCTATGGTGTTAAAAATTACAAAACTGTCGGGCCTGTTGATTGGGCTTGATAACTTGCCGTTGTTGATGGTAATGAATTTTATTTGTGTAAAACCAAGTTGCTTTGCCGCATTTTTTATTCGAGCGGCATCTTTTTTTGAATCAGCACTTGCATCTGAAATGATGTAGAACCGATGTTTGGGATATATTTTTATGGCTTTTTCAAAGGCTGCACGAATCCTAATACTGTCAGGGGTGAAAAAGTTGATCAGTCCGTTGCCCTGGAAAGCAGGTTTATAGTATTTCAGCGGAGAAACTACTGTAATCCCCTTTGTTTGACCGTATTTTTCCACCATAGCCAGCTTTTCCGGATATACAGGGCCTATAATTAGGTTGGTGTTGTCCAAAGACCCACTTTGAAGCAGGGTTTCCAAGGCGAAACTGTCTTTTTCGCTGTCGTAAACAGAAATTTCTGCTTTTAAACCTTCTTCTACCAGTTTTTTTGCACCCATGGCGAAACCCTGGTAATAATCAAGCATGGCTTCGCCCACAGCGGTGTGATTGCCTGTTGATTTAAACGGTAAAACCAAGGCTATTTTGTATGTTTTTTTATGATGGTTTTGTGCAAATAGATATTGCGCCGAAAACAACGGCAATACAAAAAATAGGATATGGCAATACCATTTTCTCATTCCCATTCAATAGTAGCAGGCGGTTTGGAGCTAATGTCATAAACCACCCTGTTGATGCCTTTTACACGGTTGATGATGCTGTTGCTTATGTCGGCAAGTACTTCGTATGGAATATGAACCCAATCGGCGGTCATTCCGTCTGTGCTGCTTACAGCCCTGAGTGCCACAACCTGTTCGTAGGTACGCTCGTCACCCATAACACCTACGCTTTGTATTGGCAGCAGAATGGTTCCGGCTTGCCAGATCTGGTCATACCAGCCATATTCTTTGAGTTTTTCAAGATAGATGGCGTCGGCTTCCTGCAGCAGTTTTACTTTATCTTCTGTGATATCGCCAATAATACGTATACCCAAACCGGGGCCTGGGAAGGGATGGCGGTTTAAAATTTCAGAAGGCAGATTCAGTGCTTTACCTACACGGCGAACTTCATCTTTAAAAAGGGAACGCAAAGGTTCTACAATGCCCAGATGCAGCGATTCGGGCAATCCACCTACGTTATGGTGGCTTTTGATGGTAGCACTGGGTCCTTTCACGCTGACGCTCTCAATTACATCCGGATAGATGGTGCCCTGGGCGAGCCATTTGGCATCCTGTATCTTTTTGGATTCATCCTGAAACACCTCAACAAACACCCTGCCAATGATTTTCCGCTTGGTCTCCGGATCCGAAACACCGGTCAGTTCGCCGTAAAATCTTTGTGAGGCATCAATTCCATGTATATTCAGGTTTAGTTGTTCGTAAGCCTTGAGAACTTCATCGTATTCATTTTTTCTCAGCAGTCCATTGTTGATGAATATACAGTGCAGCTTGGGTCCGATTGCTTTGTGGAGCAGCAGGGCTGCTACAGAACTATCCACACCACCGCTCAGGCCGAGTATTACAGTGTCGTTTCCAACCTGATCACGGATTTTCTGAACCGTTTCATCAATAAAATGTCCCGGAGTCCAATCACCGCTGCATTCGCAGATGTTGAAGAGAAAATTTGATAACAGGGCAGAACCTTCTGTGCTATGGTATACTTCCGGATGAAACTGAATGCCGTATGCCTGCGGATAGGCGCCAAGCCTGAAGGCTGCAACAGGAATAGATGCTGTTGTTCCAATGATGGTGCTGCCTTCGGGTACCTTGAGGATGCTGTCGCTATGACTCATCCACACCTGGCTTTCGTATTGCAAACCTTCTAGCAGTTGATTGGGCTCGCCTGTTTGAATTAGCATGGCACGACCATACTCACGGTGGGCTGATTTCCCTACTTCTCCGCCCATCTTTTTTGCCATTAGCTGAGCACCGTAGCAAACACCCAGGGTGGGAGCATGGTTTAATATTGAAGTCAGGTCTATATCGGGAGCATCTGTCTCATTAACAGAACTGGGACTGCCTGAAAGGACAATACCTTTGATGTGAGGGCCCGGCTGGGGGTAATGATTGAAGGGGTGGATTTCACAGTATACATTCAGTTCGCGAATGCGTCGGGCAATCAGTTGTGTGTATTGAGAGCCAAAGTCTAGTATGAGGATGGTGTCAGTCATCGGCGATACTGCGAAATTACAGCAATTAAGGCGGAGCGCCCTAACTTGATTTATAAATTTATGGAAAAAGACTAATCTGCGATTTCAGCAGGCTGAATGTTTTGCGGTGGTGGACTGTAGCTCCAAGACGGGATATGGCTTCGCGGTGTTTTTCTGTAGGGTATCCTGCATTTTTCTCCCACCCAAATTCCGGAAATTCATGGTGTAACTTTTCCATCATTTCATCCCTGTGGGTTTTAGCCAGAATGCTGGCAGCGGCTATAGAGACAAATCGTGAATCTCCTTTAATCATTGTGGTGTAGGGTATACTGCCAAACGGTTTGAAACGGTTTCCATCTACCAGTATGTGCAAAGGCGGTGTTTTCAATCCTTCAAGTGCCCTGTGCATCGCCAAAATACTTGCATTAAGTATGTTTATTGCATCAATTTCCTCCGGAGTACAAAGCGCTACTTGCCAGCACACAGCTGCATTTTCTATGATGGGCCGGAGTACATCGCGGTGCTTTTTGGAAACCTGCTTGCTATCATTTAACAAAGGATGGTGAAAATCAGGTGGAAGAATTACAGCTGCGGCAACCACAGGTCCTGCCAGGCAGCCCCTTCCAGCTTCATCGGTGCCTGCTTCCGGGTAAAGTCCGCTGTGATTGGAAATCAAGGACATATTAGCGAAATTTTAATCCTATGGCCAGGCGATATTTTTGAAAAACTTCACTTGCCTGGTACCGGCAAATCTGAAAGCCGGCTATACCATCCAAAAAGCCTTTTTTAAGCAGATAATTTTTAATGTACTTGAAGATAGGGCTTAAAAGCATTTTAAAAATTAGCCACAGCATTGGTTTTTGTGTGAACTGGGTTGCAGCAATTTGAGCAAATTTATCTGTCTGCCTGACCATTGCCTCATGGGTAGGGTAGGTGTTATGCAAAATATCACCCGGCAGGTGCGCCGCAGTCAATCCCTTGTTTAACTCAAACCGGTCGTGGGGATTGGTGCCAGTCCATGAACCACAGTCTTTTTTCCAAAGGCGCAATTTGGTGTCAGGATACCATCCGCAGGTTTTGATAGGTTTTCCGCAGTAAAAATTCAGTCGATTCATACTGTAGCCATCTATGTTTCCTGGGAAATCATGTTCTTTCAGGGATTTGATGCTGAGAAGTAAGGTCGAATCCGGTTTTTCATCCGCATCCAGGCTCAGAATCCAATGATGTGAAGCGAGGTCTTTGGCCCTGTTTTTTTGCTGAATATGGCCATCGAAAGCGTGTTGCTCAAATCGAACACCTTTTTCTATGCAGATTTGCCCGGTATTGTCTGTAGAGAAACTGTCCAGTACCACAATTTCATCGGCCACAGATCTTACTGAATCTATGCAAGCGCCAATGTTTTTTTCTTCGTTTCGGGTGATAATGACCACAGACAGCGGTGTCATGCGGCAAAGAAAAGGGATTTTACAGGTAAAACACAAAAAAGGCGGCATTGAAATCGATGCCGCCATGAATTCAATCGTTATTTTGATTAAGATTGCTTGATTAACTGAACTTCGCAGATGATTTTTACCTCATCGGAAACCAGAAGTCCACCAGCTTCCAATGGAGCATTCCAGGTCAGCCCCCAGTCTTTTCTGCTGATTTTGCCTTCCAGGTTAAAACCGGCTTTGGTATTTCCCCAAGGATCTTTGGCAATGCCTTCAAAGGCAACTTTTAATTGTACTGGTTTGATTTCACCTTTGATTTCCAGTTCGCCATTCATGAGGTAATTGCCTGAGGCATCTTCTTCTAGCCCGGTGCTTCGGAACGAGAGTGTGGGATATTTTTCAGCATCGAAGAAATCTGCACTCAGCAAGTGACCATCGCGCTGGGTATCACCGGTATGAATGGAGTTAATTTCAGCCGAAAACTGAATAGCAGCCTTACCGAAGTCATCGCCCTGCGTTTCAACGCTGGCGTTAAATTTTGTAAAACTGCCTGTTACAGTTGAAATCATGAGATGTTTAATCTTGAATTGAACGTGGGAGTGACTGTTGTCAATGGCCCATGTGGTTTTTGTGGAGCTTGCTTGTTCTGTCATTGCGTTAAAATTTAGACCGCAAAGATAAGTTAAGAAATTTGTTTAAACAAATAAAATGATTTAAATTGGTTGTAAGTATGATTTGCTTACAAAAAACTTCGGTTTGATGGAATGAACCCAAAATGCGTGTTAATTCGCGGTAGAGATGGAAACTTCTTTGAATCTGACATCCAAAATGCCTGGTACGGGCACGACGATTTTTTCAGTTATGTCGGCACTGGCAAATGAACACGGGGCTGTCAACCTAGCGCAGGGCTTTCCTGATTTTAGCTGTCCTGAAGAACTCATTAACCGCGTAGATTATCAAATGCGGCAGGGGAGAAATCAGTATGCGCCTATGCCGGGCGTGCCGGAGTTAAGAAAAAAGATATCGGAGAAAACACTGAAATGCTACGGAACAGAATACGACTGGCAAAGCGAAATTACGGTGGTAGGTGGAGCTACACTCGCCCTTTTCTGTGCCATTAGTGCTGTTGTTAAGGAAAACGATGAGGTGATTATTATTGAACCTGCTTATGACAGCTATATTCCCGCCATTACATTGAACGGCGGTAAGCCGGTTTTCAGCAAACTCAAGTATCCCAATTATCAAATAGACTGGCAGGAAATTAAAAAACTGATCAATTTCCGTACCCGTGCCATCATGATTAACTCGCCCCACAATCCTTGCGGAACCGTTATGTCGGCGGAGGATATGAGGCAGCTTGAGCGGCTCACAGAGAATACAGATATTGTGGTTATCAGCGATGAGGTTTATGAGCATATTCTGTTTGACGGGCTGAAACACCAGAGCGCATGCATGTTTCCGGGCCTGGCATCACGCAGTTTTATAGTTTCTTCCTTTGGGAAAACCTATCACAATACGGGCTGGAAGATGGGATATGTGCTGGCTCCGGAAAAACTGACCGCAGAATTCAGAAAAATATACCAGTATGTTGCATTCAGTACCAGTACACCTGTTCAATATGCCTATGCCGATTTTTTGGACAACGATGGTCATTACCTGGCGCTGTCTTCTTTCTACCAGCAAAAACGCGATTATTTTCGTGATCTGGTAAGAGAATCGCGGTTTAAAATACTTTCGTGTTCAGGATCCTATTTTCAATTGCTGGGTTACGATAAGATAAGCAAAGAGCATGATTACGATTTTGCGGTGAGGCTCACGAAAGAGGAGAAAATTGCCGGTGTTCCGGTAAGTGTTTTTTACCACGATAAGACGGATAACAGAGTGCTGCGTTTCTGTTTTGCAAAAAATGAAGATACCCTAAAAAAGGCCGCAGAAATTTTATGCAGACTTTAAATATACGGGCGGTACAGTCGGATATTGTTTGGGAAAATCCGAAAGAAAATCTTGAAAAACTATCCGCTTTGCTAAAGAATGCCCAAAAAGACGAACTGGTGGTTTTACCGGAAATGTTTGCTACCGGATTCAGCATGAATACAGAGAAAACAGCCCAGTCCATGAATGGAGAAATTGTGTCATGGATGAAGGAAAATAGCTTTGATAAAATGGTCTGCGGCACGGTAGCAATTGAAGAAGATGGAAAATACTACAACCGTTTTATCGCGAGTTACGGAGGTGAAATTGTATGCCAGTATGATAAACGACATTTATTCAGCTATGCAGGAGAAGATAAATATTTCACACCGGGTAAGACTGCTGCAGTGTTTGACTTTCAAGGCTGGAAGATAAAGCCATTGATTTGCTATGACCTGCGTTTTCCCGTTTGGTGCCGAAACAAAGAGCAAGCAGATTTAATGCTGTTCTGCGCAAACTGGCCTGAAGTAAGAATTCAGGCATGGAAAGCCTTGCTGACGGCAAGAGCAATCGAGAATCAGTGTTACGTGCTGGGTGTAAACAGGGTAGGTGCTGATGGTAAATACAAGCAGCATAACGGTCAAACCCAGCTTAATGATCCTAGTGGTATTATTTTAAGCCCAAATGCTGATGTCGAGGCTTGTTATAGGCTATCAGCACAGAAAGCGACTATTGAATCAGTCAGGAATGAATTTCCATTTCTGACTGATTCTGATACATTTCAAATTACAGTGTAAGAAATTGTGCCACAATTACTGGTAATCGTAAAGCAAGTCACAAAGCTTAACATCCAGTATAGAACACACTTTTTTCATGCGATCAACTGTCATTTTTTCTGGCATTTTTTCACACAGAGAATACGATTGTTGGGTGATGTGCAGTTTTTTTGCAATGTACTCCTGACTAAATCCCCGCGTTGCGCGAATGGATCTTATTTTTTCAGAAAGAGTAGGCTTGTTGCTTGCTTTCATTATTTTTTATTTTGCGTTGCAAAGTAAATATCACAATACAAGTTCAGATAGTACTTCACAATACTTTATTGTTTAGTTTAGATTTGTCTAATTAAAAGTATGAAAACCAATCACGTAAAAGGTTTTATAGTGAAATCTTATACGAATATAGCGTGTTAATTTAATAATCCAAAACCAGCTTAAATGATAAATGTCACTTTAAAATAAAGGTTAGTCAATTACGATGCCGCCTTTTTTTACTTCACCACCGGCTGCCAAAAGCAAATAACTCTTAATAAAAGGCCATAAATCACCATCCATTACATTTTGGATATTGCTGGTTTCTTCACCGGTTCGCACATCTTTCACCAGTTTGTAGGGGTGAAAAACATAGTTGCGTATTTGTGAGCCCCATTCTATTTTCATCTTGGAGTCTTCAATGGCAGCCCTTGCAGCGTTTCGTTTTTGTATTTCCAGCTCATACAAACGGCTTTTTAGCATTTGCATAGCCCTTTCTCTGTTAGCCAGCTGGCTTCTTTCCACCTGACAAACAACAACGATACCAGTTGGGATGTGGGTAAGCTGTACCTTGGTTTCTACTTTGTTTACGTTCTGTCCGCCTGCACCACCGCTTCGGCTGGTTTGCAGTTCCACATCAGCCGGTTTGATGTCGATTTCAATAGTGTCGTCGGCCATAGGATAAACATACACACTGGCAAAAGAAGTGTGCCTGCGCGCGTTGCTGTCGAAAGGAGAGATACGCACCATGCGGTGTACCCCATTTTCCCCTTTTAGGTAACCAAAGGCAAATGAACCGTCAATTTCAAGGCTTACGCTTTTTATGCCGGCAACCTCGCCGTCAGTCCTTTCCAGTTCTGAAACCTTAAAACCATTTTTCTCGGCCCACATAAGGTACATACGCATCAGTATATCAGCCCAGTCGCAACTTTCTGTGCCACCGGCGCCGGCGTTGATTTCCAGCACACAGCCCAAATGGTCTTCCTCACTTTGAAGCATATTGCGGAATTCCAGGTCTTCCACTGTCTGACAAAGCTGGACATATTGTTTGTCAATTTCCTCGGAAGTGGCTTCACCGGCTTCGGCAAATTCTACCAGTATATCCAGGTCATCGAGGCCGGAAGTACAGCTTGCATAAGCATCTGTCCAGCTTTTCTTTTCTTTAAGCTTTTTAAGGTGTGCCTCGGCTTTTTTGGGATCATCCCAGAATTTGGGATCCAGTGTGCGTTCTTCTGCGTCGGCGATTTCGGCTATCTTTCTATCGATGTCAAAGATACCTCCTCAGGGCTTCTACACGGCCCCTTATATCTTTATGCTGATCAGTGTTCATACCGCAAATATAGGGCAATTCAGGCATTTTTTATGCTGCGCTTTCCGGTCCCACCGCTTTCTGGTAGACAGCAAGACAGCGTTTTCGGGCTACTTCGTGTTCAATAACAGGCCTTGCATACTGTAGCGAATTCCATTCAGGAACCCACTGCTTTATGTATTTGCACTCCGGATCAAACTTAACAGTTTGCAGGTGCGGATTAAAGACCCGGAAATAAGGCGCCGCATCTACACCAGATCCGGCAGCCCACTGCCAGCCGCCATTGTTGCTGGCCAGTTCAAAATCCAGAAGATGACGGGCAAACCAGGCTTCACCCCAACGCCAGTCTATCAGCAAATGTTTGGTAAGAAAACTCGCCACAATCATTCTCACCCGGTTGTGCATAAACCCGGTAGCCAGCAGTTCGCGCATGCCTGCATCCACAATGGGATAGCCAGTTTGGCCCTTGCACCATTTATCAAAATCATCATGATTGTTACGCCACTCAATGCGGTCGTACTTAGGTTTAAACGCCTCATTTACCACTTTTGGGAAATGCCAGAGTATTTGCATGTAAAATTCACGCCAGATGAGCTCATTGAGGTATTTCTCAGACAATTTCATGGCTGTTTGCGTAAGCTTGCGAACGCTGATAGTGCCAAAACGCAAGTGCACGCTCATGCGTGTTGTGCCGCGCACAGATGGAATGTCCCGCTGCTCGGCATAGGCTTTTATAATTCCTTCGTCCGGTGTGTTTTCGGGAAAATCAAAAACGGTTTCTTCGAATCCCATTTCCGGAAGTGTAGGCATAGGGTTGGATTTTTCCTGTAAAAAGTACTTCGAAAGCGATTCGGATGCATAAGGGTTCAGCATTTCAGGTCTGAATTGTGCTTTCCATCGTTTACTGTAAGGTGTGTAAACCGTGTAGGGCAGTCCATCATCCTTCACCACTTCTGCACATTCAAAAATTACCTGATCCTTACACTGATGAAAACCAATTCCATGTGTTTGGCAAATGACTTTGATTCTTTCATCACGCTGCAGCGCATAGGGTTCATAGTCCCTGTTAGAATAGATTTTTTCGATGTTTCCGGCCTTCAGTAAGTTAGTCCATATCATTTCCGGATTTCCGTAATAAACCCACAGATCACTTCCATGCGACTGCAGTTTTTGTTTGATTCCTGCCAGTGTTTGGTAAATGAACAATACCCTTCTGTCTTTTGGGTTATCGAGTTTGTCCAAAATTTCTTTGTCAAAGATAAAGATGGGTTTTACTGGTATTCCACTGTGCAGCGCCTGAAAAAGACCATGGTTGTCGTCCAGTCTTAGGTCTCGCCTGAACCAGAAAATATTATGCTTTGGAGTGGAAGATGTCATTAAGTGCTGATTTTAGGGTTGGGTATTGGTAACGAAAACCGGCCGTTAAAAGTTTTTCTGAACTGACCTGCTGATTAATACAAGCCAGGGTGCCCATTTCTCCCAGCATGAGTCTTAACAGGAAACAGGGTACATTGGGATGCAGGGATTTTTTTTGTCTTGCAGTATCTATTTCATTAACCAATTCCCGCATGTTTACCACTTCAGGTGATACGGCGTTCCAAACGCCCGATCCTTTTTGATCAAACAAAAAGCGGTATACACGGCATAAATCATCCGCGTGAACCCAACTTAGTTTGTTATTGGGATGTCCTGTAGTTGGTATTATGCGGAAAAACGCCGTTTGAAGCATTTTTACCAGAAATCCTTCACTGGCGGAAAGAACCACCGGTGTTCTTACAAGATGGATATTACAGCCTGCTTCTCGCCATTGCTGCGCTACTGCCTCCCATGCTACACATACTTTGGCAAGAAAATGATTGCCGGGATGGTCGCTTTCGGTAAACGAATGCTCAGATGGATTGGGATAGTAATCTGTGCCTGAAGCCGAGATATACGTTTTGGGCAGGTTGCCTTGTTCATTTAGTTTCCTAAACAAAAACTGCGATGTTTCTGTTCGGCTTTCCATGATTTCCTTTTTGTATCGGCTATTCCACCGTTTTGCTCCTACATTTGCCCCTGCAAGATGGATGACGATATCGATGTCTTGTGTAAGATTTGTTGGGAATATGCCCTTTTTTATGTTCCAAAAAAAAACTTTTTGTTGAACATTTTGTTTAATCTCGGAAGTGGTTAAAATACTTACATCCATGCCTTCCTGCTTTAACATGGGTACCAGTCTCTTTCCGAGCATGCCGGTGGCTCCGGTAATTAAAATGTTCATACAACAATGAGTGCTAAAGAAACAAACAACAGTTCAAATATGTTCGATCCCCGCAAATCAAAAAAGGATTTCAGGGATAAATATTTCATCAAAGATATCGAGAATATAACCGGTATCAAGGCTTATACCATCAGAATCTGGGAGCAGCGGTATGATATGCTGACACCGAAGCGAACAGATACCAACATCCGCTATTACGAAGAGGATGACCTGAAATATTTAATGAATGTGAGTATTCTAAATGCCAATGGCTTTAAAATTAGCAAGATAGCCAAAATGAGCAGGGAAGAGGTTCAGCGCCAAACGCTGGCAATCAGTGAGGGAAGCAGCAAATATGAAAATCAGATACAGGCTCTCACTACAGCCATGCTCTCATTCGATGAAAAAGAGTTTAACAAAATTCTGAGCATCAGTATTTTGAAGGTAGGCATGGAAGAAACCGTAACCCAGATAATATTTCCTTTCATGCAGCATGTTGGTGTTCTGTGGCTCAGTGGCAGTATTCACGTAGCCCATGAGCATTTTATCACAAACATCATACGGCAGCGCATGTATGTGTCGCTGGATCAGGTTAATTCCACACCGTCTCCGTTTTCAAAAAAGTTCCTGCTTTTTGTACCCAATGGCGAAAATCACGATTTGAGTCTGCTTTTTGCAGCATACATCCTTAAAACAAAGGGTCAGCAGGTTATTTATCTTGGTACATCCACACCACTGGAAGATCTGAACAAGGTTTTCAAACTACACCGTCCGGATGCCGTTTTTTGCGCCATCACCGGCAGCAATTCACCGGTTCCCATTCAGGTTTATGTTCATAGCTTACAACGCACATTTCCCGGAACTCCTGTTTTGCTTACCGGAAAACAGGTTATTCGCCGCCGCGACCTGAAGCTGCCTCCGGGTATACGCGTTGTTGCTTCTCCCTTTGAATTTAATGAAGCGATAGAGGAAATCACAGGTCAAAACGGCTGATATCCACATCCGAATGCACTGGTTTGCCGGTGCACAGAAAATCAGCCATCATGGGAGAAAGCCAGGGGATAAGGCTACTGCCTTTGCTGCCCAATCCATTATAAACAAAGAGTCCTGTTTCTTTGGAGTGTTCTCCCAGATATGGTCTGCGTCCTTCTACGGTAGGTCTTACTCCGCGGCGGTGATGCATTAAGGTAAATGGGATAGTGGTCCAGGAGCGTATTTGAAGCATCATTTTTTCAGCATCTTCAGAAACCGGTGTTGTTTCTAGACTCCCTTTGTGAAAGGTGCTTCCCGCGAGCCAGTTGCCGTTGCCATCAGGCACAAGCCAACTTCTGTTTTTATAAAGTGCTTTTGGCAAACTTTTGTCAAATCTGAGGGTTAAAATGTCACCGGCGGTGGGGTGGAAATGCAATTTGTTAAACCATGGATTTTCCAACACCCCAATTCCTTCGCAGAAAACAACCCCATTTACGATGTGTTGGCCATACTGCCAGTGCTGATCTTGTCTCTTTAATGATGTATGATCAAACTTGCCGTGCTCAATGGTTGTTTTGTCTTTCAGCCATAGAAGTGCCGCGTTCAGGAATGCATTGGTATCCAGTCTAGCGCAATGGTGAATGGAATTGAAGCCGTACGGAATTTGAATTCCTGTAAGGTTATCCCCCCGGCTTGAGGGGGCAATCCAAGAGTTCATTTCGGGCGAATCAGCACGCTGCTGCCAAAAAGCAGCGGTGTCCGCGTTTGGGTGAATCTGAAATCCCTGCATGGATTGGTAGAAAGTGGCATTGAGTCTGGTTTCCCATTCCTGATACCACGGCTGAATAATAGGGAAAAGGGTTTCGCCCATCCAGGTAAGCCGAACGCCTTTGGGAACAATGGGATGGATAATGCCGGCTGCGACACGACTGCTGGAAGAAGCTTCCGGATTGTCGAGTAAAACAATTTTTTTGCCTCTCAAAACCAGTTCAATAGCCAGTGAAATACCGGCCAGTCCGCCTCCAACGATTATATAATCTGTTTTTTTTGCGCTCAAGCTGTAATTTGCAGCAAATTTCAACTAAATGAGGTTAATGAAATTAAGTTTTTTGGTTGGGCTGATGATCTTTTGTGAGCAAGGCAAAGCACAGAATAAAAAAGGGGCCTTTTCGTCGGCTATGCATACTGCTGTTAACGCATGCCAGATTGATGGCGACGGAGCCTCGGGTTATAATAAATTTGGCTACACCATTGGGACTGTTATTGCCCAAAATTTAGGCAAAGGCTGGCAGTATGAAACGGGTATTGCTTTTAGCGAGCGGGGTTCGCGTTATCCTTTTAATCCGGAATTACCTGGTAAGCCATCTTTTCATTACCGCTATCAGACCATCGATTTGCCGCTTTACCTAAACAAAACCATTGATTCCCGCTGGGTTGCAGGTGCCGGTGTAAGAACAACCTATCTCATCCGGGCCAGGGAAACTGAAGGGATTCATTTGCATGTGGAACAGGACAGCCGAAAAACAGGCATGATTATGTGCGCCAAATTGCAATACAGAAGCAGCGAAGCCCTGAGTTATCGATTGGAATATCAGTATGGCCTGGTTTCGGTATCATCCAACGCTGCAGGCAGTCTGTTTTTCCCAACCGGAGCCTACCATAACAGCATTAGTGCCGGAATTCAATATACCTTATCTTCGAAGTCGGAATGAATAAGTGGGTCTTTTTGTTCTCTGTTGTTTGTTTTTCGTACTGTAGCAACAATGATAGCACGCAGACAGTCGAGGATATCAGAGAATTGTTGATAATACAGCAACAAGCATGGAATGACGGAAACATAGAAAAGTTTATGGATGGCTATCACCGGGATTCAGGTATGCAGTTTATTGGGGCCAAAGGCGTAAGATATGGCTGGCAGGCAACCTTGAATGCGTATAAAAACCACTATCCTGATAAAGCGGCAATGGGGCAGCTGTATTTTGATATTGATACCATCGAATTGCTGGATAAGTCTGCTGAAATTGGTCATGTGAATGGCCGATGGAAGCTGATACGTGCCCATGACACCCCTGCAGGGCATTTCAGTCTTATAACTCGCAGAATCTCGGGAAAACATAAAATTATCATTGACCACACATGGTAAACCGCCTGAATGTGCTAACCCAAAAGGTTTTTAGCCTTCCGGGAAGGAGGTTTTTACCCGTGATAATGTTGTTAGTTGTGCTGACGCATCTGCCTTACATGAAGTTACCCGCAGTGGGAAACCATGTTTGGCGGCAGTGCAATACCCTGGCCGTGGCCAAAAACTATGCAGATGAAAGTATGAATCTGCTGGAACCGAGGGTAGACAAACGGTTTGACAAATCAGGTGTAACCGGTCCGCAGTTTCCGGCCTATGAGTATATTCTGGCTTGTATGTACCGCAGCATGGGGTTTTCTGAGTATTACCACCGCTGGCTCTCTCTGGTTTTTACTTTATTCTCGGTATGGGCCATGCACAAGTTAATACTGCATTATACAGGTAATCTGACACATGCTGCTGCAGGATCGGTTTTTATAGCATTCGTTCCCGAAATGTATTTTCACGGCATCAATGCAGTACCTGACGTTATGGCTTTGTGCTGTATGCTGTGGGGCTGGTATTTTGCGTTGCAGTGGCTTGATTATCTATCATGGAAGGCTACTGTTTTGCCAACAATACTCTTATCGGTGGCAGGTATGGTAAAATTGCAGTTTTTAATGGCAGGATTGCCCCTGGCCGTTACGTTTTTAATGAATCATACCCGAAATCGCAAGGCCTGCTTGCAGGCTGCTCTTATGGGAGCAATGGTGGCGGGGCTTTCGCTATCGTGGTATGCATATGCCGCCTATCTGGTGAAAACCTATGGTTTGCATGAATTTGTGCATGCCATGCGACATGCCCGCAGCTGGGGAGAGGCGCTTGATATTCTTGGGAAAAACCTATTTTCTGATATACCGGAGACCTGGGTAGGGTATGTGTTTTTGCCATTTTTGCTGTCCGGAATTTACAGGAGTAAATCTGTCTGGAAAAAATATTTCCCTGTTATGGCTTATGGTGTGGGATGTCTGCTGTTTTATTTCCCTGTGCAGTATCAGTTTATTCATCACGGTTATTATGCCATCGTGTTTATGCCGTTGCTGGCATTTATCATTGGCAGGGGTGCAGGAGTGATTTTAAATACCCGTTTTGCTCCGTGGGTTTTGGTTTTGGGGCTTTCGCCCATCTGGGCATGGATCAGGATTGCACCCAATAACTGGATGCCTGGCAAATACAAGGTTCCCGAAGAATTTGTGAATTCAAAACAAGCCGCACTTCTTCGGGAGCATAACGATACCGCCGAGCGATGGATTGTAGGGCCGGATGTGAGTGGCTGTGTGTATTTTTATTTTACCGGAACAAAAGGATTTCCCTGGGATACAGCCACAGAAAACCCTGTCACACTTTCTCAATATCGCCATAAAGGAGCTGTAGGCTTTGTTACAGATCAGCCGGAATTGCTCAACGACAGCAGCCTTACATATGCACCGGGTTACAAATTCAAGCTCGAGAAAAAGGTTGGCAACATTGGCTGGTACCGAATAATACCATAAAAAAAGACCCGGATAAACCGGGTCTTGTATGCTTTTCAAGGTAATAATTAACCTCTTCTTTCTTTGATTCTGGCTGCTTTGCCGATTTGTTTGCGTAGGTAGAAAATACGTGCACGACGTACTTTACCGCGACGGTTAACTTCGATTTTGTCGATGAAAGGGCTGTTTACAGGGAAGATACGCTCTACGCCTACGCCGTTGGAAATTTTGCGAACTGTGAAAGTTTCTTCCACCCCGCTGTTTCTGCGCTGAATTACATCGCCCTGAAACTGCTGAATACGCTCTTTGTTTCCTTCTTTAATTTTATAGTGAACCGTAACGCGGTCACCGGCTTTGAAATCCGGAATATCGTTGCGCAAATACTCGCTCGTGATAGATTTAACAATCGGGTTCATGATTCTTAGGAATTGGGGTGCAAAGATAAGGAAATATTTGTGTTTTTCAAATAGAAGTTCGCCTTTTCCAATAAAGTCCTGTTTTTTGGTCATTTCAAGCCATCTTTGCAGCATTATTACATTCTATGAGAAAATTGCGTTTGCTGGAACTGAACCGTTTAAGTACTGAAGATTTTCGGCAGGCGCACAAATTGCCCATGGTGGCAGTACTTGACAATATTCGCAGCATGCACAACGTGGGTTCTTTTTTTCGAACCGCCGATGCATTTCGCTGTGAAAAACTGCTATTGTGTGGGATTACTGCGCAGCCGCCACATCGAGATATAACCAAAACAGCCCTCGGCGCAGACCGTTCAGTGGTTTGGGAATATTTTACCGATACCCGCAACGCTGTATTGGAATTAAAATCGCAGGGTTATTTTATTATTGGAGTGGAACAAACCACACATTCCAGGCCTTTGCAGGATTTTTCCATGCCCAATCAACCCGTTGCCGTTATTTTTGGCAACGAAATTGATGGTATTCAGTCAGAAGTTTTGGAACTTTGCAACGCATGTATAGAAATTCCACAGGCAGGCACCAAGCACTCACTCAACGTATCCGTTGCGGCCGGCATTGTGCTGTGGCATTTTTGCGCACCGCATTTGTCATCCTTGCGCTAGGATATTCAGGCATTTCATTTGCACAGAAAAAAGATGATCTGTCAAAACTATGCGATGCCGAACAACTCCGTATTGATTTGCTGGACGGTAAAGCCGATACCAGTTCCGGATATGCTTCCCGTGCTCAGTTCGAGAGAGCCCGACAGGTGTATTTTCTGCGTGTGGATCAGATTCAGGCAGCATTAGATAAAAGCAGTTTTCCTAAAACAGAGCATGAACCGTTCTACAGGAATCTTATTGCATCTCTGCAAGGGGTAAATGCAGGAACAGTTAGGTTTCTGGGTTACTACGATCAGTATTATGCAACAGTGCTTGAGCTTGCCAAAAATCAAGGTGTGCAAAAAGACCGTGAGTTGCTGAAAAACAATCTTTTTGTGGCATTGGAGGTTATACCTTATTTCGTTAAAAGACCTGCAGCGCCCGATGTTATGCTTTTTGCAGCAGCCAAAAGACCTTATGATGTGCTGACCAAACATAACGATTATCAGCGCGAAGCCTGGATTCTGAGAGTACTGGAGACGGTTGCAAAAAATGATCCCAATGCCATAAAGCAGTTTATTGGCACACTGCATCCGGTTAACAATATACTCATAAGCAGTAGGGATTCTGTTGTATTAATGCTGTATGATATTTATCGTGCTTATGGCAGAAGCAGCAGCAGCTATACCAATATCCATATGGTGTATCACGGTGAACTGACGGTTGCACAAAGTGAAAAACTGGCTGCCGATGAGGATGCGTGGTTTACCAAATTGTGTTCGCTCAGACGAAATCCGGAGATTTTGGGCAGTTATTCTGTTGACGCAGAACTTGCACACCATAGCATCAAGGTTATTCGGAAGATAAACCTGCTCCACGACGAGAAAAACGAGAAAATACGCTTCAAGCTTGCCGAAAACCTGAGTGCGGAAGAGCTGTACAACCTGATCGTGTACAGCCGCGACGAAATCTTCACCAGCACGTTTTTAGGTTTGTTTAAACGCATGATGCAGCGCCGCTCTGACAGCAGCATGTATGTGTTTTTCAGTAAAATGGGTTTTAACCGGTTCCGTACTTTTGTGCAAACCTGTGCAGGCTACAATACCCTGCAGCCTGTACTCAATACCATGTCCGCTGCAGAACAGGAACAGTTTATCAATGAAATTGTAAAACACCTCGATTTAACCGGTGGTAATCTGGGACCCGCCGTAGAAGTGGCAGATATTTTTGGTTCTTTGTCTGATTCACTGGTTCGCGAAAAGATGATTGCCCGCATCCACAAAGATTTGCGGCGTTGTTACCTGGCAGACAACCGGTACGGTATGAAGATTTACGGACTGCTTTATAAATTGGCAGGTAAAAATCCGGTTTTGGTGACGGGTATTTCAGTAAAATACAAGGTACCCGAGCTTACGCGAGTGGAAGCAGAGCTGATGTTCCCAGACGGGAAAAACGTACAGCAGCACATTTTTTACGACGATGAAGATGGTAATGCCGCATTCAAGTCCTTTAGAGCTAAGTTTTCATCGGATAAAAACTATAAATTATTTGAAAATGAGGATTATCTGAAAATTGAGAGTACTGAGGGGAAGAAAATTGTTTTATACATGAACAAACCCAGTGTTGAAAAAGGGCTTGCCAATCTCATGGCGCTGTTTGAAAAAGAGAAAAGGTATCCTGATGTTGTAGTTCACCGTGGACACAGCTATCATCTGCAAACCACCATAGAAGTGCTAACCAGCAACACCAAGGTAGCCGTTCTGGGAAGTTGCGGCGGCTATCAAAACATCAGCCGGGTGCTCGAAAATGCCTCAGATGCACAGATTGTGAGCAGCAAACAAATTGGCACCTGGACCGTTAACAACGAACTTCTGAAAGATATGTGCGAAATGATGCGCACGGGAAGTGGTGAAATTGAATGGAATACGCTGTGGGCGGGGATGGAAGAACGCATGAAAAACAACGACAAATGGAAAGATTACATTCCGCCTAACCGCAACCTGGGTGTTAAGTTTGTGAAAGCGTTCCAGGCAATGAAATAAAATATGGGGAAATTTCAGTTCTCCCGAAAACAAAGGCTGCAGCTGTGGTTGTTACTTGTTTTGGTAGTGATTGCCGGAATTGGAGGCTATCGCGGTTTAATCTCAATTATGATGGGAGAAAAGAATCAACCGGCTGTTTCAAAACAGGAAACTACGATTCACCGCCTGCACAATTCCGCTTTGGATATCGAAAAGCCGGCTTTATTCAATGTGGTTTTCTTTCTCAGTAAGGATTGTCCGCTTTGCAACAACTACAAACCCCTGTTGGATTCCCTTCGCGAAGAATACGCCCGGGATTCCCGTTTTTTATTTGTGGGGCTGAGAACCGATGTGGATGCAGCCAACGACAGTAGCTACTTTTTTCCACTGGAATACAATGCAGGAAAGGATGTGCACTACATCGCCGAAATTTTCAAGGCTACCACCACACCCGAGGTTTTTGTGGTAGATAGCAGCAATAAGGTTTGGTACAGCGGTGCCATCGATAACTGGTCGTTTGATACCGGTAAAAAAAGGCAATATGCTACCGAACATTATTTGAAAGATGCCTTGAAAGCATTGCGCAACGGTCAGAAACCTGAGTTTGCAGAAACCAAAGCGGTGGGCTGTTTTATCGAGTGATGATTTACTTTTGCAAAGGCATGTGGTTTTTACAGATTTTTACGGCCCTTTTTGCGGGCGTTTTTCTATTGCGTTGCGGAAGTAAACCTGAGGCAGGCGTGCCAGATAAACCCACGTTCGCCGACCACATTGCACCCATCGTGTTTAAAAATTGCAGTCCATGCCATCGTGACAGCGGCGCGGCACCGTTTCCACTTACCAATTATGAACAGGTTAAGAAAAAAGCCAAAACCATAGCCAAGGTTACAGCAAAACGCTATATGCCGCCATGGCCGGCCGATCCTGCATATTCACATTTTGTGGGAGAGAAGTACCTGACGGATGCAGAGATTGCCACAATTGGACGCTGGGCTGAACAGGGTTGTGCGCCGGGTCAACAGGGAGAAAAACTTAGCTGGAAAGCCCCTGCATGGCGCAGTAACATAGGTAAGCCGGACTTGGTTTTGCCACTGCAAGCGGTAGAATTGTTGCCCAACCTGCGAGATCGCTTTTTTTTGGTAAAAATTCCGGGACTGCTTCCACGTGATACCTGGGTGCGCGCCATCGAGTTTGTGGCCGGAGAGCCCGATCTGGTGCATCATTTCAACGGACACATTCTAATGTATGAGCCTGGCGCTAAAAAGAACCATGCAAAGCCTCCGTTTAATGTGGAAATTACCTCCGGCGAATATGACAGTGATTTTAGCAAGCTGGATTTGTTGAACGATAATGGCAGTAAGCCTTTCAGGTTGCACAGCGCGGTAAACTATTTGCCGGGTGTGCAGGCAACGGCGTATCCCAATGGAATTGGCACTTTCAGGCTGTCCAAGATGTTTACCGTGGTGGGCAATGATCTGCACTACGGTCCAGGAAACCGCAAAACCACCGATAAAAGCTACATTAATCTGTTTTTTACCGATAAACCGCCTACCCGTGAAACCCGCGAACTGATGCTTGGAACCAACGGTGTGAGCTCGATTGTACCACCGCTTCAGATTGAACCCAATACCCGGAGCAGGCACAGCACCCGTTTTCAGGTAGATGCCGATATTTCCTTACTCACGGTGAATCCGCATTTGCACTTGCTGGGTAAAAGCATCAAGGGCTATGCCGTGAAACCCAATGGAGATACCGTAAAGCTGATTTCCATTCCCAAATGGGATTTCAGGTGGCAGTATTTTTACACGTTTAAAACACCCGTGCATTTACCTGCGGGAACCTGGATTATTTCTGAGGCAGAATTTGACAATACCGCCGATAATCCCAACAACCCAAACCGGCCTCCCAAAAGGGTAGGAGAGCGCCTTGAGTATGGCGGTGCCAGCATGCGCGCGGGAGATGAAATGTTTCAGTTTATTCTTACCTACATGCTTTACCAAAAGGGTGATGAGGTTATATCGCTGGAAACAGTGAAAAAATAAAATGCCTTTCATTCACTAAATTTGTATCGTGTTTACCCTAAAACAAGTTCCAGGTCAGGCCTCCATTGCCGATTTTCATGACGTTGCTAAGCTTGTTTATAAAAACGATCCGGATTACATTCAGCCCATTACCAAAGACGTAGAAGATGTTTTTGATCCAAAACAAAACCCGGCCTTTGAGGGCGGAGATATTGTTCGTTGGGTGTTGTTTGACGGTAACAAAGGCATAGGCAGGGTTGCGGCATTTTACCAGACCAAAAACAGCGGAGAGCGTATGGGAGGCATGGGGTTCTTTGAGTGCATTGATAACCGTGATGCAGCCAATGCGCTGTTCGATGCCTGCAAAAACTGGCTTAATGAAAAAGGGCTTTCCTACATGGATGGGCCCGTTAATTTTGGTGACCGTGACAGTTTCTGGGGTTTGCTGGTAGAAAAGCACTCTTATCCCAGCTACCGCGAAGCATATCAGCCTGTTTACTACCGTGGTTTTTTCGAGGACTACGGTTTTGAGAAGATTTTTGAGCAAAAGACCTGCGACATCACAGACAATGTTTTCAATTTTGAGCGATTCAGTAAACTGGGTAGTCGGGCAATGAATAATCCAAAATACAGTTTTGTAAGCCTGGATTACAGCCGGTTGGATAAATTCTCTGCCGATTTCGTCCGAATTTACAATGAGGCCTGGGCGCATCATGAAGATTATAAGCCCCTCACGCTGGAGAAAATGCTGGCCAGGTTAAAGAAGGTTAAGCCTGTGATGCCCCCGGATTTCGCCGTTTTTGCCTATGCCGATGACCGACCTATTGGGTTTTTCGTGAGCATCCTTGAGGTAAACCAGGTATTTAGGCATTTTGGCGGTAAACTATCGGTTTGGAACATGCTGCGTTTTTTATGGATGCGTCGCAGTATCAATAAAGTCAGGGGTATTGTATTCGGAGTGGTACCTGATTTTCAAAACCTGGGTGTAGAGACAGGGATGATTATGACGTTTTATAACAGCCTAAAAAAAAATCCGCACATAAAAGTGGCAGAACTGGCGTGGATAGGGGATTTTAACGCCAAAATGCTAAGTATGCTCGAGTCTTTGGGAGCCTACACAGCCAAGGTTCATTACACTTATCGCAAAAAATTTTAAAAAAGGTTTGGGATAACCCAAGACAATCCATAATTTTGCAGTCCCAAAAAACGGGATGATTCCGTAGCTCAGTTGGTAGAGCAATACACTTTTAATGTATGGGTCCTGGGTTCGAGTCCCAGCGGGATCACAAAGCGGCTTAAAAGCCGCTTTTTTTATGGATAATTACTTAATCCATTTTCATCGTTTTAAGAATTACTTTGGATATTGAAGCCATGGTGAAATCTAATTCATCAGGCATCATCGAATTATTGTCTAACACTTACCTTTGTGTATTATTCGTTTCACGAAATAATGAAGAAGATTCACAAAGGCTGGTATGTTTTTTTGGTGGCGGTGGTTTTGCTGGCGTTGCTGAAATGGAAGCTTTTTCCATCGCCCAAACAAACCGAAGACAACAAGCCCAAAGCTGCAATTGCCAAGGTAAGTGCCATGGTGGTGCAACCTTCTGAATTTAGCGATGAGGTTTCCGTGTCGGGAACCGTTATGCCAGCTGAAATGGTGGTACTTCAGCCCGAAATGTCCGGAAAAATTACAGGGATCTTTTTTCAGGAGGGCACAGGCGTTTCTGCAGGGCAGTTGCTGGTAAAACTCAACGATGCCGAATGGCAGGCCCAGCGCAAAAAACTAAAGGCCCAGCTCGCACAGGCGAGTACCGATGCTGAACGCAACCGCAAATTGTTTGAAGCCAAAGCCGTTTCACGCGAGGTATTGGAGGCGTCTCTGGTTAATGTGGAGGCCCTGCAGGCTGATTTGGAACTGAATGCATCTCAGATTGCCAAAACCGAAATCAGGGCTCCGTTTGCAGGGAAAATAGGAAACAGGGACGTGAGTGTGGGTGCTACTGTCAATACTGCTACACAAATTGCAATCCTTTACCAGAATCAATCGCTCAAAGTAAAGTGTTATCTGCCATCCGCCTTTAGGCAAGGCCTCAAAGAAGGCTCTGAACTGTCCGTAAAATTCAATTCTGGTTCTGTGGTTCAGGCACGTGTTTATAGCATAGAACCGGCATCGGATGCAGTGGCAGGGACGTTTGAAACCCGCGCATCGCTGAAATCCACATCCGAAGCCCAGCCCGGTGATATGGTAACGGTTTCGGTACGCAAAACTGCCTTAGCGCCTGCTATGCGTATCCCAGCCGGAGCGCTGCTACCTGTGCTGAAAGGCAACCGTGTGTTTGTGGTTAAAGAAGGCAAAGCTGAACCCCGCGATGTAACCACAGGTACCCGCAACGACAGCAGTGTGCTGATTTTGTCGGGGCTACAGGCCGGTGATTCCCTCATTACGGGTGGGCTGATGTTTGTGAAACCGGGTATTGCCGTGAAAGTGCTGCCTAACAAGCCATCCAGACCATGAACCTTTCCGAACTGAGCGTAAAACGACCCGTGCTGAGCATGGTGATGTCTTTGCTCATACTGGTTTTTGGTGGTATTGGTTATAAGTTTTTAGGCGTTCGCGAATTTCCTTCCATAGATCCGCCTATCATTACCGTAAGAACGGGCTACACCGGTGCCAATGCCGAAGTGGTGGAAAGCCAGATAACCGAGCCGCTGGAGAAAGCCCTAAACAGCATTGAAGGTATACGGACCATTTCCTCTGCCAGCAACCAGGGGAGTTCCGTCATTACACTCGAGTTCGAACTCAGTGTGGATCTGGAAAGGGCCGCCAATGATGTTCGCGACAAGGTTTCACAGGCTGTAAGGCAGCTTCCGCAGGATATTGATGCCGTTCCCAGCGTTTCCAAGGCAGATGCCAACAGCGATGCGATTCTCAGTATGACGGTGCGAAGCAGCGACCGCAAACAAACCGATCTGAGCGATTATGCTGAAAACGTAATTGCCCAGCGGATTCAAACCATTCCGGGCGTGAGCGGTGTGCAAATCTGGGGGCAAAAACGCTATGCCATGCGACTGTGGCTGAATCCGGCCCAAATGGCAGCCCGGGGTGTTTCGCCCTCCGATGTGCGCCTCGCACTGCAGCAGCAAAACGTGGATTTACCCTCTGGTAAAATAGAAGGCAATACCACTGAACTCAACATCAATACCCGCGCCAACCTGGAAACCGTGGCGGAATTTGAAAACATGCTCCTGAAAAGCACCAATGCAGGCAATGTATATCTGAAAGATGTGGCACAGGTGCAGCTGGGTCCCGAAAATGAAACCACCATACTCAGGCAAAGCGGTGTGCCCATGGTGGCTATCGCTGTGGTGCCTCAGCCCGGTTCCAACCAGATTGAAATTGCCACGGAATTTTATAAACGGCTTGAATCCCTGAAAAAAGAACTTCCCGCCGATATAGAGCTTGATGTCGTGCTCGATACTACCGAATTTGTGCGCCGTTCCGTCAAGGAAGTAGGCGAAACCCTCCTCATCGCTTTTGTACTGGTGATATTGGTGGTATACCTGTTCTTCCGCGATGCCATCGTGGCCATCCGCCCTCTGATAGATATTCCCGTTTCGCTGGTGGGAACGTTTTTCATTATGTACCTCATGGGCTTTTCCATTAATGTGCTAACCCTGCTGGCCATTGTGCTGGCAACCGGATTGGTAGTGGATGACGGCATTGTGGTAACAGAAAATATATACAAGCGTATAGAAAAAGGAGAGAATCCTGTAACCGCCGCCATTGAGGGCACACGCGAAATTATCTTTGCCGTGGTCAGTACATCACTAACCCTGGCCGCTGTCTTTTTACCCGTAATTTTCCTGCAAGGCTTTACCGGAAGGCTTTTCAGGGAATTTGGCGTGGTGCTGGCATCATCCGTGCTGATTTCAGCTTTTGTATCGTTGACCCTCACACCCATGCTCAATGCTTATCTGGTGCGGAAAAACAACAAACGAAGCCGTTTCTACGAAGCTACGGAGCCTTTTTTTGAAAGACTAAACAGCGGCTACCGAAACTGGCTGAACGGCATACTACACAAGAAATGGTTGGCAATGGGGATTTTGATATTATCCCTGGCTGCAGGTGTATATTATTTTAAAATCCTGCCCAAAGAACTGGCTCCCATGGATGACCGCAACTGGTTTCGTTTGTCGGTTACAGCCCCTGAAAGTGCATCCTACGAATATACCGATGCCCACATGATGCAGCTGGCCCAGTTTCTGGATGATTCTGTTCCTGAAATCGCCGTGGCACTTACCGTTACTTCACCGCAATTTTCGGGCTCGGGTTCCGTGAATACAGGTTTTGCCCGCATCCGGCTCACCGATGCCTCCCAACGCAAGCGCAGTCAGGCCGAAATTGCCCAGTATATTCAGAAAAAGACCATGGGCATGAACACGGCCAAAACCTTTGTCATTCAGCCCCAGACCATTTCTACAGGCGGTGCGGGTTTCGGACAGCCCGTGCAGTTTGTTATACAGGCTCAGAACTTTGAAAAACTAAAGGCGGTGCTGCCTGCTTTTATGGAGGACGCGTCCAAAGACCCAAACCTGCAGGCGGTGGATGTGAATCTAAAATTCAACAAACCTGAAATTAACATAGAAATAGACCGCGAACGTGCCGCAAAAGCGGGGGTGAGTATGCAGGAAATTGCCCAGACCCTGCAACTGGCATTCAGCGCACAGCGTTTTGGTTACTTTACGCAAGGCGGACGTCAGTATCAGGTTATAGGGCAGCTGGACAGGGCCAACCGCGATGAACCCGCCGATCTGGAGGGTTTGTATGTGAAAAACCGCAATGGAGAACCGGTTCAACTGAGAACCCTTGTGAAAGTGAATGAAGAAAGCGCACCGCCCCAGCGTTACCATTACAACCGTTTTGTCTCGGCTACCGTATCTGCCGGTTTACCGCCTGGTAAAACCGTGGGAGATGGCATCAAAGCCATGCGCAATATTGCCAAAAAGCACCTGGATGATACCTACAAAACCGAACTCACGGGCAGTTCCCGCGATTTTGAGGAAAGCAATGACAACCTTTCGTTCATATTTCTATTGTCGCTGCTGCTGATTTACCTGCTGTTGGCCGCCCAGTTTGAAAGCCTCACCGATCCGTTTATTATCATGCTCACGGTGCCACTGGCGCTAGCAGGCGCTTTGTTTTCATTGTGGTATTTTAACCAAACCCTCAACATATTCTCGCAGATTGGCATTATCATGCTTATTGGCCTGGTAACCAAAAACGGTATCCTGATTGTAGAATTTGCCAACCAGCTGCGCGAAAACGGCAAAAGCAAGTTCGACGCCATTCTGCAGGCTTCCGAAATGCGTCTCAGACCCATTTTAATGACCACCATTGCCACGATCTTTGGTGCGCTGCCTATTGCCATCGCTTTTGGTTCCGGTGCAGCCAGCAGGCAGGGAATGGGGATTGTGGTGATGGGGGGATTGATGATATCGCTGTTGTTTACCCTCATTGTCATACCCACCATGTATCTGTGGTTATCTAAAAACAAACGATGAAAACAGCCCGGTATACATTCCTAATTTTGTTAAGCGGCTGGTTTTCATGTCTGCACGCCCAGGTATTGTCGCCGGAACAGGCACTGGAAAAGGCTTTTAAAAACAATCCAGATTTGCAGAGTGCCGAAAAAATGAAATCCATATCGGCACTCAACAACACGCTGGGCAGGGCAGGAGGGCTTCCGCAGGTTTCACTGATTAGCGGATGGAATACCGCTACACAAAATGCCAATCTCACCTTCAACAACGGTAGTGAAATTTCGCGCAAAGGTGCAGGAAGCAATGCGTTGAACGGCAATGTACAGGCCGGTCAGTTGCTGTTTGGCGGATTCTCTGTTCAGGCACGCAAACAATCCCTGGAATGGGAAGAAGTAGCGGCAAATGAAGCCTACAGGCTCAGAAAATCGTTGTTGCGCGAACAGGTTTTGAACGCATACTACAAATGGGTGAATGAATTGCAGTGGCTGAGGCAGCTTCAGGCACTGGACAGTTTTTTTGAACTGAAAACCGAACAGGTCCAACTGCTGGTACAAAACGGCAAGGCTACCGATTTGGATTTGTTGCAGGCCAGGGCAGATGAAGCTGCACAAAAAGCCAGGACCCTTGACAGGGTGGCCATGCTGAGCGAGGCACTGGCTTCACTTAACCTGCTAATGAACGAACCCGCTGACCGTATTTTTACGCCAGCTGTAACAGAAATCCCCGAAAATTTGATGATGCCCGATACCTCGGAGACTGCCTTGCTGAAAAGCAACAGCGAGCTGAGGCAGAAAAAAGCTGAGTGGGAGGCCATGAAGCAAAACCAGCGGCTTGCAAAGTCGGCCATGTATCCCACACTGTCTGCACAGGCAAATACCAACCTGCTGAACAGCCGCTCGGATGTGGGGCTGCTGCTCAGAAACCGCACAACGGCAAATTCAGTGGGTATCAATTTGAGTTACGAACTGTTTAATGCCGGAAATATTCGCAAGGATATGCAAATGGCAACTTTCAGGGCTTCTATGGCGGAGATTGCATATAATAAAGCACTTTTAGAAGCCAAAGGGAATGTCTTTATCGGAATAAAGCGATGGAGTTCTGTGCAGCAGCAGACAGCGCTTCAAAAACAGGCAATGGGGCAATACCGTGAGATTTTAGAAATTTCACAGAAGGCATTTTTGCTGGGCAAGTACAACCGCGTGGAATTGTCGCAAGCCCAGATGCAATATGAAATGACTTTGTCTACCTTAATGCAGGTGCAATTCACGGCACTGCAGCATTACCATGCTTTGCAGCGATTGCTGGGTGCGGAATAATTTGGAAATATCCCCCTAATTTCGTATATTTAAACTACCATGTTTTTTCTCCTCTCAAAAATACTGGTAATTTTCATCCGTCCGCTTTGCTGGAGTGTGGGATTGCTTATCTGGGCTTTTGTTACCAAACTGCCCGAACGACGCAGAAAACTCATTCTCATCAGTCTGCTGATCCTATTCTTGTCATCCAACAAAGTTTTGGTCAATGAAATTACCCGGGCCTGGGAAATGGAGCCGCAAAAAGAGGCAAGCATCCCGGAAGCGGCCGTTATTTTGGGTGGCTACGCAGAATTCGATTCCCACCGCAACCGCGTGCAGATGAGCGATGCCGCTGATCGCCTGTATTCTGTAGTAAACCTATTCCAGCAGAAGAAAATCAAACGCATCATCCTTTCCGGTGGTTCCTCTTCCGTAACCGGCCGCACAAAACCCGAAGCCGATTACGTACTTCCCATCCTAAAAAGCTACGGCATTCCAGATTCGGTTGTTATTAAGGAAAGCAAATCCAGAAATACGCATGAGAATGCCATTAATACAGCCAAAATATTGAAAGACAATCATATATATGGCCCTATATTACTCGTTACTTCATCATTTCACATGCGCAGGGCAAGGGGCGCATTTGCCAAAGCAGGGATAACAGTAGTGCCATATCCTGTGCACTTTATCAGCGATTACGGGCGTGGCTATTTTCTTCCGGATTTCTTCATTCCCAGCAGTGAGGCACTGTTTCGCTGTGATGCCATTATAAAAGAATGGGTGGGGTACATGGCTTACGCCATTACCGGCAAACTCTGATTAAAATTTCTGGTAGATAAACGGAATGGGCTCCATACCGGAGATCTGGTAAGCCAGAAAAATAGCCAGCACCAATAAAATAGCATGCGTAAACCACCCCGAGTGGATGAAAGCCTTCAGCATTTTTGGATACAGCTTGCCTGCAGTCCATTGCCAAAGCAGCACACCACACATTACCGCAAATACTCCTCCGAAATCTCGCAGCCAGTTGCCAAACACCGACCAGTCTCTGTCGGTGAAAATATGCGACAGCATGCCGGTGGCGATTTCCATGTCTTCCAGGCGAAAATAAATGCCGCTTAGTGCCAGAAAAAGGAAGGTTAGACCTACCGAAACAGGTTGATACAGCCATTTAGGAATCCATTTTTTGATTTTATCGCGTATTCCCGATGAAGCAATATCCCACGATAATGCCAGGCCATGCAGCGCTCCCCAGAAAGTGTAGTTGAGGGATGTTCCGTGCCAAAATCCGCTGATGATAAATGTTACCATTACCGCCAGTACGGTTCCCCATTTCTTCCATCCCCTTAATGTAAACGAAAGCGGAAAAAAAAGGTATTCGTTCAGCCATTTGCTCAGGCTCATGTGCCACCTGCGCCAGTATTCTGTAATATTGCCTGCTGCATAGGGAAAATTGAAATTTTCAGAAAGCCTGAAACCCAGCAGCAAAGCCATGCCCAGCATCATATCGGTGTAGCCGCTGAAATCCAGAAAAACCACCAGCGCCTGTCCGATGGCAGCGAAGAGGTTTTCCATCCCGGTAAACAGGTGTGGACTTCCAAATACACGTTCTGTAAAATTGGCTGTGATGTAGGCTGCCAGCGCGTATTTCTTGATGATTCCCGAAATGAGGAAGAAAAAGGCCTCTCCGGAAGGAACTTCTTTGGTAGAAAATCCTTTGCGCAATTCAGGCAAAAAATCACGGGCCGGAGAAATAGGTCCCTGTAACATGAGCGGAAAAAAGCTCAGGTAGGTAAAGTACCGCAACCAGTTATTTTCCGGTGTTTCAATATTTTCATGATATACATCCAGAACATATCCCAGCGAACGAAATACATAAAAGGAAACGCCTATCGTGGCAGGCCAGAAGGGAATTTCACGGAATCCAAACCATTGGCTGAAATGTCTGAAGGTTAATATCAGTCCAACATTCAGCAGTATGCTGATCCACAGCAGAAAGCGTTTCTTATTTTCTGATCCGGAACGGAAAATGCCTTTTGCCAGAAAAAAATCAGCCACACTCAAAGCCAGCAGAATGCTTATGCCAAAACCGCTTAACAAATAATAGAAAACAGCATTGAAGGCAAACAGCAATGCGGTTCTGATTCCGGGTTTCCCTGCCAGAGGAACATAAAGGCAGTAAAAAACCACAAAAACCAGGATAAACAGCGATGAATTAAATGCCATTACTTTACACGAATGGTTTGACCGGCTCTAAGATTGTGGCTTCTCATGTTATTCAACTTCATGATAGCCGAGGTGCTGCTGCCGTATTTTCGGGAAATGGAGAAAAGGGTTTCACCGGTTTTTACCCTGTGGTAAACTTCCTTGGGTACTGCGGGTTGCGGCTGGGGTCTGGGTTGCGGACGCGGGGCTGGTGGACGCTGGTTCACTCTTGGGGCAGGAACAACCTTTTTGGTGGTGTCGGGCTTTACAATACTTGCTGAGTCGGAAGGGTTGGTTATGATAGGATTGACGGGCTTTACCTGAACCTGTACTTTAATAGGAGCATAAATTTTAAGTACTTGACCTGTCCACAGGTAATTGCTTCTCAATCGGTTCCATTTCTTAATCTGATAAGCACTAACACCATACCAGGCTGCCACCGACCAAATGGTTTGTCCTCGCAGCACACGGTGATAAACCCACTGGTAGCGCACTTGTGTCTGTGTGGAAACAGCGTCTTTTTTTGATGTATCAACGAGCGGAGCCCGAAGGGAATCGACATTGTGCAACAATGTTGTGGCCGTGTCATTGTGTTTAAGCCAGTAAGCCGTCCTCTCATAGCTTTCAGCCATCAGTTGTCCTTTCAGCAAATAACCGCTGTGGGTGAGGTGAACCATATCCCATTTTGCCAGGGCACTCTGGCTCCAGCGCATCATGGAAAATCGACCACCGGCGACCCAGTACCAGTCGTAGAAAAGACATTGATTTTTTTGTGAAAATTCCCTGATGATATCGGAAAACACCATGCAGTCGGGTAAACTGTATCCTCCCCGGTAAATATCCTGAGAACAGCCTAGAATAATTGTGGTTTCCGGATTTGCACTGCGTATGATATTCACGATTTTCAACAGGTTATTGCTGAAAACTTCCTTATCAATTTTTCCCCGGTAAAAATCATTTGCTCCCAGATCTATGATTACCGCATCAGGTTTAAGCAGCATAAGCTGCTCCTGCATCAGGTTTTGCCTAAGCAGAGAATAATGGCCGGCACCGTTGATTCCCACACTGTGAAACAGAACACCCTCATCATTGGGAGTTTCAATGCTAATTCCATAAATCTCGAACATAGATTGTGCCGTGTCGGTTTTTTTCAGTGTAAAAACAAAATCGCTGCTTACTGCCGGTAAATCTACCGCAACCATTGGTGTGTTGTCCGGTGATGTTGGATTGAATACATCTACTTGAACCTGATTATTGCCTGAGCGAACAGTAAAGTCATAGCTTTGGGCTTCGCGTTTAAGCAGAATACGGAGGCGTTTGTGTTCCGGCTGAACCGTTCCCCTGAAACTGAGCCTGAATGAAGCATTGCTGTCAGTAGTCCTGGCTGTCACACCGCTGATGCCCAGGGATAGCTGGGGTGTCGCCTCAATATTTTTTGAATACAGCCAGCGTCCGGTGTGTGAGGTCACATAATCAACGGCAGCATGGGTTCTGGCGGTCGAATACGGAAAAACCATTCCTCTGCCTGCATTGCCATAGGTAAGTTGAAAACGTGCCCGAAGTTCACCTGTAAAGTCATCTGCCTGCACATGGGAATCGCCAATGTAGAGAATGTTTACGCGCTTGTTGGCAGCATTATTCAGTTTCAAAAACAAGGGTTCAGCCAACTTCCTGTCGTAAAACTGCAGGCTGTTGAATTCGGTGTGCAAAAAAGGGTAGGGCGTATAGCGGTTATCCGGCCAGGATGGAAGTGCATGCTGCGCTTTCAGAAACCAGCATCCGGTAAAGAGCAATATGTAAACAAGTTGTTTAATGGCTTCGTGTATGGCTTATCTGGTAAATCTCATAGGACTTTATCAACTCTCGGTAGAGAGCCTGGGCAAAATACTTTTGTCCGTAGGCACTCAGGTGGCCGTCAATATTGGCTTTACCTTGTTTTACCCACCCTTCAATGCCTTCATTGGCCTGCATAAGGGCATACATATCAAAAAAGGCACAGCCTGCTTTTTCCGCCGCTTTTTGCAATTCTGCGGCCAGGGCACCAGCAAAGGGATAGGGTTGGGGTTTTTCATCCAGAATCCTGCCCATGTCTCCGCCGCTGATGACCAGTATACTTACATTGGGAAGTGCTTTTCGGTATTTAACGAACAACTTGTAGAATTCATTGCCTACCTGTGCAGCATGGGCCTCATTTTTTAAATATGGAATGGCGTTGTTGCCGTAGTGAAATACCACGAGTCTGGTATTCAAAAGCGAAGCGTGTTGCTTCAGGATACCGTCGCTAATACTAAAAAGCCCGTCGCCGCTATGTCCGCGAATACCGCAATTGTCAATTTGTATTCCTTTATTTCCTTCAAGTAAATAACCAAAAACAGCAGGAAACCCCGTTGGATACTTAACCTTCAGTTCCTTGCATTTTCCATCATGAACCAGGGTTTTTATTCCAGTCAGGGCAATCTCTTTTTCTGTTTGTTTGTCAGCAGCAACCCTCACCATGGTCTTTTCAGCCTTATCATGCAAAAGGTATACCTTATTGAACTGAAGACCGGATAAAACTTTAAAAGAAGACTGCGCCTGTGTGGAATCGCTGGTTTTAATGCGGTATTTAACTCCACTAAACCCAAAACCGGTTGATTTTCGGTGGTTGAAAACATTGTATTTGGCAAACCCCCTGCAGTCTGTTTCAAGAAACCGATAGCTGGCCACATCATTGAGTGGAACCAGCCCCTGGCCGTTTCCCCCAAAATCCTTTTGCAGTAACAGCCTTAAGTCCTGGGTTATCCGGTCTCCTTCGATTTGAGAATCGCCATAATACCAAATGTGCACCAGTGAATCTGTGGTGGTTTGAAGTGCCGCAAAAAAATCATCCAGCGGAGCTTTCCCATTAACCGAAACGTTGTCAAGAAAAGCAATTTTTTTGTGCAGGGTATCTATGCGTCTGCGTTCTGCTGTCGTTAGGTTTTTAAGGATAACAGAATCGGGTTTTATTATTATTTTCTTTGGTTTAACCGCCTTGGGGCTGTTATTTGAGAACGGAATAAACTGTTGGGTTTGGGTAAATCTAAAACCGTTTGCGGTTAGCCATTTACCACAAACCGGATTGCTGAATGCCCATATTACAACCGTCAGCAATACAGCGGCTGTTACGATTGTAAGGAGAGGTCTGTTATGGTTGGAATTGCTCAAACAGCCTGCTTTTTCTCAAGTATCAGTTTTACCAGATCTCCTGTGTTTTTCATGCCGGTAAGTTCTTTTAGTTTAAACCGTATTCCAAAATGCGATTCAACTGCGGCAATCATGGTAAGATGGGACAATGAATCCCATTTTTCAACCTTTTCAGCCGTTAAATCATCGGTTATTTCTATGCTTCCGCAGTGGAACACACTGTCAAAAATATTGCTGAGCTGCAGGCGAATTTCAGAAGTTTCCATATCAAAGGGGTTTTATCAAAGATACACGGGTGTTGTGTGCCAACAAAGTTAAAATTTCAGGCTGTTCGGAGATTGCCTCTTCCCGAAGTAGAAATCCACATTTTGTGTATGAACGCAGGGCAGCCTGATTGTTTCCAAGCAATTGTATTTCGGCAGTTTTAGGCGGAGCAGGTGATTCGGAAGCCTGCTGAATACAGAATGATATCAGTTTTGAAGCCAGACCCTGACCGCGAAATTCCGTTTTTGTATAGATACATTCCAGTTGCAATGCTCCCTGTAAACGGGGCAGTTGCGCACTTTTTAGGCATTCCAGTCTGGGTGCTGCTTTGGTCCATTTATCCCTCAGTATCCAGGCCATGGCCTGCGCTTTCAAAACCCCGCTGCCCAGGCCGTTTTTTCCTTCAGTCCAGGAACTGAGACAGGACACCGGTATGCCATTTGACTCCAGGATGGTAAATCCGGGTAAAAACCATTCCTGACCTTCAATCTCCTCTTCCAGCACAGCATGAATCAAAGCGATCGTTTCTTCTTTTGAAATACCAAAAAGCGCAGTGTAGGGAAGGATGCTTCCTCCAGACATTTCCGCATATATGATGCCTTCGCAAATAAAATCAGTATCGTATTCAGTCGCTTTGCGAAAAGTGATAATCATGATGCATGTTGCCTTTCTGCCTGTATTCTAAGTGCTTTACGGTCCGTTTTACCATTGGCATTTAGCGGTATCTCATCTATTGTGAATATGCGGTGTGGTTGCATATACTGCGGCAGCAAAGGTTTGAACGCTTCTTTGATTTTTTCTTCTTCTAGCCCGGCTCGCAGGATAAACAGTGCCAGGTACCAGTTGTTGCTTACCTGATAACCAACGGCAACAGCCGGATTTTGTGGCAATATTCTCGAAGATGCCACTTCCAGTTCGGCTAGCTCTATGCGATAACCTTGTATTTTTACCTGATCGTCTTTTCTGCCAATGTAAAAGTAATTTCCGCTGCGATCACGGCAGGCTATGTCGCCTGACCTGTAAAAGCGCATTCCACGGTGGTCAAAGAACTTTTGTTCGTTTTGTTCCGGATTGTTGAGATAGCCGGGGGTTAACTGCGCGCCACCAATGCATAATTCACCTTCTGTTTTTGCATCGGCAATTTCGTTGCCATGTTCATCCACCAGCATGAATCGGCTTTCCTGCATGGGCTTTCCAATGCCAACCACACCGTTTTGATTTGGTATTTTACCCGATTGGCAGGTTACTGCGCTGCAATAAATGGTTGCCTCAGTTGGTCCGTATACATTATCTATTCGGGCGTTAGGCACACAAACCATCCATTTTTTAAGCAGGTCTTTTTTTAGTGCTTCACCGCAAAATTGTGAAACACGCAGCTCCGGCAAATGAATATCATCCAGATAGGGCAGAAGCAAGCCTATGGCAGAAGGCACCATCAGGCTGAATGTAATTCGGTTTTCTTCCAGAACTTGGTACAGCGCAAGGGTTTTAATCATGCCGGTGGGTAGGGTATGGAAACTTCCTCCGCACATAAGTGGTCGGGCAAAGCACACCACAGACAGGTCAAATGTCAGTTCAAACATTTGCAGAAACCGATCATCTTCATGCACCTGATAACCCAGGGCATCAAAACCATCCATAAAAGCCTGAATATTTCCAAAGGTAATGGGAACACCCTTGGGTTTTCCTGTCGTTCCTGAAGTGAAAAGCAGGTATGCTTCCTTATCCTCTGCAGGAAATGAAAAGAAACAATCAGCTGTGGGTAAGCGGGAACTGTTTACAAAAGCTATTTTCGGAAATTGGTCAGTCAAATTTTCAACTTCCGGACCATCCAACGCATAAAAAATGGTGCTTATTTCAGCAGATTGAATGATTTCATCAATTCTGTCCGGGGGATAATGCGCCGGGATGGGTACGTATGCCTTTCCTGTGAGCCACGTTGCGATTATTGTTGCGTAGGTTTCGGCAGCGTTTTGGGTTATAACCCCAATGTTCATGCTGCCGGTACGTTGTATTTTGGCCTGTACAGCACCTGTCAGCGCCGAAAATGTGTCATAGGAAACTTCTGTATCTTCAATAATGCAGGCGGTTTCCTTGCCGCCATGCTGTAGGCGTTTGAATATGGTTTGTAAAAACAAAACGCTCATGCGTCCAGCATTTTACGCACCTGCTCATTGGTTTTTCTGGGATCAGCCTTGCCTTTGCTGGCTTTCATAACTTCGCCAACAAACAAACCCAGCAATCCACTTTTACCGTTTCTATACTCCTGGACTTTTTCAGGGAATCTGGATAAAACTTCAGCAATCAGCGTTTCAATGGTTTCAGAGTCTGCGTCCTGGGCCAGGTTTAGTTTCTCTATCAATGATGTGGCAGATGCAGCAGGATTTTCAATTAAAGCAGGGAAGAGGTGCTGGGCAGCAGCGCTGTGAGAAATGATATTCTTGTCAATTACATCGATAATCTCAGCAATTTTTTCAGGTTGCAACGGAAAAGATTCCATACCCATGGCATTTTCATTGAGATAGCCTTTGATGGAAACGTTTACCCAGTTGGCCGCTGCTTTGTGGTTGGAGGTGCATTGAATCAGCCTGTTGAAAAACAAAGCAGTGGTTTTATCATCAATCAAAACCGATGCGTCATATTCAGATAGTCCGAGCTCACGGTGGAAACGGTCGAATAAAGATTCCGGAAGTTCTGGCATGCTGTGTTTAACAGCCTCAATATCTTTTTCAGTCAGTGTCAGCGGTGGCAGGTCAGGCTCCGGGAAATAGCGGTAGTCATTGACCAGTTCTTTGCGCCTCATGCTGAAAGTATTGCCATTCAGGCCGTTGAAACCGCGGGTTTCACCTACCACGGTTCCGCCACTGTTTAGTATTTCTGTCTGTCTTTTTATTTCAAAATCAATCGCACGTTTTACATTGCTGATGGAGTTCATATTTTTCACCTCCACCTTGGTTCCAAAAGTTTGTGTGCCTCTGGGACGGATAGAGATATTGGCATCGCAGCGAAGGCTTCCTTCCTCCATGTTACCGTCGCATATGTCCAGATAACGAACCAAACGGCGGATTTCAGTAACAAACGCATAGGCCTCGTCACCGGTTCTGATATCAGGTTCAGTTACTACCTCAATCAGTGGAGTTCCGGCCCTATTGTAATCAATCAGCGAATCTTGTAGGTCCTGGTCGTGCATACTTTTGCCCGTATCTTCCTCCATGTGTATGCGGATGAGTCGTACTTTTTTGGGCTCACCGGTTTTGGGTTTGATATTCACAAAACCTCCGGTGCAAAGTGGCGTATCGAACTGGGTTATCTGATAGCCTTTGGGCAAATCAGCATAGAAGTAGTTTTTACGCGCATATCGGTTTACACGGGTAATGTCGCACTGCAGTGCCAGTCCCATTTTCATGGCGAGTTCTACAGCATTTTTATTGTGTTTGGGCAAGGTGCCGGGGTGTGCCAGGCTGATTGGGCTTACCTGCGTATTGGGCATTTGTCCGTATGCGGTGCTATCAGCAGAAAATGCTTTACTTCCTGTTAGCAGTTGAATGTGTATTTCCAATCCTATTACGGCTTCAAATTCGGTGCTCATTGCCCTTGCTTATTAATGTACAAATATACATGTGCGATTTGGTATTGGTTGAATGGTAAAAAAAGAAAAGCCCCGTTTCCGGGGCTCTCTGGAGCGAGAAACGAGACTCGAACTCGCGACCCTCACCTTGGCAAGGTGATGCTCTACCAACTGAGCTATTCTCGCATTTACATTGTTCTTTCGTTCAATGTGGGTGCAAAATTAATAAATATGCGGGGTAAAGTCAACCCCTGATTTATTAAATTTTTAAAGCAGTCCTATAAGCCGGGTTCTGTATCTGTTTTCGTTGCCGAAAAAGATCCTTACCATTTATCTGGGACCTGCTTCACAGCAGGCCTCTATCGACCTACCCTCCCTGCCATTGCTGCCGGAGCAGCAAACCGGAGCGGGCAACTCCTCATGCAGGGTTTATTTGGTCTTTCAACCCGTAAGGTTTATCCCAATCCCGATTCACACCGGAACGAGTGGGCTCTTACCCCGCTTTTTCACCCTTATCCCGGCTAAGCCGAGACGGTATAGTTTCTGTGACACTTTCTGTCGCACAAAAGTTGCCTTTTATGCGCCTTCCTGTTAGGAAGTACGGCGCCCTGTGTTGCCCGGACTTTCCTCACCGGGTTACCCCGGCGCGGTAAGGCAGACTGCTACGGCAAAGGTACATCAGTTTTAATAAAAAAGGCCTCATTTCTGAGGCCTTTTTTGTTTATACCAATAAC